>NZ_BSFQ01000312.1 GCF_027922425.1 Pseudonocardia halophobica | reverse complement strand
ATGTAATCGGGATCGGCAATGCCGTCATGGATGTGATTGCGCCGACCTCAGAGGACACGCTGGCCCGGCTGGGGGTGGAAAAGGGCATCATGCAACTGATCGACCGCGAGCGGTCCGAGTTCCTGATGGCGGCGCAATCGGCCGATCCGCAGGCGGGCAAGGCGCGGCTGGTGCCAGGTGGTTCGGTTGCGAATACGCTGGCCGGGCTGGGGATGCTGGGACTGCGCACCGCCTTTATCGGCAAGGTGGCAAGCGATCCTCTGGGCCTGAGCTATGCCGAACAGACCGAGCAGCAGGGCACGGTTTTCGTCAACCCGCCGGTTGCGGGGGATGTGCTGCCAACTTCGCGTTCGATCATCTTTGTCACCCCGGATGGCGAGCGGTCGATGAACACTTATCTGGGAATTTCGGCCGAGCTGGGGGCGGATGATGTCAGCCCGTCAGTCTTTAGCGGCGCGGATTGGCTGTTTCTTGAGGGCTATCTGTTTGACAAGGACCCC
>NZ_BSFQ01000311.1 GCF_027922425.1 Pseudonocardia halophobica | reverse complement strand
ACGCGAGCCGGGGCCGAACAGCTGGCAGCGGTTCGGGCGGGCGGGGGCAGCGGGCTGGATGCGGAAGCTCATCGACGTCTCTCTGCAAGTAAATTTCAGGGATGGATGCGGAATGGTTAGATTGTTGCGCAGGCGTTGGCAAGCAGGATTTGCGAATGCAGCTTTGCGTGTGCGGCATAGCGGCGAGGATGAATGCTTGACCTGCCCTGCCATCTGCCGCACACCGCTGGGGGTTCCGGGCAAGATTCAAAGGAAATTCAAGATGAGCCGCACCGTCTATGTGAACGGGGACTACATGCCGGAAGAAGAGGCGAAGGTCTCGGTCTTCGACCGTGGCTTCCTGATGGCCGATGGCGTCTATGAGGTGACCAGCGTGCTGGGTGGCAAGCTGATCGACTTCGACGGTCATAGCAAACGCCTGGCCCGCAGCCTGACCGAGCTGGAGATGACCAACCCGCATTCCGATGCCGAATGGCTGGCCATCCACCGCGAAGTGGTGGCG
>NZ_BSFQ01000310.1 GCF_027922425.1 Pseudonocardia halophobica | reverse complement strand
GTCGTCACATCCGCGACGCCGATATGGATGCGTTGCGAGACCATTACTGCATTCCGCTCAACTTCGAATGTGCGGCAACGGACGAGATGCAGGCGATCGTGCTGCGGCTGAAGCCACATGCCGTCTGTCTGGTGCCGGAACGACGTGAGGAGCGCACGACCGAGGGCGGGCTGGATGTGGCAGGCGACGAGGCGCGGCTGACGCAATATATTGCCCCACTGGCCTCCGCAGGATGCCGGGTCAGCATGTTCATGGGCCATGATCCGCGCCAGATCGAGGCTTCTGCCCGGATCGGCGCTGCCGTGGTCGAACTGCATACCGGCCATTACTCTGACCTCCATGCCGAAGGGCGGATGGCCGAGGCGGAAGCCGAGCTTGCGGCACTGCGCGAGGGTGCGCGCCTGGCGGCCAGTCTGGGGCTGGAGGTCCATGCCGGACACGGGCTGACTTATGACAACGTGGCCCCGGTCGCGGCCATGCCTGAACTGGCCGAGCTGAACATC
>NZ_BSFQ01000309.1 GCF_027922425.1 Pseudonocardia halophobica | reverse complement strand
CTGCGCCGTCAAATGCGGCAGAACTCAGGCGGCCATCCCGCGCAGAAGACGGGTCAGGATCGCCGCGACGGCGACATGGGCGGGTGAGGGGCTGCGGTCGCGGGCACGCAGCAGCGCCACTTCGCGCGCGATATCGGGGGCGGTCAATGCGCGTGCCACGATGGGGCGGCCATGCACCGCCGCTTTGGCATAGGCGGGCAGCACCGCAATCAGCCCCGCCTGTTCCACCAGTGCCAGCGCGGTATGGATCTGATGCACCTCCAGCGCCGGACGGAACGGCTGGCCCGCGCTTTCATAGCCGACTTCGGTGAGCAGTCGCAGCCCGCTTTCGCGTGTCAGCGCCACCTGCGGCTGGCCAGCGATCTGCGTCCAGGTCAGATCCGGCTGGCTGGCAAGGGAAGGTGCGGTGGCCAGAAACACCATCAGTCGGTCGCGCAGCACCGGCGTCACCACCACGCCCTCCTCTCCGGGCTGGAAAGTGCCAAGCCCCAGATCGGCCCGCCC
>NZ_BSFQ01000308.1 GCF_027922425.1 Pseudonocardia halophobica | reverse complement strand
GGTTCCGTTTCTTCATGGAAACCTATCTGCCGCATTATGTGCGCGGCGATGCCAGCCTGTTTCACGAGGCGGTCTTCGCACGGGTGCCTGCGATCATGTCGGCCGAGAAGGGCGAGCGCGAGATGTTCATCGCCCCGCGTGGGTCTTCCAAATCGACCCACCTTTCCCTCGGCCTGGCACTTTATCGGATCATCCTGCGCAAGACCCGTTACACGATTGAGGTTTGTGACGTATACGCTCAGGCCGCCCTGTTGATCGAGGCGATCAAGGCGGAACTGACCACCAACCCGCGCCTGCAAAGCGATTTCCCCGATGCCTGCGGGCAAGGCCGGGTCTGGCGCGAGGCCGAAATCGTCACCCGTCAGGATATCCGCGTCGAGGGTGTCGGCGCTGGTCAGAAACTGCGCGGCCGTCGCCATGGCCCCTACCGGCCTGACACCCTGTTCTTCGACGATATCGAGAATGACGAGGCCGTCCGCTCGCCCGAACAGCGCGACAAGCTGGAA
>NZ_BSFQ01000307.1 GCF_027922425.1 Pseudonocardia halophobica | reverse complement strand
CGAAAGTCGAGCAGCCCATGTAGTGATGGATCGGTGTGCCATCCAGCATCGAGAAGCGCGAGGTGCCGTCGGGCATCATGCCCTGGCCCTGCGTTGCGCGGATCGAGGTGCAGAGGTTGGTTTTCTGGCTAAGGCAGCTCGGGCATTCCCGGCATTCCGGGGTATACAGCGGGATGACGTGATCGCCGGGTTTCAGCGTGGTTACACCGGGGCCGCATTCGACCACGACGCCCGCGCCCTCATGGCCGAGAATCGCCGGGAACAACCCTTCCGGGTCGGCGCCGGACAGGGTGAATTCGTCAGTGTGGCAAATGCCGGTGGCCTTGATTCCCACCAGAACCTCGCCGAATTTCGGCCCTTCAAGGTTCACTTCCATGATCTCAAGCGGTTTTCCGGCGGCAACGGCCACCGCGGCACGGGTGCGCATAGGCTCCTCCCTCTGTCAATTTGGCACAAGCTGTGCGAAACACGGGGGAATTGCAACGCGGGAAACGGCACTGATGAAA
>NZ_BSFQ01000306.1 GCF_027922425.1 Pseudonocardia halophobica | reverse complement strand
AACAAAGCTGGACGCGCATTCACTCTCTGGGGGCCGTCACCATCGGCGACGATGTGGAAATCGGCGCCAACGCCTGCATCGACCGCGGCACCATCCGCGATACCGCCATCGGATCAGGCACCAAGCTCGATAATCTGGTGCATATCGGGCATAATGTGCAGGTGGGCCGCGATTGCCTTCTCTGCGGACAGGTCGGCATTGCCGGATCGTCCAGAATCGGCGACCGTGTGGTGCTGGCCGGGCAATGTGGTGTGAATGACAATATCTTTGTCGGCGACGATGTGATCGCTGGCGGGGCGACCAAGATCTTCACCAATGCGCCTGCGGGTCGGGTGCTGCTGGGGTATCCGGCGGTGAAGATGGAAACCCAGATCGAGATCAACAAGGCCTTGCGCCGCTTGCCGCGTCTGGCGGCGGCGGTTGCGGAACTTCAGAAAGTTGTTGCAAAGTCTTGATAATCCGACGGGCAATCTCGGGCATCAGGAGTGTGGCATGGGTGAGAGCGTCA
>NZ_BSFQ01000305.1 GCF_027922425.1 Pseudonocardia halophobica | reverse complement strand
GCGACAGATGCCAGCCCAGAAGCTCACGGGTGTGACAGTCGATGACGAGGGCCAAAGTTGTCCAGCCGTCGCGCCCCGCCCAGACACGGCAAAGGTCGGTGGACCAGCGTTCGTTCGGAGCTGTGGCGACCGAGGGATCGGCCTCGATGCTGGGCCGCATGCCAATCGGTCGCTTTCGCACCTGCCAGCCTTTGATCTGGAAGATCCTCTGCACCGTGTTCTTGTTGAAGCCCAGAAGCCAGGCAACCGTCCGGTAGCCAAAGGACGGCTCCTTTTCGATCATGGCCTTGATCGGATCAGCAAAGCGGGGATCGACCTTCGGCGCAGCCTTGGTCGGCTTGTAATAGACCGTCCGCCGCGGCACGCCGAACCAGCCACACAGCTTGGTCAGCGGCACCGCGATCCCATCCGCCAGAAGGCCCTCATGAAGCGCCCGGATCAATTGCCGTCCTCCCGCTCCATGAGGGCCGCCAACTTTTTTCTGGCGCGCAGCTCCAGCATGGCCTCGCC
>NZ_BSFQ01000304.1 GCF_027922425.1 Pseudonocardia halophobica | reverse complement strand
CACCTTGCGGTCGGCCCATTGCGTCAGGTTCACCAGTTCAAGCTGTTCGTCCACCGGCTGACGGCGGGCCTCGACCGGGATGCCCGCAAGCTCCAGCCCCAGCCCCACGTTTTCCCGCACCGACCGCCATGGCAAGAGGCCGAACTGCTGGAACACCATGGCGATGCGCGACAGGCGCAGGCGGCGCAGCGTATCGGCATCGGCCCTGGTGACACTGACCATGCGGTCGCCATCCGAGACCCGCACCTCGCCACGCACCACCGGGTTCAGGGCATTCACCCCGCGCAGCAGCGTGGATTTGCCCGAGCCGGACAGGCCCATGAGCACAAGGATTTCGCCCTCGCGCACGGTAAGCGAGCAGTTGTGCACGCCAAGCACCTGACCGGTTGCGGTTTTGATCGGGCCGCGATCAAGCCCCTGATCCATCAGCGGCAGAGCAGCCTGGGGCGAGTCCCCAAAGACGATATTTACATTGTCGAATTCGACGGCATTGCGGGCGGCTTGCATGTC
>NZ_BSFQ01000303.1 GCF_027922425.1 Pseudonocardia halophobica | reverse complement strand
ATCGAGTCAACGTGGCGTGCACACTCGGCCCTGGACGTGGGATGACCGTACCCGACCGTCGGCCCGACGCTTCCGGCCCGCTGGTGGACATCGCGCTCGACGTCGAGGTCAAGGTCGCGCTCGCAGACGCTCTCCGGCACCTGAGCACCCTCGGCTGACGCAGTGCGCAGGCTGTGAGGGCAGGTCCGCCACACCCGGAACAACAACACGCCGCCGCCGCGGTCCAGCCGGCGATCGGCGCGAGCGTGGCGGGCCGAGGACGGCGACGAGCGCCGCCCCGATCACTGCGACGAGCAGCGAGGACGACCTCGTCACGCAGAGATGCCCTGGCGGCATCCGGTGCTCCTGACGACCACGTGCTCGCCCCGGCTACTTCGAACTCGCCTCGCGGCCGCGCTGCCGCTCGAGCTCCCGTCTGCCGTAGGTCGCGTTCCGGACGGCCTCTTCGCTCTCGAGGCTGGAGCCGAGCGCCCCGGCCACGATGCCGACCGAGCTCGCCAGCCACACCAG
>NZ_BSFQ01000302.1 GCF_027922425.1 Pseudonocardia halophobica | reverse complement strand
ATCATGCAGGGCATTTCCGACATCAAGGTCGACGGTGACAATGTCGTGCTGACCATGGCCTCGGGCAATGCCGACCTTCCCTATCTGCTGGCCGATTATCACCTTGTGGTGCAGCCCGGCGGTGGTGTGGAAGACCCGAACAAAGGCATTGGCACCGGCCCCTACAAGATTGCCTCGGCCGAACCGGGTGTCCGCTATGTCTTTGAAAAGAATGCGGATGACTGGGATACGACCCGCGGTCATTATGACAGCATCGAATTCCTCATCATTAACGACACCACTGCCCGCACGGCTGCGCTGCAATCGGGGCAGGTGCATATGATCAACCGGGTCGATCCCAAGGTGGCGAAGCTTCTGTCGCGGGCACCGGGGGTGGTGGTCACCAATGCCTCGGGCCGTGGGCATTATGTGTTCATCATGCACTGCAACACCGCGCCCTTCGACAACAACGACCTGCGTCTGGCGCTGAAATACGCGATCAACCGGCAGGAGATGGTCGACAAGATCCTTGA
>NZ_BSFQ01000301.1 GCF_027922425.1 Pseudonocardia halophobica | reverse complement strand
CTGTGGTGCCGGAATCGGTGATGCCGAAGTATGAGTTCCTGATGGGCAACGTCATCGACGCCCGCTACATCAAGGACTCGATGTCGGCCAACCGTCTGGTCGGTGTTCCCTATACCGACGAGATGATGGAGAATGCCGTGGCCGACTTTGCGGCGCAGGCTTCGCCCGATGCCGATACCGAGGGCCTTCTGGCGCGGTATCCCAAGGCGCAGACCCGCAACTTCGACGGCCAGCCGCAGCTGACCGAGATGGATGCGCTGATCGCCTATCTGCAAATGCTGGGCACGCTGGTCGACTTCTCGACCTTCCAGCCGGATCCGGCGCGGTAAGGAGGGGGATATGGACGTTTATAGCCTTCTCCGCCACTTCGCCGACAGTTGGATGCTTCTGTTCATGACGCTGGTGTTCGTGGGCGTGGTTTTCTACGCCTCCCGCCCCGGCAGTCGCAAGGCACAGAACGAAGCCGCCACGTCGATCTTCCGCAACGAGACGCGGCCCGCCGCGTCCGGGGC
>NZ_BSFQ01000300.1 GCF_027922425.1 Pseudonocardia halophobica | reverse complement strand
CGGGGCCGCCGTTCGGGGACGGTGGTGGCCGGGTCCGCCCGGCCACCACCGCATCGCCGTCGCCCCGGAAGTGACGCGTGCACGAGGGGCGCGCACATCGGAGGCGCCAGCGCCTCGACGAGCCCAGGAGGGGCGCCATGGACGACCGAGCACGTGACCGTTCGCCCGACCGGGTGGGCGGCGGCAGGTCCACCCGAGAGGGGCGGCCAGGCGGCCGCCGGGTCCGGGTCGGCCTGTTGGCCGATCCTGGTGCGCCTACCGATCTCGCCGCCGCCCTCCTACCCGACCTGTCCGAGGTGCTGGCCGCACAGGTCGACGACGCGACCGAGTGGGTCGTGGGCAGCGAGACCCGAGAGATCCCGCTCGACGAGCAGGGCCTGGTCCCGCTGGAGTCGCTCGCGCAGGAGCACCGCGAACGCCAGGAGTGGGACGTCATGATCGTGGTGACCGACCTGCCCCGCCGGGTCGGGACCCGCCCCGTCGCCACCGTCCTGGTCGAGCGCGCGCGCAGC
>NZ_BSFQ01000299.1 GCF_027922425.1 Pseudonocardia halophobica | reverse complement strand
GGATCGCCCCGTCGAGCTCGGCCCGCAGGGCGTGCTCGACGGCGTCGACCGCGAAGCCGACCGGAACGGTCGCACTCGGTGCCACCGCGGACGTCGATCGCGGAGGTCTCCTTCACCCTCCGACCTCGCTGCGCACCGGGCGCTGCCGGAGTGCGTCGGGTGTTCGCACTACGCCGTCCTGTGGACCTCGATACCGTCCCGGGCGGCACGCGTGGAGGCCCCAGTGGAACGGGTAGGAGGCAGCGCGACGTGCCGCAGTCCGACCGCAGGCGCAAGCGGCCGACTGCGAAGGGCGCGGCCGAGCATGCCCAGGTTTCGGCGAGCAGGGTGTCCTACGGGCTCAACGACTCCGGACCGGTCACGTCGGAGCGGCGCAACCGGGTGCTGGACGCCTTCCGGTGCTGGATTGCTCGCCCAACGAGTTCGCGCGTCCTGGACGAGCGAGCTGTGCCCGTGGAAGAATCGATTCCATCGAACTTCTCGGTCGTCGCGTGGAAGGTGGGTGGCTCGGCGG
>NZ_BSFQ01000298.1 GCF_027922425.1 Pseudonocardia halophobica | reverse complement strand
CAAGCACTTCGCGCGTCAGTGGGCCGACAATGCCATCGGCGACGAGGTGATTATCCGCCTGGAAGGCCAGCACTGCCGCCCGGGTGCGTGCACCGAAGATGCTGTCCAGCGCCCCGGGGAAGTAACCGATTGACTCCAGCATGACCTGAAGACCACGCACCAGATCGCCGCGATCTCCGAGGCGCAAGGTGGTGATGCGGTTCGGCAGGACTTCCAGATCACTAAGGGCGGGCGGCAGATCCTGACGGATCATGTCAGCGGCGCCAGCCAGATCGCCCAGACCACCACGCGCATCCAGCCGCAGGACGGCCTTGTAATCGAAGACGGGGCACTCCTTGCGGGCGACCTCCCGGTGGCCATGAAACGTCACGGTGCCACGATATGCCTCGTCGATATCAAGGCAGAGGCCACGCAGGGTCGAAAACTGCGCTTCGGTGAACTTGTCGTTGTCGAGGCCATGGAGGCAGATGGCAATGGTGCCAGTGTTGTTTCCTTCCTGAGCCGCCGGGATCTTCTC
>NZ_BSFQ01000297.1 GCF_027922425.1 Pseudonocardia halophobica | reverse complement strand
CCGCGTCTGGCGACGCGGCCGAGTCGTGGCCTCCTCGACGGCACTCACTGACGGCTCTGTCATGGGTGTCCCAACTCTCTGGGTCAGGGGGTGGTGGTGACGGGACGCGGGACGTGGAGCAGCGCGGCGTCGTGGGCGGCGACGACGGCATCTCGGGTCTTGCCGGCGCGGGCGGCGTCACCGAGGACGACGACGCGGGTATCGGAGCCTGCCGCCAGGCGGGGCACGAGCGCCTGGCCCCGGCCGACGCGCAGCCGGTAGTAGAGCAGATCGCGCAGCCGCGGCGAGGCGAACAGCCGGGCGGCGGGCCGCGAGCGGCCCAGCCGGTAGTGGAGTAGCCGCGGTACGAGACGGCCGAGTCCGAACCGGTAGTGGGCCCCCGTGGCGACGACGACGACGTCGGCGTCGCGGACGTCCGCGGGTTCCACCGCGCGCCCGAACCGGAACGAGACCCCGCGCTCGCGGCAGTCCCGCACCAGCTCCTCGATGTAGGCCTCGAAGGTGCGCTCGACGGCGTCGAC
>NZ_BSFQ01000296.1 GCF_027922425.1 Pseudonocardia halophobica | reverse complement strand
TCCAAGCACACGACCGCGACCTGGTGATTCGGGTCAGCGGCCGTCCGGAACGTGACGGTACGTTGACCTGGCTCTATGAGGCCAGCATTGTTTCGACCATCGGCCCTGTCGACGAACTGCGTTCGGAGTTGGTCGCCCAGGGGCGCACACAGGCTGACCAGCTGGCTTTCCCCGAGCTTCCTGAGTCGAACAAGTAGCGCCCTCTAGCAGCGCGCCGGACGGGGACCGGCCGCGGGCCGCACGCCCGGCCGGCGGGCAGCGGCGCGGCGGCGGAGCTGCCGCCTTTGGGTCCAGGCTCACTGAGCGCCCTGCCCGTCCCCAGACGGTGTCGAGGCCAGGTCACATCGACGGATGTCAGGGCTGCCGGCAGGTGGCGGCGGTCGACCGACTCGGTGTGCTGCTGGCTGGCTGAGAGCTTCGTCTACCAATGTCGGGCAAGGACGCGCCTGGCAACGAGCCCCGGCTGACTAGCCCTGCCCCACCGGAGTCCGGCGCAATGGGCGCGGCGCGACGGCTCCGCCCGG
>NZ_BSFQ01000295.1 GCF_027922425.1 Pseudonocardia halophobica | reverse complement strand
CTAGGCGCGGAACCGGTCCCCAGAGGCCGGTCGCCAGTCAGGGAGCAAAGCATGTCCAGAACCGTATTCAAGGTCGAACTTAACAAGGCCCCCGAAGAGGCCATTCAAAAGCCGCATAACCGCTGGCATCCCGATATTCCGATGGTCGAGACCTTCAAGCCCGGCGAGGTGCTGCGGGTTGAATGTTATGACTGGACCGGAGGCCAGGTCGGCAACAATGACAGCGCCAATGATATCCGCGATGCGGATCTGACGCGGGTGCATTACCTTTCCGGTCCCTTTGGGTTCGAAGGTGCCGAGCCGGGCGATCTGCTGGTGGTCGATATTCTGGATATCGGCGCGCTGCCCGAGTCGCGCTGGGGCTTTAACGGCCTGTTTGCCAAGGAAAACGGCGGCGGCTTTCTGACCGAACATTACCCCGAAGCCGTCAAGTCGATCTGGGATTTCGAGGGTATCTATACCACCTCGCGCCATATCCCCGGCGTACGCTATCCGGGCCTGATTCACCCGGGCCTGATCGGCTGT
>NZ_BSFQ01000294.1 GCF_027922425.1 Pseudonocardia halophobica | reverse complement strand
GCGGTGATCTGCTTGAAAGCCGTCAGAGCATCAAGCACGAGGGCATCGACGGCGTGACCCGCAGCGCCAGCCGGGACGACGCCTTGCTGGTGCAATCCGATGTGATCCGGGCGCAGCGCACGGATCAGCTCGCCATCGCCCCGAATGAGGATTTCCGCAATAAGTTCCCCACCATCGACGCGCTGACGATCGCCAAGGCCGAAGCTGAGGCCAAGGCCGAGGGTGCGGTCGCCGACGGCAAGTTCGGCGACGAAAGCGACGTCTTCTCGGGCAGCGGCTCGGTCCTTGGCGGCGAGATGGTGGGCAAGGCCAGCGCCGAGTTGAGTACAAAGGCCGCCACCGCCGCGGTCGAGGCGCTCATCGACAGCCATTTCGCCAAGGGCGAGGTGAAATCGGCCGATGATGTGCTGGTGCATGGCAGGGTCGGGGGCGAGGTTGCCTCGGCCGAAGCGAAAGCATCAGGAGAAGTGGTTCTCAGCCCCGAGGAAGCGACACTGAAAGGCACCCTTAAGGTCGAGGCGCTGCT
>NZ_BSFQ01000293.1 GCF_027922425.1 Pseudonocardia halophobica | reverse complement strand
CTTCGATTTTTCGTAGGCGGCGGTGGTGATGGCGACATAGCCGGTGGCCTGATGGTAGAAGGCCTGAATCTCGGTCGAGGTCAGGAAGCTGAAGAAATCAGCGGTACACTTGTTCTCAGCCTCCGGCTTGCCCGAGAAGGCGAACAGGGCGGCGCCCCCGATGAAAGAGGATTTGTTGCCATCGGCGACGGTTTCGTCATAGGGCATGAAATCGGCCGAGAACGGCATGGTGGCGGTCTTCGACAGCCCGCCGAACGACCCGGAAGAGCCGATCCAGAACGCGGCCTTGCCTTGCTCGAACGGCTTCTGGTTGTCCGACCAGCCCGCGCCGTAGAAGCCCAGCCAGCCCTTGTTGTGCCAGTCTTTCACGCGGGTCCAGAAGGCGATCATTTCCGGCGCGGTGGCGCGCAGTTCGGAGCCGTCAAAGCTGTCGTAGCCATTGGCATTGGTCGCCATCTGAACATTGTTGCGCGAGAAGAAGTTCTCGAAGAACATCCAGGTCAGCTGGCTGGCGGTCAGCCGGATATA
>NZ_BSFQ01000292.1 GCF_027922425.1 Pseudonocardia halophobica | reverse complement strand
GTAGCACCCGACATCGAGGATCGCACCGCCGGCGGTCGCCCGGTCGAACAGACGCCCGTCGTGAGCGTCGGCGGCGAACCCGAGCGTGGGGTCCACCGATCGCAGCTCGCCGATCGCGCCGGAGGAGACGAGCCGGCGCAGCTGCTCTGCGAACGGACCGAAGCGGTACTTGAACGCCTCGACGACGGGAAGCCCGACGCGCGCAGCGTGGGCGAGCACGGCCTCCGTCTCGGCGACCGAGATGCCCAGCGGCTTCTCGCACAGCACCGCCTTGCCCGCATCGAGCGCGGCGTGGGCGAGCTCGGCGTGGGTCGTGTGGACGGTGCCGATGTACACGGCATCCACGTCGTCGCGCGCGAGCACCTCGTCGTACGTGCCGGCGACCGCAGCACCGTACCGGTCGGCGAACTCACGCGCCCGGATGCCGTCGCGCGCGCCCACGGCGTGCAGGACTCCGTGTTCGGCGTGCGGCAGCGCCGCGAGGAAGTCACCCGTGATGACGCCGGCGCCCAGGACCGCCCAGCGTGC
>NZ_BSFQ01000291.1 GCF_027922425.1 Pseudonocardia halophobica | reverse complement strand
GTTGCCTGCTTGTGCAGAGAGATCAGCATGTCCCCACCCCCTCCCGAACCTCGCGCAGGATCGATCTTGCCATGAACAGGGCAGAACGGCGAGGGTCTATGTGATCATCCGGGATGGAACAGATAGGTTAGTGCGCCGCCGCAAAAAGTTGCGCAACCTTACTGAGCAGTTCAAATGTCCAGATTCCTTATGTGTACCTTGATGATATTCTAATTAAGGAAATAGATGCCTCTGATGATCTTCGCTATGAGCGGCTACGTGTCCGCGGCCTGCTAGGTGACTACTTTATCGATTTTGCTGGGGTTGCCTGCTGCAATGCAATCAGCCACCCTCCGGGCTAATGCGACGGGCGATGTCGCTGCGGGCGGCTCGAGTGTCTGTTTCGGCAGGATTTCTGCGGCTGCCATGCTGCGCTGCCGGCAGGCGGCTTTCCGCCCTTCGCGACGCTTCTCGCCCTATCTTCACCCTGAGTTTTTCGCCTGCCGTTCTGCCATCAAAGCCGCGAGTTCAGGCAGATCGGCACCAGAG
>NZ_BSFQ01000290.1 GCF_027922425.1 Pseudonocardia halophobica | reverse complement strand
CCGATCTTCTGTCGCAGCATCTGCTGCGCACCGATGGCGGCGGGGTGGATACGCCCTTCACCGATACGATGCTGACGGAAAACTTCATCCGCATTGCCCTGTTCGATGAATACCGGCGAGGGCCGGGCGGGTTGGTTGCGCAGGAAACCGCCAGCCGGTTGCGCCGGTGGGATGCGCCGGTACGAATGAAGCTGGTGTTCGGCGCCTCCGTCGCGCCGGACCGCCGTGCGACCGACCGGGCGCGCATCGCCTCCTATCTGTCGCGGCTGTCCGCGATCACGGGCCACCCGATCGGGCTGGCAGACAGCAACCCGAATTTCTTCGTCTACATGGTGAACGAAGATGAACGCCGCGCACTTGGCCCCGTCATCAGCGCCACCCTGCCGGATCTGTCCGGCCCGGAGGTTGCGGGGCTGACCAACCTGCCGCGTTCGACCTATTGCATTGTCTATGCGCTGTCAGAGGGGCATTCCTCGACCTACTGGAGGGCTTTTGCGGTCATCCGGGCCGAACATCCCGATCTGCTGC
>NZ_BSFQ01000289.1 GCF_027922425.1 Pseudonocardia halophobica | reverse complement strand
GCACCGGGCCGGGGTCGGGGTCGACGAACAGGCCCGCGGCCAGGGAGACGATCAGGTAGCCGTGCGCGACGCGCTCACCGAACAGCGGGTTCGCCGCGGCGGCCGCGGCGTCGGTGTGGGCGTAGAAGGTGTCGCCGGTGAACTCGGCGAAGTGCTCCACGTCGGCCTGGGTGACCCGCCGCGGCCCGGCCACGATGGTGTCGCCGGGGCGGAGCTCTTCGAGGTGCAGCCGGAAGGGGTGCCGCTCGGTCTGGCGCCGGGCGGCGCCGGGGACCCAGCGGCCGGTGATGCCGGCGAGGGTGTCCGGGTCGGCCTGGATGGCGGTGCGCTGCATGTGGTGCAGCACCCCGCGGATGCCGCCCAGCTCCTCCCCGCCGCCGGCGCGGCCGGGCCCGCCGTGCACCAGCGGGGGCAGCGGGGAGCCGTGCCCGGTGGACTCCTTCGCGTCGGCCTCGTTGAGCACCAGCAGCCGGCCGTGGAACGCGGCGGCGCCGAGCACCACCTCGCGGGCGAATGCCGGGTCGGCGCTGA
>NZ_BSFQ01000288.1 GCF_027922425.1 Pseudonocardia halophobica | reverse complement strand
CGGTGCTGAAGCTGGATGATGGGCGGCTGCTGCCTGAATCCAATGCCATCCTGTGCTGGCTTGGCGAAGGGACCTCTTTCGTACCCGCCGATCCTTTCCTGCGCAGCCGAATGCTGGCCTGGATGTTCTGGGAGCAGAACCAGCATGAAGCCGTCATCGCCGTGCGTGGGGCGTTGCGCAGCTATCCCTCGCGCAGGCATCTGGCTACGCCCGAGCGCATGGCCGAATTGCTGGAGCGGGGGCACGCATTGTTACAGGTGATGGAGGATCGGCTGGCCGGGCATGACTGGCTGGTGGGCGATGCGATCAGCCTCGCCGATATTTGTCTGTACGGCTATACACATACCGCCGGGAGCAAGGGCGGGTTCGACATGGCGCGTTTCCCCGGCATCATGCGCTGGCTTGACCGTATTGCCGCCCTGCCCGGCTATCGGGGCCTTACGGCATGACTGCGCTATTTGCCTGGACCGATGGTGCGTGCAGCGGCAACCCCGGCCCTGGCGGCTGGGGTGTCCTGATGCGCGCCATTGAC
>NZ_BSFQ01000287.1 GCF_027922425.1 Pseudonocardia halophobica | reverse complement strand
AGCCTTCGCCCCGTCTGCCCCCGGCAGGCGGGGTTTCCTGTCAGAACAAGCCGTTCTGCCTGCCGGGTCGCCCCGTTTACCCTTGCACTGCCCTGGCCATTCGGCTATCTGATCCGCCAATGCGGGTGTAGCTCAATGGTAGAGCCGCAGCTTCCCAAGCTGATGACGAGGGTTCGATTCCCTTCACCCGCTCCAATCTTCCTGTTTCGCGCTCCACCCCTGGCACGGCCCAAATGCGCTGCATTTTGCAATGCGTCGGAACCCGAATGCGTCCGGTGCGTTGATCTTGCGAAAGAAGTGGGAGAATGGATATGTCGCGGCAAGCGAAAGTCATGGCCAAAGCAACACCCCAACCCCTGCCGTTCCTGATGATCGGCGCGATGCTGGGGCTTCTTAGCGGGTGGCTGGCTCTGGCGATGTGACCCCTGCACAGGCCCTGCGGCCTGACAGGCATTCAGCGATCAGCGGTAGATGAAACCGTAGACCGGATTGACGCGGCCGAGGGTGCCGTTGGGATTGGCGACGCGCACCTG
>NZ_BSFQ01000286.1 GCF_027922425.1 Pseudonocardia halophobica | reverse complement strand
TTCGGATGTCGAGACGGTGCAGCGGCTGCTGATCACTGAAAACGGCTCTATTTCGCTGCTGGTGACGCAGAACGGCTTCCTCAACAAGCTGGAGCTGGGGGCCCCCGCCACGGTGGGCACGCTGAATGCCGGGAATTTCCTGTTCTCGACCAATGTCTCGGCGGACAGCATCACCGGCACGCGCAGCCATGATGATCTGTTCGGCGGGCGCGGCAATGATGCGCTGGACGGCGGGCTGGGGCAGGGCCGTGACCGGCTGTTCGGCGAGACCGGCAATGACAGCCTGTCCGGCGGAGCCGGAGCCGACACGCTTTATGGCGGCGCGGGCACCGACGAGATGGAAGGCGGCGACGGCTCGGACCAGCTTTATGGCGGGGCCGGCAATGACGAGGTTTCGGGCGGGGCCGGATCGGATACCATGTATGGCGGGGCCGGGGCCGACCGCTTTGTCATGGGTTCCTGGACCGGATTCATCGACAGTCTGAACGATTATGGCCGCGGCACTTCGAACGGCGGGGCGGTGATCGCCGATT
>NZ_BSFQ01000285.1 GCF_027922425.1 Pseudonocardia halophobica | reverse complement strand
CGCGATCACCCGATGAGCGCTCGCCCCGACCGCCGCGTCCACCATGACCAACAGCTCCAACAACGCGTCGTTGGCGTTGACCCCGGTCTCGGGATTACCACACATCGGCTGGACGAGGAACACGTCCGCACCCCGGATCGACTCGTCGAACCGGCAGTAGACCTCGTCGTTGGAGAAGGTCCTGAGCGTGATCGGGCCGAGATCGACACCGAGCTGGCGGGCGATCTCCTCGGCCAGCACAGGGTTCGCCCGGCCGGAGAACAGCATCAGCCGCTTGTCGTAGCCCCGCTGCAGAGACACCGTCATAAGTCCACCCTTCATCCGGATTGCGCGGCAACCTGCTCAGCGGCGCGCGGTCGTGCCCTGTCCCGTTGCCTCGTCGATCGCCGCGGCACGTGGCATGCCGGCCCGTGCCCCGACCGTGCCGACCGACAACGAGGCCGCCACGACACCGCGGGCGACGGCCTCGGACACCGAGGCGCCGGCGGCCAGCCCGGCCGCGAGCACCCCGTTGAACGTGTCGCCCGCGCCCGG
>NZ_BSFQ01000284.1 GCF_027922425.1 Pseudonocardia halophobica | reverse complement strand
GGTGCCCTCGCCGGTCACGCCGTTCGGCGTCCGCGGCGTCGGTGAGGTGGGCACCATCCCGCCCGGTGCCGCCGTCGCGAACGCGGTGTGCGACGCGCTCGCGGACCATGGCGTCGAGCTGACCGCCCTGCCCATCACGCCGGAGGCGATCTGGAGCGCGCTCGCGGGACGCGTCGCCGCCCGCGAGCCCGAGCTCGCGCCCACCCCGGCCGACCTGCCCGACGGAGGAGTCGAGTACTGATGACCGAGAACCCCGACGGTCCGACCTGCGCCGCGCCCGCCCCCGACGGGCTCTCGCGCATCGGGCTGATCGTGCCCAGCTCCAACACCACGATGGAGACCGAGCTCCCGGAGCTGTTCCGCCGGCAGAGCGAGGCCACCGGGCACCGCTACACCTTCCACTCGGCGCGCGCCGCGATGAAGCAGGTCACCCGCGAGGAGCTCCTCGCCATGGTGGGCCGGGCCGCCGAGTCCGCGACGGGGGTGGCCGGCGCCACCGTCGACGCCATCGACTGCGCGTGCGTAGTGCCGGTGG
>NZ_BSFQ01000283.1 GCF_027922425.1 Pseudonocardia halophobica | reverse complement strand
CAGCAGCCGGGGGTCGGCACCTCGACCAGATCCTTCCCCGCCGCCAGATCGACCACGTTGATCGAGGTCGCGGGCGTGGCATTCTGGACCAGCATGTATTTGCCATCCGCCGAAAGGTTCAGTGCGCCCTTCTGGCTAAGCGTCTGAGCCATCTTGCCGGACACCGTGAACTCGCGCCGCAGGAGCAGGGTTTGCGGGTCGTATTCCTCGATCACCGCCTCGATGGGGCCGCGGGTATAGCGCTTCATGTAGACCGAGCCGGTATAGATCGACTTGCCATCCCCACTCATCAGCATCTGGCTGAAGGTGCCCGCGCCGATATTGCCTTCGAGCGACAGGTCATCGGCGTTCAGCACGAAGACCGAACTGGACCCCGAGATGCCCATATCCATCAGATAGATATGATTTCCCTCGGAAATCCGCGCTTCGACGGCAAGGGTTTCGGGCTGGATGTCTTTTTCCTGTGCAAGAACCTGACCGCCGGTGGCGGCCAGAACCGAAAGCGAAAGCAGAAGATGGTGTTTCATTTGGCGAC
>NZ_BSFQ01000282.1 GCF_027922425.1 Pseudonocardia halophobica | reverse complement strand
ATAGCCGGTGTAGTCGGAATCCTGCCCCGGCGTGATCCCGGTCCTCATCGGGAGGCCTGCGCCGTTGACGCGGAGATGGATCCTGGTCGGGAACCCACCTCTCGAACGGCCAGGAGCCTCTTTCGGAGTCCCCCTTTTGCGCCGGCCGCATGGTGGTGGGCCCTGATCACAGTGCTGTCGATCATCTGGAGCTTGTCGGGCGCGAGCTTCGCGTGGTTCAAGGCATCCAGGATGTCCTCCCACAGCCCGGCGAGCGTCCAGCGCCGGAACTGCCGGTAGACAGATGACCACTTGCCAAACTCCTCTGGCAGGTCCCGCCAGGGCGCACCGGTCCGCGCGACCCAGAAAATGCCATCCAGAACAAGTCGATGGTCCGCAGGCTTGCGCCCGTTCGGATGCCGGACGGCTCGGATGAAGCCCTCAAAGAATGCCCATTCGTCGTCGGACATCAGATTGCGTGCCAAGGTCACCTCCCACGTAGAGATGATCTTGAATCACAGCCAGACGCGCAGGGGAATCCTTTTTGTCAACGATA
>NZ_BSFQ01000281.1 GCF_027922425.1 Pseudonocardia halophobica | reverse complement strand
CAGCTGGAGGCCGAAGCCATCGCGCAGTCGCTGCCGCGCGGCGACCGCGCCTGGGAAGAGCGTCTGATCTCGGCCTGGTATCGGCTGGAACGGCTGGAACGCAGCGCCGAGCCGCGCGACCTGACCGAGTGGGAGGGGCTGAACACCGAATTCCACGAGGCGCTGGTCGGCGCGGCAAGTTCAGTCTGGCTTCTGCGGATGCGCAGCATGATGTACAAGCATCACGAACGCTTTCGCCAGTTGTCACGCAGCCGCCCTGCACTGTCGCGAGACGTGCATGAAGAACACCGCGCCCTGTTCGAAAGCGCGATGGACCGCGACGTGCCCCGCGCGATCGAGGTCACCCTCGCCCACATCCAGCGCACGACCGACCGCGTCGTCGCAGCACTTGAAGCCGGAGGGACGGCGCCCACCACGCCGTAACGGGCGACGGGGTGTTGTCAGAGGAAATGCGCTTGCCGACGTGCTGGACGTCCGCTGACCTCGTCGGAAGTCCAGGCGTTCTCCGTTCCAATATTGCAAGAAAAGCCCGTCGA
>NZ_BSFQ01000280.1 GCF_027922425.1 Pseudonocardia halophobica | reverse complement strand
GGGTCGTGGCCCTCGACGACGACGGCGTCGTGCGCCTCTGCAATGAAGCAGCGCGGCGGATGCTGGGGCTCGAGGAGCCCACGGGGGCGACGTTGGAGCAGCTGGGCATCGCCCCCGCGATCCTCGCAGCGGCCCGTGACGGCACGGCGAGCGAGGGTGTGGTCGTGGGTGAGCGGGTGCTCTACGCCGATGCGCAGCCGGTGCGCCGCGGCGGGCGCGACCTCGGCACCGTGCTGATCGTCCGCGACCGCACCGACGTCGCCGCGCTCAGCGAGCGACTCGACACGGTGCGGGCCATGACCGGCGCGCTGCGGGTTCAGCGTCACGAGTTCGCCAACCGCCTGCACGTCGCCGTCGGCATGCTCGACGCCGACCGCCCGGGCGAGGCGCGGGAGTTCCTGGGCGAGCAGCTGCATCGCGGACCGGTCGACTACCCCGTCGAGAACATCGACCGTATCGGCGACAGCCTCCTGCATGCCCTCATCGGCGCCCATGGCCTCGAGGCAGGCGAGCGCGGCGTACGCGTATCCGTCGACCCGG
>NZ_BSFQ01000279.1 GCF_027922425.1 Pseudonocardia halophobica | reverse complement strand
TTCACCTCGACATCGCCGGGACGGCGCTGTTGCAGGCCGATACGGCACTGGCGCCCAAAGGGGCGACCGGCTGGGGCGTCGCCGCGCTGAACCGGATGATCCGCGACAGGTTCGAGAAGTAAGCGCATGTCGCGTGTGCTGTTCTACCACCTGACCCGCAGCGGCGTGCCGGAAACGGTGACGCAGCTTGCGGGGCGGGCGCTGGGTCAGGGCTGGCGCGTCATGTTGCGCGGCACCGATCGCGGACGGCTGGAATGGCTGGACGAAAAGCTGTGGCTGGAACCGGAAGACGGGTTCCTGCCGCATGGTCTTGAAGGCGCAGGGCGCGAGGCGGCGCAGCCGCTGCTGCTGGGCCTTGGCCCGGTCGCCAATGACGCAAGGGCGCTGATGCTGGTGGACGGGGCCGAGCCGCAACCGGGCGAGGCGGCCGGGCTCGAAAGGGTCTGGGTTCTGTTCGACGGGCAGGATCAGGGCGCAGTGAATGCGGCGCGGGGCCTCTGGAAGCGGCTCGCGGGCGAGGGGGCACATCTGCAATACTGG
>NZ_BSFQ01000278.1 GCF_027922425.1 Pseudonocardia halophobica | reverse complement strand
CACCGCTGCGCGGCGGGCGGTCGCCGGGTCGCCCGCAGGGTCGCCCGTCGCGGCGTGCCCGAATTACCCCAAGTCGGCCAGGTTCGATCGGGTAGAAACGTTACGATCGTGTAATTCCGCTTGTGACCCCTAGCTTCGACAGGCTCGGTGAGCCAGGCTCTGCGGGGTGTGAACGGGGCGTCCGATCTGAGCGACGCTCCCGGCCGGCCGCTACGAAGGCCGGCCCCGAAACGCGCACGAAGTCCACCAGTAGAAACGACTCTCACGAAGGCGGATCGATGGGGTATCTCGACAACCTGATCATCGACACGGACAACTACAAGCACTGCCACTACCCGCTGTACCCGAAGGTCACGGAGTACGTGTCCAGCTACATCGAGTCCCGCGGCGGGCTGTTCCCGGTGACGATGTTCGTCGGTCTCCAGGTCTACCTGCGCGAGAAGCTGATGAAGCCGATCACGCTCGAGGACATCGACGAGGCCGAGTTCGTGGTCCGCGAGCAGGGGATGCACTTCAATCGCGAGAACTGGCTGGGCATCCTGAAC
>NZ_BSFQ01000277.1 GCF_027922425.1 Pseudonocardia halophobica | reverse complement strand
ATGATGAAAAAGATTCTTTCAGCAAGGCGATATTTTCATGGATGAAACTGCTGCATCACGGCGGCTTGATGCGATTGATCTCAGGATCCTGCGCGCGCTGAGTCGGGACGGACGGCTGAGCAACAGCCAGCTTGCCGAAGAGGTGGGGCTTTCGCCCAGTCCCTGCTGGCAGCGCACCCGCCGTCTTGAGGCCGAGGGCATCATTCGCGGCTATACTGCCATTCTGGACCAGTCACGGCTGGGCGGAACCGAGACGGTGCTGATCGAGGTGACGCTGGATCGCCATGACGACCGCGTGCTTGAAGAATTCGGCCGGGCCATGACCAACCTGCCTGAGGTGCAAGAGATTTACCTGACCACCGGCGAATATGACTATCTGCTCAAGGTCACGGTCAGCGGCACCCGCGGATGCGAGGAATTCTTGCGCCGCAAGCTTTACCGGGTTCCTGGGATACGCCACGCGCGTTCGATCTTTACGCTGCGCTGCCTGAAAGAGCGGGGCTGGGCGCTGCCCGAGGCGGCGGGGGACTGACGCTGACAGGCGTCACGGA
>NZ_BSFQ01000276.1 GCF_027922425.1 Pseudonocardia halophobica | reverse complement strand
CAAAAGGCGGTTGCGATTTGCATTCAGTGAATCGAATATGTGTCTGCGGGAAGGCGAAGATGGCTTGTTGCCGTTGCCGGTTTTCTGTGGCATCACCTTGTGAGCCGAAACTAGACCGACGAGTTTAGCATGACCGATTTCGCCACGCGCCGCACCATGATGGTGGACACGCAGATCCGCCCCTCGGATGTCACGAAATTCCCGATCATCGAGGCCATGCTGACTGTCCCGCGCGAAGCCTATGTGCCGCAGGACCGCCGCGAGGCCGCCTATGTGGGCGAGCATGTCGCCATGGGCGGCGGCCGCGTGCTGATGGAGCCGCGCACGCTGGCCAAGATGCTGGACGCGCTGGATATTCAGCCGACGGAAACCGTGCTGGATATTGGCTGTGGCCTTGGCTATTCGACCGCCGTCATCGCCCGCATGGCCGAGGCGGTGGTGGCCGTGGAAGAGGACGAGGCGCTGGTGGCCGAGGCACAGCGCACGCTGTCGTCGCATGGCGTGGACAAAGCCGCAGTGATGGCTGGCAAGCTGGCCGATGGCGCGCCCAA
>NZ_BSFQ01000275.1 GCF_027922425.1 Pseudonocardia halophobica | reverse complement strand
GGCGTCGCCCTCCGCCCCGAGGTCCTCGGCGGCGGGGAGCAGCGCGCCGAGATCGGCGCCGGGGCGGGCGCGGCCGGCCGCCTCCAAGGCGGCGGCGAGCGTGGCGGCCTGGGCGGCCTCGTCGGCGGCGAGGTCGGCGGCCCGCGCGGCGGCGTGGTCGCGCTCGGCGAGGGCCTGGCGGGCGGCGAGCAGGCCGCGGCGCACGGTGTCGGCCTCGTCCGGATGAGGGGCGGGGCAGGCGCCCCACAGGGCGATCCAGTGCTCGCGGGCCTGGGCGCGGGCGGTCGTCGCGGCCTGCGCGGCGCTCTCGGCAGCCGCGTGTTCCTCCTCGGCGGCGGTGGCGTCCGCCCGGGCGCGGGTCAGCTCGGCCATCCGGTCCGCGGCGGTGATCATGCCGTCGGCCAGCGCATCGGCTTCGCGGACCGCGCGCTCGACGGCGAGCGACGCCCGCGCGAGCCGGGCGGGGTCCGGCGCCGCGGGATCGCGGACGGCGGCCAGCAGGCCGTCGACCGCGGTGTCGCGCTCGCGGCGCGCGGCGGCCAGGGCCTCGGG
>NZ_BSFQ01000274.1 GCF_027922425.1 Pseudonocardia halophobica | reverse complement strand
CCCCCGCCCCGGCGGGGGCTGGGGCCGCCCCCGCCCCCGCGGGGGCGACGAGGAGCCGAGACGAGGACCTCCGGTGCGTCGACCGCCGCGACGAGGAAGTCGACGAGGCGGCGGACGGCGGGGCGGGCCGGCCGGCGCCAGACGACCTCGAGGTCGACGAACAACGGCGGATCGAGCGGCAGCACGACGGTCCCGGTGACATCCATCTGCTCGGCGACCCCGAGGATCCCCGGGGCGACGCCGGACCCCGCTGCGACCGCTCGCACCATCGCCTCGGGACTGTTGATGAGGTTCGCCTCGACGACGACCTGTCCCGGTTGCGCTCCCCTCGGCAGCAGGTGGTCCACCGTGCGCTGCCAGATGCCGGCGAAGGGGGACCAGGGGAACATCACCACGGATTCGTGGCTGAGACTCGCCACCAGGATCTGCGTCTGGTCGGCGAGCGGGTGCCCCAGCGGCAGCACGACGCCGAACAGCACCGAACCGAGGACGACGCCGGCGATGTCACGGTGCTCCTGCGGCCGGCTCCAGACGACCGCTGCATCGGCCCGTC
>NZ_BSFQ01000273.1 GCF_027922425.1 Pseudonocardia halophobica | reverse complement strand
TGCAGCAAGTCGCGGCGAGACGGCTACGATCTTCGTCACTGACGCATCGAGGTCTTGCCTCAAGTGGATGCAGGCGGGGCAAGAGGCTGGGAACTGGTCACCCCTTGTCGAGGTGATCCACACGCTTGACGCGCACCGGGTCGTCGAGGCGATTGACCAGATCTATGAACAGCCGGACCAGGAGCATCTGATCCTGATCGACACCTTCGGTGGCGGGTCTGAGGCGCAAGACGTGCTGGCCGTCGCCGCCCATCGGATCATCTGTCCGATGATGCTGTCGCGCGGCGATCTCAGCGAGACGCTCGAGACGGCCAGCTGGTATCTGAAGTTGCGAGGCAGGGTCGACAAACCAGATGAGCTTGCCGGCTTCTCCGTGGTGTTCAGCCGCGTGCAGGTCCGGCTTTCTGAGACGGAGCGCGCGGTGGCGGATGAACTCTTCCGGTCATTGCCCGCCTGCGAAGCCTGGCTATCCAGTCGCAGCGCCTATGTCCGGATGGACAGGGAGGGACTTCTCGGCCCAATCGCCGACAAGACCCCGAACCGCGGGCTGGCCG
>NZ_BSFQ01000272.1 GCF_027922425.1 Pseudonocardia halophobica | reverse complement strand
CGTGGCTGAAGCCGACCACCACCACCGCGGGGCGGGCCCCGCGCGGGACGGAGTGGCCGAATCCCGCACGGTCGTACACACGGGCCGTCTCTGGCTCGTGGTCCACGAATGCTCCTCTCGCGGCTGTCGTCCTTCGGCGGAAGGGGTTGGCATACATGTATACCAACCGTGCCGAGGCGTCGGCGGGGGGCCGAACGACAGGAAGCTTGCCTCACCGAGGGGTCCGAAGGGAAGCCTCCCGCGCCAGGAAACATGATTGGCGACGGCGGCAACGCGATCGTTACACGGCGCATCGTCGCAGCTCAGAACCAGCGCGGCGACCTCTTGTCCGAGATGGCATACCGGTATACGTTCCCCCCCGCGGTGCACGACCCGGCTGCACGTCCGGACCGATCACGTCCGCACCCCCGACGCTCGTCGCTCTCCCCCGCTGCGGGTCCGCAGCACTCGGCACTCCTCGACCGGAGATCCTCATGCCGCAATTCCCCGAGCAGGCCTCCACCAACTGGATCCTCTCCACCTTCATCTACACCGTGGGAGCCATCGCGGTCCTG
>NZ_BSFQ01000271.1 GCF_027922425.1 Pseudonocardia halophobica | reverse complement strand
CGCGGCGACGTTGCCGTAGCGGTCCCACATTTCGCGCAGATAAGCCGCACCCGCCATGATGTTGTCGCGTGGGTCGTAAGGATCGCGGCCGAGGCCATGGCGGACGCGCAGGCCCGCCCAAGTGTCGGGCATGACCTGCATCAATCCCATCGCTCCGGCCGACGAGATTGCGCGCACGTCGCCCGCGCTCTCGGCGCGGAGCACTGCGCGAATCCAGTGTTCGGGAATACCGAAACGTTGCGAGGCTTCGGTAATGAAGCCGGCATAGGGATCGGAGGGATTCGCGCGCGCGACGGGTGCGGCTTGCGCCGATACGGCAACCGGACTGACTCCGACCGCGAGCACGCCAGCCAGCAGCAGACCGGCATATCGCACGATCTTCCTGTCTCTGTTCGACCTCCAGCCTGCCAGCGTGCTCGCTGCGGTCAAGGGCAAGGCGCGAGCGCCGGCGAGAGGCCGCCCCTGACCTTCGCTGTGCGCGCCGGCCGTCCGGTGGCCGAGCGGGACGACAGGATGAGACGGCCTTGCCGCGAACAACGGGATGAGGGTTTTGAA
>NZ_BSFQ01000270.1 GCF_027922425.1 Pseudonocardia halophobica | reverse complement strand
ATTGAATCCATTCCGTCTGTGCCGTGCCCGCGACGCGCACCTTCTTGCCCGCCACATCGGCCGGGGTCACGATTTCCGACATGCAGATGAAGTTGTAGAAGGGCGTCGAATAGCCGCCAGCGAAGATACCGCCATTCTTCGACCATTCAGCCTGCACCTTCTTGTTGGTCTGGCCGAGTTCGGTTCAGGCGAAGGCGGCGGCAAGGTCATCCTTGGCGACGAAGCCCATATAGTAATTCGTGTTGTTCAGCGGCAGTTCCGAAGGCGTATAGCCCGGATAGACAATCCCGATCTGCGCCACGCCATCGGCCAGGCCCTGCATCGTGGTCGGCGCGGGTACCAGAGCTCCCGAGGAATAGACCTCGACCTCCATGCCCCCACCCGAGGCGCCGGCCACATCTTTGGCGAACTCCTGATACGGAAATTCGTTCAGGATATGCGAGGGCGCCATCCAGTTGGTCGCCTGATACATGTCGGCGGCAGCAGGCAGCACAAGAAAGGGCAGCGCCGCTGCCGCAAGAAGCGTTGATTTCATCTTGGGGGGTGTCCTGTCGGTTG
>NZ_BSFQ01000269.1 GCF_027922425.1 Pseudonocardia halophobica | reverse complement strand
GGTCTCGAACCGTCTCATCTGCGATGCCGAAGCAGCTTGCGCCTCGACGGCCCTGCCGCCAACGACCTGACGCATCACGGGATCGAGGGCCAAGCGGTCGGCATCGTTCACATCCTCGTATCCGGCCAGTCGTCCGAACACCGATTGCCGGAACAATCCGTCAAGCCGATGGAGCGTGTTCTTCCCGGTGCGGCTGTCTCGCAGCGCCTCCGACGCCAGATTGGACAGGCCGAGCACGTCATCAAGCTCGCGCATCACCAGCAGGCCACCGTCTGAACTGATCTGCGCACCACGGAACTCCAGACGCACACGGCGGTCGAAATCAACCCGATCTCCCCGCGCCAAGCCCGCACCCTCCAGGTGATCCATGAAACGCGCCCCTCGCAGCCGTCAACGCCATGATTTATATGCGAAATATCACGATTACGACAGCGAAATCAGCGACTTACTTGGAGAATGTGGGTTTATATCGCCGATGCGCCGGTTGCGCTACGTGACCTTCTGGCGCCCGGACGCATCCATACCTATGTGCCGCCAAGGCTGGCGGACCAGATCGAG
>NZ_BSFQ01000268.1 GCF_027922425.1 Pseudonocardia halophobica | reverse complement strand
GGCGGCGCAGCGCATCAGCCCTTCTTGTTCCAGGGCGCAGACGCCATCTTGGGCGGGGCCGCAGGTGTGGCGGGCGCAGCGGGCGTCGGTTTGGCTGCACGGGCCGCAACGCCGCGGTCGGGCGGCAGATAAGCGACGGCATTGCTTTCGCCGTAGCCATTCTTCGGCGGCTTGACCTTCACCTGGATCGTCATCGGGATCAGGTGCAGCTCCTCGCTGTCGCTGACAAGCAACTTGACCGTCGCGTGGCAGATGGCCGACAGCGTCCGCTGCGCGATTTCCACCGTGGTCGGGTTCGGGTTCACGAGGTTCAGCTGATCGAAGATCTTCCGGCCCTTGTGCTCGCCCTCGAGGATGTCGAGCATCAGCCAGAGAAACTGGCCCATGCCGTTCTTGGTGACGCGCATCTCGCTTTCGACGATCTGGGCGCGGTATTTGCCCGCCGGCAAAAGCTCGTGGGCGGTGGTGGGCTCGACCCTGGTGGCGTCAAAGGACGTGTCGAAACGTGCCATAGTCTTGTCCTTTCAGGGCGATCATTAGGATTGGGGCATGGCCGCCATG
>NZ_BSFQ01000267.1 GCF_027922425.1 Pseudonocardia halophobica | reverse complement strand
AGAGGCAGCAGGGTGATGAACTCGATCACCGGCCGCAGGCGGGGCAGACGCAGCCGCACCCAATAGGCGGTCGGCACGACGATCAGCACCCCCAGCACGATGGTCAGCAGCGCCATCACCACCGAATAGCTGAAAGTGGCACGGAAATTCGCGTCCGACAGCACCGAGCGATAGGCATCCAGCGAATATTCCCCGCGCCGCATTCGTAGCGAAAACTCGATCGTACCGATAAGCGGCAAGAGAAAATAAAGGCCGCCAAGGATCAGCGCGGCCCAGGACCAGACCCGTTTCATCGCATCCACCTCTCGGCCCGGGTGCGCATGATGACATAGGCAAGGTTCGCAAGCCCGGTCACGACGATCATGCCGAAAGCCATGGCATAGCCCAGGTGCGGGTCTTGCAGCACATCGCCCCTGATCTGCGCAAACAGCATGATCGGCACGATCGACAGCGACGAGCCGGTCAGCGCATAGGCCGTCGCCACCGCACCAAAGCTGTTGGCAAACAGCAGCGCGAAAGTGCCCAGCAGCGACGGGAACAGAATCGGCAGCGCCACCATCCG
>NZ_BSFQ01000266.1 GCF_027922425.1 Pseudonocardia halophobica | reverse complement strand
GGCCCGCTTCCAGCCCGCTCCGCCGATGCCGGTCAGCAGGGTCATCTTGCCCTTGCCGACGACGTCGAGGGTCGAGAGCCGGCAGCCGTCCGGCCCGACGAGCCAGGCGTGCGGCAGCTTCGCCCCGGGGCGGGTGGTGGCCTGCAGGTACAGCTCGGGATGGTGCGGCCACTCCTCCGAACCGACGGTGGTGTCGGGTACGACCGCGGCGGACTCGTAGCGCTGGTTGAGCTCGACGCCGTGGGCGTTGAACTCGGTGTTCTTCAGCTCGAGGGCCTCGTAGAGCCGCTCGCGCAGCGCCACCCCCTCGGGGCTGGCTTCCCTGAGCTTGGCCAGCCCGTCGCGCACTGGGTCGTCGCTGTCCGCGGCCAGCCACTCGCGCAGCCCGGCATAGTCCTTGCGGGACTGGTTGGCCCGGGCGACGATCTGCTTGCCGACCGGCATCCGCTCCGGGGTGTAGGAGTCGAGCAGGCCGGCCCCGGCGTGCCCCTTGACGACGTAGGCGACCTTCCAGGCCAGGTTGAACGCGTCCTGCATGGAGGTGTTCGATCCCAGCCCGGAC
>NZ_BSFQ01000265.1 GCF_027922425.1 Pseudonocardia halophobica | reverse complement strand
ATATGGCATATCAGCGGGGATTTTTGTCTACAGGGAACCATCTCCGGTGCAGGTGGTTGCCCTTTGGCCCACCGCAGAGAATCGAAAGAGGATAGGCATGAACCGTATTCTGAACTGCACGACGGCACTGGCCGTCGCTCTGGCTGGCATCAATCCCGCAGCCCTGAGCGCGCAGACCCGTGTCCAGGTCCAGGGGCAGACCGTGGCCTGCCTGCCCGACAAGAAGACGGCCTGCCCGGATGGCGCCAACTGCATCGTGGTGAAGAACCCCGCGAATTGCGAGAAGCGCGCCTTCGAGAAATTCGGTGGCGGCTCGCCTGAGCGCAAGAACGGCGAAGGCGCCGAGCAGCCGAAGAAGAAAAAGGCTGCTGCCGAGCAGGATGCGGCGCCTGCCAAGAAGAAGGCGGCGGATGAGCCGGTGAAGAAGTAGAAAAAGGCGGCTGAGGAACAGAAACCCGCCAAGGAGAAGAAGGCCGACAAGCCCGTAAAGGAGAAGAAGGCCGAGAAGAAAGAGAAGAAAGACGACAAGAAGGACAAGGTAGTCCCGAAGGCACCCACGCGCAGC
>NZ_BSFQ01000264.1 GCF_027922425.1 Pseudonocardia halophobica | reverse complement strand
AGTATGATGGCGGCGTTCGGGAATTCGTGAAATATCTCGACCGCTCAAAGACTTCGGTCATGCAGGAGCCCATCTATATGGTGGGCGAACGCAGCGGAATCGGCGTCGAGGTGGCAATGTGGTGGAATGACAGCTACCATGAAACCGTATTGCCGTTCACAAACAACATCCCGCAGCGCGACGGCGGCACCCACCTTGCGGGTCTGCGCGGCGCGCTGACGCGGACTATCACCAAATATGCGCAGGACAGCGGCATCGCCAAACGCGAGAAGGTCGATTTCACCGGCGACGACGCGCGCGAGGGATTGACCTGCGTGCTGAGCGTGAAGGTGCCGGACCCCAAATTCTCCAGCCAGACCAAGGACAAGCTGGTTTCGTCGGAGGTGCGACCCGCCGTCGAGAACCTCGTGAACGAAAAGCTGGCCGAGTGGTTCGAGGAAAATCCGGCACAGGCCAAGATCATCGTCGGCAAGATCATCGAGGCCGCGCTGGCCCGTGAAGCCGCGCGCAAGGCGCGCGAACTGACGCGGCGCAAGACGGCGATGGATGTCGCCTCGCTGCCCGG
>NZ_BSFQ01000263.1 GCF_027922425.1 Pseudonocardia halophobica | reverse complement strand
TATCAGCTTGTTGGTGGGGTGATGGCCTACCAAGGCGACGATCCATAGCTGGTTTGAGAGGATGATCAGCCACACTGGGACTGAGACACGGCCCAGACTCCTACGGGAGGCAGCAGTGGGGAATATTAGACAATGGGGGAAACCCTGATCTAGCCATGCCGCGTGAGTGATGAAGGCCCTAGGGTTGTAAAGCTCTTTCAGCTGGGAAGATAATGACTGTACCAGCAGAAGAAGCCCCGGCTAACTCCGTGCCAGCAGCCGCGGTAATACGGAGGGGGCTAGCGTTGTTCGGAATTACTGGGCGTAAAGCGCACGTAGGCGGACTGGAAAGTTGGGGGTGAAATCCCGGGGCTCAACCTCGGAACTGCCTTCAAAACTCCCAGTCTTGAGGTCGAGAGAGGTGAGTGGAATTCCGAGTGTAGAGGTGAAATTCGTAGATATTCGGAAGAACACCAGTGGCGAAGGCGGCTTACTGGTCCGGATCTGACGCTGAGGAGCGAAAGCGTGGGGAGCGAACAGGATTAGATACCCTGGTAGTCCACGCCGTAAACGTTGAATGCCAGCCGTTG
>NZ_BSFQ01000262.1 GCF_027922425.1 Pseudonocardia halophobica | reverse complement strand
ACCCGACCCTTTACCCAGTCCAGCCCGACCTTCTTCAGCCATCTACATGGTTGGACCAGATAGCGGGCATTCTCGCGGTAAAGCTGGATGAAGGCGATGGTGAGGGCAATGGCCTCGTCCTCGGTGGCGACGGCGGCAAGACGCTCGGTTTCCTTCAGATCCATGCCCCCCGCGCCGCCAACACCGATCTGATAGCCGCTGTCAACGCAGATGATCCCCACATCCTTGCAGGTCGCTTCGGCGCAGTTGCGCGGGCAGCCCGACACCGCAAGCTTGACCTTGTGAGGCGTCCATGAACCCCAGAGCCGTTGTTCCAGCCTGATGCCCAGCCCCGTCGAATCCTGCGTGCCGAAGCGGCAGAATTCCGACCCCACGCAGGTTTTCACCGTGCGCAGGCCCTTGGAATAGGCATGACCGGAAACCAGACCGGCGGCATTCAGATCGGCCCAGATCGCGGGCAGATCCTCTTTCCGCACACCCAGCAGGTCGATCCGCTGTCCGCCTGTGACCTTGACCATGGGCACGTCATATTTGTCAGCAGCATCGGCAATGGCGCGCAGCTCGGCGGCA
>NZ_BSFQ01000261.1 GCF_027922425.1 Pseudonocardia halophobica | reverse complement strand
ACCGCGCTGCCGCCGGAGACCGCGCTGCCGCCGGAGACCGCGCTGCCGCCGGAGACCGCGCTGCCGCCGGAGACCGCGCTGCCGCCGGAGACCGCGCTGCCGCCGGAGACCGCGCTGCCGCCGGAGACCGCGGCGCCGCAGCAGCCGATCGACACTTTCGAGCCTGCCCCGGACACCGCGCCGCCGGAGACCGCGCCGCCGCCGGAGACCGCGCCGCCGCCGGAGACCGCGCCGCCGCCGGAGACCGCGCCGCCGGCGGAGACCGCGGCGCCGCAGCAGCCGATCGACACTTTCGAGCCTGCCCCGGACACCGCGCCGCCGGAGACCGCGGCGCCGCAGCAGCCGATCGACACTTTTGAGCCTGCCCCGGACACCGCGCCGCCGGAGACCGCGCCGCCGCCGGAGACCGCGCCGCCGCCGGAGACCGCGCCGCCGGCGGAGACCGCGGCGCCGCAGCAGCCGATCGACACTTTCGAGCCTGCCCCGGACACCGCGCCGCCGGAGACCGCGGCGCCGCAGCAGCCGATCGACACTTTTGAGCCTGCCCCGGACACCGCGCCGCCGGAGACCG
>NZ_BSFQ01000260.1 GCF_027922425.1 Pseudonocardia halophobica | reverse complement strand
CAGCCGGTCGGGGCCGCGTCGGAGGCGAAAAGGGCGCGCTCGTCGGAGACGCCGTCCGGGATCGTGAAAGCGCCCTGGTCGGCGTAGGGCACCCGGATGTAACGGGCGTGGCTGCCCGCCCAGCCGCCCATGGCGTGGGAGTACCCGAAGCAACCGCCGATGGACTGGCCCCACAGCGCCTCGGTGATCCCCGGGTTGGGGTTTCCGTTGTCGCACAACGACCACAGCCCCTGCGTGCAGTACCAGCACTGCCCGCAGCCGATGAACGAGACCACCACCACCCGGTCGCCGACCCGGTGCTTGCTGACGCTCTTGCCGACCTCGGCGACCGTGCCCATGAACTCGTGGCCGAGCACGTCACCGGCGCGCATGGCGGGGATGTAGCCGCCCAGCAGGTGCAGGTCGGAGCCGCAGGTCACCGACAGGCCGACCTCGAGGATGATGTCGCGGTCGTTGAGGATCTTCGGCTCCGGGACGTCCTCGACGCCGACCTCGTTGACGCCGCGCCACGTGACCGCCTTCACCGCACACCTGCCTTGGGCGCCACCCTGGTCCACATCTCGAGGAGTGCC
>NZ_BSFQ01000259.1 GCF_027922425.1 Pseudonocardia halophobica | reverse complement strand
GCGGCAGTGGCGCTGCCGCTGTCGGCGGTGCCCACCTTCTATGTGGTGATCCTGCTGGGCTTCTCGCTGAACCTTGTGAGCTTCCTTGCCATCACGCTGGCCACCGGCATTCTGGTCGATGACGCCATCGTGGAGATCGAGAATATCGCGCGACACATGAGGATGGGCAAATCGCCCTATCGCGCCTCGATCGACGCGGCGGATGAAATCGGCCTCGCCGTCATCGCCACCACTTTCACCATCATCGCGGTCTTTGTCCCGGTCAGCTTCATGCCCGGCATTCCGGGGCAGTATTTCCGGCAATTCGGCCTGACGGTGGCGATTTCGGTGCTGTTCTCGCTGCTGGTCGCGCGGCTGATCACGCCGATGATGACCGCCTATCTGATGCGGTCCAAAGATGCCGCAGGCCATGACGATGCGCATGGTGATGGCTGGTTCATGCGGCAATATCTGCGGCTGGTGCGGCTTTCCACCAGTGGCGGGCTGTTCACCCTGCGGTCAGGCCACCACCTTGTGCCGGCCCGCTATATCACGCTGGTAACAGGCATTCTGGTTCTGGTCATATCTGTCCAC
>NZ_BSFQ01000258.1 GCF_027922425.1 Pseudonocardia halophobica | reverse complement strand
GCGAACGGCCGACTCCGGAGAGCTACTACTCGGGCGTCGTACAGGGAGTCGCCGGCGTGCGCTGAGGCCGGCCGCTGCGGGACCGACCTGTGCTCCCCTGGGTCGGTCCCGCCTCACCCGACCCAGCCTGTCCCCGGCTGCGCCGCCGACCGCTCGATCACGCTCCCGAGCGCCAGGGCGTGCTCGGGATGGCCGGGCCGGTAGCGCTGGGAGCGAGCTCGGACTCCCGTTCGGAGATGCGCTCGACCTACGATCCCGTCGCTCGGGAGTGTGTGATCGGAGGACGAAAACCCGCGGATGACGTTTCGTGCTTGTGATGTTCTCGGGTAAGGAAGAGGCTACGATATTGGACCTTCTGCTATGAGCGTGAAGACAGTTCGGCTGGCCGGAGCGGATGTTCCACCGATCGGCCAGGGCACCTGGCGTATGGGTGCGGACCGCCCGGCCGAGATCACCGCCTTGCGGGCCGGTATCGATCTCGGGATGACCGTGATCGACACGGCCGAGCTCTACGCCGACGGGGCTGCAGAAGAGGTCGTCGGTCAGGCGGTGCGTGGCCGTCGCGACGAGGTCT
>NZ_BSFQ01000257.1 GCF_027922425.1 Pseudonocardia halophobica | reverse complement strand
CGGTTCTGGGCATCACACCCTTCAACTTCCCGGTGAACCTGGCCGCCCACAAGATCGGGCCCGCCCTGGCGGTGGGCGCGCCCATCGTGCTCAAACCCGCGCCGAAGACGCCGCTCAGCGCCCTGTTGCTGGGCGAGATCCTGGCCGACTGCGGGCTACCGGCGGGCGCGTTCTCGGTGCTCACGGTGGACGACGAGGTCGCTGCCGGTCTCGTCGCCGACCCGCGGATGCCCGTGGTGTCGTTCACCGGGTCCGGACCGGTCGGCTGGGCCATCCGGGACGCGGTGCCCCGCAAGCACGTCACTCTGGAGCTCGGCGGCAACGCCGGGGTGCTGATCTGTCCGGACTGGAGTTCGGATGCCGACCTGCGGCAGGCGGCCCGGCGGATCGCGACCGGCGCAAACGCCCAGGGCGGCCAGTCCTGCATCTCGGTGCAGCGCGTCCTCGTCGACAGGACGGTGTACGAACGGTTCCTGCCCGTGCTGGTGGACGAGGTCGAGCAGCTCGTCGTGGGTGACCCCTGGTCGCCGGCGACCACCGTCGGGCCGTTGATCAACCGAGCCGCTGCACAGCGGAT
>NZ_BSFQ01000256.1 GCF_027922425.1 Pseudonocardia halophobica | reverse complement strand
TTTCACACACGCAAGCTGCTTTCGTACTTTTGCCCACGCTCTTTCGTACTTTTACACACGTTCTTTCGTACTTTCACACACGCAGCGCTCGGAATCTCTTATATGTTTCAGTAACTTGTGGGCGATTTTCTGCGCTTAACTCTGAATCTAACCCATATTTAACACCTAGATTTGTGGATAACTCTCGTCTGGAACACTCTTCGCCTCACCCGGCATAGAACACGCAGGCCTCTTTCCCGCTCTCAGGTCCACGCAGCCACTCGCCCCCAAGGAAAGCGCAAGCGGTGCCGTTGCCTGCCATGAAACGGGGCAGGGCGATAATCAGGCTGAGCACCAGGACGAACCCTAAAAGGGCTTTGAATGGGGTGCGCTTCTTCCGGCGTCCCGCGCTTGCCAGATCGTCGCGCAGACGCTGAAGGGTTTGCTCTTCCTGCCGGACCAGCTCGTCCAGAGTGCGGCTGGCGTCCCGCCGATCGGCAGCGAGAGCCAAGTGCAGGCCTTCCAGCCGGTCGAGAGGCGCGGCCAGGGCCTTGTCGATCTCGTTGCCGATATGGCGGGCATAGCGCTGCGGGTCAGGG
>NZ_BSFQ01000255.1 GCF_027922425.1 Pseudonocardia halophobica | reverse complement strand
TCGTGGCGATCATGCCCTTCGAGATCGGTGGGTCGAACGGGCTCATCCCGCTGAACTGGGCGGCCCGGCTCGGCCTGCCCTACGTCGACGCCGACGGCATGGGCCGCGCCTTCCCGACCATGCCGCAGATGACCATGAACCTCGCCGGGGTCCCGTCGAGCCCGTGCGTGATGACGGACGAGCGGCTGAACACGCTGGTCATCCGGACCGGGGGCGTGGAGTGGACGGAGCGGCTCCTGCGCACGTCGACCGCGGCCTTCGGCGGCGCCGCCGTCGCCGCGCTGTACCTGATGGACGTGGCGACCGCCCGCCGCGCGACGGTCCCGGGTTCGGTGTCGCGGGCCCTCGGGCTCGGCGCCGCGCTGGCCCGCAACGGTGACGACCCGATCGACACCGTCGTCGACGAGCTGGATGCGGTCGAGCTGATCCGCGGCAAGATCATCGACGTCGACCGGGAGACCTCGGGCGGATTCGTCCGGGGCTCGGCAATCGTCGAGGACGCCAGGGGCGAGGGCCGGCTGCTCCGGCTGGAGATCCAGAACGAGAACCTCGCCGCGCTCGAGGACGGCGAGGTCCGGGCGTG
>NZ_BSFQ01000254.1 GCF_027922425.1 Pseudonocardia halophobica | reverse complement strand
GAGACGGCCGGTACCTGCGCCGGGCTGAACCACGGGGATCCGTCGACGTGACGCGCGGCCGGGATCAGCCCCAGCGCCCAGAACCGCCGCACCAGTTCGGGGTGCAGGCCGCAGCGCCGGGCGAACTCCTCCTCGTCGAGCAGGGCGGATCTCGGACTCCGGACCAGCGGGTAGCGAAGCGGACGACTCTGCGGATTCATCGGCGTCGCCTCGTGTCGTCGGTCGTGGCGCGGCGCGGATCGAAGGTCGACGACGTGGCGAGTTCGGAGTACAGCTCGCGTTCGCGGTCGCCGAGCCGTGCCGGCACCATGATCTTGATCTCGGCGAACAGGTCGCCCGGGTGCCCGGCCGGGTCCGGCATGCCTTGCCCACGCAGGCGCAGGCGTCTTCCCGACGAGGAGCCGGAAGGCACGGTCACCTTGGTCTCGCCCCCGGGTGCCGCGACCGGGACGGTCGCACCGAGGGCCGCTTCCCACGGGGCGAGCTTCAGGTCGACGTGGATGTTCCGGCCCTCGAGGCGGAAGAGCGGGTGCGGCAACAGCCGCACCACCAGGTAGAGGTCTCCGGCGGAGCCGTCGCCGAGTCTC
>NZ_BSFQ01000253.1 GCF_027922425.1 Pseudonocardia halophobica | reverse complement strand
CAGTCTGCCTGCCGTTGCCCGTCGCCGGATCGGTAGGGCGCGCGCATGGCGAGCTACCACCTTTCCGTCAAGACAATCAAACGCAGCGCCGGGCGGTCTGCCACGGCGGCGGCGGCCTATCGGTCGGCCTCCGTCAGCACCGGCGGGCCAGAGATCGAGGCCATGCGCGGAGTTTGGGCCGAGTTGCAAAACCATGCTCTTGAACTGGCGGGGCAGGTTGAGCGCGTCGATCATCGGTCATTGGAGGTACAGCGCGAGGAGGCGCTATCGCTTGGCGACACGCTAAAGGCCGAGGAACTGGACCGCGAGCCGGAGCAGAAGTTAGGTCCCGCCGCCAATGCCATCGAGCGTCGCGCGCAGCTGGTGGCCGAGGCCGAGGGCCGCGACTACGAGCCGCTGACCCAGAGGGGCGCGCGGGTGCATGCGGTGCGTCAGGCCAAGGCCATGTATGCGGAAATGCGCGAACGACTGGACCTGGCGCGCGATGCCTGGGCAGAAGCCCGGGAAGGGGGGCTGGGCCATGTCAGCGCCGGGCTGGCGGCATTGCGCGCCGCCGCAGGGCGGCAGGCGAAGGATCTGAACCCCGACGA
>NZ_BSFQ01000252.1 GCF_027922425.1 Pseudonocardia halophobica | reverse complement strand
CATCCAGCGGGGCCCGGGGGAGCGACCTCAAGTTCGCCCGAGGAAGGCCGAGGGCAGACCCGAGCCGGGCAGGCCAGCGGCGACCCCGGCGACCCCGGCGCCGTCGTCGCCACGGCGCTCCGCCGAAGAGGACCACGGTCGGTGCCGATGGCTGCTCGCTCGACCAAGCACTGCGGTAGGTCCGTGTGTCTGGTGTCTGCGTGCTCAGCTGCTGTGCGGCACCGCGCCAGCCCGCGCAATAGCAGCCCAACGTCTGCTCCCGCACGTGGAGCCTGCACGTCCGGCGAGGCAGAGACGGCCAACATCCATAGGCCCTTGTAGCCGGACTCACCTGGAGCGTTGAGGACGGGCGCACCGGGGCCGAACCGTCGGACGTACCGGGCGCCGAAGTCCAGGCTTTCCGCCGCCGGGAGCGCCTCGAAATAACCAGAGGCGACAAAGACGTCCTGTGCGGCACGGGTCCCGATTTTCTGCAGCATACTCTCTTCCATCAGAGTGGAGAATCGCGCGCATTGGCTCTCCATGCCCCGGTCGGCGAATTGGCGATGGAACTCGACCGCATCGTGTCCGACGAGGAACATCAGCACACC
>NZ_BSFQ01000251.1 GCF_027922425.1 Pseudonocardia halophobica | reverse complement strand
TTCGGCGCCTGCTGGTGGTGCGGTTCGGCCTTTTGGCCTTTGCGGTGGGTGTTGTCGCGGCCGTGGCCTGGTGGCTGGTCGCTGCCGGACCCCTGACCTCGTCCCTCGCCGGTGTGCTGCCCTTGCGATTGCAGCCGGTGTCGTCGGACCAGTTCGGCGGTTTCGTACTGTCGATCACCATTGGTGTTGCGGGTATCGCGCTGACCCTGCCGGCAGGGATCATCCTTGCGCTGGCCCGGCGTTCGGACCTGCCGGTAATCAAGATGCTGGCGGTGATGTTCATCGAGTTCATCCGCGGTGTGCCCTTGATCACGTTGCTGTTCGTGGCGTCGCTGCTGCTGAACTATTTCCTGCCGCCGGGGACGAATTTCGACATCATCCTGCGGGTCATCATCATGGTGACGCTGTTCGCCTCGGCCTATATGGCCGAGGTGATCCGTGGCGGGCTTGCAGCCCTGCCCAAGGGGCAGTACGAGGCAGCCGATGCGCTGGGGCTGGACTATTGGAAAGCACAGCGGCTGATCATCCTGCCGCAGGCACTCAAGATCTCGATCCCTGGCATCGTCTCGACCTTCATCGGCATGTTCAAGG
>NZ_BSFQ01000250.1 GCF_027922425.1 Pseudonocardia halophobica | reverse complement strand
TTTTCGAGGTGCTGACCTGGGCGCAGATCGGGCTGCACCGCAAGCCGATCTTCCTGTTGGATGTGGCGGGCTACTGGCAGCCGCTGGTGGCGCTTGTCGATCACACGATTGCCGAGGGCTTTGCAGACCCCGGCCTGCGCGATCACTTCGCTGCTGTGGCCGACGTGCCCGCGCTGACCGCCGCCCTGCGCACCGCCCTGTCCCGACGGAACCCCTCCAGCGTGTAAAGCGCGAGGCCTGCCCAGATCAGCCCGAAGGCGATGGCATGCCAGCGCCCGAAAGGCTCGGCGAAGATCAGCGTTGCGGTCAGGAATTGCAGCGTGGGGTTGATGTACTGGATCAGCCCGACCGTCGCCAGCCGCACCCGCGCGGTGGCATAGGTGAACAGCATGAGCGGACTCGCGGTCAGCGTACCGGACAGCACCAGAAGCCCCGCCGTTCCCGCCGAATCGAGGAAATGCCCGTGCCCCGCCTCCGGGCCGTTCCCGGTGGCAATGATCGCCAGCCAGATCAGCGACAGCGGCGCCAGCACCAGAACTTCGGCCGTGACTGAAGGCACCGGCGGCGCGGCCAGCCGTTTCTTCAGCAGCCCGT
>NZ_BSFQ01000249.1 GCF_027922425.1 Pseudonocardia halophobica | reverse complement strand
TGGTCGCCCTCGGCACCGACGACCCCACCCAACCCGGCTGGAGCGAACGCGATTGGTCCGACGAAGTCCGCGCCGCCCTGGCCTGGACCCGCCGCGCCGCCGACGCCCGCGCCGACGACGCCGTCACCCTCGTCGTCGACCTCCCCCTCGTCTACGCCGCGCTTGACGTCGGGCGGATCGACCCGCCCAAAGCCGCGGTGTTCGCCCAGCACCTGACCGGGCTGCCCGCTGCGCAGATCGCCCACCTGTGCCGGCTCGTGCTGCCCCGGGCACCCCGCTGGACGACGACCGAGATCTCCCGCCGCCTCCGCCGACTGATCATGGAGATCGATCCCGCGCACTACGAACGGCTCTTCCGCCGCGCCCACGCCCGCCGCGGGATCTCCGCGTGCGTCACCGAGGACGGCACCGCGACCATCACCGCCACCGGTCTCGCCCCGGACTCGGCCGACGCCGCCGTGGAGCGCATCGACCGGCTCGCCCATCGGGTCAAGCGCGCCGGACACGGCGGTGGGCTCGACCAGATCCGGGTCGACCTGTTCGTCGGCTTCCTCGACGGCTCCCTGCACACCCTCACCGACGACCAGATCACCG
>NZ_BSFQ01000248.1 GCF_027922425.1 Pseudonocardia halophobica | reverse complement strand
CTGCCCCGCTCAATGCCTATGGCCGCACGAAGCTTGCAGGCGAACAGGCGGTGCGGGCGGGAGGCGGGCGGCAGGTGATCCTGCGCACCTCCTGGGTGTTTTCGGCCCATGGCACGAATTTCGTGAAAACCATGCTGAAGCTCGGCGCCAGCCGCGATCATCTGCGCATCGTCGCCGACCAGACCGGCGGCCCGACGCCGGCCGATGCCATCGCGGCCACCTGCCTACATCTGGCCCGCGCGCTGCGCGACGGCGCGCCGGGCGGCACGCATCATTTCGCGGGCACGCCCGCCACCAGCTGGGCCGGTTTCGCGCGCGAAACATTCGCCCTTGCCGGAAGGGCGGTCACGATCGAGGACATCCCGACCGCCGAGTACCCGACCCCGGCGCGGCGGCCGCTGAACTCCTGCCTTGATTGCTCCGCATTGACGGCGGAATTCGACATTACACCGCCGGACTGGCGGGCCGCGCTGGCGCGGGTGGTTGCCGAAGTGAAGGGAGTGTGACGATGCAGCGCAAGGGGATCATTCTGGCCGGCGGCCCGGGCACGCGGCTTTACCCGATCACCATCGGCGTCTCGAAGCAGCTTCTGACGGT
>NZ_BSFQ01000247.1 GCF_027922425.1 Pseudonocardia halophobica | reverse complement strand
CTGGCCCAGTCTGCGTGAGCTTTCAAAGCTATGGACGGTGCACATGGCCGCGACCGACACCACCTTCAGGCCTGCATCGGCATTCATGTAACGCATCGGAACCAGCGTGCCATATTCCAGGTCCAGACTGTCGACCTGATGGCTGAGCGTATAGACCTCGTTTGCGCGGGCGGTTTCGGCGATCAGTTCGCCAAGTGCCGCGTTGCCCTCGTAATCATAAGGCATGTCCTTGATGAATTGCGGGAATTCATGGCTGGTGAAGATGCCCTTGAAGCGGTGATTGGCGTTGATGTGATGGGCCGCATTGACCAGCCAATGCGTGTCCAGCACCACGAACGTATCCGCTCCGGCCTCCCGCGCGCGGCGCCCGATCTCGCGGTGACCGTCAATGGCGGCCTGACGGCAACCCTTGAGCGGCCCTTCCTGCTCCGACATCAGCATGGTCGGCACATGTGTGACCTTGGCGGCCAGAACGAGTTTTCCCATCTGTTCCTCCGGGGAAGTTGCGCGTTTCCCGTAGTTCAGAATTCCTTGCGCAGCGCGGTGAGACCGGCGCGCAAGGTGCCGACATCCGATCCAACGGCGAGGAACTCGACCCC
>NZ_BSFQ01000246.1 GCF_027922425.1 Pseudonocardia halophobica | reverse complement strand
AGGTGCGCAAGGCTGTTGCCGAGGCGGATCAGTCGCTGACCGCACAGATCCGGGCGGTGGATGACCGGCTGATCCTGACCGCCGATGCGGTGACGCGGCTGGAGCTGGATCTGCCGAAGCTTGCCAGCGCCACCGCCGTGGATGCTTTGCGGCTGCGGGTGACCACCGCCGAGGGCAGGATCACCTCGCAGGGCGAGGCGATCACCGCGCTCAACACTGCCTTGCCGGGCAAGGCCAGCGCCTCGGCGCTGGAGGCGCTGACCTCACGGGTCACGCTGACCGAGAGCGGAATCGTCTCGCTGGGGCAGTCGGTCACCGATCTGGGCACGGCGGTTGCGGGCAAGGCCGGTACTGACGTGGTGGACGCGCTGGAAAGCCGGACCAGCGCGACCGAGACAGCGGTAAAGACCGGCGGCGCGGCGACCACCAGCCTGCGGGCCAGCCTGTTGCCACTGGCCTCCGAGGTGCTGGATCAGGGCTTTGCCGAGTTTCTGGCCCGCCGGAAGGTGCGCAAGGCTGTTGCCGAGGCGGATCAGTCGCTGACCGCACAGATCCGGGCGGTGGATGACCGGCTGATCCTGACCGCCGATGCGGTGACGCG
>NZ_BSFQ01000245.1 GCF_027922425.1 Pseudonocardia halophobica | reverse complement strand
GGCACGCGCCAATGCACGGTGCAGGAACAGCGGCCTTTCCCCCGCCACCTGCAAGCCGCCCGCCATGACCCAGACCGGGAACCCCAGCGCCAGCGCAGCGTCGAACCCCGCCCGCGTGATCGGCCCCACCGTGCCATCGACGAACAGGATCGTCGCCGCGCCGCGTTGGGGCACCTCGCCCCGCCGCAGCGTGACGTAACGCCCGACCAGCGCCGAAACCGGCAGCGCCTCCAGCGTGGCGCCGCCTTCCGCCATATGCGCCGGCGCGTCGATATGGGTGCCGCATTGCGTGCCCAGCGCCAGCCGCTGCACCGCATAGCCCTGCCCGGCAATGTCGCACCACGGCGCAACGCTGAACGGCGGGTCGGAATAGCCCGGTTCCGCATAAACCGTCAGCGTTTCGTCCATCGGGCGGGTAAGGTCGATCCAGTCCATTGCGAAACGCTAGGCCGCGTCCCTATGATCCGCAACATGGAACCCGATCTGCACCCCCGCCTCGCCGCCGAAATCGCCGCCCGTCGGGGTGACCTGATCGCGCTGACGCAGGATCTGATCCGTATTCCGACGCTGAACCCGCCGGGGCGCCATTACCGGGAGATCTGCGA
>NZ_BSFQ01000244.1 GCF_027922425.1 Pseudonocardia halophobica | reverse complement strand
CCATTGCAGTGGCGACAAAATCGGCGCCGATCTCCTCCGCCTCCCGCAGTTTTGCGGGATCGACCTTTTCGATGATGCGCCAGCCTGCCTCCGGCGAAGGCGTGGTGTCCGGCATCTGCCAGAGAACCACACCCACGCGCAGGCGCAGATGCGCCCTCTTGAGCCGTCGCACATGCAGAAGCGATGCGCGCGAAGGGGCGGGGTCCAGAAAACACAGGATCACGCAATCCTGCGCGCCGGGGTCCAGCGCCTGCAGGCGGGCGGGCGAAAGATCGCTGTGCGGGTGGTGGCGGGCATCGGCCCCCTCTGCGGCCAGCGCCTGTGCCAGCATCGCCGCAGAGACATCGTCCAGCGCCGAACGCCCGCCGATGCACAGGATGCGGCGGCCTTCGGCGGGCAGCGGTTCCGTCTCCGCGCGGGCCTCGTCCAGCTCTTCGTCGATGACGACATGCAGATCGCCGATCATCGTCATCGCCACACGCGCCAGCCGTACTTCCTGTTCCCCGGACAAGACGCCGCGCGACCAGTCTGCCTGCGCCATCATCAGGGCTGGCAGGCCGACGTCGCGGTAGTAAACGGCGAGCCAGTCCTGCTCCAGAGCCTCTT
>NZ_BSFQ01000243.1 GCF_027922425.1 Pseudonocardia halophobica | reverse complement strand
AACATTGGTGGAACACAGGCTTCCCAAGGCCGACCTGCACGTCTATCTTGCGGATATGAGCGGATATGATGATTCAGAGGCTTTCGAAGCCGCCATTCCCCTGTCGCAGCGTGCCATGGCAGCGCGGCCCGCACCCTATCTGGACGATCTGAACCCTGCACAGCGCGCCGCCGTGCTGGCGGTGGATGGCCCTGTCCTGATGCTGGCCGGGGCGGGAACTGGCAAAACCAAGGCGCTGACCTCGCGTATCGTGCATCTGCTGGCCACCGGCAAGGCGCGGCCGAATGAGATTCTGGCCGTGACCTTCACCAACAAGGCTGCGCGCGAGATGAAAGACCGCGTGGGCCGGATGCTGGGGCAGGTGGAGGGCATGCCCTGGATGGGCACTTTCCATTCCGTCAGCGTGAAGATCCTGCGCCGCCATGCCGAACTGGTGGGGCTGAAATCCAACTTCACCATTCTGGATACGGACGACCAGCTTCGCCTGCTCAAGCAATTGATCGTCGCGGCAAATCTGGACGAAAAGCGCTGGCCCGCGCGGCAGCTGGCCGGGTTGATCGACCATTGGAAGAACCGCGCCTGGACGCCGGAAAAGGTGCCCTCGTC
>NZ_BSFQ01000242.1 GCF_027922425.1 Pseudonocardia halophobica | reverse complement strand
TATGACCGCTATCACGGCGACAGCGATCCCCTGCACCAGTGGCCAGATGAATACCGGCCCTTCGTCCGGCCAGCTGTTCCGCATGATCAGGTTGCCAGTGTCTATAAGCGCAGCCGTCTGGCGCTGAACATCAACACGGTGACAGAGTCGCGCACCATGTTCGCGCGTCGGGTGTTCGAGCTCATGTCCTCCAACACCCTCGTTCTGTCGAACCATTCCCTCGGCATGGAAGAGATGTTCGGCGAGGATGTCATCTTCTGCGACCGGGACCGTGACCTTGACCGCCTGAAATCCCTGGACAGCGCCGGGAACGATGAGATCCGCGCGCGCAATCTGAACCGGGTGCTGCGTATGCATACATATCGCAACCGCTGGGAAAGCATCCTGCGCGTGATCGGGCTGCCCTTCCAGCCGGCCGCCGAAGCACTGACCGTCGTCTGGCCCCTGCGCAGCACCGCCCAGGCGGATCGCGCCCTTGTCTGGTTCCAGCAGGAGGCCGATCTGACCCGGGACAGGTTGCTGCTTTTCGCGATGGAAGACATGGCTCCTCTCGAAGTCGCCGGGCTTTACGAAAGCCATAACTGCTTCGGCGTGACGGTGACCTCTCTGGC
>NZ_BSFQ01000241.1 GCF_027922425.1 Pseudonocardia halophobica | reverse complement strand
GGCGTTCGGGCGCGCTTAGAAACGAGACCTAGAATTTGACGCCGTCCCGCACTCAGTGGCGCTGAAACATAGATGTCCAAGCATGTATTTCATGAAAAAGGCAGCGCCTGACCGTAGGCATGCCCAAACTCTGCTATTTTTCTAAGCTATTGGAAAGCTGATTTCGAATGCGTGTGGACGTCCCCTACGATTTGTCGCCGGTTAGCCTCGCGGGGTTCGCCTGCATGCTCCGAGATCTTCCAGACGCAGCCGAAAACGAGTTCCACTTTGGCGGCGAGCGTTGGTTTCCCCCATTTTCCATCCTGCTCCTTTCTGCTCTGCTTCGCCAGTTCCGAGGCAATCGACCAGCAGCTCGTCGACGAGCACGGGATCATGAAAATCACTCATACGCGGCGCATTTCGGCTTTTTCCGATCTTTCGGTCTTCAACATGGAAACGCCCCCGGTGAGGCACCTGGAAGTTCTAGGTACGTTCCGATCAGCGAGCTTGATGTCGCTGAGATTCGCCAAGAGGCATTCGACTCTTTTCAGGAAGTAGGAGACGTAATTGAGGGGAAAGCCGCCGAGCTTGCTGGACTACTGACGCGCCATCAGCTGGGAGAATTGCAGGATAC
>NZ_BSFQ01000240.1 GCF_027922425.1 Pseudonocardia halophobica | reverse complement strand
ATCGGGCAGCAGCACCGCGAAGGGCTCGTTGCCGATCAGGCGGCGGGCGCACCAGACGGCATGGCCCAGCCCCATCGGCCGGTTCTGCCGCACATAGGCGATGGCGCCCGAATCCATGTTGGTGTCCTTCAGGACCTCCAGCAGATCATCCTTGCCCTTCTTGCGCAGCGCGCTTTCCAGTTCCGGCGCGTGGTCGAAGTAATCCTCCAGCGCCGACTTGCCGCGCGAGGTCACGAAGATGAACTCCTTGATCCCCGCCGCCCGCGCCTCGTCGATCGCGTACTGGATCAGCGGACGGTCCACCAGCGTCATGAGCTCTTTCGGGATCGACTTCGTCGCAGGCAGAAAACGGGTCCCGAGACCCGCAACCGGAAATACCGCCTTGGTCACTTTCTTTGTCATGGAATGTCCTGTCCGATAATGCATGAAACATGAATCGCAATGAGCCGCTCAAAGACGGGCGCGGCGCAAACCCTATTGCCTGATGCCGCGTGGATCAATGCCCGCCCCGGAGAAGGACGGGCATCCGCAGTTTCCAGTGGAAGGCAAGTCCCGCTTGTGCCGGATCACTCCGGCAGGACGCGCACGGCCCCTTTGTCGGCGGAAGACGCGA
>NZ_BSFQ01000239.1 GCF_027922425.1 Pseudonocardia halophobica | reverse complement strand
TGTGGGGCATGCCTGCGACGGTGGCGGCGATCACCTCGGCGTCCTGGTGGGTTTAGCCGCCGATCTTGTGCTGGCCGCCGTCGATGTTGCAGCCCAGCACGGCACGCTGGAGCAGGACGTATTCTAGGCCGAAGCCGAAACCTTCCTCGGTGACGTCTGCGGGGAGGGGTAGTTCCAGCTGCGCCTGCTCGATCCGGAACGCCCATTCCAGCGCGGCCTGCACGCCCAGCGCGCGCTTGATCCTGGTGCCGCTGACGCGGCCGTGGAAACTCATGGCTGCAATCCTTCAAGGAAATCCATCTGCGCCGGGCGCTGGACCGCATCGGTCGGCCGCCAGATCCACGGGCCCGAGGCCATGGGCAGCTGCGAGAGAGCGCCACGCATGTGCTGCTGCCAGAGGGTGAACTCCGTTGCCGAGCAGGCGCAGAGCGCGTGCCCGATGGGCCAGCCCATCAGCCATCCGACGAAGAGCGGGTTCAGCCGCCGCCGCGACCGGCCCTTCAGGATCCGCCGCGAGGTGACGCGCCCATGCGAGGCAATCATCGAAGCCCAGAGCGGGCGCGAGATCGGGGCGTGATGCGAGGACCACCGCCCATCCGGCGTGATCGCCGGGGC
>NZ_BSFQ01000238.1 GCF_027922425.1 Pseudonocardia halophobica | reverse complement strand
ACCATCTCACAAAGGGTTTGGAACGCGCTGATCTATATCCGGGACAACTTGGCTACCGCCCGCATGGTGGACCCGGCGAACACCAACAATGTGATCTCGGATGACCTGACAGCCGCTGAGAAGGCGGCCATCGTTGCCGCTGCTCGGACCGCCTTGGGCGCAAAGGACTGGAGCGAAATCGTCCGATGAGCTGGTCACTTCCTGCACTTCTCCAGGGTCTTCACAAAGGCATCCATAGTCGCCTGCACACGGCGCGGGAGGTCGCAGGCCATCCCGTTCTGAAGGGCGACGCCGTCGAGACCGTCTGGCTGGGCATGCTCAGCGATTACCTTCCCGAGCGGTATCGCGCGCGGCGGGCTGTTGTCGTCGATAGCAACGGAGCCTTCAGCCACCAGATCGACATTGTCATCTTCGATCGGCAGTACTCTCCTTTTGTCTTCCACCAGGACGGGCTGGATGTCGTCCCGGCCGAGAGCGTCTACGCAGTGTTCGAGGCCAAGCAAATCATCACCGCTGAGGAAATCACTTATGCCCAGGACAAGGCAGCGAGTGTTCGGGCGCTGTATCGCACCAGCCTGCCCATCCCCCATGCGACGGGCATCGCGGACCCGAAGGT
>NZ_BSFQ01000237.1 GCF_027922425.1 Pseudonocardia halophobica | reverse complement strand
ATTTCTCAATGATCATTGGTTATGCCCGCGTTTCGACCGACGACCAGCGCCTGGATTTGCAGCTTGCCGCGCTGAAAGAGGCGGGTTGCAAAAATATCTTCCAGGACCACGGCGCCACCGGTTCACACATGGATCGTCCGGGGCTGGAAAACGTGCTGAGAGCGCTGAAACCCGGCGATACGCTGGTGGTCTGGAGGCTCGACCGGCTGGGGCGGTCCCTGACCGATCTGGTGAGGTTCATCGAGGAACTCGGCGAAAGGGGATGTGAGTTTAGATCCCTCAACGAAGCGATCGACACCAGCACGTCAGGTGGGCGGTTGATCTTTCATATCATGGCCGCCTTTGCCGAGTTCGAGCGCAATCTCATCAGTGAACGTACACGGGCCGGGTTGATTGCAGCGCGTCAACGCGGACGGCGTCTCGGCAGGCCGCCGATTGCCCTGAGCGATTGTGATCTGTCCGAAGCACGGCGTGCGCTGGTGGAAAGAAGGGAAAGGCTCGGGGAGATTGCCGCCCGCTATCGGGTTTCGCCCAGCACCCTGCGCCGCCGCCTGAGCGCAGAAGGGCAGGAAAGGCGCGAACCATCCCAGAGACCCCGCAATGGGGCGGGCAGAGCGC
>NZ_BSFQ01000236.1 GCF_027922425.1 Pseudonocardia halophobica | reverse complement strand
TTACGGCTCGGTCATCGGGGCGGCGCTGGGGGCGGTGATCTTCGGCGTGGTGCAGCAGGGTCTGTTCTTCGCCAATGCCGAAAGCTCGCTTTTCCGGGTGTTCCTCGGGATGATTCTGCTGATCGCGGTCATCATGAACACCTACATCCGCCGCATCATCACGGGGGAACGCTGATGACCACGCCCATCGTCGACATGCGCGACATCAAGAAACATTTCGGCCATGTGATCGCGCTGAACGGGGTGTCCTTCGATGTGCGCGCCGGGGAATGCCATTGCCTGCTGGGCGACAACGGCGCCGGGAAATCGACGCTGGTGAAGATGATCTCGGGGATCAACCCGCCGACCTCGGGCGAGATCTATGTGAACGGAAAGCGCACCGAGATCCGCAACCGATCAGACTCCGAGGCGGCGGGGATCGAGACGATCTATCAGGACATCGCCCTTGTCGATTCCATGTCGATCACGCGCAACATCTTTCTGGGGCGGGAACTCGTGAACCGCTGGGGGTTCATGGATCATCGCCGCATGCAGGAGGTGGCGATCCAGATCCTGGGCAGCGCGGTGCAGATTTCCGGCATCGACAACCCGGACAAGGAGGTGGGCTTTCTCTCTGGC
>NZ_BSFQ01000235.1 GCF_027922425.1 Pseudonocardia halophobica | reverse complement strand
GGCGACTCTAGCCGCTGCCCGCGCCCGAGGTGCGCGAGTCGCCTTCGACAGCAACTACCGCCCGACCGGCTGGCCCGATAGGGCGGCTGCGCGGGCAGCGGTTCGCCGCACTCTGAAGCTGGCCGACGTCTACCTGCCCACACTCGGCGACGAGCAGGCGCTGTTCGACGACCACGACGGCAAGGCCTGCGCGGCCCGCCTGGCCGCCATGGGGATCGCCGAGATCGTGATCAAGACCGGCCCGGACGGGTGCCTCGTCGTCACCGGTGACCAACTGTCAACCATGCCCGCGAAACGAGACGTCGACGTCGTCGACACGACAGCCGCGGGCGATTCATTCAATGCCGGGTACCTGGCGGCGCGGCTGCAGGGCGCACCCCCGCGCGAGGCTGCCGTGGCGGGTCACACGCTCGCGGCGCTCGTGGTCGGCCGGCCCGGCGCAATCATGCCGGCCCAGGTCCTCCCCCGCCGCCCGGGTGCGGAGCCGGTCAAGCCCGCTCACAGGCGAGTTGCGGCGGGCCGGGATCTACCCGACTCTTCGATGAGAGACACTGCTCGTCAGACCACCGGACCAGAGCCGACGGCCGCTCACACGGCCCGTCGGTCGGCAAGGTCGGC
>NZ_BSFQ01000234.1 GCF_027922425.1 Pseudonocardia halophobica | reverse complement strand
GGTGATCGCATCATCCTCGTTGGCAATGTAGAGATGCCGGTCATCGGGGGCGAGCACGAATTGTTCGGGGTCTTCGCCCGACGGCAGGTCATGCAGGATCTCGCCGGTGTCGGGGTCCATCACCTGCACGGTGTCACTATCCGAAGCGCAGATGTACAGCCGCTTGAAATCCTTGGAGAAGGTCACGCCACGCGGGCGCTCGCCGGTGGGATAGGTCTTGATGACCTCCAGCGTATCGGTGTCGATCACGCTGACAGTGTCATCCTTTTCATTGGTGACCCAGATTTCTCCGGCATGGATCGGGGCAGGGATCAGCGGCGTGGCAGTCAGCAGCAGGGCAGCAGCAAGGCGGCGCATCGGGTTACTCCGTGAAGGCGTGGCACTGGCTCTCCGGTTCGTCGAGGCCAAGCGTGTCGGTTTCGTTGCGCTGGTGCAGGAACCCCTCGACCGGGGCGAGCGTCACAAGCGCGCGGGCATTGGCCACCGCGATGGGCTGGCGCAACTGGCCGTTCCACGACCGGAAGCTGAGCCCGCGCCCTTTGAATCCGTCGAGCTGGAACGCATCGGACAGCTTCTAGTCGCGCAGGGTGGCGGGGTCGGCGCTGCCGGTTCGGGTAAC
>NZ_BSFQ01000233.1 GCF_027922425.1 Pseudonocardia halophobica | reverse complement strand
GGCCAGGTGGCCAGCCATCAGGCGCAGCCGCAGGCTTTCCAGCGCACGAAGTGTGGCGTCATGGGTGGCCAGCCGCTCGCCATATCGCGCAGCGGCACGGCCCAGCGCCAGAAAGCGCACCATGGCCGAGGGGCGGAAGACGTCAAACGTGGCCCCCACCCCGGCCAGACCGGCTGCGGCAGCGGCGGTGATGAACCAGCCCGAAAGACCCAGCAGCGCCACGCCCATCGCCAGCACCAGCACTGACAATGCCGCGCCGCGCAGCAGGGCGGTGCGCTGGTCCCGCAGCATCAGGCGCAGGATCTGCCAAAGCGCGCTCATGTGGCGCCTCCGATATGGATGATGCGGTCCATGCGTGCAGCAAGTGCAGGGTCATGGGTGGCGATGACCAGTGTCGCACCTCTTGCACGCTGGGACAGCAGGCCCTCGGTGACAGCACGCGCGGTTTCCGCATCCAGATCTGCAGTCGGCTCGTCAGCGAGGATCACATCAGGCGTGGTCAGCAGGGCGCGGGCCAGCGACAGGCGCCGCGCCTCGCCGCCCGACAGGCCGCTCCCGGTTTCGCCCGGCCGCGTGCGCAGGCGCGGGGTGAGATGGCCAGCCGCTGCGGCTTCCATGG
>NZ_BSFQ01000232.1 GCF_027922425.1 Pseudonocardia halophobica | reverse complement strand
AGGAAGCGGCGATTTTCAGCTTGCGGAACTTCGCAGGCTGGATGACGCGCCCGCCCGTGCGGCGGGTCGCATGAATGCGGGTGATGCCTTCGGTCGCCCGGATGTAGGGGTTGACCAGAACCGACAGCGACACGCGGTCAACGATCCGGTAGCCCGACCAGTCCCCGAAGATGATCGGGAAGGCTCCGCCCGCGACATCGGGCATGTCGGGAAGCTCGATCACCGGGCGCCCGAGGATGGTTTCCGGCTGGCCCGCCTGATAGGACGGTTGCCACAGGAACCGCCCGCCCCCATCCTTCAGCAGGCGCAGAAGGCCCAAGGTGGTGCCGTTCATCGCCCAGGTGCCCGCGTTGCGATACATGGCGGGAAGCGCATACATCTGCGTCACCAGCGCGTCGGCAGTGATCTGGGTTGCGTGGCCGCTGACGGTTTCGGCAATGCCCGCCTTGGTCATCACGCCCTCGGGCTGCCCGTCGCCCGAACGCTTCACGAAGGCCAGCCCTTCCTTGGCCCCGAAATCCTCGGTCAGGGCCTGCCGCACCTCAGCTTCGGCCTGCGAAGCATCGGCCAGCAGCGTGTTCGAAATGTCCACATAGGTGGTCAGTTCGTTCACCACGAC
>NZ_BSFQ01000231.1 GCF_027922425.1 Pseudonocardia halophobica | reverse complement strand
CCCCATGAACAGGGTCAGCCCGAAGAAAAGGAAGGCAGTGGTCAGATCCAGCAGCGACAGGAGCGCCAGCACGGCGGAGGACAGCGTGGTTACCACCGTTCCCAGCAGAACCATGCGGTTCATCCCGATGCGCACCGAATACCGGCCCGCAAAGAAGTTGCCCCCCGCATATCCCAGCGCGGTGAGGGCGAACAACATGCCCACGCGCGAGGCGGAGAGGCCGAAAACCTCGGTGCCGACGAAGGGGGCGCCGCCGAGATAGGCGAAGAAACAGCCTGAGGCGAAAGCCGCGGACAGGCAGTAACCCCAGAACCTCTGCGACCGCAGAAGGAGCGGATATTGCCGGGCCTGCTCGGTAAAGCTCATCCCTGAAGGGGTGGAGGTTTCGCCCAGATCGCGCCAGCACAGCACGGTAACCGCGATGCCTGCCGCCAGCAGCAGGCCGAAATTGGCGTGCCAGCCGAAATATTCATCCAGCACACCGCCAATCACCGGGCCGATCATCGGCACGAGGCTCATCCCCATCGTCACATAGCCGATCATCGAGGCTGCCTCGGCATCGCTGACCATGTCGCGCACGATGGCCCGCGACAGCACCATGCCGGCGGCGACAACCGCCTGCGCCATGC
>NZ_BSFQ01000230.1 GCF_027922425.1 Pseudonocardia halophobica | reverse complement strand
AGGTGATGCGGTATTTCGGATGGCTGTAGAGCACATTGTGGTGCTCATCCGGGATCGGCACATAGCCGTGATAAATCTTGCCGCGCGTGGTGCAGTAAAAACCGGCCTCTTTCATCCTGTAGGGCCAGAGCTGCTGGGGCGCGAGCGTGCGGCACTCATCTTCGCCGAGGTCAAAAATCCCGGTCTGGAACGGCGAATAGACCGACATGACCGCCCACCGGCTGGGCTTGCAGACGGCAATCTCGCAATAGGCGCGGCGGAACACCGTGCCACGCGCGGCCAGCATATCGAAGCCCTCGGCCACCAGCGGCAGGCCGAATTGCGACAGGATATCCGGGCTGGCGCAATCGTCCAGCGCAATGAACAGAACGTTTTGAACGGCCATTTCAGAACCCGTAAAGCGCGTTGCGGTATTGGGCGATGCGCTGGCGCACCAGCGGATCGGTAAACGCGTCACCGTCGATGATGCCCGCGTTCAAGACGTGGCCGGGGAACGCGCCCCGTCCGGGCACTGCGCCGAGCGTCAGGGTGGCGGTGGTCTCACCTGTCACGGCGGCGGTGGTGCCGCTGGCGGTCGGGGCGGCATCGTCGGTGGCATATTTGACCTGCCCGGTGACGCGGTTCCAGGCG
>NZ_BSFQ01000229.1 GCF_027922425.1 Pseudonocardia halophobica | reverse complement strand
CGGGCCACGCTCCTGCCGCCGGAGCCGCCGCCGATCGTCGTGACGACGACGCGCACCTTCGAGGCCGGCACGCCGAGCCACTCGGCAAGCCGGTCCCGGACGAGGAACGGGAACTGCGCCGGGCTGTGCACGACGTAGCGCCCGCCCTCGAACCGGCCCACCGCGGCGTGCGGCTCGATCGGGGACTGGTGCTGGCGCTGGGTGGTGAACTCGTCCTCGACGACCAGGTGCGCGGCGGCGAACGCCGCGTCCACGTCACCCCGGTCGAGCGTGGACTCCCAGGCCACGTTGCCGGAGCGCGGCCCCGGCGCCAGCATCGGGTAGGACTCCCACGCCGGGTGGATCAGCCGCGCGTCGTCGGCCAGGGCGGCGTCCATGTCCGTCAGCGGCTCGAGCGGGTCGATCTCCAGCTCGATCGCGGCCACGGCGGCCTCGGCCTGTTCCGTGGTCTCGGCGGCCACCGCGGCGATCGGCTCGCCGATGTAGCGGACCTCCTCGCGGGCGAACATCGGCTGGTCCTTCAGAATCCAGCCCGAGGTGGTGTCCGGGACATCGGCGGCCGTGATGATCGCGTGCACGCCGGGTAGGGCGGCGGCCCGCGCGGTGTCGAGCCGCCGGATCCGGGCGGCGGGTAC
>NZ_BSFQ01000228.1 GCF_027922425.1 Pseudonocardia halophobica | reverse complement strand
CGAGGGAAACGAAGACCTTCCGGGATTAGGACAGTGTCTCGAGCGGGACGACACCCGGCGCCGGGAAGGCGCGATCCAAGACCTCGAGTTCCTCGTCGGTGAGCTCGAGGTCCAGCGCTGCAGCGTTCTCCTCGACATGGGCGAGCCGGGCAGCCTTCGGAACGGCGACGACGCCCCCTCTACGGACCGACCAGGCCAGCGCGACCTGCGCCGAGGTTGCTCCACGCTCTGTCGCCACGCGGCGGAGGTCAGGATGATCGAGCAACGCGCCCTTCTCGACGGGCGAGTAGGCCATGACCGCGGCGCCCATGCGCTCACACCACGGGAACAGATTCGCCTCCGGACCGCGACGGGTGAGGTTGTAGAGGATCTGATTGCAGGCGGGGACGGCGCCCTTCGGCAACTCCTCCAGGTCGTGCAGGTCGAAGTTGCTGACCCCCCAGGCCCGGATCGAACCCTCCTCGCGCAGCTTCTCGAACCCGGCCACCGTGTCCACGAGGGGAACCTCACGGCGCCAGTGCAGCAGGTACAGATCCAGCCGATCGGTCCCCAGGCGCCTGAGACTCCCATGGCATGCGGCGACCGTGCCCTCGGTGGTCGCATTCTGGGGAGCACCTTGCTGACCAGGAAGACCTC
>NZ_BSFQ01000227.1 GCF_027922425.1 Pseudonocardia halophobica | reverse complement strand
CGCGCCGATCGTCTCATGCGCCAGAACGTCATCGGTCAGCACCAGCGTATGGCTGCCCGTCTCGTGGCGGAAATGAAAGCTGATCCCGTGCCGCTCCATCTGGCGGCGGGCAAAGTCGAGGTCGCTCTCGCGGTACTGCACCGTGTATTCCAGCACCGGATAGTCCTGCGACAGCTGCACATCCAGCGCCGGATCGCCGAGCTGGGCATAGTCCGACAGCAGCTCGCGCAGGATCTGCACCACGGTCCTGTTGTGAAAGATCCGCTGGTTGCGCCGCCGCCCTGCCAGCCAGAACCACGGGCGCAGCACCAGATCATAGCGGTGGCCGTTCTCGCCCACCCCGGCCCATCGCGCCTGCGTGACGATGCCGTCAAAGGGCTGGGTGCCCTCACGGCCCTCGATCTCGACCGTGGCATGGGTGCCGATGAGCGCGTCGAAGTCGAGATCATCGCGGGTGGCCAGCGCCTCGACGCGGTATTCGAACAGGTCGTTGAGATGATCGCTGCCGTCAAAGCGCAGAAGCGCCAGCGTATCTGAAGTGCCGCAGCGGATCGCATGTCATCTTCTTCCGGGATCTGGGCGATACGCAGGGAATCGTCCGCATCCCGCACGGCGCGCAGGATACCGGGCGGCATCTGTAGC
>NZ_BSFQ01000226.1 GCF_027922425.1 Pseudonocardia halophobica | reverse complement strand
CACGACCCCGGCCCGCACCTCGTGCCGCTGCCCGGTGACACGGTCGATGTACGTCGCCCCGGTCGCGCGGCCGTTCTTCGCGTGGATCTGCTCGACCCGGGCGTTCACCCGCAGGTCGACGCCGTTGCGCAGCGCCTTCGGCCAGTACGACACGTCGGTGGAGGCGATGGAATGCCGCGGGCAGCCGGCCAGGCAGAAGCCGCAGTCGTTGCAGGCCAGCCGGGCGTCCTTGGCCCGGGTGAGGATCGCGTTGTCCGCGGGCCACCAGTGCCAGCCGAGCTTGTCGAACCCGGTCGCCATCTTGTGCCCGACCTTGCCTCCGCGGCTCGCCGGGCCCCAGCCCTCGGGACGCGCCGGATTGCCCGGGTCGCCGGTGCGGCGCGCGACGCCGATCTCGGCGTCGTTGATGGCGTAGAACGGCTCGAGCTCCTCGTAGGAGATGGGCCAGTCGATCGTGCCCTCGACCCCGTGCTCGGTGCCCTTGCGGAAGTCCACCGGCTTGAACCGCGGCCAGGCTCCGGCGTAGTGCAGGGTGGAGCCGCCGACACCGGTGTAGATGTAGGGGGTCGTGTTGCCGGTGGTCGGGTAATCCTCCGGGAGCTGGCGGACGTTCGGTTCGAATGACCAGCACCGCTGGCGCTCG
>NZ_BSFQ01000225.1 GCF_027922425.1 Pseudonocardia halophobica | reverse complement strand
GTGGGGACCCCGCCGATGCCGACCGGGTCGCCGGTCTCGACCGGGAATCCGTTGATCAGCACGCCCACTTCGGTGGAGGTGCCGCCGACGTCCGCGACGAGCGCGTCGCGCACCCCGCTGACGTGGGCAGCACCCCGCATGCTGTTGGCCGGGCCGCAGCCGATCGTCAGCACCGGGTAGCGCAGCGCGTACTCCAGTTCCATCAGCGTGCCGTCGTTCTGCGTGAAGTAGCGGGCCGGATGCAGGTCGTGCCGCTCGAGCGCCTCGCCGAAGGACTGCGCAACGGTCTCGGCCACCCCGGCCAGCGCCGCGTTGAGCACGGTCGCGTTCTCGCGCTCGATGAGGCCGATGCTGCCCACCTCGTGGCTGAGTGAGACGTGCACGTCCCCGAGGACGGATCGGGCGATCGCCTCCGCAGCGAGCTCGTGCCGGTCGGACACCGCAGAGAACACGCTGGTGACCGCCACGGCGTCGGCCCGGCCCGCGACGTCGGCGAGGAACCGGGCCGCTGTGTCGGCGTCGAACGGGGCCACCTGCGTGCCGTCGAACTCGATGCCGCCGTCGACGACTGTCTCGCCCGCCGACACCGCCGCGCGCAGGTCGGCCGGGAAAGTGGCGAGCGGCGGCACCGCCAGGGTGGCCGGGCC
>NZ_BSFQ01000224.1 GCF_027922425.1 Pseudonocardia halophobica | reverse complement strand
CCCTTAGGTTACCGGACGCAGATGATCGGCACGTTCTGGCGGCCGCAATCGTTGGACGGTGGGACGCCATCGTAACCCAGAATTTGAAAGACTTCCCGCTGGGGGCACTTGCGCCCTTTGGCATCGAGACCCAGCATCCCGATGACTTTTTCCGGAACCAGCTGTCTCTCGCGCCAGGTTTGGTCTGCTCAGCGCTGCGCAAAGTTCGCGCGCGCCTCAAGAACCCGCCCAAGAGCGTTGACGAGTATCTGTCAATCCTGACCCAACAGGGTTTGGTCGCCACAGTAGCGGACCTTGAGCAGTTCGCCGATCTGCTTTGATTGTAGGGAGAAATAGGTGACCACCATACATCGTTTGAAGAAGGCTTTTGCTCACATAGCCGTCGCTCATAGATCGCGAAATTATGCCTTCCATTACGGCTCGTTCGAATACTGCGCTCTTGGCTGCAAGACCTGGGCATCCAAATTGCTACCTGAATTTGTGTCAGCTCGAAGCCGTCGCCATGCTATTGATTTCCGATTGCACCCCAACGACAGCGATGCGCAGATCGCAGAAAATCAGACCGAAGGACGTTGGCGCTTTAAATTCGCATTCAATCATTGGGATAGTCGTTGCAATGATAGGCATCCCAAATAGTGTGGTTCGGAG
>NZ_BSFQ01000223.1 GCF_027922425.1 Pseudonocardia halophobica | reverse complement strand
CAGTCGCGCAGTCTGGCTGGCACAGCGCCGGCAACGTTATGTCATGCCCAAGATGGTGCGCGGTATCCCACTGGAATATTACGCCTTTACCCGCGGCGGGGCGCTGATGCGCGACACCGCCACGCCGGAAGAGCTGGATCGCGCGCAGCAGGAATTCGTGCTGGCCCATGGCGGCGACCCGGCGCGCTACGGCGCCCCGAAACCGCATCCCGATATCCGCAAGGCGGGCTTTACCGGCAGCCAGCATTATCTGAACCTTGTCGCGGAAAACCGGCTGTCGGTCCGGCCTTGGATCGCGCGGGTGTCCGGGCAGGCGGGCGAATTTACCGACGGCAGCTCGGTGGAGGCCGATGCCATTCTGATCGGCACCGGCTTCGATCTGGATCTGCCCTGGCTTTCAGACGAGATCGGAAAGACCCTGCACTTGGACATCAAGGGGATGGAGCTGAGCGACTTCACCTTCCATCCTGATCTGCCAAGACTGGCCGTGATGGGGATGTGGCCCCAGCAGGGCCCCTATCCGGTGCCACTGGAACAGCAGGCGCGCTACATCGCCTATGTCTGGGGCGGCGTGATCCCGGCGCCGGACCGGCAGCGGCTGGAGGCAGGGGTCTCTGCCTGCCGGTCAGAGGCGCATTTCGGGGATTACC
>NZ_BSFQ01000222.1 GCF_027922425.1 Pseudonocardia halophobica | reverse complement strand
GGCCGCATTCAGCCGCGATGAGACGCTTCTGCGCATGATCATGCAGCATGACATCGGGCTGCGGCATCTGGCGGCCGTTTCCGTGCTGACCGGGGTGACCTGGGGCGCTGCCTGATCCGGCTGGCTGACCTTACAGACGGGCCGCACTGACGGCCCGTTTCACATTTGTGGGCATCGCCCAAGGAGCAAGACAATGACCACGCAGATCCGCAGCATCGGCGATCTTGTCGCCGTGAAACGTGCTGCTGCCAATACCGCCGTCACCGCCGGCGGCAGTGGCGATAATACCGAGGTTGCCGGTGTCATCATCGACCGGGCCGCCATCGGGTTCCCGCAATCCTGTGTCGTGGCGATCCCGTTCACGGCCACGCTTGCCGCCGCCGCGACGCTGACCATCGCGTTCGATGTCGACGAGGGCAACGATTCCGCCCTGTCGGATGCGGAAGTGGTGACCTCGGCGACGGCGGCTGTCGTCGCGACCGGGCCTTCCGGTGGTGGCACGGTGGCGGGCACCTTCGAAGCCAATGTGTCGCTGGCCGGGGCGGGGCGCTATGTGCGTCTGAATTTCACGCCGAACCTGTCGGCAGCCAACACCGATACCGCCGCCCTGTCGGCGGTGATCGTCTTCGGCGGCATGGACCGCTTGCCCCAAT
>NZ_BSFQ01000221.1 GCF_027922425.1 Pseudonocardia halophobica | reverse complement strand
TGGACCGACAGGTTCCACAGGTTGCGGGGGGTCAGAAACGAACCCGAACCCTTGAAGAAAACACCGAAAAGGTGGAAGCCGACCCAGATCAGCAACAGCGCGCCGATCATGCCCAACAGGCGGGTGTCGATTTCGGTTGCTTTCAGGAAACGGGACACGGGGCCGGAGGTCGCTCCGGCGCGGGTATTCGAGGATGATGACATGGGATCGTCCGGCACTACGGTGAAAAGGGTGCAGACGGGCGAGGCGAAGGGCCATATCCGCCGGGCCGTTGTCGCAGCTCGGGCAGCCTCGCCGCCCATGAAAGTCGGCGTGGGACAAAGACCCCCGCCGATGCAGGTCTTACTTGCAGGCCGCCACGTCGTCGGCAGCCCCCTCGCAGGCCTGCTCTTTCGAGATATGGCCAGCGTCGATCACAACATTCAGGTTTTCCTTGGTGATCGGGGTCGGCGCGAGGAAGATGGCGTTCATTTCAACGCCTTTTTCCCCGCCCGAGAACTTGGACGCACCGTCAACGGCATCCAGCGCGGTGCCACCGGCCAGTGCCGAAGCGATCTCGGCCGCCTTGGCGCCAAGCTGACGCGAGTCTTTCCAGACCGAAACAGTCTGGGTGCCCCGCGCCACGCGGTTCAGCGCGGCGAGGTCGCCATCCT
>NZ_BSFQ01000220.1 GCF_027922425.1 Pseudonocardia halophobica | reverse complement strand
CCAGTTCTGGGTGAACCCCGCCCTATTCTTCAAAGGCGACCGTGTGGCCTTCATGCGAGAGTACCGCATCAAGAGGCGCAGCACATTGGAACAGCCCGCAACAGGCACTCTGGAACGCGACGGAACCCCATGAGTTACACCCTTGGAGACGCGGCAAAAGCCGTAGGAAAAAGCAAGACGACCCTGCACAGGTCTATAAAATCTGGCAAGATTTCAGCTACTAAGCTGGAAGATGGGTCTTATGCCATTGATCCGTCAGAGCTGCACAGAGTGTTCCCCATGGTAACGGAAGTAACACCGACAGGTGAGTTACCTAGAAACAAACCGGAACACCAAGGTAACAGCTTAGAAGCCCTCCGCATCCAGTTGGAAATGCAAGAGAAAGAGCGCGAGCGAGAACGCGCCCTTCTCCAGGAAACCATTGCCGATCTGCGCGAGGACAGGGACAAATGGCGTCAGCAGGCAACCGCCTTGCTTGAGGATCATCGCCCCAAAGGATTTTTCAAAAGACTCCTAGGGCGCTGACCAAAGACCCTATTTACGGGGCTACTGCGGCCCGGCGCTTAAGCCCGCCAACATCCGCATCGGGTGTTGATGAAGAATTTTGAGCGATGAGGAGCTACGATCATGTCTGTTAACCATGATGCCATGGAGGTC
>NZ_BSFQ01000219.1 GCF_027922425.1 Pseudonocardia halophobica | reverse complement strand
CATCCGGGTGCGTGCCGCCTCGGCCCGCGCCCGAGCATCCGGGCCGGGCGGGATGATCTCGACAAGGCGGTGCCGCTTTCCCGTGACGGCGTCGTAGCCGGCGTGCACACGTACTCGCAGCCCGCCGTTCGGCAGACGATCGATGCTCCCCCGCACGAGCTTCCGGCCCGCCCGCGATGACCCCATACGGCCGAAGCTATGGCGGTTGGGGTCAGATTTGGGGTCACGACACGCTGGCACTGAGCGTGTCTCGCGAGCATCCGACCTGGTCGGAGGGGGTGGGCGCGGCAGGGATCGAACCTGCGACCGCTCGGGTGTAAACCGCGCGGCACTCCCCTCTCAGGTCTCCTACCAGCGACAACGCTGGCGCGAACTCCCTCTCCAACCCCTTTGACAGCACCCCTGAACGGAATTTCGTGTCATGAGTGGTGTCACGCCGCGAGCGCATTCAGTCGGCGCGGGGCCAATCATAACCTTCCGACCTCCTCTCAGCGTCGAGGCGATTCTTACGCTCCTACTTCTTCGTGGCCGCGAGGTCGAGGGCGACGTCGACGATCATGTCCTCTTGCCCGCCGACCATCCTGCGGCGGCCGACCTCCACCAGGATCTCGCGGGTGTCGAGCCCGTGCTCGGCTGCAGCCCGCTCCGCGTGGCGCAGGA
>NZ_BSFQ01000218.1 GCF_027922425.1 Pseudonocardia halophobica | reverse complement strand
GCCTGCGATGCGCCAAGGGCGAAGAAGGGCGGCGGGACCGAACCGGCCTGGCGCGCCGGGATGGAGGCGATCCTGACACAGGAACCGGCCTCGGTGCTGGGGGAGCTGCTGAAGGCCTGCGCGGGCACCATCGCCGATGTCGGGTATGGCTGGAAGGTGCAGGTCGGCGCCCCGGCGCTGCCGGTCTACAGCTTTACCGATGACGATATCATCGTCTCGAAGCCGCAGGATTACGACCCGTTTCCGGGGCTGGAGGAGACCTTTAACGCGGTCACCGCGCAATATCCCGACCCCGAAAGCCTGTGGGAAAGCAAGGAGGCGCCGCCGCGCACCAATGCCGCCTGGGAGGCCGCCGATGCCTTCGGCCGCCGCACCGCCGATCTGACGCTGCCCGCCGTGCCATACAAGCGACAGGTGCAGCGCCTGATGCGGGCATGGATCGAGGACGAGCGCCGCTTCCGCCGCCACAGCCTGACGCTGCCGCCCGATGCCTCGGCGCTGGAACTCCTCGACACCGCCGACTGGTCGAGCGCCCGCAACGGCTATGTCAGCAAGGACTTCTCGATCAGCGAGGTGGTCGAGGATCTGCGCACCGGCCTGAAGAAGGTCTCGATCCGCGAGCGTGATCCGGCGGATTACGACTGGAGCGCGGAATTTGAACT
>NZ_BSFQ01000217.1 GCF_027922425.1 Pseudonocardia halophobica | reverse complement strand
GGCGCGCTGCATGCCGCGACCGTGGCGGACAGCCTGACCGCCGCGGGTTTCGCCATCCGGTCGCAGATCATATGGGCAAAGGACCGGCTGGTGCTCAGCCGCGGCGACTATCACTGGCAGCACGAACCCTGCTGGTATGCGGTGCGCGCCAAGGGCAAGGGCCACTGGGCCGGGGACCGAAAGCAAACCACGCTGTGGCAGATCGCCAACCGGGATCAGGACGCTGACACGTTGCATGGCACGCAAAAGCCGGTCGAATGCATGCGGCGGCCGATCCTGAACAACATCAGCCCCGGACAGGCGGTCTATGAGCCCTTCATGGGATCCGGCACAACACTGATCGCGGCCGAGACGACTGGCCGGATCTGCTTCGGTGTCGAGCTGAACCCGGCCTATGTCGATGTCGCCATCGAGCGCTGGCAGTCCTTCACCGGCCAAGAGGCTGTGCTGGCAGAAACCGGCGAGACCTTCGCCGCCCTCAAGGCGAAGCGGCTCGCGGCATGAACGTGCCCCTCCTGCCCGGCCGGATCGAACACTGGCCGCTGGCCCGTCTCCGACCATACGCCCGGAATGCCAAGACCCACGACGCCGACCAGGTGGCGAAGATCGCCGCCAGCATGGCCGAGTTCGGCTGGACCGTCCCCTGCCTGGTTGCCGCCGACG
>NZ_BSFQ01000216.1 GCF_027922425.1 Pseudonocardia halophobica | reverse complement strand
CTGCGCTGGCCTGCGGGGCCGAAGCCCTTTGACGGGGCATGGGCGCAGCATTGGTATAATGCAGTCCATGCCTCCACCGGCTTTGATGCCCCGGAAGGCCCGCTGCCCGACCTTGCGCCCGAATATGCGCGGCTGGTCGAGGCGGCGCTGCCACATTACGACCGGCTGCGCCAATACGCGCTGGGGACGTAATCAGATGCTCAGCGCGGCTTGCAGCGCCTCGCGCGTCAGGCCCTCTTTCGGATGCGACAGGTTCACCGCGCCGCGTTTGAGCACATAGAACTGGACGCCCAGATCGAAGGCAAAATCGAAATACTGTTCGACCAGAATGATGGCCATATTGCCCTTGGCCTTCAGATATTCGATCACGCGGCCGATCTGCTGGATGATATTGGGCTGGATGCCCTCGGTCGGTTCGTCCAGCAACAGCACCTTGGGACGCATGATCATCGCCCGCGCGATGGCAAGCTGTTGCTGCTGCCCGCCCGACAGATCGCCGCCGCGCCTGTGGCCCATATCCTTCAGCACCGGGAACAGGTCATAGATTTCGTCGTGCACCTTGTGATCGGCCTTCGGCAGCAGCGAAAAGCCGGTTTCGAGGTTCTCGCGCACAGTCAGCAGCGGAAAGATCATCCGCCCCTGCGGAACCACCGCCAGTCCGCGCC
>NZ_BSFQ01000215.1 GCF_027922425.1 Pseudonocardia halophobica | reverse complement strand
TGGCGGGCCTTGAGGCGGTGAACGTGATCCTGAAATTCACCGGCATTGGTCGAATGATCGAGGTCCGGCAGGTCAAGTATCTGAACAACATCATTGAGCAAGACCATCGCTTCATCAAGCGGATCACGCGGCCAATGATGGGCTTCAAGGCCTTCCATTCGGCCATCGCCACAGTCGCCGGGATCGAGACCGCGCACATGATACGCAAGGGGCAGATCCCGGCTAACGGTGCCTCGGCGTTCCAGACCTTTGCGAGGCTCGCTGCATAATTATGTCCAGCGCTCAGACCCTTTCAGACTGTTTGGAAATTTGCGACAAAACCAGCGACAGCACGGGTATCAAAGTCGAGGGCGAAGGCGAGTGGCACGCCCGCAAGCATGGCGGCCCGAAACGGCGCGTCTGGCGCAAGATCCATCTCGGGATCGACGAGGAAACACTGGAGGTTCGCGCAGTCGAGGTCACAGGTAGCCATATCGGCGATGCACCGGTCTTACCCGACCTGCTCAACCAGATCCCAGCGTACGAGCAGATCAGCAGCGTCTCTGCCGACGGTGCCTACGACACCCGCAAATGCCACGATGCAATCGCTGACCGCGGCGCCCGCGCTGTCATTCCGCCTCGCAAGAATGCCAAGCCGTGGAAGACCGTCACCGCCGGCGCGGTCGC
>NZ_BSFQ01000214.1 GCF_027922425.1 Pseudonocardia halophobica | reverse complement strand
GCAGGAACACCGTCTCGACCCAGTCGACCAGCTGCGTCATCTCCACCACGGCCGGATCCAGGTCCTCGGCGAGCAGCCACCCGCCGCCTGCTGAGCTTCGCCCGCCCTCGCCCGTCGCGGCCGGGGCGTCGTCCGCCGGCGGGCGCGAGCGGGAGAGGCGGGTGACGTCTCCCGCCAGCTGGCGGACCAGGGCATCGAGCTCGCCCAGTCGACGCTGGGTCCGCTCCAGCGAGCGGGCGAAGGCCGTGATCACGGTTTCGCGTTCGTCGGTCACGACTGCCGCCCCGGCAACTGCAGCACGTTGTCCGGCGCGGCGATCTCGCGCTCGCGACGGTCGACGCCCTCGTCCTGCATCCGCCGTGCGAGCGCCCCGAACCGCTCCGGCCACCGGGCTGCCAGCGCGTCGACAGCGCCGGCCACCGCGTTGTCGCGCCAACGCCGCAGCCGCGCCGCCTGCGCCCGGCGACGGACAACCCGAGCGTGCGACCGGACGTCGCGCCGTCGCCAGGCCATCCGGACCCGCCCGATGACCGGTGGGATGCCGCGACGGAAGACCACGACCTGCCCCGCGGGCAGGTTCGCGATCTGCGCCGGTGCGAGGACGGGCACGCGGCGCACCGTCCGCGAGGCGAGCCGGCCGTGGAGGTCGGTCGTCGTGACGGGCTCGTCGCGCTCG
>NZ_BSFQ01000213.1 GCF_027922425.1 Pseudonocardia halophobica | reverse complement strand
ACCTGCGCTCGAGTGCGGCGTCCTTCTCGACGTGCTGGCGGTACTCGGTGAGTGTGGTCGCACCGATCATGTGCAGCTCGCCGCGGGCGAGCATCGGCTTGATCATGTTGCCGGCGTCCATCGCGCCCTCGGACGCCCCTGCACCGACGACGTTGTGCAGTTCGTCGACGAACAGCAGGATCCGGCCCTCCGCCGCCTTGACCTCCGACAGCACCGCCTGCAGCCGCTCCTCGAACTCACCGCGGTACTTCGCGCCGGCGACGAGAAGCCCCATGTCCAGGGCGAAGATGGTGCGTTCGCGCAGGCCTTCGGGGACGTCCCCGTCGACGATGCGCTGGGCCAGGCCCTCGACGATGGCGGTCTTGCCGACTCCGGGCTCGCCGAGCAGCACGGGGTTGTTCTTCGACTTCCGGGACAGGATCTGGACGACCCGGCGGATCTCGGCGTCGCGGCCGATCACCGGGTCCAGCCGACCGGAGCGGGCCGACTCCACCAGGTCCATCCCGTACTTCGTCAGGGCCTCGTACGACCCTTCCGGAGTGGCGGAGGTGACGCGCTGGTTGCCGCGTACCTGCGTCAGCGCGGCGAGGAAGGCCTCGCGGGTGACGGCGTGGCGGGCGAGCACCCGGCCCGCACCGCTCGCGGACCCCTCCTCCGCCAGCGCCACCAGCAGGTGT
>NZ_BSFQ01000212.1 GCF_027922425.1 Pseudonocardia halophobica | reverse complement strand
GGCTGACAGGCGCCATCCTCGGCGTCTCGCCGAGCGAAGGCTGAGCGCCCGCCTCCGCTTCGGCCTTCCACTCACGAGCGCCCACTTCCGGATCCCGCAACAGCTGCCTCGTGCCCATGCGCACGTCGGCGGGCGACACGCCCCCACAGAGATCCCACATGAGTGTCGGTTACCTTCTGCGGCCTCCTGTGGCGATAGGAGCTGCATAAACCCGCTCGTGTGGGCGACTTACCTCTCCAGCTTCGACTGAGCGAGTTAGCGACCGTTGACAAGAGTCTTCGGGGCGGCTTCAATGGCCTCTGGTGACCAGGGTCACGGCGCAAGCTCTCTGACCGACCTTCGTCCCCCCTGCGACGAGCGCCGGACGCTCGTGACTCCAGTACGCAAAGGAAGGAACCCGAATGGGCACGTCTGTCGTCGAGGAGCTCGACGTCCTTGTTGTCGGAGGCGGATTCTCGGGGATCTACCAGCTCGAGCGACTCCGGTCCCTGGGCTTCGCCGTCAAGCTGTACGAGGCCGGCTCCGACGCCGGCGGGGTCTGGCACTGGAACCAGTACCCCGGCGCTCGGGTCGACACGGAGGCCACTCTCTACCAGTTCTCGGATGAGCGGATCTGGCGAGAATGGAACTGGTCCGAGATCTTCCCGGGCCAGGAGGAGCTCCAGGCCTACTTCAGGTTCG
>NZ_BSFQ01000211.1 GCF_027922425.1 Pseudonocardia halophobica | reverse complement strand
TTCCTCATAAACGGGTCTTTCCTCGGTTTGGTGGTCATAGCGCTAGCTAAACACCCGATCCCATCCCGAACTCGGCAGTTAAGCGCCGTAGCGCCAATGGTACTGCGTCAAAAGACGTGGGAGAGTAGGTCACCGCCAAACCTAGAAAAGACCCCATCAACGATACAAAAAACACCCGGACGCGGGGTGGAGCAGCCCGGTAGCTCGTCAGGCTCATAACCTGAAGGCCGCAGGTTCAAATCCTGCCCCCGCAACCAAATCTATCAAATATATCAAATGCTTAGAACCCGACGTAAACCGTCGGGTTTTTGGCGTTCCGGTTTACATCAACGCCACATCAACACGACATCAGAAAGGCCGCAGCAGCACGGATAATCACGCATCCGCACGCAGCGGCGGGCAACTCGCAGTTGCGCACCTGCTTCCTTCCGGCCATCATCGGCCCATGGTTCCAGACGGTGAATTGACGACGACGGATTTTGCCCGCGGCTTCCTGACCTTGGAACGTCACCATTCGGCGAGGCAGGGGGCGAAACGATGCAACAGGACGAGTTCCGTAAATGGTTGGTGGCGCAGGGCCAGACGGAGGCAACCGCCTCCTCACGGGCGAGCAGCGCAAAGCGCGTGGAACAATATCTGGGCGATCTGGACGAGCTGTTCGCGCAGGAGGATCGGGACAGCA
>NZ_BSFQ01000210.1 GCF_027922425.1 Pseudonocardia halophobica | reverse complement strand
GCCGTGCTGGAACATGCGCTGGGTGACCCCGATCTGGGGCGCGTGGCGCTGGTGTCCTCTTTCGGGGCGGAATCGGTCGTGCTGCTGCACCTCGTCTCGGTCATCGCACCGGAGACACCCGTACTGTTCGTTGATACGCGGATGCTGTTCAAGGAGACGCTGGTTTACCAGCGCGAGCTGGCCGAGAAGCTGGCGCTCTGCGACATCCGCACCATCCGGGCGCATCCGAAGAAGGTGGAATTCGACGATCCCGACGGCACGCTGCACCAGTTCAATACCGATGCCTGCTGCGCCATCCGCAAGGTGGAGCCGCTGGAACGGGCACTGAAGGATTTCGACGGCTGGATCACCGGGCGCAAGAGCTAACTGGGCGCGACGCGGCAGGAGGTCGAGTTCTTCGAGGCCGAGGGCGAAACCCGTATCAAGGTCAATCCGCTGGCACATTGGGGTCGCGAGGATCTTGAGGATTACATCGCCAACAACCGCCTGCCCCGGCATCCGCTGGTCGCCAAGGGCTACCCTTCCATCGGCTGCGCGCCCTGCACCAGCCCGGTGAAACCCGGCGAAGACCCGCGTGCGGGCCGCTGGCGCGGCAGCGCCAAAACCGAATGCGGCATCCATTTCATCAACGGCCGCGCCGTGCGCGGCGGCACCACCGAGGAGAACGCGGCATGAGCGTGATCGTCAC
>NZ_BSFQ01000209.1 GCF_027922425.1 Pseudonocardia halophobica | reverse complement strand
CGCCCCCCCCGCCCCCCTGCCCCCCCCCTCCCCGGGCGGGGGCGCCGGGACTCCACCCGAACGAAAGAGGTTGACCCGATGGATGACCCGACCGTGCTGGTCAGTACTGTGCGCGGCCCGGTTCCGGTGGACGCCCTCGGGATGACGCTCACCCACGAGCACCTGCTCAGCGACTGGTCCGGCAGGCCCCGTGCCGAGCCCGAGGACCCGGCCGAGCGCGCGCTGTTCCACGCGGAGGTGAGCCCGTCGATGCAGTGGGTGCTCCGCGAGGACCCCCGCTGCTGTCGGGACAACGCCACCCAGGACGACCCGGACGCCACGGTCGCGGAGCTGGCGAACTTCGTCGAGGCGGGCGGGCGGACCGTCGTCGACTGCACCAACGGCGACGTCGGCCGGGACCCCCTGGCGCTGCGGGACATCGCGGAGCGGACCGGGCTCAACGTGATCATGGGCTCCGGCTGGTACGTGCACATCTTCCACTCCGCCCGCCGGGCACGGACCACTGTCGACGATCTGGTGGCGGAGATCCTCGCCGAGTTCGCCGATGGTGTCGGGGACACCGGGATCCGGCCCGGCATCATCGGCGAGATCGGGGTCTCCCCGCAGTTCACCGAAGCCGAGCGCACGCACCTTCGGGCGTCCGCACGCGCGCAGCGCGAGCTCGGCGTCCCGGTGTTCGTGCACCCCTG
>NZ_BSFQ01000208.1 GCF_027922425.1 Pseudonocardia halophobica | reverse complement strand
GAGAGCGTCACCCTGCGGTCCAACCGGTCCGGCGGGATCGACGCCTACACCGGGGTGTCCACGATGGGCCAGAGCAGCGAGACGGCGTTCGCCCAGGTCGTGGCCGACGTCTTCGGTACCGACTACGAGGCGGTCCGGGTGCACGCCGGGGACACCGCGACCTCGCCGCTCAACACCGGAGCCTTCGCCTCCCGCACCATGATCGCCGCGGGCGGGGCGCTGCGAGCGGCGGCCGAGCAGCTCGCCGCCAAGACCCGGCGGATCGCGGCCTGGCAGCTCGACGTCGCCGCCGACGACGTGGAGATCGCCGGTTCCGTGGCCCGGGTCCGGGCCGACCCCGCGCGGGCCGTTCCGCTGGCGACGGTCTACGCCACCGCGATCACCGGCCAGGGGCTCCCCCCGGAGGAGGAGCCCGGCCTGGAGGCGACCGCGCACTTCGAGCCCTCGGACGCCGCGTACTCGTTCGGCACCGCCGCCGCCCAGGTCGCCGTGGACCCGCAGACCGGCGAGTTCGAGATCGAGCGGTTCGTCATGGTCCACGACGGGGGGACGGTCGTGAACCCCACGATCGTCGAGGGGCAGGTCCGGGGCGGGCTGGCCCAGGGCTTCGGCGCCGCGCTGAGCGAGGAGCTGCGCTACGACGCCGACACCGGCCAGCTCGTCAACGGCTCCATGGTGGACTACTTCGTCCC
>NZ_BSFQ01000207.1 GCF_027922425.1 Pseudonocardia halophobica | reverse complement strand
CCCCGGTCCCCTGCCCTTCGAGCCCGCCCGGGCGGTGCCCGGCACGCGCATCGCCAGCCCGTTCGCGGTCACCACACCGCCGGGCGCCGAGGGCTGGGAGAGCATGTACCCGTACTACGCGCTGCTGAGCAGCGAGCGGGCGGAGTTCGAGGACGGCAAGTTCTGGTTCTTCGACGGGATGCACAACCCCGAGCCGCTGTACCCGTTCGACACGATCATGACCGAGAACTGGTGGGTCGCGGTCAGCCAGATGTCCACCCGGGTCTGGCCGATCCCGCTGGCCGGCGGCATCGACCACCGCATCATCAACGGCTACCTCTACATCAGCCCGAACGCCGTGTCCGATGCCGACGAGATCGCCGCGCGCGCCGAGGACTTCGAGGTGCGCGCCGGGCACTACTACGAGAACTGGGACGAGATCTACGAGCAGTGGGTGGCCAAGGCGACCGACTGCATCGAGCGGCTGAAGGGCATCCACTTCGCGCCGCTGCCGGACAAGGAACCGGAGTCCGCCGTCTTCGCCCACCGCGGCCTGTACTCCAGCTACGACCTGCTCACCCGGTACAGCGAGCTCATCCACAACCTGTTCGAGATGGGCTCCTACCACTTCGAGATGCTCAATCTCGGCTACGGCGCCTACCTCACCTTCCGCGAGTTCTGCCAGGCCGCATTCCCCGGGATCACCGACCAGACCA
>NZ_BSFQ01000206.1 GCF_027922425.1 Pseudonocardia halophobica | reverse complement strand
TCGGCCCTCGCGCAGCTGCAGCGAGGCCTGGCGTTCCCAGTCCGCGGCGAAGCGGCGGACCTCGCCGAGGTGATAGGTGAGGCCCCGCTCGCCGACGTCGGCCAGCGCCCCTCCCGGTCCCACCGCGCCGAGCTGGCGCGGATCGCCTACCAGCAGAAGCTTGGCGCCGGCGGCGTCGCAACGACGGGTGATCTCGGCCAGCTCGCCGGTCGAGGCCATCCCGGCCTCGTCGACCACGACCAGGTCGCCCTCGCGGGGCACCATGTTCCCGGGCGTGTTCGACAGCCACCGCGCGGTGTTCGCCGCCGTCAGCCCCTCCTCGGCGAGCAGGTCCGCCGCGACCTGGGACGGCGCGAGGCCGAGGACGCGGCGCCCGGAGTGCGTCCAGGCGTCGGTCAGCGCCCCGACCGTGAAGGTCTTGCCGGTTCCAGCCGCGGCAGCGAGGACCTCGGCGCGCGCTCCTGAGGTCAGTACGCCCCGCACGGCGGCGGCCTGATCGGCGCCGAGCTCGTGGCCGGACTCGGCGAACCGGGCCACGATCGCGTCGGCCTCCGCGTGATCGAGCGCATCCGCGCCGCGCAGCACGGCGGTGCGCCGCAGCAGGCGTTCCGCGGCAAGTTGACCGGGCGCGCTGTATCGCTCCCCGCCCGGCCGCGCGAACATCGACGACCCGTCCTGGCGACGCAGCTCTCCCGGCAGGGAGTC
>NZ_BSFQ01000205.1 GCF_027922425.1 Pseudonocardia halophobica | reverse complement strand
GTCTCTCCGCTCTTCGGCTGCCAGTATGTGTCGGTCGCCGCAGGCAGTCTCTGGCGATCCGCCACCAGAAGTTCGTCTTCTTGTGCAGCATGCACAACCCGGTGGATACTCACCCGCGTGGGTTCCCTTCGGGCGTTGCTGGACGCGCCGGATCTGCGCTCACTCCTGCAGCCGATCGCAGGTCCGGACGCCGATCCCCCGGTGCGGCGGATCGCGCTCGTCGAGGACCTCGGCCGCCTCGGCGACCTCGACGAGGCCACACTCGCGGTCCTGACTCACGCCGCGTCGCAGGACGCCGTCAGTTACCGGCTCGACGTCGCGCTGCGCACGGCGGGCTCCCGCAAACTCAGCGCGGTCGTGCTGACCGACGGGCGCGAGGACATCGCCCCGACGGCCGCGGCGCTCCCCCGGCGAGTCACCGTGGCCGTCCTGCGGGCCCGGAGCGACTGCGACCTCGCGGCGCTGCTGTTGGCCCTGCACCGCGAGCTCGCCGGCGGCCCCGACGTGGCGCTCGTCCGCATCCGGGCGGCGCTACGCGCATTCGAGAGCAGCTCGGCAGGCAGTGCCTCGGCCGCAACCACCCCCGAGGAACTGCTGCGCGCCGCGACCGGAGCGCTCGGCGCACCCGTCGAGCTGCGCCCGCCCCAGCCGGGCGCCCACGCCGTGCCGGTGGTCGTCGCCGACGAGATCGAGGCGACCGTGAGC
>NZ_BSFQ01000204.1 GCF_027922425.1 Pseudonocardia halophobica | reverse complement strand
CCACCCGTTGAGCACCGTCGTCGACGGGTCGGTGCCCATGCGCGCCGTCCCGTGCTGGTGGCAGGTGTTGCCGGTCATGCGGTCCAGGTAGACCGGGATGGTCTTGCGTGCGCCCGCGACCTGCAGGATCTCCGCGTTCTTGTCAACCTGCCACTTGCTCATGGCGACGTCGTTGGCGTGCGGCTTGTGCGTGATCCGGGCGACCGGCAGGCCCCAGGCGTCCTTCACCGTCGGGTCGAGGTCGACGCGGTTGGACTCGACCGGCATGTCATGAAGGATCGCGCCGATCTTCATCGCGTAGTTGAAGTAGCTGCGGTCGGCGTCCTTGAGCGACTGCCCCCACTGGGGCCGGCCCGGGAACACCCAGTTGATCGGGTGGCAGGTCTGCGACGCCGAGATCAGGCAGCCGCCGATGTGCCCGCGGTTCTCGTCGGTCTCGTAGAACTCGAACGTGCCGCCGCTGATGTAGTTGCCGACCCAGCCATAGAGCGGGTCGTCGATCTCCTGGTCGAACAGCCCGACCGCGAACACGTACTCGTGGAAGGTGGCGTTCTTGCCGACCATGCCGCTGGAGTTGCCTAGGCCGTCGGGGTGCTGCGGGGAGGTCGACATCAGCATGAGGCGGGCGGACTCGATGGCGCCGAGGCCGAGGACGACGACGTTGGCTTCCTGGTCGACCTCGTTGCCGTCCGGGTCGATGTAGATC
>NZ_BSFQ01000203.1 GCF_027922425.1 Pseudonocardia halophobica | reverse complement strand
TATCGAACGCATGTTCGCACGCGGTGTCGAGGTTCCCGAGGGTTATGTCCCGGCCTTCGTGCGGGCCTGGGCACAGGAAGCACCCGGGGTGATCACCCCGAACCCGGCGCTGTTGTGGGGGGCCTACACCGACCCGGACCCGGTCACCGAGCTCGCCGACACCGCGCCCTCGGCGGAGCTGGCCACCCGGCTCGAGGATCTCTGCGCGCACCTGCGGGCGTTGCGTGCTGCGGGTGGGACGTTGACCGCGTCGCGGGCGGTGACCGACGACGCCGGGCTGGTGGACGCGCTGGTCGGGGCGGAGCACCTGCTGCGCTGGGCCGGGGCGCTGCGCACCGAACTGATCGCCGAACTCGACCGGCGCCGCCCCGGCGACGAACCCGGCTACGTCGGTGGCGACACCCCGCACCTCGGGTCCCGCTGGGCCCCCGACGAACTCGGGCTCGCCCTGGGTGCGACCCGGTTGACCGCGAAAACCCTGCTCGCCCGGGCCGCACGGCTGACCCGGCTGTTCCCCGCCACCCTGGCCGCCTGGCGGGAAGGCCGGCTCGACGAGGCCCGGGTGCTGGACCTGCTCGAGGTCACCGCGGTGCTGCCCGACGACCTCGCCGTGCTCGTCGAGGCCCGGGCGCTGGAACGCGCGCAGGGCAAGACCCGCCCGCAGTGGCGGGCGCTGCTGCGCCGGCTGATCGCCCGGCTCGACCCCGACGGCGCACACCG
>NZ_BSFQ01000202.1 GCF_027922425.1 Pseudonocardia halophobica | reverse complement strand
AAAACACACAGGCTGTTGATCGCTACCATCTTCGCGCTCCTTCGATGCCGCTTGCGCCTAGCAATGACTGGTGCAGGACGCGGGTTCGCCTACCGACACCCAGGGCGGCTGCACCATCCAGATCAGATACGACGTCGACATCTCGCCGCAGCGTCGGAACTGGCGACAGGATGGGCCACGCTCCCTGTTCCAGATGCCGTGTGGCGGAACCCCTGCCGAAAGCGGTGAAAGCAGTTCCCGGCTGGTGGTTGGAGAAGGTCTTCAAGGTGACGGGCCCGAGCTCGGCGCCCAGCTGGTGGGCGATCGCCGCGGCCAGGCCGGGGTCGGCGCGCCCGGAGAACACCATCAGGCGCTTGTCGTAACCCGGGCGCATGCTCGTGGCGGCGGGGGATCGACGTAGGTGTCAGCGGTCATCCCGCGTAGTCGCAGGGCTTCGTTGCGCTGTCGAGAAGCTGGCGGCCCAGGGCGTACGCGCCGCGGATGTCGTCCCCGGTGAAGCACACAGCCGCGCGTTCGCGCAGGGCCGCGCTGCAGTTCACCCCCACCGTGTGGGGGAGGTGCTCGAACAGCAGCGTGTCCGAGGTCGAGTCGCCGTAGGCCACACACTCCTGCTCGGTGAGCCCGAACTCCTCGAGTAGACCCAGGGTGATGTCGACCTTGTGCTGAAGAGTCAGCAGCAGACCCTGATGTCTGGGACGGCCGGGGACGATGTCACAGCCCAC
>NZ_BSFQ01000201.1 GCF_027922425.1 Pseudonocardia halophobica | reverse complement strand
CGCGGTGGTTTCCGCGACCAGCCCGACGGCGATCCCGGCAAGTTCGCACGCCGCCAGGATCTGAGCCCACGCGCGCAGCTCCGTGACGAACCGTTCGGCCGCGGAGCCGGTGAGCACCGGCGCGGTCCCGGCACCGGCCGGCTCGGCGAAGGTGACGCGCGCGAGCCGGGCAGTCGGGTCAGCACTCTCGACGGGCTCGACATCGACTCCGGGACCCCGGGACGAGAGGAGGTGGACGGCCGTCCCTTCGGCGGACTCCGCTACGACGAGCAGAAGGTCGGCCTCCCGGGCGAAGCGCACCGGCAGCATGCTGCCCGCCGGCCCGGCAGGCTCCCCCCGCACGTGGCCGCCGTCCACCGACCAGCTCCCGTGAGCGGCGGGGTCGACCAGCGCGACGACCGCGCCGGGCAGATCGCTCCGGTCCGACCCTCCGCCGTCGAGGTGTCGGAGCAGGAGCGCCGGGAGCAGGAGCCGCTCGGGCAGGGGACCGGGCACGAGGTGCCGCCCCAGGGACATCATCGCCGCGCCGACAGCGGAGAGGGGCAACCCCAGTCCGTCGGCCTCGTCGGGAACGGCGAGCGCGAACCAGCCGAGGTCGGCGATCTCCTCCAGGAAGGTTCGGTCCCAGCCCTGGCACCGGGTGAGTGCATGCCTGCGCTGCGCGTCGTACGACCGTTTCAGGTAGGCGTCGACGGTCTCTTCGACCTCGGCCAAGGTGTCAGTCAC
>NZ_BSFQ01000200.1 GCF_027922425.1 Pseudonocardia halophobica | reverse complement strand
GGCGTCCGCGCGGAGTCCTCCGAACCTCTCGAAGACCAGGCACATCAGGAAGGCCGGGACGCCCGCGACCAGCATCGTCGCCCCGACGCCGGCGAGCTGCCACCACGGGGTGATGTGGGCGACGCCCACCGCGTACGGCCCCTCGAGTCCGATGTAGCCACCGGTCGGGGTGCCCCACTCGACGAAGCCGGCGAGCACCGAGTCGGCTGCGTCGGGCCCGAGGGCGAGCGGCACGACCTTCGGGTCGTCGATGCGGAGCCGGCGCAGGAGGCTCGCGGTGCCCAGCCCGACGACCGGGCCGAGGGCGCCGATCAGGAGGCACTGCCAGGCGTTTCCGATGTCGAGCAGGGTCCCGGTGATCACCACTCCGGAGATCGGCCCGAGGAAGGCCCAGGTGGGCTCGTGGCGACGGTGGGCGAGGAGCAGGCCGACGACCGCGCCGCCGACGATCGCCGCGACCTGGTTGATGATCACCACACCCATCCCGCTCTCGGTGAACGAGATCCCGAAGAAGCCGACGTCGGGGACGATGTAGCCGCTGCCGAGGGTGACGAACGGCAGCGCGAGCAGGATCAGCAGCGTCCCGATGCCCACGAAGGACAGGTTCTGGGCGGCGGGCCGGGCGCCGGTGCGGTGGACGCCGCCGAAGGCCCCTAGCCGGGGGCCGACGCGCCAGGCCAGCACGAGCACGAAGGTCCCGGCGGTGATGTAGAGCGGACATGCGCCA
>NZ_BSFQ01000199.1 GCF_027922425.1 Pseudonocardia halophobica | reverse complement strand
GTGGCGCGCATGGAGATCGAGGTCTCGTCCGACTATCTGGCCGGGCGTGACCCCGCGCAGCTTTATGAAAGCTGCGTCTACAGACAATCCGGGCAGTTGCCGTCGCAACCGCTCTACTCCCGTCCCGATTGGAGAAACTAGCCAATGGTTCAGTTCACCCTGCCAAAGAACTCCAAGGTCCGCACCGGCAAGACCTGGCCGAAGCCGGAAGGCAAGAACATCCGCAAGTTCCAGATTTACCGCTGGAACCCCGATGACGGCGAAAACCCGCGTGTCGACACCTATTTCCTTGATATGGACAAGTGCGGCCCGATGGTTCTGGACGCGCTGATCAAGATCAAGAACGAGGTCGACCCGACGCTGACCTTCCGCCGCTCGTGCCGCGAGGGGATCTGCGGCTCCTGCGCGATGAACATCGACGGGATCAACACGCTGGCCTGCATCTATGGCCTGGACGAGATCAAGGGCGACGTGAAGATCTATCCGCTGCCGCATATGCCGGTGGTGAAAGACCTGATCCCCGACCTGACGCATTTCTATGCCCAGCACGCCTCGGTCCAGCCCTATCTGATCACCGAGACGCCCAATCCCGACAAGGAATGGCGTCAGTCGATCGAAGACCGCAAAAAGCTTGATGGTCTTTATGAGTGCATCCTCTGCGCCTCGTGCTCGACCTCGTGCCCCAGCTACTGGTGGAACGGCGACCGCTATCTTGGCCCGGCGGCGCT
>NZ_BSFQ01000198.1 GCF_027922425.1 Pseudonocardia halophobica | reverse complement strand
CATTGGGGGCGTGACCGACGATGAGGTCTTCGTGGTGCTGGAAGGACGTGCCGAGGTCACCTTCGACGACACAAAGGAAACGATCCAGATCGGACCCGGCGATGTCGTCCGCCTCAATAAGGGCCAGCGCAATGTTTGGCGGACCATCGAGCGGCTTCGGAAGGTGTCCATCTGGACAGCATCGGGCTCATGACGTAGTCATCCCACTGCGAGCGCCAGCCGTCCCCGGCCTGGTCGACCACGATGCCAGAGGCTGACATCCGATGCCCCGTCCGGTGATCCTTGACGTGGATACCGGCAACGACGACGCAGTCGCGCTCACGGTGCCATGCACCCGGATCTCGAACTGGTCGGGTGTAGGACGGTGGTCGGGAACCTGACGCTGGACTAAGACGTCGTTTCACAAGTCGGCGTGACGGTCCTGTGTGGAGCTGTGCTGGTTGCTGATCATGTTCCGCGATGGCGGGACGATCTTGTGTCGAGCGGTTGGTCAGCGACGAGCTGTGGGAGCTGGTGGAGCCGCTGATGCCGCAGGCTCAGCAGGCGAAGCGGGGACGCAGGGGCGGCCGCGGGTGCCCGACCGGGCGGCGCTGGCCGCGATCGTGTTCGTTCTCAAGACCGGGATCAGCTGGAACGAGCTGGCCGCGGGACTCGGCTGTGGCTCCGGGTCACCTGCTGGCGGCGGCTGCGCGAGTGGCAGCAGGTCGGGGTGTGACAGCGACTGCATCGGGT
>NZ_BSFQ01000197.1 GCF_027922425.1 Pseudonocardia halophobica | reverse complement strand
CGTCGTAGTCCAGGAAGGGCACGAACTCTGACCATGCGTTGCGCCAGAGCGCGATGATCGCCGGATAAGTCCCTCCCCAGGTGTCGGTGAACTCCTCGAACCGCGCCAGGGCGGCGGCCTCGGTCGGGGCGGTGTAGACGGGCTTGAGGTCCTTGGCCATCTGTTCCCAGTAGCGGCGGCTCGCGTAGCGGAAGGTGTTGCGGATCAGGTGCAGCACACAGGTCTGCACGACCGTGGCCGGCCAGGCGGTGGTGATCGCCTCGGGTAGGCCTTTGAACCCGTCGCAGACGGCGATGCACACGTCGGCGACGCCGCGGTTTTTGACCTCGGTCAGTACCTGGAGCCAGAACTTGGCGCCTTCCCCGCCCTGGCCGCCCTCGCCGGCCCAGATCCCGAGGATGTCGCGGTGGCCGTCGACGGTGACGCCGATGACCACGTAGAAAGGCCGGTTGGCGACTTGGCCGTCGCGGACCTTGACGTAGAGGGCGTCGATGAAGATCACCGGGTAGACGGCGTCGAGGGGCCGGTTCTGCCACTCGGCCATGTCGTCGAGGACCTTGTCGGTGATCTTCGAGATGGTGTCCTTGGAGACTTTCGCCCCGTAGACCTCGGCGAAGTGCGCCGCAACCTCACCCGTGGTCAAGCCACGGGCGGTCAGTGACAGCACGATCTCGTCGATCCCGTCCAGGCGTCGCTGGCGCTTGCGCACGATGACGGGGTCGAAGCTGGCGTCGCG
>NZ_BSFQ01000196.1 GCF_027922425.1 Pseudonocardia halophobica | reverse complement strand
TGTGCCGCTCGCCGTACTCGCTCATGTCGAGGCGGACCATGTTGTCCTCGGAGTCGAACAGCGCCTCGGCGATCGCCTTGGCGAGCTCCGTCTTCCCGACACCGGTCGGGCCGAGGAAGATGAACGAGCCGGTCGGCCGTCGCGGGTCCTTCACCCCGGACCGGGCCCGGATGATCGCGTCCGCGACCGCCTGCACCGCCTCGTCCTGGCCTACCACCCGCCGGTGCAGCACCTCGTCGAGGCGCAGCAGCTTCTCCCGCTCGCCCTCGGTCAGCCGGGCGACCGGGATGCCGGTCCACACCGAGACGATCTCCGCGATCTCCTCCGCCGTCACCACCTCGCGCAGCAGCCGGTGCTCGCCCTGCTTCGTGGCGAGCCGATGCTCTTCGGCCTCGAGCTTGCGCTCGAGGTCGGCCTGCTTCGTGAAGCGCAGCTCCGCGGCGCGGTTGAGGTCGTAGGCGCGCTCGGCCTCCTGGATGTCGTGGCGGACCTGTTCCAGCTCCGCCCGTAGCTCCTGAACGCGCTTGATCGCCTGCCGTTCGGCATTCCACTGGGCGCGCATGGCGTCGGCCTCGCCGCGCAGGTCGGCGAGCTCACGGCGGAGGTGGTCGAGCCGCGCCCGGGATGCGGCGTCCTCCTCCTGGGCGAGCGCCGCCTCCTCGATCTCCAGCCGCATCACCTTGCGGGTGATCTCGTCGAGCTCGGCGGGCATGGAGTCGATCTCGGTGCGCAGCCGGGCGCACG
>NZ_BSFQ01000195.1 GCF_027922425.1 Pseudonocardia halophobica | reverse complement strand
CCCCGGCCGAACTCAGCATGGCCGCCGATGCCGGCGTCGCCAAGTTGTTTCCCGCGCACCTGGGCGGGCCGCAGTACCTGAAGTCGGTGCTCTCGATCCTGCCCGCGGCCCGGATCATCCCAACCGGGGGTATCGCGGTGCGTGACGTCCCGACCTGGCTCGATGGGGGCGCGTTCGCCGTGGGAGTGGGCAGCGACGTATACGCCGCGGACGACCTCGAGGCGAAGGCGGCAGAACTGCGCGGTCTCATCGCTGCAGGGCAACTGTGATCGCGGGACGACCTGCCCGGGTGGTCGCGATTGGGGAGTGCATGGTCGAGCTCACCCACCGGACGGACCGCACACTCGCCCTCGGTTTCGCCGGGGATACCTTCAACACCGCGGTCTACCTGGCGCGCAGCACGCTGGCGGAGGAGGCGTCCGTCGACTACGTGACCGCGGTGGGCGACGACTGGTACAGCGACGCGCTCGTGGCCGCCGTGGCCGCCGAGGGCATCGGCACCAAACTGGTGGAACGGATTCCGGGGCACACGCCGGGGCTTTACTTGGTCCGAACGGACGGATCAGGAGAGCGCAGCTTCACCTACCACCGGTCCGACTCCCCGGCCCGGCGGCTGTTCGACGTCGAATGGCCGGAGCGGGTCGACCAGGCGATCGCGGGCAGCGATCTCGTCTACTTGTCGGCGATCACGCTGCAGATTCTGTCGCCCACGGCCCGAGAGCGGCTATGGGCGACTCTAACCGCT
>NZ_BSFQ01000194.1 GCF_027922425.1 Pseudonocardia halophobica | reverse complement strand
AGTAGTGCCAGGGGTAGGGCGACCAGTCGGGGTCGCGTTTCTGCAGGAAGGAGTCGCGGCCTTCGACGGCTTCGTCGGTCATGTAGGCCAGGCGGGTGGCTTCGCCGGCGAAGAGTTGTTGGCCGACCAGGCCGTCGTCGATGAGGTTGAAGCTGTATTTGAGCATGCGTTGGGCCTGGGGGGATTTGCCGAGGATCTCCCGGCCCCAGTGCAGGGCCTCGGCCTCGAGGGAGGCGTGCGGGTAGACGGCGTTGACCGCGCCCATCTGGTGCATCTGCTCGGCGGTGTAGGTGCGGCCGAGGAAGAAGATCTCGCGGGCGAACTTCTGGCCGACCTGGCGGGCGAGGTAGGCGGAGCCGTAGCCGCCGTCGAAGGAGCCGACGTCGGCGTCGGTCTGTTTGAACCGGGCGTGCTCGGCGCTGGCGAGGGTCAGGTCGGCGACGGCGTGCAGGGAGTGTCCGCCGCCGGCGGCCCAGCCGTTGACCACGGCGATGACGGGTTTGGGCATGAACCGGATCAGGCGTTGGCATTCCAGGATGTGCAGCCGTCCGGCCCGGCCGGCGTCGACGGTGTCGGCGGTCTCGCCGGTGGCGTACTGGTAGCCGGTGCGTCCGCGGATGCGCTGGTCGCCGCCGGAGCAGAAGGCCCAGCCGCCGTCCTTGGGGGAGGGTCCGTTGCCGGTGAGCAGCACGGCGCCGACGTCGGCGGAGGTGCGGGCGTGTTCGAGGGCGGTGTGGAGCTCGTCGACGGTGTG
>NZ_BSFQ01000193.1 GCF_027922425.1 Pseudonocardia halophobica | reverse complement strand
GTCGCGGCGGTGGACGGCGTCGACGAGGGCCTGCGGGCGCTGGACGACTCGCGCTTCGGCCTGCAGGCCGGGATCTTCACCCACGACATCCAGACGGCGTTCCGCGCACATCGGGAGCTGGAGGTCGGAGGCGTCATCGTCGGCGACATCCCCACCTTCCGGGCCGAGCAGATGCCGTACGGAGGGGTCAAGGAGTCCGGCATCGGCCGCGAAGGAGTGCGGGCCGCGATGGAGGACTACACCGAACCGCGCCTGCTCGTGCTCTCGGAAGTGAGCTTGTGAGGCGGCGGCCACCGGCCGACGTGTGATCCGCTCGAGTGGGCGCTATCAGCCCGCAGCGAGAATCGTTTATAGTAACTCCGAGCCGAGGGGAGGGCACATGGCCGACAATCTGAGTTCCGATCCGCTCCGCGTCCTAGTCGCGGGTGAGTCCTGGATCAAGCACACGATCCACATGAAGGGTTTCGACCAGTTCCACTCCACCGAGTACGAGGAAGGCGCCGGCGTCTTCCTGGACTGCGTGCGGGCGGCGGGCCACGAGCTGACATACGTGCGCGGACACGAGATCAGCGCGCTGTTCCCGAAGACGGCGGAGGCGCTCGACGCGTTCGACGTCGTTGTCATCTCTGATATCGGGTCCAACTCGTTCCTGTTGCCGGACGAGACGTTCTTGCGGTCGGAGAAGTCCCCGAACAAGCTCTCCCTGGTGGCGGACTACGTCGGCCGCGGCGGCGGGCTGGTGATGATCGGGGGGTA
>NZ_BSFQ01000192.1 GCF_027922425.1 Pseudonocardia halophobica | reverse complement strand
GCGCGAGTGGCGAGGGTGGCCTGTTGGGCGAGCCGGGTGCGCTCCAGTGGGGAGGGCTCTCGCCCGAAGCGGGCGGTGAACGCGTCGACCAGCTCCCGCGTGCGGGCGGTGATGGCGTGTCGGCGGGAGGAGAACAGCTCCAGCAGCTCCGGTTCGATGCCGACGATCTCGCGCGCCCGCCCGTCGGGGCGGGTGGCCAGCTCCACCCCGAGTGTCCGCGACAGGTGGGCTTCCATGACCCGCTCGGCGATCGCGCCCGCCGCACCCCGGTGGGCGTGGATGGTGCGGGAGTCCAGCGCCCGCCACTTGCCGTCGACGGACTGGACGCGGTTGAGGATCGCGTTGTGCACATGCAGCTGCGGGTCCCGGTTGCGGGAGTCGTGCTGCAGGAACTGGGCGACGACGAACTCGTGGGCGTCCACCCACCGCCCGCCACCACCCCCGTGGTGACCAGCACGTGCGTAGCCGGCCGCGTCCTGCAGGTAGTCGAGTCCGGCGCGGGCCCCTTCGAGCACCGCGTCCTCCACCGCCCGCTGGTGCGCCGCCCACGCTGCGGCCGCCCGCTCGTCTCCCGCCGCGCGGGCGTCATTGGCGGCTCGCTCGAAGGCGGCACCGAGCACCGTCACGCTCTTCGGCGCCGAGAAGGTCGCGTCGATGAACGCCACCGCTTGCCGCGAGGACTGCTCGGCCTGCGAGCGCAGCTCGGCCCGCCGCTCCGGCCCTGCCTGCGGCTCGCCCGCCAGCAACTCCGCGTGAATTTGTTCGGG
>NZ_BSFQ01000191.1 GCF_027922425.1 Pseudonocardia halophobica | reverse complement strand
TCGAGCTGGAGATCGTGCTGGAGGAGATGCAGCCGCCGGTCCGGCGCCGTGTGCAGGTCCCCGGGCGAGGTGAGCCTGGCGGTGCTGCACGAGGTGGTGCAGTCGGTGATGGCTGGACCAACTCGCATCTGCACGAGTTCGACATCGCCGGGCGCCGCTTCGGGATCCCGGGCCCGGACTGGCCTGATCCAGACCTCACCGACGAGGCCAAAGGCAAGCTGTCTCGGCTGGTCAAGCCAGGAGATCGGTCCGGCTACCTCTACGACTTCGGGGACAACTGGGCCCACCGGATCACCGTGGACAAGGTCCTCGCGGCCGAGCCGGGGGTGCGCTACCCGCGCTGCGTCGCCGGCCAGGGCGCGTGCCCGCCCGAAGACGTCGGCGGCCCGTGGGGCTATGACGAGTTCCAGGCCGCGCTGGCTGACCCGACCCATCCCGCCCACGACGAACGCCTCGGGTGGGCGGGTGGGCCGTTCGACCCGCACCGCTTCGACCTCGACGAGGCCGACGGAGCGCTGCAGTGGCTGGCCTGGCGACCGCTGACCCCCGTGTCATAGGGCCGACACCTCCGACGGAGACGATCACGGCGAGTGCTGGGCCAGACGGCGGTGGCAGATCAGAGCACAGGCCAGCGACAGCAGCGCGGTGATCGTGGACGCGGAGCGGTCGTAGCGCAGCGCCAGGCGCCGGAAACCCAGCAGCCAGGACATCGTGCGCTCGACGACCCGGCGAACCCGCCCGAGACGGGTGGAGTCCTCGAGCCCACGCC
>NZ_BSFQ01000190.1 GCF_027922425.1 Pseudonocardia halophobica | reverse complement strand
TGAAAGCGGCACGCTTCCCGGCCTATAAAGACCTCTCGGGCTTCGACTTCGCCGCCAGCGAGATCAACGAGGCTACCGTTCGGACCCTGCATCGCGGTGAGTTCATCGATGGGGCCCAGAACGTCGTCCTGATCGGTGGCCCAGGCACCGGCAAGACCCATGTCGCGACGGCCCTTGGCATCCAGGCGATCGAGCATCATCGCCGCAAGGTCCGCTTCTTCTCCACCATCGAACTGGTCAATGCCCTCGAACAGGAAAAGGCCAAGGGTAAAGCCGGCCAGATTGCTGAAAGCCTGACCAGGCTCGACCTCGTCATCTTGGACGAGCTCGGATATCTGCCGTTCAGCGCCTCAGGCGGGGCGTTGCTGTTCCACCTGCTCAGCAAACTCTACGAACGGACCAGCGTCGTGATCACCACCAACCTCAGCTTCAGCGAATGGGCCACCGTCTTTGGTGACGCCAAGATGACCACCGCCTTGCTCGATCGCCTCACTCATCGCTGCCACATCCTGGAGTCCGGAAACGACAGCTTCCGCTTCAAGGCAAGTTCAGCCGCAACAGCCCGAAAAAAGAAGGAGTGAAACCCGCCCTTGACCCAAAACTGAACCGAAATCCATAATCAGAGGTGGGTCAAATCTCGATGGAAAACCCGGGTCACTTCTCAGTGGAAATCAACAGCCGGGATCTTGTCGATCACAGTCAGCCGCGTCGGAAACGTCGTGCCGTGACGCGCATAGACCGAGCCGTCAATCGCCGCCGAGAAGACGAC
>NZ_BSFQ01000189.1 GCF_027922425.1 Pseudonocardia halophobica | reverse complement strand
CGAGGCCTCGTTCCATGCTGCTGGTCTTGCCGCCGAGGCGACCACCGAGCCGGCCTGGTCGATGTCGGCCTGGAGCAGGGCGGCGAGGGTGGATGCGGACTCGTCGGCGTCGGTGGGGTAGCTGAGGCCCACGTCGGGGCTCACCGTCTGTCCACCCACAAACCCGACCTCGTCGGGACGTACCTCGCGCCCGAGACGTTCGCCCAGGGCCTGCAGAATGCACGCCCTCGCCTCCTCGTCGCGCGGGATGGTCCCGTTGATCCAGCGGCTGACGTAGGTGTGCGTGTACTCGCGGGTGAGTCCCCGTCGCGCAGCCATCGCGGTCACCGCACGTGCGAAGCGCTTGCGGCCCACGGAGCCGTCGCGGTCGAGGTAGCCGGCCTCGCGCAGGAGCGCGCAGAGCCGTTCGTTGGCTGCCATCGACCTCCCTCCGCGCCCTGGGCGTCCGAGTGTGCCCCCATGTGCGCCCTGCCGCGGGCAGTTCGCGAAAGCCAGAGTGGATCACGTGGAGGACAGACGACAAGAGGAGGCCGGCGGGGCCTTGCTCAGCGCAGCCGAACGACGAGAGGTGCGGCGGGAGCTGACCCGGCTCGGCGCGGAGGTGCGTCGCTGGGCGGACCTGCTCGCCGCCAGGATCGACGAGCTCGGCCGGACGGTCAACGGCGGAGCGACTTCTCCAGCTCACTCACCCGCGCGTCGAGCTGCGCCATCGCCGAGTCGAGAGCCTCCCGGAGGTCGTCGATGCGCTGACTGATCTCGACGAACTTGG
>NZ_BSFQ01000188.1 GCF_027922425.1 Pseudonocardia halophobica | reverse complement strand
GGAACACGGAGCCGCTGACCGTCCTGCGCCCGGTGCCGGGCGCACCGAAGCTGCCGTACTACGCGCTCGCCCAGGACGTCGCCACGCACGAGGGGCAGCCGGTCGTCAGCGTCGTCGCGAGCAGCCGGCACGTCGCCGAGGACGCGCTCGAGCTCCTGGACATCGCCTACGAGCCCCTGCCGCACGTCGTCGACGTCCTGTCCGCCCTCGAGCCCGACGCGCCGGTGCTGCACCCGTCGGTGCTGGACTCCAACCTGCTGGCCGCGAACTCCGACGGCAGCGGCGACCCGGAGGCCCGGTTCGCCGAGGCGGACGTCGTCGTCGAGGGCCGGTCCCGGATCAACCGGGTGACCGCGCTCCCCATGGAGACCCGGGGCGTCGTCGCCCAGTGGCGGCCCGGCGCCCGCGAGCTCACCGTCCACTGCTCGTCGCAGGTCCCGCACCTGATCCGCAAGCAGCTCGCCGAGACACTGCGGCTCGACGAGAGCGAGATCCGGGCCAGGGCGTCGGACGTCGGTGGCGGGTTCGGGCAGAAGCTGGGGGTGTTCCCCGAGCACGTCCTCGCCTGCCTGCACGCCATCGCGCTGCGTCGGCCGGTGAAGTGGGCCGAGGACCGCGCCGAGCACTTCCGCGGGAGCACGCACGCGCGCGAGTCCGTGCACGACTACCGCATCGCCGCGGACTCGACCGGCCGCATCCTCGCGATGACCAACGTGTACGCCACCGACATCGGCGGCTGGAACTCGCCCTTCGGCTCCGCCCAGCTGTCCAGCGTCG
>NZ_BSFQ01000187.1 GCF_027922425.1 Pseudonocardia halophobica | reverse complement strand
GCCCAGCGCTACTTCATCCAGGCACTGGCGCTGGCCGACGAGGCCGGGGATCGCAGCCTCGCGGCGAGCATTCTCGACGCGATGAGCCACCAGGCGACCTACCTCGGCCGGTTCCGCGAGGCAGCGAATCTCGCCCGGGCCGCGCAACTGGGGACGAGCTCACTCGGCATCCCCGTGCTCAGCGCGCACTTCAGCGTGATGGAGGCACGGGCGCTCGCCAGGCTCGGCGACGCAACGGGGTGCGACGCGGCGCTCGGCCGAGCCACCTCGCAGTTCGAGCGCCACTCCCCTGGGGACGGTCCGGAGTGGATCCAGTACTTCGACGAGGCGGAGCTTGCTGCGGAACTCGGCCACTGCCATCGCGACCTCGGGCGCCCGTCCGATGCTGCGCACTGGGCGTCACAGGCCGTGGAGGGAGCCAGCGGTGAGTACGTCCGCAGCGACTTCTTCGCGACGATGGTCCTCGCCCACGCCCAGCTCGACGGCGGCGAGGTCGAGGCCGGCTGCGCGACCGCGCTGACCGCGCTCGACCTCGGCGAGGACCTGCAGTCCACGCGGTGCGCGAGCTACGTCGACGAGCTCCGGCAGCGTCTGCCCCGCTTCCGCGGGTCTCGCGTCGTGCGGGACTTCGACGAGCAGGCTCGTTCCCGCCGGCTCTGGGGTCAGTAGGCCGACCAGTCCTTGCGGCTCGCTCCGGTCCTGAGGGCAGCGATCCGCTTGGCCGCCTCCGCCGCCGATTTCTCCGACTCGGCGGCCTGCCGGCTCAGCCACGCCGGC
>NZ_BSFQ01000186.1 GCF_027922425.1 Pseudonocardia halophobica | reverse complement strand
CAGCGGATCGGGGCCCCCGCCGGCGGACGGCGCGACGGCCGGCCCCACCCAGCGCGCGCTCGACGCCGCCGAGGACCGCTGGCGGCGCGCCGCGGCAGACCTGGACAACCTGCGCAAGCGCTACGCGCGGGAGGTCGCACGCGAGCGCGAGAGCGAGCGGGAGCTCGTCACGTCGGCGTTCCTCCCGGTGCTCGACACCATCGATCGCGCGCTCGAGCACGCCGCAGCGGACCCCGAATCCATCGTCGAGGGCATCCGCACCCTCCGTGAGCAGGCCCTCGCCGTCGTCTCGGGGCTCGGCTACGGACGGGAGGACGAGCCCGGAGTGCCGTTCGATCCGGCGCGCCACGAGGTCGTGGGGGTGGTGGACGCCGACGGGGCCGGGACCCCGCCCGGTTCGGTGGCCGCCGTGGTCCGCCCCGGCTACGGCGCCCCCGGACGCCAGCTCCGACCGGCAGCCGTCACCGTGGCGCAGCGGCAGGAGACCTGACCGATGCCCCGCGACTTCTACGAGGTACTCGGGGTGTCCCGTGACGCCGGCCCCGACGAGCTGCAGCAGGCGTTCCGGCGGTTGGCGCGACAGAACCATCCGGACGTGAACAGGGATCCGGGGGCGGAGGAGCGGTTCAAGGAGATCAACGAGGCGTACTCCGTGCTGTCGGACCCGGAGCTCCGCAAGCGCTACGACCGATTCGGGGAGGACTTCCGGCGGGTTCCCGAGGACTGGGAGGAGCGCGTCGGTGCCGGGGCGGGCGGCTTCGGTGGCCGGGCCGGTCGTGGG
>NZ_BSFQ01000185.1 GCF_027922425.1 Pseudonocardia halophobica | reverse complement strand
ATGACATGCGCCCGGCCTGCATGGTCAGCCTGCGCGCGACCGCGCTGAACGGCCGTCATCTGTCCGCCGCCACCTGCCACGGCGACCTGGGCGCCCCGGCTGTCAGGATGTTGGGCTGAGCCATGGCGCAAGACCTTTATGATCAGGCCGTCCAGCTGATGATGACCGAGCGCCGGGCTTCCACGTCCTTCCTCCAGCGTCATCTCAGCATTGGCTATACCGATGCCTCGCGCCTGATGGACCGCATGCAGGCCAATGGCATCGTCTCGGCGCCGGACATCGCTGGTCGGCGCGAGATCCGCGCGCAGCAGGCACAGGCGGGCGAGAAATGAGCTATGCCTCGCTCCCTGATCTGATCGCGCGGGCGGGTGATGCCGAGATCAGGCAGATCGCCGACCGTGATCGTGATGGCACTCCCGATCCTGACGTCATTGCGGCCGCGCTGCTGGATGCCGACAACGCAATCGACGGATATGTCGGCGCGAGATACGACCTGCCGCTGCCGACGGTGCCCGCCCTGGTCAAGACCTGGGCGGTGTCGATCTCGCGTTACATCCTGCACCGCAATGGCGCACCCGATCATGTCCGTCAGGATTACACCGACGCCGTCGCCGCGCTGAAGGACGTCGCAAGCGGCCGCATCGCATTGCCGGTGGGGGCCAATGATCCCGCGCCGGTCAGCCAGACCGGCCAGATCATGGCGGCGCATCCGCCCGAGGTGTTTACACCGCAGAAGCTCGCGGGGTGGAAGTGATGCTGTCCGAGATCCTCGCCCGTCTCGAAGCTGTCCT
>NZ_BSFQ01000184.1 GCF_027922425.1 Pseudonocardia halophobica | reverse complement strand
CAATGGTCGGCGACGAGTCCTTGCGGGTCGGCCCCCTGAGTGCCGGCGCAAGCCCGGGTCCGGCTGCCTACGGCAAGGGCGGCACGCAGGCGACGGTGACCGACGCCCACGTCGTCCTCGGCCGCATCCCTGAAGCCACACTCGGCGACGGGTCGATCACGGTCGACCGCGACGCCGCGCGCAAGGCCATCGCCGAGAACATCGCCGACAAGCTCGGCGTGACCCCGGAGGAGGCAGCACTCGGCATCCTCCGACTCGCGAGCGAGAACATGGCCCGAGGCATCAGCCTGACCAGCGTCGCCCGCGGCCGCGACCCGCGCAAGTTCACTCTCTTCCCGTTCGGAGGCGCGGGCGGCCTGCATGCCTGCAGGTGCGCCGAGATCATGCAGACCGGCAAGGTCCTGGTGCCGCTCGCCCCCGGCCTCGCCTGCGCCGAGGGCCTGCTCATGACCGACCTCCGTACCGACGCCGTCCACACCTACGTGCGTCGCGAGGACGAGATTGACTTCCCCGAGCTTCAGCAGGCGTACCGCAAGATCGCGGAGGAGGCGCTCGCGGCCGCCCGTCGCGAAAGCGTCGACCAGCAACGGATCGGCGTGGAGACCTTCCTCGACTTCCGCTACAGCAGCCAGACGTACGAGATCCGTGTGCAGGTCGACTCCCACTACGACGGGGACCCCAACGAGCTCTCCGAGGAGGCCTGGCAGAAGGCGATCGAGCAGTTCCACGCCGCTCACGAGCGGACCTACGGGTACTCCTACAAGGGCCAGGACCCCGAGGAGATCGTCGAC
>NZ_BSFQ01000183.1 GCF_027922425.1 Pseudonocardia halophobica | reverse complement strand
AACGGGCGAGCTCTCGGGCCGCCGCGTCCAGCTGGTCCGCGGGTACGATCTCGCAGATGCCTCCGTAGGGCAGCAGCTCTTCCGCGGGCACCAGGTCGCCCTGCAGATGGAGCCGGCGGACGACACCCTGAGGTACCAGCCGCGACAGATGCTTGGCGCCCCCCATCACGCCGACGTTCACTTCGGGAAGAGCGAACCGAGCCCCTTCCGCCGCGACGACGAAGTCGCAGGACGCCGCGATGGCGAGGCCGGTGCCCACCACGACACCGTGCACCGCAGCGATCACCGGCACAGGGCAGTCGTAGATGGCCCAGAACGCCCCGCGCACCAGCCGCATCCGCTCGCCGGCGTTCTCGGGGGTCATCGTCTGGAACTCGGCGAGGTCGTTACCGCCGCAGAAGTGCTTGCCCCTGCCACCGAGCACGATCACCCGAGCGTCCGGCAAGTGGGTTTCGACGCCGTCGAAGAACCGCTTGATCTCCAGGTACATCGTCCCGTTCACCGCGTTCACGGGGGGTCTGTCGAGCCAGACCGACCCGATCGTGCCCTCGGCGGCGAAGTCGATGAACTCAAACTTCTGCACGCCGACCTCCTTCGTCAAGTCGTTCATCGCTCATCTCATCCAGGTCGCAGGCAGGCGCGTCGGTCCAGATCGTATCCGCCGTTGCGGAGGCGTTGTCAACGCCTACTAACCCGTCAGTCATATTCCGTCAGCGGGTGGGCGGATGGAGCAGCTGCCTGGGCCCGACCGAGCTGTAACGGCCTCGGAGGCAAGGCCGTGCCGCTGACAAG
>NZ_BSFQ01000182.1 GCF_027922425.1 Pseudonocardia halophobica | reverse complement strand
CGGCGGGTGAAGTAGTCGCCGCCGAGGTCGGTGTAGTCGCAGTCCTCGGTGAGCAGGTGCCAGCTGATGACCAGGATGGAGTGGGCGACGGCGATAGCGGCTTTCTTCTTCCCGATCCGGCGGGCGAGGCGCCAGAACTGGGCGGACAGGTAGGTGTTGCGGGTGCGTGCGGCGGCCCAGGCGCATTGGACGAGGATGTCGGTGAGCCAGACGTCGCCGTGGGTGGTCTTGCCCGAGCCGCGTTTGCCGCCGGTGATGTTGTTGCCCGGGGCGAGGCCGGCCCAGGAGGCCAGGTGCGCGGCGGTGGGGAAGCGGGTCATGTCCACGCCGATCTCGGCGATGATGGTTTCGGCGGCCCGTTTCCCGACCCCGGTGATGGTGTCGAGCCGGTCACGGGCCCGGGTGAAAGGGATCCCGTCCCGCCCACCGCGGTCCGGCCCGCTCTGGGAGGCGAACAGGGCGTCGACCCGGTCGTCGAGGTGGGCGATCGCCTGCTCCAGGTGCGCGGTGTGTGCCAGCGACAACCCGATCAGCAGGGCGTGGTGATCGGTGAACCGGCCGCGTAGCGCTTGGCGCAGCGCGGGGATCTTGCGGCGGAGCTTGCCCTTGGCCAGCTCGGCGAGCACGACGGGGTCGCGTTCACCGGCGACCAGGGCGGCGAGCATGGCCCGCCCGGACACCCCGAGGACGTCGGAGGCGACCGAGTCAAGCTTGATGCCGGCGTCTTCGAGGGTCTTCTGGATGCGCTGGCACTCGCTGGTGTGGTCTTGGATGAGCCGTTTGCGGTAGCGGGTCAGATCCCGCA
>NZ_BSFQ01000181.1 GCF_027922425.1 Pseudonocardia halophobica | reverse complement strand
TTCCCTTCGACTGCAGTGCCTGGTCCAGCCAGCTTCGCAACGCCGGCTCCGGTGCGGCTCCGGGCTGGCGGGCGAGTACCTCGCCGTCCCGCAGGACCATCAGCGTGGGGACGGCGCGCACCTCGAACCGCTGGGAGAGCCGGGGCGCCCGGTCGACGTCGACCTTGACCAGCTTGAGCTCACCGGCTCGCTCGGTGGCCAGCCGTTCGAGGACGGGACTCACCATCCGGCACGGGCCGCACCAGGTCGCCCACAGATCCACGAGTACCGGGACCGGAGCCCGCTCCGCGACCTCGGCGAAGTCGTCGTCGCCCGAGTCGGCGATCCAGGGCAGGCGCTCGTGGCAGTTGCCGCACTTCGGCACCGAGCCTGCGGACACCGGTACCCGGTTCCGCTTCCCGCACTGCGGGCAGGCGATGGTGCTCGTCCGCGCCGTCGCCGAGGCGCTCACGCCTGCGCCCCGATGGGCTCGTGGGAGACGACGAGCTGGTCGCCGCCCACGTCGACCCGCACGGTGGACCCCTCGATGGCCCCGTCGCGCAGCAGCGCGCGGGCGACCTGGGTCTCGACCTCCCGCGCGATGAATCGGCGCAGCGGACGGGCCCCGTACACCGGGTCGTAGCCCTCGTGCGCGATGAAGCGACGGGCGCCCTCACCGATCTCCATGGTGATGTTGCGCTCGGCGAGCCGCACGCGCAGGTCGGACAGCATGAGCTCGACGATGTTCTCGATCTCACCCTGGCTCAGCGGCGTGAACAGCACGGTGTCGTCGACCCGGTTGAGGAACTCGGGCCGGAAGTGGGCCCGCAGCTCGGCC
>NZ_BSFQ01000180.1 GCF_027922425.1 Pseudonocardia halophobica | reverse complement strand
ACCAGCCGTGCCACGACACGCAGGCTATGCAGCTGATCAGGTTCATGGCACTGCTCGTCGTACTATGTCGTAGATTGACGTAGTTAGAGGAGGCGGTGTGGCGGACACGGTCTACTCGGTCCACGCGACGAGGCCGGACGACGTCGGAGCGGTCGAGGTCATCTTCGGAACCGAGGCCGAGGCGCGTGAGTATGCCCGGTCCCGGTCGCTCGACGACCGGGTGCTCTCGACGTCCGTGACCAGCTTCCGCGTCGGCCGGCTGGGGACGAGACAGTCGGTCGCGTGGTTTGTCGAAGGGAACGAGCAGCCTCGTTCGTTCACTCGCCGGCTGTATCCGACGGACTGACGGGCGCGAGGCCCGGCCGTAGGCTCGGGTCGGCAGCGCCGCGGACGGGTTCCAGGATGAGAGATTGAGGTGCGCGATCAGCGACGCGGGAATGACGAATCAGATCCAGCAGAACGATCCGGCGGCCGTGCTGCACGCGGCGGCGCGGAAGGTCCAGCGCGAGAGCGAGCCCGCCGAACTGATCCGGTACGGCTCCAACGCGGTCTTCCGGCTGCCGAACCGCGTGATCGCGCGCGTCTCCCGCCCTGGGGCCAGAGCTGACGCGGTGGAGCGCCAGGTCAGCGTGGCGCGGTGGCTCGAGGAGCTCGACTACCCCGCGACGCGCCTCGTTGGCCTCGAGCAACCGGTCGTCGTCGGCGATCGTCTTGTGACGTTCTGGAAGTCAGTATCCGACGGCGACACCTACGCCGGCCTCGCCGCCGTGACCGCGCTCATCCGGCGGCTGCACGAGCTCGACGCGCCGTCCTCTCTC
>NZ_BSFQ01000179.1 GCF_027922425.1 Pseudonocardia halophobica | reverse complement strand
GGCTGCCGGACGGTGAGGAGCTGATCTCACCGCTCGACCAAGGGGTTCCGCCGCGCGGTTCCGGGGTGCCGACCACGCTGACCCCCAGACTGCTCGAGCAGGAGGAGATCGACCGCGCGCTCGCTGCCCTGGAGGGCTGGGAGGGCGACGAACACCGGCTGCGACGAACCGTCGTCCTCCCGCCCGAGCGCCACCGGCCGCTCCGCGACGCCGTCGCCCGCGCCGAGCGCGACATGACCCACCACGCGCGCGTCGAGCAACGACAGGACGCGATCACCTTCGAGGTCTGGACGCATTCGCTCGACCGGGTGACGGACATGGACGTCGAGCTCGCCCGGCGGATCGACGCGGCGGTCGCCGCGCTCGGGTCCTCCGGCTGACCCGGCCGCCGACGGCCTCAGGTCGGGGCTCGTCGGTCACCGGGCCTTGGCGAGGTGCTCGTGCACCATGCGAACCGCCATCGCGCCCTCCCCCGCCGCCGAGGCGACCCGCTTCACCGAGCCGCTGCGCACGTCGCCGGCTGCGAAGACTCCGGGCAGGCTGGTCTCGAGCAGCAGCGGGTCGGGCCCGCCGGACCTTCCCCTCTGCGCCGGCCGGCGCGCGTCCGGCCCGGTCAGCACGTAGCCACCGGAGTCCAGGGCGACCGAGTCCGGCAACCACGACGTGCTGGGCTGGCCCCCGATGAACACCATGAGGTCGCGCGCGAGCAGGCGCTGCTGCTCACCGGTCACCGTGTCCGTCACGACGACGGCATCGAGGCGGCCACCCTCACCCTCCAGGCCCTCCACCATGGTGTGCAGATGCACCTGGATGCGCGGATCCTGGGTGATCC
>NZ_BSFQ01000178.1 GCF_027922425.1 Pseudonocardia halophobica | reverse complement strand
TCGCGGCGAGGATCCCCGGCACCGTGTCGGACTGGTCGAAGTTGACCAGGTGCGCCAGACCGCCCAGCGCCGCGGACTCGTCAGAGCTGACGCCGCGGGCGCCGTAGTCGTGCAGGATGTTGCGGATCAGCTGCGGGTTGTCCGAGGTCCGCGCGAGCGCCTCCCTGATCACCATCTTGGACAGCCAGCTGACCGTGCCGATGGTGCTCGGGTACCAGACCGCGCGCAGCAGCGCGGTCTCGAAGAAGCTGGTGGCCCAGAAGTACTTCGGGTCGGTGTTGATCACCTGCACGAGCACGTTCCGTGCCGGGAGCACGGTGCCCTCGGGAACGGCCTCGATCTCGACGGGCAGGTAGCCGCCGTGGTCGTTGAGGATGCCCAGCCAGTTCTCGCGGTTGAAGTGCATCCCCTGCTCGCGGACGACGAACTCGGCCTCGTCGATGTCCTCGAGGCTGATCGGGCGCATCAGGTATTCGCGCAGGAAGGCCTGAAGGACGACGAACTGGACGACCGGCCACTCACCGCCGCGCGACTCGATGTAGCTCGAGACGTACTCGGTGCCCGGGGGGTAGAGCGGGTAGTGGCAGTGCTTGTAGTTGTCGGTGTTGATGATCAGGTTGTCGAGGTAGCCCATCGGATCGTTCACCTTCCGAGAGTCGTTTCTACCGACTGGCCGCGCTTGCCGGAGTTGGCTCGGCGGGCACGGGGGAGCGTGGAACCGAGGTTCTACGCGGACATGCACCCTTGCGCATCCGCCTGGCGGCCACCAGGGGTCGGCCTTACCAGCAACGTGATTTTAACGTTTCTACTGTGACCGTCAACTCAGCTCGGCC
>NZ_BSFQ01000177.1 GCF_027922425.1 Pseudonocardia halophobica | reverse complement strand
GTGACGGGCAGAAGCGCCGCGGGCGTAAGCCTAGCCCCCGGACGGGGCAGGTACACGCCAAGGTCATGCCAGACATCTCAGAGGAGATCGCCAACGAAGCCAAGCGACGCGGTGTACAGCAGGGCGTTCTCATCGAAGAAGCCTGGGCGCTCTATAAAGAAAAATCCGGTATTTGAAATTATACGGTATTTTTTCTGTTCTGCACCCACTTCCGACAGAACCCCAAGAATGCGGCTTCCGGGTTGCGCGGCGTCTCTGGAAGCCAACTGCGCCACTCGCGTTCCAGATAGTACACGTCGAAGCCAGGAGCGAGCATCCGGGCCGTCTCATAGACATCTGGGTCAAGGTGCGGCGCCACCGCAGGAGGCAGAACCATCTTCACGCCCTGGCGGTTTGAGAATGTGACCATGTCCTCCTGCTCGTCATAGGAGATTGCATAATCCGGCATGTGGTCGTGTTCCCGATCCTCTCGGACGATGTTCATGACCAAGCGCCGAAACTCTCGGGGGGTGGAGTTCGATCCGCACTTCTTCTGCAGCAGCGCGAGGCTGATCCGCCATTCCTTCTGCGCCCCGCAGTGCTTGCGTGCGAGTTCATAAATGCGTCGTTCCAAAGGCTTACGAAGCCGGAAGTAATCACGATGCAACGTGAGGACTTCCTTTGATCGTATCGCATTGAAAACCCAGTCCGATAGCTTGATCTCGACTTCCTGCATGCGGCCGTCGCGGGTTTCCCTGACTACCTCGGCGCTTTCGATCAGGCCAAATGTCCTGAAGATCTCCTTCCCACCGGTCACGATGTTTGTGCTGATCCTGGTGCCAGCCAAGCGCTCA
>NZ_BSFQ01000176.1 GCF_027922425.1 Pseudonocardia halophobica | reverse complement strand
AAGCTCCTCCAGCAATTCCCGCGCCGAGGCCAGTGCGCGGGTCATATCCGGCGTGAAGCGGACCTCGTAGTTCACAGCGGTCTGGGTGGCCCCCGGCCAGGGATAAGCGAGCGTGAGCGAGGTCGCACTGTTGACGCTGGCGATCCTGACACTCAGCCCGGCCGCCCAGAAGATATCCCCTGCCTCCAGCCCGGCCGCTTCAAACGAAGTCCCGCTGCCGGTGACCGAGGTCGATCCGGCGCCGACAGTGACCGTGCCGGTGGAATAAGATGTGGGAAGATCAGCCATGGGTCATCTCCTGTGCGATGCTGTCGGGGTCCGGGCGGGCGCTGGCCTCCAGTTCTGCGATGCGGGCTTGCAGATCGGCGATGGCCTGCGCCTGGATGAGGCCGCGCTGCCGCAGATGGTCGATCAGCGCATCTGCTTCGGCCAGGGCGACGGCGGGGGCGATGGAAACGGATGTCATCGTGGTCCTTTCAGGTGGGTTTGACCGGCCATGAGACCGATCCGGGGTAGCCGGGCTGGGAGGGGATATCGCGCAGTTCCTGCCGATATGTCGCCCATTGGGCCTGTTTGGCGGGCGTGAGGGGGGCATCGAGCAGCTGCGTCCAGTCGCTGTCGGCCAGCAGCTGCGTGCGGATGGCATCGACCGTGCGCTCGGACATGCCGCTGGGCGACAGGATCGACAGCGACAGGGTTTCGGTCGCGGGGTTGAAATTCAGCGTGCGGATCGTGCTGTCGGCCCAGAGCGGGCTCTCGATCAGCGCGACCGCATTCTGGAATGTGGCCATCTGGCTTTCCGGCACCGCGACTGAGGTCAGGCTGCCGCCCTGA
>NZ_BSFQ01000175.1 GCF_027922425.1 Pseudonocardia halophobica | reverse complement strand
TAGAGGACGTCCTCGACCTCGCGCGGCCACACCTTGTATACCGAGACGTTGATCATGTCTTTGAGACGGTCCACCAGGTAGATCCAGCCGTCCTCGTCCATAACGGCAACGTCTCCACCAAGGGTGACCACACCCACTGTCGTCTCCCCCACCGTCCGCGTCTCGCGGTGCCACGCGGAGGGGCCCGACCGCCGGAGCAGACCGGCGACCGCGCCCTGGCATCTCACCATCCATGAGCACGACCGGATGGTCCGCCATTGCCTTGTCGCTCATTTGTGGACATCGACGACGACACGTCCGTGTACCCGGCCTGCCACGAGATCCTGCGACACGCTCGCCACGTCCTCGAGCCCAACGACCGAAGTGATCGAGTCGAGCAACTCGTGGTCGATGGTCGCCAGCCGCTCCCATGCTCGCCGACGTCGGCCCTCGGAGGCATAGACGGAGTCGACACCGACCAACGAGACCCCTCGCAGGATGAACGGCAGCACCGTCGTAGGAAGATCGACCCCTTGTGCGAGACCGACCGCGGCGACCACGCCTCCGTAGCGGGTGGCGGCCAGAGCCGAGGCGAGGGTCGTGCTGCCGACGGAGTCGACCACCGCACTCCAAGCGGGTGTTGCCAACCCGCCGTCGGGCTCGGCCGGCAGGCGGTCGATGACCTCGCGCGCCCCCAGCCGGAGCAGCGAATCCCGCAGCTGGTCTGCCCGTCCGGTTGACGCCACGACGTCGAAGCCGGCCTGGGCGAGCACGGCGATGGCGATCGTTCCGACGCCGCCACCCGCGCCGGTGACCAGAACCGGCCCGTTCGAGGGCCTCACACCAGCCTCGAGG
>NZ_BSFQ01000174.1 GCF_027922425.1 Pseudonocardia halophobica | reverse complement strand
GATGCGCTGGAAGCAACGGTGCCCATTGAGCATCAGGAAGAGGCCGGTTCGGTCCCCGGTATCGATCTGGCGAAGGGTGCCATCGACATGGTGCTCGACGTGGTCGATCTTGGCCTCGAACTCGAATGCGCGCAAATGGCGCGCAACACGGCGAACTATGCCGCGTCGAACAAGGTTACCCTGACCACGACCGCCCGCTGGACGCAGTCCACCTCGGCCCCCAAGGCAGATATCAAGGCAGGCAAAGAGGTCATTCGCCGTATGACCGGCCGTTACCCCAATACGCTGATCCAGGGGCCGAATGCCGCCAATGCGCTGACCGAACACCAGACCTTCAAGGATCAGTTCAAATACACCTCGGCCGACTCGATCACGCTGGACATGCTGGCCCGTTCGCTCGAGCTGGACAATGTGATCTCCGGCAAGGCGGTCTTCCTGCCTGAAAATGCGGGGGACGATGTCCCAGCGACGGATATCTGGGGCGATGACGCGATCCTCGCCTATGTCCCGAAGGGCACCAACTATCGCGTTCCCGCCTTCGGCTACACCTATGAGCTGTCGGGCTACCCGCAGATCCAGAAGCCGTATTTCCTGGACAGCAACGACAGCTGGATTTACGGCACGAAGACCGAGCGCCGCCCCTATATCGTTGGTGCTGACGCTGGCTTCCTGTTCCAGAATGCGGGGCAGAGCTGATGGCTGACGCGCTGGTGAAAGTGCGCCTGGCGCATGCAGTCAAGATCGGCACCCGCTGGCTTCCGCCCGGTGAGCATGACGTCACTCCTGAAGACAAGGCCGTGCTCATTGCTTGCGGGGTGCTCGTCGAAGCCACGCCG
>NZ_BSFQ01000173.1 GCF_027922425.1 Pseudonocardia halophobica | reverse complement strand
ACCGCGGACCCGCATCGCCCCGGTCACCGCGAACTCGATCGCGACGCTGAACGCGTTGGCCCCGGGGCGGACGTTCCTCGGGATCGGCACCGCGAACAACGCCCTGCGGTCGATGGGCAACCGGCCGGCCAAGCTCTCGGAGCTCGACACCGCCCTCGACGTCGCCCGCGGGCTGCTGGCCGGCCGACGGGTGACCCAGACGTGGCTGGGCCAGGAGCGCGAGATCGAGTTCCTGGACAAGAACGGCCACTGGTACAACCTCGAGGACCCGGTCGAGGTCTGGATGTCCGCCGGCGGGCCCAAGGGCCTGGCGATCGCGGCCAAGCACGCGGACTACATGACCTACTGCCTCGGCCCCGACCCCGACATGATCGGCGTGGTCCGACGCGAGCTGGACAAGGCCGTCGCCGAGGCGGGCCGCCCGCCCGGCTCGGTCAAGTTGGTCGCGCTGTCCTGGTTCTACCAGCTGCGCGACGGCGAGACCTGGGAGGACGGCATCGACAAGGGCTTCGGCTCGGGCCCGATCTCCTCGTGCATCACCAACGCCGGGTTCATGAACGACCACGTCGACGAGCTCGGCGAGCCCATTGTCAAGGCGTCCACCGAGGCGGCCATGGCCTACCTGGGCGACCCGACCGCCCCGGACGCGCCGCACTACCTCGAGGTGTGGGCGAAGTACCTGCGCGGGCTCGACCCGGTGCACCGGCCGCTGATCACCAAGGAGCTCGTCGACTACTGGTGCCTCTACGGCACCCCCGACCAGCTGCTGGAGAAGACGCAGCTGATGCGCGAGGCCGGCTGCGACATGGTCTCGGTCTTCCTGTCCAACCCGTTCAC
>NZ_BSFQ01000172.1 GCF_027922425.1 Pseudonocardia halophobica | reverse complement strand
ATCAGCGCGGCGCACCCCATGTCGATCGTCTGGGAGCGGGCGAGCCGTTCGGTCCACCGGTTGTCGATCGCGTCGATGACCGAGGCGTTGCCCTTGTCGTCGGCGATCGCCATGGGAGCCGCCTTGCCCCCGAACATCGTCGGCATGCACATCTGCAGCTCGGGGAACGCGCGGCCCATCAGGTCCGCGTCGATCACGGGGAGCCGCTCCCGCGCCGCCAGGCAGAACGGGATGACCGAGTTGAGCCCGCCGATCTCGATCGGCATCGTGTGCGTCGCCCGCCGGCCCAGGTGGTGCTCGAGCTTGCGGAACGCGGTCACGACCTCGTCGGCGCTGGGGAGCTTCTCCACCATGACCGTGGGGGCGCCCATCATCGCCGAGGGGATCACGAACGCGTCGTCGGGCACCTCGTCGAGGTCCACGACCTCCACCGGCCCGTGCTTGCGGATCGCGTTGCGGGCCAGCAGCGTGCCGATGTAGGGGTCGCCGCCGCCGCCGGTGCCGAGGATGCCGGCGCCGAGGGCGATGTCCTCGAGCTGCCGCTCGTCAACGAGTCGCACTGGTCTACCTTCCGAGCTGCAGGTCTCCGACGGCCTTCACCTTGATCCGGACGGCGTTGCCGGGGACGTAGGCCAGGGCCAGCTCCTCCTGGTCGACGATCCGGACCGACTCGGGCAGGGCCCCGGCCGCCACCGCCCGCTCGGCCGCCAGCTCCATGGCCAGCTCGAGGGCCGCGTCGCGGGAGAGCTGCGGGCCGACGGCGTACATCTGGTCCACCTCGCCGCCGACCTGGGCGATGGCGGCGCCGATCGCGTTCGCGACGGCGTGGTGGTCGGGGCGGATCAGCT
>NZ_BSFQ01000171.1 GCF_027922425.1 Pseudonocardia halophobica | reverse complement strand
ACATGATCCGCATAACCCGCCTTGCGCAGGATGCGCCGCCCGCCTGCAAAGGTGGTGTAACGGCCCCGGAACGGTGCTGCGAGATCGACCCCGGTCTGCGCGGCGATGGCCCCCGCGCCGAACAGGCAGCAATCATGTTCGCCGGGCCGCATCGGCCGACCGGCCACGCCGCCCAGCCAGTGGCGCAGGCGGGACCGGGCATCGGGCAGACGAAGGAGCGGCGTCATCGGTCAGCCCCCTTCGGCGCACCCCCAGGCACATCCGCCGGGGCGCTGGTGCTGCCGGATCGGACATTGCGGCCCCAGGGCGTCTCGACCTTGTCGGCGAGGCTGGCATATTGCCGGAAGGCATCCGTTCCGGCCCGCGCCCGCAGGCTGGCATCCGACCGCTTGCGGGTCAGCGGCTTGGTCAGCCGCCGCGCCGCCGTGGCGATTTCCACCTCGATCGATCCGGTCTCACCCTTGGCGGGCGTCCTGACCGGCGCCTTGTCGATATTGCCGCGCAGCACCAGATGCGGCTCCCCGATCAGCGCATGGGTCAGCGGATCGAAGAGCGCGCGGTGGATCTCCACCGGCGCATGGCGCGGGTCATAGCCCCGGATCGCCAGCTGGGTCTCGGCCGCGATCTGGCTGAGCTGCACCCGCTGGCTGCGCTCCTGCAGGCCGGTCTGCAGGCGGAGCGGATCGACGCTGAGCGCGGTCCCGGCCCCGTAATAGATGCGGGTCTCGCCGCCGATCACGAATTCCGCATGATCCGCGCCGGTCCAGAAGCCGATGCTCTCGGTGCCGCCGGTCACACGGTTCCGGGCCGAGACCCAGACCAGCACATGCGCCAGCATCGGCCCGCGGGCGGCGAAGTA
>NZ_BSFQ01000170.1 GCF_027922425.1 Pseudonocardia halophobica | reverse complement strand
GGCGGGCCGCCTCCACCAGGCCGGCGAGCGCCGCGGGGCAGTCGAGAGCGGCGAGCTCGTCGTGCGTGACCGCGGCGCCGATCTCGACCGCGTCATCCGTAGCCCGGAACCCACGCAGCTCCGCGAGGCCGTCGAGGGCGACGTAGACGCGGGCGACCGGCGCGCCGTGCAGGGGCGCCCGCATGACCCAGGTGCCGCCGGCCAGCGGGGCGCCGTCGGCACCCAGCTCGGTCAGCTCGCGCACCGCGTCCGCGAGCGACGCCGGGCGGCGCACCTCGGACCGGGTGAAGGCTCCCGGATCGGTCCGCCGGGGTGGACTTGCTGTCGTCATGGGGTTGTCGCCCTTCTGTTGCACGTCGTGGAGGGAGGTCGCGGTGTCAGGTGAGTCGCAGGGGGCCGGCGGCTTTGACGCGGATCCGCATCGCGGGGTCGGTGAGGTAGGCGAGCGGGACCTCCTCGATGTCGACGATCTCGGTGCGCTCGGGGTCGGCCCCCGCGCGGACCGCCTGCAGCCGGGCGCTCTTGCAGGCCTCCTCGATGGCCGCCGCCCGGCCCCCGACCCGGAACCGGACGATCCGTTCGACCTGGCCGCTGACCTGGCCGATCGCCGCGCCGATCGCGTTGGCGACCTCGTGGTCGGGCGGTCGGAGGATCTCGCTGACGCCGGGGACGTCGTCCGGCACCAGGAACCCACCGCCGCCGACCACGATCAGCGGCTGCTCGCCGCGGACCACCTTCGCCTGGTCGATCGCCTCGGCGAGCATCGCGCCCGAGCGGGCGAGGGCCTCGGCCAGCGCGCCGCGGTGCCGCGCCGGCGGCCGGGTCCGGCCGACATCGACACGCCCGCCGGACACGGCCG
>NZ_BSFQ01000169.1 GCF_027922425.1 Pseudonocardia halophobica | reverse complement strand
CTGGGCCGAGTGCCTGCTCCCGTCCGGGATCAACGAAGCGCTGGCCCTCGGCCTGTTCGCAAAAGGGGGGCGCCACGTCGGCTTCCTCGCGCTGCTGTCCGGCGACCGGCGCCCGCCGTCCCCGCTCATGCGCCGCAGGCTCGGGCGGCTCGGACCGGTGCTCGCGCAGGGCATCGACCCGATGCGTTCGCTGCTCACCGCCGCCCGCCTGGTGCGTGGGGCCACGGCCGGCGTGGTGCTCTGCGTGGACGAAGGCTGCCAGGCGCTGGTTGTCCTTCCCGTGGACGAGCTGCTGACCCCGTCCTCCTCCGTCCTGGCCGTCGCCCGCGAGCGGATCGGCGACGGGCACGTCTACTCCTCGTTCCTCTGGCCGGTGGGTGGCCCCCACGCCCCCGGCGGGCACGTGCGCGTGACCGCCCTGGCGGCACCCGAGGACGCCCCGTCGGGGCTGACCGGTCTGGCCCTGCTGTCACCCGCGACCGATCTTCAGGGACTCACTCCGCGGGAACTGGAAGTGCTGGGCCTGCTGGTCGAGGGGTACTGCAACCAGGAGATCGCCCATACGCTGGTGGTGGCCCCCCGGACCGTGGCCGCCCACCTCGAGCACATCCTCAGCAAGCTCCGGGCACCGACGAGGACACTCGCCGCGGTCCGCGCAGAACGCGACGGCCTCTACGTTCCGGCCGCTCTCGCCGGCGGGCATGCGTGAGTCGGCGCCGGAGCTCGACGACGTCCTGTCCCAGCTGCCCCAGGAGTACCGGGAGCTGGTCGGGCCGATGGCCTGAGCTCGCCGGCGTCGAGGCATCGGCGGGGACCGGAGGAAAGGGCCGCACCAGATCGGAAGGAGCCCGATGATCCAGTA
>NZ_BSFQ01000168.1 GCF_027922425.1 Pseudonocardia halophobica | reverse complement strand
GGACGCCGGTAAAGAAGGTCGGCACCGAAAACCCGATCATCGCGATGAAGGTGCCAAGCTGGTCGAACCAGCTGTATTGCCGATAGGCGGAATAAATGCCGATGGGCAGGGCGATCAGCACGCCGATCAGATAGGCCGCGCCGATCACGGTCAGCGTCTGCGGGATGCGCTGCGCGATGATGTCGGCCACCGGGCTGCGGCTTTGCCACGAGATGATGCGCTGCGCGTCACCCGCCAGGTCATAGCCGGTGATGGCGCCAAGGATGTGCAGCGGTTCGATGACGAAGAATTGTTTCAGCCACAGCATATAGCGGAAGAACATCGGCTGGTCGGCGCCAAGCGCCTCGCGCATCTTCTGCTTCACCTCGGGCGGAACGGTCAGTGGCACTTCCGACATCGGGTCGTCGGGGGCGAGCTCCAGCAGCAGGAAGATCACGAGACTGATGAACAGAAGGGTCGGGATGGCCAGCAACAGGCGGCGGATCGTGAATGTCAGCATGGCACGACACCTCGGGTCATGGGTCTTGGCCTACTGGTCTTGTCGGGAAGGGGGGCGGTGCGGTTGCCGCACCGGCCGGGATCAGAGCCGGGGCTCAGGCCCGCATCACTTCATGCGATACCAGTCCGAGGCATTCCACAGTTCGGAATCCCATGTGTTCAGCACGACACCGCCCAGGGTTTTCGACCGCGCCGACAGACGGCCACGATCCACCAGCGGCACGATGGTCATGCTTTCCTTGGTCAGCATGTCGTTCAGCTTCTTCGCAAGCTCGGCGCGCTTTTCGAGATCGCCGGTTTTGCCCAGCTCCGCGATCATGGCGTCATAGGCCGGGTCGCAGTAGCGGTTGATGTTCTCGCCCTGCCACTGG
>NZ_BSFQ01000167.1 GCF_027922425.1 Pseudonocardia halophobica | reverse complement strand
GCAACGGGGAATGGATATGAATCTGACACGTCGCTCGCTTCTGGCCACAGCCGCCGCCGCCCTTGCCGCGCCGCTGACCGCGCCGCGTTTTGCCTTTGCGCAGGAAGGCCCGATCAGGATCGGCGTCCTGCATTCGCTGTCGGGGACCATGGCGATTTCTGAAACCACGCTGAAAGACACGATGCTGATGCTGATCGAGGAACAGAACGCCAAGGGCGGCGTGCTGGGCCGACAGCTTGAGGCGGTGGTGGTCGACCCGGCCTCGGACTGGCCGCTGTTCGCGGAGAAGGCCCGTGAGTTGCTGACGGTTTCGAAGGTCGATGTGATGTTCGGCTGCTGGACCTCCGTCAGCCGCAAATCGGTGCTGCCGGTCATCGAGGAACTGAACGGCCTGCTGTTCTACCCGGTGCAATACGAGGGCGAGGAATCGTCGAAGAACGTATTCTACACCGGCGCGGCGCCGAGCCAGCAGGCGATTCCGGCGGTGGATTACTTCCTCAACGAGTTGGGGATCGAGAAATTCGCTCTCCGAGCTACCGATTACGTCTATCCGCGCACCACGAACAACATCCTTGAAAGCTATCTGAAGGCCAAGGGCATCGCGGCCGAAGATATCTTCGTCAACTATACCCCGTTCGGCCACAGCGACTGGTCAAAGATCGTGGCCGATGTGGTGGCGCTGGGGGCCGGTGGCAAGAAGGTCGGCGTGGTTTCCACCATCAACGGTGACGCCAATATCGGTTTCTACAAGGAACTGGCCGCAGCGGGCGTCACCGCCGACAAGATCCCGGTCGTGGCCTTCTCGGTCGGCGAGGAAGAGCTTTCGGGGCTGGATACCACCAACCTCGTCGGCCATCTGGCAGCATGGAACTATTTC
>NZ_BSFQ01000166.1 GCF_027922425.1 Pseudonocardia halophobica | reverse complement strand
GGGCTCACCGACGCCGACCTCGACGAGGCCGCCGCGGCCGCCGCGGAGCTCATCGACCCACCGTCCGACGTGCGTGCCTCCGCGGCCTACCGGCGCCACCTGCTTCCGGTCCACCTCCGCCGCGCGCTGACCGACCTGCGGGCCGCGCGCCCGTGACACGACGTGCCCGTGGACCGCTCCGCGGGTGGAAGAGAGATCATGCAACTCCGTGAGGAATTCGAGGTCGCCCAGCCGCTGGCCTCGGTATGGGCCTTCTTCGAGCAGTTCGAGAAGGTCGCCGCCTGTGTCCCCGGTGTCGAGGACCTGACGCAGACCGGCCCCGACGACATCGACGTCCGGATCACCCAGAGTGTCGGGCCGATGTCCGCCACCTTCGCGGCGGCCGCGACGATCGTCGAGCGGGTGCCGGAGAAGCTCATCGCCTTCACCGCGACCGGCAAGACCGTGCGCGGGGCCATGGGCAACGTCAGGGCGTCGGTCACCGTGCAGGTGGAGGCCGCGGGACCCGATCGCACCACCGTGTCCGTCGACGGGGACGTGGCCCTCGCCGGCGCCCTGGGCAGCGTGGGGCAGAAGGTCGTCGCGAAGCAGGCCGGGAAGGTGACGGCGGCGTTCTCCCGCAACCTCGAGGCCGCGCTGGGCGGCGGCGCCGCTGTGCCGGCCGCCCGCCCGACGATCGGTACCGCGGACTTCGTCGACCGCACGCCGGCCCCGTCCGCCCCGGCGCCGGCGCCTGCCGCTCGCCGGGGACCCGGCCGCTGGACGATAGCGTACGACGTGCTGAGCGCGGTCTCGGCCGTCCTCAGCGGGATCGCGGTCTGGCAGAACCGGCGATCGCGATGACCGCGACACAGCCGTGGACGGCGCCACGGGTCGAG
>NZ_BSFQ01000165.1 GCF_027922425.1 Pseudonocardia halophobica | reverse complement strand
GCCCCCCCCCGGGCGGGGTGCGGGCAGGGGCGCCGGGTGGCCGACGTCAGGCCGAGACGGCCATCTCCGAGGAGACGGTGCGCATCTGACCGACGTGGTCGACGTAGTAGGACTCGGGGACCTCCTTCTCGCTGTTCGCGATCAGCTCGGTGAAGTCCCACTTCTTGAGAAGCTTGCCGTTACGGAAGACCGGCTGCAGCACGTTGTCCGACTCGGGGATCGACCCCTTCAGCACCGTCGTGTACACGCCGTTCTCGTGCTTGAGCGCGAGCCGGCCCTTCTTCGACACCTTGAACGAGGCGCCCGTCGGCGACTTGGCGATGCCCCGCCACTCGCCGTTGACACGCACCGCCGACGCCTTCTGGCCGAAGTTCATCGTGTCGCGGTTCCAGTGCTGCAGCAGGCCACCGCCCATGCCGAACACGGCGTTCTCGGCGGAGAACCCGCGGCGCTCGAGCTCCATGTAGACCTGCGGCAGCGAGTGGAAGTTCACCCCGTCGCCCTGCACCACCCGGACGAACGGGGGCAGCACCTTGAAGCCCTTGGAGTTCACGGTGTAGCCGAAGATGTCCATCAGCCATCCGGTGGTGTCGGCGGTGACCTGGACGATGTCGCCGGAGTCGGGGCGGATCCCGACGAGGCCCGGGAAGTTCCGGATCTGCTCCTTGAGCTCGCCGCCGATGATCTTCTTGACGCAGTGCTCGTGATCGTAGGTGTCGGTGAGCAGCAGCGCGCAGCCCTCGGGCGCATAGACGTCCAGCATGTTGCGCAGGGCGTCGGCCTCGTGCTCGCGGCCCCAGGCGCAAAAGCCGGCGTGCTCGGAGTTCGGACCCGAGTTGGAGACCTTTCCCGCGTTGTAGAAGCGCTTCGCGGCGAGGATCCCCGGCACC
>NZ_BSFQ01000164.1 GCF_027922425.1 Pseudonocardia halophobica | reverse complement strand
GCTGCGGGAGTTGACCTTCCATCAGCGGGCCGGGCTGCTCAAGGCGCTCGGGCAGCACCTGCGCGAGCACCGCGAGGAGCTCTACGCCGTCTCCGCGCGGACCGGGGCCACCCTCGGCGATGCGAAGTTCGACGTCGACGGCGGGATCGGGGTGCTGCTGGCCTACGCCTCCAAGGCCAAACGCGAGCTCCCCAACGACACCGTCTACGTGGACGGGGCGGTGGAGCCGCTCGGGCGCGGTGGCAGGTTCGTGGGCCAGCACCTGTGCGTGCCGTTGCGCGGGGTCGCGGTGCAGGTCAACGCGTTCAACTTCCCGGTCTGGGGGCCGTTGGAGAAACTCGCCCCGGCGTTCCTGGCCGGGGTCCCGAGCCTGGTCAAGCCGGCCAGCCCGACCGCGTTCCTGACCGCGACGCTGGTCGAGCTGATCGTCGGGTCGGGGATCCTGCCGGCCGGGGCGCTGCAGTTCGTGGCCGGCTCGCTGGGCGACACCTTCGACCACCTCACCGGCCAGGACCTGGTCTCCTTCACCGGGTCGGCGTCCACCGCGCAGACCCTGCGCACCCACCCCACGCTGGTGCGCAACGCGGTGCGGTTCACCGCCGAGGCCGACTCGCTCAACCTGTCCGCCCTCGGCCCCGACGCCACCCCCGACACGGCCGAGTTCGACCTGTTCGTCACGGCCCTGGTCGCCGAGATGACGGTCAAGGCCGGGCAGAAGTGCACCGCCATCCGCCGCGCCTTCGTCCCCGCCGACCGGGTCGACGCCGTCGTCCAGGCCGTCTCGGCGCGCCTGGCCAAGACGGTGATCGGGGCGCCGTCGGCCGAGGGCGTCCGGATGGGCGCGCTGGCGTCGCTGGATCAGCGCGAGGAGGTCCGCCGCAGCGTGAAGGC
>NZ_BSFQ01000163.1 GCF_027922425.1 Pseudonocardia halophobica | reverse complement strand
ACCTGCAGCGAGATTGGGCGGCGAACAGGGTTCCCTCGTCGCAGCCTCGCGAAATGGCTGCAGTTCGAGACGCCGCCGGGCCGCAGGCGGGCAGCTTTGAAGCCGACTTCGCCGTGGTACTTTGAAGAGTTCCTGAGCCAAAGCTGGAAGGGCGGAATTCGAACTGGAAGCGCCCTGTTCCGTCTGATCCGAGAGCGTGGCTACGAGGGGAGCCCGACGCATTTGCAGCGGCTGCTGGCGGGGTGGCGCAGAGCCGAAAAGCAAGCGAAGGGCCCTGCCTTGGAGCTCCAGATCCTGGAACCGGTCCGGGACCCGGAAACGGGGCACGCGATCTCCCCGGTCATCGCGGCAGCGCTGTGTATCAAACCCCGCGGAAAACTCACCCCGGATCAGGCGCGGAAGGTCGACGCGCTCAAGGCTGGCTCTCCCGCCTTCGCAACGATGCGCTGCCTCGTCATGCGGTTCAACGGTATCCTGCGTGGCCGCGAGGCAGACCCGCTCCCTGCATGGATCGACGACGCGATCGAAACCGACCTGGCGCCCATCGTGCGCTTCGCACGCACATTGAACCGGGATTTCGATGCGGTAAAAAACGCTATCGAGATGCCCTGGAGCAACGGCCAAGCAGAAGGTCAGATTAATCGTCTGAAGACCCTGAAACGCGCCATGTACGGCCGAGCCGGGCCAGAACTGTTGAGGGCAAGAATGCTGCCCCTCCGCCACACAGATTGAGGCAGAGCCGATTTAAGGGCAACGCGACACCAACCGAGCAATGTTGGTCCGGCAGGTGTTTGGCGATTAAGAAACCCGAAAATTCGCGCAAAATGGCATGAACGCAAAAAGATAGGCAAGATAGTGCCTTACGCTGTCAACTGCCTTTTATCGGCGATAGTCATGTCA
>NZ_BSFQ01000162.1 GCF_027922425.1 Pseudonocardia halophobica | reverse complement strand
GACGGCGACGGGCAGTCCGGCGCTCCCGGCCTCCTCCTCGAGCCGGGCGTAGGAGGTGCGGATCGCGTCCTCGAGGGCCGCCGGCACGGTCGCGCCCTCGATCCGCGCGGAGAACTCCGCGCTCAGCTCCTGGACGCGGGCGAGGTCCGCGCCGCGCGCCTCGGCCCGCACCGTCCGGGCCGCGTCCGCCAGCCCGGACTCCGCCAGGAAGTAGCGGTAGGCGGAGGTGGTGATGCCGAAGCCGGGCGGCACCGCGAACCCGGCCGCGATCATCTCGGCCAGGCTGCCGAACTTCCCGCCGAGCAGCGGGCTGGCGACGGCCGCGGGGTCGTCGATCCGGAGGACGAAGGGGGTCTCCGTCGTGGTCATGCGTTCACGTCCTCGAGCACGCGGACGACGCCGTTGCCGCCGTCGACCTCGATGAGCTGTCCGGTTTTGATGGTGGTCGTCGCGAAGCCGGTGCCGACGACGGCCGGGAGGCCGTACTCGCGGCACACGATCGCGGTGTGCGCCATGATGCCGCCGACGTCGGACACGGCGGCCGAGAGCCGGGAGAAGACCGGTGCCCAGCTCGGCGCGGTGATCCGGCAGACCAGGATGTCCCCGTCCTCGACCTCGTGGAGCTGCTCCGGGTCGAGGATCACCCGGGCCCTGCCGGTCACCTTGCCCGCGGAGGCGGCCACGCCGTTGAGCTGGTTCGGGTCCTGGCCCTCCGAGCCGAGCCACTCCTGCACCGACTCCTGGTTGATGCCCCACAGCATCACCGTCAGGGGCTCGGTGATGTACTCCGGCGGCACGCCGAGCGCCGGCTGCGGCGGGTTCGCCTTCAGCACCTCGCGGATGCGGCGCCGGCGCTCCACCTCCGGGCGCCAGTAGGTGACGCCGCGGGCCTCCGTCCCGGTCGCCCA
>NZ_BSFQ01000161.1 GCF_027922425.1 Pseudonocardia halophobica | reverse complement strand
CCGACACGGTGCCGGGCATCCTCGCCGCGAAGCGGTTCTACAACGCCGGCAAGGTCTCCAACTCCGGCCCGAACTCCGAGCACGCCGGGTTCTGCGCCTGGGGCCGCGAGCACGAGGTCGACGCCCTGCGCAACATGCTCGACGTGTACGCCTCCAACGGCGTCGCGCTGCTGCTCACCGACACCTACGACCACGAGAACTGCGTCAAGAAGATCATCGGGATCGAGCTCAAGGAGCAGATCCAGAACTTCCCCGGCCTCGTGGGCATCCGCCCCGACTCGGGCGACATCGTCCAGGTCACCGCCGACACCACCGAGTGGCTCATGGACGCCTTCGGCTACGAGGTCAACTCGAAGGGCTTCAAGGTCCTGCCCCCGTTCATCCGGGTCGTGCAGGGCGACGGCGTGAACTTCCACAGCCTCCCGCAGGTCTACATGGAGCTCGAGCGCCGCGGCCTGGCCGCCGACAACGCGGTCTTCGGCATGGGCGGTGGCCTGCTGCAGCACTGGAACCGCGACACCATGAACTTCGGCCAGAAGGCGTCCGCGGTGTGCGTGAACGGGGAGTGGCGCGACATCGCCAAGTCGCCGACGGGCGCGGCGTTCAAGGTGTCGAAGAAGGGCCGGCTCGCCCTCAAGCACGAGAACGGTGTGTACACCACCGTGCCCAAGGGTTCGATCCCGGAGTCGGAGAACGTGCTGCAGCCGGTGTTCCGTAACGGCAAGCTGCTCAAGAAGTGGGACTTCACCGAGCTGATCGCCCACGCCGAGCGCGAGGTCCCGGAGTCCTACTACATCGAGCACGTCGGGCAGATGCGCACCGTGTCCGACGAGACAGCCGTCACCGCCCGGCCCTGACCAAGACCCTCTGCGGTGGCGAACCACCGCAGGTCACGGTGTCGTCGTGGCCTAC
>NZ_BSFQ01000160.1 GCF_027922425.1 Pseudonocardia halophobica | reverse complement strand
GGCCCAGGTCCGCAGCTCCTGGGCGGGGTAGGGCAGGTCCGACGGGCTCAACGGCGGACGTGGCCGGTTGGTGCCGGTCATTTCGATGTCCCGCGCCATGAGTGGGCCGGAGAGGAACTTCACGGTCGGACCATCGAGGTCGACGCTCGCCAGGGAGTGGTAGCCGTGGCCCACCGGGTCGGCCAGCGCCAACCACGCACCGTCGAACGGGACGAGCCGGCGGAGGACCTGGAGCATGGCCTGCGCGCGCTCGGAGATGGTGGCCGTCGAGGCGGCGGTCTCGGCCAGCAGCAGCTCACCGGCGTGGTGCGAGCCCATGTGCCCTCCAAAGAGCTCTACGGTCAGGGGCCCGAGCCCGGCCATCACCGGAACGGCTGCCGGTGGACGGGAGGACACCGAGGCACTCCATACCCTGGGAAGCGGTACGACTACCGCGTGCGCAGTGACGTAGAACCACATGCCCGTGAGTCCCGGCCCTACGTCGCCGCCGTCCCTGTCCCCGGAGGTAGCCTGCCTTGTGGACCTGCGCCAGCTCAGGTACTTCCTCACCGTGGCCGAGGAGCGGCGCTTCTCCGCTGCCGCGCGCCGGTTGCACGTCGCCGCTCCGTCGCTCTCGCAGCAGATCCGTGCGCTGGAGCGGGACCTGCGCGTCACGCTCTTCGATCGCACTCCTCGCGGGGCCGAGCTGACGCCGGCGGGGCACCTCCTGGCGGAGCGGGCGCGGGTGATCCTGGCCGAGGTCGACCGGGCCCGCGAGGACGTGCGATCCGCAAGGCCCGAGAGGCGGGAGCAGGTGACCCTGCGGGTCTGCACGATGGCCGACGGGGTCCTCGGTGGCCCGCTGCGAGCGGTGGGACTCGCCATACCGGGCGTCGAGGTCTTCGTGACGTCGAGCCCGGGGGACGACGCCGTCGAGGCGGTCCGGCAGGGACGGGC
>NZ_BSFQ01000159.1 GCF_027922425.1 Pseudonocardia halophobica | reverse complement strand
TATGCGCTGGTCACCGCCGAGTTGGCGCGGGGCTGGATGTCGCTGGCCGGGGCGATGGGTGGGCACACGGTGGTCGCGAAGCTGCTGCTGGCGTTCGGGACCCAGGAGCAGAAGGACCGCTACCTGCCGCGGATGGCGACCGGGGAGCTGCGCGCGACGATGGCGCTCACCGAGCCCGGCGGCGGGTCGGATCTGCAGAACATGGCCACCCAGGCCCGGCTGGACGGCGACGAGTACGTGGTCAACGGGTCCAAGACGTGGATCTCCAACGCGCGGCGGTCGGGGCTGATCGCGCTGCTGTGCAAGACCGACCCGAAGGCCGAGCCGAAGCACCGCGGGATCTCGGTGCTGCTGGTCGAGCACGGTCCCGGGCTCACGGTGTCGAAGGACCTGAAGAAGTTGGGGTACAAAGGCGTCGAGGCCTGTGAGCTGATCTTCGACGACATGCGGGTGCCGGCGTCCGCGGTGCTCGGTGCGGTCCCGGGCAAGGGGTTCGCGCAGATGATGAAGGGGCTGGAGACCGGCCGGATCCAGGTGGCCTCCCGGGCGCTGGGGGTCGGGCAGGCGGCGTTCGACGACGCGCTGCGCTACGCCCAGGAGCGGGAGTCGTTCGGTAAGCCGATCTGGCAGCACCAGTCGATCGGGAACTACCTGGCCGAGATGGGCACCAAGCTCACCGCGGCCCGGCAGCTGATCCTGTTCGCGGCGGAGAAGTTCGACGCCGGGGAGCGGTGCGACATGGAGGCGGGGATGGCGAAGCTGTTCACCTCCGAGATCGCGATGGAGGTGGCGCTGAACGCGGTGCGGATCCACGGCGGGTACGGCTACTCGACGGAGTTCGACGTGGAGCGCTACTTCCGGGACGCCCCGCTGATGATCGTGGGTGAGGGCACCAACGAGATCCAGCGCAACGTCATCGCCGCCCAGCTCGTCAAGCGCGGCGG
>NZ_BSFQ01000158.1 GCF_027922425.1 Pseudonocardia halophobica | reverse complement strand
GGGCGGTACGAGTGGGACGGCTTCTACGACGCTGACGAACTCCCCGGGATCGAGAACCCCGAGGTGGGCTGGTTCGCTTCGGCGAACGAGATGAACCTCCCGTCCGACCATCCTGTGGAGAAGACAGTGACACACGACTGGTACGCGCCAGATCGGAAGCAACGGATCGACGCGGCGATCTCGGACGGACTGGTCCGGTCGGTCGATGACGCCGCTCGGCTGCAAAGCGACGTGACGAGCCTTCCCGCGCAACGGATCATCCGGGTGCTGGACCGTCTCACCGACGGCGACGGCACGCCTGGTCTCGCGATGCTCAGGGAATGGGACTGCGTCCTCGATGCAACCTCGGCGGCCGCTGCCCTCTTCGAGGTGTGGCATCGGCGCCATTTGCGACCCGCGGTGCTCGCCGCGGTGCTCCATCGCCTTCTGCCGGACGCGGACGTCGACGACGCACTCGCCCGACTCGCGCCCGACGAATCGCTGCTCGCCGACTCCCGGGTCCTGCTCAGCCTTCTCGAGCAGCCTGCAGATCGCCTCGGACCCGATGCGGCCACCACGCTGCGACATGTCATGACTGCTTCGCTCAAGGCAGCGTTTACGGACTGCGAATCACTACTGGGCGACGACCCCTCGACGTGGGCCTGGGGACGACTGCACGTCTCGGTGCTGCGTCATCCCCTCAGGCTCACGGACAACCAGACCGGCGAAGAGGTGAAGGTCGGGCCAATTCCTCGTGGAGGAAGCGGGGACACGGTGTGCGACACGGCCTACGACTCTGCCTTCGTGCAGACAGGAGGATCGACGTTCCGCGTAGTGATCGACGTGGGTGACTGGGACGGGTCGCTTGCGCTGAACTACCCCGGACAGTCCGGCGACCCGACGTCACCCCATTTCGACGACCTGGTCGACGGGTGGGCGCGCGGCCAGTACTTCCCGCTGCTATAC
>NZ_BSFQ01000157.1 GCF_027922425.1 Pseudonocardia halophobica | reverse complement strand
CTCCTGATCCAGGGAGGCGCGCATACGGGAATAGAAACGTTTCACCATTAGCTTACGCACAGGGTGGTTGATGGTCAACCGGGTCGATCGAGCCCGAGGAACACGGGGGGCTGGGTCTCGCGCGCAGAGTGCCCGCGGGCGGGCTGTCGAAGCGGCGCGTCGGCAGGTGAGCGTGTCGTTCAACTGGTGACCGGCCCGTGTACCGCCCGACCTCCGGATCAGCCCCCGACTCGTCGCGCCTTCACGCTCTCACCCTCGTGGCGGCGTGATTCGACGACAAGCGCACTCTGCGATACAAAAAGAAAGCATTCTACGATCGGCCGTTATCGGAGCGCGGCAGAAGTGTGTCTGTTGTGCTGAGATGCCTCAGGCCCCGGAGCGGACAGAAGATCCCGTTCGGCGGCTGAATCGAAGTGCCTGACGAGGAGTAGGACTTCGCAGAACGCGGCACGACCTGGGTGCCGCCCGCGAGCATGGCGTCATCGACGCTCAGCGATGCCGAGATCCCCGGCGGTCGCCGACATTCACTTACCGGGGCGCCGGTCCAACGGTGGCGGTGGTGCAGAGGCGGCGACCCGACTCGACATCGGCCGCTGTCGACGTCTGTACAGCCAGAAGGACATAGCCCGCCGTCGCGGTCCCGGGCCGACGCCGAGCTGAAGTACTGGAAGATCCTGCGGAAGATCCGCTCCGGCCCCCGCCGAGCCGCCGAACTCAGCGCCGAAGTCCAGGCTCTCGTCATCGGCAGCGCCGATCAGGTCGGCACACGCTCCCTGACGAGTGGAGTTTGCCTGGCGGCGTCCCCTTTGCGTGCTCTGGCCGAGATGGACCACGGTGGTGTCGGTGTCGCGCTGGTCCTGCCGGGCCAGCACCCCCTCGGCGTCGCTGCCCACCGGTTTGGCGGCGCCTTCGAGCATCAGGCCGGAAGTTCTCGATCACGACGTCGGCTTCCAGCGCCGGGG
>NZ_BSFQ01000156.1 GCF_027922425.1 Pseudonocardia halophobica | reverse complement strand
GCACGTGCCCGTCGTCGAGCTCCAGGTCCGCCGCCGACGCCTCCAGCAGGTTCGCGGCCACCTCGAGCAGCTGCTCGCGGACCTGGGTGCTCGCCTGCACGGCCGCGTTGCCCAGCGAGAACAGCGTCCGGCTGCCCTGGGCGCCGCCGTCGTAGGTGCCGGCGTCGGTGTCCGCGGGCAGGATGACGACCTGGTCCGGAGTGAGACCGAGCTCCTCGGCCACGATCTGGCGCAGCCCGACGGCCACGGCTCCGGTGCCGATCTCGGCGCCGGCGCAGATGACGCCCGCCGTACCGTCCTCGTTGATCTTGACGGTGGCGCCGCCCGGCCCGGGGTTGGTGAGCCAGGTGACCGCGCCGATGCCCTTGCCACGTAGCGCCCTCGGGTTGCCGGACGGCGCCCCTTCGGCCCAGGGGGCGATCTCCTCGATCCGGGCGAAGCCCTCGTCGAAGACGGCGTCGTCGAGGACCTGGCCGTTCGCGATCGCCTCGCCGGCCTTGACCACGTTGCGCAGCCGCAGCTCGCGGCGGTCCATGCCGAGCTTCGCCGCGATGTGGTCGAGGTGCTGCTCGAGCGCGAACATCGCGTAGGGACCGTTGACGCCGCGGAACGCCGCTGTGGGCGCGGTGTTGGTGTAGACGACCCGGGTGCGGTAACGGGCGACGGGCACCCGGTAGGTGCCGCCGAACACCAGCCCCGGCACCGCCGCGCACGCGACGATCTCGCCGCTGTACGCGCCGTTGTCGGCGTTCGTGTCCGCCTCCTGGCCGAGGATCTCGCCCTCGGCGCTCACGGCCGTGCGGATCCGGATCCGCGCGTTCTCTCGCGGTCCGGCGGTCTGCAGCTCCTCGGCCCGGGTGTTGACCAGCCGCACCGCGCGGCCGGTCTTGCGCGCGAGGACGCACACGAACGGCTCCAGCATCGCGTCGAGCTTGCCGCCGAAGCCGCCGCCGATCCTCGTG
>NZ_BSFQ01000155.1 GCF_027922425.1 Pseudonocardia halophobica | reverse complement strand
ACCGATGATGAGGGCAGGCCGGTGGGGATGACGCCCGCAACGCTGGCTCTCGCGCTTCAGGAGGGCTGGTTTCGGAAAGGTCTCTGGCGCGCGCTGAACGAAATCGGGCTGGGAGAACCCGCCGAGGGAAACTGACCGCCGCTGCCCGCGCCTGGGCGTTTGCGCGCCTCGGCCGGGCAGATGACCGCGCGCCAGTCGCCCTCGATGACGATCTGCGCGCCGAATTTGCCGAGATGGGTGCCGAGGTGGCGCCCGATCCTGACACCCCCATGACGGTATCCGAGGACTTCGAGGTCATGCCCTGCAACTGGCAATCCGTCTGCGCCTTCCTTGCCTGCGAAACGCAGTGGCGGGCCGTGCCCATGACGCTGGGCCAGATGGCGCAGGTGGTGACCGAAGTCGTCTGGATCGGCCTCGACTATGTTGCGGTCGATGTGGTGCTGCGCCGCATGGGCCTCGGTGACGCGGTCTTCGCCGACCTTCAGGTCATGGAACGCGCCGCCCTCGATGTCTTCGCGGAGGTACGGGGATGAGCGGCAAGCAGTTTGTTTTCAGCCTGCTCTTCAAGGGCGAGAACGCCGGAGCGAAGGCAGCGGCGCGCGAGGTCGAGCAGGGTCTGGACGCGGTGCAGGGTCAGGCCCGGCAGACCACTGTCGCCCTGAAGGGCAATGCCGAAACGCTGGAACAGGAGGCGCGGGCCTCGCGCAAGGCTGCTGATGCGGCCCGCGAACTGGCCCTCGCTGAAATGCGGGTGCGCGATGAGGCGGCTCGCAGCCAGGGCGCGCAATCCCCCACCGTTACCCTTGACCCGAAGCGCGTGGAGGAGCTGCGCGAACGCTATGTCCCGCTGGCAAAGGTCCAGAAGGACTATGCGCAGGATCTGGAGCGGATCGCCCTTGCCGAACGCGCTGGCGCCTTGACCAAGGGCGAAAGCGCCATGGCACAGGCCCGCCTGAAGGCCAGCT
>NZ_BSFQ01000154.1 GCF_027922425.1 Pseudonocardia halophobica | reverse complement strand
GTGCGGGAGTACATCGAGGGCGAGGGGATCGAGGTCCTCCACGCCGTCGCCCTGGAGGTGCCGGACAACCTCGCCGTCGGTCGGCTGGACCCCCAGCGGCTGCCGGACATCGCCCGCGGCCTGCGCCGGGACGCCGCGGACGCGATCGTCCTGTCCGCATGCGTCCAGATGCCGTCGCTTCCCGCTGTGCAACGGGTCGAGGACGAGTTGGGCCTGCCGGTGATCACCGCTGCGACGGCGACCGCCTACGAGGTACTGGTCGGCCTCGGCCACACGCCCTCCGTCGCCGGCGCGGGCCGACTGCTCGCCGGCACCTCGGAGCGGGCAAACAGCACTGCCCGGTAGAGCCCTCGGCGTAGGCCTGCATCAGGCCGCCTCTGGTCTCGCTATTCCACCGGCTTCCAGCGCTGGCCATCCAGTGGCTCCCAACGACGAAGTGCGTCGAGTAGCGTCTCGGGCTCGACTCCGTCGAGAACGAGGCTCCGATCGGCTGGACGGACGAATCCCTCACCTACGGCGTGGTCGAGAAACTCGAGGAACTTCTGGTAGTAACCGGCTGTGTTGAGTAGGCCCGTCGGCTTGGTGTGCAGTCCGAGCTGTGACCAGGTCAGAGCCTCGGCGAACTCCTCGAGTGTGCCCAACCCGCCGGGTAGCGCGACGAAGCCGTCTGCAAGTTCCACCATCTTTGCTTTACGTTCGTGCATGGACTCGACGACGTGCAGCTCGGTGAGGCCTGTGTGGGCGATCTCCTCACCGACCTGGTGCTCGGGAATGACTCCGATCGCTGATCCGCCGGCGTCGAGGACGGCATCTGCGAGCACGCCCATGGTTCCGACGCTGGCGCCGCCGTACACGAGCGTGACGCGCTCCTTCGCGAGGAGGCGTCCCAGGTCTCGTGCGGCGTGGACATAACCACTTGCCCTGCCGGTGTTCGATCCGCAGAAGACACACAGGCTGTTGATCGC
>NZ_BSFQ01000153.1 GCF_027922425.1 Pseudonocardia halophobica | reverse complement strand
TCACAAGCGCTCTTCTCGATGGAGCGCAACACTGCGTCGAAGTCCGACGTCCCAAGCTCCACGAACTGCACGCCGACGATCTGGATGTCGTCGCGCTCCTGCAGGAACCGCTCGACGAGCGCAGTGGAGCGACGCGGCCAAACGTAGTCGTTACCGACCACGAACCAGCGCCGCACACCGAGCTCCTCGGCCATCCACCAGAGTGCGGGGCGGAGCTGGATCTGCGGCGTCTCGCCGATAGCGAACACCCCAGGTGTAGATTCTCCGCCCTCGTACAGCGCGGTGTAGACGTAGGGGATCCGGCCCCGCGTACGCGGGGCGAGCTGCTGCCGCACTGTCGAGAGGTGCCAGCCCACAACAGCGTCAACCTGCCCGCCGGTGATCAGCCGTTCGACCTCAGAAGCAACCCGATCCGGCCCCGCCCCGCCGTCGACAAGTCGGAGCTTCACCGGCTGGGCGAGGACGCCGCCCGCGTCGTTGATCTCCTCGCACGCCAAACGTGAGCACAGCACTCCAGACTGCCCGTATATCGCCTCCGACCCCTGCAATGGGACGACCACCGCCACCCGAAAGCATGCCTTATCCTGGGGTCTCACTGTTGAGCTCCCTGAGTCGGGAGTGTCTGATCTTCGGTGTAACTGGTCTGTAGCTCCGGGCGTGTCCCGGGGGAAGGACCAGCGATGACCGACACGATCGAGCCCAGGCCACCGGGCCGGCTCGACCAGCAACAACTCGCTCAACAACTCGTGGAAGCGGCTCGGGCCGAGGGCGTAGAGCTCGTCGGCCCGGGCGGGCTGCTCACCGGGTCGACCAAGACGGTGCTCGAGACCGCGCTGGAAGCGGAGATGAGCGAGCACCTGGGCTACGACCGCCACGACCTCGCAGGCCGCGACGGAGGGAACTCCCGCAACGGCACCCGCACCAAGACCGTGCTCACCGAGATCGGGCCGGTGCAGATCGAAGTCCCG
>NZ_BSFQ01000152.1 GCF_027922425.1 Pseudonocardia halophobica | reverse complement strand
CCGGAACCAGGCCGCCGTTGGACTGCATGACGAGCAGCTCGGACTTCCCGCCGCTATCGGCGATCGCCCCGGACAGCAGCCTGACGTACCGCGTCAGGGCAGGCATGAGGGCAGTGTTGAGGCAGGTGCTCAGGGTGCGCTCGTACTCGCGATACTCACGGCTGAGCTCGGACGACAGCGTGAGGTAGCACTCCGGATAGACATCCGCGAAGATCGCACGGACGGCTTCCTCATGGACCGGGTTCCGGTAGCTGTTGAGCAGCGACACCGCCACGGCCTCGATACCCATGCTCTTGAACTCCTCGGCGACAGCGCGGACCGAGTCGGAGTCGAGCGGCACCATCTCGTCCCCGGTGTGAGCCATGCGGCCCTTCACCTCACGCACGAGCTCGAGGGGCACCACACGAGGTGGCTTCTCCCAGTAGGCGATGTTGCCGAAGCCACCCGGCACGGTCTGGCGAGCGCACTCGAGCACCTCGCGGTGCCCGTGTGCGACGATCAGCCCGGCCTCGCTGTACTTGCTCTCCAGGATCGCGTTCGTCGCCACCGTAGTGCCGTGCATGACCATTGCAGTGTCGTCCGCGCTGACGCCGTGCTCCGTCAGGCCGCCGAGCCCGTTCGCGAAGCTCTCCGAGGGATCCCACGGGGTCGACGGGACCTTCTCGTAGACGCGCCGACCGGTCTCCTCCTCGATCGCGACGACGTCCGTGAACGTCCCCCCGATGTCAATACCAACTCGCCACGTCATTTGGCATCCCTTTCGGTTGCTCGATTGCCGGTGAGTGGGCGGCCGCTGTGTCAGGCCGGCCTGCGGCGGTGACCTGGCCCACACCGACCGACGGGAACTCAGTACAGAGGTCGGCCCGGCCGGTCACAAGCGACAGGCTCACAGCGTTGACCGGGGTCGGCTGTGCATTTGCTGTCCGACCCGGCGGGCGAACGTCTCGGCCAGGTCGCCCGCAAGATCGCGGATGC
>NZ_BSFQ01000151.1 GCF_027922425.1 Pseudonocardia halophobica | reverse complement strand
ATCTGGGAACATTCCCGCGTGTGGGTTGCCTGATGAACGTTGCGCCGCGATATGACATTTCCCCTGGGACTGCGGTTACGGTTAACGCCCGGACGTTGGTCGTCAATCGCAAGACCCAGCACGGCTATGAGGCGGCGGACCAAGCGTCAGGACGGGTAGAGTTTCTTCCGACATTCCCCAAGTGGCCTGCCGCTTGACTTCAAGATCGCCTGATTTTGCTCGCTGGGCAAGCGTTTTTCGCCCCGAGCGGTGTCTGTCGTCGCGCAAACGGCCGAAGTCGGGTGGATCAAGCCTCGAACCCGCAGCATTCTGGCCCGGCAGAGCCGCTTTTCCGCGCGGCAGACGGACCTGTCCTGCCGCTTTCGTTCAGCTTGGGCATGGATCGTGGTCATGCGCATGACGGAGGCGTTCGAAGACGGCGGATGGCGGCAAGGACGGCCCGCACCATCGGGCCGGTGACGGCGACCTCGGCCAACTGGAAGGTAATGGCGCGGGCGTGGCGGACGACGCGGGCGCCGATCTTGATCAGCTTGAGTTGCAGGCTGGTCAACGACCAGTCCGCCATGGCCTCGGGCAGTTCGATGCAGCGCAGGAAGGTTGCCAGGTTGTAGGCCAGCGCGTGCAGTTGCAGCCGCACCTCGTTGTGCCGGAACTTCCGGCATGACAGCCGCGTCCAGCGAAAGGCATATTTGCCTTCCTTGATGTGCTGCTCTGCGGTGCCGCGCTGGTTGTAGAACCTCACCACCCAGTCTGGCTCCATCGGCAGGTTGGTGACGATGAAGCCGACTTTGGGGAACAGCTCGCCCGGATGCCATTCGATCTTGGCGATGACGCGGCGCGGCTTGTCCCAGGACGCCGCCTGATACTCGAAGTCCTCGAAGAACCGTTTGACCTTGGTCAGCGAAGGCCGTCCCACGGGCCGTGTCAGCCGATGCGCGATCTTCTCGCGCAAGACGGCGTTGGCGGGCAGACGGATGGCGT
>NZ_BSFQ01000150.1 GCF_027922425.1 Pseudonocardia halophobica | reverse complement strand
ACCTTTCGCGGGTGGCCTCGCGGTAGAGCGCCACGGTGCGGACGAGCGTTGCGCATCGCGGCCCGGCCTGGCTGAGCTCGTCGAGCCACTGGTCCTCGACAGCGCAGTTCATCGTGAGGTCGAGCGGCACGAGCGTCACGGGGACGTCGGGCTGGGTGAGGACACGCTGTGCGGCCTCGGGATCCGCGTAGACGTTGAACTCGCCCGCCCCATGGGTGTTGCCCATGCCCAGAGCGCCGCCCATCGCGACGATGCGCCTGATGCGCGGGGTCAGTTCGGGATGCGCAGCGAGCAGAAGTGCGACGTTGGTCATCGGGCCCAGGCAGGCGATCGTGACCGGGACCGACGACTCCCGCAGGACGCTGACCATGAGGTCGAGGGCGGGACGGGGGTCGGCGGGCCCGGGCTCCGGGAAGCCGCTCGAGTGCATGCCGAGGCCATCTTCGCCGTGCCAGTCCGGGGCGACCTCGGCCTGCACGTGTACCAGTGGCCGAGCTGCGCCGGCGGCCACCGGTACGTCGGTACGCCCCGCAAGCGCGAGAATCCGCCGGGCGTTGACGAACGTTGTGTCCAGGGCGACATTGCCGTAGGAGGCCGTGACGGCACGGACGTCGCAATCGGCGCTGGCCAACCCCAGGAGGATCCCGAAGGCGTCGTCCACACCGGGGTCAGTGTCAATGATCAGCGGACTGGGGGTTGGCACGGTCGCCTCCTCGACTTGTCAGTGATGTGGCAATGCCAGCCCGGCGGAGGCCGAAGGACGTGGCCGGGAGCAAGCACACACTTTCCCGGTGCCTCCACGAACTTGCCGACGTGCCGCAGCGACTGCTTGCCCGACCCTCTCCGAGAGGGTGCGGCCTGGACCGACTCCAGCTGAATCGGAACCCCCTTCGTCGGCCCGGTGCACCACGCGGCTGTGGCTGACGTCAACCTCGACCAGGCGGCAGGCGGCACACGATCGGCCGATTTGCCCCTGATCCAAGGAGGCG
>NZ_BSFQ01000149.1 GCF_027922425.1 Pseudonocardia halophobica | reverse complement strand
GCCAGCCCGTCGAGGCCGTCGTCGCCCAGATGGAACTGATGGCCGAACAGGTCCTGCCCGCCTTCGCCGAGGGCCTCACGCCCTCCAGAATCTGACCGCCTCAGCGGCTCGGTGACATGCAGGGCTCGGCGACGTGCAGGCGGCTGTCGCCGAGCTCCCTGGCCTCAGACATACCACGTACCAGCGGACGGTGAACAGGTGAACGACATCGCCATCGAGGGCGGCCTCGTCTGGGCCGCACCAGGCACACACCACGTGAACGGCCTCGTCGTCATCCAGAACGGGATCATCACGTACGTCGGGCCCGCCGACGATGCCGCAGTGCCCGCCGGGACACGACGTATCGACGCGACCGGCTGCACCGTCCTGCCCGGTCTGATCGACGCGCACGTGCACCTGACGACCAACTCCGACCACGACAACGTGGTGGCGAGCAGCACCTTCCGCGGGCAAGTGACCAAGCCGGCCAAGCTTCTGCACGGGCTGCGCAACGCCCATCGGGCCCTCGCAGCCGGCTTCACCACCTTACGGGTGATGGGCCACCGCGACGTCGGAGAGATCGAGCTGCGCGACTTCGTCGAGCAGGGCCTGACCATCGGCCCGCGGCTGCTGGTCTCCCCGTGGTGGATCACCATGACCAACGGCCACGGCGACCTGTTCTACCCGCCCTACACCCCCCGCCGCCGCTGGGACACCGCCGACGGCGTCGACGAGTGCCGCAAGCTCGTCCGGCTGCAAGCTCGCGAGGGCGCCGACTTCATCAAGGTCATGGCCAGCGGCGGGATGTCACCCGGTGAGCAGCCCCACTGGCCGAACTACACCGTCGCCGAGCTCACCGCGATCGTCGACGAGGCACACGACCTCGACCTACGGGTCGCCGCACACGCACTGTCGATCGACGGGATCCGCCGCAGCCTCGCCGCCGGCGTCGACAGTATCGAGCACGGCTCCTACCTGGACGAGCCCACCGCCAAGGAGATGGCCGAGCGC
>NZ_BSFQ01000148.1 GCF_027922425.1 Pseudonocardia halophobica | reverse complement strand
TTTGTGACCATTCATCTGCAACATCAAAAGAACAAAGAAGGCGTCGGCTACCGCGGGTAGCCTACGCACAATGCCCCGTGGCTTTGACGCAGCGTATAAGAACACGTCCCACAGCCCTAAAAGAGATTCCTCGGAAATCGGGTTCCAGTTCTTCCGAAGGAAATCTTCCAGCTCGCCAGAAATAGAAAGTGACTCCATTGCCGCAACTATAAACTCCATACCTCCAGCGATATCGCTCTCGTCAAACCGCTCTTCATCCAAAAGACTCCGGCGCGAAGTGGTTACAAATAGCAAATACTGAGTCGCCAATACACAAGCTAGAGAATTAATCTCATAGGGAGCAGCGTCTTCCCCATTGAACATGGCCAGACCCAAGCCGTGAATGGCCATTAGCTCCACCACATTTGATTTGAACATATAAATGAAACACCTAGCCTCACTAATATCCAACCTTGCCCTATCAAGCATATTCGACCGTACGGAGGTCCTCGCTGGCGCCAGCGACCTCCAAACCAACTCAAAGTCTTCTCCATTTACCGGAGAAAGTCTCCGCGCACGGAATCCTGCATAGAAGTTGCCCAGGATATAGATCGCCTTAATGCGATTCACATCACCCGCATTACTGACAATCTTCCCTAGCTCTGAAGACAAGTGATCTGCGACTATCTGACTCTTTGATCTAGAGAACTTCAAAAGCCCATGCATGACCTCGCATGCGTTCTGATAGTTAAACTCACGCAAGGAAAACAACTCATCCAAAACAAAGTTGCACACCTCTAGAACCTTCGCCTCAGGAAGAACCAGATAGTCAAGCGTTCTAACAACAAAATATATATAGTTAAATCTCTGGTCATCGGAGAGCACAGAATGCTCCTCTTTGCCCGGGTTAATCAGAGCTTGAATAGCCTGCAAGGACTTGGGGCTGCTTCTGAATGTCGACGTTTGAAGAGCAAGGTGATTAACTACATCCCACTCAGCAGACACTATCTTCT
>NZ_BSFQ01000147.1 GCF_027922425.1 Pseudonocardia halophobica | reverse complement strand
AGCTGCCCCCGTAGATCGACGCCGCCCGGGAGTACAGGTGATCGTGCGCCCAACGAGCGACGTCGAGGCCCAACGGGCGGGCGGCCGGGGTGGCCCGCAGCGGACCGAGCAGATCGGCGATGGATCCGTAGACCTGCTGCTCGATGTCGTTGAGCAGGAGCTTGTCGACGGAGTCCTCGGGCACCGGGCCGGTGTCGGCCGCCAGCCTGCCGATCGTCTTCCGGGTCTGGGCCTCGAGGACGCGCAGCGCCACGTGGGAGCGGCCCACGGCCGCTCGCACCCGATAGCCGCGGCGCGGGTCGGCGTCGCGTGTCGGGCACGCGGACAGCTCGTCGATCGCGTCCTGCAACGCCACCTCGTACTCCACGCGTCGCCGCAGTGTGTAGGCCGCGCGTTCGGTCCCGAGGGTGTGCCGGGCGATCGCCCAGCCTCCGTCGAGCTCGCCGACGAGGTTCTCGCGGGGCACGCGCACCCGGTCGAGAAACACCTCGCAGAACTCCTGGTCGCCGGTCATCTGGGTCAGCGGCCGGGTCACGATCCCGGGCGAGGACATGTCGACCAGGAGATAGCTGATGCCCCTGCTCTTCGGCGCGTCGAGGTTGGTGCGGACGAGCATGGCGCACCAGGACGCGAGGTGCGCCCAGCTGGTCCACACCTTCTGTCCCGAGACCACGAAGTCGTCCCCGTCGATCTCGGCGCGCGTACGGAGGGACGACAGATCCGAACCCGCCTCCGGCTCGGAGAAGCCCTGGCACCAGATGACCTCACCCGAGAGCAGGCGGGGGAGCAGCTCGGTGCGCTGGCGAAGGGTGCCGAACCGGTCGATGGAGGGTCCCACGACGTCGAGCCCGATGAGCCCGATCGGTTGCGGGGCGCGCGCTCGCGCGAGCTCCTCGGAGAACACGAGCTGATGAAGGTGGGTGAGCCCCTGGCCGCCTGCCTCCCGTGACCAGGCGATTCCGATCCAGCCCGCCTCGTACAGGGTGTGCTGCCACTCGCGCAGCACGCGGAAG
>NZ_BSFQ01000146.1 GCF_027922425.1 Pseudonocardia halophobica | reverse complement strand
AAGCGTACCACCCTTGAGTATGAGAGCTTTCTTCAAGTCTGGCGAAAGGCCGATGGCATTGAGAACAACCTCCGTGACTTGTCGATCCCGGTGAAGGGTTGGATTAGCGCGCGCGGCTTCAACCCAGACACGCAAATCCACACCGACTTTGTCGACTACAGTATCACTGGTTATGTCGTCCGAAGAGTGAGATTCCATGTTCTTCAGATGTTGAGAGAGATCATCCATTCATCCGACCAGCGCGGGACATAAGGGGCTTCAGGATCCAGCTTCTGCGATCCCCCACGTTGAGCAAAAGCACGCCATGCCTTTATCCGGTCATCCTCTACGCCCATGAGTTCTGATAGAACGTATCCTGCCCGCACCTTGGCAAGCTTCGTCGGCTGACTATCAACTGCCACTATGATTTCGTCGAGCCAGGCTTCAGCCGATGCTTCCCAAACCTCGATCGCATGCCTGATGCCGCCATGCGCTTCCGGCTCAGCAAGCATAGCGGCGAAGACATGACCAATAGGGGTGGCGCGCGTAAACCCATCTGCCAGCGGGACCGGCACAATCGGATTAGATGTCGTATGCAGATGAATGGTTCGCCGCCGCACAGCGCTCGCAGCCATGGTGACCCGGTTGAGGGGGGAAGCGTTGATCAGAGCAATGTTAGAACCGAGATCGTGGGCCATGCGCTCCTTGCGCATCCGCGACCATACCGAGGTGGATGGCGTCGTAAGGTGCAACGCAAGTGGTGCGCGATCCGTGAGTCCGTAGAGGTGCATCGCCGAAAGATGTGACACATACGCAAATGGATCAACGATACAGCAGGCGTCCTCAGCACTGGCGGATCGCGTACTTTGAACCAACCGCCAAACGCCTGCCTTGAAGTCTTCGTCTGGAACCAGCACATCCTTGCGCTCAAGATTGGATAGTAACTTCCGGCACTTAGATCGACCCCAGACTCGCGGGAACGGCTTGATAGGCAGGCGCTCCACCAAACCTTCTTCAATCATTCTATGCACAAGC
>NZ_BSFQ01000145.1 GCF_027922425.1 Pseudonocardia halophobica | reverse complement strand
ACGTCGCCGTGGTGCATCTTCTCGAAGGCGGTCTCGATGTCGTCGAGGCCGATCTCCTCGGAGACGAACTTCTCCAGCGGCAGCCGGCCCTGCAGGTGCAGGTCGACCAGGTAGGGGAAGTCCCGGGAGGGCAGGCAGTCGCCGTACCAGGAGGACTTGAGCGCGCCGCCGCGGCCGAAGTACTCGATCAGCGGCAGCTCGGGGGCCTTCAGGTCCGGGGTCGGCACCCCGACGAGCACGACGGTGCCGGCCAGGTCGCGGGCGAGGAAGGCCTGCTTCCAGGTCTCCGGGCGGCCGACCGCATCCACGACGACGTCGGCGCCGAACCCGTCGGTGGCGGCCTGGATCGCCTCGACCGCGTCGGTCTCGCGGGCGTTGACGGTGTGGGTGGCGCCGAAGCCGCGGGCCCACTCCAGCTTCCGGTCGTCGGTGTCCACGGCGATGATCGTGGTGGCGCCGGCCAGGGTGGCCCCGGCGATCGCCGCGTCGCCGACGCCGCCGCAGCCGATGACCGCGATCGAGTCGCCGCGGCCGATGCCGCCGGTGTTGATCGCGGCGCCGATGCCGGCCATCACCCCGCAGCCGAGCAGCCCGGCGACCTGCGGGGTCACGGCCGGGTTGACCTTGGTGCACTGCCCGGCCGCGACCAGGGTCTTCTCCACGAACGCGCCGATGCCCAGGGCCGGGGAGAGCTCCTGGCCGGAGGTCAGGGTCATCTTCTGCGTGGCGTTGTGGGTGTTGAAGCAGTACCAGGGCTTGCCCTTCTTACAGGCCCGGCACTGCCCACACACCGCCCGCCAGTTGAGGATCACGAAGTCACCCGGGGCGACGTCGGTGACGCCCTCGCCGACGGACTCCACGATCCCGGCGGCCTCGTGGCCGAGCAGGAACGGGAACTCGTCGTTGATCCCGCCCTCCCGGTAGTGCAGGTCGGTGTGGCAGACCCCGCACGCCTGGATCTTCACGACCGCCTCGCCGGGACCGGGGTCCGGGACCACGATCGTCTCGACGGAGACCGG
>NZ_BSFQ01000144.1:510-1032 GCF_027922425.1 Pseudonocardia halophobica | reverse complement strand
AGGGCGCTGGGGTTCGCCACGTAGTTCTGGAACACGTTCTCGTTGATCGCGACGCCCTCGAAACCCAGCCGCTCGGCCGTGTCGACGATCGTCAGCATGTCCTGCAGGAGCTCACCCCACGGACGGTCCATGTCCGAGTAGAAGAAGGGCGTCGTCACCCAGAACTTCAGTGCCATGACTCACTCCATTACCGGGAATCGTGTGTGAAGAGGAAGGAACGGGTGGGGCTGAATCCGACGCTCTGCGGACCAGCTGCGGGTTCTCGCCACCTCACCCGAGGTCGGAGTTCGACTTCGTGGCCAAGTACGGCCCACTCCGCGAGTGACGTACGCCCGTTCGGGAACGGCCTGGCAGCAGGGTGCGCGTGGCGTCGAGGTTGGTCTCGCGTGAGCATGGTCATGCGGCCTGTGTCGCCTCCTTCAGGGAGTTGACCCAGAAGGGGTTGGTGAGCAGGAGCCGTCCGATCGCGACCAGGTCGCAGTCCCTGCCGGCCAGCGCGGCTTCGGCGGCTTCTGCGCTGCT
>NZ_BSFQ01000144.1:0-500 GCF_027922425.1 Pseudonocardia halophobica | reverse complement strand
GCCGGCGACGATGGTCGGCATGCCCGTGCGTTCGCGGACCTGTGCGGCGAGGTTGCGGAAGTCGACCGGGATGTCGAATGATGACGCGCCCTCGACCGCGCCGCCTGCCGCGGCGTCGACGGCATCGCAGCCGGCCCGGCTGAGCTGGTCGATGACCGGGATGGCGTCGTCGACATGCCAGCCGCCTTCGGCGAGGTCGTCGATCGCCAGCCGGACGAACAGCGGCATTCCCGGCTCGCAGGCTGCGCGCACCTGTTCCACGATTTCCAGCAGGAAGCGACTGTTGGCCTCGGGGCCGCCGCCGTACGGGCCTGAGCGGTGGTTGGTCAGCGGCGAAAGGAACTCGTGAATGAGGTAGCCGTGCGAGGCGTGGATCTCGATCACGTCAACACCGACCTGACTCGCCCTGGCTGCGGCCTGCCCGAAGGCGGCGACCAGGTCGCCGATCTCCTCGTCGGTCAACGCGTGGGGCTGGTGGCTCGAGGCGTTGAAGGGCGCCC
>NZ_BSFQ01000143.1 GCF_027922425.1 Pseudonocardia halophobica | reverse complement strand
CCAACGCGAAGGAACCCGGCGCGCACTCACCCCCGAGGGCGTGGACGACCTGCGCGACGCCCATGACCGCACGCTCGAGGCCTTCGCCATCGCCAGCCAGGTCGGAGTCCGGATCGCCATGGGCACCGACTCCTCCGGAACGCTGTGCCCCTTCGGTGCACACGCCCGGGAGCTGGAGCTCTACGTCGAGCACGGCATGACACCGGAGGAAGCCCTGACCACGGCCACGGCTACCGCGGCCGCGCTGCTCCAGCGCGAACACCAGATCGGCAAGCTCGCGGCCGGCTTCGCCGGGGACGTCGTGGTCGTCACCGGCGACGTGCTGTCCGATATCCGACTGCTCGGTGACCAGAGCAACATCGCGCACGTCCTCACCGCCGGTGTGGACCGCAGCGGCTGTCTCGCCGCTGCGGCGTCGGTCCTCAGCTGACCGCGGCGCCAGGTCGAGCGGGCCACCACAGGGAAAGCAGGAATGCATGAGTTGGGTTCGTGTTCGGGGCTTCGCCTGCTTCGTGGCGGAGTTCGGCAGCGGTGACCGCTCTGTCGTGTTGATTCACGGGTGGTGCAGCGACTCGACCGACTGGGTCGACCAGATTTCCGCCTTCGCCGGCGACGCGCGTGTTGTGACACTCGACCTGCGGGGGCACGGGCATTCCGAACGGACCGCGAGCGGGTACGGGAGCGCGGAGCTCGCCGAGGACGTGATCGCCGTCCTCGACCATCTGGGCCTGAGCGACAGCCATCTGGTCGGGCACTCCCTGGGCGGCATCATCGCCAACCTGATCGCTGTGCGCCGCCCGGACCTGGCCCGCTCGGTCCTGCTGATCGACCCGGCCTACGGGCAGCCCGAGGAGTGGGAGGGCCAAGTTCGCGCGATCATCGGCGACCCGGCTTCCGCCGACAGCGCAGAACGAGCCGCGGTGGCAGCCGACCTCGAGCCGGAGGTACACAACAGCGTCACCGCCGCCCGCCGGATCCGACGCCGGCTACAGGCGCTCGCGCACGACCCCGAGGTCGTCTGGCCCACCTATGCCGGCATGTGGTGCGG
>NZ_BSFQ01000142.1 GCF_027922425.1 Pseudonocardia halophobica | reverse complement strand
CGCTCGTCTGCAGTCGGCTCTGAAATCGCAGGGCAAGCGTGTCGTCGCCGTCGTCAGACTTTGGGCCGCGTCACGACCGTGGTACCGGTCGCGTCGGTGTACTCAAGGTCTTGCCGAACGTGAACTGCCGCCTCAATTCGACTGTTATCAACCCGCGATCCGGCCGCGGTAACGGGCCACCCAAGCACTGCGATTCGTGAAGTGACGTCGGGGGACGAAATGCACGAACGGAGACGCTCCCCCATGTCTCAGCCTCACCCGCCACGTCGCGGTCAGCCGTACTACGGTCCCCAGAACGGTCGGCCCGGTCCCTACCCGCCCCAGCACCGACAGCCGCAGCCGATGCCTCAGCAGTACGGCCAGCAGTGGGCGCCGCCGCGGCAACCGCAACAGTTCGGCTTCACCGGCGGCCAGCAGCTGCCGTCTCAGATTCCCACGCAGCGGAGCGCCGAGCCGACGCCGCCGAAGAAGCGGAGGAAGTGGCCGTGGATTGTCGGCGCGCTCATCCTGATCCCCATCCTCGCCTTCGCTGGCTGCACCGCTCTCGTCGGCGGCGCCGTTAAGGCCGTCGACGACGCTCGCCAGGGCGGCTCGGTCGGACTCGGCGAGATGTTCTACTACTCGTCCAAGGTCGGGCTTATGGTCGCCGCCCCTACGCCGCACAACCCCGGGAACCAGTACATCGTTGGTCGAGGCGAGCAGGGCTGGGAGTCGACCGTCACGATCACCAACGGCAGCAGCCATCCTGTGGGCGCCAGTCTGGTCACGATGAACGCGACCGTGAACGGGGCGCCGGCCGAGCGCTACTTCGACGACGGCGCCGACCTGGCGACGCAAGACATTGCGCCGGGACAGTCCCTGCGGGTGCCGTTCCGCTTCAAGACCAAGAAGGGCGCTACCGGGCCCGTGCAGATCGCGGTCGCCGCCGAGTTCAACGAGCCGGTGTTCTTCAACGGCACTCTCAGCTGACGAGAAGCTCAACCAAGCACGCTCCCGGTGCTGGCCCGGCAGCCGTCGGGCCAGCACCGGAGGTTGCCTCGGCCGTCAGGGCTCCGCTCACGGCGGAG
>NZ_BSFQ01000141.1 GCF_027922425.1 Pseudonocardia halophobica | reverse complement strand
CCGCCCCGATGTCGTAGACCAGGTGCACGTGCACCTCGGTGCTCTTTCCGTCGGGCGCGAGGACGAAGGACACCGTGCCCTGGTTCGGGACGTCGGCCTCCTCGGCCGAGCGCCATCCGATCCGCTCGTTCGCCACGTCCTCGGTCAGCACGGCTTCCCACTCGACCTTGCGGTCGAACGGGGCGCTCGCCACCCACGTGCTGGTGTTCTCGCCCGTCGTCCGCACCTCGTCGAGGTGCTCCATGAACGACGGCAGGTTCTCCAGACGACGCCAGAACGTGTACACCTCCGATACAGGACGGCGCACCGTCGTCGTCGCTGTCAGATCCATCGAGCCTCCTTGGGCGTCTGTGTCCGGTCGACACTGCCGTTGCAGACAAGAGGGACTGCAACAAGCTCAGCAAGTACCACCCGCACGCCGTTGCACACCTGTACCGCCGAGGCAACTCCGACTGATTCGCGGCAGACCGGCGCAGCGCGCTGCCTGGATCGAAGGGGGACCGGCGGACCGAGAACACGCGCACCCGAGCTGATCCGCGGTCCCGTCCGCCAGCGGGCCCGACCCACGCCATCGGCAGAACGACCGATTGCCGTTGTCGCCCGCCGGAACGAACGTGGGACGTCTGCGCAGGGACGACGGAGAGCGGTGACGATGGGCGCCTCACTGCCGGAGAAGTGGAATCCGGAGAACGAACCGGCACGCGTCGGCGCGGGCGCGGTGACCTTGGTCGAGGGTTCGTCCTTCTGCATCTGCACGCCCGGCGGAGACATCGGCGGCACCGGGCCGTGCGGCGTCTTCTTCCGTGACACCCGCATCCTGTCCCGCTGGGACCTGCGGGTCGACGGCGAGATCCCCGACCCGCTGACGGCGATGACCCCCGACCCCTACCGCGCGACCTTCCTCGGCCGGCTCTCCCGCCGGTTCGGCCGGACCGACACCAACCTGCTGGTGCAGCGTGAGCGGCGGATCGGCAACGGGCTCCGGGAGGACCTGGTGCTGCGCAACCCGGGGGCCGAGCCGACGACGTGCATCGTCACGGTCGCCGTCGAGGCCGATTTCGCGGACCTGTT
>NZ_BSFQ01000140.1 GCF_027922425.1 Pseudonocardia halophobica | reverse complement strand
CCGCGCCGAGGGCGCCGCAGTAGCGGACCTCGGCGCCGGCCCGGGCCGCGGCAACCGCCGCGTTCGCACCCTTCCCGCCGCCGTGCCGCTCGACGCCCGGACCCACCACGGTCTCCCCCGGCCCCGGCAGCCGGTCGGTGTGCACCACGAGGTCGACGTTCACCGCGCCGACCACCATCACCCGGGGCGTCATCCGTCCACCGCCGGTGGGCACACGGACTCCCGCACCTGGACAACGGCCGGAAGCTCGCCGATCGCGCCGGACTCGCCCTTCTCCAGCAAGTCGAACAGAGCCGACGCCGCCCGGAAGCCCATGTCGTGCGCAGGCTGACGGACGGTGGTCAACCGCGGCGTGAGCAACGCGGAGACCGGGAGGTCGTCGAAATCGACGACACTCACCTCCTCCGGCACCCGCAGCCCCGCCTCGCGACAGTGCTCCGGGTACTCGAGGACCCGCACGGCATCGAGCACCCGCTCCCGCCGCTCCGGGGCGACCGGCCCGGAGTCGTTGAGCACATGACTCACCGTGCTCACAGACACCCGGGCGTGCTTGGCCACGTCCTTCATCGTGGGCCGCCTACGCCTGCGGTCGGACTGCGTCACGTCACGTCACCTTCGGGCACTCAGGGACTCACTCACCACGCGAACCACCTGCGGCCCAGGACAGTATCGACGTCCACAGAGCCGCATAGTGCTCCCACCCCACGAACTCCGGCGGCGCCCAATGCGGGGCGAGGTCCGAGGTGAACGCCACCGTGCGACCCCGCCCGTACTCCCCCACCACCAACAGCGGGTCATCACCGGCCCGCGCGACCACCGTGGAGCCCTCCTTCGGGAACGTCCGGTTGTAGCCCAACAGCATCGGCCACTCCGCCGGCGTACCGCCCAGCACCGGGTGGGCCGGGTCGCACACGTCCACCTTCAGCCCGTCGGACATCTCCACGCGGTCGTCGGTGGCCATCAGGTCCACCGGCAACACGCCCGCCAGCGGGCTCATCCCGTATCGCGCCTTGCCGTCGATCCCGGTGAACGACAGGTACCCCCCGATCATCACCAGCCCCCCGCCGCGGCC
>NZ_BSFQ01000139.1 GCF_027922425.1 Pseudonocardia halophobica | reverse complement strand
CATCTTCCGCCGCATCGCCGGCTTGGAAGTAGCCGAAGACCTCGCCGAGGTGTCACATCGCGTAGGTGTGCGGCGGGCGGAGCAGGGTGTCTCGCTCAACGAGGTGCAGGCAGCGGCGAACCGAGACTTCCAGATCGTCTGGGAGGCGATGCTGGCGGAGGCGGACGACCGGGAGGCCGCAGCGCTGCTGCGTCAGGCTCCGGCGATTTGGGCGATCGTCGACGACCACACGCAGCGCATCACGGAGGCTTACCGACGACGGTCTAACGAGCTGGATGACCTTTCCGACGACCGGCGGCGCGAGTGGTTCAGACGCCTGCTGAAGTGCAACGGTGAGCGTCCCGATGTCGTCCAGAACGCGGCGGAGGTGCTGGGGCTGCCGGTGGCCGCTCGGTTCCGAGTGGCAATCGCCACTCGCGAGTGCGCCGGCCGCCTCCGCGACGTACGCGACGCGCTGACGGCTCTGAGGTGGTCTTTCCACTACCAGGAGGTCGAGGGTGGTGACGTCCTTGTCATACAGAGCATGCAGGAGCAGGACAAGCGTGTCATGAACTGTCTCGCCGGGATTCGTTGCGCCGTCGCTCCGCCGGCCCACGGGCTGGACGAGGTTCCTCGCGCGACGAGGATCGCCTCCGACATCCTCGCGGCATTGCCCGAGGACCGGAACTCGCCAGGCTTGCTCGAGGACGCGTGGCTCTCGGTTGCGGCGACCCAGGCCCCGTTGGTGACCCAGGCGCTGGCCGAGCGTATTCAGCGCTGTCTGGAGAATGTCCAGGACGCGGACGTGCTCCTCGAGACCGCGCGGGTCTTTTGTGATGGGGACGGCACGGTCTCCCGTGCGGCGAGCGAGCTCTTTTGCCACCGGAACACGGTGCTGAATCGGCTCGAACGTCTGCGCAGCCTCACCGGTGTCGACGTGCGTCGACCTCGGGATGCGGCCAGCTTCCTGTTCGCGATGAGCGCTGGCAGGCCAGCTGGCGGGACTCCGTAGAGCGTCCAGAGGCGCCGAGCCGGTCTCAGCCCGGCGGCCGCAGCTCGAGCACCGATTCGGCCGCCGCGTTGACGGCCGGACGGCTGTAGAG
>NZ_BSFQ01000138.1 GCF_027922425.1 Pseudonocardia halophobica | reverse complement strand
TGGTCCATGACTGGCTACTCCTGGGGATCGAGGAACGAGAGCAGGTGCGGGCGGACGACGTCGAGGAAGCCGGCCAGGTCGTCCCACGGCACCATGTGCCCGGTGTTCGGGACGGCGAGGACCGGGATGTCCGGACGGGTGCGGCGGAGCTCCTCGGCCGTCCCGTCCGGGACGACCGGGCTGTCGGCCCCGCGCACGAGCACGACGGTCCCCCGCAGGGCGGTCCAGTAGTCGAAGAAGTCCTCGGTCTCGAAGCCCCGGTGGGCCTCGACGACCGCGGTCTCGTCGCAGGTGGCGAGGAAGCGGGCGCGCATCTCCAGCTCGCGTTCGGGCCAGCGCGGGTAGAACGCGCGCACGCCGTCGGCGTCCGTCCCCTGCCGGGCCTGCTGGAGCTGGTCGAGGAACGCCTGCCTGCTGGTGGGGTACGGGGCCCGGCCGGGACCCGAGGTCGGCGGGTCGACCAGCAGCAGCGGACCGTGGTCGTCGGGGGCGTGCAGCACCGCGTAGGCCGCGGCGATCCGCGCACCCATCGAGTGGCCCACCACCACCGGCGCCCGCAGGTCGAGCCCCTCGACGAGGCCGGCGGCGTCCGCGGCGTAGTCCACGAGGCGGTAGGCGCCCGACGGGGCCCGGTCGCTCTCCCCACGACCCCGCACGTCCGGCAGGGCCACCCGGTAGCCGAGCCCCGCGAGCCGGACGGCGAGGAAGTCCGCGCACACCGCGGGGGTCGTGATGCCCGGCAGGAGGAGCAGGTCCCGGTCGCCCTCCCGGCCGTAGCGCAGGACCCGGTGCCGAAGCCCGTTCGCCCGCACGACGACGCTCGTGCCCGCGATGTCCAGCGACGTCGTCATCCGTGCTCCACCTCCGCCGGGAGCAGGTCGATCGCCGACTCCAGCAGGGCCGCCGTGTACTCGGCGGCGGCGGGAACCCGCACGCGGTCCGCCATGTACCGCAGCTTGCGTTCGGCCTGCAGCCGCGAGCACACGCCGGACAGGACCCAGTCCCGGGTCAGGCCGGCGAGGGTCTCGAGGAACGACAGCGAGTCCGCCGCCTGGACCCCGTCCGCGCCGTCGATGCCGCCGCCCTCGAGCAGCCCG
>NZ_BSFQ01000137.1 GCF_027922425.1 Pseudonocardia halophobica | reverse complement strand
TCACCTTTCCATCCTTGAAATTGAGATCCGAGTAGAAGACGTCGACCTCGACATCACCCCAGGGCAGGTCGTCGTCGGTCAGCTTGTCGACCGAAATCCGGGTCGATCCGTCGACTCTATCGATCCGTACCGCACGGAACTCGCGCCCATTACTGCTGCTCACTTCCTACACCACTCACCGAACGAGCTCGCTTCGACCAATCGCCGCCTCATCGACTGCACCAATGGGCCCTCCGTCTCGCTCGCGTGAAACGCGGCGACCCACTCCGGGTCACGGACGAACGCACCCCATTTGTGCTCCATGTCTGCGACATCTGTGAACCGGAGCGTGTAGACGACCTCGTTGAACGAGTGATCACCCACCGACGTCACGCCGATCTGAACGAGGTCCATCTGATGTTTGTCGAAGAGGCGGAACGCGTGCTCATTGAATCTCGCGATGAGCGACTGAAGGCGGCCGGGCGTGGCGACGTACTCTCGGACCTCGTATAGCATGCTCTATCTTCCTATCGATTGCACTATGACTTAACTTCCAGCGGAAACTTGCCCGAAGGGAGACTCATCAGCCACTCCGCCTTCCTTTCGCTCTCCGCAGGCAACCATGAAGGATTCTGCCCAGTGTGGACGGCTGTATGAGTGATCCTCGTCAGGTCGTGTCGACGCCGATGGGCGACAGCAGGCGACGGCCGATCGAGTATGCCTCTCTCAGGTCGGTGCCGACGTAGCTTGCCGACGCGAGCTGGGCGATGGCCGGGCTCGGGTTCACCCCGACGGCGTGCGGCAGCCAGGTGAACAGGTCGAGATCCGAGGACGAGTCGCCATAGGCGACACACGCCTGCGCCGTCAGGTGATGTCGGGTCAGAGCATCCTGAGTGATTTTGACCTTCGCCTCCGGTGACAGGGTGGCCGCATCGGGCAGCGGTCGGCCGACCTCGACATCCGAGCCGTAGGTCTCATGCGCGCCCCAACGCCGCAGCCTGCGGCCGAAGAAGGCCGGGGACTGCGTGATGACGATCGCGATCTCACCTCGGGCGCGGATATCGGTGAACACGTCGACGGTGCCGGTCATCCAGCAGGCGCTTTCAAACGCAGCGTCGAGA
>NZ_BSFQ01000136.1 GCF_027922425.1 Pseudonocardia halophobica | reverse complement strand
TACCACTGGGCCAACGGCCAGAAGGTCGATGGCAAGTCCGGCCGGTTCTCGGACGTGACGAACCCGGCCACCGGCGAGGTCTCCGCGTCGCTGCCGTTGGCGTCGGAGGAGGAGGCCGCGGAGGTCATCGCGGCGGCGAAGGCGGCGTTCCCGGCCTGGCGGGACACCTCGCTGGCCAAGCGGACCCGGATCCTGTTCAAGTTCCGTGAGCTGCTCGACGAGCGGGCGGGCGAGCTGGCGGCGATCATCACCTCCGAGCACGGCAAGGTGCTCTCCGACGCCGCGGGTGAGGTCGCCCGCGGGCAGGAGGTCGTGGAGTTCGCCTGTGGCGCCCCGCACCTGCTGAAGGGTTCGGCCACGGAGAACGCCTCGACGAACGTGGACGTGGCGTCGATCCGCCAGCCGCTGGGCGTGGTCGGGATCATCTCGCCGTTCAACTTCCCGGCGATGGTGCCGATGTGGTTCTTCCCGGTCGCGATCGCCGCGGGCAACACCGTGGTGCTCAAGCCGTCGGAGAAGGTGCCGACCGCGGCGCTGTGGATGGCCGAGCTGTGGAAGGAGGCGGGGCTGCCCGACGGCGTGTTCAACGTGCTCAACGGCGACAAGACCGCGGTCGACGCCCTGCTGACCAGCCCCGACGTTCGCAGCATCTCGTTCGTGGGCTCGACGCCGATCGCCCGCTACGTCTACGAGACCGGCACGGCGCACGGCAAGCGGGTGCAGGCGCTGGGCGGGGCGAAGAACCACATGGTGGTGCTGCCCGACGCCGACCTGGACCTGGCGGCCGACCAGGCGATCAACGCCGGGTTCGGCTCGGCGGGTGAGCGCTGCATGGCGATCTCGGCGCTGGTCGCGGTCGGCGACATCGCCGACACCCTCGTCGACAAGATTCGCGAGCGGGCCGTCGCACTGCGCACCGGTGACGGCACCCGGGGCTGCGACATGGGCCCGCTGGTGACCCGGGTGGCGCAGGAGCGGGTCTCGGGTTACATCGACGCCGGTGAGTCGGCGGGCGCCACGCTGGTGGTCGACGGGCGGCAGGGCGAGTTCGACGCGGACGGGGCCGGGTTCTTCGTGGCCCCGACGCTGTTCGACAACGT
>NZ_BSFQ01000135.1 GCF_027922425.1 Pseudonocardia halophobica | reverse complement strand
AGCCCCGCCGGCCCCTCCAGGTGGCGACCGTCCGGCTCGGACTGCCGGCCACGCGGTCACTGCCGCCGATGGTCGACTGGCCCGAGCGGCTCGCCTCCGCCGTCGGCCGCAACATCTACCTCTGCCACGGCGGGCACGAGTTCGACGGGCGCGAGATCGCCCCGCTCGACGTCGACGAGCTCAAGCGGACGGCCGACGACATCGCCGCGAACGGTCTGCGGGCCGTCGCGATCTCCTCGGTGTTCTCCCCGATCAACGACGAGCTCGAGCGGCGGGCCGCGGAGATCATCCGGGAGACCGCGCCCGACGTGGCGATCAGCCTGTCCACGGAGCTCGGCCGGCTCGGCCTGCTCGAGCGCGAGAACGCGACGATCATGAACGCGTGCCTCGCCGAGCTGGCCGTGCACATCACCGACGCGTTCCGGGCCGCCCTGCGCGAGTCCGGGATCGACGCACCGATGTACATCAGCCAGAACGACGGCACGCTGATGACCGTCGAGCAGGCCGAGCGGTACCCCGTCTCGACGTTCGCCTCCGGCCCGACCAACTCAATGCGCGGCGCGGCGTTGCTCTCGGGCCTGCAGGACTGCGCCGTCGTGGACATCGGCGGCACGACCTCGGACATCGGCATGCTCGTCAACGGGTTCCCGCGCGAGGCCAAGTCCACGATCGAGGTCGGCGGGGTGCGGACGAACTTCCGCATGCCCGACGTCCTGCCGCTCGGCATCGGCGGGGGCAGCCACGTCCGCTGGGACGGCGCGGCCACCGTCGGCCCGAAGAGCGTCGGCTACCAGCTGCCGAAGCGCGGCCTCGTCTTCGGCGGGGAGACCCTCACCGCCACGGACATCGCGGTGGCAGGCGGCCGCGCCCAGGTCGGCGACCCCGGCCTGGTCGCCCACCTCGACGAGGCGCTCGTCGCGAGCGCGTTGTCGAGCATCGAGGAGCGGATCGCCGAGGCGGTGGACCGGATGAAGACCGAGTCCGCGCCGATTCCGGTGGTGGTCGTCGGCGGCGGGAGCATCCTGCTCGGCAAGGACCTTCCCGGCGCCGCCGAGCTGATCCGCCCCGACCACCCCGCCGTCGCGAACGCGAACGGCGCCCCCATC
>NZ_BSFQ01000134.1 GCF_027922425.1 Pseudonocardia halophobica | reverse complement strand
CACCGACCACGCGATCCGCGACACCGAGGGCCCGCCTAAAGCGCCCGGGCCGTGCCGGTCGCCGTGCCACAGGTCGGCCCCGGCGACGGCTCAAACCGAGAGAACACCTTGACGGAGGAAGCACTGCGATGACCGAGCGTCCCTACACCAGCGTCTGGAACGACCTCAACCAGGTCGAGTTCAGCCAGGGCTTCCTGCAGGCCGGGCCCTACCGGACCCGCTATTTGCACGCCGGTGACGACTCCAAGCCCGTGCTGCTGTTCCTGCACGGCATCACCGGCCACGCCGAGGCCTACGTTCGCAACCTCAAGGCGCACGCCGAGCACTTCTCGGTCTGGGCGATCGACTTCATCGGGCACGGCTACTCCACCAAGCCCGACCACCCGCTGGAGATCCCGCACTACATCGACCAGGTCAACCACATCGTGGACACCCTCGGCGCGCAGAAGGCCTCCTTCTCCGGCGAGTCGCTCGGCGGCTGGGTCACCGCACGGTTCGCCCAGCAGCACCCCGAGCGCGTCGAGAAGATCGTGCTCAACACCATGGGCGGCACGATGGCCAACCTCAAGGTCATGGAGCGGCTCTACACGCTGTCCATGGAGGCCGCGAAGGACCCCTCCTGGGAGCGGGTCAAGGCGCGCCTGGAGTGGCTGATGGCCGACCCGACCATGGTCACCGACGACCTCATCCGCACCCGCCAGGCCATCTTCCAGCAGCCCGACTGGCTCAAGGCCTGCGAGTCGAACATGGCGCTGCAGGACCTCGAGACCCGCAAGCGCAACATGATCAGCGACGACGACCTGCGCGCGATCCAGGCCGAGGCCCTGGTCATCTGGACCACCAAGGACCCCTCCGGCCCGGTCGACGAGGGCGAGCGCATCGCCTCGCTGATCCCGAACGGCCGCCTCGCCGTGATGGAGGAGTGCGGGCATTGGCCGCAGTACGAGGACACCGAGACCTTCAACAAGATCCACCTCGACTTCCTGCTCGGCCGAGAGGAAGCGGCGCGATGACCCTCGCGCTGGTGGCGACGAGCCACAGCCAGCTGCTCGACCACGCCGAGCTGCTCGACGACCCCGCGGCGGAGCTCGACGCCGCCTTCGGCCAGGCGC
>NZ_BSFQ01000133.1 GCF_027922425.1 Pseudonocardia halophobica | reverse complement strand
TCTGCCCCACCGGGCGGGGCGTTCTCGGGCGGATACGGCGAGGCCACGGCCCAGTCGTAGAACCCTTCCCCCTTCACGCCCGCACCGGCTGAGCGGAGCTTCCAGGCCCGTTCGGGAGCGCGGGCGACCAGGTCGTCCGCCTGTCGTGAGCCGCCGATCCGGGAGATGTCGGCGTCCAGGGACAACGCGATGGACTGATTTCGGGGAGCCGCGACGACGTGGCCGATCCGGCGCCGCTCACACCAGGAGCAGAACTCGTAGTTCTGCCGGTAGGCCTCGTCCGCCGCTATGAAGGCCGCCGGAACTCCGGCATCGAGGGCGCGGCCGAGCTTGGCCTTGGCCAGGGCAGCCTCGGTGGCGAAATCGACCTCGTCGGGCACCGCCACCGCCGCCTCCCGGCAGCGTCGCCGATCTGAGATCCACGACACGGCAGGTCGAGCTCGCGGTCGATCACGGTGCGGCCCTTGCCTGTGGCGTAGGCCAGGGACACCCCGAGCCGGCAGTTCTCCACCCGCCCCACGGTGCCCGAGTACTGGCGCTGCACACCGGCGGACTCGGTGCCCTCCTTGAGGAACCCGGTCTCGTCGACGATCAGCACCCCGCGCGGCGCGCCGAGGTGTTCCCCGAGCGCGAACCCAAGGACACAGCCCTCGGCCCGCAGCTCGTGGTGCGCGGAACAACAGCACCGCCTCCCGCCCCAGCGGGCTGAGTCCGACATCGCGCTCGGCGGTTGTGCGGGTCGGCAATGGTGGCCGGGCCGTGGCACGAACCGGTGGTTGAGGCCGCGTCGAGGCACGGCTTGATCGGAGCGACCGCCTCGTCCGGCCGCTGCCATCGAGGCGCCTCTCCCGTGCGGGCGCGACTCGCGGACGAAGGTTTGCGGGCCGTGCTTGACCTGTCAGGGCGAGGTGACCTACGATACCAGAATCGTTTATATGAAGAGCCGGGCCGACGGAGGCCGTACGCCCGCTTCATGGTCGACTGAGTGCAGGTTCTCGGCGGTGGGAGAGAGGTGAAGGTGGAGTCGGATCGTTTCTTTCCCGCCGGCGAGTGGATCGCCCCGTCGAGCTCGGCCCCCTGGACGTGCTCGACCCCGTCGACCGCGAAGCCGA
>NZ_BSFQ01000132.1 GCF_027922425.1 Pseudonocardia halophobica | reverse complement strand
CGAAGCCGTGCGGTGCCTCCTCCAGGGGCAGCCGGTGGGTGATGAGCCGCGTCGGGTCGAGCTCGCCGCGCTCGATCCGCCGCAGCAGCGGCGTCATGTACCGCTGCACGTGACACTGTCCCGTCCGTAGGGTCAGTGACCGGTTCATCCAGGCCCCGGCCGGGAACTTGTCCACCATCCCGCCGTACACCCCGATGACCGACACGATCCCGCCGCTCCGACAGGACAAGATCGCCTGACGCAACACGTGGGGGCGGTCGGTCTCGGACCGGACGGCCTGCTTGACGCGGTCGAAGGCGTGGATGTGCGCGCTGCCGTGGGTGGCCTCCAACCCGACGGCGTCGACGCACTTGTCCGGGCCACGACCACCGGAGAGCTCCAGCAACCGGGACCGGACGTCGACCTCCTCGAAGTTCACCGGGATGTGCCCGGCCGCCTCGGCCATCCGCAAGCGGTACGGCTCCTTGTCGATCGCGATCACCGAGGCGGCGCCGAGCACCCGGGCGCTGTCCATGGCGAACTGCCCGACCGGACCCGCGCCCCACACGGCGACCACGTCGGAGGGCTGGATGTCGCACATCTCGGCACCCATGTAGCCGGTGGGCAGGATGTCGGACAGGAAGAGCACCTGCTCGTCGGTGAGCTCGGCCTCGATCTTCAGCGGTCCCACGTCCGCGAACGGGACACGGGCGTACTGCGCCTGCCCGCCGGCGAACCCACCGGTCAGGTGCGAGTAGCCGAACAGCCCGGCCACGGGGTGGCCGAACATCTTCTCCGCGATCCCGGCGTTCGGGTTGCTGTTCTCGCAGCAGGAGTACAGCTGCGCCGCGCAGGCCCCGCACGCACCGCAGGCGATCGGGAACGGCACCACCACGCGGTCACCGACCCGCAGTCGCGCCGGATCGACACCGGTGCCGACCTCGACGACCTCGCCCATGAACTCGTGGCCCATGACGTCGCCGTCCTGCATCGTCGGCACGTACCCGTCGAGCAGGTGCAGATCCGAGCCGCAGATCGCCGTCGAGGTGATCCGCACGATCGCGTCGCGGCTGTTCAGGATGGTCGGATCCGGCACGTCCCGGACCTCGACCTCGTTGCGGCCGGCCCAGCAGTTCGCCCTCA
>NZ_BSFQ01000131.1 GCF_027922425.1 Pseudonocardia halophobica | reverse complement strand
GGGTCGAGCTCGTACACGTACAGGTCTTCCTGGTCGACGCTGAACAGCGTCATCCCGAACGCCAGAGCGCCGTTATGACCGATGGAGACTCCGGGCAACGCCGGCTCACCGCCGCCGATCACGCTGAACGATGGCGTGTTCAGGTGAACGAGATAGCGCAGCGACGGCAGCGACAGCGAGCGGTGCGGGTCGTTCGCGACGATCGGCCGCCCGGTCGACGTGACCTGCCCGCCGAGCACCCAGTTGTTGCTGCCCTCCATCAGGACGGCGTCGGAGGACGGGACGCGAGCGGGATCGTCGAAGTCCGGGTAGGTCGTCGCGAGCTCGTACACGTCGAGGACGTCGTCAGGGATCGCATCGAGGTCCAGACCCTCGGGAACCGTCAGCGGGACGAAAGGCTCCCTCACCTTCCGCAGCTCTTCGACCGCGACGCCGTAGTCCCTGATCGTCCGCGCCCGGGCGACCTCCTCGCGGATGTTCTGGAAGAGGCCGTGGCTGCGGATCCGGGCGACGTCCTCGGGCTGCCAGCGCGACGGCAGATAGCCGTACCGGCGGAACTCCGGCGGCAGCAAGCTGGGGGAGGCCCGCACGAGATCGACGTAGGCGTTCACGCCGGCAACGAACGCGGACGCGATCCGTTTGGTGTCGGATCCGTACGCGAGCCATTCCTGGCGCATGTCACCGCGGAAGAGGAACAGCCGCGCGGCCCGGTCGCGCTCGACGAAGTGCGGTCCGAACACCTCGGACAGCAGCCCCAGACCGCGACGCCTCCACAGGTCGATCTGCCACAGTCGGTCGCGCGCCGCGTTGAAGCCTTGCGCGAAGTACGCGTCGTGCGAGCACGAGGCGTAGATGTGGGTGACGCCCCAGCGGTCGATGATCATCTCGACCGGCGACTCGAGGCCGGGAACGACGTGGACCCCTCGGTCGGCAGACACGTCCTGCTGACTCATCGTGACTCCTAGATGTGCGAGGAAGCAGAAGCGCAGGCCGCAACGCCGGGGGACGTGAATTTCCGTCACCCCGGCGCTGCGGGGAAGGCTCAGCCGACCGGGTTGCCGTTCTCGTCGTAGGCGAGGTCGTCGTAGTCGCTGACCTCGATGAGGCCTTCCTCGACCATTTTGTTGAAGG
>NZ_BSFQ01000130.1 GCF_027922425.1 Pseudonocardia halophobica | reverse complement strand
ACTGCCCGTCGCCGTCCGGTCCAGCGGCGAGTCCGAGGACCTCGCCGGGGCCAGCTTCGCCGGCCAGTACGACACCTTCCTGTGGATCCGCGGCGCCGACGACGTCCTCACGCATGTCCGGCGGTGCTGGGCGGGCATGTTCGGTCCGGCCGTGCTGACCTACAAGCCGGAGGCGACCGCGGACGCGGTGCTCGACGACCACGGCATCTGCGTCGGCGTGCAGCGGATGGTCGAGGCACGCTCCGCCGGCGTCATGTTCACCCTCGACCCGGTGACCGGGGACCGTTCGAAGGTCGTCGTCGAGGGCTGCTGGGGCCTGGGGGAGGGGGTGGTCGGCGGCGGCGTCACGCCGAGCCGCTTCGTGGTCGACAAGGTGACCTTCGAGGTCGTCCGGCGCGAGCTGACCCCGCAGGAGTCCGCGTACGGCGTCGACCCTGCCACCGGCGTGGTCGGTCTGGTGCCCGTGGCCGAGGACCGGCACGAGCTGCCCTGCCTGACCGACGAGGAGATCGACGCGCTGGCCAAGCTGGCCAAGCGGATCGAGCGCCACCGCGGCGCCCCCCAGGACATCGAGTGGGCGGTCTCCGAGGCCGGCGACGTGTACGTCCTGCAGGTGCGACCGGAGACGGTCTGGGCGCAGCGCCCGGCCGAGCAGCTCGTGGCCGTCCCGAAGTCGGCGGTCGGGCACGTGCTGGCCCGGTTCTCCGGCACGGGTGTCGCCACGGGGAACCGGTCCTCGTGAAGCCCGCCCGCTTCGCCTACCACCGGCCCACCACGGTCGCCGAGGCCGTTGCGCACCTGCGCGACCACGCCGGCAGCGCCCGGGTGCTCGCCGGCGGGCAGAGCCTGGTCCCCATGCTCAACATGCGGCTCTGGCGGCCCGTCGCGCTCGTCGACATCAACGAGATCGACGAGCTCGACGACATCCGCGTCGAGGGAGAGCGCACCGAGATCGTTGCCTTGCTCCGGCACTCGACCCTCGAGCGCTCGCCGCTGGTGGCCGCGCGACTGCCGCTGCTCTCCCGGATCGTGCCCCACATCGGCGACCGGCAGGTCCGCAACCGGGGCACGCTCGGCGGCTCGCTCGTCCAGGGCGACCCGACGGGCGAGATGCCCCTGGCCTGCCTCGTGCTCGGC
>NZ_BSFQ01000129.1 GCF_027922425.1 Pseudonocardia halophobica | reverse complement strand
GTCGTGGACTTATGCTGCGATACGGCCGACAAGAGATTTACAGAGAATTTCTCAATTTCCGTGTCGTTAAATCTGGAAAGAGTAAACACTCTGAACTCATATGGAAGTGGGGCGTCATTGTATCCAACTATCCTTGAAGTAGCCAATGCAGGGCAGTTCGGATGAACCAGAGAAAATTCCTCAATCTTTGCCGCTATTTCCCTTCTCATTCCAACGTTGAGTATTTCATCCAGCCCGTCAAAAATTATTACCGCTTGACCAACATTAAGAAGAAAGCCGACAAATGCGGCACACTTCCTGTCGTCATTTGCAAAAATAATTCTTAGCTCGTCTACAATGTAGTCCAGAAAATTATAGCTGGGGTTTGATCGCACTCTTTTCTCAAATGCGCGAAGGACGATCCGCAATGGAATTTTCAGGTCGCTGACATCGAAGTGCTTCGCTTTTGGTGCCGCCGCTTCGAGAATTATTTGGTTAGCCAAGTCATAACATAGCAATTGTGTTAGCGTCGTCTTACCGCCACCCGGATCTCCCAATATTACCGCATTGAAGAAGGTGCGCCGAAAACTTAAAAATGGCACTGGCTGACCGCTATCACGATGCGCATCTCGGTGTGGCATCACTGCATCGGATTTGGAATGTACCTCTTCCATTCTAGCTGGCACTACTAGCTTCTTAATGGGAACCTTTCTGGCTCCCTGTGTTGTTTCAACTGTTAGTGTTTTGTTTTGAACCTCAATGTGTCGTGCCACCTTAAGGCGCGTTTCAAACACTTCTTGCGCTGTGAAAATTTCAGACTTATCAAGATTGTTTGCAGAATTTATAATTGCCTCAAGCCGTGATAGAACCTCATCGCCCCTCTTATTTACCACATCAATTATCGACTGCGGCCCCAGCGATGTTGAAAATCGAGCCTTAATAGCTGCGGTCAGGAGTTTGAACAGCTTATCTGCATCAACGCCTTCCATCGAATAGGTATCGAGCAGGCGTTTAAATGGCATGAATAACGGCGCCGGGTCGCGGCCAATCATAACCAATTGCTTTATTGAATCTGGAATCGAGCTGCGCATTAGCTCGTAAAGGAAATTCTGCATCTCATTTGTGTAGGAGCCGAGCTCATGTCCCACATATTTTGTGAGATCG
>NZ_BSFQ01000128.1 GCF_027922425.1 Pseudonocardia halophobica | reverse complement strand
TCTTGTCCTGCCGCGGGTAGCCGTACCAGGGCGTCACGGCGGCCACGCGGTGGGCGCTGGCACCGACCGCCGCGTCCACCATGACCAGCAGCTCCAGCAGCGCGTCGTTGGCGTTGACCCCGGTCTCGGGGTTGCCGCACATCGGCTGGACGAGGAACACGTCCGCGCCGCGGATCGACTCGTCGAACCGGCAGTAGACCTCGTCGTTGGAGAAGGTTTTGAGCGTGATCGGGCCGAGATCGACACCGAGCTGCCCGGCGATCCGGTCGGCCAGCACAGGGTTCGCGCGGCCCGAGAACAGCATCAGCCGCTTGTCGTAGCCCCGCTGTAGAGACGCCGTCATGAATCCACCCTTCGTTGGGTTCGTGGGGGCCGGCACCTCAGCCCGGCCCCGTCGCTCCGTCGATCGCCGCAGCCCGTGGCATGCCGGCTCGTGCCCCGACCGTGCCGACGGACAGCGAGGCTGCCGCCACGCCGCGGGCCGCGGCTTCGGGGACCGCGGCTCCGGCGGCCAGCGCGGCTGCGAGCACCCCGTTGAACGTGTCGCCCGCGCCCGTGGTGTCGCGGACCGTGGCGGGCGGGGCGGGCAGGGGCGTCGCCCCCCGCTCGGGGTCGACGATCAGCACCCCGTCGCCGCCGAGCGTCACCACCACCGATGCGCCGGTCAGAGCGGCCACCGCGGCCGCCATCTCCGCCACCGAGTCGGCCGTACCCTCCTCTACCAGCGCGTAGAGGTCCCGCAGCTCCGACCGGTTCGGGGTGACGACCGGGCCGAGCCCGAGCAGGTCCACCAGCTCCGCGGTTACCGGCGCCGGGTTGAGCACGCACGCCAGCCCGTACGCCACCGCGGTCTCCACCGCCGCCGCGACCGCCTCCGACGGGATCTCGGTGCTGACCAGCACGCAGCCGGCCCACTCCGCCGAGCGCGCCACCGCGGCGCGCACCGCCGCCGGTTCCACGGCTGCATTGGCCCCGGCCCCCACGGCGATCTGATTCTCCCCGCGGCCGTCGACGACGATCAGGGCCATGCCGGTGGCGACTCCTTTGAGCACGGCCACGTCAGTGACGTCGATCCCCTCCGCGCGCAGCTCCGCCAGGGCACCGGTTCCGGTGTCGTCCGCGCCGACGGCGCCGCAGTAGCGGACCT
>NZ_BSFQ01000127.1 GCF_027922425.1 Pseudonocardia halophobica | reverse complement strand
CTGCGCCCGCTCGACGAGCTGGGGCCGCAGAAGAGCCGCGACGCCCTGCAGACCCTGCGGGTCTATCTGGACAATCAGGGCTCGACCACGCGGGCGGCCGCGGAGCTGCATCTGCACCGCAACGCGATCGCCTACCGGGTGCGACGGATCTTCGAGGTGCTCGGCGTCGACCCGCAGGACCCGGACACCATGCTCATGCTCCAGCTCGCGTGCCGGGCGCGCGCCCTCGGCTGAGCGGCCGGGTTCACCTCGGTCAGGGCGGCGGAGGCCGGTCGGGGGGAATCCTCACCCCGGCCGCGTTCGCGATCATGGGATGGCCGGTCGCTTCACGGAATCGATCACCTGGTGCACGAGGCCGCAAAGAGGCGTCGAGGATTCGCGGTCATCAGTTCTGCCGCCACGTCGGGCGTCACTCCATGACGCTCCAGGCGAGGCAGGAAGAGCTTCGGGACGTAGCCGAATCCGTTCCCGCCATTGCAGGTCCACATGCTCTTGGTGGCCACATCGTGGCTCAACAGTATCCGTGCGGAGTACCCGTCCCGAATGAGGCCGGCGACCGCGTCTGCGGTCTGGTCAGGGGCGGGGGACTGGCCTTCCCCAGGGTAATAGAACGGCATCCCGATCATGTCGAACTCGAGCCAGACGCCATGATCGGCAACGGCGCGCTGGTATCCGACGTCATGGCCGGACGGATCCATGTGACACAGGACGACCGCCGCAGGGGTCACTCCCTCCTCGCCCAGCACGATGTCGAGTACCTCGAAGGCCCGACGTTGCCAGCCCGGCAGGTGGATCATGAGCGGAACTCCGAGCTGGCGTTGGGCACGAGATGCAGCCCGCAGCCGGAGCTTCTCCGCGTCAGTGAAGTCAGGCGAGACCCCGATCTCCCCGATGACTCCGGGCGCAAGTCTCGTGTCCCCGACTCCGTCGGTGAACTCGGCCAGGAGCTCCTCGGTGAGCTGGTCGGCGCTGGCGGAGGCGGTTCTGCTGTCGTGAAATCCGTGGACATACCAGCCGGAGCCCATCACGACGTTGATTCCCGACCTGTCGGAGATCTCTCTGAGCGCTAGAGGGTCCCGCCCGAAGTCTCCGTTTGTGCAATCGACGACTGTCCGTCCGCCTGCCTCACTGAAGTTCCCGAGTTCGGCGGCCGT
>NZ_BSFQ01000126.1 GCF_027922425.1 Pseudonocardia halophobica | reverse complement strand
CGGGCGCCACGATCGGGCACCTGCCCGACTACTGCATCGTCATCCCGATCTTCGGAGAGGGCCGGCTCATCGGCTTCTCCCAGGTGTTCGGCCACGTCACCGACGTCGGCGGCGCCGTGCCGGGCAGCTGGCCCATCCGGTCGACCAGTATCTACGAAGAGGGCACAATCTGCCCCGTCATCAAGCTGTTCGACGCCGGCAAGCTCAACGCGGACGCGCAGAAGATCCTGTTGCGCAACAGCCGCTTCCCGGGCGAGCTTCAGGGCGACATCGACGGATTCATCGCGTGCGCGCGGCTGATGGAGCGCCGGGTCCTCGAGCTCATCGACCAGTACGGCGCGGACGTCGTCGAGGCCGCGTTCTACGCGATCATGGACCGGTGTGAGAACGACGCTCGCGCGCACGCACTGCCGAACATCCCCGACGGGACCTACGTCGGCGAGGACTTCATCGAAGAAGACGGCATCTCCAAGAAGCCCATCAAGATCAAGTACACCATCCACAAGGACAAGGACCGCATGGTGATCGACGCCAGCGGGACCGGTCCGACGGCGGAAGGCCCGGTCAACTGGGCGATGGACGGCCGCCACTACATCAAGTGGCTCGGCGCGTTCCTCGCCGGCGAGGCGGGGCAGGAGATCCTCGTCAACGAGGGCATGGGCCGCGTGATGCAGATGATGATCCCGCCCGACACGGTGTTGTCGGCGAGACATCCCGCACCTGTCGTCGACCGCATGGAATGCATGCTCGTGATGATCAACGCTTACACGGCGGCGCTGGCGAAGGCACACAAGGGAAACGTCATCGCCGGGATGATGAACATCCAGCTCTACGGCATCTGGGGTCACGACGACGACGGCAACGAGTATCTCTACCGTGAGATCTTCGGTGCCGGCTCAGGAGCACGTCCCTGGGCGGACGGGACAGACACCGTCGACCTCGTTCCCCACTCGAAGAACCTGCCGGCGGAGTTCATCGAGCAGCGCTACCCGATCGTCGTCGAGCGAGTCGGTCTCTACAAGGACTCCGGCGGCGCCGGGCTCTACCGCGGCGGCCTCGGGTATCTGAAGGACGTTCGCTGCCTGGCCGACGGCTTCCTCTCGATCACCGCATACCGCACCGTCTTCGGCCCGTTCGGCGTCAACGGCGGCAAGGCCGGCC
>NZ_BSFQ01000125.1 GCF_027922425.1 Pseudonocardia halophobica | reverse complement strand
TGAACCGCCCCGGGTCTGGTGGAGGCTCTGAACCCACGGAAGGGTCGGAGCTATGGCAGCGCCGAGGAAGTACCCGGACCAGATGCGGGAGCAGTCGGTCCGTCTGGTCGTGGATCTTGTTGCTGGTGAGGAGGCGCTGAGTGTGACCGAGGCGTGTCGTCGGGTCGGTGAGCAGCTCGGGATCAACCGGGACACGCTGCGCGGCTGGGTCAAGCAGGTGCAGATCGATGCCGGGCAGCGGCCGGGACAGACCACGAGCGAGCGGGACCGGATCCGGGCGTTGGAGAAGGAGAACGCCGAGCTGCGGCGGGCGAATGCGATCCTGCGCAGCGCGTCGGCTTTCTTCGCGGCGGAGCTCGACCGCCCCGCGAGCAAGTGATCGCCTATATCGACGGGCATCGCAGCGAGTTCGGGGTCGAGCCGATCTGCCGAGTGCTGGCCGCGGCCGGCGTGGCGATCGCCCCGAGCAGCTACTACGCGGCCAAGACTCGGCCGCTCTCGGCGCGGCGCCGCCGTGACGAGGTCCTCAAGACCGAGATCGTGCGGGTGTTCGAGGCCAACTACCGGGTCTACGGGGCGGACAAGATCTGGGCCGCGCTCAATCGCCAGGCCGGCTCGGGGGAGGGCCCGCTGGCGGGGGTGCGGGTGGCGCGGTGCACGGTCGAGCGGCTGATGCGCGAGCTCGGGCTGCGCGGGGCGGTGCGCGGCAAGACGGTGCGCACCACCGTCGCCGCCCCCGGCTCGGCGGCCGGCGACACCCGGCCGGACCTGGTCGAGCGCCGGTTCCGTGCGCCGGGCCCGAACCGGCTGTGGGTGGCCGACCTGACCTATGTGCGGACCTGGTCGGGTTGGGTCTACGCGGCGTTCGTGATCGACGTCTACTCGCGGATGGTGGTGGGCTGGCAGCTGGCTCGCCATCTGCGCACCGACGTGGCCCTCGACGCCCTGGAGATGGCGCTGTGGCGCCGTGCGCAGCAGCAACACGACCTGGCCGGGCTGGTGCACCGCTCCGACCGCGGCGTGCAGTACCTGGCGATCCGCTATACCGAGCGCCTCGCCGAGGCCGGCGCGGTCTGCTCGGTCGGCAGCCGTGGCGACTCCTACGACAACGCGCTCGCCGAAAGCTTCCACGGGCTGTTCAAGACCGAACTGGTTCGGCCGGG
>NZ_BSFQ01000124.1 GCF_027922425.1 Pseudonocardia halophobica | reverse complement strand
GCCTTCTCCGCGGTCAGCAGCCTGCCCGACGAGCAGTTCCTCGACTGGGGCTGGCGGATCCCGTTCCTGGCGAGCGCCCTGCTCATCATCATCGGCATGGTCGTGCGGCTGAGCCTGCACGAGTCGCCGGAGTTCGCCGCGGCCCGCTCGGCGGGCCAGGTCGTCACACTCCCGGTACGCGAGGCGCTCCTGCGCCACCCGCGCAACATCGCCGCGGCCGCCGGCGCCTTCGTCGTGATCAACACCGTCTTCTACCTGGTGACGGTGCTCGGGTTGTCCTGGGCGACCTCGCACGTGGGGATCAGCCGCAGCACGTTCCTCGGCGCGGTGCTCGTCACCGCCGCGGTCATGTGCTGCACGGTGCCCTTCTTCGGGGCCCTCTCCGACAGGGTCGGGCGCCGCCCGGTCTTCGCCGCGGGCGCACTGCTCGTCGCCGTGGCCGCGTTCCCGCTGTTCTGGCTGATCGAGACCGGCTCGACGCCCCTGCTGTTCCTCGGAGTCCTGATCATGATGGGCATCGGACACCCCCTCATGTACGGCCCGCAGGCCGCCCTCTACTCGGAGCTGTTCCCCGCCGAGGTGCGCTACACCGGCGCCTCCCTCGGCTACCAGATCGGCGGCATGATCGGCGGTCTGGTCCCGCTGCTGGCAGGCAGCCTGCTCATCGCCTTCGACAACGCCGCGTGGCCGATGTCGGCCCTGCTCGCCGCGGTCGCCGTGATCAGCCTGCTCTCCCTCTCGGCGATCCGGGTGCGCACCACGCAAGGAGCCGTCGGATGAGCACGCTGGACGGGAAGACCGCGGTCGTCACGGGTGCGGGCCGAGGGATCGGCCGCGCGATCGCCACCCGCCTCGCCGAGGCGGGGGCCAGGGTCGCGATCATCGACAAGGACCCGGAGACCGCGAAGGACGCGGCGGCCGCGCTGAACGGTCACGCGCGCGTCGCCGACGTCACCGACCCGGCCGCCGTCGACGAGGTGACGGCGGAGCTGACGGAGACCCTCGGGGTGCCGGACGTGTTCGTGAACAACGCCGGGATCCTGCGCAGCGGGCGGCTGCTCGACTCGCCGGTGGCGGACTGGGATGCGCAGTTCGCGGTCAACACCCGCGCCGCGTTCCTCGCCACCCGCGCCGCGGCGGTCGCGATGCGCGACGGGGGCAAGGGCGGCGCCATCGT
>NZ_BSFQ01000123.1 GCF_027922425.1 Pseudonocardia halophobica | reverse complement strand
CTGCCTCCATCGGGTAGTGCTCCTTGCTGTCGTAGCTGCTCTTGGTGCCGCTACCGACGACCTTGACGTCGGCGCCGGCCTCCTGCAGGCGCAGGTAGGGGTACCAGCCCTCGAGGATCTGGTACTCGTCCTCGATCAGCAGGGCGACTCGCTTGCCGGAGAGCGACATCAGGAACTCCTTCTTCTTCGTCGGGTGTGGTGAGCAGGAGGGGAGAGCGGGGCCCGCACGGGCGCGCGGGCCCCGGGACGCGCTCAGGCGCCGATCATCTCCAGGAACTCGATGCTGGTGCGGACGTCGCCGTGATTGGCCTGAATCTGGCGCAGGGCCTCCCAGTGCTGGCCGTAACCCAGCGGGTCGTCCTTGCCCGACGGGATGGCCGCGGTGGTGTCGGCGAGAACGATCATCTTGAAGTCCTGGTTAGCCCCGTCGATGGCGGTGGCCAGCTGGCAGTTGCCGGTGGAGAGGCCGGCGACGACGAGGGTGTCGCAGCCCGCCTTGCGCATGTACTCGGTCAGCGCGCTGCCGTAGAACGAGCTGAAGCGGTGCTTGCGGATGACCGGCTCGTCGGGCAGCGGCTTGAGCTCGTCGACCAGCTCGTCGCCGCCGTTGCCCCAGCTTCCGGGGAACGTCGCCAACTGACCCTCGAGGCCCCACTTGATGTCGGCGTACCCGGCGTCCTTGCCGTCGGGACGCAGGCCCCACAGCGACCAGACGACCGGGATGCCCTTGGCCCGGCAGGCCTCCAGCACCGTGACGACGGGCTGGATGACGTCCTTGCCCTCCGGGGCACCACCGACACTCGGGATGTACATCGCGCCGTCCGGCTCTGCGCACGCCTTCTGCATGTCCAGGACCAGCAGCATCGTCTTCTCGATGTCGATGGTCGGGGCGAGCATCCTCGAGCGGTCGATGTGGTCGTCGATGTGCTTGTAGGTGTAGTCGAGCGAGGACATCGCTGCTCCTTTGCGGTGATGCGGATGACCGCTTCCAGGGGGCTTCCGAGCCGGCGCGGGGTGGAATCGGCGGCCGGCTGTCCTACCCAGATCCCTGGCCGTTGGCACGAGATCTCAGGTGATCTGGTGGTCTGAACACTAACCCGGGGCGCCGCGGGAGTGTCAATAGTCCGTTCGAGAATGTTGCGCGTCGGCGGTGAGGGTGCCGCCGCTCGGCGCACCGGTGCCAAG
>NZ_BSFQ01000122.1 GCF_027922425.1 Pseudonocardia halophobica | reverse complement strand
AGGGGGCCATGGTGGAGACGAACGGCGCGACGACGAACGGGTCGGGACGGTCCGGCTACTCTTTGCGCGTGACCGACCCGCAGCTGACCCGTCTCGACCGCGGTGCCAGTCGGCTCAACCACGCCGTGTACGACCAGCTCAAGGAGCGACTGCTCGAGGGCCGCTACGCGGCCGGCGAGCGGCTGTCCACCGAGGCGCTACGCACGGAGTTCGGCGTCAGCAAGCAGCCGGTGATGGAGGCACTGCGCCGCCTGTCCGGCGACGGCATGATCGAGATCCTGCCGCAGGTCGGTTCCCGGGTCGCCACGTACGACCTGCGCGAGGTCGAGGACTTCTTCCACATGTTCGGCGGCTTCGAGGGCAGCATCGCCGGGATCGCGGCCACGCGGCGCACCGAGGACCAGCTCCTCGAGCTCGACCTGATTTCCCAGCGGATCGGCACGCTGCGCTCGGAGAAGGACGCCGGAGTCCGCGCCCAGGGCTACCGGGTGCTCAACCGGCGCTTCCACGAGGCCATCCACCTCATGGCCCACTCCCGGATCATGGCCGAGACCAGCCGCAAGATGTGGGACCTGTCCGACTTCCTGATCAACACCACCGGCGTGCCGCAGCCGTTGAGCTCCGCGCTCGACGAACGCCACGACGACCACGAGGAAATCCGCGAGGCCCTGCACGCCGGGGACCAGGCGGCCGCCCGTTCGTCCATGGAGCGCCACATCATCGGGACGGTCGCGGTCATCCATGCCGAGACCGCCTCCACTACCCGCACGACGAGCTGACACCCGCCGCGCTCCGTATCGCGGCCCGCGCGCTGGATCTGGACGAAGCGAAACGACGCACTTCCGCCGACCGCCCGGCGCCACACGTTCGACGCTCCGCGGACGATCCGATCTCCGCTCTGCCCCTTGCGCCGGGAGCGCCCGCCGGTCCCGTGGATCGGTGATTGACAGCGGCGCGACCCACTCCCCCAACGAGTCCGGAACAAGATCCTCGACGAGGGCCCGACAGCCTGGCCGAGGCAGGTTCCGTCTACAGCAGACACGCCGCGATCATTCTGATCGGCCGCCGACCTGACCGCGGGAGCCGGGCCGCGTGGACGGTCGAGGGCTGTAGGCAGTCCTGGATGGCGAGGAAGTCGACCGGCCTGCTGCCACACCACCAGCTCCTCGTCGAGCACGACGTCATCACCGACTTGCGCTTGTCAGCG
>NZ_BSFQ01000121.1 GCF_027922425.1 Pseudonocardia halophobica | reverse complement strand
TCTGAGATGTCATGGCCCTACCCCGGGCCGCCTTGAAGGATGAGAATCTGGGCGGGGTCGGCTGTGCTCGTTCGCGCTTGGTGCACGTGAACCCGAGTCTGAGACTGATGCCTGGGGCCTTCCCGGCACCTCGAACTGTTGATCTCGTACACGCTTCACAGCGTCGTTGATCGGTTGGCCCCGCCGGCCCCGCCCGGATCGGTCCGGGGGACGGCGGGGAGGCCGAGGCATGGACGTGCTGATCGAGCGCTGCGCGGGGATCGACATCGGCAAGGACGAGGTGGTCGCCTGCGTGCGGACCCCGGCCCCGGGTGGGCGGGGCCGGCGCAAGCAGACCCGCACGTTCGCCACGTTCACCTCCTCGCTGGAGGCGATGGCCGACTGGTTCGCCGCCGAAGGCGTCACCGCCATCGCGATGGAGGCGACCGGGTCGTACTGGAAGCCGGTCTGGTACGTCCTCGAAGACCGCGCGGGCCAGGGCCAGCAGGGGCAGGGCTGGGAGTTGTTGCTGGTCAACGCCCACCACGTGAAGATCCTGCCGGGCCGCAAGACCGACGTGCTCGACGCGGAGTGGCTGGCCGAGCTGCTCGAACACGGGCTGCTGCGGGGCAGTTTCGTGCCCCCGCCGGTGATCCGGCAGTTGCGGGATCTGACCCGCTACCGCAAACGGCTCATCCAAGATCACACCAGCGAGTGCCAGCGCATCCAGAAGACCCTCGAAGACGCCGGCATCAAGCTCGACTCGGTCGCCTCGGATGTCCTCGGGGTGTCCGGGCGGGCCATGCTCGCCGCCCTGGTCGCCGGTGAACGCGACCCCGTCGTGCTCGCCGAGCTGGCCAAGGGCAAGCTCCGCAAGAAGATCCCCGCGCTGCGCCAAGCCTTACGCGGCCGGTTCACCGACCACCACGCGACGCTGATCGGGCTGTCCCTGGAGCACACCAGCTACCTCGAGGGCGCGATCGCCCGGCTCGACGACCGGGTCGACACCCTGTTCGCCACCCACACCGGGCCCGACCGGGGCAGCGAGCCCGGGGTCCCTTTCGCCCGGGCCCGTGACCGGCTCGACACCATCACCGGGGTCGGGAAACGGGCCGCCGAGACCGTCATCGCCGAGATCGGCGCCGACATGTCCCGCTTCCCCACCGCCGCGCACCTGGCCTCCTGGGCCGGCCTGGCCCCGGGCAACAACATCACCGGCGGCAAACGCGGCTCGGGCAAGACCACCCA
>NZ_BSFQ01000120.1 GCF_027922425.1 Pseudonocardia halophobica | reverse complement strand
AGATCGCCGCGCAGCCCCTCTACCGGCTGCTCGGCGCCTCCAAGCCGAAGGTACGAGCCTACTTCGCGCCCTCGCTCAAGCCGGTCGAAGCGATCGTCGAGGAGGCCACGGTTGCAGTCGGCGACGGCTTCACCGCCATGAAGCTCCGGATCGACGGGAACATCGGCGCCGCGGTGGAACTGGTCGGCTCGGTGCGCGACGCCGTCGGGCCGGCCGTCGATCTCGCCGTGGACGCGAACATGTCCTACGACCGGCGCGGGGCGCTGCACCTCGCCCGCGAGCTGGAGGGTCTCGCCGTCGCCTGGCTCGAGGAGCCGATCCGGTCCCGAAGCCTCACCCAGTACGTCGACGACCACACCTGGCTCGCCGACCGGGTCTCGATCAAGTTGTCGGGCGGGGAGTCGCTGCTCACCCGGTTCGAGTTCATCGACCTGATGACCCGGCGCACCTTCGACATCCTGCAGCCGGACGCCACGAGCGTCGGCGGCATCTCCGAGGCGAAGCGGGTGGCCGATCTGGCCAGCACGTGGAACCTCAGCTGCGTGCCCCACATCGCATGCTCCTCGGGCACCGGGATCGCGCTCGCCGCCGGTCTGCACTTGATCCTGGCCTGTGAGAACACCCCGCTGATCGAGGTCGACGCCTACGGCGGGCCGGGCTGGGACGGGGTGCTGACCGATCCGCTCATGGTGCAGGACGGGTACCTGGCCGCATCTGACGCGCCCGGGTTGGGCGTCGTGCTCGCCCCGGACGCCGACGAACGGTTCGCCGTCGCCCCCGACGGGGCCCGGCCGTACGGCTCGCAATGATCGAGGCGGTGCCCGGCATCGAGGTCCGGGACCCCCGGCTGCACGACGTGGTGGCCGACGAGCCGCTGCGACCCACGGTCACGGGGTTCCGGTTCCTCGAGGGCCCGGTGTGGCACCCGGAGGAGCGGTCGCTGGTCTTCAGTGACATCCCCGCCTCCCGAATTCTGAAGCTGTCCGCGGACGGCGCGGTGTCGATATTCCGCGATCCCAGCAATATGGCGAACGGGAACGCCTACGACCGGGAGGGCCGATTGCTCACGTGCGAGCACGCGACCAGCCAACTGGTCCGGCAGGAGGCCGACGGTTCACTGGTGACGCTGGCGGACCGCTACCGGAGCCAGGAACTGAACAGCCCAAACGACGTGGTCGTTGCCCGAGACGGGACGATCTACTTCACCGACCCCGGATATGGCCGCGGCGCCTCCTACGGCGTGCCGCGGTC
>NZ_BSFQ01000119.1 GCF_027922425.1 Pseudonocardia halophobica | reverse complement strand
TCACCAGCTCCGCTGGCGCTCGATCTCCCACCCGTCGTACGTGTGCGGGTGGCTCATCGGGTGGATCCAGTCGCCTTGCTCGAGGCAGACGACCTTGAGCCCGCCGTCGCTGAGCCGCTTGCTCATCGCGCCGCCGCCCGCGCCCGCCCCGATGACCAGGACGTCGGTCTCGGTGTGTGCCGCCATCAGCTTTCGATCTCCTGCTTCCTGGATGCGGTGCCCACCCAGCTCATCCGGCCGAGGGGGCGGGCAGCGGGTCGGCGGTCTCGAGCGGCAGCTGCGCCTGCGCGGTGCGGCCGCTGTGTGGGAGGTCGGCAGGGATCTCGGCCCGCCGGACGTCCTCGGTGCGGGTGTAGGTGCCGCGCAGCCGGGCGAGCAGCTCGTCGTCCCAGTCGTCCATGACGTCGGAGTAGCCGTAGGGCTGCGGCGAGTCGCGGTAGTCCTTGGCCGCGGGCAGGAGCCGGTTCATGGCCCGGATGACCTCGGGCCGGGAGTAGTACGCGTGGTAGACGACGTCCCGCAGGCGCGTGAAGAACTCGGGATCCTCGCGCTCGAGTCCTTCCAGGACCCTCACCTGCTCCGTCGAAGTGGCGTCGGCGAAGTCCTGGCCCAACCCCTCGAGCCGGGCCCGCAGATGGTCCTCGCCGAAGAACGGGAACCATCTGGGCTCCCAACCCGCCGGGGCCACGTACCGGGCGATGAACGAGACCACGTCGACCTCGCTCGGCGCCGGGAAACCGTCGCCGCCCGGGATGAGCTCGTCCGCCACGGCGTTCAGGACCGCGGTCTGCAGCTCCGTCAGCCGGACCCCCGGCAGCCAGCCGCCCAGCGGGGGCCGCGCGTCGCGGGAGGTCAAGTTCAGATCGGTCACGTTCCCTCTCCTTTGCGGGACGTCGTCAGACCCGCGTGGGCCAGGCGCGCTCGAGGTAGTTGACGATCGCCCGGCCGAAGTCGGGCAGGTCGACCGGTGTGCGCGAGGTGATGACATTGCCGTCCTCGACGACCGGCTGGTCAACCCACGTGCCGCCGGCGTTCTCGACGTCGACCTTGATCGGCAGATAACCGGTGATCTTGCGGCCCTTGGTGGCGCCGGCAGAGGCGAGCATGCACCCGCCATGGCAGATGGCGGCGACGAGCTTGCCGGACTCGTAGGCCTCCCGGACCAGGTCGACCATCTCGGGGTGCAGGCGCATGTTGTCCGGCGCGAACCCGCCGGGAATGACCACGGCGTCGAAATCGGCAGCCGACGCCTCGGCGGCGGAGGCGTCTGCCTGTAGC
>NZ_BSFQ01000118.1 GCF_027922425.1 Pseudonocardia halophobica | reverse complement strand
TGAGCTTGGCCCCTGACGCCGGACACCTGCCCTGAGGCGGACGCCGTCCGCCGGGAAGGATGTCGTCCGTGCCCGCTCCTCACCCGCCGGAGTTCCGGCAGCGCGCCGTCGACCTCGCTCGCTCGAAGGTCAAGCCGATCGCTGAGATCGCCAAGGAGTTGTCGATCTCGGAGTCGTGCCTGCGAAACTGGCTGGCCCAGGCCGACGCCGATGAGGGCGACTCCAACTCGACGCGCTTGTCCAGCAACGAGAAGCGGGAGCTAGCTGAACTGCGAAAGAAGGCTCGCCGGCTTGAGGTGGAGAACGAGATCCTCAAGCGTGCTGCCGCCTATTTCGCCCGGGAGAACGTCCTCCCAAAGTAGTTTTCCCGCTGGTCCGTGAACTCGCCGACGACGGTTTCTCCGTCGCGGTGACCTGCCGGGTCCTTGGCGTGCGCCGCCAGGGCTACTACGAATGGTGTTCCGGCGTGAGATCGCCCCGGACGCAGGAGAACGAGCTGCTACTCAAGCACATCGAGCGGATCCACGCCGAGTCTCGCGGCACCTACGGGTGGCCGCGGGTGCACGCTGAGCTCACCCTCGGGCTGGGCCTGGCGGTCAACCACAAGCGGGTCGCCCGGCTCATGCGCGAAGCCGGGATCCAGGGTCTCTATAGGCGCCGAAGCCGCGGTTGCACCGTGCGCGACCAGCACGCCGACCCGTACGACGACCTCGTCGACCGCGACTTCGTGGTCGACGGTCCCGACGAGATCTGGTGCACCGACATCACCGAGCACTCCACCGGAGAAGGGAAGGTCTACTGCGCTGCGGTCATCGACGTGTTCTCTCGGCGCGTCGTGGGCTGGTCCATCGACGACAACATGCGCACCGAACTCGTCAGTGACGCCCTGGGAATGGCCATCACGCGACGCCGACCAGAGCGGCAGGCCACGATCCTGCATTCCGACCACGGCTCGCAATTCACCTCATGGGCCTTCGGTCGGCGACTCGTCGATGCCGGACTCGTGCCGTCGATGGGGTCGATCGGCGACTGCTACGACAATTCCCTGGTCGAGTCGTTCTGGGGCACGATGCAACTTGAGCTTCTCGACTCGAAGAAGTGGGGAACCCGCACCGAGCTTGCCACTGCGATCTTCGAATGGATAGAGTGCTGGTACAACCCGCTACGGCGGCATTCCAGCATTGGAATGCTCTCCCCGGTCGACTTCGAAGCAGCCCACACCCCACCACACCCAGATCACTGACCCCACACCGTCAGTGTCCGGCGCTGGGGGCCAAGCTCA
>NZ_BSFQ01000117.1 GCF_027922425.1 Pseudonocardia halophobica | reverse complement strand
CACGAGTTGGAGTATGTGCTCAGGCAGGCGGGGATCTCGCTGTTGGTGGCGGCGCGGGAGTTCAAGACCTCGAACTACGCGGCGATGATCGAGGAGGTGCGGGGCGGCTGCCCGGCGCTGCGCGCGGTGGTGCTGATCGGCTCGGGTGAGTGGGACGGGCTGTTGGAGACCGGGCGGGCCGGGGACCCGGCCGTGCTGGCCGAGGCGCAGGCGGCGTTGTCGCCGGATGACCCGATCAACATCCAGTACACGTCCGGGACGACGGGTTTTCCCAAGGGCGCCACCCTGTCCCATCACAACATCTTGAACAACGGGTTTTTCGTGGGCCGGCTCAACGGCTACACCCCGGCGGATCGGGTGTGTATCCCGGTGCCGTTCTATCACTGCTTCGGGATGGTGATGGGCAACCTGGCGAGCACCTCCAACGGCGCCACGATGGTGATCCCGGCGCAGGGTTTCGACCCGAAGGCCACCCTGGAGGCGGTGGCGCGGGAGCGGTGCACGTCGCTGTACGGGGTGCCGACGATGTTCATCGCCGAGCTCAACCACCCGGACTTCGACGCCTATGACCTGTCGAGTCTGCGGACGGGGATCATGGCCGGGTCGCCGTGTCCGGTGGAGGTGATGAAGCAGGTGGTGTCGCGGATGGGCATGGACGAGGTCACGATCTGTTACGGGATGACCGAGACGTCGCCGGTGTCGATGCAGACCCGCGCGGACGACTCGCTGGAGTTGCGGGTGTCGACCGTGGGCCGGGTGCACCCGCACCTGGAGGTCAAGATCGTGGACCCGGACACCGGGTTGACCGTGCCGCGTGGGGAGCCGGGGGAGCTGTGCACGCGGGGGTATTCGGTGATGCTGGGGTACTGGGAGGAGCCGGAGAAGACCGCGGAGGCGATCGACGCGGCGCGGTGGATGCACACCGGGGACCTGGGGGTGATGGACGCCGAGGGGTATGTGAACATCACCGGGCGGATCAAGGACATGGTCATCCGGGGTGGGGAGAACATCTACCCCCGGGAGATCGAGGAGTTCCTCTACACCCACCCCGACATCCTCGACGCCCAGGTGATCGGGGTCCCGGACGTCAAGTACGGCGAGGAGCTCTGCGCCTGGATCCAGGTGCGCGAGGGCGCCCAGGTCACCGCGGAGTCGTTGCGCGAGTTCGCCACGGGCAAGCTCGCGCACTACAAGATCCCGCGCTACGTGCTGGTGGTCGACGAGTTCCCGATGACCGTGACCGGCAAGGTCCGCAAGGTCGAGATGCGGGAGAAGTCCGTCGGCATCCTCGACCTC
>NZ_BSFQ01000116.1 GCF_027922425.1 Pseudonocardia halophobica | reverse complement strand
CTGACTGTGAAGGTGGCGCTACCGGCCCGGTGATGGTGGGTTGGTGGTCGACAGCGGCGGGTGTGGCTCTCCGTCTGACTGGCCCCTCGGTCATGGGGGTGGCTTGCACGGGACTTGCCCACTCGGCGCTGTCGGCACCGGCCCCGGCCGGAGTAGCTGGCCTGATCAGGAGCTTGACCGCCAGATTGCCGCTGGCGTGTCCCGTCACAGTCCTGCCGGCTCCGACCTGGGCCGGGACCTTCACGTCCCTCCAGGCACGGGAGAACGCGTTGTCCATGCTGGCAGAGCTGGTCGAGGTCGTCATCGGCGTCGACACCCACAAAGACACCCACAGCGCCGCGGTCCTCGCCGCGGGCACCGGAGCGGTGCTGGCCGAGATCACCGTCTGCGCCGACCCGGACGGCTACACCGCGCTACTCGCACTCGGCCGTGAACACGGCGTACTGCGAGGCTGGGCGATCGAGGGCACCGGCGGCTACGGCGCGGGCCTGGCTCGCCACCTCGCGCAGGCCGGTGAGCTGGTCGTCGAGCTCGACCGTCCGGCACGCCCGGCCCGTCGCGCAGGGGCCAAGTCCGATCCGATCGACGCGGTCCGCGCGGCTCGAGACGCGCTGGCCCGCGCCCGGGTCACGGTTCCCCGCGCCGACGGTGAACGGGCTTCTCTGCAGATCCGGCTGTCCACCCGCCAGGCCGCGGTCGACGGGGTGACCGAGGCCAAGAGCCAGCTCCACGCCCTGGTCATCAGCGCACCGGAACAGGTACGGGCGAAGTTTCGTGGGTTGAGCACCACCGCGATGCTGCGCAAGGCGTCCAGGCTGCGGCCCGCACGCAGTGCTGCGGACGTGCACGTGTTCACCGCGTTGTCGGCGCTGCGGGCCCTGGCACTGCGAATCACGCTGCTGCAGGACGAGGCCGACGCCCACGAGGCCGAGATCCTCGCGATCGTGCGCAGCTGGCGGCCGGACCTGCTCGAACTGCCGGGCGTGGGGCCGATCGTGTCCGCGACCGTGCTCTCGGCCTGGTCTCACCCCGGCCGGGTCGCCGACGACGGCGCCTTCGCCATGCTGGCCGGGACCGCGCCGATCCCGGCCAGCTCCGGCCGGACCATCCGACACCGGCTCAACCGCAGCGGAGACCGACGCCTCAACAGCGCCATCCACACCATCGCCGTGTCACGGATGCGGTTCCACCCGCCCACCCGCGCCTACGTCGAACGCCGCCGCACCGAGGGCAAGACCGACCCCGAGATCCGCCGCTGCCTCAAGCGCTACATCACCCGCCAGCTCTACCGACAGCTCGAACACCCACCAGCCGCAGGGGCTTGACGAACCATAGGAGCGTCCCGTGAGTG
>NZ_BSFQ01000115.1 GCF_027922425.1 Pseudonocardia halophobica | reverse complement strand
GGTTGTGCCGAGCAGCCAACCCAAGGTTGCTGCAGTGCCGTCGGCTCTGGCGGGCGGCACGTCGAGCGGCGGGCAGTAATCGACACCGAGCGTCTGGGACAGAGCGTGAGCAGGCGGAGCAGCGTCAGGGGCGAGGGCTGCGCGAGCAGCCCAGAGCTCAGCCTCGGCGAGGGCCCGGCTCACCGGACGTTCCTCGCGGCCGGTCATCGGCGCGACGTGTCCACCACGGACCCACGCCAGCGTCGCGACGATTCCGGCTGCGCGGCCCGAGCCCGACTCGGTCGCCTCGGCGTAGGCGAGCCAGTGCAGGTCGGCGATCTCGTGGAGCGACGGGACCGTCCACTGCGGCTCGGTCGGTGTCCACGACATGTCGCCGAGTATGCGCCAGTTCCCCGACATGTTCTCCGCTTCGCACCGGGAGGCGAGCGCGATGACCGACGCTGATCTGCTGCGCTCGGCACTCGCCAACGCAGCGCGTGGTTGGCGGGTCTTCCCCCTGCGGCCCAACGACAAGCGCCCGGCCGTCCGCGACTGGGAAGCCCGAGCCACCACCGGCGAGGCACGCATCCGCAAGGCCTGGTCGAAGGGGAGATTCAACATCGGGCTGGCCTGCGGGCCCTCCGCGCTTGTGGTCATCGACCTGGACACCCCTGCTCACGGCGCCGAGCGCCCGAGCCAGTGGGATCGGCCCGGGATAAACGACGGAGCCGACGTCCTTGCCGCTTTGGCCGACGAAACCGGGCAGCCCGCGCCGTTCGAGACGCTGACCGTGCAGACCGCCTCCGGCGGCGAGCACTTGTACTTCCGTGCGCCCGACGGCCTCCGGATACGCAACTCGGCCGGGCGCCTCGGCTGGCTCATCGACGTCCGCGCGTGCGGCGGCTACGTCGTCGCAGCGGGCTCGATCGTGCGGGGGCGCCGCTACCGCAGCAACGGCCACGACGTCCTCGCACCACTACCAGACTGGATCGCCGACCGGCTGCGCGAACCGGCGCCCGAGCCCTCCCGCAGTCCGAGGCGACGCGACTTCGCCCCGCTGCTTGACGTGGTCGGCCGCCGCTCCCGCTACGCCGCGGCAGCGCTGCACGGCGAGCTGGAGACCGTGCTGGCGGCGCATCCCGGCTGTCGCAACGACACCCTCAATCGCGCCGCGTTCGCGCTGGGTCAACTCGTCGCCGCCGACGTCCTGCCCAGAGGACTTGCGGTTGCGGCCCTGGCCGAAGCTTCGGCCGTCATTGGCCTGCCATCCGCGGAAGCCGACGCCACCGTCCGCTCCGGTCTCGCCGCCGGCAGCCGCCGACCGCGCCGGATCTCGACGACAGGAGAACTACGGTGGCCTCCCGGTCCCGCCGGA
>NZ_BSFQ01000114.1 GCF_027922425.1 Pseudonocardia halophobica | reverse complement strand
TCCGGGAGTTCAGCGCGCCCGGAAAGGTGGCGGACCAGCGGATCAAGCCCCGCCTCGCAGGGCATCTTCAAGAGCAGGGGTTTGAGGTCGATGTGGAAGACAGGAACCTGTTCCTAAAGGGGGGGATGCCCGCTTGGCGTGACAAGGAGACCGGTGGCATCGTCCCGACGTCCGGTCGCCGGAGGATTGATCTGGTGGTCCGGTCCGAGGGGAATGTTGTGGCCCTGATCGAGACGGAGTCTGACCTCAATGACCTGCGCGAAACCGGGATCTCGCGCCGATCCGGTCATTATGACGTGTTCAGCATCGCCAGAAGGTCAGATGGGAATACCTATTTTGACTCCTACAAATCCCTCGAGCGGATGGCGTCTGCGGCGTTCTACGCCGGGGGAGGAACGCCGAGGGCGCTGGAGCTGGTGACATCGGAGGCCCCCCAGGACCATAACCCGCTGGGCTTGGGCCTGTTCCTCGTCTGCGGGAACACCCGGTCGAAGGATCGCCGTATCCTAGAACCAAGATTGGAAGCCCTCAACGCCCGCCTAATCAGCCTCAATGTACGAGGATAGGGGTGCCGTCAGCCCGTACACTTCACACTTAGCATCGGCTCTTGAAAAACCCATCATGATAGGTTATTTTCAATCATGGTCACGATCTACCGGGCGCATGGTCTGCGCGTCATCATCTTCACTGACGACCACGAGCCAGCCCATGTGCATGTGTTCGGAGACGGACAGGCCAAGATCAACCTGATCGGTCCTGACGGTTTTCCGGCCCTTGTCTGGGCAGAAGGCATGAAGGCGAACGATCTGCGCCGTGCCGTGCAGTTGGTCCATGACCAGCGGGAACAGTTTCTTGCCAAGTGGAGGGAAATCCATGGTTGACCTGACAGACGCCGAAATCAACGCGGCCCTAGAGCGGGGCCGCATCGCACAACAGACCGAACCGCGCGCGACATCTGCGCGCTATGACCGGAAAAATGGGCGTATCATCGTCGAGCTGACCAACGGTTGTACCTTCGCCTTTCCGCCCCGTATGGCGCAAGGGCTGGAGGCAGCCACGGATGACGATCTGGCTTCGGTAGAAATCCTCGGCGCGGGTTATGGCCTGCACTGGGAAGCCCTCGATGTAGACCTGTCCGTGCCAGGCTTGCTGGCGGGCCTGTTCGGAACGAAGGCTTACATGGCTCGCCGGGCAGGACAGGCCACATCGCCCGCCAAGTCGGCAGCCGCGCGGACGAACGGGGCCAAGGGCGGCAGGCCGCGCAAGCAGGCCTGATATGCTTGGCTGGTGATCCAAGAGGGCGCAGCGCCTCTGGCCCATGGCAATTAGCGGAGCGGCCCGGAGGGAATTGCCAAGTGGGTTGTGATTTCAAAT
>NZ_BSFQ01000113.1 GCF_027922425.1 Pseudonocardia halophobica | reverse complement strand
CTCCGTAAGGTTGTTGATGTTCGGGACGAGGTGTTCCGGACGCCCGCGACGGCAGGGTGTGGCTGATCGGTTCTTGTCGTTGGTGGCTTCTGAGGAGTGGCCGCCCTGCCGTTCGGGACGCCTTGGCCGCTGATTGAGATCTGCGCACGGTCGCTGTTTACGGAGCTGCAGGCGGGGACGTCCACGGGCCTTTCAACGGGTCGAAAGGGAGCCGAGATCACGTGGCGGGCAGGAAACTGTGGGTCGGGATCGACGTCGGGAAAAGAGCCCATCACGCCTGCGCGGTCGACGAGCACGGCAAGACGGTGTTCTCCCGCAAGATCACCAATTCCCAGGCTGCGATCGAGGACCTGATCACCCGCACCACCACGAAGGCCGGGCCGGCCGGACAGGTGGTGTGGGCGGTGGACATGACCTCCGGGGCGGCCGCCCTGCTGATCGCGCTGCTGCAGGCCACTGGCCGCCCGCTGCGCTCGGTGCCGGGTCGGCTGGTCAACCGGATGTCCGGTGCCTACGCCGGGGAAGCCAAGACCGACGCGCGGGACGCCCGCACGATCGCCGAGACCGCCCGGCTGCGCACCGATCTGACCGAGGTGGCCGTGCCCGACCAGATCGTGGGGGACCTGCAGGTCCTCACCGCGCGCCGCGAGGATCTGATGGCCGACTGGGTGCGGGGGGTCAACCGGCTCCGCGAGCTGCTCGGGTCGATCTTCCCCGGCCTGGAGCAGGCCTTCGACTACACCACCCGGTCGGCGTTGATCTTGGTGCTCGGCTTCCAGACCCCGGCCGAGCTGCGCGCGGCCGGGGTCGAGAAGGTCGCCGCGCACCTGCGGGCGCAGCGGGCCTGGGCCCCCGGCATCGAGGCCATGGCCGCGACCGCGGTGCAGGTGGCCGCCGGGCAGAGCGTGGCGCTGCCCGGCGAGTCGGTGACCGCCCCGCTGATCGCCCGGCTGGCCCGGCAGCTGCTCGAGCTGGACCGTGAGATCAAAGACCTCGACAAGCAGCTCGGGGCGCGCTTCGCCGAGCACCCGCATGCCGAGATCATCACCAGCGTCGACGGGTTCGGCCCGATCCTGGGCGCGGAGCTGCTCGCCGACACCGGCGGGAACCTCGTCGCCGCGTTCGGCACATCCAGCAAGCTCGCCGCCTACGCCGGCTTGGCGCCCGTTCCCCGAGACTCGGGTCGAGTCAGAAACAATCTGCACCGCCCCAAGCGCTATCACCGCGGCCTGCGCCGGGTGTTCTACATGGCCGCGCTCTCGGCGATCAGACGTCCCGACGGCCCTTCCCGCGCCTTCTACGACCGGAAGAAAGCCGAGAAGAAACGACACACCCAAGCCTTGATCGCGCTCGCCCGCCGTCTGGTCGACCTCGTCTGGGCGCTGCTCCGTGACAACCGCCGCTTCACCACCGAGGCACCGGCCCCCGCAGCCAACGCGGCTTGACACGGTCATTGAAACTCC
>NZ_BSFQ01000112.1 GCF_027922425.1 Pseudonocardia halophobica | reverse complement strand
ATCGTCGTCACCGACACCATCCCGCTGCCGCCGGGCGCCCCGCCCACGATCGACGTCGTGTCCTGCGCCCCGCTACTCGCCGACTCCATCCGCCGGATCTTCACCGACGACTCGGTCAGCGAGGTCTTCGGCGGCAAGAACCACCTCTTCTAGGCGTACCTCGGTGTTCGTGCGGGTCGACGTCGTGCCCGGCCTCGGTGCTGGAGGCCTCTCCGGCGGCTGGTCATGCCGGCTGCGGTCCACTTGATGGAAACACGCCGCCCTTCAAGCGCTGGCGGCACCTCGTTCAGCGTCGAGAAACGTCTGTATCCGACCCGCTACCGCCGCCGCGCCGTCGAGGTTATCGGCCCGGCCGACCGAGTACACGGTGGCCGGGGCCGGTCCGTCACCTCAGCGAGTTCATGCCCCCGTCGACCGCCAGCACGGAACCGGTCAGGGACGGCAGCCCCGGGTCCGCGAGATGGACGATCGCCCGCGCGATCTCCTCCTGCCCGACGAGTCGGCCGGTGGGCTGGCGAGCCTGCAGCGCAGCGAGCGTGGCCTCCGGGTCGTCGGCGACGCCGAGCAGCCGGTCGAGCCACGGCGTGGCCACGGTCCCGGGGCAGACGACGTTCACCCGCACCCCCTCCCCGACCAGGTCGGCGGCCATCGCCCGGGACAGCGCGAGGACGGCCCCCTTGCTCGCCGAGTAGAGGGCCCGGTCCACCAGGCCGGTGGTCGCCACGATCGATCCGACGTTGACCACCACGCCTGACGCGGACCGGCGCAGCGCGGGCAGGGCTGCCCTGGTCACGCGGACGACGCCGAGCAGGTTGACGTCGAGGACGCGGTTCCACTCGTCGAGCCCGTTGTCCTCGACAGTGCCGGCGGTGCCGATGCCGGCGTTGTTGACCAGGATGTGCAGCCCGCCCGTCTCGGCGACGACCTGCTCGACGGCACGGCGCACGGACTCGTCGTCCGTGACGTCCGCCTTCAGCCCGAGGATCGGTGCGGGCACAGCGTCGACCTCGCGGTCGAGGACCGCGACCCGCGCACCGCGCTCGGCCAGCAGGGCCGCCGTGGACGCGCCGATGCCGGAGGCGCCGCCGGTCACGATCGCGGTCAGTCCTTCGAAGTCGCTCATGTCAGGGTCTGACCTCCATCGACGTGCAGGGACTGCCCCGTCACGAAACCCGCGGCGTCCGAGGCCAGGAACAGCGCCGTCTCCGCGACGTCCTGCGGCGTGGCGAGCCGGCCCCACGGAATCCCGGTCCGGAACGACGTGGGGTCGCCCTGGATCTGACGCTCGGGCCCGATCCCCAGAGCCACCCACTGCGCGCGTTGCAGCTCGGTGTCGCACGAGCCGGGACAGAGCGAGTTCACCCGGACGCGGTGCGCCGCGAGCTCCAAGGCGAGGCAGCGGGCCATCATGTCGGTCGCGGCCTTCGACGCGCAGTAGGCGCCGAGGCCCATCCGCGGGGTGCGCGCACAGTTCGAGGTGAGGACGAC
>NZ_BSFQ01000111.1 GCF_027922425.1 Pseudonocardia halophobica | reverse complement strand
GCCTCCTCGGCGACGGCCCGGGCGGCCAGCTCGGGATCACCCAGCTGGCCGACGCCGATCACCGGGATGTCGACCTCCTTGCGCATCCGCGCCGCGTACTCGACGAACGTCGCGGCCGGGTAGCGCATCGGCGGGATCATCCGCTCGGCGGACGGCAGCGAGCGGTAGTGCCCCGCTGTCACGCTGACAGCGGCGGCGCCGAGCTCCGCAGCCCAGCGTCCGACCTGGATGCCCTCGTCGAGGGCCACACCGCCAGGGAAGAAGTCCTCGACGCCGATCCGGAAGATGACGGGGATCTCCGGCACCTCCGCCCGGATCCGGCGCAGGACGTCGAGCCCGAAGCGAGCCCGGTTCTCGAGCGACCCGCCGTACTCGTCCGTGCGGACGTTCTCCGACGGGGAGAGGAACTGGGAGATCAGGTAGCCGTGCGCGCCGTGCAGCTCGACCAGGTCGAACCCGGCCTCCTGCGCCCGACGGGCAGCGGCGACGAAGGCGTCGGTGGTCTCCGCGATGCGTTCCCGCGTCATCGCCTGGGGCACGGCGAGCTCGGCCTCGATCTCGAACACCGGTGTCGGGACGGCGGACGGCGCCACCGGCGTGGTGCCGGAGACGACCGATCGCGCCCGGCTGCCGCCGTGCCCGAGCTGGATGGAAGCCTTGGCGCCCGCCGCGTGCACGGCGCCGACCAGCCTCCGCAACCCCGGCAGGTAGCGGTCATGGCAGATCCCGAGCTCGCGGAACCGGTGCCGACCGGCGATCTCCGGCGACGCCATCTCGACGGTCACCAGCCCGACCCCGCCCTCGGCCCGGGCCCGGTAGTAGGCGATCGTCGCCTCGGTGACGAAGCCGTCGTCGTCCGCGAGGCGGGTGGTCATCGACGGCAGCAGGGTGCGGTTGCGGAGTTCGACGCCGCCGATCCGGACCGGGTCGAAGAGAGACGGTGCGGCGGTCGCCTGCTCAGCCACGAGCCAGTCCCGCTGCGGCCACGGCCTCGCGCAGGGCCTGCCGCTCGGCGGCCGGGATCGGCTGGAGCGGCGGGCGGACATGCGCCTCGTCGATGCGGTCGAGCGCGGCGAGGGCGACCTTCATCCGGTTGTGGCCGTCCAGGAACGGGTCCGCGTAGCAGGCCTCGGCGACCGGCTGGATGCGGTCCCAGATCCGCCGTGCCTCGGCCAGGTCCTGCTTCTCGACCGCGCGCCACAGCCCGACGTGCAGGTCGACGACGACGCTTCCGTGCCCGGACAGGATCCCGTCGGCACCGAGCACCAGCGACGCCAGCAGCGATCGGCTGAAGCTCGACAGCACCGCGACGGGCCGGTCGAGCTCGCGCAGGGCGCGCAGGTTCCGCTCGTAGGCCACGATGTCGTTGGACCACTCCTTGACCGCCACGATCTGCTCGATCTCGGTGCAGAGCCGGACGACGGTGTCCGTCGGCAGGCGCAGACCCGAGGTACTCGGGTACAGGAAGGCGATCAGCGGCAGGGATGTGGCGTTAGCGGT
>NZ_BSFQ01000110.1 GCF_027922425.1 Pseudonocardia halophobica | reverse complement strand
GTCGAGCAACATGAGCTTCTCCTTAAACCGCAGGCGGTCGGCCATCCGACCGGTCAGAAGATGTGCTTGGAACCGTCGAACACCGCGCTGACCGAGCCACCCACCTCGACCTACCGGTCGATGCCCGCGACTGCCAGGTAGACGACGGCGCCACAGCCTTCGCGGGTGATCGCGGCGAGCGCGTGCTCGAGCTGGGCGCCGCAGTCGCAGCGGACTTCAGAGTCAGGGCTCGATCCTGCGCCGACACGCCCGTTCCGGTCCGCGGTTGTCAGAGCGCCCGCCGCGATCAGATCGCCCTCGTTCTCGCGTTCATGATCATCGGCGACCACGGCCGGCCCACCTGACGCACGCGCCTCGACGGCCGAACGCACTGCCTGAGCAGCACGCTCCAGCTCTCTGGTCGTACGGACCACCTGAGGATCCCACCCTTCGCGATGAACCGACCTGCACGCGGCGACCACTTCGGCCTCCGTCACAGGGGTCGAGCTTCCTGACGAACTCACCGCCCTGTGGCGACCGATCTCCGCGCCAGTTTGAACAAACGTCCAAATATGGGGCCTGAGTATGGGCACCGCTCCACGGCTTGTCAACGCCCAAGTGATCGGTACGCGGGATCCTCAGCGGTGACTGAAGCACGCGGCAGGCCGCTGGGGCTGCGCGTCCGGGGTCCCCAGGGTGCCGAGGGGGACTGCCGGCCCGTTTGCTCGCTCGGCAGGCCCGCACGCCATCCGGTAGCGGTTGCGGTAGGGGCCGCCAGCGAGCCTCCCGACGGGCCGTCCGGTCCGTGAGCCCCGGCCGCACCCCCGAGGGCACATCGTTCAGCCGCTCGACCTCTGCCTGTCGTATGGAAACGTTCCTAGCCCTTGTCAGTTCTCCTGGATCTGGCTACTTTCAGGCGGTAGGGGTCCGCGAACTGGGCGGCAGGTCGCCCTCAGCAGAAACGTTTACCTCGAAGAGGAGGGCACGTGCCCGAGAACCTGACTTCCGCCCCGTTGCGCGTGCTGGTCGCAGGTGAGTCCTGGATCAAGCACACGATCCATATGAAGGGTTTTGATCAGTTCCATTCCACCGAGTACGAGGAGGGCGCTGGTGTCTTCTTGGAGTGTGTGCGGGCGGCGGGGCATGAGCTGACCTATGTGCGGGGGCACGAGATCTCCTCGTCGTTCCCGAGGACGGCGGAGGCGCTCGACGCGTTCGACGTCGTCGTCATCTCCGATATCGGGTCCAACTCGTTCCTGTTGCCGGACGAGACGTTCCTGCGGTCGGAGAAGTCCCCGAACAAGCTCGGCCTGGTCGCGGACTATGTGGGTCGCGGGGGCGGGTTGGTGATGATCGGGGGGTACTTGTCGTTCACCGGGATCGACGGTAAGGCGCGTTACGGGATGAGTCCGCTGGCGGGTGTGCTGCCGGTGGATCTGATGCCCACTGATGATCGGGTGGAGATGTCGGATGGGCTGAAGGTGGACGTGTGCGAGCCGGCTCACCCGGTGCTGGGTGGTACGCCGGCCGAGTGG
>NZ_BSFQ01000109.1 GCF_027922425.1 Pseudonocardia halophobica | reverse complement strand
CGGGCGACCAGCCCGGCCCAGGTGTCGATGTCGCGGTCGGTGTAGCCGACGACGGTCGGGCGGCCGGTGGTGCCGGAGGAGGCGTGGATGCGGCGGATCTCGGGCTGTGGCACGGCGAACATCCCGAACGGGTAGTTCTCGCGCAGGTCGGCCTTGCTGGTGGTGGGGAACTTGGCGAGGTCGGCGAGGTCGCGGCAGTCGTCGGGGTGCACGCCGGCGGCGTCGAAGGACCGGCGGTAGTGCGGGACGTGGTCGTAGGCGTGCCGCAGCGTCCACTGCAGCCGCTCGAGCTGGGTGGCGCGCAGCGCGTCGAGCGAGAGGCGCTCGCCTGCGTCGAGCAGGTCCTCGGGCGGCGCCTCGCCGCGGCGGACCGAGGTGGTCGGCGCCGGGGCGGCTGCTGCGGTCGGTGCGGTCGACGTCGTCGTCGGGGTGGTCACAGCCGTCGTCCTCCGTCTGCGTTGATCGTCTGGCCGGTGAGGAAGGAGGCGTCGTCCGCGGGGGTCATCGGGCGTCCTTCTTGGCGACGAGGGTGAGGACGTCGTAGCGGGCGACGGATTGGCCGTCCTGGCGGGTGACGTCGGCGTCCCAGCGGACCTCGCCGTACCCGGCGGACTCGCGCGGGGTGAGTTGTTTGCAGGTCAGGGTGACGGTGAGTTCGTCGTCGAACTTGACCGGGGTGAGGAAGCGCAGGTTGTCCACCCCGAAGTTGGCCAGCACCGGGCCGGGGTCGGGGTCGACGAACAGGCCCGCGGCCAGGGAGACGATCAGGTAGCCGTGCGCGACGCGCTCACCGAACAGCGGGTTCGCCGCCGCGGCCGCGGCGTCGGTGTGGGCGTAGAAGGTGTCGCCGGTGAACGCGGCGAAGTGCTCCACATCGGCCTGGCTGACCCGCCGCGGCCCGGCCACGATGGTGTCGCCGGGGCGGAGCTCTTCGAGGTGCAGCCGGAACGGGTGCCGCTCGGTCTGGCGCCGGGCGGCGCCGGGGACCCAGCGGCCGGTGATCGCGGCGAGGGTGTCCGGGTCGGCCTGGATGGCGGTGCGCTGCATGTGGTGCAGCACCCCGCGGATGCCGCCCAGCTCCTCCCCGCCACCGGCCCGGCCGGGCCCGCCGTGCACCAGCGGGGGCAGCGGCGAGCCGTGCCCGGTCGACTCCTTCGCGTCGGCCTCGTTGAGCACCAGCAGCCGGCCGTGGAACGCGGCGGCGCCGAGCACCACCTCGCGGGCGAATGCCGGGTCGGCGCTGACGATCGAGCCGGCCAGGCTGCCCTGCCCGCGGGCGGCGTAGTCGATCAGCTGTGCGGTCGAGGAGTAGGGGAGGATCGTCGAAACCGGGCCGAACGCCTCGACCTGGTGCGGCTCGGCCCGCTCCGGGTCCCCGACCAGCAGGATCGGCGAGACGAACGCGCCCCGGTCCGGGTCCGCGCCGACCACCTCGACCTGCTCGGGGTCGCCGAAGACGATCCGCCCGGCATCGGCCAGCGCCTTCACGCTGCGGCGGACCTCCTCGCGCTGATCCAGCGACGCCAGCGCGCCCATCCGGACGCCCTCGGCCGACGGCGCCCCGATCACCGTCTTGG
>NZ_BSFQ01000108.1 GCF_027922425.1 Pseudonocardia halophobica | reverse complement strand
TGCAGTCGAAGGGAACCGAGGACCGATGAACGTTCCGGTAGGGCTCGACCCGCACCTGGCCTTCGTCCGCGACGACGTCGAGCCCCGCACGCCCGAGGGATGCCAGGAGTGCCTGCGGACCGGATCGCCCTGGGTCCATCTGCGGCTGTGCCTGACCTGCGGGCACGTCGGCTGCTGCGACCAGTCCCCGGGCAGGCATGCCCGCCGGCACGCCGGCCTGGTCGGTCACCCGATCATCCGGTCGTTCGAGCCGGGCGAGGACTGGCGGTGGTGCTTCGTCGACGAGGCACCGGTGTGACCGCCCGGGAGTCGGCCGACCGGAAGAGCCCTGGCGTCGAGCAACTGCTGGCCGACGTGCCGCCCGGGGAGACGCCGGACGTGTCCGGGGCCTTTCCCCGCCTTGAGGAGACGCGCCTGCGGGAGCTGGAGGCCTGGGGGGAGCGTCGGCCCACGACACGCGGGGACGTGCTGGTCGCCGAGGGCGAGGCGGAGGACACCTTCTACGTGGTGCTCTCCGGCCGGGTCGCCGTCGTCGAAGCGCTCGGGACGCCCGACCAGCGTGTGGCGCGGTTGCACGGGTCCGGCCGCTTCCTCGGCGAGCTCGGTGTCCTCACGCGGCAGCCGGCCTTCCTGAGCGACGTCGTCGTCGACCCGGGTGAGGTCCTGGCGGTTCCGGCCGACCGGCTGCGTGCCCTCGCGGCGCGGGACCACGCCTTCGGTGATCTCGTGCTGCGGGCCTACCTCGTCCGACGATGGCTGGCGCTGGGCGAGGGCATCGGGTTCCGGATCATCGGCTCCAGGTACTCGGCCACCACCAGGCAGCTGCGCGAGTTCGCCGTCCGCAACCGGCTGCCGCACCGGTTCCTGGACCTGGAGACCGATTCCATGGCTGAGCAGCTGCTCCGCTCCCTCGGGCTCGGTCCCGGCGACACGCCGATCGTGCTGTACCGGGACCGGCTGCTGCGCAACCCCTCGACCGCCGAACTCGCGCCGATGTTCGGACTCCGCGACATCGGTGACGGCCGGGAGATCTGCGATCTCGTGGTCGTGGGGGCCGGCCCTGCCGGGCTCGCGGCGGCTGTGTACGGCGCCTCGGAGGGCCTGGACACCGCGCTGCTCGACGGCGTCGCGCCGGGCGGGCAGGCGGCGCGGACGTCGTGCATCGAGAACTACCTCGGCTTCCCCTCCGGGATCTCCGGGGGCGAGCTGGCCGAGCGCGCTGTGTTGCAGGCGGAGAAGTTCGGGGCGCGGCGGTCCGTCCCGTCGGAGGTGGTGGGGTTGGAGGAGCGCGACGGGAACCACGTGCTGCGGTTCGCCGACGGCGGTGAGTTGGCCACCCGCACGGTGATCGTCGCGTCCGGCGTGCGAGTCCGCCGGCTCCCGGTCCCCGGACTGGAGCAGTTCGAGGACACCTGCGTGTACTACGCGGCCACGCCCATCGAGGCCCAGCAGTGCGTCGGAGACCCGGTGGTGGTCGTGGGTGGGGGCAACTCGGCCGGCCAGGCCGCGGTCTTCCTCGCGGGCCATGCGGCCGAGGTCCACCTGGTGGTCAGGGAGCACGAACTCGACGAGAACATGTCGCGCTAC
>NZ_BSFQ01000107.1 GCF_027922425.1 Pseudonocardia halophobica | reverse complement strand
GGCGGACCCCGTTCGCCAGCAGCGCCGACGCCAGGGTGTCGCCGGGGTGGCCGGTGTACTGCTCGCCGTCGAAGGTGAAGGTCAGGGTGCGGGTGCGGTCGAGGACGTGCCCGTAGCCGGCGAGCCTCATGGGGTCACCTCCGGGCGGGGGTCGCCGATCTTGTAGGTGGCGAGGAAGCGGTAGGTGCGGGTGTCGCGCACGGCGTTGAACCAGCGCCGGCAGCCCGCGGTGTGGCTCCAGCGTTCGGCGAAGGGGCCCTTGGGGTTGTCGCGGAAGAACACGAACCGGGCCCACTGCTCGTCGGACAACGCGGCCGGATCGTGCGGGTAGCTGCGGTGGGCCTGGCCGCCGTAGCAGAACTCGACCTCCTCGCGGGGGCCGCACCAGGGGCAGTGGATCAACTGCATCAAGGGTCTCCGTGAACTGCTGGGGTGGGCTCGGGGGGCTGGGGGGTTAGTGGGCGACGGCGGCGGCGCCGTGTTCGTCGACCAGGGCGCCGGTGCTGAACCGGTCCAGCGCGAACGGCGCCACGAACGGGTGCGGGCGCCCGTGCGCGAGCGTGTCGGCCAAACACCAGCCCAGGCCCGGGGTGGCCTTGAACCCGCCGGTGCCCCACCCTGCGTTGACGAACACGTTGCCGTAGGGGGTGTGCCCGACGATCGGACTGGCGTCGGGGGTGACGTCGACGATCCCGCCCCAGGACCGCAGCAGGTGCGCCCGGGCGAAGACGGGGAACAGCTCGACCGCGGCGGCCATCTGGCGTTCGATGATGTGAAACGCCCCGCGCTGCCCGTACCCGGTGTACGCGTCCACCCCGGCGCCCATCACCAGTTCGCCCTTGTGCGCCTGGGAGACATAGACGTGCACCGCATTCGACATCACGATCGTCGGGTGCACCGGCTCCAGCAGCTCCGAGACCAACGCCTGCAGCGGGTGCGACTGCAGCGGCGCGGGCACCCCGAGCAGGTCCAACAGCACGCTGGTGTGCCCGGCCGCGCACAACGCCACCCGCCCGCAGCCGATCTCCCCGCGGCTGGTCCGCACCCCGGTCACGGTGTCCCCGTCGGTGGTGAAGCCGAGGACCTCGCAGTCCTGGATCAGGTCGATCCCGGCGGCGTCGGCGCGGCGGGCGAACCCCCAGGCCACGTAGTCGTGCTTGGCGATCCCGGCCCGCGGCTGATACGTCGCCCCGTGCACCGGATACCGGATCTGGTCGGAGACGTTGACGATCGGACACACCTTGGCCACCTCGTCCGGGCCCAACCACTCGGCGTCGATCCCGTTGAGCTTGTTCGCCTCCACCCGGCGCACCGAGTCCCGCACGTCCTGCTCGGTATGGGCCAGGTTGAGCACCCCCCGCTGCGAGAACAAGATCGGATAGCCCAGCTCGTCCTCCAGGCCCTCCCACAGCTTCAGCGAGTGCTCGTAGATCGCCGCGGACTCGTCCCACAGATAGTTCGACCGGATCAGCGTGGTGTTGCGGGCCATGTTCCCGCCGGCCAACCAGCCCTTCTCCAACACCGCCACATTCGTGATCCCATGATTGCGCGCCAGATAGTGCGCGGTGGCCAGCCCGTGCCCACCCCCACCCACGATCACCACGTCGTA
>NZ_BSFQ01000106.1 GCF_027922425.1 Pseudonocardia halophobica | reverse complement strand
CCTCCCGACCTGGTAGTTCGTGGCGTGCTGCTGGTTGACGTACCACACCGAGCGGGACACGATCTCAATGTCGAGGTCGTCGTCGCCGACCAGCATCCGGATCCGGTCCTGGACGACGTCGTCGCGCAGGTCCGGCACGCCGTCGGCCATGTCGAAGCCCCAGCCCGCGATCCACTGGTTCCACGGCTTGATCGCGCGCAGCAGGCCCATGCCGATCCCGCCGAAGCCGGCCTTGGAGTTGTAGATCCAGTGCAGGATGCTCGGCCGGTGGGCCACGTAGCGGCTCAGGTCCGCGTTGAACAGGATGTAGTTGGTCCCGGCGCGAGCCAGCTCGCCCTCGAAGGGCAGGCCGATGTCCTCGGCCACCTTGGAGCGGGCACCGTCGAAGCCCAGCAGGTAGCGGGCGCGCTGGGAGAAGGTCTGCCCGGTGCGCATGTCGCGGAACAGCACCGTGACGCCCTCGCTGTCCTGCTCGTGGGAGAGATACTCGGTGTGGAAGCTGATGATCGCCCCGCGCTCGGCCGCACTCCTGATGAGAACGGGCTCCATCAGCGGCTGCGGGATGTCGAGCATCGTGCAGGGGCTGCCCTGCAGGTAGTCGCCGTAGCGGCGGTCCCCGGTCCCCCACGTCTGCAGCCGCACGATCTCCTCACCGGCCAGGCTCGTGGTGAACAGCGTGTCCCCCATCTGGTCCCACGGGGTGGCGTAGCGCCGGGCCTCCCGCTCGACGCCGAGGTCGCGCAGAACCTCGACCGCGCGCTGGTTGGTGATGTGGGCCCGCGGCCCGTTCGCGACCCACGGGAACAGCGACACCGCGTGCACACGGATCCCGTAGGTGGCCAGGGCGAGCGCCGCGGTGCCCCCGGCGGGGCCGAGCCCGATCACGATCACGTCGGTGTCGAAGCCGTCGGCCGGGGTGAACGGGGTGAAGGCGGGCGGCGGAAGCGTCGTTGTATCCATGGCACCTTCTCGGAGCTGCCGGCGCGAACCGGTCCGAACATCGAGGAGACCCAGAGTGGGTCAACCGGTCACTGGCATTCTAGCATCACACTCAGTGAGACCCAAGTTTTCGCGGCCTCGTCTGCGGGCCGGTCGGCTGGCGGGCGACGGGTGCGGCGGTGAACTCGGCACGGACGGTGCCGAGGTCGGTGAGCGTCGCGACGTAGGTGCGGCCCTCCTCGACCGGCACCATCGCCCCCAAGGCCCCGGAGAGCACGACGTCGCCCGCGCGAAGCGGCGTACCCAGCTCCCGGGAAGTTCGTGCGAGCCAGACCAGGGCGTTGACCGGGTCGCCGAGGCACGCTGCTCCGGTGCCGGTGGACACCGTCTCGGTGCTGCCGTCGGCGTTGCTGGTCAAGGTCATCTCGACGGCGCGCAGGTCGCGGTCGCCGAGTTCGATCGGCTCGTCGCCCAGGACGTACAGTCCGGACGAGGCGTTGTCCGCGACGGTGTCGACGATCGTGATGTCCCAGCCCGCGATGCGGCTGTCGACGATCTCCAGTGCGGCGACGGCCTGGCCGACCGCGGCGCGGGCGACGTCGGCGGTGATCTCGTCGTCGCCGGCGAGGTCGGCGTTCAGCACGAACGCGATCTCCGCTTCGATCCTGGGCTGCAGCAGCCGGCCGATGTCGATCGGCTCGTCCTGGCGGCAGGCCATGTCGTCGAACAGGACACCGAAGTCGGGCTGGTCGACTCCGAGCTGCG
>NZ_BSFQ01000105.1 GCF_027922425.1 Pseudonocardia halophobica | reverse complement strand
CTGCTGCTGATGTCGGCTCAGAAGGGCCACCCCGACGGGCTGGCCAACTCCAACGGCCTGGTCGGGACCCACTTGATGTTTCACAGCTGGTCCTTCGTGGACTTCTGGTTCGACGAGCCACTCGAGGGCTTCAAGGGCCCGGAGCCTGCGGTGCTCTACAGCCAGGAGTTCTACGACACCGACCCGTCGCGGGGTTTCGTCAACGGCTTCTCGCTCCAGGTCGGCACCGCCCTCGGCGCCGCCACCAGCGCACTGGGCACCAACACCGGCAACATCGCGCCCTGGGGAACCGGCCACCGCAAGTTCTTCAACGAGCACTTCGGGCGGCATGCGCTGATCTATGTGCAGGGTGAGGACCTCCCGGTGCGCACCAACCGCGTCACCCTCGACCCCGAGGTGAAGGACTCCAGCGGCCTGCCGGCACCGCACGTTCACTACGAGCTGCACGAGAACGACCGCCGGCTCGTGCAGTGGGGGGTCCAGCGCGCCCAGGACGCCGCCGAGGCAGCCGGCGCCGTGATCGACACGGCGACCACGGGCATCGGCGGGATCGACGGGCCCCCGCCCGGCTGGCACATCATGGGCACCTGCCGGATGGGCAACACCCCCGAGGACTCGGTCACCAACAAGTGGAACCAGACCTGGGACCTGCCCAACCTGTTCATCGCCGACGCGAGCTCGCTCACCACGGGCGCCGCCGTCAACCCCACCAGCACGCTGCAGGCCGTCGCGGTCCGTTGCGCCGAGTACATCAAACGCCGGCACCGCGACATCGCCTCGCAGACGAAGACCCCCAGCAACGCCGAAGCGCCCGACCTGTAACCCGCGTCCCACCTCCACCCGACCCACCCCGCCCGAGGGCGCTCTCCCTCGGGTCCCGGGGCATACCGTCGCGCCTGGGCACAGCTGTCGGCGCGGAGAGGAGAGCATCGTGCATCACGCCAAGAAGCCCGAGCCGGTCGACGCGATCGTCGTGGGACTCGGCGCCACCGGGGCCACCGCGGCCAAGGTGCTCAGCGAGTCCGGCCTCAAGGTCGTCGGCTTCGACCGCGGCCCGTGGCTGTCGGCCAAGGACCACTACTCTGGAGACGAGCTCAAGTTCGTCAACCGCAACTACCTCTGGCCCGACCCGAACCTGTTCCCGCGCACGCTGCGCCACGACGAGACCTCGGTCGCCGAACGCTTCCCGTTCTCGCCCACCCCGCAGCTCGTCGGAGGCGGCACCAACCACTGGGCCGGCTGGGTGCCCCGGCCGCGCGAGTCGGACTTCATGGTCCGCAGCCTGCACGGTGACATCGAGGGCGCAAGCCTGGCCGACTGGCCGATCCGCTACGAGCACCTCGAGCCCTACCTCACCAAGGTGGAGTGGGAGTTCGGCATCTCCGGCATCGCCGGCGCCGACAAGTACGAGCCGTTCCGCAGCAAGGGCTACCCGAGCGAACCCCTGCGCCCGACGCGATTCGGCAAGCGCTTCTACGAGGCCTGCAACAAAATGGGGATCAACGGCTTCCCCATCCCGCACGCAATGGTGACGAACAACCACAAGGGCCGCGACCCGTTCAACACCACCAGCTTCTGGAATCAGTACGGCGACCCGAGCACCGCGCGGTCGAACACACTGACCACGTTCATCCCCGAGGCCGTCGCCACCGGCAACTTCGAACTGCGCAGCGAGTCGTTCGTCCGCGAGATCACCGTCGGAAAGGGCGGCCGGGCGACCGGAGTGATCTACATCCACCCGGACGG
>NZ_BSFQ01000104.1 GCF_027922425.1 Pseudonocardia halophobica | reverse complement strand
TCGACTCGGGCTGTCTCACCGGGGCGCTGTCCACCGGGTTCGCCACCCCCACCTACCACGTGCACTCCGCGGAGGTCGAGGTCGACCGCGACACCGGCAAGGTCACGATCCTGCGCTACGTCGTCGCCCAGGACGTCGGCCGCGCGATCAACCCGCAGCAGGTCGAGGGCCAGATCCTCGGCGGCGTGCTGCAGGGCGTCGGCTACGCCCTCTACGAGGACCTGCGCGTGGCCGACGGCGTGACCCTGGACGCCAGCCTGGAGAACTACCGCCTGCCGACGGCGTTCGAGGCGCCGCCGATCGACATCGCGCTGCTGGACAACCCGTGGCCGGAGGGCCCGTACGGCGCCAAGGGCGCGGGCGAGCCGTCGATCATCCCGGTCGCCGCAGTGATCGCCAGCGCTGTCTCCGACGCGATCGGCAAGCCCATCCGCAACCTCCCCATCACCCCCTTCGACGTCCTGGCCGCACTGCGCGAGGACGGCACGACGGAAGGAACGACGCGATGACCAGCAACGCTACCAACCGGTCCCCCGTCGGCCTGCTCGTCTCCAGTCAGCTGCCGCCCGAGCAGATCCCGGAGATCTCCGCCCTGGTCGAGCGGGAGGGCTTCGGCGAGCTGTGGATCCCCGAGGACTACTTCTTCTACGGCGGCGTCTCCGGCGCGATGGCCGCGCTGAACGCCACCAGTTCCATCAAGGTCGGCATCGGTGTCGTCTCCGCGATGGCGCGTCACCCCGCGGCCCTCGCCATGGAGCTCGCGACGATCGACCGTATGTACCCGGGTCGCGTGTGGCCGGGCATCGGCCTCGGCGTCCCGCACTGGGTGCAGCAGATGGGCGTCATGCCCAAGTCGCCCTACACGGCGATGCGCGAGACCGTCACCAACGTACGGCGGCTGCTCGACGGCGAGGAGGTGACCTTCGAGGGCAAGGTCCACTCCTTCGACAAGATCAAGCTGGTGCACCCGGCCGCGACGAAGCTGCCGATCTACATGGGCGTCATCGGGCCCCGGATGCTCAACCTCGCCGGTGAGGTCGCCGACGCCACCCTCGTGTCGGTGCTGGCCGGCACGAAGTACCTGCGCTGGCTGCGCGAACGCGTCGCCGAGGGCCAGACCAAGGCCGGCCGCGAGGGCGAGCACCACCGCGTGGCGGCCTACGCGCTCTACTCCGTCGACCCGGACGGGGCGAAGGCCAAGCAGGAGGCCCGGACCGTGGCCGCGTTCTACCTCGCGGCCGTGCCCAAGTCGGGGCTCACCGACATCTACGGCATCGGCGACGAGCTGTGGGACATGTACCAGCGCGGCGGTGACAACGCGGGCGAGCTGATCATGCGCGAGATGCCCGACCAGTGGGTCGAGGACCTCGTCATCGCCGGCGACCCGGACGAGTGCGCGGCGAAGATCCAGGCACTCATCGACGCCGGCGCCGACTCGGTGGACCTGGCCCCCGTGGCCGCCGACCGGGCCAAGGAGGTCGTCGAGCTCACCGCCCGCGACGTCCTTCCCCAGGTACGGCATCGGACGGTGGGCTGATGCGCGTCGGGATCGACGTCGGCGGGACCAACACCGACGCCGTGCTGATGGACGGTGACCGCGTCCTGGCCGAGGTCAAGAACCCGACCTCGGCCGACGTGACCACCGGAATCGTCGAGGGCCTGCGCAGCCTGCTGGCCCGCAGCGCCGTCGCGCCGGAGGCCGTCGAGACCGTCATGATCGGCACGACGCACTTCACCAACGCCGTGGTGGAGGCCCGCCGGCTC
>NZ_BSFQ01000103.1 GCF_027922425.1 Pseudonocardia halophobica | reverse complement strand
CAATAAACTCAGCGACCAGCTCTCCGGCTGCGCAGATAAAACGCCTCTGTCCGACAAATAGCGAACAATCGATCAGAAGGTCTGATGTGACATGCCCTACTCCCTATCGCTCACCTCTTTCTGGAACCTTGCGCAGGGTCCGACAACTGACCAACCGGGCAGTGACTTCACTCTGGCCACCAGCTGTCTCCCGTCAGCGCCCATGGCACAGATTTGAGGTTGTGATTTAAGGAGGATTTGGGCTTCGTCGTAGTGACGAAGGAACGAAGATGAAGCCCAAATCCTCCAATACAAAATTGCCGGCCAAGTCCCCTGCTGAGCGGGTGGTCAAGGACATTCGGCGTCAGACCCGTCGGCACTTCTCAGCTGAAGACAAGATCCGGATCGTGCTGGAAGGACTTCGCGGTGACGACAGCATCGCCGAGTTGTGCCGCAAAGAGGGCATCGCCCAGAGCCTGTATTACACTTGGTCAAAGGAGTTCATGGAAGCGGGCAAGCGCCGGCTCGCCGGCGATACCGCCCGTGCCGCGACCACCGGTGAGGTTCAGGATCTGCGCCGCGAAGCCCGTGCCCTGAAGGAATGTGTGGCGGACCTGACGCTCGAAAACCGTTTGCTTAAAAAAAGCATGATCGCGGATGGGGGCGACGACGAATGAGGTATCCCGCATCCGAGAAGCTCGAGATCATCCGGATCGTCGAACAGTCGCACCTGCCCGCCAGGCAGACGCTGGATCACCTCGGCATTGCCCGCCGGACCTTCTACCGCTGGTATGATCGTTACCGGGAAGGCGGGCCGGAAGCGCTGGAGGATCGCCCTTCGGCGCCGAGCCGGGTGTGGAACCGCATCGGCGAGGATATCCGGGACCAGATCGTCGAGATGGCGTTGGAGGCGACCGATCTCAGCCCGCGCGAACTGGCCGTGCGATTTACCGATGAACGCCAATACTTTGTGTCCGAAGCCACGGTCTACCGTCTGCTCAAGGCCCATGACCTGATCACCAGCCCGGCCTATGTCGTGATCAAGGCGGCCGATCAGTTCCACACCAAGACCACACGGCCGAACGAGATGTGGCAGACCGACTTCACCTACTTCAAGATCATCGGCTGGGGCTGGATGTATCTGTCGACGGTGCTTGACGACTTCTCGCGCTACATCATCGCCTGGAAGCTATGCTCCAACATGCGGGCCGAGGATGTGACCGACACGCTGGACCTCGCACTCGCCGCCTCGGGCCGCGACTGCGCCACCGTGCTGCACAAGCCGCGACTGCTATCGGACAACGGCCCGAGCTACATAGCGGGCGAACTGGCCGAATACATCGAGGCCAAAAAGATGAGCCATATCCGCGGCGCCCCGTGCCATCCCCAGACCCAGGGCAAGATCGAGCGCTGGCACCAGACCCTGAAGAACCGAATCCTGCTAGAAAATTACTTCCTGCCCGGTGATCTCGAGGCCCAGATCGAGGCCTTCGTCGAGCACTACAACCACCAACGCTACCATGAGAGCCTGAACAACGTGACGCCGGCTGACGCCTACTTCGGCAGGGCGCCGGACATCATCAAACAGCGCGAAAGGATCAAACGAAAGACCATCGAACATCGGCGCTTGCAGCACCGCAAGCTCGCCGCATAACATCAACCCCAAGACGAGGCCCGCTCTCCGCTAATCTAAGCCCCGATCTGAGCCAAATGTTCTGACGACGGACACATTATATCCGGCAGGCGGAATGAGTCGAGATCGGCTTCGGCGGCAAGCGCCACCGCTTCA
>NZ_BSFQ01000102.1 GCF_027922425.1 Pseudonocardia halophobica | reverse complement strand
TGCGGCTGCATACGGACCGGCCGACCGCCCTCCGGGAGGCCATCTACGCCTGCCGCAAGGGCGGGACGGTGTTCGCGCTGGGCGTGTTCGGCGGCGTGGTGGACAAGTTCCCGATGGGGGCGGTGATGAACAAGGCGCTGACCCTGCGCGGCGCCCAGCAGCACGGGCACCGCTACGTCCCGGAGATCCTCGACCTGATGAGCCGGGACGAGGTGCGGACCGAGCACCTCGCCACCCACGTGCTGCCGCTCGACGACGGGCCGAAGGGCTACCGGATGTTCAAGGAGAAGGAGGACGGGTGCGTCCGCGCCGTGTTCCGTCCCGGCCGGTGAGGCGCTGAGCGCCGCGGGTGTCACCCACTGAGTGGGCGACACCCGCGGTCAGCCGTCACTCCGGACGAACCATCAGGAGAGGACGAATCCCGCGTAGCCGTTCTCGACGGACTGTCGGCACTTCTCCAGATACATGGGCAGCCCACCGGGGTAGGCCAGCAGTTCTCGCTTCTTGCCGGGCACGTTGGCGTTCATGTACCAGGAGTTGGCGAGCGGGAACGTCGTCGAGGTGGCGAGCGCCTCGAGGTGGTCGTGCCACTCCTGTTCGGCCTCGGCAGTGGCCTCGATCCGGGTCAGGCCGCTTTCGCGCATGTGGACCAGGCAGTTGATGACCCAGTCGCCTTCGAGCTCCGCGCAGGTGGGGCCGTTGCAGAATGCCGACGGGCTCTGCGGGCCGTAGACGTAGAGCATGTTGGGGAACCCGGCGGACGCCCTGCCCAGTGCGGTGCGGGCGCCGTCGCGGAACACCTCGCCGAACGATTCACCCTTGGTGCTGCGGACGTCGATGTCGGTGAGACCGCCGGTGAAGGAGTCGAACCCGGTAGCAAGAACGATCACGTCGAACTCGTGCTCGCGACCGTCCGCCGTGACGATCCCGTTGCGGGTGACCTTCTCGATCGATGTCTCTTTGAGATCGACGAGCTCGACGTTGTCCTGGTTGAACGCGTCGTAGTAGGAGTACTCGAGCGGGCAGCGCTTCGTCCCGAACGGGTAGGGGGGCACCGCTGGGACGAGCTTCTCTGCCAGGTCCGGGTCCTTGATGCGCGGCAGAGTCTTTTCGCGCCAGAAGGCGTAGATCCGGTTGCCCACCTCTGCATTGAAGAACATGTCGGCGTAGCCGCCGAGCCAGATCTGGAGACCGCCCTTGGACCAGAGCTCCTCGAGCGTTGCGTTGAACTCCTCGTCGGAGATCTCCGCGGTCGGCGTGAAGATCACGTCGTACTCGAGTCCGCCGAAGGTCGTCTCCCGGTACTTGAAGAGCTCCGGATAAGACTGGCGCAGTTCGTCGTTCGCAGCGGCGTCGAGCTTGCGAGAGATCATCGGAAGGGCCGTTGCCGGTGTGCGCTGGAACACGGTGAGGTGTTCCACCTCGGGCGCGATGGACTGGATGACCTGGACGGCGCTGGCGCCGGTGCCGATGACGGCGACCCGCTTGCCGGTCATGTCGCAGCCCTGGGGCCATCGGGAGGTGTGGAAGTGGTCGCCCTCGAACTCCTCGAGCCCGGGAATGTTCGGGAGAAGCGCCTTGGAGCCCGTGCCCAGCAGCGGAAGGACAAAGCGCGCTCGCGTCGGGAAGGTCTCGCCGGTCCGCTCGTCGCGGGACTCGACTGTCCAGGTGTTCGTCTCTTCGTCGAACTGTGCCGCGGTGACCCGGGTGCTGAACCGGATGTCGCGACCGAGGTCGAGCTTGTCGATGACGAACCTGAAGTAGGCCTGG
>NZ_BSFQ01000101.1 GCF_027922425.1 Pseudonocardia halophobica | reverse complement strand
CCGGACGAGGCCGAAGCCACCTACTACGCTCGCACACCCCCGCCCGAACACCTCGGAGCGGGACAACCGAGCCTCCACTGAACCCGGGGCGGTTCACGCCCACCGCGCAAGCCGGCCACGCACCTGCGCGTAGTCCCAGGTCGAGGACGTCACGAACTGCTGCAACTGCTGATGATCGACCCCGAGCCGGGCGGCCATCGGCTGCATCGACTTGCGCTTGCCATCCAGCAACAACCCACGCAGATACAGCTCGCCCTTGGCCCGCTGATCTGCCCGGGCCAGCCCGCCGAGCAGCTCGGCCGCGAACGCCACCAACCGCGGCCGCACCTGCCCCATCTCCTCCGGAGTCACGACCCCGACGAGATCACGAACCACGCCGAATCAGCGGGAACGACACACCTAACAAAGTACTACTGGTCAGCTGCCGGACTGGGGCCGCGTGCGAGGAGACTATGGGGGTAGCGAGGACGGGGATTTCAGGTTCCGACGCGTGCGCGCCGGTGTGAGGTGACGGACGGTGCGTCCGCGGGGGTGCTCAATGGCCTCGTTGCCTCCGGCGCTGAGTGGCAGAAGGGGGCCGCCCCCTTGGTCCGCTTCGGGTAACGTCCCGAACCGGACGAACGACTCAAGCCTCGATGAATGATGGACGCCACGGCCGAGGACGTGTACCGGCGCGGATCCGGCCAGGCTTCGACGTCCCGGTGCTGCTCATCATGTTCAATCGGCCGGACAAGGTTCGCCGTATGGTCCAACTCCTGCGTGTCGTGCGTCCGCAACGCCTCCTGGTCGCGGCAGATGGTCCACGTGCGAACGTCCCCGAGGACACGATCCGATGCGCGGAGGCCCGGCGGGCGATCGACGACGTCGATTGGCCCTGCGACATCGAGGTGCTGTTCCAAGACGTTAATCTCGGCTGCAAGCGCGGCCCTGAGACCGCTATCAATTGGTTCTTCTCTCGCGTATCCGAAGGGTTGATACTCGAGGACGACTGCCTGCCCTCTGCTGACTTCTTCCCGTTCTGCGCGGAGCTGCTGGAGCGCTACCGCCATGAAGAGCAGGTGATGATGATCAGTGGGTTCAACTCGGTCGGGTCCTGGGCGGACACCGAGAAGAGCTACCTGAGCAGCAGAACGTCACCGACATGGGGCTGGGCCACGTGGGCGCGCGCGTGGGCCGCCTACGACCCCGCGATGAGCGCGTGGAGTACCCCTGAAGGGCGACGTGCGGTGCGTCGCCGTCTCCCATTTGTCGAATATCTGTTATTGCGTCGACGATTCGATTCCGTTGTTGCCGGGGAGCTCCATGCATGGGATTTTGCTTGGGCATTCGCCATGCTGTACCGCGGCGGCATGTCGCTCATCGCCGCCAGAAACGTTGTGTCGAACGTCGGGTTCGGCGTCGACGCCACTCATACCCGGAACCCTTGGTGTGCCGAAGCTCGGGTGCCGGTTCTTCCGATTCTCTTTCCGCTCGTTCATGTCGACCGAGTTGAACTGTCGCCTGCCTTCGAGAGAGCCGCCTACCGGACTCGATGGCCCTGGGCTCGGCGCATCATGACGCTGCTGCCTTCGCGAATCGCCGAGTGCATCCGGGCACTCACGTACGCGGGAGTGTCCAGGGGTCTCTTCGTAGGCGCAGGCAACCCGGCGAGGACCGGACGGGGAGAATCTCAAAGGGTCAGCTACTGAGATGTTATGGCCCTACCCCGGGCCGCCTCGAGGGATGAGAATCGGGGTGGGGGTCGGCTGTGCTCGTTCGCGCTTGGTGCGTGCGAACCCGGTACTGAGACTG
>NZ_BSFQ01000100.1 GCF_027922425.1 Pseudonocardia halophobica | reverse complement strand
ATCAGGTCTTTCAGAACGCCCGCAGACTGCTTTGTTGATTTCCACTGAGAAGTGACCCGTGTAGGCGCATAATTTCCACTGAGATTTGACCCATGTGACCCTCCCCCAAGCGAAGAGCGAGGGGGTCAAAGGAGTGATCGACATGGGACTACTGAACGTTATTCGGAAGCTACGCCTGCGTCAGGGTTTGGCGATCCGGGAGATCGAGCGCCGCACCGGGTTGTCGCGCAATACTATCAAGAAGTATCTGAAGGCCGATGGAATCGAGCCCAAGTTCGCGACGCCGGAACGGTCTAGCAAGCTTGATCCTTTTGCCGAGAAGCTGACGGGCTGGCTGAAGACCAATGCCAAGAAGGGGCGCAAGGATCGGCAGACCCTGAAGAAGATGCATGCCGATCTTGTCGCTCTTGGCTTCACTGGCTCCTACAACCGTGTGGCGGCCTTTGCGCGACAGTGGAAAGCAGATCGGCGGCGCGAGGAACAAACGACGGGGCGCGGCACCTTTGTTCCGCTGGCCTTCAGCCCCGGCGAAGCGTTCCAGTTCGACTGGAGCGAGGATTTTGCGGTTGTCGGCGGCGAGCGCATGAAGCTCCAGGTCGCCCATATCAAGCTGTCGCACAGCCGGGCGTTTCTCTTGCGGGCCTATCCCTTGCAGACCCACGAGATGCTGTTCGACGCCCACTGGCATGCGTTCCGAGTTTTCGGTGGCGTGCCGGAACGCGGGATCTATGACAACATGCGCACAGCGGTGGATCTTGTGGGCCGTGGCAAGGCGCGGCAGGTCAATATCCGCTTCCTGGCGATGGCAAACCACTACGTCTTCGAGCCTGATTTCTGCAATCCGGCAGCAGGGTGGGAGAAAGGGCAGGTCGAGAAGAACGTCCGCGACGCCCGTCATCAGATGCTGCAAGGCATGCCGGACTTTCCCGATCTTGCCGCGCTGAATGACTGGCTGGAACAACGTTGCATCGCTCTGTGGCATGAGACGGCTCATGGCACGCTGTCTGGAACAATCGCGGATGTCTGGGCTGAGGAACGGGTGGCCTTGATGCCCCTGCCGGTGGCCTTCGACGGATTCATTGAGATCAGCAAGCGCGTCTCGCCCACCTGCCTGATCAGTTTTGAACGTAACCGCTACAGCGTGCCGGCATCATTTGCGAACCGCCCCGTCAGCCTGCGGATCTATCCCGACCGGCTGGTCGTGGCCGCGGAGGGTCAGATCCTGTGCGAACATGCCCGCATTATCCAGCGCAGCCATAAGCTGCCTGCGAAGACGATCTACGACTGGCGGCATTATCTGGCGGTCGTGCAAAGGAAGCCTGGCGCTCTTCGGAATGGGGCACCCTTCCTCGAATTACCATCTGCCTTCAGGCAGTTGCAGGAGCACATGCTGCGCAAGCCCGGCGGTGACCGCGAGATGGTCGACATCCTTGCGCTCGTTTTGCACCACGATGAACAGGCCGTGCTGACCGCCGTGGAATTGGCGCTGGTCGGGGGCGTGCCGACCAAGACCCATGTATTGAACCTCCTGCACCGCTTGGTCGACGGCAAGGTCATCGGTGGTCCACCGCTGGATACCCCGCAAGCGCTGGCCTTGCGGCGCGAGCCCAAGGCCAATGTCGAACGCTATGACGCTCTGCGCGGCCAAATCGCGGGAGGCCGCCATGCGTCATGACCCTGCTGCCGCTGCTGTTGTCATCATGCTCCGCAGCCTGAAGATGTATGGCATGGCCCAAGCCGTTGAGGATCTGATCGAACAGGGGGCACCTGCCTTTGAGGCCACCATCCCGATCCTGTCGCAACTGCTGAAGGCCGAATTGGCCGAACGCGAGGTGCGCTCCATC
>NZ_BSFQ01000099.1 GCF_027922425.1 Pseudonocardia halophobica | reverse complement strand
CCTGCGCACGAAGAAGTGCGGGGACTGGGAGATCACGGCGATGTGTTCGCCGCGGGCCCGGATGTCCGCGAAGACCTCCGGGACGCCTTCGATCCAGGCAGCGGCTGCGAAGGCGGCGTCGATCTCGGCATCGGAGGCGTCCAACCAGAGGGGCAGCACCGACTCCCAGAACTGCAGGTCGGTCAGCTCTCCGGCGTTCCAGGCCCGTTCGACGGCGTCCGCGACCTCGAACGTGCCGAGGTGGCGCGACAGTTCCACGGTGGCGGCGCCACGCAGCAGCGTGCCGTCCATGTCGAAGACGTGCAGGCGGGTCATGCTTCTCCTAGCGGGTGGCTCGGCGCGCCGCCGGGGAGGGACATGGCGGGGCGCCGGACGACTGCGCCAGGCCCAGGCGGTCATCTCGGTCGAGACGGTCCGCATCGGACCGGCACAGTCTATGTAGTAGGGCTCCGGAACCTCACGCTGACAGTTCGCGATCAGCTCGGTGACGTCTCACTTCCTGAGCAGCTCGGGGTCCATGAGCTCATTCCTCCCGGCGCCGCTGGCGAGCACCGGTTCGTTCTCCCTGCTCAGGCGGTGACCACCGGGGCGGCGTCGAGGACTCGCCGCCGCATCGTCGCGAACAGCGGTCCGTCTGCCTCGGCGGCGCTCAGCGCCGCGACCCACTCCGGGTCGGCCAGCATCCCGTTCCACTTCCGTTCGAGATCGGCGAGGTCGTCGAATCGCAGGGTGTAGACGAGCTCGCCCCAGGAGTGCTCGCCGATCATGGTGCGGCCGGCGCTGACCAGCTCCATGCCGTGCTTGGCCAGCATCGGCATGGTGGCGGAGGTGAAGAGGTCGAGGACCGCTCCGAGGCGGCCCGGGGCGGCTACGTACTCGCGGACCTCGTAGATCACGCTTGCTCCTTTTCGGCGAAGGCGGGCAGGACCTGTTCGGCCATCAGCTCCATCTGGGCGACGACGGCCTCGATGGGCTGGCCCCAGGCGATGAGGCAGGCGAGGTGGTCGACGCCCATCGCCTCCATCTGCTTGAACCGCTCGATCATCTTGTCCGCGGTGGTGAGGACCGGGTCGGAGTACTTCTCCCACAGGTTCTCCGACGACGGCGACTCGTTCGCCGGCACGACACGGCCGGCCTCGACGAAGTCGATCTTCTCGCCCGTGCCACGCGCCTTGAGGCGGTCCTCGCGGCTGCCCTGGCTGACGGTCTGGGTGAGCGCGAGGTAGTGGTTGTACTCGCTGACCATGTCGTCGAAGAACTCGAGCGCGTCGGCCTCGGTCCGGCCCAGCCAGGTGTGCCGGTAGACCATGACCTCGCCGCGTGGCGAGCCGCTCTCGGCGGCCGCGGTGTTGAAGGCCTCGAGCAGCGCCTCGAGGTCCCCGTGCGGCTCGAAGTTGCCCCAGTTGGGCGCGGTGAGCAGGTTGTGCCCCTGCGCGGCGACCTTCCGCACGCCATCGACGCTCTGCGAGGCGACCCACAGGTCGGGGCCGGGCTGCGAGGCGGGCTTGGGCACGAGCGTGGTGCGCGGGAAGGAGAAGTAGCGGCCGTCGTAGGTCACGTTGTCCTCGACCCACACCCGCCGGATGATCTCCAGCGCCTCCTCGTAGATCTCCCGCGACTTGGCGGGGTCCACCCCGATCCGGTCCAGCTGGTACCGGCCGCCACCCCGGGCCACACCGATACCCACGCGGCCCGGCGCCAGGTGGTCCAGCATCGCCATCTCCGACGCGATCAGCAGCGGGTTGTAGCTGGGGAGCACCACCACGCCGGGCAGGATCCGCAGCCGCGTGGTGCGGGCCGCCGCGAGCGCCGCGAAGGCCAGGGCACTGGGGTTCGCGACATAGTTCTGGAACACGT
>NZ_BSFQ01000098.1 GCF_027922425.1 Pseudonocardia halophobica | reverse complement strand
ACCTCCTGGTCGGAGGTGTAGTCCTTGGCGGTCTGCTTGGCGTCGGTGGTCGGGACGAGGTCCAGCCCGCCGATCGACGGCAGACCCAGGTCGGTGCTCATTTCGCCTCCGCGGGAAGAAGTACGTCGGCGGTGCTCATGCCTGGACTCCCAGAGGGGCCCCGTTGCCGGAGCCGTTGGTGCTGTTGGTGTCGGCGCTGTTGGGGTGGGTGCCGGTCAGGTAGTCGAGGAACACGTCCTGCAGTTCCTCGGCCTTGAACGGCAGGCCGGACACCTTGGTGTAGGACTTGGCGTCCACGAGGTACTTGCCGCGCAGCAGCAGCGCGAGCTGGCCGAGGTTCATCTCCGGCACCAGCACCGTGCGGTAGGACGCGAGGACCTCGCCGAGGTTGGCCGGCAGCGGGTTGAGGTGCCGGATGTGCGCGGTGGCGATCTTGTGGCCCATGTTCCGCACGCGGCGGGCCCCGGCCTCGATGGGGCCGTAGGTGGAGCCCCAGCCCAGCACGAGTAGCTCGGCGTTCCCGCTGGGATCGTGGACCTCGAGGTCCGGCACCGGGATGCTGTCGATCTTGGTCTGGCGGAGCCGGACCATCCGGTCGTGGTTGTCCGGGTCGTAGGAGATCGAGCCGCGGCCGTCGGCCTTCTCCAGCCCGCCGACCCGGTGCTCGAGTCCGGGGGTGCCGGGGATGGCCCAGGGCCGGGCCAGGGTGTCGGTGTCGCGCAGGTAGGGCCAGAACTCCCCGGACCCGTCCGGGGCGTTGGGCTCGGTGGCGAAGTCCGGGTCCACGCTCTCGAGGGTGGCGGCGTCCGGGACCTTCCACGGCTCGGACCCGTTGGCCAGCGCGCCGTCGGAGAGCACGATCACCGGGGTGCGGTAGCGGACCGCGAGGGCGGCGGCCTCGACGGCGGCGTGGAAACAGTCCCCGGGCGAGCGCGGCGCGATGATCGGCAGCGGTGCTTCGCCGTTGCGCCCGTACATGGCTTGGAGCAGGTCGGCCTGCTCGGTCTTGGTGGGAAGCCCGGTGGAGGGGCCGCCGCGCTGCACGTCGATCACCAGCAGCGGCAGCTCCAGCGCGACCGCGAGCCCGATGGTCTCGGACTTCAGCGAGATCCCCGGGCCGGAGGTGGTGGTCACGCCCAGGGCGCCGCCGAAGGAGGCGCCGAGGGCGGCGCCGACGCCGGCGATCTCGTCCTCGGCCTGGAAGGTGGTCACGCCGAAGGCCTTGTGCTTGGACAGCTCGTGCAGGATGTCCGAGGCCGGGGTGATCGGGTAGCTGCCCAGGAACACCGGCAGCCCGGTGGTCTGCCCGGCCGCGACGATGCCGTAGGCCATCGCGGTGTTGCCGGTGATCTGCCGGTAGGTGCCGGGCTCCAGCTTCGCCGGGGCGACCTCGTAGGTGACGGCGAACGCCTCGGTGGTCTCGCCGTAGGCGTGCCCGGCCCGGAACGCGAGAATGTTGGCCTCGGCCAGCTCCGGGCGGCTCGCGAACTTCTCGCGCAGGAACCGCTCGGTCCCCTCGTGCGGGCGGTGGTACATCCAGGACAGCAGGCCGAGGGCGAACATGTTCTTCGCCCGCTCGGCGTCCTTCTTGCTCAGCCCGGTCTCCTCCAGCGCCCCCCGGGTGAGGGTGGCCATGGCGACCTCGTGGACCTGGAAGTCGGCCAGGCTGTCGTCCTCGAGCGGGTTGGCCTGGTAGCCGACCTTGGTGAGGTTGCGCTTGGTGAACTCGTCGGTGTTGACGATCAGCACCCCGCCGTGGGGCAGGTCGCCGATGTTCGCCTTGAGCGCGGCCGGGTTCATCGCCACCAGCACGTCCGGCCGGTCGCCCGGAGTCAGGATGTCGTAGTTGGCGAAGTGCAGCTGGAACGAGCTGACCCCGGGCAG
>NZ_BSFQ01000097.1 GCF_027922425.1 Pseudonocardia halophobica | reverse complement strand
GTCGAACCCGTCGACCTGGTTGAGCGTCAACAGGTTGCGCGCCGACTTCAGCGGCCCCATCTGCCGCAGCGCCCGGGCCATCGACACCCGCACCGCCTTCCACCCGGCGGCATGCGTGGCCGGGCGCCGCACCCGCAGGCGGGACTCCTCCGCATCGACACGAGCATCGACACCGGCGTCGACACCGGCGTCGACACCGGCGTCGACACCGGCGTCGACACCGGCGTCGACACCGGCGTCGACACGGGCGTCGACACGGGCGGCGTCGGCGGGCGGGGTGGTGCGGCCTGATGACTGGTCGACGGACAACGACGCTCTCCTCGGACGACGGGATCTGACTCGACGCCGGCGAGGTCGTCGGCATGAATTCACGCCCGGGTGTTGACCCTCACCGCTCTGCCGCCTACCTTGCCATGCAGTTGGTATATCAGTCCACAAGAATAGGTATGGCGATCTCGAGGGGGTCGGCTGGATGTCCGTGACGGTGGATCGACGAGAGGCCCTGAGCCCCGAGCGGGTGCTCGGCCGGTCTCTGCAGGAGACGGACCCGGAGGTCCACGCCGCGATCAGCGCCGAGCTCGGCCGTCAGCGCCACACGCTGGAGATGATCGCGAGCGAGAACTTCGCTCCGCTGGCGGTGATCGAGGCGCAGGGCTCGGTGCTGACCAACAAGTACGCCGAGGGGTACCCGGGCCGGCGGTACTACGGCGGCTGCGAGCACGTCGACGTCGTCGAGCAGCTGGCGATCGACCGGCTGAAGGCGTTGTTCGGGGCCGAGTTCGTCAACGTGCAGCCGCACTCGGGGGCGCAGGCCAACGCCGCGGTGATGGCGGCGCTGCTGCAGCCCGGCGACACCATCCTGGGGCTGGACCTCGCGCACGGCGGCCACCTCACCCACGGCATGAGGCTGAACTTCTCCGGCAAGCTCTACGACGTCGCGGCCTACCACGTCCGCGAGACCGACCACCGCGTCGACATGGCCGAGGTCGAGCGCCTGGCCGTCGAGCGCAAGCCGAAGCTGATCATCGCCGGCTGGTCGGCCTACCCACGGCAGCTGGACTTCGCCGAGTTCCGCCGCATCGCGGACTCGGTGGGCGCCTACCTGATGGTCGACATGGCCCACTTCGCCGGGCTGGTCGCCGCGGGGCTGCACCCGAGCCCGTTGCCGCACGCGCACGTGGTCACCTCGACCACGCACAAGACCCTCGGCGGCCCCCGGGGTGGGGTCATCCTCGCCGAGCAGGAGCTCGCGAAGAAGTTCAACTCCAGCGTGTTCCCCGGTCAGCAGGGCGGTCCGCTCGAGCACGTGATCGCGGCGAAGGCGGTGGCGTTCAAGCTGGCCGCCGAGCCGGAGTTCCGCGAGCGGCAGGAGCGCACGCTGGAGGGCGCGCAGATCCTGGCCGCGCGGCTGCTGGAGGAGAAGAACGTCGGCGTCGTGTCCGGTGGGACGGACGTGCACCTGGTGCTGGTGGACCTGCGCGACTCCACGCTCGACGGCAAGCAGGCCGAGGACCGTCTGCACCAGGTCGGCATCACGGTCAACCGCAACGCCGTGCCGTTCGACCCGCGGCCGCCCATGGTCAGCTCCGGGGTCCGGATCGGTACCCCGGCCCTGGCCGCCCGCGGCTTCGACGCCGACGACTTCACCGAGGTCGCCGACGTGATCGCCCTGGCGCTGCGCCCCGACGCGTCGGACGCCGAGCTCACCGCCCTGGCCGAGCGCGTCGCCGTGCTCGCCGCCCGTCACCCCCTCTACCCGGAGCTGCAGGCATGAGCACCACCATCCCGCCCGGCGCTCCCTTGCCCGACCATCCCGATTTCTTGTGGCGGACGCCGGAGCCGCGGAGGTCTTACGACGTGGTGATCGTGGGTGGGGGTGGGCACGGGCTGGCCACCGCGCACTATCTGGCGCGCAATCATGGGATCACGAATGTGGCGGTGTTGGAGA
>NZ_BSFQ01000096.1 GCF_027922425.1 Pseudonocardia halophobica | reverse complement strand
GTGGTCCTCCCCGGGAGGTCGTCGGGATGGCACGGGCCGCCATCCTGTGATCTGCCCGCCCGGCGAGGGCATGTAAGCCGATTGGTGAACCTGTGTGCCGAGCAGGCGTAAGAACCGTTGAGTACAGCGGGACTGTCGGTGACCCTTGCTAGGAAGTCGCTGACCAGGCAGAGGGGGTGCGATGGACACGCTGTTGATCTCGAACCCACTCGACCGCGTGCAGGCGACTCAGCCGAGGCACACACGGTTCCTCTTGGCGAAGATCACAGGTAACACCGGTAACGCAGGTGGCCGTCGCGGAGACGTAACTGCCGTGCGACGGTCACGCGTCGCACACAGTTCACTACCCGTACGAAGGACGTGCGTGCCTACTCGCCAGAAGAACGTGCTTCCAGTCATCGACTCCACGTTCACGACGTGTATGGAGCAACTTCAGGAGGGCTACGTGGCCGCCGTTGCGGCCACCGCTGGTTGCACGCTGGAGCCTATCAAACGCGACGTCTATGGCACCGACGTACGAATCATCCGACCCGGCCGCGGCGACTTCAATGAAGAAGTCGTCGTCATGGCGCAGCTCAAGAATACGACGCAGGTTCGGCCGGACCCCTCCAAGGATTTTTTTTCCTATCAGTTCAAGAAGCGCATCTACTTCGAGAAGCTCGCAATGCGTCGGACAACGACAAAGGCGATACTGCTGGTGATGGCGACCGAACTCGCTCAAGCAGACTGGAGCAAGTCATCGCATAACGCCCTCGAGGTGCGCAACTGCTGCTATTTCCTCAATCTGGAAGGCGAGACGGCTGCAGAAGGGGTTCAATCTCCCTCTGTTCGCATCCCGACGAGGAACATCTTCGACGCAGATTCCCTGACCGCGATGCTCGATAGGGTCGAGCGCGGCGAGGCGATCTAGGATGTCTCGCCCCCTTCCCCTCACGTCTTCCCAAGTCGACCCGAGGCAATTCCTGCTTACCCTTCGAAACGAAGGCTGGACGACCGTCGGAGGACGTGCCGGGCTATATGAACGCCTCCGCCCTCCCCTCAGCGATCAAGGTCTGATTCCTGACCGCTGGTCGCTTCTGATTCCGCTCGACACCCGCGCTCCCGACTATTCCGAGCTGATGACAGCCGCACTGGCGGAGCTTGTAGATTCCCGCCTACCCGCGGCCCGATCCATCGACCTGCTACCACGTCTCCAAATGGGCCAGGCTGACGCCTTCCACTTCCGCAAGGAGAGCGCAGCGCCGCCTGGCCTCATTGGCTGGCGGGACGGCGAGGAGCTAGTCCGCTCAGCGCGACAGACCTTGGTTGCTGGCGCCAAGTCGCACATCAGCCGCTTACGGCGCTTCAGCAACAGGTTCGGACAGTTCGCAGGCAGATATCTGGACAACGTTCTAATGGGGCAGACTGCTGTCGGCAGCTATGTCGTAACGGCATATGCGCCTGTTGATACTCCCATAGCCTTGACCTCTTCTAAGCTCGATCTGGCATCGTTGCCCGGCACCGAGGCCGCACCAGCGCGTGAAGTAACCCTTGCAATTGGTCGAGCACTTGAGGCAACACAGGAGGCAGTCGAGCATTTCCACTCCTCGGGTAGCTTGTCAGGATTCGAGGCAGGGGTAAGTAGCGGAATCTCGTTCGACCTCCTGACCGCTCTGAAAGGGATAACCAAGAACTCCGACGAGGGGGAGGTCGCCCTAGAGTGGATCTCTTACGAGGCAACCGACGCGCAGTCGAGAGAGTCCAAATTCACATTCACGGCAGCTGACACGCCTGTACTTGAGCGAGCGTCCAATCGATTGTCTGCCGAGGTCGAGACAGACATGGAGTCCACCATTGTCGGACGCGTTCACCTACTTACAAAGAAGGAACTTGGCGGTCCCGGGGTCTTCGGAATGGAAACCCTGCCCCCGAACGCACAGAAGCTCCGTCTTCGCCTGTCCGATCCGGATGAATACCACGCTG
>NZ_BSFQ01000095.1 GCF_027922425.1 Pseudonocardia halophobica | reverse complement strand
AGTGCTCGTAGGCCTCCGGCGCGCGGTCGAGGGGCAGCTCGAGGCTCACGATGAACGACGGCTCGGCCTTGCCCCCGGCGATCAGGTCGCGCAGCTGCCTGTTGTACCGCTTGACCGGCGCCTGGCCGCTGCCGATGTGCTGGCCCTTGAACCAGAACATGCCGTAGTCGAAGGCGAGCTTGCCCTGCTTCGCGAGCTCGTCACTTGCCCCGGGATCCTGGGGCACGAAGACGCCGACGTTGCCGATCTTCCCGGTGAAGCGCACCGAGGCGACCAGCCGGTTCATCGTCAGGTTGGCCTGCTCCTGCCCGTCGGGCTGGTGTGCCTGGTAGCCGACGCATTCGCACCCGTTGTCCGCGCCCAGCCCCATCGTCTGGTCGAGAACGGCCTGCACGGGATCGACCTTCGAGTCGTCGATGGCGATCGCGCCGATCGACTCGGCCAGTCGCAGCCGGTCGGGGTGCCGGTCGACGACCATCACCTTGCCGGCCCCTCGGATGGTCGCCGAGAGGGCGGCCATCAGCCCGACCGGGCCGGCACCGTAGATGACCGTCTGGTCGCCGGGCTGCACGCCGGCCATCTCGGTGGCGTGGTAGCCCGTCGGGAAGATGTCGGCGAGCATCACGTAGTCGGCCTGCCGCTCCTCGGCGTCCTCCCCCAGTCGCAGGCAGTTGAAGTCACCCCAGGGCACGCGCAGCAGCTCGGCCTGTCCTCCGGCCCACGGGCCCATGTCGGCGAAACCGTAGGCGGCGCCGGCCATCTTCGGCTCGGGCTGCGCGGTCAGACAGTAGTTGGTGAGCTGGCGCTCGCAGTTCTTGCAGTGGCCGCACGAGATGTTGAACGGCAGGACGACGTACTCCCCCACCTGGACCTTGTCGACGCCGGTGCCGACCTCGACCACCTGGCCCAGGTTCTCGTGCCCGAACCAACGGCCGGGCTCGAAGTCGGTCCGGCCCTCGTACATGTGCAGGTCCGAGCCGCAGATGTTCGCCGACGTGATCCGCACCAGGACGTCGGTCGGGCGCTCGATCCGTGCGTCCGGTACGTCCTTGACCCTGACCTGGCGCGGCCCCTCGTAGACCACTGCTTTCACGCTGCCTCCCTCGTCGCGGGTGTGCCCGCCCGCTCCGGGCTCGGGTGGGCCCCCCTCATTGCACCCCGGCGGAACGTGGACCGGGTATTGGCAGACATGCCGATCCCGGACCCGAAGGCCGACCCCGCAACCGGGACGGGTCGCCCTGCCGACGGAATTCGGACCCGGGGCGACGCGAGCCACGGCCCGCGCCACTTCCCGAGGACCTTCCTCCATGCGCATCGGTCTCATAGCCCCTCCGGGCGTCCCCGTCCCCCCTCTCGCCTACGGCGGCACGGAGTCGGTCGTCGATCGCCTGGCCCGCGGACTGGTTCGCGCCGGTCACGAGGTGCTGCTCGCCGCCGCGGCCAACAGCGCCTGCCCGGTGCCACGGGTGCGAGGAACCGACGAGGCCGGGAAGGCGGGACCGGTGTGCGCCGACGCGGTGACCGAGCTGAGCCACGCCATCACGAGCTACGCCGCCATGAGCGACATGGACGTCGTGCACGACCACACGTCGACCGGCCCGCTGTACCGGCGTCCTTCCGGCCGGCACGCCCGTGGTGACCACCGCCCACGGCCCGTTCGACGCGACCTTGGGCCCGGTCTACCGCGCGATGCGCGGAGTCGCCGTGGTGGCCATCTCGCACCACCAGGCGGCCACCGCCGACGGGGTCCCGCTCGCCGGCGTGATCCACCACGGCCTGGACGTGGAGTCGGTCCCGGTGGGCCGCGGGAACGGCGGGTACGCGAGCTTCCTGGGGCGCATGTCCCCGGAGAAGGGACCTCGCGAGGCCGCCCTCGTGGCCCGGGCGGCGGGCGTCCCGCTGCGCATGGCCGCCAAGCTCCGGGAGCCGGGCGAGCGCGAGTACTTCGACGCGCAGGTCAAGCCGCTGCTGTGCGCGGACGTCGAGTTCCTCGGGGAACTGGGCTGCACCGAGAAGCTGGAGCTCGTCGGGGGCTCGTTCGCCCTCCTGAACCCCGTGCAGTGGGCGAGCCGTTCGGTCTGGTGATGATCGAGG
>NZ_BSFQ01000094.1 GCF_027922425.1 Pseudonocardia halophobica | reverse complement strand
CAGAATGCCCTTCATTCAGGTGAAGGTTTTCGAGGATCCGTCATTCTCGCAGGAGATGGTCGAGGCAGTCGCGCAGGGCCATGACCTCCGTGCTTGGCGAGGAGGGTCGGTGCGGAGCCGACCGTCGTCGTCGAAGGCCTCCCACAACCGCTGGGGCCACGGCGACAAGCTGATGGGCTGACCCCACAGGCGGCACGCACTGCTCCCTGATTCGCGCCGCCCGAATCTCACTCGCGTGACTTCGACAACCCGAGCCGAAAGTAGATCAATGGCCTCACAACTGAGTATCGGTCCGCTGCCCGTTGACCAGGCGGAGTTGCGGCGGGCCTACAGCTGTTTCCCCAGCGGCGTGACAGCTGTCTGTGCGCTGGACGACGAGGAGCCCGTCGGGATCGCGGCGAGCTCGTTCACCTCTGTCTCGATCACACCACCGCTGGTGTCGGTCTGTGTGGCACACAGCTCGACGACCTGGCCGCGGTTGCGGCAGCTGCCCCGGCTGGGGGTGAGCGTGCTCGCCGATGGACAGGAGGCGCTGTGCCGCTCACTCGCGGCGAAGGACCGCGACCGGTTCGCCGACGTGCCGTGGGAGCCCAGCGAAGACGGCGCCATCTTCGTCAGGGGCGCTGCAGCATGGCTCGACTGCTCGGTGCACTCCGAGCTGCCCGCGGGCGACCACGACATCGTGCTGTTGCAGATCCACCGTCTGACCGCAGATCCCCGCAACGAGCCACTGGTCTTCCACAGCAGCCGGTTCCGTCGCCTCATCGCACTCGAATCCTGACCCGGCAGCCGCGGTTCCGCAGGCGAGACCCGCTTCGACTCCCGAAGTCCGGCCGAGCGTCCTACCGCGGACGTGACGAGACAGTATGGTTGTCCAAGCATCAACGAGGAGCGGGCAGGTGGAAGGGAGTTGTGGAGTGCGAGCGAGACCTCGTTCCGATGCCACCCGCCTCGCCCTCCTCAACGCAGCCCTCGATGTTGCTGCCGAGTACGGGGTCAAGGGCGTCACCCACCGACGGGTCGCGAGCGCCGCCGGGCTGTCCCTCGGGCTGACCAGCTACCACTTCGCCAACCTCGACGATCTACTACTCGAGGCCTTCCGGCTCTTCGTCTCGCACACCTCGGCCCTGTACGAGCGTCAGTTCCACGAAGCCACCGACCTCGAGTCCATGATCGACGCGGCCCTCGCGGTCGTGAACGCGCTCAAGGACAGCGCCCGAGAACGCACGCTGCTCTACGAGCTCTACGCCCAGAGCGTCCGCGACCCGGCCTACAGAGAGCTCGTCACTTCCTGGGCAGCATCAGCACGCGCGGGCGTGGAACGTCTCTACAGCGCACGCACCGCCCGGTTCCTCGAGGCCGCCTGGGAAGGCGCCAGCGCGCAACTGATCCAAGGTCGCGACGATCAGTCCGACAATGAACTACGCGACCTGTTCCGCCTGATCCTGCTTCAGGACTCGAACGAGCTCACAGGTGGCACGACCGCAGCCACCCCTCGCGGCTGAGAGCGTGTTTGAGAAGATCAACTGGCGGCTGTGAAGGTGTGACGCACGACCTCGATCGTGGTGCTCAGGAAGGTCCGAGCCCACGCGAGTAGGCGCCGGTGAAGCCGCCGTCGGCGAAGACGAACCGCCGCGGGGTGGTGAGGTAGGTCCAGAGCAGGACGGTGTTCGCGCCCGCAGCACCACCAGCACCAGGACCATCAGCACCGTGATCGGCACGATGAAGCGCTCCTGGCCGCGGCCGGCCGGCAGCTCGCGGGGCCGACCTGACGGTCCTGCGTGCCATCCAGCGCCACTCCTCAGCTCGGCGGGCGCCCGGAGGGATCCGATGACCACCGCCTGAGCCAGTGGCGCCGGCAGTCCTAGAACAGCGGCGATCGGGGCGGCCACCCCGGTGCCGACCACCGCGACGTCGGCGACCGGGCCGACCGCGGCCATGGCGGCCGAGGCGGTGAGCGGAATGGCGAGTACATGAGCCGCGGGTCAGGCAGCGCCGCGTCCGCAGCGGCCAGTCCTCAGCGGCCCGGGCCGCTCCACCTCGACGTCCGCACCGAGGTCGCCGAACAACATGGTGGCGTAGGACGACGACGCGGCCGAGGTCGGCGACG
>NZ_BSFQ01000093.1 GCF_027922425.1 Pseudonocardia halophobica | reverse complement strand
GGCGGCAGGAGAAGGAGGGGCCGTATGAGCAGCCCGGTCCGCGGCGGGATCGAGCCGGTTCGCCGGTTGAAGGTGGCGGACTCCGTCGCTGAGCAGCTTGAGCTCATGATCACTCGAGGAGATTTCAAACCAGGCGACAAGCTGCCCCCCGAGCGTGCCCTCGCTGACCAGTTCGGCGTTGGTCGCAGCTCGATGCGCGAGGCCATCCGCGTCGTCGAGGCCAACGGCATGCTGCGCACCGACCACGGCATCGGCGTATTCGTCGTCAGCAGCTCGCGCCGCCAGCCGGATCTGTCCCAGCTCCTCGAGCTCGATGAATATACGGTTTCCGAACTCTTCGAAGTCCGGATCACCCTCGAACGGGACGCTGCTGGACTCGCCGCCCGTCGCGCCAGTCCGGAGGAAGCCGCCGAGCTCCAGGACGTCCTCACCGCAATGGCCGATCCAGGGCTGAGCGACGACGCATTCGTCGCCCTCGACGCCGACCTCCACCGGGGCATCGCGCGGCTAACGAAGAACTCGTTGTTACTGAAGCTGCACTCGACCGTCGAGCCCTTATTCCTCGCCTACTCCCACCAGGTGATCGGGCTACCCGGTCGGCGCGAGGCTGCTAATGCCGGTCACCGCCAAATTGTCGAGGCGGTTATCGGAGGTCGAGTGCGCGACGCTCGCACAGCCGCCGTCCGGCATATCCGCGACGTCGAGCGCGACATCGTCTCCCACCTCAAGCGCACCCAGACTGAAGCCGAAGGCGTTGAGGTGTGACTAGTGCGAGCGGCGCCGCGGCAGGGTGTCGAATCCGGAAGAGCCCCTCATTCGGGCCGACATCGAAAACCCCGGCGACAGCAATCGTGTGGAGCACGGTGTAGCGTCAGGGGGGCCGCCTGGTCTCCGTCGCTTCAGACATCTGCTGCAACACCGGGCAATAGCCACAGCTCTGCAAGCGTCCCACCGCGCGACATCAAGAAGCCTCATCATGCAGAGAGCCGGGGCGGGTCGCGCCCGCTTCCCTGCTGGCGACCGAGATGGGAGGCCAGCGATGCGTCCAAGGTGCCGCGGCCTCTAGCTGGCCGGCTAACCCGAACAGCGTGTGCTCCTCGCCGAGTCTCGCCACAGCTTGAACCCCGACCGGCAGACCGTCGGGTGTCCAGTGCAGTGGAAGGGAGATGGCCGGCTGGCCTGTCGCGTTCTGAAGCTGCGGAAACGGCGCGAACGACCACATCCGCCGTCGGGTCTCGAAGGGGTCTGCGCCGGGCTCGATCACGAACGCCCCGATCGGGACGGGAGGCCTTCCGAGCGTCGGCGTGAGCATCACGTCGAACTCCTCGTGGAACTGAGCGACCTGCCGGCTCAATGCCTGTAGATCCTGCACCGCGGTGAGGTACTCGCCCCCGCTGATCCTCTCGCCGCGTTGGGCCATCAACCACACCAGTGGCTCGATCTCATCCTCCCGGGGCTTGCGCCCCTTGAGGCGAACGACGTCGCGAACCGTGGCCGCGACAGCCGCGGCGAGCAAGCGGGTGAAGTTGTCGAACAGGACGTCTTCATCGATGGGTGGCCGGGACTCGACGACCTTGTGGCCGAGGGATTCGCACAGAGTCGCGGCGTGCCGCACTGCGGCTCGGCACTCTTCGTGAACTTCGTCCCCTCCATAAGTCTGTTCGGTGAACGCGATCTTCAGCGGCCGCTCCAGGCGGCTGATCGACTCGAGGAACGTCGTCGGCGGATTCTCGAACCAGTACGGCGCGCCCACGTCAGGACCGTGCGTTGCGTCGAGGGCAGCGGCGCTGTCCCGAACGCTGCGGCTGACGACGTGTTCGGCGACTAGGCCGCCCCAGACGTGGCCGTAACGGGGTCCGAGGGGGTTGCGACCTCGGCTCGGCTTGAGGCCTACGAGCCCGCAGGACGACGCCGGGATCCGGATCGAACCCCCGCCGTCGTTCGCGTGTGCGAGCGGGACGAGGCCGGCCGCGACGGCTGCGGCGGCTCCCCCGCTCGAGCCCCCGGTCGACATGACCGCGTTCCAGGGGTTCCGGGTCGCCCCGAATAGCAATGGCTCGGTGGCAGGACCGACGGCCATCTCGTGAAGGTTCGTCTTGCCGGGCGTGATCAGG
>NZ_BSFQ01000092.1 GCF_027922425.1 Pseudonocardia halophobica | reverse complement strand
CTCGGACACCGAGCCGCCGCCGGCGAGCCCGGCCGCGAGGACGCCGTTGAACGTGTCGCCGGCGCCGGTGGTGTCCCGGACGTCCGCAGGCGGGGCAGGCAGGGGCGCCGCCCCCCGCTCGGGGTCGACCACCAGCACCCCGTCGCCGCCGAGCGTCACCACCACCGGGGCGCCCGTCCGAGCGGCCACCGCAGCCGCCATCTCCGCCACCGAGCCGGCCGCACCCTGCTCCACCAGCGCATAGAGGTCCCGCAGCTCCGACCGGTTCGGCGTGACCACCGGGCCGAGCCGCAGCAGGTCCACCAGCCCCGCAGTGACCGGTGCCGGGTTGAGCACACACGCCAGCCCGTGCGCGGCCGCGGTCTCCACCGCCGCGGCCACCGCGCCCGGCGGGATCTCGGTGCTCACCAGCACACAACCAGCCCAGCCCGCCGAGCGCGCCACCGCCGCGCGCACCGCCGCCGGGTCCACAGCCGCATTGGCGCCGGCACCGACAGCGATCTGATTCTCCCCGCCGCCGTCGACCACGATCAGGGCCACGCCGGTGGCGGCACCCTCGAGCACCGCCACATCGGTGACCTCGATCCCCTCCGCACGCAACTCCGCCAGGGCACCATCACCGGTGTCGTCCGCGCCGACGGCGCCGCAGTAACGGACCTCCGCACCGGCCCGGGCCGCGGCAACCGCCGCGTTCGCACCCTTCCCACCACCATGCCGCTCGACACCCGGACCGACCACGGTCTCCCCCGGCCCCGGCAGCCGGTCGGTCTGCACCACCAGATCGACGTTCACCGCGCCGACCACCACCAGCCGCGGCGTCATCCCTCCGACCTCGGCGGACACACCGAGTCCCGCACCTGAACGACGGCCGGGAGCTCGCCGATCGCGCCGGACTCGTCGTTTTCCAGCAGGTCGAACAAAGCCGACGCCGCCCGGAAGCCCATGTCGTGCGCAGGCTGACGCACAGTCGTCAACCGCGGCGTCAGCAACGCAGAGACCGGGAGATCGTCGAAGCCGACCACGCTCACGTCCTCCGGGATCCGCAGGCCGACCTCACGGCAGTACTCCATCGCCCCGATCGCCATCAGATCGTTCATACAGACCAACGCGGTAGGCCGGGGGTCGGCGGCCAGGGCCCGCGCCGCGAGCTCATGCCCGGATGCCTGCCGGTAGTCCCCGACGAGCACCGGCACCGAGTCCGGGTCCAGCCCGGCCCCGGCGAACGCTTCCCGGTACCCGGCCAGCCGCTGCTGGGCCGTCCACAGGCTGGGCGGCCCGCCGACGACGACGACACGGCGGTGCCCGTGCTCCATCACCAGCGTCGCGACCTCCCGCGCCCCCTTGCGGGCCTCGCACACCACTGCGGGAAGGTCCAGGCCCGGGATCTGCTCGTCGACCAGCACAACCGGCCCGGAGCGCGCCAGCTCGTAGATCGACGCCGGCATCGACCCGGTCCCGGACAGGTAGATCACGCCGTCGATGCGCTGGCTGCGCAGGAGCTGCGCCTGCTTCTCCTCCGGCAGCTCGGACGCGTCCGGCACCACCAAGACCACCAGCACGTCCCGGGCCGAGGCGGCCCGCTGCACACCCTCGGTGACCATCGCGAAGAACTGGTTGGTCAACTCGGGGACGATCATCCCGATCGTGGCCGCGCCGCGCCGCTTGAGGTTGCGGGCGGACTCGTTGGGCGAGTACTCGAGGAGTCGCAGCTCGTCGAGCAGCCGGTCCCGCAGCTCGCGGGCGACCGGCCCGGGGTCGGTGAGCACGTAGCTCACCGTGCTCACGGACACCCGGGCGTGCTCGGCCACGTCCTTCATCGTGGGCCGCCGGCGCCTGCGGTCGGACTGCGTCACGTCACGTCACCTTCGAGCTCTCAGGGGCTGTCACTGACCTCGCGGACCGCCTGCGGCCCAGGACAGTATCGACGTCCACAGTGCCGCATAGTGCTCCCACTCCACGAACTCCGGCGGAGCCCAGTGCGGCGCGAGATCCGAGGTGAACGCCACCGACCGACCCCGCCCGTACTCCCCCACCACCAGCAGCGGGTCGTCACCGGTCCGCGCCACCACCGTGGCGCCCGCCTTCGGGAACGTCCGGTTGTAGCCCAGCAGCACCGGCCACTC
>NZ_BSFQ01000091.1 GCF_027922425.1 Pseudonocardia halophobica | reverse complement strand
GGCGGTGCGGGTGTCGATGGCCCGGGCGCTGCGGCAGATGGGGCCGCTGAAGTCGGCGCGCAACCTGTTGACGCTCAACCAGGTCGACGGGTTCGACTGCATGTCCTGCGCCTGGCCCGACCCCACCGACCACCGGCACACCGCGGAGTTCTGCGAGAACGGCGCCAAGGCCGTCTCGTGGGAGGGCCAGCGCGACACCGTCGACGCCGCGTTCTTCGCCGCGCACCCGATCTCCGAGCTGGTCCGACAGTCCGACCACTGGCTGGAGCGCCAGGGCCGGCTGGTCGAGCCGATGGTCCGCCGGGCCGGCGCCGACCACTACCAGCCGATCTCCTGGGACGCCGCGTTCGCCCTGATCGCCGAACACCTCCACGCCCTCGACAGCCCGGACGAGGCACTGTTCTACACCTCCGGGCGGGCCTCGAACGAGGCCGCGTTCGTCTACCAGCTCTTCGCCCGCGCCTTCGGCACCAACAACCTGCCCGACTGCTCGAACCTGTGCCACGAGTCCACCTCGGTCGCACTCGCCCGCACCATCGGCATCGGCAAGGGCTCGGTCTCGCTGCAGGACCTGCACGAGGCCGACCTGATCGTGATCTCCGGGCAGAACCCGGGCACCAACCACCCGCGGATGCTCTCCGCGCTGGAGATCGCCAAGCAGCACGGCGCGAAGATCCTGGCGATCAACCCGCTGCGCGAGGCGGGGCTGCTGCGCTTCGACAACCCGCAGAAGCCCACGGGCCTGGCCGGGCGCGGCACCGGGCTGGCCGACCGCTACCTGCAGATCCGCTCGAACGGCGATCTCGCCCTGTGGCAGGCCCTCGGGCACCTGCTGCTGGAGCGCGGCGCCGTCGACCGCGATTTCGTCGCCCGGCACACCGTCGGGTTCGACGCCTGGGCCGCGCACCTCCGCGACCTCGACCGCGCCGCCGTCGTGGCCGCCACCGGCCTCGACTGGGCCGAGATCGAGGCCGCCGCGGAGCTGTTCGCCACCTCGGACAAGATCGTGAACTGCTGGGCCATGGGCATCACCCAGCACCGCCACGCCGTCGCCACCATCACCGAGTTCGTCAACGTCGCCCTGCTGCAAGGCATGATCGGCAAACCCGGCGCCGGGCTGTGCCCGGTCCGCGGGCACTCCAACGTCCAGGGCGACCGCACCATGGGCATCTGGGAGAAGGCCCCGGACGCCTTCCTCGACGCCCTCGGCGCCGAATTCGGCTTCGCTCCCCCGCGCGGGCACGGCCACGACGCCGCCGCCGCGGTCCGCGCCCTACGCGACGGGCACGCCCGGGTCTTCATCGGGCTCGGCGGCAACTTCGCCGCCGCCATGTCCGACACCCACATCACCGAGGCCGCGCTGCGCTCGGCCGCGCTCACCGTGCAGATCTCCACCAAGCTCAACCGCAGCCACCTCACCGCCGGCCACGACGCGCTGATCCTGCCCACCCTCGGGCGCACCGAGCAGGACACCACCGGCGGGCTCGTCCAGCGGGTCACCGTCGAGGACTCCATGTCCGCGGTGCACGCCTCCCGCGGCCGCTCCGAGCCCGCCGGCCCACACCTGCGGTCCGAGGTCGACATCCTCTGCGGCATCGGCTCGGCCACCCTCGGCGACCGGTACGGCATCCCATGGCAGGACTTCGCTGCCGACTACTCCCGCATCCGGCAGTCCATCGGCCGGGTCGTGCCCGGCTGCGAGGCCTACGACGAGAAGATCAACCGCCGCGGCGGGTTCACCCTGCCCCACCCGCCCCGCGACACCCGCACCTTCCCCACCCCCGAGGGCAAGGCCGTGTTCACCGTCAACCCCCTCCAGGTCGCCCAGGTCCCCGAGGGGCGGCTGGTGCTGCAGACCATCCGCAGCCACGACCAGTTCAACACCACCGTCTACGGCCTCGACGACCGCTACCGCGGCATCCACTCCGGCCGCCGCGTCGTGTTCATCTCCCCCGCCGACCTCGACGAACTCGGCCACGCCGACGGCGACCACGTCCACCTCGTCTCCGAATGGGACGACGGCCACGGCGTCATCACAGAGCGCCGGGCGGAGAACTTCCGGCTCGTCTCCTACGACACCCCCAAGGGCTGCATCGCCGCCTACTACCCCGAAACCAACCCCCT
>NZ_BSFQ01000090.1 GCF_027922425.1 Pseudonocardia halophobica | reverse complement strand
GCAGCGGCCGGTTCGCACACGTGGGCCTACGAGGAGGAGGACCAGAACTCGATGACCCTCAGCTTGTCAGCGGAGGCACCGGCCGCGCCGGCGCATCGCTCCGACGTCCGCACCGAGCTCGACCAGCTGCAGGCGCGGGCCCGGTCGGCGGAGGACAGGGCGGCCAACCTGCACCGCGCGCTGGCCACCAACCGACGGATCGGCATCGCGATCGGCATCCTGATGTGCCAGCGCCAGCTCACGGACGACCAAGCCTTCGCGACCCTCAAGGCCGAGAGCCAGCACCGCAACGTGAAGGTACGAGAGCTGGCCGAGACGGTGATCTCCACGGGGACGCTCTGAGCAGTCTCCGGCGTCCGGACCACAGGAGGCGAGCCGGCGCTGATCGTGGAGGGTCGCTCGAACAGGCCGATCCCGCACCCTCGTCATCTCACCACGAACAGGGGTGAAGCACGTGGAGCAGACCCTGGCCGAGCTGGCTGCACCGACGCGGACCCACGCCGCCGTCCGGGGCGAACGCGCAGGTGTGTTCGTCCCACCACGGCCGGGAGAGGGACGATGAGCGGGAGGGAACCGGCGCTCCGTGACCTGCGTCTGGAGTTCCGGCGGCTCGCCGCGTCGTCCGCGACCATGCAGGAACGCGCTTCGGCGATCCTGCAGCACCTCGAGCGGATCCTGGTGTTCGACGCCGGCTGGCTCGCGGTGCGCGACCCCGAGCAGCACCGTCACGTCCCGGTGGCCACCACGGGCGCGGCCGAGCCTCTCCGTGACTACTTCGGCCGTCCGGAGGCCGAGGAGGAGGTGGAGCTGCTGGGCCTCAACCGGCGTCAGCCGCCCGTGCTGGCCAGCGAGATCCCGAGCTCCCTGTCCGAGGTCCGTGCGTGGGCCGATCACCTGCTCCCGGCGGGTTTCCGCCAGGGCCTCGCAGCCGGGCTGTTCACGGCGGAGGGGCGGCACGTCGGCTTTCTCAGCCTGCTCTCCGCCGATCGGACGCGGCCGAACCAGGCTGACCGAAGGGTCGTCGCGGCCCTGACCACGGTGATCGCCGACGACCTGGACCGCACCCGGGACATCGCCGACACCGCCCGGATCGTCAAGAGTGCCGGCGCCGGCGTCGTTCTGACCCGCGCGGGCGACGTCCTGCCGCTGCCGGGTCTCCTCGGCGACCGCCTGCTGGCGCCGGGCTCACCGATCCTCACGGTCGCCGCGGACGAGTTGGCCGACAGCGGGGCGTACATCTCGTTCCTCGCCCCTGTGCCGGGCACCGGCGGCGAGCAGCTGATCCGGGTCGTCGCACTCGACTTCGCCCGCCCGGACCTCGACCACCTCTCCGCCGCGGTGCTCCTGTGCCCACCGGCCGACCTGTACGGCCTCACCGTCCTGGACCTCCGGGTCCTGGGCCTCCTGGTCGAGGGCGCCACCGACATCCCGACCCTCGCGGAGTCACTCCACGTGGCCGGGGAAGTGGAGGTCGACTCCCTGGGACGAAGCCTGGTCGCGCTCCGTACCAGCGATCTCACGGCGGCCGCAGTGCGCGCGCTGCGCGGCGGGGTACGCATCCCGCCCGCGGTGGCGGGAGCGATCTGAGCCCGTCGGGCGCCGACCGGGAACCCACTCGGCGTCACGCAGGGAACGAGTCGGCCATCAGACAGGGCTCGCAGCGCAGCTCGACGCCTGAGGGCAGGTCCTCCACCTGCGTCTCATCAGCGGTCACCTCCACGTTGACGCGGCCGGCCCCGAGGGCCACCCCCTCGACCCGGAGCGGAGCGAAGGCCGGGGGCAGCACGGGGTCGACCCACAACCGCCCTCGCGGAAGCTCCGGGTCGAACCGCAGCAATGTCCGGACGAGGTGGATCGGGGTGGCCGAGGCCCACGCCTGCGGCGAGCAGGAGGTCGGGTAGGGCACCGGCGCGGGGAACTCACCGCGGTCGAAGCCGCAGAAGAGTTCGGGCAGCCGGCCCCCGAAGTGCTCCGCCGCCTCGAGAAGCGCCTCCGCGATGCGCTGCGCCTGCGCCACGAAGCCGTAGCGCATGAGCCCGGCGACGACGAAGGCGTTGTCGTGCGGCCAGACCGAGCCGTTGTGGTAGCTGACCGGGTCGTAGGCACTCATCGCGCTGCTGAGCGTGCGCAC
>NZ_BSFQ01000089.1 GCF_027922425.1 Pseudonocardia halophobica | reverse complement strand
GTCCGGTAGCGCTCGTCCACGACATCGGCTTCCAGCGCCGAGGTCCGCGCAACCGCCTGATCGAACGATCGTCCAGGTCGAGGAGATCGAGGCCTTGTTTGCGGTTGGCGGCCTGGAAGTACGTGGCCTGGCCTGCGTCGTCGTACGGCGGGCCCAGGCGCGGGTGTCGACACCGCGACCAGGACTCTCGACCCTCGCCCCTGTCGCTCCCAGGTCGGCCGAGACCATTGGGGCGAACGGACCCGCGAACACCCGGGAGAAGCGAGGATCTTGAGCCCATTGAGCACGAGATGCGTCTGCCACAGACACCTCGCTACTGGAATGCTTTATAAGAAGCTGGCGCTCCCGTCGACGACGTCGTCGGAGGCGCCCCTCTGCACCGTGCCCCCAGCGCGGCTGACGAGTTTGCGGCGCATCTCCCGAGCGAACGGAGCAGGTGAAGCGCCCGTGGCGTCGCACCGGCGCAGGGGGGTGGCGACGCACTCGATGACCCTCGACGACAAGGCGGTTCGTCGTGGAGGGGGTTGACCACGCGCCTGCACGCCGGGCTACTATAGAAACGAATCAAGCACCTTCGGGGCGCCCACCTACTCGTCCTACTCGTCAGCAGCGAGGAGCTGGCGGCGCGCTCTCCCGCGGGTCCCCGAGGCCCTCGACATGGAAGGGGGAGGCATCGTGACGGAGTATGACCCCGGCGCCCCCAACGCACGCCGATTTCCGCGGGTGATCGCGCCCGACGAGATCGACAAGATGCCGCGGCTGACGTTCGACACCGGCATCACCTCGAACATCTTCCTGTCTCGTGAGCGGGACGGCGCACGGTACTTCCGACACGGCTACTGCTACGGCGAGCCGGACGAGCTCGTCTCGGACAAGATTATCGGCTGGGACATGCGCGAGATCAACGTGATCGCCATGCCGGAGGCGCGCGTGCTGCCGGCCCGTGTCGGGGACCGGGTCCTGTGAGCGCGGAGGCGCAGGGACCCCTTCGCGTGCTGTTCGCCGGCGAGTCGTGGATCAAGCACACGATCCACATGAAGGGCTTCGACCAGTTCCACAACACCGAGTACGAGGAAGGCGCGGGTGAGTTCCTGGCCGCGCTCGACCGCGAAGGCTTCGAGGTCACCTACGTCCGTGGCCACGAGATCTCGTCGAAGTTCCCCAGGTCGGCGCAGGAGCTGCAGCAGTTCGACGTGGTCGTGCTCTCCGACATCGGTTCGAACTCCTTCCTGCTGCCCGACGAGACCTTCCTGAGGTCCGAGCGCAGCGCCAACCGGCTCGCGCTGCTGCGTGACTGGACGCGGGCAGGCGGGGGCCTGGTGATGATCAGCGGCTACATGTCGTTCACCGGGATCGACGGCAAGGCGAGGTTCGGGATGACACCGCTGGCTGACGTGCTGCCGGTGCGGATGCTCGACCACGACGACCGGGTCGAGGAGTCCGAGGGCGTCAAGGCGGAGTTCGACGCACCCGCCCACGCGGTTCTGGGCGGCACCCCGGCGGAGTGGCCGCCGCTGCTCGGCTACAACCGGGTCACCGCGAAGCCGGATGCGACGACGATCGCGCGAGCCGGAGATGACCCGCTACTGGTGGTGGGCTCAGCCGGCGAGGGCCGCTCCGTCGCGTTCACCTCGGACCTCGCGCCTCACTGGGCTCCGCCCGAGTTCGTGGGATGGTCCCACTATCAGAAGCTGTGGGCGTCCATCCTGACCTGGGCGGCTGGCGCCCGGACCTAGGAGGTCACTGCCGTGGTGGCACGCCGTCGGCCGACGATGAAGGACGTCGCCGAGCACGCGAACGTCTCGATCAGCACGGTCAGCTACGTGGTGAACGGCAGCGGGCCGGTCGCTCCCGAGCGCCGCAACCGGGTGCTCGACGCGATCCGCCTGCTCGACTACTCGCCCAACGAGTCGGCGAGGAGCCTCAAGCGACGTTCGGCGTCGACCGTCGCCATGGTGATCCCCGACCTGACCAACCAGTTCTTCGCCATGGTGGCCGAGGGAGTGCAGCGAGCGGCCTCGGCCGTCGCCGTCCTGGTCGTGCTGGTCGTCCCGGACGCCACGGAAGTCCCGGAGGAGAACTACGCCAAGCTGCTGCGCAGCCAGCGGGTCGACGGCGTGATCTACCTGTCCGGGAC
>NZ_BSFQ01000088.1 GCF_027922425.1 Pseudonocardia halophobica | reverse complement strand
CCATCGTCTTGTTCTCCAGGTAGGGCAGCAGCCCTGCGACGCCGCCTTCACGGCCGATGCCGGACTGTTTGAAGCCGCCGAAGCCGATGCCGAAGTCTGCGCGGTTGTCGTTGTGCCCGACGGTGCCCGCCCGGAGCTGCCGGCCGACCGCTCGCGCCTTGTCCACGTCTCGGGTGAACACGGAGGCGTTGAGGCCGTAGATGGAGTCGTTGGCGAGGCGGATGGCATCCTGCTCGTCCTTCGCGGGAATCACCGTCAGCACGGGACCGAAGATCTCCTCCTGCGCGATCCGCCACGAGTTGTCCACGTTCCCGAAGACGGTCGGCTGGACGAACCATCCGCGGTCGAGGCCGGCCGGTCGTCCACCTCCGGCAGCGAGCGTCGCTCCCTCGCTGAGCCCGATCTCGATGTAACCCTCGACTCGTTCCCGCTGCCGTTCCGTAGCCAGCGGGCCCATCTGCACGGCCGGATCGAAGGGGTCTCCCACCGTCACCTGCGAGAACGCTTCGGCGAGACCCTCCACCATCTCGTCATGCCGATGGCGAGGCACGATGATCCGGGTCAGGGAGCCGCAGATCTGGCCGGTGAGGAAGCACTCCGCCCCGGCCAGGACGCGCGCGGCCTCGGCGATGTCCGCATCATCCAGGACCACTGCCGCGGACTTGCCGCCGAGCTCGAGCGTGAAACGGCCGACCCGCTCGGTCATGATGCCGGCGATGGCCTTCCCCGCAGCGGTCGATCCGGTGAACGTGATCTTGTCGACCCGAGGGTCTCGAACCAGGGTCTCGGAGACCTCACGATCGGCGGTGACCACGTTCAGCACGCCCGCGGGCAGCCCGACCTGCTCGGCGATCTCGGCCATGATCAGCGCTGCGCCCGGCGCTTCGGGGGAGGCCTTGAGGACCACGGTGCAGCCGGCCAGCAGGGCGGGGGCGAGCTTGTAGGCGATCAGTGTCATCGGCACGTTCCACGGGATGATCGCGCCCACGACGCCGACCGGCTCCCGCACGATCGTCCCGTATCCGGCACCGCCGGACGGGGTGGCGGGCTCCTCGAAGGGGAACGACGCCGCGAGCTCGGCGTAGTAGGAGTACGCGCCCGTGACCTCCCCCATCGCCCCGCGCGCCGCGCTGGCGAGGATTCCCGACTCTCGCGGCCAGATCTGCGCGACGTCCTCGACACGGTCCTCGACCGCGGAGCCGATCGCCCGGAGATACTCGGCGCGCCGGCTGTGCGTCATGCGCGGCCAGGGGCCGTCGTCGAACGCCGCCCGTGCCGCACCGACCGCGGCGGCGATGTCGGCGTTCCGCGCCTCCGCGACGCTGAAGTACACCTGCTCGGTGACGGAGTCGACGACGTCGATCGTGTCCGAGGACGTCGGGGCGACCCATCGGCCGCCGATGTAGAACTCGTCCAGCCGCTCGAGGGGTACGGCGCCGGCGGTCGTGATGTCCACTCGCTCTCTCTCTTTCCTTCTCTGTCGGTGCCGGTCGTGGACCGCCGTCAGGTGCGGGGTACGGGTCAGGATCCGGACTGGACCGGGGGGACGTAGAACGACACCTTGCGGATGGTCTCGATCGTCCGCCAAGTGTTCGTGTCCCCGGCGAACAGCCGGACGACGTCCCCCGGCCCGATCACGATCGTCTCGCCGGTGCGGTGGAAGGTGACCTCCGCCTTACCCTCGAGCACCACGAAGATCTCGTCGGCCGTGACGCCCTGGTACTCCCCGACCTCGGCTCCCCAGACGTCCACGGCAGTTCCCGCGGTGAGGCCGTCCAGGTAGCGGGCCCCGGTGCGGAATGTCGACGTCTTCGGCTTCCAGTCGAGCTCGGCCGAGAAGGCGTTTCCCAGAAGCTGGCTCACAGTTCTCCTCACAGGTGTACAGACTCTCGTTTCGAGAGGTCAGTGGTCGGCGTGCGCGCCGCGGGCCGCCGTGAACAGGCGCCGGGGGTTGGCGGTGAGCAGGCTCGCGGTCACCTCGCCCGGGACGCCGTGGCGTTCCAGCCGGGGCAGGAAGAAGCGGGGCACGTAGCCGTAGCCGTTGCCGCCGTTGCGGGTCCACATCGCCTTCGTGGCCATGTCGTGGCTCAGTAGCAGGCGCTCGGCGTAGCCCGCGGCGACGAGCGCGGCGACGGCGGCCGCGGTCTGGTGCAGCGCCGGACATTGCCCCTCGCCCGCGTAGAAGAAGGGCATGCCGA
>NZ_BSFQ01000087.1 GCF_027922425.1 Pseudonocardia halophobica | reverse complement strand
GGTCGCTCATGTCCAAGGCGCGACCGTTCAGCCCATCATCGAACCAGATCAGACTCACGCTGTCGGAGTATCCGCCTGTCAGCTTCGACTTCTGGTACTCGCCCAAGACAGCCTGAAACACTCGTGCACCCGTCTTACTCAGATCGAAGGCTGCTTTCACGCCCTCGGCGAACACCTTCACGAAATGCTCTTCGTCCTTCTCCTCAATGACGTGGATGATACTCGATCCGACGACTTCGCCAGTATCAGGGTCCATCAGGTCTTTGGGTGCCGAGCGAGTACGCACCGTCTTGTGGCTCGTCTGAATCTCCGATCCATCCATGAACGGGTTCTCGGTCGGTGAGTATTCCAGCTTTCGCAAATTCAGCGCCATAAGATTTCGCTCCAGCGAAGGTTTTCGTATGATTTATTGTCTCTCACGCGAAGCGACTATGTCCCCTGAGCGAAGAAATCTCAACGATTTTCTTCGCTCGATGTCGCGTTTTCTTCGCTCGATGTCAAAATTTCTTCGCTCGTGATTCAACGCAGCAAGGCAAAATCGATGTTTCTCTTCTCACTCTTATATAGGCAGGCAAAAAATCCACAGCCGAGCGCGCTTGCGCGCCGGGGGGGAGCGCCCATTCACAGGGCTGGCGATCCCCCGCCTTCGGGCGGTTGTGGAGTTTTTGTTTGCCACCGCACGCGAAGCCCTTGAGGGCTGAGCGGGTGGTAAGGGGGGGACTGGGGGGGATTTTCCCCAGGAACCTGTCCAGGCTGATCTGTCGGGGTTTGCTGAGAAGATCAGAAGTCCAGATCCCGCGACCTGTGCTTGGACTGAACCGGCGCTTCCTGCTCAACTTCGATCTCCGGTTTTGGTTCGCGCTGAATGGTTTTTGTGACCTCTGGCGCCCGTAGGCCAAGGTTCTGCTCATTGCGGGTCACCGCAGCTTCGGCGTTCTGGGGCCAGAGCTGGGCGTGGCTGGGGTAGGGTATCCGTTCATCGCCGCGCAGCTGGGCGAGGGTGTTCTTCACGAAGGCTTCCGCCCTAGCGCAGAAATCCGCACATTTGGCGATGACGGCCGTCAGATGCATCCTGTCGGTCAGGGCCGGGAAGAAGGCCCGTCCAGCCTCATACCCCTTGCGGTCGTCATCCATGCCCATGCCGAAGCGTTGGGCTGTCGTGACGACATTTTCTGCGTCCTTGCGCACATCGTTGATGATTGGCCAGGGGTCGGTTTTCGTGCCATCCACCAGAGAGAGCTGCAGCGCCCATGCCCGAGGGGCCTCATAGGCAGCAGGAGCGCGCCTGTGGGCCTGTATCTCCCTCTGGAGCAGCAGAAGGTCGCGCAGATCGTCCAGGGCCTCTGGGGACAGCTCTGAGGCGCTCTGAAGGGCACGGACAACGTCAGGGGTCCGCACTTGATCCCGCAGCACTTCTTCCCGGGCCTTGTCCTTCACCAGGCCATAGGTTTCGGGAGTCAGATGCTGCCGATCGGTGATGACGCGGCGGGTGCCTCGTTCGATCTGGGCATCGAGATGCTGGCGCGACCAGTCCGCCCAGGACGTCTGCAGGGCCGAATACTCGTTCCTCTCCCCCGTCGCGGCCTTCAGCTCGACCAGGGCCTTCTGGGTGGAGATCACGGGCTTGCCGCGGCTGGTGCGCACCGGGGCAATCATCAGATCCACCACAGCGCCGCCTGCCTCGTCCAGGTCGAGACGTGCGCCGAACACCGCCCCCTTTCCAGCCCAGCTTTCCGCCCATGCCTTCGCCTGGTCGAACAGGGCGCGGTTGCGGGGGTTCTCGGGGTCGTGGAGGTCGCCCGCCGCCTTGACCCATTCCGGCGACACGACACAGAGCGCCTGCATGCACAGAGGCGCGCCCTTGCGTTCACCAGCGCCCAGCTCGGCCTTATGGGCCTTGAAGGCGGCGAGGTAGTCGCGGTCGCTCTCTGGGGCTTTGGACCATGCCAGACCCGCTCCTGGCTCAGCCCCTTCCCGCAGCCGTGCTTGGCTGGTCTCGTCGGCCCGTTCAGCGTGGAGGGTGGCCCCGCGCAGCTGGGCGATGCTGGTGATCTTGTTGACGCGGATGGCGGCCTTGAACATCAGGGATAAGACTTATGACTTGTGACATGTGAGGCCGGATAAAAGACAAAGGATTTACGCGGCAGGTGATGGGGTCAGGGTAGCCGGGAAGGGAAGAATTGTCATTTGAAATGACAACCCACTAGGCAATTCCCTCC
>NZ_BSFQ01000086.1 GCF_027922425.1 Pseudonocardia halophobica | reverse complement strand
GGCGCATACATCTTGTCCCGCACCTTGATCCGGGCGAGCCCGTTCGCATCGGGAACCACGTCGTAGGTGACCTGACCGGCCTCCTCCTCGACCTCCTCGAACCTGCGGCCGACGAACCGCTTGACCGAGTAGATCGTCCCCTTGGGGTTGAGGATCGCCTGCCGGCGGGCCAACTGGCCGACCAGACGCTCCCCGTTCTCGGTGAACGCCACCACCGACGGCGTCGTGCGAGCGCCCTCGGCGTTGGGGACGACCGAGGCCTCACCGCCCTCCCATGCGGCGATGACCGAGTTCGTCGTCCCGAGATCGATACCCACCGCGCGCGCCATCTCAGACCCCCTCTGCGAGCAGCCGGGCAGCCTGGTCGGCCACCTCGTCGTCGACCACCAGTTCGAACCGCTGGGGACGCGTGAAGGCCACCGACGCGAAGTCCCGGCGACCTCCCTGGAGCGCGTAGACGATCACCGCGATGACCGCTCCGATCACCGCTCCGATGAGCAGTCCGTAGAGGGCGAGCAGAAGCGCGCTCACCAACGGATCGGCCCAGCCGAAGAGTCCGAAGATCCAGCCGAGCAGCGCGCCCGGGACGGCACCGCTCACCGCACCCCGCCAGGCGGCAGTGGGATAGTCCAGCTTTCCGGTCACCTGCTCGACGATCTGCAGGTCCTGGCCGACGATGGCGACCCGCTCGACCGGGAAGTCGAGGTCGGCGAGCCGGTCGACCGCACGCTCGGCGTCGGCGTAGCTGGTGTAGGAGGCGACGGTCCGCCGGGCCGAGCGGGCCGGGGCGCCGGGGCTACCGGGAGACCACGGGTGGACAGCGGCACCTCCCCGCGAGCCGGTCGGGTCCTGGAGAGTCACGGGTTGTTCCTCCTGTCGGATAGAGGTCAACGGTCAGCCGCCGATTGCGCGGTGGCCACATCGAAGTCCGGCCGCAGTGTGCCGTCCACGCTCGCCGGTCGCCCCGACGACGGCAATCGGTCGTTCTGCCGATGGCGTGGCGCGCGGTGGGGCCGGAGCGGCGAACGTGCACCCCGCGTGCTCATGGAGTTGCTCGGCGCAGCGTGTCGCTACGAGGCTTTGTCCAGACGCCCGCGCTGCTGCAACACGAACAGCAGCCCCATGGACGGCGCCACGAGGACCAGCGCCGCGGCGGCGACCACGGTCAAAGGCGGACAGCGTGGGAAGCGGGCCGCGGCGGCAGCGATCGGCAGGTGGGTGCCCAGCAGGTAGGGGTACTGGCGACCCCCCAGCCCAGGACGATCATCGCCGCACCGGCTCGCCTCGGCGGTCAGGAAGACGTCGGCCGCGAGAGCGGCTACGAGCACGCCGGAGCTCGATCGCGGCGAACCTTGGCCGGCTCCCGGTGGAACACCTCCGGGGCGGCGACGTCGCCGACGACGATCTGCAGCGGCGTCACCGCGGCGGCCACCGTGAACGAAACAGCCAGGCCCAGCCGGTGGTAGCGGTCTCGTCGCCCGGGCAGCAAGCCGACGGCGTAGACGCCGGCGACGACGAAGCCGGCGACCAGGTAGCCGGCCAGCAGCATGTGCAGCGCCTCGAACCAGAAGCTCCGTTGAAGGAGACCTGCAGGGGGTGCAAGTCGACCACGTGCCCGCTGCGCAACACCACTCCAGCCGGCGCACCGACGGAACCGGGACGGTGGAGCGGGGGAGATATCGGCAGTTCTCCGGATGGACCCGCGCCTCGTCCGAGGCTTCGATGGGGCCGGCAGCGGGGGCAATCGCATCCCAGGAGGAGAGCCAGTGCAGTACGAGGAGTTCATCGAATCCGCTTCGGCCCGCACCGGTCGGCCGGCGGAGATCGCCGAATCGCTGACGCATGCGACGCTGCGGGTGCTCGCGGAGCGGCTCACCGGCGGAGAGGCCAGGGACCTCGCGTCGCAGCTGCCGAAGGAGCTGCAGCCCGACCTGATCCCGCCGACCCAGGAGGCGCAGCCGCTCGAGGCGCAGGACTTCGTGCGCCGGGTGGCGGAGCAGGCGCGGGTCGACGAGGGCGAGGCCCGGAAGGCCGTGGCCGCGGTTCTCACGACGACACGGGAGTCCGTCAGCCACGGCGAGTGGGAGGACGTCGCCTCGCAGATGGGGCGGGAGCTGGACGTCCTCATGGCCGGGGCGCAGTAGTGGCCGCCCCGTTGACCCCGGAGCAGGTCCTCGACTACCTGGAGGATGTCGACTACCCGGCGGACAAGGACGCTCTCGTGAGCGCCGCCGAGCGGTCGGGGGCGCCCGACGAGGTGCTCCGGAGCCTGCGAGCCATCCCGCCGGTCGACTACCGCAGCCGCGCGGAGGTCGTGGGCTCGGTGCGAGTGGACCCGGCCCCCGGGCGCTCCTCCCGCCTGGCTGC
>NZ_BSFQ01000085.1 GCF_027922425.1 Pseudonocardia halophobica | reverse complement strand
CCGCGCGCCGCCGCGCTTCCCTCGCGATGAAGCCCGTCAGCGCGCACACCAGCGGCGCCGCCTGCGTCTCCTCCGCGCCGAGCAGGTAGACCGTCGCCCGGGTGTCGAGCAGGTCGCCGACGTCGAACGGGTGCGCGCCGCTCGCCGCAGCCGACGCCGCCGGCGAGGTCAACCAGCCCAGCGCCGGCATGATCGTCGAGGTGATCGATGTCCGCGTCCGGTCGTTGGTCGTGACGAACTGCGTGGCGTCCTGGACGTACTCGGGCGCGGGCGACTTCCGCAGCAGCGACGTGACCTCGCGGTGAGCCCCGTCCGGATCGGCGACCCACCCGAGGACCTGACGCATGGTCAGCTCCCCCAGCGCTGCCGCGTGCATCAGCGCGGCGAGGACGCGCCGAGCCTGGGTGTCCCAGAACTCGCGGTCGCCACCGCCGTGCGAACCTGCCGCGAGCAGGTCCGTGGCGCGCTCGGCTGCCGTCACCGGATCCGCGCAGCCGGTGAGCGGGTCGAAGGTGATTGTCGACGCGTGGCCGCCCAGCCCGACGGCGTTGAAGACGTAGGTCGGGCCACGACGAGCGCGGAGCGGCCCGGTCAGCTCGAGGAGATCCGTCCGGGTCGAGGTGACCACGGCGGCACCGGGAGCGTCGAGCAGGCAGCCTGCCAGCCACCCCGTCTTGCCGGTGCGAGGCCCACCGAAGATCAGCGTGACGTCCTCGATCGAGGCCCATACCCGCTGCAGTCCGACCCGGCACAGCGCGACCCCGACGTCAGACATCCGGATCCGGCCCCGCGCGGTGAGCGGCTGCGCCGACAGAGCGGGACGAACCGACGCCGCCTTACGGCGGATCGCTGCGGCCGAGGCCACGCGCGCGATGTCGACCGACGAGGCCACGCCGGACTTCCGGCGCGACCGGGCTCCCCAGCGGGTCACCTTCGCCGACGTCCGGCTCCAGCGATGCCAGCCCCACGCCACGAGCAGGGATCCGGGGACGAGCAGCATCCAGATCGGCAGGTGCCGAACCGCCCACCAGCCCGGAAGGACGGCGCAGGCCGCCACGATCACGGCCAGGCCCCGTGACCCGCGCATCCACGCGGCACCCGCTCCGATCGCGAGGAGCAGGAACAACAGAACGGGCGAGTAGGTCATGACGCGTTCTCCTCGGGGTCGTCGGGCGCGTCGTCGCGGCGGGACGAGGCGAGAAGCTGGCGTGCCTCGTGCTCCGTCACGCCGAGCTCCTTGGCGAGGCGCCGACGACCGATCCCGGAGGCGATGAGCGCCTCGGCGCGGTCGGATCGGCTCGGTTCCGATACGGGAGGGGCCGACTCCCACCACGGCGACAGAGGCTCGTCGCCGAGATCGGCCAAGTCGTCGTCCGGCAACTCGACGGGCGGCGCCGGCGTGACTCGACCGACCAGGACCGCGAGATGCACGACCGCCCCCAGAACGGCCGGCGCGATCGCGGACACGACCACGACGACCCACCACGGTGGCCCAAGCCCATAGGCCTCGAGGCCATGGCCCAGCGCGTTGGCCGCGACCGACAGGGCCAACAGGCAGAGAGCCAACGCGCGGGCGAACCGTCGAGCGGCGTCGGCCGCCCACCCGCCGAGCCAAACCAGGGAGCCCGCTGCCGCCCCGGCGTCGACGACGACCGGGAGCAGCCAAGCGAGCCAGACCGCGAAACCGCACATCCGGGCGAGATCGCGCAGCGCGGCGAAGGAGAGCACTGCGGCTGCCACCGCCACGACGAGCAGCAGCGAGAACAGAGCACCGCGCGCGGTCATCTGTGGCCTCCGCGGACACCCCTGTCGATCAGCGCGACGTACCGGCCTCCTCGTTGTTCAGGACGGGCGTGGCCGCGTCGTCGAGCGTGGAGAAGAAGGTCGCCACCGCGCCGGGAACCCCTTGCCCGATCGGGCTGGCCACGAAGAGCACGAGGGCGACGAGCGCGAACAGCACCGCTCCCCCGGGCACGCGCGCCCGAGCGCAGATGAACGCCCCGACGAGCGCGAAGAAGATCAGTACCCCGACGCCGTCCACCCCACCGGTCCTTTCGTCGTGCGTCCGTGGTCATGCCGCTCGCCTCCGGCGCCGCCAGCGCGGGATCTGAAACCCGCCGTCGCGCAGGACGCGGATGAGCCGAAGCCGCTCCCGGTAGGTCAACCCGCCCCAGATCCCGTGCGCCTCCCCGGTCGCGATCGCCGTCGCGAGGCATTCGGGCTGGACAGGGCACGACCGGCAGACCGCCTTCACCTGCCCCGCCGGCTGGCGGTCCTCCGGGAAGAAGAGGTCGGCGTCGATCTCCCGGCAGGTGGCGAACACCCGCCAGTCCGGGTCGACCTCGTGAACGAACAGGGCGGCGAAGAGCTCAGCCGCGCCCATCAGCAGCCTCCTCCGCGACGGCCGCAGTCCACTCCGCGACATCGACGGGGCGGGG
>NZ_BSFQ01000084.1 GCF_027922425.1 Pseudonocardia halophobica | reverse complement strand
CGTACACCCACTCAGATCCACAAGGATCCAGGGGGTCCGGCTCGGGGGGCGGCCAGCGGGCCTGTTGACCGAACCTCAGGGGCTCGTTCTGTCCGGCGTCTCGCTGACGACGAGAAAGTTACGCCCCGCCGACGGCGAGGGTCAAACCGGGGTCCCCCACCCCGAAACCGGCTCATCGCCGCAGGTCAGGGACGTGCGCCCGACGCCGCCGGTCGGGTTGACGGCGGATTTCGTGGTTCATGACGCCGGTCACACTTCGTCGTCGAGGATCGTTCCGACGCCGACCGAGGAGCGCTGATACCGGCTCTGACCTGCGAAGACGAGCCAGAGTCGGCGCTCACGGTGCGCAACTCCCCGTCCATCGGCCGAGTTGCGCCCCTCGAGCGGGGCTCCGGCCCTCGTGCGGCACGACCGGCGACGGGCGCGTCCCCCAAGGAAGTCCCGACCCGCTCCCGGCTGCCGGGGGTACCGGGCGGCTCGGGTGCTCCCCACGCGTGCGCACGAGGGCGCGACGCGGCCGGCGCCGGGAACTCACCCGGGAGCCGGCTGCCACACCTCCCGGGACTTCTCGATCATTTGCTTCGGAAGCACCTCCACCGACCCGGGGCGGCGGATATCGAGCGCCGCCTTGTGATCGAACCGCGATCACTACCCGGAAAGTCGGGAGTCCACACCGACGATCGCTCGATCGAATTCGGGGAAACGCGATCCGTGGACACGTCGTCGCAGGCAGCGACCGACGGACCACCCGTTCGGGCGTGCAACTCGTCCCGCTCCGCCGCGTTGGACCGGATGAGCGTCTCCCACCGGACGCGCCGCGAACGCGGGGGCGAGCAATTCCGCGGCGGCCGGTGGGAGACGCTCTTTCCGTTCACCGGGAATTCAGCTTTACGCGGCGCAGCACGAGCCACCCCCCGATGGCGCGAGGGACGCGGCCTCGGCGACCGCCGCCACCCGCAGGCCATGAGCACCTCAGACCCCCGTCGTCGAACCGGGGCGCACGATCATCAGGACGACGACGACCGCCCAGAGCAGCGCGAACACCCCGGACGTCATCGACAGCCTCCGCGCGGCCACCACCGCGCGGGTGTCGTTCTCTCCGCCGAGGGCGGCCACCACCTCGGCCTGCGCCGGGAGGATCCGCAGCCCCAGGAGCGCTGCGGCCATCGCCGTGAGGACGAGGGAGGCGATCAGCCACGCGTCGCCGAGCACGCCCATCGCCACAGCGGTCCCCAGTCCGAAGACCGGCACCGCGATCGCGAGTACCGCGTAGACCCGGCTGATGCGGTGGAGGAGCGTCACCGGGGCGGCCGGCCCCTCGCCCGCGAGGGCCGCGCGGGCGTACCGCGGGAACATCGATGTGGTCACGGTCACCGGTCCGACGAACACGATGGCGGCGAGGACGTGGACCGAGAGCAGCACGGCCGTCACATCCGTCTCCTTCCTCCGGCTCGAGAAAGCCGGGTCGGGTTGCAGAGGGGCTGAAACACGGGTCCCGGTGCACCTCCTCCCGGAGGCACGATCGGGGCTCCATCCCCTTCAGTTCGGCTGAAACCGACGCCGCCGCGCGGCCCCGCTTCACCGGAGCACGGCGGCATCCACTTACAGTCGAGCTGAAACTAGCAGCCCGAATCAGGGGGTGTCCTCCCCCAGCCGCCCCAGCATTCCCACGAGGGTGCGGGCCAGGAGGGCGCGCTCGGGCCGGGGGACGGGGGCGAGCATCACCCGTTCGACCTCGGCGACTGCCTTCTCCGCCCGGGTCAGCAGCCGGCGCCCGTCCGGTGTGACGTGGAGCTCGGCCACCCGGCCCCGCCCCGGTTCGGTGCGGCGCTCCACCGCGCCGCGCTCCTCGAGCTGGCGCAGCGTCGCCTGCATGCTCTGGGCCGTCACGCCCGCACGGCGTCCGAGCTCGCTGTAGGAGAGCCCCGGTCGTCGGGCCAGGTGTCCGAGGGCCGACAGGTGCCGCATCGTGAGCTGCTCGGCCCGCAGCGCCGTGTCGATCTCCTCGCGCACCCGCCGGCCGAGCGTGGCGAGCAGCACGGCGACGGCGCCCGGCCCGGCCGGCGGTCCGGCAGGGGGCGGTGCGGGGCTCGACACGGCGTCATCATGCCCGCCCGGGCGCCCGGTCCGGCCGGGACGCCCCGAGAACGCCGCCGGCCCCGCACCACGGAACGGGTGCGGGGCCGGTCGTCGCGGAGGTCACCCGCCGGGCCCGGGATCGGTCGGCCCGGCGGGGAGCCCCGCGGGTCCCGGACGGTGCCGGGACGTGGGAGCGGATCAGGCGTTCTGGGGGAAGCCCAGGTTGATGCCGCCGTGCGACGGGTCGAGCCAGCGGGTGGTCACGACCTTGCCGCGGGTGAAGAAGTGGAAGCCCTCGACACCGTGCGCGTGGGTGTCGCCGAACAGCGAGTTCTTCCAGCCCCCGAAGGAGTAGTAGGCCATCGGCACCGGCACCGGTACGTTGATGCCGATCATCCCGACCTCGACCTCGTTCTGGAACCGCCGCGCTGCACCGCCGTCGTTGGTGAAGATCGCCGTGCCGTTCCCGTACGGGTTCGAGTTGATCAGCTCCACGGCCTCCTCGTAGGTCTCCACCCGGACCACCGAGAGCACCGGGCCGAAGATCTCGTCGGTGTAGATCGACATGTCGGTCGTCACGTTGTCGAACAGCGTCGGGGCCACGAAGAACCCGGCCCCGTCCGCGTCGAACTCGCCCTGCCGCCCGTCGACCACCAGCGTGGCGCCCGCCGACT
>NZ_BSFQ01000083.1 GCF_027922425.1 Pseudonocardia halophobica | reverse complement strand
GGGCATGTCTGCCGATATCGCTGCGTCTGCGCCTGGGGTCGGATGGATCAGTGCCCGGCGTCGCCACTGCGTCGATGCTCAGGGCCGCCCGAGTACCGACAGCAACGAGGAGGCAGCGTGAAGGCAGTCGTCTATGACGGACCGCGCAAGGTCAGTGTCACGGATGTGCCGGATGCCCGTATCGAGCGACCGACGGACGTGCTCGTGCGGATCACCACCACCAACATCTGTGGCTCTGACCTGCACATGTACGAGGGCCGGACGGACTTCGAGCAGGGTCGATGGTTCGGGCACGAGAACATGGGCGAGGTCATCGAGGTCGGCGACGGCGTCGACAAGGTCCAGGTGGGCGACCGTGTCGTCCTCCCGTTCAACGTGGCCTGTGGGCACTGCAAGAACTGCGAGCACGGCCTGACGAACTACTGCCTGACCGCCCAGCCGGTCAAGGAGTGGGCCGGCGCCGCCTACGGGTTCGCCGACATGGGACCGTGGCCCGGCGGCCAGGCCGAACTGCTCCGGGTGCCCTGGGGCGACTTCAACTGCCTGCGTCTGGGGGAGGACGCGGACGAGAAGGCCTCCGACTACGTGATGCTGGCCGACATCTGGCCGACCGGCTATCACGCCACCGAGCTGGCCGGCGTCTCGCCCGGGGACCAGACGGTGATCTACGGCTCCGGCCCTGTCGGGCTGATGGCCGCACTCTCGGCCACCATTCGCGGGGCCAGCAAGGTCATGGTCGTCGACCGCCATCCCGACCGGCTGCGGCTGGCCGAGTCGATCGGCGCGATCCCGATCGACGACTCGAAGGTCGACCCGGTGGAGGCCGTGCTGGAGCAGACGATGGGTCTCGGTGCGGACAACGGCTGCGAGTGCGTGGGCTACCAGGCCCACGACCCCGAGGGGCACGAGCACCCGAACGACACCATGAACAAGCTGGTGAAGTCGGTGCGCTTCACCGGCCGGATCGGCTGCATCGGCGTCTTCGTGCCGCAGGACCCCGGGGGGCCTGACGAGCTGGCCAAGAACGGCCAGATCGCCTTCGACTACGGCATGTACTGGTTCAAGGGCCAGCACATCGGCAGCGGCCAGGCCCCGGTGAAGAGGTACAACCGGCAGCTGCGCGACCTGATCGCCGCAGGCAAGGCCGAGCCGTCGTTCATCGTCAGCCACGAGTTGCCGCTGAGCGAGGCGCCGGACGCGTACAGGCACTTCGATGCCAGGGACGAGGGCTGGACCAAGGTCGTCCTCAAGCCGGCGATGGCGGGAGCCTGACATGGCAGATGAGCTGAACGGACGGCGGGTCGCCGTCCTCGCGGCCGACGGTGTGGAGCGGGTGGAGCTCGAGAAGCCGCGACAGGCCCTCGACCGGGCCGGGGCTGCGACCACGCTGCTCTCGATCCACGACGGCGAGATCGCAGCACGCGACCACGACCTCGACGATGCCGGCACGTTCACCGTCGACAAGCTGGTCGGCGATGTGTCACCGGACGACTTCGACGCGCTGGTCTTGCCGGGGGGCACGGTGAACCCGGATCAGCTGCGGATGGACCAGACCGCGATGAGCTTCGTGCGCAGTTTCGTGGACTCCGGCAAGCCGGTGGCCTCGATCTGCCACGGACCGTGGAGCCTGGTCGAGGTCGACCGTGTCCGCGGCCGGCGGCTGACCTCCTGGCCGAGCCTGCGCACCGACTTGCGCAACGCCGGCGCCGAGGTGGTCGACGAGGAGGTCGTGACGGACGGCAACCTCACGACCAGCCGCTCGCCGGACGACCTGCCCGCCTTCTGCGAGCGCATCGTCCAGGAGTTCGCCGGTGCGGGAGCAGCGGCCGGTGGGCGTGACTCGTCCTCCTGAGCCGGAAGCGTCGGGTGGGGGTGGCCCGGGTGGCCGCGGTGCTCCCGCGGCGAGCGCCGCCGGGGCGGTGGGAGGGCCGGAACGCCGGATCATCTCCTGGCGCCGCCTGGCGGTGTCGCTCGCCGCTGGCGCCGCGGCTGCGGTCGCCGTGGCCCTGCTCGGCACGGCCCGGCTGGCGGTCCTCGTCGGCTGGGCTGTTGCCGCGTCGGTCGTCCTGGTGTGGGTCAGCCGCATCAGCTGGCCGCAGGACCAGCGGGGCACCAAACGCCTGGCGGAGGAAGAGGGACGGTCCCACGTCACGGACACGGCGGTTCTCGTCGCGGCCGTGGCCAGCCTGGTCGCGATTCTTCAGGCCGTCGCCAGCGCCGGCCAGCACGACGCGGTGGCGGTCGCGGTCGTCGTCCTCGCCGTCGTCGACGCGATCCTCTCCTGGGCGCTGGTGAACACCGTCTTCGCCCTCAAGTACGCACGGCTCTACTTCGCGGGCAACGACGGCGGCATCGAGTTCCACCACGACGAGGCGCCGGTGTACGCCGATTTCGCCTACGTCGCGTTCACCGTCGGCATGACGTACGCCGTGTCCGAGACCCGGCTGGAGACCACGCAGATGCGCAAGGTGGGTCTGGGGCACGCCCTCCTGTCCTACCTGTTCGGGACCGTGGTGATCGCAATCGGCGTCAGCCTGCTGACCAACCTGTGACAGTGCGCCGGGGCGGGTGGGCATCCGGCTGCAATCGGGGCGCTCGCGGCCGACCGCCGTGGAGCTGAACGCCGCCGCGGCGGCCGACCGGAGGAGAGGGCAATGCGTGCAGAGGACCTGTCAGGAGCGGATGCCGCCGTGTACCGCGCCGTTGCCGAGCGGGAGGTGGGCACGGGTGCGCCCCATCTGCAGGACATCGCCCGCCAGGCAGGGTTGAGCCTGGAGGCGACCCGCACGGCCGTTCACCGGCTCCTGCACACCGAGCCGAAGATCCTGCACGAGGTCCCCGACACCGGCCGGACCGACCTGGGGCCGTTCTACGAACTCGCGCCCCGCACCTGACCCCGACCGCCGGGGCCCGGCCCTCCGGACCGGAACCGGCTCACTCGGCTCGGCCTCGCGGATCGCGCATGTGCTCGGCGACGCGCGGAGGTGCGTCCGTACGCGCCTGCTCTGCAGCCAGG
>NZ_BSFQ01000082.1 GCF_027922425.1 Pseudonocardia halophobica | reverse complement strand
CCGCACGATGAGCTCGGCGAAGTCCCACTGGCGCAGCATCTTGCCGTCACGGAAGACCGGCACGAGCTGGTTCTCCTCCGCCGGGATGGAGTCGCGGGGGACGGTGGAGTACGTGCCGTCGGCGTAGCGGAGGGCGAGCCGGCCCCCCTTCGACCGCTTCATCGCGCTGCCGGTCGGGGCCTTCACGGTCTCGCGCCACTCGCCGTTGATGCGCATAGCGCTGGCCTTGAACCCGAAGTTGAGCGTGTCCCGGTTGACCTGCTGCAGCAGGCCGCCACCCATCCCGCAGAGCACGTTGTCCGCAGCCAGGCCCCGCGCCTCCAGTTCGGTGTAGATCGCGATGTAGGTGTCGAGGGTGAGCCCGTCGCCCTGGATCACCCGGATGTTCGGAGGCAGGACCTTGAACCCCTTGCCGTTGGTCTCGTGCCCGAAGCTGTCCATCAGCGACTCGACAGTGTCGACCGGCACCTTGATCGGGTCGCCAGAGTCGCACCGCACCGCGACGAGACCCTGGAACTGGCTGATTTCGTCGTGCATCTCCTTGCCGAGGATCTCGTTGACCGCCCGATCGTGGTCGAACGTGTCGACCAGAAGGCCGGCCACGACGACCCCGGGGAACTTCAGAAGCCTGCGGAACGTGTCCGCCTCGGCATCCCTGCCGGCGGCCGCCACCGTGGAATGCTCCTGGAAGACGGCGCTGCCGTTCGGGGCCGCCGCGTTGTACCACTGCCGGGCGGCGACGTACGCGGGAACCGTGTCGGTCTGGTCGAAGTTGACCAGGTGTGCCATTCCGCCGAGACCGGCCGACTCCAGCGAGCTGACGCCGCGATTGCCGTAGTCGTGCAGGTACATGCGGATCGCCTCGGGGTGATCGGAGGTGCGCTCCAGGAACCCCTTCATCAGCTGCTTGGCCGTCCAGCTCAGGGTGCCGACCGTGGTCGGGTACCAGACGGCCCGGAGCAGGGCGGTCTCGACGAAGCTGGTGACCCATGGATAACGCGGATCGGTGTTGACCAGCTGCACGAGGACGTTGCCGGTCGGGACGACGGTGCCCTCCGGGACCGCCTCGATCTCGATCGGGAGGTGGCCGTCGTGGTCGTTGACCAGGTCGATCCAGTTCTGTCGGTTGAACGGGATGCCCATCGGCCGGTGCACGGCCTCGGCCTCGTGGATGTCGTCGAGGGTGATCCGCCGGGTCAGGTACTCGCGCAGGAAGGCCTGGAGCCCGACGAACAGTGTCGCGGGGAAGCGGCCGCCACGTGATTCGACATAGCTGGAGACGTACTCGGTGCCGTCCGGGTACATCCCGTAGTGCGCGTTCTTGTAACTGTCGACGTTCACGATGATGTTGCGCCACAGGGACGATTCGCCCATGTCTACTCTCCTGATCGTATGCCTACAGGTAGGGGGCCTGGTCAGAGGCGAACCCGGACCAAGCCGAGGACTGTGCTCGCTGACCCACCCCGCCCGCGCCGCCTCCGGTGACCATGAAGCGGATGGGGGTAAGCCACTCAACTGGTGGTCAGCGGCCCACCTCTGCCGTCGTCGGGGCAATGGGAGGCGGTCTCTCGATCCGAGCGGGCCGGCCTCGCTGAAGGAATCAGCTTCCGTTCACCACGTGGTCAGGGAAGCGAAGGGTTCACGGATCGGAGGCTGAGGCAGCTCACGCATGTCCCAACCATCGAAGCGCTCAGGAACGATCCGGTACCGGCGCCGCCGCTATCGCGCCCGCACTGAAGTAGGACTCGAGGTGCGGGTGACCGACGTGGAGTTACTTCTCAACCACCAGATCGAGGAGCTGCTCGACGAGCTCCGGATCGTCAACCTGATCGGCTGTCCCTTCACGCTGAACCGCACGCTCGTTGGACGTCTCGTCCCCGTCGTCGATCACCGCGGACACCCGACCACCCGCGTCGATGACCTTCATGTGGCGGGCGTCAGGGTTCGTGCTCTGTCCCGGATCACCAAGGGTCGGCTCGGGAGGCACGGAGACGGTTTCGTCTACGACGACGAACCACGGCGGCGAGACATCGATCGCCCTGTTCGGAAGGGCAGACGTGAGCCGAAGCCGCAGAGCCCTTTCCACGAAGGCCCAGCGCTTGACGCCTTTCGAGGGGAGCAAGCTCCCCGGAGGAGGTAGCCATGTGGTCGTCCTCCCAGACCCGGGCAGCGAGTGCTGGCCCACGCCGGATGACGTGTCGTGTCCGACCCGGACGGCGGACGCCGTCCGCGTGCCGATCTCCGCTGCGCTCCGAGGCTTGAGCAGCGGAGTGCTCGCCGACCGCGGTCTAGAGCGAGTGGTCGAGGCCATGTCGCTTCCTGTGGCTCCGTTCCGAAGCCGCCCGACGAGCGTGCGGCGTGAATCGTTTCTATTATCCGTATTGCAGATCTACTCCCGTAACCGTCAGGCGCTGCGAGTGACCATAGCGACGTCGGCTGCGTCACAGCAAGACTTAGAACGTTTCTATCGTGTTAGATGGCCGAACACGTAGGTCCCATCACCCTCGGAGACGCCGTGATCGATAGCTCGGTCATGAACCGAGCGAGCGCCGGCGGTGGGCGCTCCGACGAGCACACAGCGCGGCGCTGCCACCCGCGGCTGTGGGCTTGCGATCCTCGGCGGTGCGCTGCGGCGGTACCGCGCGTAGCCCTGTCTATAGGTGTTCACAGGCGCAGACCTCGAGGTCGACGGCACGGGCAGGGGGACGCAGGCCGCCGCGAGACGACAGTGGACAACGACCGCACGACCCAGGCGTGAGTGAGCGACACCTACGACACGAGCCCTCCCGGATCGACGGCGGCGCGGCATCCGGTCCGGGCCGGCGCCGGCCCGATCCCGACACAGAGGAGAAACCAGATGGCTTCAGCGGCAGCTGACCGGGTTGTGCAGGTGAACACGGTTCGAGGCCCCGTACCGGTTGACGAGCTTGGTATGACCTTGACCCACGAGCACCTCATCAGCGACTTCACGAAGCGGTTCACGCCGCCCGAGGGCGCCGCCGAACGCAAGCTGTACGCCACCCCCGTGGGTCCGTCGCTGAACTGGCTACTTGCCGACCGTCCTTTTTGCTGCTTTGACAACGGGCGCCAGGACGACCCGGTCGCCACGCCCGCCGAACTCGGGAACTTCAATGAGGCAGGCGGACG
>NZ_BSFQ01000081.1 GCF_027922425.1 Pseudonocardia halophobica | reverse complement strand
CCTCGTTCGTGCAGGTCCGAGAGCAGTTCGGTCGTCCGATCGGCGCCTTCCAGGCAGTCAAGCACACCCTTGCCGACATGTACGCGCTGGCGAGTTCGCTGCGCAACCTCTGCGACGTCACCCTGGAGGACGCCACATCGAGCAGCGCGGACGAGCTGCTCATGCTCGCGGCCGTCGCCAAGGCCTACGCAGCGGACGCGGCGGTTCGCGTCTGTGAGAGCGCGATTCAGATGCACGGCGGCACGGGCTTCACCACCGAGACCGATCTGCATCTGTACTACAAGCGCGCCCTCGCGCTGCGCGCCTGGTACGGCGACCACGAGGAGCTCACCCACCGGATCGGGGACAACCTGCTCACCGGACCGCAGCTCGCCGAGCCCCGGAGCACGTCATGACAGTCACCGCGCCCGGCAGGTACCGTCCCCGACCCGATCTGGTCGCCGCCTATACCGCGCCCGGCCTCTGGGAGGAGACCCGCGTCGACTCCTACCTGAGAGAGCGGGCCGCACAGCACCCGGATCGCCTGGCCCTCGTCGACCGCGGGAACCTGTGGAGCTACGGCGCCCTCGACCGTGAGGTCGACCGCTGGGCCACGGCCCTGCGGAACCACGGTGTCGGGCTCGGCACGGTGGTCTCCTGGCAGCTCCCCAACTGGGCCGAGGCCGTGGTCCTGCACCAGGCGACGCTTCGTCTCGGCGCCGTCAGCAACCCCATCATCCCGATCTACCGGCACTCCGAGGTCTCGTTCATCCTGCGGCAGGCGCAGTCGGAGATCGTCTTCGTCCCGGCGGCCTTCCGGGGCTTCGACTTCCCCAGCATGCTCCGCGACATACGGGACGAGCTCCCGGACCTGGCGACCGTGGTCGTGGTCGGTGACGCTCCCTCCGAGGACGGTGTCATCGGTCTGGACGCCTTCCTGGCCAGGGCGGCCCCGGCGCAGGCCCGAGCGGGCGGGAAGGCCGCGGACGACGCGAACGCCATCGCGCTACTGCTGTACACATCCGGCACGACCTCGAGCCCGAAGGGTGCCCTGCACACGCACAACACCCTCGACTACGAGAACCGCAGCATGATCGAGTTCTTCGGGTTGACGAGCTCGGACGTGGTGTTGATGCCGTCCCCGGTCACCCACATCACCGGTGTCCTCTACGGCCTGCAGCTCCCCTTCATGCTCGGCGGTGCGGTGGTGCTCCTGGATGTCTGGGAACCTGGCGCCGGGCTGGAGCTGATGGAGCGCCACGGATGCACGTTCATGGTGGCCGCCACCCCGTTCCTGCACGGCCTGGTTCACCATCCGGCCCGCACACCCGAGGCGACCCGCACGCTGCGCGTCTTCGCCTGCGGGGGCGCGGACGTGCCCCCCGAGCTCGTACACCGGGCCACGGACGAGCTCGGCTGCCTGGTCAGCCGGGTCTACGGCTCCACCGAGTTCCCCACCGCCACCAGCAGCAACCTCTCCGACCCGACGGACAAGCGCGCACGCACAGACGGGCGTGCGATCGGCCAGGCGCCGGTCGTCGTGGTCGACGACGAGGACCGGCCGGTGCCCCCCGGCGAACCCGGGCACCTGCTCGTGCGGGGTCCGGAACTGTTCGTCGGATACCTGGACGACGCCCTGAACGCCGACGCCTTCACCCCGGACGGCTGGTTCCGCACCGGGGAGCTGCCGGTCGTCGACGGCGAGGTCTACGTCGAGATCACCGGCCGCCAGAAGGACATCATCATCCGCGGCGGGGAGAACATCAGCGCGAAGGAGGTCGAGGACCGCCTCTTCGAGCACCCCAAGGTCGCCGACGTCGCGGTGGTGGCAGTCCCCGACCCGGTGCTGGTCGAGCGGGCCTGCGCCGTCGTCGTCCCGGAAGCGGGGGTGGAGGTCGATCTCGACGAGCTCACCACCTGGCTGCGCGAGCACCATCGCCTGGCCATGCAGAAGCTCCCCGAATACCTCGTCCTGGTCGATGAGCTACCTCGCACCGCCAGCGGCAAGGTCCAGAAGTTCAAGCTGCGCGACCGACTCCGTCGCTGCCCCCCGACAGCGGAACCGACCCGGTAACACGGGCCCGACCGTGACAGCCCGTCAGGAACCAGGAGGAACAATGAAGATCCATCCAACCAACCCGTTCTCGGCGGGGCACCAGTTCCTGGAGGCCCCTCGCTGGCACGCCGGCCACCTCTGGGCCAGCGACTTCTTCGCCCAGCAGGTACTCCGCTTCGACGACGACGGCAGCTACCAGACCGTCGCCAAGGTCGACGGCTCCCCATCGGGCCTCGGATTTCTCGCCGACGACTCCGTGCTGGTCGTCTCCCAGGCCACCGCCAAGGTCCTGCGGATCGCTCCCGACGGAACGACCACCGAGTACGCGGACTTCAGCGACATCGCCACCGGACTCGGCAACGACATGCTCGTGTCGCCGTCCGGACATGCCTACGTGGGCAACTTCGGTTTCGCCCTGGGCACCGAGGACCCCCGCACCACCAACCTGGCGCACGTCGACCCCGAGGGGCACGTGCGGCGCGTTCCCGGGGAGGTGCTCTTCCCCAACGGCGCCGCCCTGACCGCGGACGGCCGGACATTACTGCTGGCCGAGACCTTCACCCATCGCATCAGCGCCTTCGACGTGGCTGCGGACGGATCTCTGTCGAACCTGCGGCTCTGGGCGCAACTGCCCGACAGCTTCCACCCGGACGGCATCGCGCTGGACAGCGACGGCGGCGTCTGGTTCGGCAATGCCCTCACCCCCGGGGACGAGAGCGGCTTCTACCGGGTGCTCGAAGGCGGCACGATCACCGACCACGTCCCCACCCCCGGCACCTGGGCTATTGCCTGCGCGTTCGGAGGCTCAGGACTCGACGTGCTCTACCTGATGTGCAACACGACCACGCTCGAGGAGTTCCACGAGGGTCGCTCGAACGGAGCGGTTCTCACTGCCTCCGTCGGTCGTAGCGGCGTCGATCCTGCGTAGACCGCATGAGACCTCGGCCGGGTTGCCGGGCGCCACATCCACTCGGCAACCCGGCCCGAGATCACCACGGACTAGGATGTCGCGCGGGCCGCAGCACGGGGAGGAGGAGAGAATGAGTAGCGCAGGCATGACGACCGGCGCACACGCGAAGCGGCCCAAGACCCGACGTGCCGACATCGGGGAGGCGGCCAGCGCGCTCTTCGCGGCTCGAGGCTTCCACTCGGTCAAGATGGACGACATCGCTCAGGCCAGTGGCATCACGGCCCGAGCCCTCTACCGGCATTACGCGAACAAGCAGGCCCTGCTGTCCCATGTCGTGCACCAAGATCAGAGCCGGCTCATCGAGACCCTCACCTCGCTCGGAGACACGCCACCTCCAGACCTGGCATCAGGGCTTCGCATGCTCATCGAGACTGCCCTGCAGAGCCTGCGCCTCTCGCTGTTGTGGCAACGCGAAGCCCGTCATCTCGGCCCTGACGACTACGCCGCGGTGCGGGCGCGCACGCGTTGGATCGCCGATCGGGTCGATGCCCTCAGCATCGCCCCGGCCCGTCCCGATCTCGACCCCTTCCTGCGTGAGCTGCGCAGCTGGGCAGTCGTCGGCCTCGTGACCAGCCCGGGGCACTACGACACGAGCCTGGCGTCGACCCGCCTCGCAGACCTCCTCTTGCAGGCAGGCATCCGAGTGGTTGGTTGCCTTCCCGCGCAGGAACCGGCTCATGACGGTCTGCGTCCGGTTGACCGGCCCCCGACCGGGCGGCGCGAGCT
>NZ_BSFQ01000080.1 GCF_027922425.1 Pseudonocardia halophobica | reverse complement strand
AGCCACCAACGACAAGAACCGATCAGCCACACCCTGCCGTCGCGGGCGTCCGGAACACCTCGTCCCGAACATCAACAACCTTACGGAGGACCGATGGACACCATCACCCGCGAGATCACCGTCAACGCCGCCCGGGCCCGCGTCTGGGACGTCATCACGCAGGCGCAGCACCTCGGGCGTTGGTTCGGCGACGCCGGGGCCGAGATCGACCTGCGGCCCGGCGGCCGGCTCACGCTCAGCTTCGAGGGCCACGGGACGAGCGTCGCGCGCGTCGAGCGCGTCGAGGAGCCGGAGGTGTTCAGCTTCCGGTGGGCCCGCAGCCGGGAGACCGAACCCGCACCGGGGGACGAGACGCTCGTCGAGTTCACCCTCACCGAGACCGCGGACGGGACCCTCGTCCGGGTCAGGGAGAGCGGCTTCGCGAGCCTGACCGGCGACGCCGCGGCCTACCACCGCGGGAACACCGAGGGCTGGGCGGTGAAGACCGCGGAGCTGCAGCGCTACCTGGAGACCGTGCCGGCATGAGTGGTCAGGCCCTGTCGGCCCTCGCCGATCCGACCCGCCGCGAGCTGCTCGAGCGGCTCGCGCGCGGGGAGGCCAGCGCGACCGTGCTGGCGCGGGACCTGCCGATCAGCCGCCAGGCCGTGGTCCAGCACCTCGGGGTGCTCGACGCGGCCGGGCTGGTCCGCTCCACGCGGCACGGCCGGGAGGTCCGCTGGTCCCCCCGGCCGGACGGGCTGATCGCGGCCGCGGCCTGGCTGACCGGGCTGGCGGAGGAGTGGGACCGCAGGCTCGCCGCGATCAAGACGATCGCGGAGGAGGGCTGATCACTCGCCGTCCTCGTCGAGCGGGCGGGGCGGAAGCTCCGTCCGCTCGATCCGGTTCTCCACGCCCTCGCGCGGCTCGGTCTCCGCCCACTCCTCGCGGTGCCCGCCGTGGTTGCCCATCCGGCCCTGGACCTCGGCGGCCTCCTGCTCGTCGACGCGGGCGCTGTGTTTGCTGCTGCCACGTTCCATGTGCCGGGCGTACCTCCCCGGCGGGCGGGCAAACGGGGTCAGCGGACCGTCGCGAGCGCCGCGGCGACGATGTCGACCCGCACCCGGGCGCCGGCGTCGAGATCGAGGACCTCGCCGTCGACCTGCAGCGGCATCGGGTCGACGGTCCGGAACGCGTACTCCCGCACACTCGGCTGCGGACCCAGCCCGCGCACGGCGGCCTTGACCGCGGTGGCCAGCACCCGCAGCTTCGAGCTGTGCGGCAGCAGCACGACCTCGAACACGCCGTCGTCCGGCCTGCTGTCCTCGCTGAGCGTGGCGTACTTCGCCATCTCGGCGATGTTGGCGAAGACGAGGCTGTCGAAGTCCTGCCGCCGACCGTCGTCGACCTCGATGGTGAACGGGCGGAACCGGGAGAAGGCCCGGACGGTCGTCAGGATCTCCTTGATCGACCCCTTGCCGCCGCGCTCGAGCTCCAGCGCGACCACCGGCGTGATCCCGAGGCCGATGTAGGAGTGGGCGTGCCGCGGCTCCTCGTCGTCGACGCTCAGCCGCAGCAGGTCGAGCCGTTCCGTCCGGCCCTCGACGATCGCGTCGAGCAGGGGGCGCCGGCCGACGACGCGGCGGTGGTCGTTCGCGTTGCCCGCGGCCAAGACCGCCGCGACGGCCCGCGACTCGCCGGCCTTCATCAGGCCGTCGACGACCTCGTTGTACCCGCCGTCGCCGCTCACGGACACGACCAGCGGCGCACCCGATCCGGCCTCCTCGCGGGCGATCTCCCGCGCGTGCCCGGCGTACTCGGTGGGGCGCAGCTCGACGGGCAGCTCGGCGGCCCGCTCCGCGAGCCCGGACTTGAGCTCCTCGGCGCGCTCCTGCGCGTCCCCGGTGCTGTTCGGGTTGAAGACGATGACGACCCGGTCGTAGGCGCGCGCCACGCCGCGCACCCTATCCGGTCCGGGTCAGGACGACCGGTTCGGAACCGCGTTCGCGCAGCCCGAGGGCGGTGATCGCCGCCACGACGACGAGGAGCCCGATCCACTGCGTGGGGCTCGGCGAGACGCCGAGGAAGGCGATGCCGAGGACCGTCGCCGTCGCGGGGAAGGCGAGCTCGGCGAGCGTGGCCCGCGCGGCGGGGGTGTCGCGCAGCCCGACGTAGTAGAGGACCAGGGCGAGCAGGCCCGGGATCAGCGCGAGCAGTGCCAGCGGACCCAGCTGACCGGGTGAGACGGCGAGCGGCGCGCCCTGCACCGCGACGATGACCGCCGACGCCGGCAGCCCGACGAGGAACCGGAGCACCGTGACGTCGCGCGGCGCGGTGCGCACCCCGACCATCCGGCCGAGCACGGTGCCGAAGCCCCACAGCACCGCGGCGCCGACGGCGAGGCCCGCCGCCCCGAGCTCGCGGACCTGCACCGCGAGCGGGTCGGGGAAGGCCACCAGCCAGGCACCGACCAGGGCCGGCACCGCGAACAGCCAGTACCCGGCGCGGACCCGCTCCCCGAGCAGGGCCGCCGCCGCGACGACCGCCACGAGCGGCTGCAGCTTCTGGAGCACGAGCGGGGTCAACGCGTCGCCGCTGGCGAACGCAGCCGTGAACAGTGCGGTGGCCAGGGCCGACGACCCCGCCCCGATCACGAGGATTGCCACCCGGTCGCGGGTCGGGGCGGCCCGGAAGGCCCGCACCGCCGCAGGGACCAGCGGCAGCAGCACGACGACCGCGATCAGGTGCTCCCAGAACACCACCGTCGCGGCCGGGAGCGCGCCCGCGAGCGGGGCCCGGAGCAGACCGTCCGTGCCCCACAGCGCCGCCGCGACGGCCACGAGCCACGTCCGGTCCCGCACCTGCGTCATGCACCGGGCAACCCCGTGCGCGGTGGATCTATGCCGCGCGGTGCTGTCACGATGGAGGGATGGAGTCCACCCGCCTCGACCGCTGGCTCTGGTCGGTCCGGCTGGCCAAGACGCGGTCCGACGCCGCGGCCGCCTGCCGGGGTGGGCACGTGCGCGTCAACGACCGCCCCGCCAAGCCCGCCACCGCGGTGCACCCCGGCGACGAGGTCCGCGCGCGGGTGTACGAGCAGACGCGGATCGTCGAGGTCACCAAGGTGATCCAGAAGCGGGTCGGGGCGCCCGAGGCGCAGGCCTGCTACCTCGACCACACACCGCCTCCGCCGCCGAAGGAGGCCCGCCCGGTCTTCGCCGTCCGCGACCGCGGGACCGGCCGCCCCACCAAGCGCGAGCGGCGGATGCTCGACCAGCTCGGCGCCCTCCGCCCGCCCCGTCCCTAGGCAACCCCGCCCGGGGCCGGTGGGCGATGATGGGGACATGTACGACCTGCTGTTCCGGCACGTCCTGCGGCGCATCCCCGCCGAGCCGATCCACGGTGTCGCGTTCGGCGCGATCCGGGGCGTGGCCGGGGCCCCGGTCGTCGGTCCGCGCCTCGGCTCGCTGCTGACCGAGTCGGACCCGGTGCTGCGGACGCAGGTGTTCGGCGTCGACTTCCCGAACCCGCTCGGCCTGGCCGCCGGCTTCGACAAGGACGCCCGCGGCCCGGTGGCCCTCGGTCGGCTCGGCTTCGGGTTCGTCGAGCTCGGCACGATCACCGCGCGCCCGCAGCCGGGCAACCCCAAGCCGCGGCTGTTCCGCCTCCCCGAGGACAAGGCGCTCGTGAACCGCATGGGGTTCAACAACTCCGGGGCCGACGCCGTCGCCGCCCGGCTGACCGCGCTCCCGCGCGAGGGCCGCCCGGTCCTCGGACTCAACATCGGCAAGAGCAAGGCCGCGACGCCCGAGGAGGCGATCGACGACTACCGGCACAGCGCGCGCGTCCTCGGGCCGCACGCCGACTACGTCGTGGTCAACGTCAGCTCCCCCAACACGCCGGGCCTGCGCGACATGCAGCAGGTCGCGGTGCTCGAGCCGCTGCTGGGCGCCGTGCGGGAGGAGCTCGACTCCGCGATGTCCGGCCGCAGGATGCCGCTGCTCGTCAAGATCACCACCGACCTGGCCGACGACGACGTGGACGCGGTCGCCGACATGGCCGTCCGACTGGAGCTCGACGGCGTGGTCGCCACCAACACCACCGTGTCCCGGGAGGGCCTGCGCACCCCGGCCGCCGAGGTCGAGGCGATCGGGGCCGGCGGGGTGTCGGGACTGCCGCTCGCGACCGTTGCGCACACCGTGGTCGGGAAGCTGCGGGCGCGGCTCGGCCCGGACCGCACCATCATCTCCGTGGGCGGGATCTTCACCGGGGAGGACGCCTACCGCCGTATCACCGCCGGCGCGTCCCTGGTGCAGGCCTACACGGGCTTCATCTACGGCGGCGGCACCTGGCCCCGCCGGGTCAACCGCGACCTCGCCGCCCTGCTGCGCCGGAACGGATTCGCGAGTGTCGCGGACGCAGTAGGAACCGACACCGCCTGATTCCCTGTGAGTGGCGATAGTCGCTATAGCGGCTATCGCCACTCACGACGGGAATCGAGCCGAGAACGCGAGAAAGGCCCCGGAACCGAAGTTCCGGGGCCTTTCCCAAGGTTTGATGTCGGCGGCGACCTACTCTCCCACACCCTGGCGAGT
>NZ_BSFQ01000079.1:1645-4817 GCF_027922425.1 Pseudonocardia halophobica | reverse complement strand
GTGGCAAGCCCTCGGCCTATTAGTACCAGTCAACTCCACCCCTCACAGGGCTTCCATCTCTGGCCTATCAACCCAGTCGTCTACTGGGAGCCTTACCCACGCAAAGGTGGTGGGAGACCTCATCTTGGAACGAGCTTCCCGCTTAGATGCCTTCAGCGGTTATCCCTTCCGAACATAGCCAACCAGCCATGCACCTGGCGGTACAACTGGCACACCAGAGGTTCGTCCGTCCCGGTCCTCTCGTACTAGGGACAGCCTTCCGCAAGTCTCCTACGCGCGCGGCGGATAGGGACCGAACTGTCTCACGACGTTCTAAACCCAGCTCGCGTACCGCTTTAATGGGCGAACAGCCCAACCCTTGGGACCTACTCCAGCCCCAGGATGCGACGAGCCGACATCGAGGTGCCAAACCATGCCGTCGATATGGACTCTTGGGCAAGATCAGCCTGTTATCCCCGGGGTACCTTTTATCCGTTGAGCGACACCCCTTCCACCAGGAGGTGCCGGATCACTAGTCCCGACTTTCGTCCCTGCTCGACCCGTCAGTCTCACAGTCAAGCTCCCTTGTGCACTTACACTCAACACCTGATTGCCAACCAGGCTGAGGGAACCTTTGGGCGCCTCCGTTACCCTTTAGGAGGCAACCGCCCCAGTTAAACTACCCACCAGGCACTGTCCCTGAACCAGATCATGGCCCGAGGTTCAGACACCCAATTCGACCAGAGTGGTATTTCAACAACGACTCCACAACCACTAGCGTGACCGCTTCACAGTCTCCCACCTATCCTACACAAGCCGAACCGAGCACCAATACCAAGCTGTAGTAAAGGTCCCGGGGTCTTTCCGTCCTGCCGCGCGTAACGAGCATCTTTACTCGTAGTGCAATTTCGCCGAGTCTCTGGTCGAGACAGCGCCCAAGTCGTTACGCCATTCGTGCAGGTCGGAACTTACCCGACAAGGAATTTCGCTACCTTAGGATGGTTATAGTTACCACCGCCGTTTACTGGCGCTTAAATTCTCCGCTTCGCCCCGAAGGGCTAACAGGTCCTCTTAACGTTCCAGCACCGGGCAGGCGTCAGTCCGTATACCTCGTCTTGCGACTTCGCACGGACCTGTGTTTTTAGTAAACAGTCGCTTGGGCCTGGTCTCTGCGACCGGCCGCCCCTAGCCCGCAAGGGGCTTCAAGGCCACCGGCCCTCCTTCTCCCGAAGTTACGGAGGTATTTTGCCGAGTTCCTTAACCAGAGTTCACTCGATCGCCTCGGTATTCTCTACCTGACCACCTGTGTCGGTTTAGGGTACGGGCCGCAACAGCACTCACTAGAGGCTTTTCTCGACAGCATGGGATCACCCTACTTCGCCTCAATCGGCTACGCATCACCTCTCACCCTTGTATGACCCCCGGATTTACCTGGGAGTCGGGCTACAGGCTTACACCACGACAACCACCGCGTGGCGAGGCTACCCTCCTGCGTCACCCCATCGCTTGCCTACTACCGAATCGGACCCCACGCTCCCCCACTCCCCCTCGTCCCGAAGGACTCAGAGGCGGGTTCGGATGGTTAGCATCAACAGCCTCGGCATGGACGCACTATCACGAGCACGGGAATATCAACCCGTTATCCATCGACTACGCCTGTCGGCCTCGCCTTAGGTCCCGGCTCACCCTGGGCGGAACAACCTGGCCCAGGAACCCTTGGTCATCCGGCGGCAGAGATTCTCACTCTGCATTCGCTACTCATGCCTGCATTCTCACTCGCACACCCTCCACCACTCGATCACTCGGCGGCTTCACCGGATGCACGACGCTCCCCTACCCAACAACACCACTACACCACCAGCTCACACTGGAAGCGGATGAATGTGTCATTGCCACGGCTTCGGCGGTGCGCTTGAGCCCCGCTACATTGTCGGCGCAGGACCACTTGACCAGTGAGCTATTACGCACTCTTTCAAGGGTGGCTGCTTCTAAGCCAACCTCCTGGTTGTCTCGGCGATCCCACATCCTTTCCCACTTAGCGCACGCTTAGGGGCCTTAGCCGGTGATCTGGGCTGTTTCCCTCTCGACTACGAAGCTTATCCCCCGCAGTCTCACTGCCGCGCTAACAGTACCGGCATTCGGAGTTTGGCTGACTTCAGTAAGCTTGTCGGCCCCCTAGGCCATCCAGTGCTCTACCTCCGGTACCCACCACGCGACGCTGCACCTAAATGCATTTCGGGGAGAACCAGCTATCACGGAGTTTGATTGGCCTTTCACCCCTACCCACAGCTCATCCCCCAGGTTTTCAACCCTGGTGGGTTCGGGCCTCCACGACGTCTTACCGACGCTTCACCCTGGCCATGGGTAGATCACTCCGCTTCGGGTCTACACCCCGCGACTCAAACGCCCTCTTCAGACTCGCTTTCGCTACGGCTACCCCACACGGGTTAACCTCGCCACGAAGCATAACTCGCAGGCTCATTCTTCAAAAGGCACGCCATCACCCCACAAGAAGGCTCTGACGGCTTGTAGGCACACGGTTTCAGGTACTATTTCACTCCCCTCCCGGGGTACTTTTCACCTTTCCCTCACGGTACTCGTCCGCTATCGGTCACCAGGAAGTATTTAGGCTTAACGGGTGGTCCCGCCAAATTCACAGCAAATTCCACGAGCTCGCTGCTACTCGGGTATACAGTCCATCATGCGCTGCGCGTTTTCGCGTACGGGGCTCTCACCCACTACGGCGACCCTTTCCAGAAGTCTTCCACTAACACACAACCACACAATCCGGGATCCGGCAGAACCCCGACGACCACAACCCACGACACCGCATCCGCAACCCCTGCCGGGTATCACACGAACACGGTTTAGCCTCCTCCGCTTTCGCTCGCCACTACTCACGGAATCACGGTTGTTTTCTCTTCCTGTGGGTACTGAGATGTTTCACTTCCCCACGTTCCCCCCAACACCCTATGAATTCAGATGCTGGTAACGCCCCATGACGGGCGCTGGGTTTCCCCATTCGGACACCCTCGGATCACAGCTCGGTTGACAACTCCCCGAGGACTATCGCGGCCTCCCACGTCCTTCATCGGCTCCTGATGCCCAGGCATCCACCATGTGCCCTTACACACTTGACCACAACAAGATGCTCGCATCCACTATGCAACACTCAACACACAACCACACCCCG
>NZ_BSFQ01000078.1 GCF_027922425.1 Pseudonocardia halophobica | reverse complement strand
ACGCGACCGGCTCATCCACCAACTCCACAACCTCGGCTACCGGGTCACCCTCGACAAGACCGCGTAGCCCGGCTGCGGTCGATTCTCTTCACAGCCCCCCTCCGTGCGCAAGGGAGACACCGTGCTCATCTCGGGCCCGCTCCCCGACGTGGTCGTCCCGCTCCGCAACCACCTCCGCACCCTGTGAGTGGCGATAGTCGCCATGGCGACTATCGCCACTCACGACGGGGTGGTGGGTTCCGGTCGGGTCGGTGAGGCCGGCGTCGAGCGGGTACCTCACGGTCCGTGGTGCAGACCTTCCTCCCGTACCCCGACTTCGCCGCCAGCGCCCGGGCGCTCGACGACCGGCGGCTGGGCAAGCAGCGCGTGGAGGCGCTGCAGATCCTGCGTGCGCAGGTGCGGGAGGGGTACGGCTGGCAGCACCATCCGGCGGTGCGGATGTGGCGGGGCCATCCGGAGGGCGTGGCCGCCTACGCGCTCGCGATCTGCGAGGAGTGGGCGGCCCGGGGCAAGGCCGACACCGTGGCGGAGTCGGTGCGGGCCGACCTCGAGACCGCGGGGCTGCCGCCGCCCCGCAGCCAGACCGAGCTCGCCGCGGCGGGCCTGCTGCCGGGCTGGCTCGGCGACGACCGCGTGCACCGCAGCCACCGCGAGGTCCTGCTCGGCAAGCTGCCCGAGCACTACGCCCCGCTCTTCCCCGACGACGCGCCGGGGACCGCCTACGTCTGGCCGGTCTAGCTCCGCGGCTTCAGGCTCGCCCCGGCGTCGGAGACCAGCGTGGTGCCGGTGATGTGCTCCGCGCCCTCGTCGCACAGGAAGACCACGGCGACGGCGATGTCCTCGGGCGTGCCCGCGCGGCGCAGCGGCGTGGTCTGCTGCACCCGCCCCACCAGCTGCTCGTACGCCTCCTCGCCGAGCGGCCCGGAGAACCAGCGGGTGCCGATGAAACCGGGGACCACGGCGTTGACCCGGATCTCGGGGGCGAGCGCCCGCGAGAGCGACACGGTCAGCGTGTTGAGCGCGCCCTTCGACGCCGCGTAGGCGATCGACGAGCCCTCGCCGTCGAGGCTGCTGGTGGAGGACACGTTGACCACGGCCCCGTACCCACGCTCCCGCATGTGCGGGACCACCGCCCGGGTCATCTGGTAGGTGCCGATCACGTTGGTGCGGTAGATCGCCTCGAAGTCCTCGGCGGCGAGCCCGTCGAGGTCGGAGTGCGGGACGATCCGCGTGCGGCCGGCGTTGTTGACCAGGACGTCGATCCGGCCCCACCGCTGCGCGACGTCGGCGGCGACCTTGCGGCAGGCCGCGTCGTCGTCGACGTCGCCGCGCAGGGCGACGGCGTCGACGCCGCGCGCCCGGCACTCCTCCGCCGTGGCCTCGGCCTCGTCCGCGCTGCGGGAGTAGGTGATCGCGACCCGGGCGCCGCGGCCGGCCAGGCGGCGGCTGACCGCCGCGCCCAGACCGGTCGCGCCACCGGTGACGACGGCGACCCTGCCGTCCATGCTGCCCATGGCGGGCAGCTTAACGACTGTTCAGCGCAGAGTCAGCCGAGCCGCTCGTAGATCACGGCCATGCCCTGCCCGCCGCCGACGCACATGGTCTCCAGTCCGATGCTCTTGTCCTTCGCGCGCAGGCCGTTGAGCAGGGTGGCGGTGATCCGGGCGCCGGTCATGCCGAACGGGTGACCGACGGCGATGGCGCCGCCGTGCACGTTGAGCTTGTCGCCGAACGGGTCGATGCCGAGGTCGCGGGCCGACGGGATGACCTGGGCGGCGAAGGCCTCGTTGATCTCGACGAGGTCCACGTCGTCGATGGTCATGCCGGCGCGGGCGAGGGCCTGCTTCGAGGCCTCGACCGGGCCCAGCCCCATGATCTCGGGGGAGAGGCCGGTGACCCCGGTCGAGATGATGCGCGCCAGTGGGGTGATGCCGAGGTCACGGGCCTTCGTGTCGGACATGACGATCAGGGCCGCGGCGCCGTCGTTGAGCGGGCAGCAGTTGCCCGCGGTGACGAACCCGTCGGGCCGGAACACCGGCTTGAGCTGGGAGACCGCCTCGTAGGTCACGCCGGCGCGCGGGCCGTCGTCGGTGTCGACCTTCGAGCCGTCGGGCAGCGTGACGGGGGCGATCTCGTTGGCGAAGAAGCCGTTCCTGATCGACTCCTCGGCCAGGTTCTGCGAGCGGACGCCGAAGCGGTCCATGTCCTCCCGGCTGACGCCCTTGGCGCGGGCGAGGTTCTCCGCGGTCTGGCCCATGGCGATGTAGACGTCGGGCAGGTGCCCGTCCGTCCGCGGGTCGGTCCAGGTGTCGGTGCCGGACTCGGCGGTGGCGACCGTGCGGGCCTCGGCGTCGGCGAACAGCGGGTTGTGCGTGTCCGGCCAGGAGTCCGAGCTGCCCCGCTCGAAGCGGGACACGGTCTCGACGCCGGCGGAGACGAACACGTCGCCCTCGCCCGCCTTGATCGCGTGCAGCGCCATGCGGGTGGTCTGCACGGACGACGAGCAGTACCGCGTGATGGTCGTGCCGGGCACGGTGTCCAGGCCGAGCAGCACGGACACGATGCGGCCCAGGTTGTTGCCCTGCTCGCCGCCGGGCAGGCCGCAGCCGAGCATCAGGTCGTCGATCTCGGTCGGATCGAGCGCGGGCACCTGGTCCAGCGCGGCGCGGACCATCTGGACGGTCAGGTCGTCCGGGCGCATGTCCTTGAGCGAGCCCTTGCGGGCGCGGCCGATGGGGGAGCGGGCCGCCGCGACGATCACTGCCTCGGGCACGGGTGTCTCCTTCGCTGGAGGGCTGGTGCTGGGTTCGAGTGTGCACCCCTGCGCGACGTGGGGGTTACCGGGCGGTAGGGAATCACACGGGTTGTCCCGTCGCGCGCGGGCGGCGAGGGTACGGGCCATGGACCGCCCACCCGTGATCGTCGAGGTCGCCGTGAACGGGGCCACCCCGCGCAGCGTCAACCCGCACGTGCCGCGCACCCCGGCCGAGATCACCGCCGATGCCCTGGCCTGCGCGCGGCTCGGCGCCACGATCCTGCACAACCACAACGACGAGCCGATGTTCACGGCCGACGGCGTGCACGCGGCCGGCCCCTACCGCGCGGCCTGGCGGCCGGTGCGGGAGCGGTACCCGGACCTGCTGCTCTACCCGACGATGGCGGCCGGGGCGCGCGGCATCCCGGTCGAGCGGCGGTGGGCGCACGTCGCCGAGCTGGCCGGCCTGGGCGGGATGACCCTGATCGACCCGGGCTCGGTGAACGTGGGGCTGACGGCCGGGGGCCGCTGTCCCACGCCCGCGGCGGCCGAGCCGTACCAGAACTCGATCGCCGACACCGAGTACATGTGCGCGCGGACCCGGGAGCTGGGTGCGCTGCCCAGCTTCTCGATCTTCGAGCCGGGGTTCCTGCGGACCGTCGTGACGCTGCAGCGCGCCGGGCGGCTCCCGGCGGGCGGGATCGTGAAGCTGTACTTCGGGGGCGACCTGCAGTTCGGCCTGCCGCCGACGCCGACCGCGCTCGAGGCCTACCTCGAGCTGCTCGAACCCGCCGGCCTGCCCTGGTCGGTCGCGGTCCTCGGCGGCGACGTCGTGGAGTGCGGACTGGCGGAGCTCGCGATCCGGCGGGGCGGGCACGTCCGCGTGGGCCTGGAGGACCACGCCGGCGACCGCCGGCCGTCGAACACGGAGCTGATGGAGGAGCTGCTCGCCCTCCTGGACCGCCTCGGCACCCGCCCCGCGACGTGTACCGAGACCCACGCCCTCCTCACCCCGTGAGCGGCAACTGCCCCTAGATGACTGATTCCAAGGTCAGTGGTCGTAGGCGAGTAGTGATCGTTTGACCGGGTGGCCGATTCGGTCGTTGTGCCAGATCACCGCGGTCAGGGCGAGGAGTCGCTGGTAGACCCGGACGGCGACGCCGGTGATGGTGTGCCCGCCGTGGCCTTCGAGGTCGAGTTGTCCCTTCGCGGTCGCGAAGATCGACTCGATGGTCTGGCGCAGCGGGCGGAAGAACCGCCCGCCCGGGCGGTCGGGTTCGCCCTTGCGGGCTGGGCGGAGCAGCTCCACCCCGGCCTGGCGCAGCCGGCGGTCGAACTCGCGGCCGTAGTAGTTCTTGTCCGCGATCATGATCTGTCGTTCGCGGTCGCGCAGCAGCGCCGGGTCCGCGGTCAGCACGGAGAGCAGCACGAGGCGCTCGTCGGCTTTCGCCCCGGTCAACGCGAACCCGATCGGGAGCCCGTGCAGGGTGGCGATCAGATGCAGGCGTAGCCCCCAGAAGTAGCGCGAGTGCGAGGCGCAGTAGCCGTACTCGGCGTAGCCGGCCAGGTCCGAGCGCCGTGCGGTCTCGCGGGAGCGGCCGCACTCGACCGGGGTGGAGTCGACCACCCACACGTCGTCGGTCCACAGGCTGGTGTCGGCGGCCAGCACGGTGATCAGCCACTCGAGCGTCGGGGCGAGGGCGCGCAGGCGCTTGTTGTAGCCGGGCTGTTGGGGCAGATAGCGGAACAGGTGGCGCAGGTGCGCCCGGGCGTGGCGCAGCCAGCGGGCCTCGCTGGTGAACTGCAGCACCGCCGCCATCACCGCCAACGTGATCAGCTCCGCGTCGCTGATCTTCGGGGTGATCCCGATCCGGGGCCGCCACGGTGCCCGTTCGGGCGAGGCTTTCAGCAGGTCGTCGGTACGCACGTACAGTGCCGTGGCGAGGGTGTCCAAGTCAGCGTCCACGAGAGCCTCCTGCTCTTCTGGGTCAGCACGCTGATCTTGGGCACCCTCCACCCGTCACCGACGCACGCCGCGCCGCATCAACACCTTGGAATCGGTCATCTAGAGGGGCAGTTGCCGCTCACGACCAGGGGTGACCTGCTACTTCGCGCGCAGGTCGCGAAGCCGCTGCAGCTTGCCGACCGAGCGCTCGAGGGTGTCCGGGTCGACGACGTCGCAGGTCACCGAGACACCGACGGTGTCCTTGACCGCCCGGACCAGCTCGGTCGCGGCCTCGGCCCGGCGTTCGGCCGTGGCGTCCGCGCGGGCCTCGACCCGGACGGTGAGGGCGTCCATGCGGCCCTTGGTGGTGAGCTCGAGTTGGAAGTGTGGGGCGAACCCGGGGGTGCGCAGGACGATCTCCTCGATCTGGGTGGGGAACAGGTTCACCCCGCGCAGGATGATCATGTCGTCGCTGCGGCCGGTGATCTTCTGCATGCGGCGCATGGAGGGGCGGGCGGTGCCCGGGAGCAGGCGGGTGAGGTCGCGGGTGCGGTAGCGGATGATCGGGAGGGCCTGCTTGGTCAGCGAGGTGAAGACGAGTTCGCCTTCCTCGCCGTCGGCGAGCACGGTGCCGTCGAGGGGGTCGAGGACCTCGGGCAGGAAGTGGTCCTCCCAGATGTGCAGCCCGTCCTTGGTCTCCACGCATTCCTGGGCCACGCCGGGGCCCATGACCTCGGAGAGGCCGTAGATGTCCACGGCGTGCATGTCCATGCGGTCTTCGATCTCGGCGCGCATCTGCTCGGTCCATGGTTCGGCGCCGAAGATGCCGA
>NZ_BSFQ01000077.1 GCF_027922425.1 Pseudonocardia halophobica | reverse complement strand
GGGTTCACGTGCACCAAGCGCGAACGAGCACAGCCGACCCCGCCCAGATTCTCATCCTTCAAGGCGGCCCGGGGTAGGGCCATGACATCTCAGACGGAGATGTCGACGCTCGGGCGCAGCGCGGCCGCGGCGGCGAGCGCCTCGTGCACCGGGTTGTCGAGGAAGGCCTGCACCAGCTCGGGGTCCGCGGGGGTGTCGAGCGCGGGCAGGGCGATCTGCTCGTACGCGGCCTGGAAGCGCGGACCCCAGCGGCGGGTGCCGAGCCGCGCGGTGCGCGAGCAGTTGTCGACCATGTAGGCCACGTCGCGGGCGTGCATGGAGGGCAGCAGCGAGTCGACGGCCTCGATGACCGACTCGTTGACGATCTCCGACCAGGCGTGCCCGCGCTCGGCGAACTCGTCGACCTGGGCGACCGTCGTGGCCACGAACACGCCCGCGGTGACCGGGTCGACCGGCAGGTCGTCCCGCCGCCGGGCGCGGACCTCGTCGCCGTGCGCCCACATCGGTCGTCGCGGCGCTGTGGGAGATCACCGCAGGTCAGCCGGGGTCGTGAGTGCCGACTGCCCCTCTAGGGGCAGTTGCCGCTCACGGGGTTGAGGCAGGTGCATCTGGCGGATCACGGCGGTGTCGCGCAGAGTGGGGTGGCGGGAGGGAACGATGACGTTTCGCAACGGTCCGGACACCGACCGGGACACGCAGCTCGACGTGGTGGTGATCGGCGCGGGGTTCTCCGGCCTGTACGCCCTGCAGCGGCTGCGCTCGGAGGGCTTCCGGGTGCGGGTGCTCGAGCAGGGCGACGGGGTCGGCGGCACGTGGTACTGGAACCGGTACCCGGGCGCGCGCTGCGACTCCGAGAGCTACTACTACTCGTACTCGTTCGACGAGGAGCTCCAGCACGAGTGGGAGTGGACCGAGCGTTACCCGGAGCACTTCGAGATCCGCGCCTACCTGGAGCACGTGGCCGAGCGGTTCGACCTCCACCGGGACATCGACCTCGGCACCCGGGTCGAGTCCGCGACCTTCGACGACGCCACCTCCACCTGGGCGGTGCGCACGGCCGACCGCACGCTGACCTGCCGGTTCCTCGTCACGGCCGTCGGCTGCCTGTCGACGGCCAACGTCCCGGACATCCCCGGGCTGGACACCTTCGCCGGCGAGTGGTTCCACACCGGGCGCTGGCCGCACGAGGGCGTGGACCTCGCCGGGAAGCGGGTCGGGATCGTCGGGACCGGCTCGACGGGGATCCAGGCGGTGCCGGTGGTCGCGAAGGAGGCCGCCCACCTGACCGTCTTCCAGCGCACCGCGAACTACAGCATCCCCGCGCGCAACGGCCCCGTGTCCGCCGCCGAGCGCGCCGAGGTCAAGGCGCGCTACGACGAGATCCGGCGGATCCAGCGGGAGTCGACGAACGGCCACCCGTTCCTGATCAGCGAGGTCTCGGCGCTCGCGGTGGACGAGGCGGAGCGCACCGCGACCTACGAGAAGGCGTGGGAGCGGGGGAGCCTGAAGTTCCGCGCGTCCTTCGCCGACCTGCTGACCAGCCGGGAGGCCAACGACACGGCGTCGGACTTCATCCGGGACAAGATCCGGGCGGTCGTCCGGGACCCCGCGACGGCGGAGAAGCTGACCCCGCGCGACCACGGCTTCGCCACCAAGCGCCCGCCGATCGACACGGACTACTTCGAGGCCTACAACCGGACGAACGTGTCCCTGGTCGACGTGCGCGCCGACCCGATCCGCGAGATCACCCCGGCCGGGATCCGGACCGGGGAGGAGCACCCGCTGGATGTGATCATCTTCGCCACCGGGTTCGACGCGATGACCGGCCCGCTGCTCGGCTTCGACATCCGCGGCGCGGGCGGGGTCCCGCTGCGGACCAAGTGGGCGGCGGGCCCGGTGACGCACCTCGGGCTGCAGGTCGCCGGCTTCCCGAACCTGTTCACGATCACCGGGCCGGGCAGCCCGTCGGTGCTGTGCAACATGCCGACGGCGATCGAGCAGCACGTGGAGTGGATCGCGGACTGCCTCGTCCACCTGCGGGAGAAGGGCGTCTCGCGGATGGAGACCACGGAGGAGGCCGAGCGGGCCTGGGTGGCGCACGTCAACGAGGTGGCGCACCAGACGCTGCTGCCGCAGGCCTCGACGTCCTGGTACCTGGGGGCGAACGTCCCGGGCAAGCCGCGGGTGTTCATGCCGTACGCGGGCGGGATGGCCACCTACGCGAAGACCTGCGCGGAGGTCGCGGAGAAGGGTTACGAGGGCTTCGTGCTCTCCGCGTGAGTCCTGCGGCGGGGCAGCACCTGTGCGCCCGCGAGGATCACCAGCCCGGCGAGCGGTACGACGAGCAGGCCCGCCCGCAGCGAGGTCGCGTCGGCCACCAGCCCGACGACGGGCGGCGCCACCAGGAACCCGACCCGCAGCAGCCAGCTGACGACCGTCAGGCCGGCCCCGGTGGGCAGCCCCGGCAGCTCGTCGGCGGCGTGCATGGCGGCGGGGATCAGCGTCGCCACCCCGAGCCCGGCCAGGCCGAACCCGACGATGGTGCCCGGGACCGTCGGGAAGGCCAGGGCCAGCCCCATCGCGACGACCACGATCGCCGCCCCGGCCCGCGCCACCGCCCGCTGCCCGAACCGGTCGACCAGCCGGTCACCGACCACCCGGCCCAGGAACTCCAGCGCCTGCAGGGCCACGAACCCGAGGCCGGCGACCGCCGCGGCCGCGCCGAGGCTGCCGGACAGGTAGACGGCCGCCCAGGAGGCGCCGGAGTCCTCGACCAGGGCGCCGGCCGACGCGATCACGCCGAGGACCAGCACGACCAACAGGGCGCGCCCGCCGGCGCGGGAGCGCACGCGCGCCGGCGACGCGGTGGGTTCGCGCTCGGAGTCCTCCGGGCCGGGCAGCAGGAAGCGGTACGCGACCATCGCGACCGTCACGAAGATCCCGGCCGAGACGCCCAGGTGCAGGCCGAGGGGGAGCGCCAGCCCGGCGGCGGCGGAGCCCATCAGCCCGCCCAGCACCGATCCGGCGCTCCACGTGGCGTGGAAGGAGTTGAAGATCGAGCGGCCGTAGCGGCGCTGGACGCGCAGGGCGTGCGCGTTCTGCCCGACGTCGACCACCGCGTCCGCGGCCCCTGCCACGAACAGCGCCCCGGCCAGCAGGCCCCAGTTCGGGGCCAGCCCGGCGAGCAGGATGCCGACGGCCACCACGACCATGCCGAAGGTTGCCACCCGCGACGAGCGGAACCGCCGGACCAGCGTCGATGCGGTCAACCCGGCCAGGAGGGCCCCGAACGGGAAGGCCGCCACGGCGGTGCCCAGCTGGGCGTTGCTCAGCTCCAGCGAGGCCTTGATCTCGGGGTAGCGGGGGAGCAGGTTCGCGAACACCGCCCCGTTGGTGAGGAAGACCGCGGCAACCGCGATCCGCGCCCGCCGCTCCGTCCGCCCCGGTGCCGGTGCCCCACCCGCCGCCCCACCCGTCGTGCCGGTCTCCCCGGTCGTGCCGCTCGCCATCACCGTGCAGCGTACGGAACGCACCGGGGACACCGCCGGGCGTCCGCCCCCGTCAGGCGGCGGAGGCCACGGCGGGCTCCAGACCCACGGCCGTCCCGACGGCCCGGGCCAGCGCCCGGGCGTGGTCGGCCGCGGTCTCCCGCGCGCCGGCGTCGTGCCGCCAGGCGATCACGCCGTCCGGCCGCACCAGCAGGGCCGAGCGCGGCCCCAGCCCGCAGCGGCGGGCGACCCGGTCGCCGACCGCCGGGACCTCGACCGGCACCGGCAGGTGTGCGGCCGCGGTGCGCCAGTCGGCGTCCATCGCGCCAGTGAACAGGGTGAACCCGGGGCCGAGCAGGTCGAGGACGGCCCGGCGGCCGCCGTCGGTCCGGACCCAGACGTGCGGGAGGCGCTCGCCGGGCCGCGCGGTCCCGGTCCCGAGATGCAGCTCCCCGTCGGCGGGCCCGGTGGCGACGGTGCAGGACCGGTAGGCCGTCCCGAGGTCGCCGGCCAGCCCGTCGATCGGGTCGGTGCCGCCGGGGCGCAGCGAGCGCAGCGCCCGCGCCCGGCCGATCGGCTCGCGCTCCTCGACGTACGAGTCGAGCAGCGCCGGACCCGCCCAGCCGCGGACCGTCCAGCCCAGCCGCCAGCCCAGCTCGTGGCCGTCGTGGATCGCGGTGTTCATGCCGTTGCCGCCGACCGGGGTCATCCGGTGCGCGGCGTCGCCGACGAGGAACCCGGGGCCGGAGCGTACCGCCGTGGCGACCGCGGCGGCCATGGTGAAGACCTGCATGCCCAGCAGCTGCGGCTCGAGGTCGGGCAGGCCGGTCGCCGTGCGCACCAGCCACCGCCAGAACTCCGGGGTGTAGGACGCGATGCCCTCGGCGCCGGTGCAGTCACGGCCGTCCTGGAGCTGCCTGGCGTAGCACCAGCGGCCCCCGCCCACCGGCAGGAGCACCCCGGCCGCCTCCGGGTGCTCGATGCTCCACAGCACGTTCGGTTCGCGGGCGAAGAGCGCCTCGACCCCCGACGCCGCGTCCGGGCGGAACAGCACCTGGGCGTAGTCGCCGAGGGTGCCCAGGTCCCGCAGGCCGATGCCGAGCGCGGAGCGGACCCTGCTTCGCGGGCCGTCGGCCCCGACGACGAACCGGGCCCGCACCCGCTCCCCCCCGGCCAGCCGCGCCTCGACCCCGTCCGCGACGGTCAGGTCGATGAGCGCGCTGTCGAAGCGGACCTCGCCCCCGCGGCGGCGCAGCTCCGCGACGAGCAGCGGTTCCAGGTGGTCCTGCGGGCACAGCAGCGGGTGCGTCGGGCTGGCCCGCAGCGCCTCGCGCCGCGAGGGGTACCCGACGTCGCGGTACTCGCGGACGGGACCGGCGAGGGTGTCGGCGACCGCGATCCGGGGCGGGACGTCGCCGATCGCGCCGGCCAGCACCGCGTCGGTGAGGCCCCACTCGCGCAGGATCTCCATGGTCCGGGTGCTCACGCCGGTGGCGCGCGGGATTGTCGAGGTGGTGCCGCGGCGCTCGACGACGAGGACGCGCGCCCCGTGCGTCACGGCGGCCAGGGCCGTGGCGAGCCCGGCGGGGCCGGCCCCGACCACCAGGACGTCGGTCTCGATCGGGCTGGGGTTCGTCTGCATGGCCGGAACTGTCCGCCGCGGCGGCGCCCGCCGGATCCGTGAGGACTACGGAGTTTCGCCGCCGACCCACCGGTGCAGCTCCGTGCGCCGGGCCGCCCCGGTCTTGGCCAGCAGGTTCGCGACGTGCGTCTCCACGGTCCGGCGGGACAGCACCAGCCGCCGGGCGATCTCGGGGTTGGTGAGCCCGCGCCCGACCAGCGCCAGCACCTCGTACTCGCGGCGGGTCACGCCCTTCTCCCGCAGCGCGGCCGGCACCGTCGTCCCGTGCCGGCCGCGGGTGGGCGCGCCGGCGGCCCGCAGCAGGTCGCGGCAGGTGCGGGCCTGCAGCTCCGCACCGGTCGCCTCGTGCGCGGCGAGATCGGCGCGCAGGAGGGGGACGGGGTCGTCCCAGCCGTCCCGCACCGCGCACTCGAGCACCATCGGGTGGAGCAGGCGCCGCCACCACGCCCGCCGCCCGAGCAGCTCGTCGCCGCGGGCGCGGGCCTCCGCCGCCTCCGCCGCCCGCCCGGCACGCCCGGCGGCGACCGCGTCGGCGTAGGCGAGCGTGGCGTGGATCGACCGGGACAGCCCGGGCGGATGGGTGGTCAGCTGCGCGCGCGCCCGCTCGCCGCCGTCGAGCACGGCGTGGACCAGCAGCCAGGCGCCGACCGGGGCGAGCAGGGGGGTTGCGCGATCCTCCAGCACGACGTCGATCTCGGAGTCGAACTCGCGGGCGGCGCGGGGCAGGTCGTGCTCGACCAGCGCACCCACGCCCCGGGCCAGGGAGGTCAGCGCCCGGTTCCCCGGGCTCGGTTCGGGGACCGCGGCGACGAGCGCCTCGGCCCCGACGGGGTCGCCGGCGGCGGCCAGGCACACCGCGGTCTGGATCCGGGCGATGTCGGTGAGCGCGGGCAGCCGTAGCCGGACCGCAGCGTCGAGGGCGCGCCGGGAGTACACCTCGGCGGCGTCCGGCCCCTCGGTCATCAGCGCGGTGTCGGCCAGGATGATCTCCGCCGACGCCAGCTGGCCGAGCATCCCGGCGTCCCGCGCGAGGGTGCAGGCGAGCGCGAGGGTGGGCGCCTCGTCCGCGTCGAGCGCCTCCATCATCCCCGCGCCGAACAACGCGGCGACCCGCCAGGGCACCAGTCCGTGCTCGGCGGCGACCTGCGCGGCGCGGCGGAAGGCCGCGCTGGTGGCGGCCAGGTCGGTGCGCCAGTGGGTGCGGGCGAGCACGCCGAGCGCCTCGCACAGGCTCTCCGGGGCGTCCGCCGCCTCCGACTGTGCGATCGCCCGGGCGGCGAGGTCCGCGGCCTCGTCGACCCGGCCGGCGCCGAACGCGGCGTCGGCACGCAGGACCGTCGAGCGCGGGTCGGCGGGCCGTCCGGCCCGCTCGACGTAGTCGTCCGCGGTGGCCCACTGCCCCGCGACGACGGCGGTGCGCGCGAGGTCGAGGCACAGGTCGGCGTGCCGGTCGCCCGTGACGCCGGGCAGCCGGGCCGCGCCGAGGTCGAGCGCCTCGTGGGCGCGCCCGGTCAGGGTGAGCACCCGGATGCGCTCCCGCAGCACCTCGGCGTCGAGCGGCGGGCCGGGACCGGCGCGCTCGGCCGCGTCGAGGTGGTCGGCGGCCGCGCGCAGCGCGCCCCGGGCGGCCTCGGTCCGCGCCTCACGCAGATAGAGCGCGGCGGCGCGGTCGGACCGCCCGGCCTCGGCGAACAGCTCCGCCGTGGCCGGGCCGGCCCCGCCGAACTTCGCCATGACCC
>NZ_BSFQ01000076.1 GCF_027922425.1 Pseudonocardia halophobica | reverse complement strand
GCGGGACCTTGCCCGCCGCGGTGACCTGCCCGGTGAAGAACCGGCCGAACGCGTGCGCCGCCTCGATCACCGCCCGGTACCCGGCGATGTTCGCCATCGAGGACAGCACGTCCAACGACTGCGCCCGGCTGATCCGCGGCACGGCGTCCATCGACAGCGCCGTGACGCCCTGCGCCGCCAGCGCGGCCACCCGCTCCTCCTCGAAGCGGGGCGCCAGCATCGCCACCAGCGTCGAACCGGACCGCAGCTTCTCGATCTCGTCCGGCTGCGGGGCGTTGATCGCGACCACGACGTCGGCGTCCCACACCGGCCCCTCGGACACCTCCGCACCCGCGGCGGCGTAGGCGGCGTCGTCGAACCCGGCCCGCGCACCCGCCCCGGACTCCACCGTCACGGCGTAGCCGAGGTCCACGGCCTTGCGCACCGTCTCCGGCGTCAACGCCACCCGCGTCTCCGCCTTCGTCGACTCCGCCACCACACCGATGCGCAGCGGCGGCGCGGGTGCTTCGGGACTGTCGCTCATTCGCTCTCCTCGATGTACGGCATCACTGTCGATCGGGGTGGAGGGGGCCGTCGTCACGCACCGGCCCGCAGGACGAGGGCCCGGGTCACCGACGAACGACGACGCGGCCCTCGTCCCGCGAAGGCGCTTGGCAAAGTTAACGCACTTCTCGCCCCGCGCAGCGACGATCGCGTCACACCGAACGGGTGTGTCGTGGCACCGCCACCGCTCTGCGCCGCGGCGCGTCAGCGCGGATTACGGACGCCGTCGGCATCTCATGATCGCTCTGAGGGTGCACGTGCGGCGGATCGAACAGCCGCTGATGCACGCAGAAGCCGATCACGGCGCCGAGCGCACCTCATCAACGTCGGGGTGAGTCGACGGTCGCCCTGCGGGTCAGGCGCGGAAGGTCGGCTTCCGCTTCTCCCGGAACGCGGCGACGCCCTCGGCGAAATCGGGTCCGGTGAAGAGGGTGCGCTGGGCGCGGGCCTCGGCGACGAGGACCTGCCGCAGGTCGGTGTGGCCGGCGGCGAAGATCTCCTTGGTCGCGGCGAGGGCCGGGCGGGAGCGCCGGGCCAGCAGCTCTGCCCGCTCCAGGGCCAGCTCGACGGCTCCGCCCGGCTCGGCGAGGCGCTCGACCAGGCCGATCGTCGCGGCGTGCTCGGCGTCGACGACCTCGCCGAAGAGGATCATCTCGGCCGCGCGGCCCTGGCCGATGCGCCGCGGCAGGGTCCAGGCCAGGCCGGCGTCCGTCGCGAGGCCGACGCCGCCGAACGAGGCGCAGAAGCGGGCGTCGCGGGCCGCGACCACGTGGTCCGCCGCGGCGGCCAGCGACAGCCCCGCACCGTAGGCACCGCCCTCGACCGCGGCGATCACCGGCGTGGGCCCGGCGACCATCGCCTCGACGAGATCGGCGAGCAGCTGCAGGCGCAGGATCCCGAGCTGCTCGTCGTCGCTCATCGACGAGATGTCCCCGCCGGCGGAGAAGAAGCCCTCCGCGCCGGTGAGGACCAGGACGCGGACGGTGTCGTCGTCCGTCGCCGCGCGGACCGCGTCCCGTAGCTCGCGGCGCATCTCGACGGACAGCGCGTTGCGCCGCCTCGGGTCGGCCAGGGTCAGGATCCGGACGGGCCCCCGGTCCTCGACCCCGACGAGGCCCTCAGACATCGAAGTCGACGGTCACCGTGTCCGACACCGGCAGGGTCTGGCAGGTCAGCACGAACCCGGCCTCGACCTCCTCGTCCTCGAGCGCGAAGTTGCGGCGCATGGTGACCTCACCGTCGGTGACCTGCGCCCGGCACGTCCCGCACACGCCGCCCTTGCAGGCGAAGGGCAGGTCGCCGCGGACCTTCTGTGCCGCGTCGAGCACGGTCTCGTTCCGCGGCAGGGTCAGCTGGGTGGACCGCCCGTTGAGGACGACGGTGACCTCGCTGCCCTCGCCGACCTCGGCGTCGTCCTCGGCGCGGTGCACCGCGGGCGGCGGCTCGTCGACGTAGAACAGCTCGCGGTGGATCCGCTTCTTGTCCACCCCCAGCTCACCGAGGACGGTCACGGCGTCCTCGGTCATGCCGAGCGGGCCGCACAGCCACCAGTGGTCGACGCCCTCGACGTCGACGAGCGACCCGAGCAGGACCCGCATCCGGTCCGCGTCGAGCCGGCCGTTGAAGATGTCCGCCTCGGTGGGTTCGCGGGAGAGCACGTTGAGCAGGTGCAGCCGGGGCCCGTAGGCGTTCTTGAGGTCGGCGATCTCCTCGGTGAACATCACGGTGTCGGTGCGCCGGTTGCCGTAGAGCAGCGTGACGCGGGTGTCCGCATGCGCGGCGAGCAGCGACGCGGCGATCGACAGTACCGGCGTGATGCCCGACCCGGCGGCGACGAGCCCGTGGTGGGTGCCCGCGGCGAGGTCGGGGGTGAAGGACCCGGCGGGCGGGCCGACCTCGATCTCGTCGCCGACCTCGAGCCGGTCGACGAGCCACTCGGAGAACAGCCCGCCGTCGACCCGGCGCACGCCGACCCGCGGCTCGGCGCCGGCCGGGGCGCAGATCGAGTAGGAGCGCCGCTCCTCCCCCGCCTCGGTCTCGAGCCGGAGCGTCAGGTACTGCCCGGGGCGGAACGTGAAGTCCTCGCGCAGGTCGTCCGGGACCGCGAAGGTGACGGCCACGGCGTCGTCGCACAGCCGCTCCAGCGCGGACACCCGCAGCCGGTGGAAGCCGCTCTCGCGGGGCGCCACGACCTCGTCGTCGGCCCGGGTGCCGGCGGCGGGCAGTGTGGTCGCGGGGGTCACCTCAGATCTCCTTCATGTGCTCGAAGGGCTCCTGGCACGACGGGCAGCGCCGCAGCGCCGTGCAGGCCGTCGGGCCGAAGCGGGAGAACTCCTCGGTCGACGGGGCGCCGCAGCGCGGGCAGCGGACCTGTGTCGACGGGGCGCCGAGGGTCAGCGGGATCGGGCCGGCGGCGCGGGCCGGCGCCTTCCCGGGCGGGGCGATGCCGGCCTCGGCGAGCTTGCGGCGCCCGGCCTCGCTGATCCAGTCCGTGCTCCACGCGGGCGAGAAGACGGTGCGGACCTCGACGCGGTCGTAGCCCGCCTCGCCGAGCGCGATGCGGATGTCGTCCCGCATGACCTCGATCGCCGGGCAGCCCGAGTACGTGGGGGTGATCGTGACGACCGCCCCGCCGCCGTCCTCCTCGACCGACCGGATCACGCCGAGGTCGTCGAGCGTGAGCATCGGCATCTCGGGGTCGACGACCCGGGCGACGACGTCCCGCGCGCCCAGGTCCACCCGGAGCTCGGGATCGGTCACCATGTCGCCCCCGGGTGCTCGCGCGCCACGCTCTGCATCTCCGCCAGGACGTGCCCGAGGCGCTCGGTGTGCACGCCCTGCCGGCCGCTGCGACCGCCGATCGTGCCCACCGGGGGCACCTCGGGCCGGGTGAGGGTGGCCCGGTCGAGGACCTGCGCGAGCACCGCGTCGAACTCCTCGCGCGTCCCGGCCGGGTCGACCGCGACGCCCGCCTCGATGAGCCGGTGCTCCTCGTCGGAGGTGCGGAACAGCTCCTCCACGTACGGCCACGCCCAGTCCAGCCCGGCCTGCACACGCCGGTGCGACTCCTCCGTGCCGTCGCCCAGGCGCAGGGCCCAGCGGGCGGCGTAGTCGCGGTGGTAGGTCAGCTCCTTGACGCCCTTGCCCGCGACCGCGGCGATCACCGGGTCCTTCGAGTCCAGCAGCCGGTGCAGCAGCGCGAGCCGCCAGGTCGAGAAGATCAGCAGCCGGGCGATGCAGCGGCCGAAGTCCAGCTCGTCGGACTGCTCGGCGAGGGCGACGTTGCGGAACCCGGCCTGGTCGCGCAGGTAGGCCAGCGCGTCCTCGTCGCGGTCCGCCCCCTCGACGTGCCCGGCCCGGGCCAGCAGCACGCGGGCCTGACCGAGCAGGTCGAGCGCGGTGTTCGCCAGCGCGACCTCCTCCTCCAGCTCCGGCGCGTTCGCCACCCACTCCGACAGCTGCTGGCTGTAGATCAGCGCGTCGTCGCCCAGCATCTGGCAGTACGCCGCGAGGTCCGCCGCGTCGACGCCCTCGGGCACCGGCGCGGTGATCTCGGCCTCCCCGAGACTCAGACCGTCCTCGAAGCCCGTGCCGAACGCCCAGCGCGGGTCGTCGTGCGCGGTGGTCTCCGACAGCGACTGGTAGGCGTTGGTCGCGTCGTGCTCGCCCTGCTCCACGTGGCTCACAGGTGCGGCACCTCCTCCGGGATCGCGTAGAAGGTCGGGTGCCGGTAGACCTTGTCGCCGGACGGCGCGAAGAACGGGTCCTTCTCCGCCGGGCTCGAGGCGGTGATGTCCTCGGCCTTGACCACCCAGATCGACACGCCCTCGTTGCGCCGGGTGTAGAGGTCACGCGCGTTGTGCAGCGCCATCTCCGCGTCCGCGGCGTGCAGGGAGCCGACGTGGACGTGGTTCAGCCCGCGCTTGCCGCGCACGAACACCTCGTACAACGGCCAGTCGCGCCGCTTCACGCCCTGCCCCTTCTCAATGGCGCCGGTCGGCACCCCGGTGGTCGGGACGGCTCCGTGGCCGCCCTCCGCGGTCACCTCAGGGGTCTCGTCGCTCGGGATCACGCCGTCACCTCACGCTTCTTCGCCGCCTGCTTGTCCGCGTACACCCGGGCCGCCTCACGCACCCAGGCCCCGCTCTCGTGCGCGCGGCGCCGGTGCGCGATCCGCTGCGCGTTCGTGGGGCCGGCGCCGGAGATGACCGCCTTGAACTCCGACCAGTCCGGCTCGCCGAAGTCGTGCGCCTGCCGCTCGTCGTTCCACCGCAGGTCCGGGTCCGGCAGCGTGACACCCAGGGCCTCGGCCTGCGGGACGGTCATGTCCACGAACCGCTGGCGCAGCTCGTCGTTCGTGTGCCGCTTGATGTTCCACGCCATCGACTGCTGGGTGTTCGGGGAGTCACCGTCCGCGGGGCCGAACATCATCAGCGACGGCCACCACCACCGGTCGACCGACTCCTGCACCATGGCCTTCTGCGCCGGCGTGCCGTTGACCATGGCCAGCAGCAGCTCGTAGCCCTGCCGCTGGTGGAACGACTCCTCCTTGCAGATCCGCACCATCGCCCGCGCGTACGGGCCGTAGGAGCACCGGCACAGCGGGACCTGGTTGCAGATCGCGGCGCCGTCGACCAGCCAGCCGATCACGCCGACGTCGGCGTAGGTCAGCGTGGGGTAGTTGAAGATCGAGGAGTACTTCTGCTTCGACTCGATCAGCTTCTCGGTCAGCTCCTCGCGGTCCACGCCGAGCGTCTCGGCCGCCGCGTAGAGGTACATCCCGTGCCCGGCCTCGTCCTGCACCTTGGCCAGCAGGATCGCCTTGCGCCGCAGCGACGGAGCGCGGCCGATCCAGTTGCCCTCGGGCTGCATGCCGATGATCTCCGAGTGCGCGTGCTGCGCGATCTGGCGGATCAGGGTCTTGCGGTAGGCCTCGGGCATCCAGTCCCGCGGCTCGATCCGCTGGTCGGCGTCGATCGTGGCCTGGAACTCGTCCTCGAACGCAGGGTGGGAGCGCTCGTCGGTCGCGGTCATCGCGAACCTCCAAAACCGAATGTTCGTTCGTCTGATGATGACGCACTCCCGCCGCCCACGCAAGCGTGGGGCCGAACTCACCCGGGCGGGCGTCAGGCAGGCGGGATGATCCCCGTGGACACCATCTGCACGACCTGGGCGGGAAGGCCCTCCGAACCGGGCCGGCCGGGGCGGTACCACTCGATGATCGAGTTCACCGTGCCGGACAGCAACCGGGCCGCCAGCCAGGGCTCCACCCCGGCCGCGACCTCGCCGTCCTCCACCGCCTCGGCGACGAGCGAGGCGAGGGTGGCGTCGAACGCGCGGCGGCGGGCCAGGGCCCACCGCTCGATCTCGGTGTTGCCGCGGACCCGCAGGAGCAGCGTCACGTAGGGCAGCTCCGTGGTGAGCACCTCGACCTGGCGCCCGATGATGTGCTGCAGCCGCCGCAGCGCCGGTCCGCGCTGGGAGGCGGGCTCGTCGAGGATGCCGAAGAGCCCGTCGAGCGCACGCTGCAGCGCCGCGCGGAGGAGCTCCTCCTTGCCGCTGACGTGGTGGTAGAAGGAGGACTTCGTGATCCCGGCGGCCCGCGACAGGTCCTCCATCGAGGTGGCGTCGTAGCCGCGGGCGTTGAACTCCTGCACCGCCACGGCCAGCAGGGACCGGGCGTCGTAGACGGGGCGGCGGGCACCGGCCGCGCCGCGGGCGCGCCGGTTCGGCCGGGAGGGCGGATCGGCCGTCGCGGCGGTCATCGCGCCCCTCCCGCGTGTCGCATCCGGCCGACCGGCGGGCCGTCCTCTTCAAGGGTTGCTCGGGTCATCCACACACCTCGCCTTCCCCGTGTCGGGCCACTCGGAACCCCGTGAGACCGACGCCGTGATTCAGGGGCCGGTCCGGGTCGTGATTGCCCGAACGATCGGGCTGCGCACTTCTCGACCCCGGCGAACGCCGCGTGGGCCTCCCGCGGCACTGTGACGCGCTCGCCGAAGTCCTCTCCCCATCTGATGATCCTGCCCGTCCCGGCCGCCCCCTGGCGACCTCCCCTGACGCCGCCACCAGCGCTTTCTCGAGCCCCAACGGCCGCGGGTCGTGCCACGACGGCGATGGCTGAGCCCTGCCCGTCGGGCCCACGGGACGCGCGCGCCGGACGTCGTCGGCACCCTCGCCCCTGTCGGATCCCCACGCGCCCATGCTAACCTCCCCGACAACCGAACGATCGTTCGCCGACGCAGACACCGATCGGAGGCCGAGCGGCTTCATGGGCAGCAGCAACACCGCATTCCTGGTGAGCGGGGTCCGCACCCCGCAGGGCAAGTACGGCGGAGCGCTGGCGGGCGTCCGCCCCGACGACCTGGCCGCCCTGGTGGTCGGCGAGGCCGTCGCGCGGGCCGGGGTGCCGGCCGACGCGATCGACGAGGTCGTCCTCGGCGCCGCGAACCAGGCCGGCGAGGACAACCGCAACGTGGCCCGAATGGCCGTTCTGCTGGCCGGGCTCCCGGCGACGGTCCCGGGCTACACCGTGAACCGGCTGTGCGCGAGCGGCCTGACCGCCGTCACGAACGCCGCCCAGGCGATCAAGGCCGGGGAGGCCGACGTCGTCGTCGCCGGTGGGGTCGAGTCGATGACCCGGGCGCCGTGGGTGATGGCCAAGCCCGGCACGCCGTGGGCCAAGCCCGGCGAGGTCGCGGACACGTCGCTGGGCTGGCGCTTCACCAACCCGCGCTTCCGCGCCCTCGACGAGGCCGCGCCCGAGGTCCACACCGAGACCGCGGGTCCGGCGACCCTGTCGATGGGCGAGACCGCCGAGGAGGTGGCCACGCTCGACGGCATCACCCGCGAGGAGTGCGACGAGTTCGCGCTGCGCAGCCACACCCGTGCGGTCGCCGCTGCGAAGGACGGGCGGTTCGACGCGGAGCTGGTCACCGTGCCCGTCCCGCAGCGCAAGGGCGATCCCGTCCAGGTCACCGCGGACGAGGGCCCCCGCGCCGACGCCTCCCCCGAGTCCCTGGGCCGGCTGCGCCCGGTGTTCCGCAAGGGCGGGATCGTCACCGCGGGCAACTCCTCTCCCCTGTCCGACGGCGCCGCGGCGGTCGTCGTCGCCAGCGAGCGGGCCGTCGAGGAGCACGGGCTGACCCCGCTCGCCCGGATCGTCGTCGGTGCGAGTGCCGGCGTCGCGCCGCACGTCATGGGCCTCGGCCCGGTGCCCGCCACGCAGAAGGCGCTGAGGCTGGCCGGCTGGCAGACCGGCGACCTCGACGCCGTCGAGCTCAACGAGGCCTTCGCCGCGCAGAGCCTCGCCTGCGTGCGCCGCCTGGGCCTGGACCCCGAGACCGTGAACGCCGACGGCGGCGCCATCGCCCTGGGCCACCCGCTGGGCTGCTCCGGCGCCCGGATCACCGTCACGCTCGCCAACCGGCTCCGCCGCGAGGGCGGCCGTCGCGGGCTGGCGTCGATGTGCGTCGGCGTCGGCCAGGGCGCGGCCCTGCTGATCGAAACCGTCTGACCCGCCGCCACCACGAGAGGGACCGCATGACCACCCCGCTTCTGCGCAGCTATGTCTCCGGTGACTGGCACACCGCGACCGATGAGGGCCGCCCGCTGTTCGACGCGGTGACCGGGGAGGAGATCGCCCGGGTGTCCTCGACCGGGGTCGACTTCGGCGCCGCGCTGGGCTACGGGCGGGAGGTCGGTGGGCCGGCGCTGCGGGAGTTGACCTTCCATCAGCGGGCCGGGCTGCTCAAGGCGCTCGGGCAGCACCTGCGCGAGCACCGCGAGGAGCTCTACGCCGTCTCCGCG
>NZ_BSFQ01000075.1 GCF_027922425.1 Pseudonocardia halophobica | reverse complement strand
GGGGGGAAGGGGGTGTGGGGGCCGCCGCCGGCGGCGAGCGCGTGGGCGGCGTCGGCGGCATCGGTGGCGCCGCGCTCGGCCCGCGCCACGTGCCCGGCCAGGGAGGCCTCGTCGTGCTCCCACGCGGCGACCCGGCCGGTCGGCAGGTGGTGCAGCTCGACGCGCCGGCAGTCGCGGCGCAGCGTGCGGGCGGCGCCGAGGGCGTAGAGGGCGAGGGCCGCCGAGTCCCGCGCGTCGCCGGGCTCGGGGACCCGCCGCCCGGTCTTGTAGTCGACGATCACGGCCGCGCCCGCGTCGCCGTCGATCCGGTCCACCCGCCCCTCGGCGACGATCGCCGAGGTCGGCGCGGACACCCAGCGCTCGACGCCCAGCGGCTCCGGCATTCCCTCGACGTGCTCGGCGACGTAGTCGGCCACCCAGCTGCGGGCCCGGCCGCGGTACTCCGCCTCCTGTGCACCGTCGCGGAAGCCCTCGCCCGACCAGTTGCGGTCGACGAGCGCGGCGGCCTGGTCCGGGGTCCGCTCCCGCACCGGGCGCAGGTACAACGCGCGCAGCGCGAGGTGCACGACGGCGCCGAGCGTGCTCGCCGCCCGCGGCCCGCCGCGCGGCGGCGCGGGCTTCTCGACGTAGGTCAGCCGGTAGCGCCGCGGGCAGGACTCCCAGGTCCCGAGCCGGGCGGGCGTGACGCGGACCAGCGGCCGGGCCCACCGGGCGGCCTCCCGGGCGACCCCGGTGGGCAGCGACCCGTCGTCGAGCAGGTCGTCGAAGCCGAGCTGTCCGCCGCTCCCGGCGGCGCGGGAGGAGGAACCGGGCACCGCGTCACGGTACCGGCCGGGCGGCCCCGGCCCGCGCTCAGGCGCCCTCGACGACGTCGACGCCGGCGGCCTTCGCGAGCAGCTCGTCGAGGGCGTCGGGCGCGGTCGTCTCGGCGGCGATCGGGGTGGTCTTGTTGGTGCCGTGGAAGTCGCTGGACCCCGTCGGGACCAGGCCCAGCTCGGCCGCGACCCCGCGCAGCAGCTCACGGTCCGCGGGGTCGTGGTCGGGGTGGTCGACCTCGACGCCGCTCAGCCCGATCCGGGCCAGGTCGGCCAGCACCGAGGTCTCGATGACCCGCCCGCGCCGGCGCGCCAGCGGGTGTGCGAACACCGCCACGCCGCCCGCCTCGACGATCATCTCGACGGCCCGCTCGACGGGCGTGTCGGTCTTCGGCTCGTAGTACTTGCTGCCGGTGCGCAGGATGCCGGCGAAGGCCTCGTTGACCGACTCGACGACCCCGGCCGCGACGAGCGCCCGCCCGAGGTGCGGGCGGCCCGGCGTGGTGCCCTCCGGGACGAGGTCGAACACGCGGTCGGCGTCGAGCTGCGGGTAGTCGGCGGAGACGTTGCGGGCCATCTTCCGCAGCCGCTCGACGCGCTCGGCCACCAGCCGCCGCTGCTCGGCGACGATCGCGGGGTGTTCGGGGTCGAACAGGTACCCGAGCAGGTGGACCGACACGGTGGCCTTGTCCCCCGGCGTCGCCGGCCGCCCGGTGGGGCTCACGCAGGAGAACTCCGCCCCGCGCACCAGCCGCATCCCCCGCGGCAGCACGGCGGCGGCCCGGTCCCAGCCTCCGGTGGTGTCGTGGTCGGTGAGCGCGAGCGTCGTGACGCCCGCGGCGGCCGCCGTGGCGACCAGCTCCTCGGGGGTCTCGGTGCCGTCCGAGACGGTCGAGTGGGTGTGCAGGTCGATCAGGGCCACCCGCCGACCCTAACCGGGATCGGCGGGCGCCACCGGCGACGGCTCCGGCTCACGCACCGGCCCGCGGAGCCGGGCGCGGAACACGTGGTAGGTCCACGCCTGGTACGCCAGGACGACGGGCAGCAGGACCGCCAGGACCACCGTCATGACCGTCAGCGCGTACGAGGCGGAGGCGGTGCTCGTGGTGGTGAGGTCGTTCGCAGGGCCGAGGCTGGACACCATCACGCGCGGGTACAGCTCCGAGAAGATCGACGCCGTCAGCGCGGCCATGGTCGCCGCGGTGGCGGCGAACGCGAGGCCCTCGCGCCGGACGTGCACGAAGGCGGCCGCGATGATCGCGGCGAGGATCGCGGCGAACTCGGCCACGGACAGCAGCACCCCGTCCCCCGACGTGACGCGGGTCCACGCCGCCCACCCCGTGACGACGACGGCGACCACCGGGGCGAGGGCCCGGGCGATCCCGAGGGCCCGCCGGCGCAGGGCCGCCGTGGTCTTCAGGGCGAGGAACACCGCCCCGTGCACCAGGCACACCAGCACGACCGTCGCTCCGGTCATCAGCGCGTACGCCGGGAACAGGTCCCCGGCCCCGCCCACGAACTCCTGCGCGGAGTCGATCGGGACCCCGGCCAACAGCCCGCCGAGCACGATGCCGAGGCCGAGCGGGACCACCAGGCTCCCGCCGGCGAGCGCACCGCTCCACAGCGCCCGGGCGCGCGGCGAGTCCGAGTGGGACCGGAACTCGAAGGACACCCCGCGCAGGATCAACGCGACGAGCACCACGACCATGATCGGGTAGTACGCCGAGAACATCACCGCGTACCAGACCGGGAAGGCCGCGAAGGTTCCAGCGGCGGCCAGCACGAGCCACACCTCGTTGCCGTCCCACACCGGCCCGATGCTGCGGATCGCCAGGTCGCGCCCGGCCTCGTCGCGCCCGACGACACCGTGCAGCATGCCCACCCCGAAGTCGAACCCCTCGAGCAGCAGGAACCCGGTCCACACCACCGCGAGGACGACGAACCAGAACGCGACGAGGGTCATCGGCTCACCTCCCGGGTCAGTAGGTGGGCGCCGGGGTGGGCGCCTCGATCTCGTCCGCGGCCTCCTCGGCCGGGAGCTCCTTGCGGGCGTAGCGCGCCATGAGGACCCAGTCCACGACCGCCAGCGCGCCGTAGAGCAGCAGGAAGATCAGCAGGCTCGTGACGATCGCCGCGGCGCTCACCGACGGCGAGTTGGCGTCCGCCGTCTTCTGCAGGCCCTGCACGATCCAGGGCTGCCGCCCGTTCTCGGTGAGGATCCAGCCCGCCGTGTTGACCAGGAACGGCAACGGCAGGCACCAGATCGCCACCCGCAGGAACCACGGCGACTCGACGAGCCGGTTCCGCCGCCACAACCCCCACAGCGCGACGACGAGCAGGAGGCTGCCGAGGTAGGCCATCCCGCGCATCGCCCAGTACTGGACGAACACGTTGGGCACGTAGTCGCCCGGGCCGTACTGCTGCACGTACTGCGCCTGCAGGTCGTTGAGCCCGACCACCTGGCCGTTCCAGGAGTTGGTGGCCAGCAGCGAGAGCAGGTGCGGCACCTGGATGATCTTCGACGGCGTCTGGTCGTCGTTGCCGCCGCCGATCTGGAACAGCGAGAACGAGCACGGCTGGCACGTCTGCCACTGGGCCTCGGCCGCCGCGATCTTCATGGGCTGGAACTCGCCCTCCGTGACCCCCAGCTCACTGCCGACGAGCAGGTTGAGCGCCACCGCCGGGGCCAGCACGCCGAGCGCGATCCGCGCCGCCCGGCCGAACTCGGCCGCGTGCGAGCGACGGCGCAGGTGCCACGCCGCCACGGCCAGCATGACCACCGCCGCGGTGATCACCGACGCGAGCAGCACGTGCAGGAAACTGCGCAGGAAGACCGGGTTGGCCAGCACGGCGCCGATGCTCGTGAGCTGCGCCCGCTGCGTCACCGGGTTGATCTCGTACCCGACCGGGTTCTGCATCCACGAGTTCGCGGCCATGATGAACGCCGCCGAGAGCACGCCGCCGGCGGCGACGGCCCAGATCGTGGCCAGGTGCACCCGCCGGGACAGCCGGTTCCACCCGAACACCCACAGCCCGAGGAACGTCGACTCGAGGAAGAAGGCCGCCAGGCCCTCCATCGCGAGCGGCGCCCCGAACACGTCGCCGACGAACCGGGAGTAGCCGGACCAGTTCATCCCGAACTGGAACTCCTGCACGAGCCCCGTCACAACGCCGACCGCCACGTTGATGACGAGCAGGACGCCGAAGAAGCGGGTCAGCCGCAGGTACTCGGGCTTGTCCGTGCGGTGCCAGAACGTCTGCAGGACGGCGGTCAGCAGACCCAGCCCGATCGTCAGTGGGACGAACAGGAAATGGTAGATCGACGTTCCGGCGAACTGCAGGCGGGCGAGGTCGACCACGGACACGGGGCCCACCGTCGGGTCGGCACACCGCGCGGGCATCACCCGACGCGGGCGAGCCGAACGCCGCGTCCACAGCGGGGCGCGTCGCGCGTGTCCGATTCGTCCGCCGCCTCCGCCCTCGTCGATCGGGCCGGCGGGCCCGCCTCATCCGGTGCGAGTGAGGCGACCGGCGCCCGCGGGCCAGCACGGTGGCGGGCACCCGCACGACCTCGCAGACCTCGGTGGACAGGAGCAGGCCATGCCGACGGACCGGGTGGACGCCCTCGTGATCTTCGGCGCGACCGGGGACCTGGCGAAGCTGGAGACCTTCCCGGCGCTCGTCGGGCTGGTGGAGCGGGGCGTCCTCGACGTGCCGGTGGTCGGCGTCGCGAAGAGCGGGTGGGGCCTGGAGCAGTTCCGGGACTACGCCGCCCGGTCGCTGCGCCGCAACGACCTCGATCCGGACTCGGGGCCCGGCCGGACCATGCTCGGCCTGCTGCGCTACGTCGACGGCGACCTCGGCGACCCGGCGACCTACGAGGCGATGAGCAGGGAGATCGGCGACGGCGAACGGGTGCTCTACTACCTCGAGGTGCCGCCGGTCCTGTTCGCCCGGATCGCCGAGGGCATCTCCGGGGCCGGGCGCGCCGAGGGTGCCCGGGTGATGGTCGAGAAACCGTTCGGCACGGACCTGCAGAGCGCGCGGGCCCTGAACGAGACCATGCTCAAGTACTTCCCGGAGGACGCGATCTACCGGGTCGACCACTGGCTGGGCCTCGACCCGCTCAACGACGTCCTGGTCGCCCGCTTCGCCAACTCGATCTTCGAGCCGCTGCTGAACCGCGACCACGTCGAGAGCATCCAGATCACCATGGCGGAGGCGTTCGACGTCGCCGACCGCGGCCACTTCTACGATCGCACCGGCGCCACCCGCGACGTCCTCCAGAACCACATGCTGCAGGTCCTGGCCACCGTGGTCGCGGACCCGCCGGACGGCTCCGGCCTGCTGTCCTGGGTCGACGCCAAGGCCCGCGTGCTGCACGCGATCCGCCCGCTCACCCCGGAGAACACCGTGCGCGGCCAGTACGAGGGCTACCGGGAGGTGGCCGGCGTCGATCCGGTCTCGACCACCGAGTCGTACACGGCCGTCCGGCTGGAGCTCGACTCGTGGCGGTGGGCGGGCGTCCCGATCCTGATCCGCGCGGGCAAGACGATGCCGGTGACCGCCACCGAGGTGAGCATCCGCTTCCGGCCGGCCCCGCTCGATGTCTTCGACGTGCCCGGCCCGCGCCCGGTGAACGCCCTGCGCTTCCGCATCTGGCCGAACGCCGCGGTCTCGCTGACCCTGGCGGGCAAGAAGCAGGGGATCGAGCGCGTGCCCGAGGAGCAGGACCTGGTCTTCGCCGAGCACGCGGCGGACGACGCGCGCCCGTACGACCGGCTGATCGGCGCCGCCCTGGACGGCAACCGGGTCCTGTTCGCCCGGCAGGACACCGTCGAGGCCGCGTGGCGGGTGGTCGACCCGATCCTCGGCGACGTGGTGCCCCTGCAGCGCTACCAGCGCGGCACCTGGGGCCCCAAGGAGGCCGACGACCTGCTGCCCGAGGGGGACTCGTGGCACGACCCCACCGGCTGACCCTCGTCGGCCGCTCCCGCGACGGCGCCGGCGGCCCGGGGGCGCACCGCGTCGTGATCGTGGGCGGCGGCTTCGCCGGACTCTTCGCCGCCCGGGCGCTGCGCGACCCCACGATCGCGGTCACGCTCGTCGACCGTGCGCAGCACCACCTGTTCCAGCCGCTGCTCTACCAGGTCGCGACCGGGATCCTGTCCGAGGGACAGATCGCGGCGCCGCTGCGCGACGTCCTGAAGCGGCACCGCACGGTCGACTGCGTGCTGGCCGACGTCGTCGACGTCGATCCGCAGGCCTGCACCGTCGTCGCCGAGCGGCCGAACGGCGAACGTCTGACCCTGGCCTACGACGACCTGATCGTCGCCGCGGGCGTGCGGCAGTCCTACTTCGGCCACGACGAGTTCGCCCGGTACGCGCTCGGCATGAAGACCATCGCCGACGCCCTCGCCATCCGGCGCCGGGTCTTCGGCGCGTTCGAGCTGGCCGAGACCGCGACGGACCCGGACGAGCAGCGGCGGTGGCTCACGTTCGCCGTCGTCGGGGCCGGGCCCACGGGCGTCGAGCTGGCGGGCCAGATCCGGGAACTGGCCACCCGCACGCTGCGCCGGGAGTTCCACCGCATCCGCCCGGAGGACGCCCGGGTGCTGCTGTTCGACGCCGGGAAGGCACCGCTGGCGTCGTTCGGGCCGGCCCTGTCGGCGAAGGCCGCCGCCGGGTTGCACGCGCTCGGGGTCGAGCTGCACCTCGGCTCCGTCGTCACCGGGGTGGATGCGCGGGGCATCGACGTCCGCGACGGCACGGGCGCGACGCAGCGGTACCCCGCGGGGACCGTGCTGTGGGCCGCCGGGGTGGAGGCACCCCCGATCGCGAAGGCACTCGCCGACGCGACGGGCGCCCCGCGCGACCGCGCGGGCCGGATCGAGGTCGAGCCGGACCTCACGGTGCCGGGGCACCCGGAGATCTCCGTGATCGGCGACCTGATGAGCCGGGACCACCTGCCGGGCGTCGCCGAGGTCGCGATGCAGGCCGGGATGTACGCGGGCCGCCGCATCCGGCACCGGTCGGCCGGGCGCCCGGTCCGTCCGTTCCGGTACCACGACCTGGGCTCGGCCGCCTACCTCTCGCGCGGCAACGCCGTCGTCTCGGCCGGGCCGCTGAAGTTCGGCGGGTTCGCCGGTTGGCTGGCCTGGCTGGTCCTCCACCTGGCCTTCCTCACCGGGTACCGCAACCGCGTCGGCGCGGTGCTGACCTGGGCGGCCGCGTTCGCCCGCGACGCGCGGCGGGAGCGGACCTTCACCACGCAGGAGATCGAGACGCTGCGGGACGTCTACGACGACGCGGCCGAGCCCGCGGAGCACGCCAAGGAGGGACGGCCGTGAGCGGCGACCACTACGACGTGATCGTGATCGGCAGCGGGGCGGGCGGCGGCACCTTCGCCCATCGCCTCGCGCCCACCGGGAAGCGGGTCCTGCTGCTCGAGCGCGGGGCCTACCTGCCGCGCGAGCGCGACAACTGGGACTCGGGCGCGGTGTTCGTGCGGGGGAAGTACCGGGCCCCGGAGTTCTGGCTCGACCGCCACGGCCACGAGTTCCCGCCCGAGGTGAACTACTACGTCGGCGGCAACACCAAGTTCTACGGCGCGGCGCTGTTCCGCCTGCGCCCGCAGGACTTCGGCGAGCTGGTCCACCACGGCGGCATCTCACCGGGCTGGCCGATCAGCTACGCCGACCTCGAGCCGTACTACACCGAGGCCGAGCACCTCTACGAGGTCCACGGCCGGCACGGTGACGACCCCACCGAGGGCCCGGCCTCCGCGGACTACCGCTATCCGCCGGTGCGCCACGAACCGCGTATCCAGCAGCTCAGCGACGACCTGGACAAGATCGGACTGCACCCCTTCCACCTGCCGATCGGGGTGCGCCTGAACCAGGACGCACAGGGGAACGCCACCTACGACAGCCCCTGCATCCGGTGCGACCGCGTCGACGGCTTCCCCTGCCTGATCGGCGGCAAGTCCGACGCGCAGGTGATCTGCGTGGACCCTGCGCTGGCCCACGACAACGTCCGGTTGCTCACCCACGCCGAGGTGACGCGGCTGGAGACCGATCCCCACGGGCGCTCGGTCACCACCGTCGTCACCCGGTTCGACCAGGGCGAGGGCGGCCTCGAGACGGTGCGCTTCACCGCCGACGTCGTGGTGGTTGCCTGCGGGGCCGTGAACTCGGCCGCGCTGCTGCTCCGCTCGGCGAACGACAAGCACCCCGACGGCCTGGCCAACGGCTCCGGCGTGGTCGGTCGGCACTACATGCGGCACAACAACCTCGCGCTGATGGCCGTCTCCAAGGAGCCGAACCCGACGCGGTTCCAGAAGACCCTGGCGGTGCACGACTGGTACCTCGGCTCGGAGGACTGGGACTACCCGCTGGGCGGCATCCAGATGCTCGGCAAGTCCGACTCCGAGCAGGTCCGGGCGAACGCCCCGCACTGGGCCGGGCGACTCTCCCCGGAGATGCCGTTCGAGGTGCTCGCCCACCATGCCGTCGACTTCTGGCTCTGCGGCGAGGACCTGCCGCGGCCGGAGAACCGGGTGACCCTGGAACGCGACGGACAGATCCGGCTCACGCTCGACCCGGACAACAACACCGAGGGGCTGAAGCGCCTCCGGAAGGCCCTGCAGAGCCGGCTCTCCGACCTCGGCATGCACGAGAAGCACCTGCTGCACCACAGCATCTACATGCACAAGGGCATGCCGATCGGGGCGACCGCGCACCAGGCCGGGACCATCCGGTTCGGGACCGACCCGGTGAGCTCGGCGCTCGACGTGACCTGCCGGGCCCACGAGCTGGACAACCTCTACGTGGTCGACACCAGCGTCTTCCCGAGCATCGGCGCGGTGAACCCGTCGCTGACGGCGATGGCCAACGCCCTGCGCGTGGCCGACCACGTCGCCGAACGGCTGGGGTGACTCACACCGGGCTGCGGCTCCGGCCGAGGTCGAGCCGCGGCACGCCCGGGGTCTGCTCGGGCCGGTGCGTGACGAGCAGGGCGGTCCGGTCGGCCGTGGCCGCGAGGATCTCCGCCGCGAGCGCGGCGCCGGTCGCGGCGTCGAGGTGGGCGGTGGGCTCGTCGAGGACGAGGATCGGCCGGTCGGCGAGCAGCGCGCGGGCCACCCCGAGCCGCTGACGCTCGCCGCCCGACACCGCGCCGCCGTGCGCGCCGACCGCCGTGTCCAGGCCCTCGGGCAGGGCGTCGAACCACGACCCGAGCGCGACGCGGCGCAGGGCCGCGACCAGGTCGTCGTCGGTCGCCCCGGGTGCGGCGAGGGCGAGGTTGGCGCGCAGCGTGCTGTCGAAGAGGTGCGCCCACGGCCCGCACCAGGCGATCCCGGCCCGCACGTCGTCGGCGTGGAGCGCGCGCACGTCGCGGCCGTCGGCGTGCAGGCTGCCCGAACTGGGCGGGAGGGTCCGCAGCAGGGCCGCGACGACCGTCGACTTGCCGCTGCCCGACGGTCCGGTGAGCGCGACCCGGCGGCCGCCGCCGAGGTCGAGGTCGACGCCGTGGACGGCCTCGACGGCCGCGTCGGGCCACCGGACACCGAGGTCACGGGCCTGCAGCGACCGCGGGGCGGGCACCCCCGCCGCGGCCGCGGGCTCGACGACGACCGGCTCCCGTTCCCCGAGGTCCCGCAGCCGGCGCAGGGCCGGGCGGATCGACAGCAGGCGGACGGCGGCCTCCGGGAGCGGGGCGATGACCTCGGCGAACGCGAGCGGGGTCAGGGCGAGCACGGCGATCACCGGGCCGGGCACGGTGCCGGCCGCGAACCCCGAGAGCCCCAGCCCCGCGCACACGACGGCCGTGAGCCCGACGGCCAGGACCGCCACTGCGGCGCCGGCGCCGGTCGCGCCGGCCGCCCGCCGGCGGAGGGCCGCGAGCCGGGCGTCGGCCTCGTCGAGGGCGGCGTGGGCACGGTCCGCGGCGCCGAGGACGAGCAGGTCGGCGGC
>NZ_BSFQ01000074.1 GCF_027922425.1 Pseudonocardia halophobica | reverse complement strand
CTCGGGTTCACGTGCACCAAGCGCGAACGAGCACAGCCGACCCCGCCCAGATTCTCATCCTTCAAGGCGGCCCGGGGTAGGGCCATGACATCTCAGATGGAGAACCCATCGGGCGGGGCCACCCTGATCGCCACGATGTCAGTTGAACTCGTCCGGGTGCGGGCCCAGGCGGGCGCCGGGGTCGCCCTTGTCGAGGCCGCTGATCGTCGCGACGTCGTCGTCGGCCAGCTCGAAGTCGAAGACGTCGATGTTCTCCGCGATGCGCGAGGGCGTCACCGACTTGGGGAACACGACGTTGCCGAGCTGGACGTGCCAGCGGAGCACGATCTGCGCCGGGCTCTTGCCGTACTTCTCCGCGAGCGAGGTGAGGAGCTCGTTCTTCAGCAGCGCGCCGCCCTGGCCGATCGGGCTCCACGCCTCGGTCGCGATGGCGTTGTCCCGGTGGTACTGGCGCAGCTGGGGCTGGGTGAAGGTCGGGTGCAGCTCGATCTGGTTGACCGAGGGCACCGTGTCCGTCTCGGCGGCCAGCCGGTCCAGGTGCGGCACCTGGAAGTTCGAGACGCCGATGGAGCGGACCTTGCCCGCGGCCTTCGCCTGCTCGAGCCCGCGCCAGGTCTCCACGTAGTCGTCGCGCTTCGGCAGCGGCCAGTGGATCAGGTAGAGGTCCACGTGGTCGAGACCGAGCTTGGTGAGGCTCTCCTCGAGCGCCTTCTGCGCCTCGTCCCGGCCGTGCCGGCTGTTGTTGAGCTTCGTGGTGACGAAGATCTCGTCCCGGGAGAGCCCGGACTCGGCGATCGCCTGCCCGACGCCCTCCTCGTTGCCGTACATCTGAGCGGTGTCGATGTGGCGGTAGCCCGCGTCGAACGCCTGCTTCACGGCGTCGACCGTCGCCTGCCCCGGGTCGATCTGGAAGACGCCGAAGCCGAACTGCGGGATCCGGACACCGTCGTTGAGCGTGATCGTCGGAACCATGCATCCGTGATACCGCGCGCGCGGACGGGTCAATCGCGGGACATCTCACGCCCGGACCGGGAATCCGCGACGACGTCCGGGGAAGGCGCGACGGGCGTGCGCCGCGCGGCCGCCAGCCCCCACAGGCCCAGCGCGACCACGACCAGCACCTCGGTGAGCGCCAGCCCCCTCTCGATCAGGCCCAACGGGACCGCCTGCCACCAGGACACGCCGGTGAACGGGCGCTGCGCGAAGCCGACGAGGATCGGGGTGAACCACAGCAGCGACGCGACGGCGAGCCACCGCACCCACGCCGCCGGCCGGGCCCACGGCCCCCGCTCCGGCGCGGCCGCGCGGCGGTACCGGCGGGCGACGAGGATCGCGGCGACCGGCAGGGCGAGGAAGGCCACGAGGCTGGCGTAGCGGTGGATGGTGCCGCCCACGCTCGGGCCGACCGCCCAGTTCGTCTTCTCGAACACCACGACGGCGACCAGCCCCACGGCGGCCAGCACCAGGCCCGACGAGGCACCCGACACGGCCCGGACCAGGCCGGCGCGCGCGTGCGCGACCAGCACGCACAGGGCCGCGGCGGCGAAGGCCAGAACGCCGACGTCGAAGACCGGCTTGAGGTCCGGGTGCAGGGCGTACTCGCTGATGGTGCGGCGGACCGGGTCGACCCGGCTGACGGCGAGGGTGAGCCCCAGGATCAGGACGACGGCGATCCCGGCACCCACCAGGCCGGCCAGCGCGAACGCACGCCCCACGGTGTCCCGAGTCGCCGCGGTGTCGTGCTCCACGTGTCCGGCCTCCCGGTCGCTCGGTCGATGGTCGACCGTTCAACGATCTGTCGTACCGGCGAGGTTCCCGCGTGCCGTCCGGTCAGTCCACCGGTGTGCGCTGGGCCGGCACCACGGGGGCCGGGACCAGCGGGAGCATGGCCTCGACGAGGGTGCCGGGCAGGCCTCGGCGGACCACTAAGACCCCGCCGACGGCCGCGGCCCAGCCGCGCATGGCGTGCACGCCGGTGCCGGCGGTGAACCCCGCCGGGACGCCGGGGCCACCGTCCGTCACGGCGACGTCGAGGAAGTCCCCCCGCGCCCGGATCCGGACGCGCGCCGGGGCACCGGGGGCGTGCCGCGCGGCGTTCGTGAGCGCCTCCACGGCGATCCGGTACGCCGCGGCCTCGACGGCGGGGTCCAGGGCGGGCAGCGGCCACACCTCGACGGCGGCGCCGCCGAGCGCGCGGGCGGCGGCCGTGAGGGCCGCGACCAGGCCGCCGGGCACGTGGGCGCCGGCGAGCTCGCGGGTGGCGTGCACGGCGGACTCGGCCACCGACGCGGCCCGGACGGCCTGCGCGAGCTGGCCCACCAGGGCGTCGAGCAGCAGGGCGTCCCGGCGCCGGACGGGCGGCAGCACGAGCGCGCCGACGGTCTCGACGCCGTAGCCCAGCGGCACCCGCTCCACGCGCTCCGGCCAGGCCCCAACGCCGGTCACGATCCGGCCGTCGACCTCGAGGGCGGCGAAGGGCACGCGCAGCGTCTCGGCCACGGTGCCGACCAGCGAGCCGAGCCACGTGGTGGACGCGCGGGCGGGACCGCCCTGGGTGATCTCCCGGACCGTGCTCATGAGGCCGTTCATCGCGGTGCTCCCGTTCGTGCCGTTCCCTCCGGAACATCGCCGGGAAGATCGTCGGCATTACGCCGGAGGTGACGCGGGTCGACCGTCCACCCGGTTGAGTGAGCTCGACCGTCCGACAGCAAGCCGGCCCTTACTTCCCCAGGCCCAGCGCCCGTGCCGCCAGCTGGGCGAGGTGCACCGGCTCCCGGGCGCCCGCCTGGCGGAGCTGGGTGCGGCAGGAGAAGCCGTCGGCCAGGACCTCGACGTCGGGCGCCGCCCCGCGGACCGCCGGCAGCAGCACCCGCTCGGCCGCCGCCATCGAGACCTCGTAGTGGCCCTTCTCGAAGCCGAAGTTGCCGGCGAGGCCGCAGCAGCCCGAGTCGAGCACCTCCGCGTCGATGCCGAGCGCCGCCATCACCGCGCGGTCGGCCTCCGAGCCCAGGTCCGCGTACTGGTGGCAGTGCAGCTGCACCAGCGCCCGGGCGCCGGGGCCCGAGACCGCCTCGCGCAGCTCGTCGACGTGCCCGGCCAGCAGCTCGGCGAAGGTGCGCACCCCGCCGGACATCGCCTTGGCCAGCGGCTCCTCGGGAAGCAGCTCCTCGCCGTCGGCGCGCAGGGCCGCGGTGCACGAGGGCTCCAGCCCGACGACCGGCACGCCCTCGGTCAGCCACGGCTCGATCGTGCGCAGCGACCGGCGCAGCACCCGCCGCGCCGCCCCGACCTGCCCGGTCGACGTCCAGGTCAGCCCGCAGCACACCGTGCGCGGGGGCAGCTCCACGGCGTAGCCGAGGAACTCCAGGACGGCCACGGCGTCGTCGGCGATGCCGGGGTCGAAGTGCTCGGTGAAGGTGTCCGGCCACAGCAGCAGCCGCCCGCGCGGCGCGTGCCGCGCCGGGCCCTCGACGAGCGCGCGGGACCGGGCCGACGTGGTGAACGTCTCGCGGGCGATCGCCGGGATCCCGCGCTCCGGCGCGATGCCGCCGGCCCGCTTGGCCAGCCCGGCCAGGAACGGGACCCGGGCCAGCGCGTTCAGCCCGTCGACCGCGCCCGCCGGCAGCTTCCCGACGAGCCGCAACCAGCGCGGCAGCGCTCCCATCGAGTAGTGCGAGGCCGGACGCAGCTTGTTCTTGTAGCGGTTGGCGAGGAACTCGGTCTTGTACGCGGCCATGTCCACGCCGACCGGGCAGTCGGTCTTGCAGCCCTTGCAGGACAGGCAGAGGTCGAGGGCGTCGGCGACGTCGTCGTCCTGCCAGCCGCCGGTGACCACCTGCCCGTTGGCCATCTCGAACAGCAGCCGGGCCCGCCCGCGGGTGGAGTGCTTCTCGTCGCCGGTCGCCCGGTAGCTGGGGCACATCACCCCGCCGTGCGCGGTCACGCACTTGCCCACGCCCAGGCAACGCCGGGTCGCCCGGGTGAACGAGCCGCGGTCGTGGGTGAAGGCGAGCTGCGGCTCGTCCGGCATCGTCGGCATCCCGACGAAGATCCGCAGGTCCTCGTCCATCCGCGCGGAGCGCACGATGCAGCCCGGGTTCATCCGGTCGTCCGGGTCGAAGACACCCTTGAACTCCTCGAACGCCGTGATCACGTCCGGCGGGTACATCCGGGGCAGCAGCTCGGAGCGGGCTCGCCCGTCGCCGTGCTCACCGGAGAGCGACCCGCCGTGGGCGACGACGGCGTCGGCCGCGTCCTCCATGAACGCCCGGAAGTTCGCGATCCCCGGCTCGGTGAGCAGGTCGAAGTCGATCCGGACGTGCAGGCAGCCGTCGCCGAAGTGGCCGTAGTAGACGCCCTTGCGCCCGTGCCGCTCGAGCACGCGGTCGAACTCCCGCAGGTAGGAGCCGAACTTCTCCGGCGGGACGGCGGCGTCCTCCCAGCCCGGCCAGGCCTCGCCGCCGTCCGGGCTGCGGGTGAGGATGCCCGCGCCGTCCTCGCGGATCCGCCACAGCGCCTTCATCCGCTTCGGGTCGGACTCGACGACGGCCTCGGTCAGCCCGTACGACTTCATCGCCTTCGCGACGGCGCGCGCCTTGTCCTCGGCCTCCTGCCGGGTCGCGCCGCCGGTCTCGACGTAGAGCCAGCCCCCGCCGGGCGGCAGCGCCTTCCAGCCCGTCTCGACGGGGTTCTGGGCGCGCAGGGCGGCGATCAGCCCGGCGTCCATGCCTTCGATGGTCAGCGGGGAGTGCTCGCGGACGACCATGACGTTGTCGGCGGCGATGTACGCGTCGGGGAAGCCGAGGACGGCCAGGGCGCGGGCCGGCGGCGACTCGACCAGCTTCATGGTCGCGGCGACCGTGGTGGCGAGCGTGCCCTCCGCCCCGACCAGCGCCCGGGCCAGGTCGAACCCGTTCTCCGGCAGCAGCTGGTCGAGGTTGTAGCCGGAGACCCGGCGGGTGAGGTCGGGGAAGGACTCGCGGACGCGGTCGCCGACCCGGTCGGCCAGCGCGCGCAGCTTCGCCGGGATCTCGCCCTGCGGCGCGGCCGTGTCGAGCCGCTCGCCGCGGTAGGTCAGGACCTCCAGGCCCACGGTGTTGTCGACGGTCTTGCCCCAGGCCACCGAGTGCGACCCGCAGGCGTTGTTGCCGATCATCCCGCCGATCGTGCAGCGGTTGTGGGTCGACGGGTCGGGGCCGAAGGTCAGCCCGTGCGGGGCCGCCGCGTCCCGGAGCTGGTCGCAGATCACCCCGGGCTGGACGCGCGCGGTCCGGGCCTCCGGGTCGAGCTCCAGCACCCTGTTCATGTGCCGGGTGAAGTCCAGCACCACCGCGGTGTTGACGGCCTGTCCGGCGATCGAGGTGCCCGCGCCGCGGGGCAGCACGGGGACCCGGTGCTCGCGGCACACGGCCAGCGCCGCCGCGACGTCGGCCTCGTCCCGCGGCGACACGACGCCGATCGGCACCTTGCGGTAGTTCGAGGCGTCGGCCGACCACATCGCGCGGTGCGCGGGGTCGAACCGGACCTCCCCGCCGACGACCCGGCGGAGGTCGGCGGCCAGCGCGGCCGCCGCGTCGGTCTCGGTTCCCGCGTCGGACACGGCGGGGTCGGTCGGGACGTACGCACTCACGGGTTCAGTCTGACCCGCCGGGCGGGGTGGGGTTCGGAGCGGGGGCGGGCTCGCTCTTCGCGGGGGCGGCGGCCTTCTCCGCGTGCCCGTGGCCGTGACCTTGACCATGGCCGTGCCCGTGACCGTGGCCCGCGACGCCCTGGCCGGGCATCGGTGCCGTGCCGGACAGCTGGATGTCCCCCGCGCGCAGCGGGGCGTCGTGGTACTTGCCCTCGTGCGCCAGGATCGGCCGCTGGTCGCCGGCGATCTCGGGGTACTTCTCCTCGAGCTTCTGCCGCGCGTCCCAGGTCCGGCGCATCTTGTCGATGTACTCCGAGTTGCCGTCGTAGACGCCCTTCCACGTCTGCGGCATCTCGTCCTTGCTCAGGCCGGGGTTCGCCTGGCCGCCGAGCGAGAAGCCGGCCGGGACCTTGCGGGTCGCGCCGCCGCAGACGGGGCAGCCCGGGGCGGTGGTGTCGGACATGGACGCCAGGTGCTCGAAGCGCACACCGCACTCGCACCGGAAGACGTAGATCGGCACTCGAACGATCCTTCGGACTCAGGTGACGAACGGCACTTTCGCTCACCAGGTGTGAGCGAAAGTGCCGTCCGCTCAACGGGGGTGACGCGAGGTCACCAGTTCTCGACGGACTTCGTCAGGATGTCGGCGATGTCGTCCTCGCTCGGGGTCCGCGGGCACGTCGCGAGCAGGCGCTGCTGCTTCATCGTGCCGGGCACGAGGTCGGGGACGTCCGACTCGGTGTAGCCGACCCCGCCGATCCCGTTCGGGATGCCGATGTCCTGCATCAGCCGCACCAGGACGGACGGCAGCTGCTCCTTGGGGTCGTTGACCTTGTCGGCCCGCGGGTCCATCAGCTCGGCCGCCCGCAGGTGCCGCTCGGGCGCGCTGTCGAAGGAGAACCGGAAGGCCTCCGGCGCGGTGAGCGACACGGACTGGCCGTGGGGGACCATCGGCTCGTCCGGCGGGTAGCCCTCGGGCACGTAGTCCTTGACCATGCCGGCGATCGGGTAGGCGTTGGCGTGCGGGATGTGCACGCCGGAGTTGCCGAAGCCCATGCCGGCGAAGGTCGCCGCCATCATCATGTTCGACCGCGCCTCGACGTCCTCGGCGCCGTCGTGCACGGCCTTGCGGAAGGACTGCGCGATGAGGTTCATCGCCTTCTCGCACCACAGGTCCGACACGGGGTTCGAGCCGCAGTAGGTCACCCGCTCCTCGGGCTTCTTGCGGTCGAAGGTCGTGTAGTACCGCGCCGTGTAGCTCTCCAGCGCGTGGCAGACGATGTCCATCCCCGCCGACGCCGTGACCTGCGGCGGGAGCGACATGGTGAGCAGCGGGTCGATGACGGCCAGGGTCGGGCGCAGACGCCAGTGGCTGATCCCGGTCTTGACCTTCATCGACAGGATGTCCAGCACGCACATGGCGGTGGACTCCGAGCCCGTGCCCGCCGTCGTCGGCACGGCGATCAGCGGCTTGAGCTGGCCCGGCGGCACCTTGGCGTTGCCGATCGGCTTGTTGATGTAGTCCATCAGCTCGCCGGGGTGGCTGGTCAGCAGGTTGATCGCCTTGGCCGTGTCGATGGCCGACCCGCCGCCGACGGCCACGAAGCCGTCCCACGGCCCCTGCGCCCGGGCGTACTCGGTGGCCTTGTTCATCGAGTCGTCCGTCGGCTCGACGTGCACGCCGTCGAACACCTCGGACTCGATCTCGTAGCGCTTGAGGTTGTCGGCCAGCCGCTGCGGCGCCCCCAGGGCGTTGACCCCGGGGTCCGTGACGATCAGCACCCGCCGCACGCCGTACTGGCTCAGCTCGAAGCCGACCTCGTCGATCGCGCCGGCGCCGAACTTCAGGGGCGGAGCACCCCAGGTGAAGATCGTCTCCTCGGTCAGTTCGGGAGTGGTCACGTGTACGAGCCCTCCGGTGCCTTGCGCAGCTCCTTGATCTGGTTCGGGTCGTGCCCGAAGATCATCTGCGCGTTGGTCTCCTCCTGGATGCCGCGCAGCTTCTCCACGCTCTGGAACCACTGCTCCAGGTTGTTCACGATCGCCGCGGGCGCGGCGGGCGGGCCGTAGCTCTCGCCGCGGTACACCGCGTCCGAGGTGAAGATCATGGTCCCGCTGTCGGGCAGGTCGACCTGCATGGACATGCAGCCGACGGTGTGGCCCGGGGTCTGGATGAGCTTGACGCCGGGCAGCAGATCGACGTCACCGGACACGGTCTCCCAGTTCAGGCCCTCGTAGTCGGCCTTGAGGTGGGCGCCGTTGAAGTCGCCCTCGAAGTTCAGGGCGAACTCCTTCTCGCGGTCCGAGCACAGCAGTTTCGCGTTGGTGTTCTTGAACATCTGCGCGTTGCCGGCGTGGTCGAAGTGCAGGTGCGAGAGCACCACGTAGTCGATCTCGTCGAGGCCGACGCCCATCTTGTTGAGCTGGGCGTCGAGGTACTCGTCGTCCTCGACCTGGTCGTAGGGGAAGAACTCCTGCAGCCCGGTGGGCTTCCACCGGGTCTCCCAGTCGCTCGGACAGCTGGTGTCCCAGAGCAGCTTGCCCTCGTCGGTCTCGACGAGCACGCAGTGCGTCGGGACCTCCGTCCACGTGATCTGGGAGTCCTTCTCGGAGCGGGCACGGATGCTCACCCCGGGCTTGAGCAGCAGGAACGTGAGGTCGGCGTGCATCGCCCCGCACGGGATGACGCTGAGCTTGTTCGCAGTGGCCATCGTGGTCCCTTCGGCACTGGAGGGTCGCGCGCGTCACACGCGCGATTCCCTGGGAACCGTGGCATGTGGCATGCCACTCGTCAACGCATGGCGATGTCTCGATCGGTCAGTCCTGGTCACGGGCGGCCAGCGTCCAGTCCAGGTCGATGTCGACGGCGGCGAGTCCCGGCCCCAGGTCCGCGCCCGCCTCCTGCGCGATGAGCAGCTCGGCGGTGTGCCGGACGTGCTCGCGCATCGCCTTCGCCGCGCCCTCGGCGTCGCCCGCCTCGATCAGGTCGAGGATCGCCCGGTGCTCGGCGACGATGTCGTCGAGGCTGCGCGACTCGCGGGCGGTCGACACACCGCGGCGCAGCACCATGTCGCGCAGCCCGTCGACGAACGCGGCCAGCCGCGCGTTGCCCGCGGCCTCGAGCAGGACCCGGTGGAAGCGCCGGTCGTGCTCGAACATCGTGAACTCGTCGTCCGCCTTCGCGGCCTTCTCCATGTGCGCGAACATGCGGCGCAGCTCGCGCTTCTGGTTCCCGTCGAGCCGGGTGACCGCGCGCCGCACCGCCGGCGGCTCCAGCAGCAGCCGCAGGGCGAAGACCTCCTCCAGGTCGTGCAGGGAGGTCAGCAGGATGCGGACGCCGCGGTTGCGCTCGAAGCGCACCATGCCCTGCTGGGCGAGCTTGATCAGGGCCTCGCGGACGGGGGTGCGGGACACACCGAGCTGGGTGGCGAGGTTCTGCACCGAGTGCAGGCTGCCGGGCGCGAGCTCGCCGGTGATCACCGCGGCGCGGAGCGAGGCGAGGACCTGCGCGTTGACGCTCGCGGTCTCGGGGAGCTGCTTCATCCGGTGCCACCCTGCACCGGGGCGAGAGTGGCATGCGACACGTCACCGGTCAATCGGGACCCGCGGCACCATCCGGAGGACGCGTGGCCGCCACCGCGCGGACGTCCGGTGGTCCCGGGGTGTCCGCTCCGGGGCGCGGCCGCCCGCTTGATAACGTCTTGCGGCGCAGGTCCAGCAGCGAGGCCCGCGGTCCCCGGTAGACCGAGACCCGCTGGACAGGTGGACATGCCCGACGACCTCGATCCGTCGCGCCCGGACGAGGCCTCTCGAGAGTCCGCGCTGCTCGAACGCGTCGAGCAGCTCGAGACCGCACTCCGCAGCCGTCCCGCCATCGAACAGGCCAAGGGCATGATCATGATGGTGCACCGCTGCGACGACGAGCAGGCCTTCCGGGTGCTGATCGCCGTCTCCCAGAGCTCGAACCGCAAGTTGCGCGAGGTCGCCGGCGAGATCGTCGCGGCGCTGCCGGCCGACAAGCCGCTCCCGCCCGACATCGCCGCGGCGTTCGACAACGAGGTGCGCAGGCTGCAGGCGGCAGAGCGCGCACTAGATTCGTGAGCGTGACCAGCGCGGCATCCGACTTCGTGTCCGAGACGTTCGATCCCGCGGCCTGGGCGGCCGTGCCGGGGTTCTCGTTCACCGACATCACCTACCACCGGGCGGTGGACTGCGGGGTGGTCCGGATCGCCTTCGACCGCCCCGAGGTCCGCAACGCCTTCCGCCCGCACACCGTCGACGAGCTCCACACCGCCCTCGAACACGCCCGCACCTCCGCCGACGTCGGCGCCGTGCTGCTCACCGGCAACGGACCCTCCCCCAAGG
>NZ_BSFQ01000073.1 GCF_027922425.1 Pseudonocardia halophobica | reverse complement strand
ACCTGCAGGGCCGGCTGCCGCTGGAGAAGTTCGTCTCCGAGGAGATCGGCCTCGACGACATCGAGACCGCCTTCGAGAAGATGCACCACGGCGACGTCCTGCGCTCCGTCGTCGTGTTCGGGACGCGGGCCTGACCGTCGAGGCCCCAGCCACCACGTCGTGAGTGGGGATAGTCGCTATGGCGACTATCCCCACTCACAGCTCGGTCACGGCACCGGTGGTTGCACGTCACCGGAAGACGACGGTGCTGTGCCCGCTCAGCAGGACCCGCCGCTCGCAGTGCCAGCGCACGGCCCGCGACAGGGCCAGGGCCTCGGCGTCGCGGCCGACCGTCTGCAGCGCCTGCGGGTCGTAGGTGTGGTCGATGCGGATGACCTCCTGCTCGATGATCGGCCCCTCGTCGAGGTCCGGCGTGACGTAGTGGGCCGTGGCCCCGACGAGCTTGACCCCGCGGTCGTAGGCCTGGTGGTAGGGCTTCGCGCCCTTGAACCCGGGCAGGAACGAGTGGTGGATGTTGATCGCCCGCCCGTGCAGGGCCTTGCAGGTCTGGTCGGACAGGACCTGCATGTACCGGGCCAGCACGACGAGCTCGGCCTCGCACTCGTCGACGAGCTGCAGCAGCCGGGCCTCGGCCTCGGGCTTGGTCTCCGGGGTGACCGGGACGTGGACGTACGGCAGCCCGGCGGCCTCGGCCATCGGGCGCAGGTCCTCGTGGTTGGACACGACCGCGACGATCTCGGCGCCGAGGCTCCCGGCCCGCCAGCGGAAGATCAGATCGTTGAGGCAGTGCCCGAGCTTGGACACCATGACCAGGATCCGCACGGGCTCGGCCGGCGAGAAGGTGAAGTCCATCCCGAAGTCCGCGGCGACGGGCTCGAAGCCGCGGGCCATGGCGTCGAGGTCGACGCCGGCGTCCGCGGTTACCCGGGTGCGCAGGAACAGCCGGGACCGCACCGAGTCGTCGAACTGCTGGTACTCGCTGATGTCGCAGCCGTGCTCGAACAGGTAGGCGCTGACGGCCCGGACGATGCCGGTGCGGTTCGGGCAGCTCAGGGTGAGGGTGAACGAGCGGGTCACGGGAGTCTCCAGCATGTCGAATCAGCACTCCACGACGTTGAGGGCCAGCCCACCGCGGGCGGTCTCCTTGTACTTGTCCTTCATGTCGGCGCCGGTCTCGCGCATGGTCTTGATCGCCTTGTCGAGCGAGACGTGGTGGGCGCCGTCGCCGCGCACGGCCATCCGGGCGGCGGTGATGGCCTTGACCGAGGCCACGGCGTTGCGCTCGATGCACGGGATCTGCACCAGCCCGCCGACGGGGTCGCAGGTCAGGCCCAGGTTGTGCTCGATGCCGATCTCGGCGGCGTTCTCCACCTGCTCCGGGGTGCCGCCGAGGATCTCGGCGAGCCCTCCCGCGGCCATGGCGCAGGCCGAGCCGACCTCGCCCTGGCAGCCGACCTCGGCCCCGGAGATCGAGGCGTTCTCCTTGAACAGCAGGCCCACGGCGCCGGCGGTGAGCAGGAACCGCACCACGGCGTCGTCGTCGCACCCCGGCAGGAAGCGCGCCGCGTAGTACAGGACCGCGGGCACGATCCCGGCGGCACCGTTGGTCGGTGCGGTGACGACGCGCCCGCCCGCGGCGTTCTCCTCGTTGACCGCGAGCGCGGCGAGGGTGACCCACTCCATGGCGTGCAGGCCGTCGGTCTCGTCGGCGTCGGACTCCAGGCGCGCCCGCAGCGCGGCCGCCCGCCGGCGGACCCGGAGCCCGCCGGGCAGGACGCCGGAGGTGTGGGTGCCGCGCTCGACACACTCGCGCATCACCGACCAGGTGTGCAGCAGCCCGGTCCGGACCTCCGCCTCGCTGCGCCACGACAGCTCGTTGGCCAGCATGATGTCGCTGATCCGCAACCCGGTCTCCCGGGTGAGCGCGAGCAGCCCGTCCCCGGCGGTGAACGGGTACCGCACCGGCGTCGGGTCCTCGACCAGGACCGGGCGGCCGGCGTCGTCCTCGTCGAGGACGAAGCCGCCGCCGACGGAGTAGTACTCGCGGCGGTCGAGCTCCGCGCCGTCGGCGTCGAAGGCCGCGAAGACCATGCCGTTGGAGTGGAAGTCCAGCCTGTGCCGCCGGTGCAGGACGATGTCGTCGTCGAGCGAGAACTCGATCTTGTGCTCGCCGCCGAGGACCAGCCGGCCCTCGGTGCGCACCGCCTCCACCGCGGGATCGGCGGCGACCGGGTCGACGAGGTGCGGCTGCTCCCCCGCCAGCCCGAGGACCACCGCCTTGACCGAGCCGTGCCCGTGGCCGGTGGCCCCCAGCGATCCGAAGAGCTCGCAGCGGACCGTCGCTACGCGGGCGAGGTCGCCGGATCCGCGGAGCCGGGTGACGAACAGGTACGCCGCCCGCATCGGTCCGACCGTGTGCGAGCTCGACGGTCCAATCCCCACCTTGAACAGGTCGAACACCGAGATGGTCATGCGCGCTCCTGGAGTCGGGTCGGCGCGGGTCACGTCGTCGGGAACCCAGATACTAGATTGGTATATCAGTTTTGGACAAGAGGTATCGCTGACGAGTTCAGTGCGTTCGCCGCCTGCATGTCAGGTGCCTAGACTGAGATCGTGACCGCTGCGCCCCAGGACATCGAGCAGAGCTCGCTGTCGCTCGCCGACCGCGCCTACGCCGCGATCCAGGACCGGCTGATCATGCTCGAGATCCCGCCGATGGCCCCGCTCGACGACGCCGAGCTGGTGCGCACGATCGGCGTCGGCCGCACCCCGGTGCGCGAGGCGCTCAAGCGCCTGGAGCTGGACCGGCTCGTGATCTCCTACCCCCGTCGCGGCACGTTCGCGACCGGCGTGGACATCACCGACCTCGCGTACATCTCGGAGATCCGCGAGCAGCTCGAGCCGCTCGCCGCGCGCCGGGCGGCCGAGACCGCCGGAGCGGTCGTGCGCACCGAGCTGTCCCGGCTGGCGGACGACACCGAGCAGCTCGACGTCCGCACGCTCGGGCGCAGCGAGCTGATGCGCTGGGACCTGCGCGTGCACCGCGCGATCTACCACGCAGGAGGCAACCCCCACCTCGAGGACACCCTGGTGCGCTACAACAACCTCGCGACCCGGATCTTCTGCCTGTTCCTGGACCGGATGCCGGAGTTCGACCGGCACGTCGGCGAGCACGTCGGGCTGCTGCGCGCGATCGCCGGCCAGGACGGCCCGGCGGCCGAGCACCTGGCCCGCGAGCACGTCCTCGGCTTCGAGAAGGCCGTCCGGGCGATCATCTGACGCCCGCTCAGCCCAGCCCGCTCATCCCAGGGCGTCGCCAGGGCGTCCACGGTCGTCGCCACGTCGTGCACCCGCACCACGGCGCCGTCGGCCACGAGCCGCAGCCCGTGGGCCACCGCGGCCGCGCGGTCGGGGAAGGCCCCGCCGTCGGAGAACGAGTCCGGGGTGACGTTGAGGATCGGGCCGCGGACCGGGCCGTGTGCTCCAGCAGCAACGCCGTGGAGCCCGGTCTCACCCCTCCGGGAGCGAGTTCCGTCCCACCGAGCACGGCGGTCAGGGTGGAGGTCATCGGAGGATCTGCTCCCGGACGGCGGCGGTGACCTTGTCGGCGCGGGTGAGGAGGTCGTCGACCCCGCCGAGGGCGGCGGTGAGCTCCGTGCGCGCGGCGGCATCGGTGATGCCGGCGAGGTTGATCTCGACATTGACGCGGGCGGTGGACGCCGCCGCGCGGGCGGCCTCCGCGGCCGCGGCCACGTCGCTGACGACGTTCGGGCTGCCGACCGGGAGCAGCCGCTCGGCCAGACCGAGGATCCGCTCGGCCAGGGCGACGACGTGGGCGGGGACGCGCCCCGCCTCGATCAGCGCGGCCGCGATCGCCAGGGACCGGGCGGCCATCTCGCGCGGGGTCGAGCACGGCAGCCCGTAGGCGCCGGCGACCGCGCCGAACACGGCGGTGTCCTGTTCGGCGAGGTCCAGCGCGCGCAGGCGGCACGCGTCGGAGTCGTCGCGGACGGCGGTGACGACGGCAGCGTGGTCGACGAGTTTCGGTCCGTCGCTGTAGCGGGCGACCATGCCGACGAGGGCCGCGGCCTGTGCGGCGTGCAGCGCGGCGCTCGCGCCGCCGCCGGGTGCCGGGACGCGGGCGGCGAGGGCCTGCAGGAACTCGTCGAGGGTGTCCGTGCGCATGGGGGTCCCTCCTCGGGCGGTCAGCGGCGGATGCGGGTCATGTCGGGGTCGACCAGCGGCTCGGCGGCCACGGTCGCGCGCACCCGGCGGCCGAAGTACTGGATCTCCACGGACGTGCCGACCTCGACGGCGGGCAGCCAGGCGTAGGCGACCGGCGTGCCGACGGTGTGCCCGAACGCGGCGGAGGTGACGTAGCCCGCCGCCCGGCCGTCGAGGAACACCGGCTCGTGACCCAGCACGACGCTGCGGCCGTCGTCGACGGTCAGGCAGGTGAGCCGGCGCGTGACCGTGTCGGCGGAGAGGCCCTCGAGCGCGGCGCGGCCGACGAACTCGCCCTTCTGCGGGCGCACCGCGAAGCCCACCCCGGCCTCGTACGGGTTGTGCTCGGTGGTCATGTCCGCGCCCCAGGCGCGGTAGCCCTTCTCCAGCCTCAGGCTGGTGAAGGCCGCCCGGCCCGCGGCGACGGCCCCGAGGGGTCGCCCGGCCTCCCACAGCACGTCCCACAGCTTCTGCCCGTACTCGGCGCTGGTGTAGATCTCCCAGCCCAGCTCGCCGACGTACGACAGCCGCATCGCGGTGACCGGGATGCCTGCGATGTGCGCGGCCTTCGCGCGGAAGTACTTCAGCCCCTCGTTCGAGAAGTCGTCATCGGAGAGCGGCTGGACCAGGTCGCGGGCCAGCGGCCCCCACACCCCGATGCAGCAGGTGCCGCCGGTGATGTCGCGGATCTGCACGCTGTGGTCGGCCGGGGCCTGCCGGCGGAAGTAGTCCAGATCGAGGTGCCCGTTCGCGCCGACCTGGAAGAGATCCTCACCGAGGCGGGCGACGGTGAGGTCGCTGCGGATGCCGCCGGCCTCGTCGAGCGCGAGGGTGTAGGTCACCGAGCCGACGGACTTGTCCATCTTCCCGGTCGTCAGCCGCTCCAGGCACGCGAGCGCCCCGGGCCCGGAGACCTCGAGCCGGGTCAGCGGGGTCATGTCGTAGAGCGCCACGGCGGTGCGGGTCTTCCACGCCTCCACCGCGGCGATCGGCGAGTGGAACATCGCCGACCAGGCGTCGCGGCCCGGGGGCTGCCACTCGGCGGGCAGCTCCTTGACCAGCGGGGCGTTGGCCTCGTACCAGTGCGGCCGCTCCCAGGTGTGCGACTCCAGGAAGAACGCCCCCAGCTCCTTCTGCCGCGCGTGGAACGGGCTCACCCGCAGGTCGCGCGGGGAGAGCTTGGGCTGCAGGGGGTGCACCACGTCGTAGATCTCCACGAAGTTCCGCTGCGCGGTCTCGTCGACGTAGGCGTCCGTCGTCTCGATCTCGTCGAAGCGGGCCACGTCGCAGCCGTGCAGCTCGACCTCGCTGCGGCCGTCGACGAGCAGCTGGGCCACCGAGCGCGCGACGCCGGCGGAGTGGGTCACCCAGACGGCCTCGGCGATCCAGAACCCGGCGACGTCCGGGGACTCACCGATCAGCGGGCCGCCGTCGGGGGTGAAGGAGAAGATCCCGTTGAACCCGGTCTCGATCTTCGCGTCCCGCAGGGACGGCAGCAGCAGCCTGCTGTGCTCCCAGGAGGGGGCGAAGTCCTCCTCGGTGAACGGCAGCATCGACGGCATGGCGGCCTCGCCCATGTCGTCGTCGTCGACCTCGGGGAGGTCGCCGATGCGCACGGGCATCGGACGGTGGGCGTAGGAGCCGATGCCGAGGCAGTCGTTGTGCTCGCGGTAGTACAGGTCCCGGTCCTGGTGGCGCAGGATCGGCAGGCGGGCCTCGACCACGTCGTCGTTGCGGCCGACGAGGTCGGCGACCTGCCCGGTCCGCACGTACTGGTGGGCCAGCGGCAGCAGCGGCACCCGCATCCCGACCAGCTTCCCGAGCTCCCGGCCCCAGAAGCCGCCGCAGGACACCACGACGTCCGCGGGCACCTCGCCCTTGTCGGTCCGCACGCCGGTGACCCGGCCGCCGGACTGGTTGATCCCGACCACGCGGGTCGAGCCCTGGAAGACCGCGCCGCGGGCCTCGGCCCGCCGCGCCACGGCGACCACCACGCGGGCGGCCTTGGCCAGGCCGTCGGTCGGGGTGTGGAAGCCGCCGAGGACCTGGTCCCGGTCGAGCAGCGGGTGCAGCCGCACGCACTCCTCGGGCCCGACGACCTCGCCGGGCACCCCCCACGACGTGGCCCAGCCCTGCTTGCGGTGCAGGTCGGCCAGCCGCTCCGGGGTGGTGGCGACCTCCAGCCCGCCGACCTGGTTGAAGCACCACGCCCCGTCGACGTCCAGGGAGAGGAACTTCTCGACGGTGTAGGTGGCGAACGCGGTCATCGTCTTCGACGCGGTGGTCTGGTAGACGAGGCCGGGCGCGTGCGAGGTCGAGCCGCCGGTCAGCGGCAGCGGCCCCTGGTCCAGGACGGTGACCCGGTCCCAGCCGCGCCGGGTGAGCTCGTCGGCCAGGTTCGCCCCGACGATCCCGGCTCCGATGATGACGACGCGGGGGGTGGTGCTCATGCTGGGTCTCTCCTCACGTGGCGGTCGTCGGCGACCGCGGCGGTGGTCGGTCAGGGGAAGGCGGCGGCGGTCGGGCGGGCGGTCGGGTCGGCACGGAACTCCAGGGCGGCGTCGAGCAGCCAGTCGGCCAGGTGGCCGGCGAAGGAGGGCCGCACGAGGAGGCGGAAGTCGTCCGCGCCGAGGGCGAGGAGCAGCACGCCGGCGAGCCCGACGGTGGTCTGCGCGGCGGACCCGACCGGGAACGACGCCGGGCGCAGGTCGAGCGCGCAGCCGAAGGACAGCAGCTCCCGGGCCCGGGCGCCGCTCACCCGGATGCTGGTGCGCTGCGCGGAGACGTCCACGGCGGCGCCGCCGTAGGGCGCGACCGCGGCGATCAGGGCGTGTTCCCACTCGTGCGGCCGCGCGGCGACGCTGGTGACCAGCCACTCGTCCGGGCCCAGCCAGACGGCCTGCCCGTCGTGGGTGCGCGTCCAGGTGTTCGGCTGCGTGGGCAGCCGCGCCCCGAGCGCCCGTGCGGCGGCGTCGACGCCCGGCCCGGCCAGGTCGACGCGCAGGTCCACCGCGGCGACCTCGGCCTCGGCCTCGATCCGGAGGCCTGCCGTCTCCGCGGCGTCCAGCGCCGGTATCCGGTCCTCGAGCGGGTGCGTGCGGAACAGGGTGCGCTCAACCATCGCGACGGGTTCCTTCCGGGTCGACGAGCACGGACGAGCCGATCTCGGCGGGAACGAGCACACCCGCGACGGGGACGTGCACGACGTCGCCGATGCGCGCGCGTCCGCCCTTGACCAGAGCCAACGCGAACGGGCGGCCGAGCTCGGCGCTGTGGTAGCTGGAGGTGACGTGCCCGAGCATGGGCACCGGCGGCGGGGGCAGCACGCCGTCCGCGCGGAACTCGACGATCTGCGAGCCCTCCGGCAGCTTCGTCCGCGCGTCGGTCGGCAGCAGCGACACCAGCTGCTTGCGCAGCGGATCGTGGTTCGCCGGGCGGGCGAAGGACCGCTTGCCCAGGAAGTCCGGCTTCTTCTTCGACACCGCCCACTCCATGCCCAGGTCGTGCGGGGTGACGGTGCCGTCGGTGTCCTGCCCGATGATCGGGTAGCCCTTCTCGGCGCGCAGCACGTGCATCGTCTCGGTGCCGTACGGCGTGATGCCGTACCGCGCCCCGGCGTCGAGCAGCCGCAGCCACAGCGATCGCGCGTACCAGGAGTTGACGTTGACCTCGTAGGCGAGCTCGCCGGAGAAGGAGATCCGCGCGATCCGCACCGGGACGCCGTCGAGCTCGGTGTCCCGCCAGGACATGAACGGGAACGCCTCGTTCGACACGTCGAGGCCGGGGAACACCTCGCCGAGGACGTCGCGCGAGCGCGGCCCGACGACCGGGAACACCGCCCACTGCTCGGTGACCGAGGCGAGGTGCACGCGCAGCTCGGGCCACTCGGTCTGCACCCACTCCTCGAGGTGGTCGAGGATCGCCGCCGCGCCGCCCGTGGTCGTGGTGACCAGGAAACGGTCCTCGGCCAGGCGCAGCACGGTGCCGTCGTCGATGACCATGCCGTCGTTGCCGCACATCACGCCGTAGCGCACGCGACCGACCTTCAGGTTGCTCATCATGTTCGTGTAGACGCGGTCGAGCAGCACCGCGGCGTCCGGGCCCTGGACGTCGATCTTGCCCAGGGTGGAGCCGTCGAGGATGCCCACGCCGGTGCGGACGGCCGCGCACTCGCGCAGCACCGCGGCCTCCATGTCCTCGCCGGGCCGCGGGTAGTGCCGGGCGCGCTTCCACTGCCCGACGTCCTCGAACTCCGCGCCCGCCGCGACGTGCCAGTCGTGCAGGGCCGTGGTCCGCACCGGGTCGAACAGCTGTCCGCGCTCGCGACCGGCCAGCGCGGCGAACGCGACCGGGGTGTAGGGCGGGCGGAAGCTCGTGGTGCCCAACGCGTCCACGGTCGTGCCGAGGATGTCCGCGGTGATCCCCGAGGCGATCACCCCGGAGGTCTTGCCCTGGTCGTGCGCGGTGCCGATGGTCGTGTACCGCTTGACGTGCTCGACCGAGCGGATCCCCGCGCCCACGGCCCGGGCGATGTCGGCCACGGTCGCGTCCCGCTGGATGTCCACGAACTGGCGGTCCGCGTCGCCCGCGGTGCGCCAGAGCACCTGGGCCGGCAGGCGCTCCGGCTCGGCGGCGGTGCTCGGCGCGTCGCCGCCGGCCCCCTCGCGCAGGCACCCGGCCAGGTCCAGGGTCCCGTTGGCGGCACCGATCACGCTGACGCCGGGCAGCGTGTCGCCCGGGCGGAAGGCGCCGAGCGCGGGGTCGTAGGCGAGCACGCCCTTGACGTGGCTGAACAGGTGGGCGGTCGGGTTCCAGCCGCCGGAGACGAGCAGGAGGTCGCAGGGCAGGGTCCAGGGCTCCTCACCAGGGGCGGCGAGCTGCACCTGCCGGATCCGCTCCTCCCCCGTGGTCCCGACCACCACCACGCCGCAGTGCACCGGGATCCGCTGCCGCACGCAGCCGGCCGCCACCGCCGGCACGTCGGTGCGGGCGTCGACCACGGTGACCGCGGCCCCCGCCGCGGCGAGGTCGGCCGCGGCGGAGTAGGCGGCGTCGTCGCTGGTGAAGACGACGATCTCGCGGCCCGCGAGCACGCCGTACCGGTGCAGGTAGTCCCGCGCCGAGGCGGCGAGCATGATTCCGGGCCGGTCGTTGTCCGTGAACACGATCGGCCGTTCGTGCGCGCCGGTGGCCACGACGACCTGCTCCGCGCGAATCCGGTGCACCCGCTGCCGGGAGCGGTGCCGCGGGGCGGCCGTGCCGAGGTGGTCGGTGCGGCGCTCGAGCGCGAGGACGAAGCCGTCGTCGTAGTGCCCGAACGCGGTGGTGCGCTGCAGGTGCAGCACGTCCGGGTGGGCGGTCAGCTCGGCGACGGTGTCGGCCACGAACTGCAACGCCGGGCGCCCGCCGATCCGCTCGGTGCCGGTCAGGCTCCCGCCGGGGGTGGGGCGGTCGTCGACCAGGACGACGCTCTCCCCCGCCCGCACGGCGGTCCGCGCCGCCAGCAGCCCGGCGGGGCCGGCGCCGATCACCAGGGTGTCGCAGTGGGTGTGCTTGCGGTCGTACCGCGCGGTGTCGGGGACCTCGGCGAGCCGGCCCTGTCCGCTCACCCCACGGGCGACCAGGCCGTCGACCAGTTCGATGGTGCTGGCCAGCAGCATGGGCTCGGGGAAGGGCTCCTCGATCTGGACGAGCCCGGTGGGGTCCTCGCTCCACGCGGCGGTGATGCCGCGCGGGCGGCCCAGCTTCACGCTGGTCGCGACCCGGCGGACCCCGTTCGCCAGCAGCGCCGACGCCAGGGTGTCGCCGGGGTGGCCGGTGTACTGCTCGCCGTCGAAGGTGAAGGTCAGGGTGCGGGTGCG
>NZ_BSFQ01000072.1 GCF_027922425.1 Pseudonocardia halophobica | reverse complement strand
CTCGCTCACCAGAGGTGAGCGAGAGCGCCGTTCGCCCGAGGTTCAGCGCCGGCGGCCGTAGCGCCGGTTGAACTTCTCGACCTGACCCGCCGAGTCGAGGACCCGGGCCGCACCCGTCCAGAACGGGTGCGAGTAGGAGCTCATGTCGACGCGGACGAGCGGGTAGGTCCGCCCGTCGCTCCACTCGATCGTCTCCCGCGAGGTCGCGGTCGACCGGGTGAGGAACGCGTCGCCCGTGCTCCGGTCCTGGTACACGACGGGCTCGTACGTGGGGTGGATGTTCGGTCGCACGGTGTCCTCCTCGGCATGTCCTGCTACGTTCACTGATGATAACGGTTGTCGTTTGCAGGAGATTCCCATGGATCGCACCGGGTTCGTCGCCGTCCGCTGCACCGCCTGCGCCGCCCACCCGGCGCTCGACGACACGCTCCGCGAGGCGGTGCGGGGGAGCCGGGGCGGGATCCTCGTCCAGTCGCGGTGCGTTCTCGGGGAGGGGTGCGGCGGCGGGTTCGTCGTGGTCCAGCCGTGCGACGACGCGCGGCGCGCCACCCGGCCTGCCCTGCGGATCGGGCCGGTGCGCAGCACGGCCGACGTCGCCGCCGTCGCCAACTGGCTGCGTGCCGGGCGCCTCGACCCGCGCGACCTCCCGGCGCACCTGATCGCTCTGCCCGCGGCATCGGTCAACTGAGCCGGTCACAGACGACGCACAGGAGACGAACAGGGACGCGACAGAGCGCCGAGGGACCCTCGTGGGGACAGATCGACGACCGCGAGGAGACCTCCGTGAGCACCGCGACACCGGTCCGCCCGCCGCGCCCCCCGCGCGCGCCCGACCCCGGGCGGCACCGCGCCGAGAGAGCTCACGGGGTCGCCCCGCCCGGCGCCCCCGGCCGGTTCCGACGGCGGGTGCGCGGCGCGGAGGGCGAGCCCCGCTGGTCCCGCCCGGCGCTGCTCGTCCTGCTGGCCGGCACGGCGGTCCTGTATCTCTGGAACCTCTCCGCCTCGGGCTGGGCCAACGACTTCTACGCGGCCGCCGTCCAGGCCGGGACCCAGTCCTGGAAGGCCTGGCTGTTCGGGTCGCTCGACTCGGGCAACGCGATCACGGTCGACAAGCCGCCGGCCGCGCTGTGGGTCATGGTGGCCTCGGCGCGGATCTTCGGCTTCTCCTCGTGGAGCGTGCTGGTGCCGCAGGCGCTGATGGGCGTCGCGTCCGTCGGGCTGCTGCACGCGGCGGTGAAGCGGTGGGCCGGGCCGGCCGCGGGCCTGCTCGCGGGCGCGGCCCTGGCCCTCACCCCGGCTGCAGTGCTGATGTTCCGCTTCGACAACCCCGACGCGCTGCTGGTCCTGCTCCTGGTCACGGCCGCCTGGGCGGTCACGCGGGCGGTCGACGCGGCGTCGGTGAAGGCGTCGAGCTGGTGGCTGGTGGCCGCCGGGTCGGCCGTCGGGTTCGCCTTCCTCACGAAGATGGGCCAGGCGCTGCTGGTCGTGCCGGCCCTCGGCCTGGTGTACCTGGTCGCGGGCGCCCCGCAGCTGCGGACCCGGATCGTGCAGCTGCTCGGGGCGCTCGCCGCGATGGTCGTGTCCGCGGGCTGGTTCATCGCGCTGGTCGAGCTGTGGCCGGCGGACAGCCGGCCGTACATCGGCGGCTCCACCACGAACTCGCTGCTCGAGCTCGCCCTCGGCTACAACGGCCTCGGCCGCCTGCTGGGCGGGAGCGGCAACGGCGGCGGGGGCGGCGGCGGTGGCAACACCGGGTTCGGCGGGTCGGCCGGCATCACCCGGCTGTTCACCGGCGAGATCGCCTACGAGGTCTCCTGGCTGTTGCCCGCGGCGCTGATCCTGCTGCTCGCGGGCCTGTGGGTGACCCGCCGGGCGCCACGGACCGACCGCACCCGCGCCGGCCTGCTGCTCTGGGGCGGCTGGACGCTGGTCACCGGCGTGGTGTTCAGCTATATGAGCGGCACGATGCACCCGTACTACACGGTGGCGCTGGCCCCGGGGATCGCCGGTGTGCTGGCCGTCGGCGGGCGGGCGCTGTGGCAGCGGCGGGCGTCGGTGTGGGCGCGGGTCACCCTCGCGCTCGCGGTGGTCGCCACCGGTGCCTGGTCGTTCGCGCTGCTGGCCGCGAGCTCGGAGAGCTTCACCTGGCTGCGCTGGCCGGTCGCGGCGCTCGCCCTGGTCGGGGCGGTCGCCCTGGTGGCGGGCGGCCGGTGGCGGCGCGTGCTGCTGGTCGGGGTCACCGCGGCCGTGCTCTCCGGCCTCGCCGGCACGAGCGCCTACGCCGTCGCGACGGCGTCCGTCGCCCACACCGGCAGCATCCCGTCGGTCGGGACCACCTCGAGCTCGTTCGGCTCGTCGGGCAGCGACGGCGTCGGTGGCCCGGGTGGCGGCACGCCGCCGGCGGCGTCGGGCACCGACGGCGGCCAGGGCGTTCCGACCGGGATGCCCGACGGCGGGCAGGGCGGTAGCGCCGACCGCGGTCAGGGCGGCCCCGGCGGCGGCACGGGCGGCACGGGCGACGCGACGAGCGCCGAGCTGACCGCGCTGCTCGGGTCGACCGACACGACCTGGTCCGCGGCGGTGTCGACCTCGCAGACCGCGGCCTCGCTGGAGCTGGCGTCGGGCACCGCGGTGATGTCGACCGGCGGCTGGGGCGGCTCCGACTCGGCGGTCACGCTGGTGCAGTTCCAGCAGGACGTCGCCGAGGGGAAGATCCACTACTACGTCGGCGGCGGCCAGGGCGGCGGGCCCGGCGGGGCGTCGGACTCCACCAGCAGCCGGATCGCCGAGTGGGTGGCGGAGAACTTCACGGCCACCACGGTCGGCGGCCAGACGGTCTACGACCTCACCACCTGACCCGCCGGAGCGCCTTTGCGCAGCTCAGGGCACGTCGTGAGCGGCAACTGACCCTCTAGGGGCAGTTGCCGCTCACGGGTACGTCAAGCCCCCGTCCGCGTGCGTCTCCCCACCGCGCGTCCCCTGTTCGCAGTATGGGCACCGCGGGTTCCGCGACCGCATGATCTGGATCGGTACACGGACGCCGGACGAGGGGGAGCCCGCCGATGGTGGTCACCACCGCACGGACCCGCACCCGCCCGCCGGCCGGGCGCGGCGGCCGGTTCCGGGCCCTGGTCCGCGAGGCCCGGTCGTGGCCGACGATCCTGATGATCGGGCTGTGCCTGCTCGCCGGCATCCCGCTGACCATCGCGCTGACCCCGGACCAGGAGCTGAGGATCCTGGGCCAGCACATCTCGGTCGGCGCCCGCACCCCCGACCTCTCGCTCGAGGGCCCGGCCCGGCTCGTCCAGATCGGCAACACCGAGCTCGACATCCCGCGGCTGCAGGTCGTCGGGCCGCTGCGCCCGCAGCTCGAGATGGGCCCGGTCCAGCGCAACGACGACGCCGCCCGGGTCCTGAACCCGGACACCACCGCCGAGGCGACCGCCCAGGCCGTCGACCAGCTGCGGACCGGGTTCGTGAACTGGTACCTGCTCGCCACGCTCGGCGTGGTCGGCACGGCCCTCGCCGCCGCCGCGCTGGTCGGCTGCGCGCGGGTGCTCGGGATCCTGCGCCGGGAGAAGGCGAGCGAGCACGTCACGGTGGCCGACGTCTGGCACCGCTGCTCCGGCACCATCGGCCGGATGTCGCTGCTCGCGGTCACCGTGTCGCTGGTGGCCTGGGGCGTGTGCGGCGCGCTGGCCTACACCGGCACGATGCGTGGGCTCGCGCAGGTGAGCTCGCTGTCCGACCTGGTCGGCAGCGCCCGCGTCACGCCGGCGCCGGTCGGCCCGCCCGTCTTCGGCTACGCGGGCGCGGTGATCGGCGACTCCCGCGCCGCACGCGTCGGCGGGCCGCCCGTGGCCGGGCCCGAGGGCGACGACGTCGCGTGCGAGCGCAGCGCCGACTCCCTCGCCGCCGAGCTGGGCACCATGATCCCCGGCCGCGTCCGCAACCTGGCCTGCCCGAGCGCGACCGTCGCGCAGGGGCTGCGCGGCCCGCAGCAGCGCGGGAACGTCCAGGTCCCGGCCCAGGTCGCGCTGCTCAAGCAGATGCAGGACCTGAAGTTCGTGGTGGTCGCCGTCGGGCCCAACGACGTCGGCTGGTCGGACCTGATCAAGTACTGCTACGGCGTCGAGACCTGCGACGACAACCTCACCCGCGGCGAGTTCGACTACCGGATGGCCGCCTTCGACCGGGACTACGCGGCCCTGCTCGAGGACCTGGCGGCGCTGCCGAGCAAGCCCCGGGTCGTCGTCATGACCTCCTACGACGCCTTCCCCCGCGACACCGACCCGGCCTGCCCGGACGCGCGCGGCCCGTCGTACGCGGTCGGCCTCACCCAGGACAAGATCGACCTGCTGACGGACCGGAACGACCAGCTCAACGCCGTGCTCCGGGCCGGGGCCGAGAAGTACGGGTTCGCCGTGGCCGATCCCGGCCTGACCCTGCTGTGCAGTCCCGGCACCGACGGGCTCGGCCCGGATCTGCAGGGCCTCACCGACCCGTTCGCCTTCCACCCGACGGCCGTCGGGTCGCTGCGGCTCGCCGCGACGGTGGCCCGGGTCGTCGGCCCGCTCGACGACTGACCCCCGGCCGCCGGGCGGCGGGCCTGGGACGATGGCGGCATGGCCACGCCGATCGACCTGTCCCCGGAGGAGCGCGCGCGCCCCGGCGCCGTCACCGACCCGCGCGAGGTGCTGCGCCTCGGCGGGGCGCCGCTGCCGCTGACCGTCCCGGCGCGGCTCTACGTCTGCGGGATCACCCCGTACGACGTCACGCACCTCGGGCACGCGGCCGCCTTCGTCTGGGCCGACACGGCGGCGCGGGTGATCCGGATGACCGGTGTCGAGACGGTGGTGGCCCGCAACGTCACGGACGTCGACGACGTCCTGACCAAGGTCGCGGCCGAGCGCGGCCGGGCCTTCGACGAGTTCGGGCTGACCCAGGAGTACTACGTCGAGCGGGACATGGCCGCCCTGCACGTGCGGCCACCCACGCACTCGCCGCACGCGCGCCACCACGTCGCGCACGTGGTCCGGCTGGCGATCGCGCTGCTCGCGGCCGGGGCCGCCTACGAGCGCGACGGGTTCGTGTACTTCCGCGGCGCGGGCGTCGCCCCGGGACAGGATCGCGACCGGGCCCTGGCGCTGCTGGCCGAGAACGGCGACGACCCGGCCGACCCGAGCCGCGACGACCCGTTCGACGTGCCGGTGTGGCGGCCGTCGGGGGAGGGGGACCCGGCCTGGCCGAGCCCGTGGGGTCCCGGGCGCCCGGGCTGGCACGCCGAGTGCGCGGCGATGGCGCTGGCCACCCTCGGCGGGGTCGTCGACGTCCTGGCCGGCGGGGCCGACCTGTCCTTCCCGCACCATGCCTACCAGGTCGCCATGGCCTCGGCGGCCACCGGCAGTGCGCCGTTCGCCCGCCGCGAGCTGCGGGCCGGCACGGTCGGGATCGACGGCGCCAAGATGGCCAAGTCGGCCGGGAACCTGGTGCTGGTCCACGACCTGCTGCGCGAGGCGCCGGGGCCTGCGGTGCGGCTCATGCTGCTCGACCGGGCGTGGGCGCAGCCGTGGGACTACCGGCCGGACGCGCTCGACGACGCGGCCGCGCTGCTGGAGCGGCTGTACGTCGCGGCGGGCCGGAGGGGTGACTCGCCCGCGGCCGTCGCGGAGGTCCGGGCCGCCCTGCTCGCGGACCTCGACGTCCCCCGGGCGCTGCGGATCGCCGTCGACGCCGGTGGCGACGCCGCACGCCAGGTCCTGCGCACGCTCGCCCTGCAGTAGCCGGGCCCGAGAACCGGGCTCAGCCCACCTCGACGACGGGGTGGTGGTGCACCGGGAAGTCGACCGAGTTCGCGATGAAGCAGGTCTCCGAGGCCTCGTGGTGCAGCGCCGCGGCCTTGTGCCGCATGGCCTCCTCGGCGACCCGCACCCGCGGGTGCAGCACCACCTCCGTGAAGTTGCCCCCGAACGTCGCCGACTCAACCATCGTCCCCTCGGCGGCGTCGGAGTACCCGGTGACCACCACGCCGTGCCGCGCGCACAGCGCCAGGTAGCTGAGCATGTGGCACTGCGCGAGCGCGGCCACGAGCAGCTCCTCCGGGTTCCAGCGCGCCCGGTCGCCGCGGAAGGCAGGGTCGGCGCTCCCGGCCAGCACCGGCTTGCCCTCGGCGACGACGTCGTGGGCGCGCGAGTAGGACCGGTAGTCGGAGGTCCCCGAGCCTTCGTCGCCCGTCCACCGCACGGTGACCGCGTAGCCGTGCGTCCGTGCCATCCGCCACCCCTCCCGTCGGTGCACGGCACGGTAGGCGGCACCGAAGAAGATGTCATCCGATTCAGGTGATGCCCGTCTCCGGCGGCTACGGGACCCTGCACGGCCGCTCGACCTCATCGCAGGAGCCCGTCATGGCCGCACCCGTCGTGCACGACGTCCGCCCGTACCCGATCGCCGACGAGACGTTCCTGATCAGCTGGGGGATCGACGCACCGCCGGTCGGCCACTTCCCGGTCAACTCGCTCGTCATCCGAGGCCGTGAGCCGGTGATCGTCGACACGGGCGCGCCCCTGGTGCGCGCCGAGTGGCTCGACGCGATCTTCACCGTGGTCGAGCCGACGGACGTCCGGTGGATCTTCCTGTCGCACGACGACCGCGACCACGCCGGGAACCTGCTCGCCCTCCTCGCCGCCTGTCCGAACGCGACCCTGCTCACCACCTGGTTCGCGATCGGCCGGATGGCCGAGGAGTGGACGACCCCGATCGAGCGCTGCCGGTTCGTCAACGACCAGGAGCCGGTGGACATCGGCGACCGGGTGCTGGTCTCGGTCCGGCCGCCGGTCTTCGACAACCCGACCACCCGGGGCGCGTACGACCCCACGACCCAGGTGTACTGGTCCGTCGACACGTTCGCGACGAACACCCCGCACCCCGTGCTGGAGTCCGACCAGCTCGGCGACGACGACTTCCGCGACGGGCAACTGCTCGGCGGTCGTCTGGTGGCGCCGTGGCACCGTTACCTCGACCAGGGCAAATGGGACCAGTGTGTGGGGGCCGTGCGAGATCTGGGCGTCGCGGTGGTGGCCGGCTGCCACACGCCGGTCATCCGCGGCCCGCGGGTCGCCGAGGCGTTCGAGCTGACCCGGCGGCTGCCCGCCGTCGACCCGTGGCGCGAGTTCGACCAGCACGACCTGGACGGGTGGATGGCCGAGGCCGGCGCGCTCGCCGAGCCGGGAGCCCCCACCTCCTGAGCAGCAGTCCCGGGAACGCTCTTGACCGGTGCGCGAGATGTCCGGTTGGCTGGGCGTGTGCCGCTCCGCGGCACCCGACCGCCGAGGGGACTGATCGACGTGAGCACTCGCTCCGCAGGGACCGCCTGACCCTCCGCCTCCCGGTACGCGCCCGGCCCCGAGCCGGGCCCGCCGTGATCCCGTTTTCCGGTACCGGCCCAGCCGGTCGCGCCGTCGTGCCCTCGCCGCACTCCGGCTCCTCGTTCGTGCCCGCCGCTGTGCGGCGACCCCGACACACCCGTTCCGAAGGAGACCATGCCCACCGTCGAGCTCAACCACACGATCGTCCTCGCCCGCGACAACCGGGCCTCCGCCACCTTCCTCGCCGACCTGCTCGGCCTCGAGGTCGGCGAGCCGTGGGGACCGTTCGTCCCCCTTCAGCTGAGCAACGGGGTGACGCTGGACTACGTCAGCGTCGACCACGACATCCCGCTGCAGCACCTGGCGTTCCTGGTGCCCGAGGAGGACTTCGACGCGATCCTCGGCCGCATCCGCGCCGCCGGCCTCGAGCACTTCGCCGACCCGCGGATGACGCAGCCCGGGATCAACCACCACCACGGCGGGCGGGGCGTCTACTTCCTCGACCCGGCAGGGCACGGCATGGAGGTGATCACCACGCCGTACGACACATCCGCCTGAGAACGCCGAAGGCCCCCTGTCTCCAGGGGGCCTTCTCGGGGTGGTGGGCGATACTGGGATTGAACCAGTGACCTCTTCCGTGTCAAGGAAGCGCTCTCCCACTGAGCTAATCGCCCGAGGCGGAGGCGGGAATCGAACCCGCGTACAGGGCTTTGCAGGCCCTTGCCTAAGCCACTCGGCCACTCCGCCCGAGGTCCCCCGGATGGTTTCGCGGGGATCGGACCTGGAGGCCCAGGCAGTGAATACGTGGTTTCCTCCGAGCGGACGACGGGACTCGAACCCGCGACCCTCACCTTGGCAAGGTGATGCGCTACCAGCTGCGCTACGTCCGCATGCACTCGGTTTCCCGGTGCTCGCCGGGGCTGCTCGCTCCGACGTGAAGAACATTAGCGCAGGGTCCCCGGGGCCTCCAAACCGGCCCCCCTGTTTCCCTGCGCCAGGCCTCTGACCTGCACGAACGGGCCGCAGGGAGTGCTGCGGCCCGACGGGCGCGGTCGGGGTCAGTCGCGGGCGCCGTCGCTGGAGTTGGGGGCGAGGAGCTGGTCCAGCGCGGCGTCGAAGTCGAGCCACGAGTACTCGGTCGCCGGCGGCACGCACTCGAACGTGCGGTCGAGGAACGCGGCCAGCGTCGCGGCGCACGTGGTGAACACCGCGTGACCGGACGGGGAGGCGAGCTCGACCTCGATCCGGGTGGGCTCGTGCGGGACCGGCTGCACCCGGACGTCGCCGGTACCGGCCGGGCCGAGCAGGCCGTCGGCCAGCAGGTCGCGGGCGAACACCCAGTCCACCGGGCTGCCCTGGCCGGTCCGGAACGACGCCTGGACCGCGTACGGGTCCCGGCTGGAGTACGAGAGCTCGACCCGCACCGGGACCGGCGCCGAGTCCGGCGTGATGAGCTCGAACGTGGCCGGTTCGCGGATGATCGTGGGCTCGTCGCGCATCCTTGGTCCTCTTCCTCGTGCCGCGTGGTCCGTCGTGCGGAAGAACGAGCGGATCGCCAAGATGTGACGGGTCGGGGGACGTTCTCCGAGGACCGGATCGGTCGCTTTCACACGGACGGGTTAGTGCTGTTCCCGTGTCGGGTGTGCCGACCTGCGAGGACGGGTGATCGCCCGGACGGCTGTGATCCACGTTTCAGACCCGATGTCGGCGAACCGGCCGCGGGCCGGCGCCGAACACGAGGTTGTGAGGGACGCACTGGTGGCGGATGTCGCCGACGGAGGGGGACCGTCGCGGGGCCGTCCCCGCGGCCCACGCCGGTCCGCCGGCCGGGCCGGGGCCGACGCGGCGCTCGTCGCCCGGCTGACCGAGGGGGACGACCGGGCCCTCGCCGAGATCTACGACCGCTACGGTCGCCCCGCCTGGTCCCTCGCGCGGCGCATCTGTGCCGACGACGGGCTGGCCGAGGACGTCGTCCAGGAGGTGTTCCTCACGCTGTGGCGTGACCCCGCGCGTTTCGACGCCGGTCGCGGTGCCTTCGCGACCTGGCTGCTCACCCTCGTGCACCACAAGGCCGTCGACGCCGTCCGCCGCGAGGCCACGATCCGGCGCCGCACGGTGCCGGTCGAGGACACCGACGACGCCCCGACCCCCGCCGGGCCGGGCGCGGACCAGGAGGCGCTGGGCGCCGTCGTCGCCGGGCAGGTGCGGGACGCCCTCGGCGGGCTGCCTGCCGAGCAGCGACAGGCCCTGGCGCTCGCCTACTACGGCGGCTACACCCAGCGGGAGGTCGCGACGTTGACCGGCGTCCCGCTCGGGACGGTGAAGTCGCGGATGTTCACCGGGCTGGCGCGGTTGCGGGCGGCCCTGGGCCCCCTGGCCGGCGACGGCCGGCTCGCGGACGGAGGTGCGTGATGACCGGGTCGCACGCGCGGGGCTGTCCCGCGGAGGAGCGCGTCGTCGCGTGGGTGCTGCGGGCCGCCGGACCGGACGAGGAGGCCGAGGTGCGGCGGCACCTGCCGACGTGCGAGTCCTGCCGGGCCCTCGTCCGGGAGACGGAGGAGACCCTCGCGCTGCTCGGCGACGCGGTCGAGCCGAGCGAGCCGCCCCCGCACCTGCGCGACCGCATCCTCGACGCCGCCGCCCAGACGCCGCAGGAGCACCGGGCGCCGCAGGAGCACCGGCTGCCGGAGCCGACCCCCCGGCCCCCGGCCCCGCCCGAGCCGGTGGAGGAGACCGGAGCGCCGCGGCGGCCGGCGACCACCGGCCCGTCCGGCGCTGCCGGGGCCGGGCCGGGCCGCGGCGGGCGC
>NZ_BSFQ01000071.1 GCF_027922425.1 Pseudonocardia halophobica | reverse complement strand
CTCCCGCCCGCGGTCCGGGCCGCGGCGCCCGCCGGGGCCGCCGCGCCGGCCCGCCTCGCGCCTGGGGCTGGCGGACCGGCGCTTCCGGATCGGCCGGCTCGTGCTGGTCGTGCTGCTGCTGGCCTCGGCCGTGCAGCTGCTGCTGATCCAGACCGTGCGCGCCGGCGACCTCACCGCGAGCGCGGAGAAGCAGCGCACCACCAAGATCACGATCGCGGCGGAGCGCGGCGCGATCCTCGACCGCAACGGCACCCGGCTGGCCTTCTCCACCGAGGCCCGCGCGCTCGTCACGAACCCGCGGCTGATCAGCTCGGTGAGGAAGGAGCAGGCGGGCGCGTACAAGACCGAGATGGCGCAGGCCGTCGCCCAGGCCACGGGCGGCGACGCCAACGCGATCCAGGAGCAGCTGAACGCCGACCGCGGTTACGTCGTGCTCACCACCAGCGCGGACCCGGACGTCGCGCGCGCCCTCGAGGAGCGCTTCCCGGAGATCGCCGAGGAGAAGCGCGAGTCGCGCCAGTACCCGTCCGGCACCCTGGCGGCCAACATCATCGGCGCCGCGACGTGGAGTGCGGACAACCAGAAGCTGGTCGGCCGCGTCGGCCTGGAGAGCGCCGACGACGACGTCCTCGCCGGTACGGACGGCTTCCAGGTCGTCGACACCGCGGAGGGCAGCGACACCGTCATCCCCGGCAGCACCCGCGCCCAGCAGGCGGCGGTCCCCGGCTCGGACGTCGAGCTGACGATCGACTCGGACCTGCAGTACGTGGTGCAGCAGAAGCTGCAGGACTACGTGGCGAGGACGGGCGCCAAGGGCGGCTCCGCGGTCGTGCTGGACTCGGCGACCGGGCAGGTCCGGGCGATGGCCAACGGGACGACCTTCGACCCGCGCCAGCTCGCCACCTCGGACCCGTCGACGCTCGGCAACGCCGCGGTGTCCAGCCCGTTCGAGCCGGGGTCGGTCAACAAGGTCGTCACCATGGCCGGGGCGCTGGAGTACGGCCTCGCCAAGCCGGACGACGTGCTCGACGTCCCGGGCAGCATCAAGGTCGCCGACCGCACCGTGCACGACGCCTGGGACCACGGGCTGGACCACTACACGCTGACCGGCGTGCTGGCGAAGTCCTCCAACGTCGGCACGATCATGACGGCGGAGAAGCTGGGCCCGGACCGGTTCTCGGACATGCTGGCGCGCTTCGGGATCGGCCAGCGCACCGGCGTCGGGCTGCCCGGCGAGAGCGGCGGCTCGGTGCCGGCGCGCTCGGCGTGGTCCGGCTCGACCTTCGGCAACCTGCCCATCGGGCAGGGCCTGTCGATGACCGTGCTGCAGATGGCCGGGATGTACCAGGCCGTGGCCAACGACGGGGTGCGGATCCCGCCGCGGATCGTCGGCGCCACCATCGCGCCGGACGGCTCGCGGACCGAGACCCCGCAGCCGGAGGGCGTGCGGGTGGTGTCGCCGGAGACGGCGGCCCAGCTGCGCACGATGCTCACCGCCGTCACGCAGAAGGCGCCGGGGCAGCAGGGCACCGGGTACACCGCGCAGGTCCCGGGCTACCAGGTCGCGGGCAAGACCGGCACGGCCCAGCAGGTCGACCCGAAGTGCGGGTGCTACGCCTCGTCGACGTACTGGATCACCTTCGCGGGCATGATGCCGGCGCAGGACCCGCGGTTCGTGGTGGCGATCATGCTCGACGCGCCGAAGGGCGGCACCTCCGCCGCCCCGCTGTTCCACGACATCGCCTCCTACCTGGGACAGAAGGAGAACATCCCGGTCGGCGAGCCGGCCCCGGTGCAGACCCTGGTGGCGCCCTGAGCGGAGCCTGCGCAGCGAACATCCAGCCCTGATCCGGATGTGACCTCGGCCGTGATCCGACCGCCGGGCGACCGGCCCCCGGGCATCCGACCGGGGGCCGGTCCGGCGTGCGCGGACGCCCTGCGATCACCCGCTGCGGCCCGCGCCGGGCGGGTGGTGCGGGGGAGGGGCGCCCGGCGGCCCTCGGTAGCCTCCCCGACGTGTCGCCCGCCAGCTCCGCTCCCACGGACCGCCCGACGGACGCGCGCGTGACGGCCGGGCAGCAGGGTCTCCCTCCGCGCCCCGCGCGGGTCGCCCCCGTCGACCTCGCCCGCCTCGCCGCGCTCACCGGTGCCGAGCCGTACCCGCCGGAGGCGAAGCTCGCGGAGCCGACCCTCGGCACGGAGGCGAAGCTCGCGGAGCCGACCCTCGGCACGGAGGCGAAGCTCGCGGAGCCGACCCTCGGCACGGAGGGGCCCGCCGTCACCGGTGTGACCCACCGCAACTCCGACGTCCGCCCCGGCGACCTGTTCGCCGCGCTGCCGGGCGCCCGCGCCCACGGCGCCGACTTCGCGGGCGCGGCGCTCGCCGCCGGCGCGACCGCCGTCCTCACCGACCCGGCCGGGCTGACCCGCCCGGAGCTGCGCGAGGCCGTCGAGCGGGGGTCCGTGCGGGCGCTGCTGCACCCGCACCCCCGCACCGTCCTCGGCGCGCTGTCCGCCGCCGTCTACGGGGACCCGACCGCGGACCTCACCGTCCTCGGCGTGACCGGGACCAGCGGCAAGACCACGGTGGCGCACTTCCTCGAGGCCGGGCTGCGGGCCGGGGGCCGCGCGACGGGCCTGCTCGGCACCGTCCAGACCCGGATCGGCGAGGACCGCCTGCCCAGCGCCTTCACCACGCCCGAGGCGCCCGACCTGCAGGCGCTGTTCGGCGTGATGCGCGAGCACGGGGTCACGGACGTCGCCATGGAGGTCTCCAGCCACGCGCTGGCGTTGGGGCGCGTGGCCGGCACCCGCTTCGCGGTGGGCGCCTTCACGAACCTCTCGCAGGACCACCTGGACTTTCACCACGACATGGAGGAGTACTTCGCCGCCAAGGCGCGCCTGTTCGTCGACGACGAGCTGCGCGCGGCGAAGGGCGTCGTCTGCGTCGACGACGAGTGGGGCCGCCGGCTCGCCGGGATGGCGCCCGACGCCGTCACCGTCTCCACCGTGCCCTCGCCCGCCCGCCCGACTGCCGACTGGACCGCCCGGGACGTCGTGACCGACCCGGACGGCGCCCAGCAGGCCGTCGTCGTCGCGCCGGACGGGCAGGAGATCCCGCTGCGGCTGCAGCTGCCGGGCGCCTTCAACATCGCCAACGCCGTGCTGGCCCTGGCCGTGCTCGACCTCGCCGGGGTGCCCGCCGCCGTCGCCGCGCCGCGGTTCGCCGAGCTCGCCGTCCCGGGCCGGATGCAGCGGGTCGAGGCGGGGCAGCGGTTCCTGGCCGTCGTCGACTACGCCCACAAGCCCGCCGCCGTCGCCGCACTGCTCGACGCGCTGCGGGCCCAGCAGCCGGACGGCCGCGTGATCACGGTCCTCGGCTGCGGCGGCGACCGCGACACCGGCAAGCGCCCGCTCATGGGGGCCGCCGCGGCCGCGCGCTCGGACGTGCTGATCGTCACGGACGACAACCCGCGCACCGAGGACCCGGCGGAGATCCGGGCCGCCATGCGCGCAGGCGCCGAGGCCGAACCGGCCCGCGGCGACATCCTCGAGATCGGCGACCGGCGCGCGGCGATCACCGCCGCCGTCGAGGTGGCGAAACCCGGCGACGTGGTGGTCGTTGCGGGTAAGGGACACGAGACCGGCCAGGAGGTCCACGGGGTCAAGCACCCGTTCGACGACGTGGACGAGCTCGCCGCGGCGATCCGCGCCGCCGGGCGATGATCCGGGGATCGAGGAAGGCACGATGATCGAGATGCGGCTGGCCGAGGTCGCCGCCGTGACCGGGGGCAGGCTCCACCGGGCGACGGGCGACGAGCCCGTCACCGGCGTGGAGTTCGACTCCCGGAAGGTCGGGCCGGGCGGGCTGTTCCTCGCCCTGCCCGGGGAGCGCGCCGACGGCCACGACTTCGCGGCCGCGGCGGTGGCGGCCGGTGCCTCGGCGGTGCTCGCCGGGCGCGAGGTCGACGCGCCGGCCGTGATCGCCCCGCCGGCGGAGGACTCGTTCGCCGGCACGGACCTCGGCGACGCCGACCCGGACGGCTCCGGGGCCGCCGTGCTGACCGCGCTGGGCAGGCTCGCCCGGCACTCGGTCACGCACCTGCCGGACCTGCAGGTCGTCGGCGTGACCGGCAGCTCCGGCAAGACCTCCACCAAGGACCTGATCGCGGCCGTGCTGCGGCCGCTCGGCGAGACCGTCGCCCCGCCCGGGTCGTTCAACAACGAGCTGGGCCACCCGTGGACCGCGCTGCGTGCCGACGCCGCGACCCGGCACCTCGTGCTGGAGCTCTCGGCCCGCGGGCCGGGGCACATCGCGCGGCTGTGCCGGATCGCGCCGCCGCGGATCGGGGTCGTGCTCAACGTGGGCAGCGCGCACGTCGGCGAGTTCGGGTCGCCGGAGGCGATCGCGCAGGCCAAGGGCGAGCTGGTCGAGGCCCTGCCCGCGGCGGACGAGGGCGGTGTCGCGGTGCTGAACCTCGACGACCCGCGGGTCACGGCCATGGCCTCCCGGACCGCGGCCCGCGTCGTCGGTTACGGGACGGGCGGCGCCGTGCAGGCCGCGGACGTCCGGCTCGAGGCCGGGCGTGCCGCCTTCCGGCTGGTCACCCCGGCCGGCGAGGCGCCGGTCGCGCTGCAGCTGGTCGGCGAGCACCACGTGGGCAACGCCCTCGCCGCGGCCGCCGTCGCGCTGGAGCTGGGCGGCACGCCGGAGGGGATCGCCGCGGCGCTCTCCGCCGCCGGCGCCGCCTCCCGCTGGCGGATGGAGGTCACCGACCGGGCGGACGGGGTGACCGTCGTCAACGACGCCTACAACGCCAACCCCGAGTCGATGACCGCCGCCCTGCGCGCCCTGGCCGCGATCGGCGGCGGCACGCGTCGGACCTGGGCCGTGCTGGGCCCGATGGCCGAGCTCGGCGACACCGCCCCGGCCGCGCACGCGCAGGTCGCGGACGTGGTGCGGGAGCTGGGGGTGGACCGGTTCGTGGCCGTGGGCACGGACCTCTACGGGACCGAACAGGCGGCCGACCGGGACGCCGCGGTCGCGCTGCTGGCCGACCAGGTCCGCGCCGGCGACGTCGTCCTGGTCAAGGCCTCGCGCTCGGCGGGCCTCGACCGGCTCGCCGCCGCGCTGCTGGAACAGGAGCTGATCCGACAGTGAGGGGCGTCTTCGTCGCGGCCGGGGTCGCGCTGGCCCTGTCCATCCTGCTCACCCCCTACCTGATCCGCTTCTTCGCGCGGCAGGGCTTCGGCCAGGAGATCCGCGCCGACGGCCCGAAGAGCCACCAGACCAAGCGGGGCACGCCCACCATGGGCGGCGTCGCGATCCTGCTCGCCATCTGGGCGGGCTACCTGGTCGCGCACCTGCTCACCGGCGAGCCGATGACGGCGTCGGCGCTGCTGGTCCTGTTCCTCACGACCGCGCTGGGCGTCGTCGGGTTCGTCGACGACTTCCTCAAGCTGCGCCGGCGCCGGAACCTGGGCCTGAACAAGACGTCGAAGATCGTGGGCCAGGTGCTCACCGCGACGATCTTCAGCATCCTGGCGCTGCGGTTCGCCAACGCCCGCAACCTCACCCCGGCCTCGGAGTACCTGTCCTTCGTCCGGGACATCGCGGTGCTCGGGTTCGGCGTCGTCGGGTTCGTGATCCTCTGCAACCTGATCGTCGCGGCCTGGTCCAACGCCGTGAACCTCACCGACGGGCTCGACGGCCTGGCCGCCGGCACCGCCGCGATGGTCCTGGCGACGTACACGATCATCGGGTTCTGGCAGTTCCGGAACAGCTGCTCGGTCACCGCGGCCGCGGGCTGCTACGAGGTGCGCGACCCGCTCGACGTCGCGATCGTGGCCGCCGCCGCGATGGGCGGCTGCATCGGCTTCCTGTGGTGGAACGCCGCCCCGGCCCGCATCTTCATGGGCGACACGGGATCGCTGGCCCTCGGCGGCCTGCTCGCCGGGCTGTCCATGGTCACCAAGACCGAGCTGCTGCTCGTCGTCATGGGCGGGGTGTTCGTGGTCGAGGCGCTGTCGGTCTCGCTGCAGATCATCGTCTTCCGCACCACCCGGCGACGGCTGTTCCGGATGGCCCCCTTCCACCACCACTTCGAGCTGGCCGGCTGGGCCGAGACCACGGTGATCATCCGGTTCTGGCTGCTCGCGGCGATCTGCGCGGCGCTCGGGCTGGGGATCTTCTACTCCGAGTGGCTCTCCGCCTCGTCGGGACTGTAGAGATGCCGGGCCAGTTCGCCGGCCGGACCGTGCTCGTCGCGGGCGCCGGGATCTCCGGGATCGCCGCCGCCGAGGCGCTGCTCGCCGCCGAAGCCCGCACCCTGGTGTCGGACGACCGGGCCGCCGCCCTGGAGGACCTCCCGGCCGGCGCCGAGGCCGTCACCGGGTTGCCCGAGGGCGTCGAGCTGATCGTCACCGGCCCCGGCCGGCGGCCCGACCACCCGCTCGTCGCCGAGGCGGCGGCCCGCGGGATCGAGGTCGTCGGCGAGCCGGAGCTGGCCTGGCGGCTGGGGCAGGAGCGGGAGGTCCCGCCGGTCTGGCTCGTGGTCACCGGCACCAACGGCAAGACCACCTGCACCGGCATGCTCGCCGCGATCCTGCGTGCGGCCGGGCTCGACGCCGTGGCCTGCGGCAACATCGGTTACCCGGTGGTGAGCGCGGTCGCGGCGGGGCACGCGGTGCTGGCGGTCGAGCTCTCCAGCTTCCAGCTGCACTGGTCGCCGTCGGTCGTCCCGGCCGCCGGCCTGGTGCTCAACGTCGCAGAGGACCACCTCGACTGGCACGGCGGGCTCGACGCGTACGCCGCCGCCAAGGCGCGCGCCCTGACCGGGTCCGTCGCCGTCGCGGGGGCCGACGACACGATCGCCGCCCGCCTGCTCCGCGAGTCCCCGGCCCCGACGAAGGTCGGCGTGACCCTGGCCGAGCCCGGCCCGGGACAGCTCGGGATCGTGGGGGAGCAGCTGGTCGACCGCGCCTTCCCCGCGAGTCGGGACGTCCTGCAGCGCGAGTCGGGAGCTCCTGCAGCGCGAGTCGCGAGCTCCGGCGAGGGCGTGGTGCTCGCGGAGGTTTCCGACGTCACCCCCGGGGGCCCGCCCGGCCTCACGGACGCCCTCGCCGCCGCGGCGCTGGCCCGCGCCCACGGCGTCGGGCCCGGGGCCGTCCGGGAGGGGCTGGCCGGGTTCCGGCCCGGCCCGCACCGCTCCGCGCACGTCGGGACGGTGGCCGGCGTCCGGTACGTCGACGACTCCAAGGCCACCAACCCGCACGCCGCCGACGCCGCCCTGGCCGCCCAGCCCGCGGGGCGCATCGTCTGGGTCGTGGGCGGGCTGCTCAAGGGCGCGCACGTCGACGGGCTGGTCGCGCGGCACGCCGACCGGCTGGCCGGGGCCGTGATCATCGGTACCGATCGGGCGGAGATCGTCGACGCACTCGCGCGACACGCGCCGCAGATCCCCGCCGTCGAGGTGACCCAGGGCGACGATGAGGTCATGTCCTCCGCCGTCCGCCGTGCCGCCGCACTCGCCCGACCGGGGGATGTCGTACTCCTCGCACCCGCGGCGGCCTCCATGGACCAGTTCCGGGACTACGCCGAGCGCGGCGAGGCGTTCGCCGCCGCCGTGGCGGCCCTCGGGGCATCGGCGGAGGCCGGCGCAGCGGAGGGCGGGGCCGGGGAGCCGGGCGCATGAGCGCGCCCACCCGGAGCCCCCGCCGCCCGTCGCGGCCCTCGCGCACGGACAGCCTTGCGCCTGCGCGCGCCGCCGTCGGCCGCGGCGCCAAGGCGCTGCAGGCCTGGCTGCGCCGCCCGCTCACCTCGCTGCACCTGATCCTCGGGGTCTTCGGGCTGCTGACGATCTTCGGCCTGGTGATGGTGCTGTCGGCGTCGTCGGTGGAGTCGTACTCCGCGGGCGGCTCGTCGTACGCGGTGTTCGTCCGCCAGCTCGGCTTCTGCGCGGCCGGGCTGGTGCTCTTCTACCTCGGGCTGCGGATCCCGCCGAAGCGGATGCGGGCCCTGGCGCCCTGGCTGCTGATCGCCGGTGTCGTCCTGCTGGTCGCGGTGCTGATCCCCGGCGTCGGCGTGGTGCGCAACGGCTCCCGCGCCTGGTTCGCGATCGGCTCCTTCTCGCTGCAGCCGTCCGAGGGCGTCAAGGTCGCGCTCACGCTCTGGGGCGCGCACGTGCTCGTCGCCCGGCGCAACGTGATGCACCGCTGGAAGCACGCGCTCAACCCGCTGGTCCCGGTCACGCTGCTGCTGCTCACCCTGCTCGTCCTCGAGCCGGACCTGGGCATGACGATCTCGCTCGGCATCGTCATGATCGCCCTGCTGTGGTTCGGCGGCGCCCCGATGAAGCTGCTCGCGGCGATCTCCGTCGGCGGGCTCGCCGGCGCGATCATCCTCGGCCTCACCGCGGGGTACCGGGTCAGCCGCATCACGGCCTTCCTCTCCTCGGACACCACCGACCCGCTCGGCCCCGCCTACCAGGCCACCCAGGCCCTCTACTCGCTGGCCGACGGCGGGCTGTTCGGCGTGGGGCTCGGCCAGGGCCGCGCCAAGTGGGACTACCTGCCCAACGCGCACAACGACTTCATCTTCGCGATCATCGGCGAGGAGCTCGGGCTGGTCGGCGCGTTCGCCGTCCTCGCGCTGTTCGCCACGCTGGCCTACACCGGCCTGCGCATCGCCAAGCGCAGCACGGACCCGTGGCTGCGGCTGGTGACCGCGGCGTCGACGACCTGGCTCGTGGTGCAGGCCGCGATCAACATCGGCTACGTGGTGGGGCTGCTGCCGGTCACCGGGCTCCAGCTGCCGCTCATCTCCTCCGGGGGGACCTCCCTGGTCGTGACCATGTTCGTGTTCGGCATGCTGACGAACGCGGCCCGGCACGAGCCCGAGGCCGTGGCGGCGCTGCGGTCGGACGGCCAGGGCCGGATCGCCTCGTTCCTGCGGCTCCCGCTGCCGGAGCCCTACCGGGCACCCGCGCCGCGGCCGCCGGTCCAGCGCTCGGTGCGCCGCTGAGCGGAGCGCGCCGAGCGGAGGACCGGCCCTGACCACCGGCCTCGATCAACCCGACGACAGCAGATCCCCCGAGCGGAGACGATGAGCGAGTACGGCACCCAGTTCCTGCCGCGGATGGGCCCGGGCCCGTCGGTGGTGGTCGCCGGCGGCGGCACCGCCGGTCACATCGAGCCGGCGCTCGCCCTCGCCGACGCCGTCAAGCGGCTGCGGCCCGACGCGACGGTCACGGCCCTGGGCACGGAGAAGGGCCTCGACACGCGGCTGATCCCGGCGCGCGGCTACCCCCTCGAGCTGATCCCTCCGGTGCCGCTCCCGCGCAAGCCGACCACGGACCTGCTCCGGCTGCCCGGCAAGGTGCGCGGCGCCGTCGCCCGGGTGCGCGAGGTGCTCACCAAGGTCGAGGCGGACGTCGTGGTGGGCTTCGGCGGGTTCGTCGCGCTGCCGGCCTACCTCGGCGCCCGCGGGCGCGTCCCGATCGTCGTGCACGAGGCCAACGCCCGCGCGGGGCTGGCCAACAAGGTGGGCGCGCGGTTCGCGGCCGCCGTCGTCGCCGCGGTGCCCGGCAGCGGCCTGCCCGACGCGCAGGTGCTCGGCATCCCGCTGCGGCACGCCGTCACCACGCTGGACCGGGCCGGGCTGCGCGCCGAGGCCCGCCGGCGGTTCGGGCTGCCCCCGAACGGCCCGGTGCTGCTGGTCTTCGGCGGCTCGCAGGGCGCCCGGTCGCTGAACGGCGCGGTGGCCCAGGCGCTGCCGGGGCTGCTGCACGAGGGGATCGGGGTGCTGCACGCGCACGGCCCGACCGGGCAGGCCGCCCCGCCGCAGCCCGGGTACGTCCCGCTGCCCTACATCGACGGCATGCACCTCGCCTACGCCGCGGCCGACGCCGTGCTCTGCCGGGCCGGCGCGATGACGGTCGCCGAGGTCTCCGCCGTCGGGCTGCCCGCGGTGTACGTGCCGCTGCCGCACGGCAACGGCGAGCAGGCCCTCAACGCCGAGCCGGTCGTCCGGGCCGGGGGCGGCGTCCTCGTGCCCGACGCCGAGCTGACCGGCGACCGCGTGCTCGCCGAGCTGGTCCCGTGGTTCCGCGAGCCGGGCCGGCTCGCCGCCATGGGTGCCGCAGCCCGCGCCTCCGGCCACGCCGACGCCGACGAGCGGCTGGCCCAGGTGGTGTTCGGGGTGCTGGGCAGATGACCGCCGACGTGCTCCTTCCCGCGGAGGCGGCATCGTGACCGTGCACAGCTCCGTCCCCGTCCTGGGGCCCCGGGTGCACCTCATCGGCATCGGCGGGGCCGGGATGAGCGGGATCGCGCGGATCCTGCTGGCCCGCGGCGTGGAGGTGTCGGGGTCCGACGCCAAGGACTCGCGCACCGTCCTCGCGCTCCGGGCGCTGGGGGCGTCGATCGCCGTCGGGCACGCCGCGGAGAACCTCGACCGGCTCGACGGGCCGCCGACCGTGGTCGTGTCGACGGCGATCCGGGAGTCCAACCCCGAGCTCGTGCGGGCGCGCGAACGCGGCCTCACCGTGGTGCACCGGGCGCAGGCCCTCGCCGCGCTCACCCAGGGCTACCGGGTCGCCGCCGTCGCGGGCACGCACGGCAAGACCTCCACGTCGTCGATGCTCACGGTCGCGCTGCAGCACTGCGGCGTGGACCCGTCGTTCGCCATCGGCGGGGACCTCACGGTCACCGGCGCCGGGGCGCACCACGGCGAGGGCGACGTCTTCGTGGTCGAGGCGGACGAGTCGGACGGTTCGTTCACGGCGTACGCGCCGCTCGTCGCGGTCGTCACCAACGTCGAGCCCGACCACCTCGACCACCACGGCGACGAGGCCGCCTACCGGGCCGTGTTCGAGGAGTTCCTCGGCCGGATCGCGCCCGGTGGCACGCTCGTGACCTGTGCCGACGACGAGGGTGCCGAGCGGCTGGCGGTGCTCGCCGAGGCCGGCGGGGTCCCCGTCCGCCGGTACGGGCGCACCGCCACCGGCCCCGAGGACGCCGTCCTGCTCGACTTCACGCCGGAGGGCTCCGGCTCGCGGGTGCGGGCCCGGCACGCCGGCGTGGAGCGGGAGCTGCGGCTGGCCGTGCCCGGCGAGCACATGGCGCTCAACGCCCTCGGCGCGCTGCTGGGCGGGGTCGCGCTGGGCGCGCCCGTCCTCGGCCTGGTCGAGGGGCTGGCCGTGTTCGACGGCGTCCGGCGCCGGTTCGAGTACAAGGGCCGCGCCGGCGGAGTGGCCGTCTACGACGACTACGCCCACCACCCCACCGAGGTCGCCGCCACCCTGCGCGCGGCCCGCGAGGTGCAGCCCCCGGTGGGCGGGCCCGGACAGCGCGGCCGGGTCATCGTGGCGTTCCAGCCGCACCTCTACTCCCGCACGCGGACCTTCGCCGAGGACTTCGGGCGGTCCCTCGCCCTCGCCGACGAGGTCGTGGTGCTCGACGTCTACGGCGCCCGGGAGGACCCCGAGCCGGGCGTGAGCGGCGCCCTGGTCGCCGACGCCGTGCCGCTGCCGGCCGAGCAGGTGCACTTCGTCCCGGCGTGGGGGGACGTGCCGAGCGTGCTCGCCGGCCTGGCCCGCCCCGGTGACCTGGTCCTCACGATGGGCGCCGGCGACGTCACCGTGCTCGGCCCCGAGATCCTCCTCGAGCTGGACCGGGCCGCGACGTGACCCGGCCCTCCTCCACCCGGCGTGGGCGCCGGTCGTCGGACCGCTCGGCCGAGCGGGCCGC
>NZ_BSFQ01000070.1 GCF_027922425.1 Pseudonocardia halophobica | reverse complement strand
AGTGCAGGTCGGTGTGGCAGACCCCGCACGCCTGGATCTTCACGACCGCCTCGCCGGGACCGGGGTCCGGGACCACGATCGTCTCGACGGAGACCGGTACCCCCTTCTTCAGGGCGACGACACCGCGGACCTTCTGCGACAACTCGGTACTCCACTTCGTGGTCGGGAAACAGGTCGGATCTCAGCCCCGGCGTTCGGACCGGGGTGGGTTCTCGAGGGGCACGCCGTCCGGCGAGAGGACGGGTGCGGGGAGGTCGGCGCTGGACCGCAGCGGCGCGGCCCCCGCGAGCGGCCGGCCGGCCGACTCCCGCAGGAACCAGGTGCTGACGAGACCGACGACGCCGGCGCCGACGAGGTAGTAGCCGGGCCAGTCGAGGTTGCCGGTGGCGGCGACGGCCGCGCCGATCGCCGTGGGCGCCGTCCCCGCGAACGCCGAGACGAACACGTTGAAGACGATCGCCAGGCTCCCGTACCGGATCAGCGTCGGGAACAGCGCGGGCAGGGTCGACGGCGTCACCGCGGCGAAGCAGAGCAACGTCGCACCCATGATCAACAGGCCGGCGATCTGCCCGGCCAGGCCGTGGCGGAGCAGCCAGACGGCGGGCAGCCCCAGCACGACGAGCGCCGCGCTCCCGGCGAACAGGATCGGCTTGCGGCCGATCCGGTCGCTCAGCCGGCCCACCGGAAGGATCACGCACAGCATCAGCAACATCACGACGACCTGCAGCCCGGTGGACAGCGCCTCGCTCGTCCCGCTCTCGCCGAACCGCGGCAACGTGCCGGTCAGATAGGTCGGCACGTAGTTCGTGAGCACGTAGTTGGTGACGTTCCAGGCGACGACGAGCCCGGCCCCGACCAGCGCCGCGGAGCGGTACCGCGTGATCAGGATCTGGAAGGCACGGCGCGGGGACATCGTCGAGATCGCGGGCGAGCGCTCGAGGAGCTGGCGGAACGCCGGCGTCTCCTCCAACCGCATCCGCAGGTAGATGCCGGTGATCCCGAGCGGGAGCGCCAGCATGAACGGCAGCCGCCAGCCCCACGACAGCAGGTCGTCCGTGGGCAGCAGCGCGATGAGGACGGCCGAGGTGCCCGCGCCGAGGGTGTAGCCGACCAGGGTGCCGAACTCCAGCCAGCTGCCGAAGAAGCCGCGGCGCCGGTCGGGGGAGTACTCGGCGACCAGGGTCAGCGCGCCCGTGTACTCGCCGCCCGCGGAGAAGCCCTGCAGCATGCGGATGAACAGCACGATCAGCGGAGCGGCGACGCCGATCGTCGCGTGGCCGGGGACCAGGCCGAGCAGGACCGTCGCGACGGCCATCATCAGGACGGTGGCCGAGAGGACCTTCGTCCGGCCGATCCGGTCCCCGAGCGGGCCGAACACCAGACCGCCGAGCGGGCGGACCAGGAACGCGGCCGCGAAGGCCCCGAGGGTCAGGACGGGGGCCCAGTCGCCGGCGTCGGGGAAGAAGACCCGGTCGAGCGCCACGGCGGCCAGGTAGGAGTAGATGCCGAAGTCGTACCACTCGGCGACGTTGCCGACCGCGGCTGCCTTCGTCGCGCGACGGACCGTCGTCTCGTCCTCGATGACGGGCGGTCCGACCGAGACGAACCGGTCCTCGGGTACACCGGTCATGACATCCCTCCTCGGCACGGGACACAGGGCACGGACGGACAGCGACGCAACATGAACAGCCTTGATCGTCGTGGTGGGCTGACTGATATATCTATCGACCGTAAGAGATGTGTCACATGCGGTCAACCCTCGGCCCCCGGGGTTCAGGGGCCGACGAGCTCCCTGAGCCGCGCGGTGATCGCCGCGGCCGCGTGGGTCAGGGCGCGCGCGGCCGAGGGGAAGCCGGCGGGGTCGAGCGCGCCGCTGCGCCCGGACACGCTGAGGGTCCCGGCGAGCTGTCCGCTCGCCCCGTGCAGCCCGACGGCGACCGCGTTCAGGTCGGCCTCGAGCTCGCCGTGCGTCGCAGCCCACCCACGCTCGCGCACCTCGTCGAGGTCGGCGAGGAGCGCGGCGCGGTCGACCAGCGTGTGCTCGGTGAAGCGGGTGCGGGGCCGGTCGAGGGCCTCCTGCAGGGCGTCGGCGCCGAAGCCGGCGAGCAGCACCTTGCCGCCGGCCGTCGCGTAGAGCGGCGACCGCAACCCGATCCAGTTGCGGTCGGTGGGCGGCTCCTGCATCACGACCGTCGCGTGCGAGCCCTCCAGCACGCTGACGCTCACCGTGCCGGACAGCTCGGCGGCCAGCCGCGCGCAGACCGGCTTGCTCTCCGCGGCGATGTCGAGCTGGGCCGCGGTCGCCCCGGCGAGTCGCACGAGCCCGAACCCGAGCCGGTACTTGCCGCGGGTGCCGGTGCGCTCGACGAGCCGGTGCTTCTCGAGCGCGGCGAGCAGGCGCGACGCCGTGGACTTGTGGATCCCCAGCTCACGGGCCACTTCGGTGGTGCCGGACGGACCTCGGCGAGCGAGCAGCGGCAGGATGGCGAGGGCGCGATCGACCGCCTGTGTCGCGGACGGCTGTTCCGCATTGACGTTGTTGTTGCGCATGCTGCAACTCCGAAGCCGGTCGTCGACGAACCTGGCGTCCCCGATTGACGGTGACAGTGAAGGATCTCATCCTCGTGTTGCGAATCGCATGACGTGTTCCGCGATAGGCAACAGGAGCAAGGATGATCTATGTTGGCGCGGCCTCGGACATCCCCGACGGTGAAGCGGCCCGGGTGCAGGGCGAGGTGAGCATCGCCGTCTTCCACGTCGACGGCGCTCTCTACGCGATCGACGACACCTGCACCCACCAGGACGCCTCACTGTCCGACGGGTGGGTCGAGGGGTGTGCGGTCGAGTGCCCGCTGCACGCGGCCTGCTTCGACCTGCGCACCGGCAGGCCCAGCGGGCCACCGGCCAAGAAGCCCGTCCGCACCCACCGGGTGGTCGTCTCGGACGGGCACGTCTGGGTCGAGGAGTCGGTGGGGGTCGAGACCTCGGCCCAGCCCGGCGTTCCCGTCGACGCGGTGGCGGAGGAGGTCGCCTGATGCGCACCGTCGCCGTCGTCGGGGCCTCGCTCGCCGGCCTCGCGACCGCCCGTGCCCTGCGCGCCGAGGGGTTCGACGGCCGGATCGTCGTGATCGGCGACGAGGAACACGCACCCTACGACCGGCCGCCGCTGTCCAAGGAGTTCCTCTCCGGCGCACTCTCGACCGAGGACCTCGCGTTGACCACCCCCGAGGACGCCGAGCTCGCCGCCGACTGGCGGCTCGGTCACCGGGCCGTCGCGCTCGACACCGCGGAGCGGACCGTCGTGCTCGACGACGGCGAGCGGATCGCCACCGACGGTGTCGTCCTGGCCACCGGGGCCCGCGCCCGGGCCCTGCCGGGACCGGTGCCGGCCGGCGTGCACACGCTGCGCACCCTGGACGACGCGGTCGCCCTGCGGTCCGAGCTGGTCCCGGGCGCGCGGATGATCGTCGTCGGGGCCGGGTTCATCGGATCGGAGATCGCCTCGACCGCGGCGGGCCTCGGCGTCGAGGTCGACGTCGTCGAGGCCGCGACCGTCCCCCTGGAGCGCCCGCTGGGTGCGGAGATGGGCCGGGTCTGTGCCGGCCTGCACGCCGCCGCGGGCGTCCGGCTGCACACCGGGTGCGGGGTCGCCGAGATCGTCGGGTCGCCCCGCGTGCGCGCGGTCCGGCTGACGGACGGCCGGGAGCTGCCCGCCGACGTCGTCGTGGTCGGGATCGGAGCGATCCCGAACGTCGAGTGGCTCGAGGGCTCGGGCGTGACGCTCGACGACGGGGTCGTGACCGACGCGCAGGGCGCCACGTCGACACCCGGCGTCGTCGCGGTGGGGGACTGCGCGAACGCGCACCGCGGCTACACCGGCTCCATGCTGCGGCTGGAGCACTGGACGAACGCGGTGCAGCAGCCGGTCGGCGCCGTCGCGGCCCTGTTCGGCCGGGTGCACACCCCGGCACCGCACCACGAGGTGCCGTACTTCTGGTCCGACCAGTACGGACGCCGGATCCAGTTCGCCGGTCACCGCACGCCCGGCTGCCGCGTCGAGGTCCTGGAGGGCGACCCCGCGGAGGCGGACTTCCTCGCCCGGTACGTCGACCCGTCCGGCACGCCGGTCGCCGTGCTCGGCGTCGACCGCCCCCGCTCCTTCGGCCGGATGCGCCGCCGGCTCGGCCGCCGTCCCGCCGCGACCCACTGACCCCGCGCCGACCCGCCACCCCTGAGAGGACTCCAGTGAGCACCGTCGAGATCCCCGGACAGCAGTCCGCCAGCAGCCTGATCCCGACCCTGCCCGGTTCGCACTACACCGACGCCGCGATCTTCGAGCTCGAGCAGTCGCGGATCTTCCAGAGCAACTGGTTCGCCGCCGCCCGCAGCAGCGACCTCGCCAAGCCCGGCAGCTTCCGCAAGGTCGAGGTCGGCGGGGAGAGCGTGCTGCTCGTCCGTGGGCGGGACCGCGGGGTGCGGGCCTTCCTCAACGTGTGCCGGCACCGCGGCGCCCAGCTCTGCGTCGAGCCCGAGGGCGCGCTCCGCAACAAGATCCAGTGCCCGTACCACGCCTGGACGTACGGGCTCGACGGCGCGCTGATCGCGGCCCCCAACCTGAACTCGATGGCCGACGTGAACCGGGACCAGCTGGGCCTGCACACGGTCTCCCTGCGGGAGTGGCTCGGGACGATCTGGATCTGCCTCGCCGACGAGCCGCCCTCCTTCGCCGACACGGTCGAGGCCGCCGTGACCGCCCGCCTCGGCGACCCCGCCGCGATCGACCGCTGGGCGATCGACACCTTGGCCGTCGGCCGCCGGATCACCTACGACGTCAAGGCGAACTGGAAGCTGATCGTCGAGAACTTCATGGAGTGCTACCACTGCGCGACGATCCACCCGGAGCTCACCGAGGTGCTCCCCGAGTTCGCCGACGGCTACGCCGCCCAGTACTACGTGGGCCACGGCGCCGCGTTCGGCGACGGCGTCAGCGGCTTCACCGTCGACGGCAGCGCCGGCTTCGAGACGATCGCCGGCGTCGACGCCGACCACGACCGGCGCTACTACGCGATCACCGTGAACCCGCAGGTCTTCATCAACCTGGTGCCCGACCACGTGATCTTCCACCGGATGTACCCGGTGGCGGCCGACCGCACGATCGTCGAGTGCGACTGGCTCTACCCGCAGGAGGTCCTGGACAGCGGGCGCGACCTGGACCGCTCGGTCGAGCTGTTCCACCGCGTCAACCAGCAGGATTTCGACGCCTGCGAGCGCACCCAGCCCGCGATGTCCTCCCGGGCCTACGCCGCCGGCGGCGTGCTGGTGCCCAGCGAGCACCACATCGGCGAGTTCCGCGACTGGGTCGCCGCCGCGATCGGCCACTGACACCCACCCACCCGGCCGGCCGGGGCCACCGCCCCGGCCGGCCGACACCTCCCGAACCCGTTCGCGCAGGGGACCCGATCTCGACGCCGGGGCGCCCGATGCCCGGACGGTGGTCGACCCGGCCTCCTCCCGCGCGCACGATGACGCACCGCACTCCCGACGAAGGGACGCAAGCGATGACAGTCAAGGAACCTGCGACCGGGACGGGCACCGGCGGGAGCCCCGACGAGCCGGAGGTCGTCACCACGTCGGGCACGGGCGCGGCCGATCGGCGGCATCCGACCGACCGCGTCGTGTTCGGGGTCGCGGCGCTGCTCGTCCTGGCCTTCATCGCCTGGGGTATCGCCGGGACGGACAGCCTCTCGGCGGTCTCGGGTGCGGTGCTGTCCGGGATCATGGGCGCCGGCGGGTGGTTCTTCATCCTCGCGGCCAGCGGCTTCGTCGTGTTCACGCTCTGGCTGGCGATCAGCCGCTACGGCCGGATCCCGCTCGGGTGCGACGGCGAGGCGCCGGAGTTCCGGACGAGCTCGTGGGTCGCGATGATGTTCTCCGCGGGCATGGGCATCGGGCTGATGTTCTTCGGCGTGGCCGAGCCCCTGTCGTTCTTCACCGCGCCGCCACCGGACACCGCGCCGGCCGGGACCCCGGCGGCGCTCGACGTGGCGATGGCGACCACGCTCTTCCACTGGACCCTGCACCCCTGGGCGATCTACGCCGTCGTCGGCCTGGCGATCGCCTACGGCACCTTCCGCCGCGGCCGCAGCCAGCTCATCTCCGCGGCCTTCGCCCCGCTGCTGGGCACCCGGCGCACCGAGGGCGGGCTCGGCAGGGCGATCGACATCTTCGCGATCTTCGCGACCTTGTTCGGCTCCGCCGCCTCCCTGGGCCTGGGCGCCCTGCAGATCGGCGGCGGGCTCACCGCGCTGGGCTGGATGGACAACCCGGGCACCGGGCTGCTCGTCGCGGTCATCGCGGTGCTCACCGTCGCGTTCATCGCGTCGGCGGTCAGTGGCGTGGCCAAGGGCATCCAGTGGCTCTCCAACATCAACATGGTGCTGGCGGCGTTCCTGGCGTTCTTCGTCTTCGTGGTCGGCCCGACGGTGCTGATCCTCAACCTGCTGCCCGGCAGCATCGGCCACTACCTGGCCGACCTCGCGTCGATGGCCGCCCGGACCGGCGCCGACGGCCCGGCGACGGCCGAGTGGCTGCAGAGCTGGACGGTCTTCTACTGGGCCTGGTGGATCTCCTGGACCCCGTTCGTCGGCATGTTCATCGCCCGCATCAGCCGCGGCCGCACGATCCGGCAGTTCATCGCCGGCGTCATCCTGATCCCCAGCGTGGTCTCGCTGGTCTGGTTCGCGATCTTCGGTGGTGCCGCGATCTCGGCGCAGCAGGCCGGCCAGGACCTCGCCTCGGGCGGGCAGGAGGAGAAGCTCTTCGGGCTGCTCCAGTCCTTCCCGCTCGGCACGCTGCTCAGCGTCGTCGCGATGCTGCTCGTCGCGATCTTCTTCGTCTCCGGCGCCGACGCGGCCTCGGTCGTGATGGGCACGATCTCGCAGAAGGGCTCCATCGAGCCCGGCCGCGGGATCGTGATCTTCTGGGGCACGGTGATGGGCGCCATCGCCGCGATCATGCTCATGGTCGGCGGGGACGACGCGCTGACCGGCATCCAGAACATCACGATCATCATGGCCCTGCCGTTCGTGGTCATCATGGTGCTGCTCTGCGTGTCGCTGTGGAAGGACCTGCGCGCCGACCCCCTGATCCGCCGGTCGGTCCGCGCGGGGGAGGCCGTCGAACAGGCCGTCGACTACGGCATGAAGGCCCACGCGGGCGACTTCATCCTCAACGTCAAACCGAAGTCGACGGCCGACGCCGCCGAGCAGGCCGAGGCCCGGGGCGGGCACACCATCCTGCCGGGCGAGCCCGGCCCCACCTTCGGCAACTGAGCCACCGGCCCCCGCCCGCCGCCCGCCGCTCGTGCCCCGGCTCACCGGGGCGTCGATCGAGGTCCTCCGTCAGGGGTGCCGGCCGATCAGGCGACCGGCCTGTGCACGGCGCTGATCACCACGACGCCTCCCGGACCGCCCGCTCGTACTCCTCGTCGGACACCTCGTCGAGCCACTCGGTCGGGCCGAACGAGTAGGCGGTCTGGGTCAGCAGGCTGTCCGGGCCGGCGCCGTGCCAGTGCACCTCGCCCGCCGGCGTCCACACGCTCTGCCCGGCCCGGACCGGCCCGCCGAGCCCGTCCTGCCGGACGACGAACCCGCTGCCGTGGGTGGCCACGATGAGCTGGCCGCCGTCGTGCCGGTGCCAGTAGGTCCGGGCCCGTGGGGCGAAGGCCACCAGGTTGACGACGGGGTCGCCGCCGGAGATCGGGTCGGCCCAGACCTCGCCGGTGAACGTGTCGGTGCGGCGGACGCTGGGCTTGCCCGAGCGTCCCGGGATCAGATGCATGCGTGCGTGCTTCCTGTTCTTCGGTCGGCGATCAGGACCGTGTCGTCGCGTTGTCCGGGGTGGGCGCGGCGATCGGCCCGCGCTGCTCGCCGGGGCCCAGGTCACGTCGGCGCGTCTCCGGCAGCACCCGCCAGAGGATGATGGTGCAGACGAGGGCGACGCCGGCCATGTAGACGGCCGGGAGCCCCACCCCGGCGCCCGCGGCGGCGAGCGCGGCGGCGATCAACGGGCCGGGACCCGCGATCAGCGCCGCCCCCAGGTTGTAGCCGATCGCGCTGCCCGTGGAGCGCATGTGCGCCGGGAACAGTTCGATGAGCATCACGGTCGTGGTGCTGTTGTGCATGGCCTCGAAGATCCCGAACAGCACCAGACCGAGCACCGCGACGACCGGGTTGCCGGTCGCCATGAGCAGGAACGCGGGCACGGCGAACACGGCCAACCCGGCACCACCGATCAGGGACACCGGTCGCCGGCCGACCCGGTCGGACAGGGCACCCATAACGGGGCACAGAGCCGCGTACAGCAGCGCACCGACGGCGACGACGACCAGCGCCGCGAAGCGGTCCATCTTGACCGTGACCGTCAGGAAGGTCGTCACGTAGGTCGCGATGTAGTAGAAGCCCAGCACCGTGATCGCGGAGAGCGCGAAGGAGATCGCGACGTTGCGGCCCCCGCTGCGCCCGACCGCGCGGATCGGTGCGTCGGCGATGTCGCCGCGGGCCTTCAGCTCCCGGAAGACCTCGGTGTCCTCCAGCTTCATGCGGAGGTAGAGGCCCACGAGGGTGAGCGGGAACGCGGCGAGGAACGGGATGCGCCAGCCCCAGCCGACGATGTCCTCGGGCGCGACCGCGGACTGGATGAGCAGGGCCGAGCCGGCACCCACCGCGACGGCGAGGGCAGCGGTCATCGGGATGACGCTGGCGGTGATGCCGCGCCGGTCCGACGGCGCACTCTCCACCAGGAACGCGGCCGAACCGGTCCACTCGCCACCCGCGCTGAAGCCCTGGACGCACCGGAGCAGCACCAGCAGGACCGGCGCGGCGACACCGATCGCGGCGAACGGCGGAAGCAGCGCGATGAGGGCGGTCGCCAGGCCCATGAGGACCACGGAGAGCATCAGCGCGAAGCGGCGGCCGCGGCGGTCGCCGATCGCGCCGATGACGAACCCGCCCACGGGCCGCATCAGGAACGCGACGCCGTACACCGCCAGGGTGGACAGCAGCGACGCCGTGGGGCTGGAGCTGGGGAAGAAGTTCGCACCGATCGCCGTGGCGAAGAAGCCGTAGATGGCGAAGTCGAACCACTCCATGAAGTTGCCGACGCCTGCGGCGACGAGGCGCCGGCGACGGTCCGGACCGGCGGCGCCGGTCCGGGTGACGGATGCTGACAAGAGACTCACCACTTCTCTGGGATGGCCTGGACGGCAGCGGGCGGCAGCACCGCCGCCGGGTCGATCAGCGTTCGTACTTGTCGTGCAGCAGCGCGAGGACGGGGAAGAAGTACTCGGCGAAGCTGGCCGGGTCCTCGGACATGGGGAAGTGGCCCTTCCCCTCCATCTCGACGAGCTGCCCGCCCAGGCGCTCCGCGGCGGTGCGGCTCATCTCGGTGGTGGCCGAGTAGTCGTACTCGCCGCTGAACACGAAGAGGGGGCAGCGGGCGGTCCCGAGGGACTCGACCACCCGGGGCAGGTCCTGGGAGTAGAAGTAGGTGTCGCCCTGATAGATCCCGGGGCCGGACTGCGCGTAGCCCCACAGCGTCTGGGCGGCCGGACCCGCGGGGCTGGTGGGCGCGATCAGGCCGCCGACCCAGCTGGTCAGGAACAGCGAGTGGTCGACGTCCGTCCGGTTCGTCCAGTCGACGAACCGGGACGGGTTGCCGAGGCCGCCCTCCAGGGCACACACGCCCGTGAACCGGTCGCCGTGCTCGGCGGCCAGGTACAGGGCGATGGCGCCACCCATCGAGCATCCGGCCAGCACCGGTCGCTCCAGCCCCAGGCCGTCCATGAACGCCAGCACCGTCGCGGCGTAGGTGGCGGTCGCGAGCCGGTAGGTCTGCCGCTGCCAGTCGGCCGGCGGCTCCGACCGACCGTGCCAGGGCATGTCGAACGCGTAGACGGTCCAGTTCGCGGTGAGCTCCGGGTCCTCCAGCAGGTACCGGAACTGCCGGGAGTCCGCGCCCGCGGTGTGCAGGCACACCAGCGGGGGTCCGGTGCCGGCCGACTCGAAGTACAGGCGCTGCGACCGGCCCTCGACCTCGACCGTGAGATAACGGCCGACGACCGGGCTCAGCCCGGAGGCCGGCGCCACGGGGTCCGGGCGCCGCTGCGGGGCGGCCGTCATCGTGTCACGCAGGGCCGCCAGAACGCGGTCGACGACGAGCGCGGCCCGTGCCCACACCGTCCGGTCCCCGCGAACCGGCGCACCGCCGGAGGTCGCGACGAGCGCCTGGGCGGTCGTGAAGCCCCGCGGGCACGGGGTGCTGCAGAAGGCGGTCCACTCGGACTCGCTCACCACGAGCTCGAAGTTCCAGGCGTCGTTGATGCCGGTGGCGGGGACGACCTCGACCGCCGATCCCGTGGACCGCAGTCCGAAGGACAGGCCCGGGAGCTCGAACAGCGCGCTCCAGGCGCCGGTGGGCGGGAGGCCCGCGAGCAGAGTGCCGAGGTCGAGGCTGTGCAGGTCGTCGCGGCTGATCGCCATGGGTTCTCCTCGTCGCTGAGTTCGGCGAAAGGTTGCGTCACATAGATGCGACGTGTCCAATAGAGGAATTCTGTCGTGTCCATAACTCGGAGTGATGCGTGGAGACCCGCCAGCTGCAGCACTTCCTGGCGATCGCCGACGCCGGCACGTTCACTGCCGCGGCCGAGCAGTTGCACATCTCGCAACCCGGGCTGTCCTCGTCGATCCGCGCCCTCGAGCGCTCCCTCGGCACTCGCCTCTTCGTACGTACCCGCAAACGGGCGGAGCTGACCGAGGCCGGACGAGAGCTCTACTCGGGCGCCCGGCGCGCCCTGGCCACGCTCGATGCGCTCGAGAGCCAGGTCCGCCGCGGGCCCGGGGTCAGGAAGAGCACGCTGCGGGTCGGGTGCATCCCGTCGTTCGCCGGGCTGGACCTCGCGGCGCTGATCAGCCGCTTCGTCGCACGCAACCCGGACGTCGACGTCGACGTGGTCGTCGGCATGCCGTTGCGACACTTCGCCGATCTCGCGGAGGAGACCATCGAGCTCGCCTTCGTGACGATGCCGCTGGAGCCCCCGGAGGGCATCCGCCTGACCCCCCTGGCCACCTACCCCATGGTGCTCGCCTGCCCGGCGGGTCACCGGCTCGGCAAGCAGACCTCCGTCGAACTGGCCGACCTCGCGGACGAGGCGTTCGTCGACTTCGACGTGGACCTGGCGGCGCGCCAGGTCACCGACCAGGCGTTCGCGGCCGCGGACATCGTGCGCACGGTGCGGGTGACGTGCAACGAGATCGGCTCCCTGTTGGAACTCGTCGCACACGGTCTCGGGATCGCCATCGTGCCGCGCCCGCTGGCGATCGCCACCCGCGTGCCGGTGGCGATGGTGCCGCTCGCGAACGCGTCCCTGGTCTGGACGGTCGCCGCCGCCACCCGCCCGGCCGGGGTGACGTCCGAGGCCGGCCAGGCCTTCTGGAACCTCATCGCCGACACCGCCACGCCGGTGAACCACAGAGCCACCTGAGGGACGTCCTCACAACGCGGTCCACTCCTGCGACACCACGAAGTCCCGGAAACGGCGCACCACCGGCGACTCGGGCCGGTCCGCGCGCCAGACCAGTCCGAGAACCCGGTGTGCGGCGTCGTCGGTGAGGGGGAGGTAGACCGCGTTGGGGTCGGCCCGATGCGGCCGCGGCCGGGGCACGACCGTGACGCCGAGTCCGGCCGCGGCGAGGCTTTCCATCGTCGCGATCTCGGCGCTCTCGAACGCGACCTCCGGATGCACGCCGGCGCGGGCGAGCAGGTCGTCGGTGAGCCTGCGCAGCCCGAAGTCCGGGCCGAGCATGACGAACGGCTCGCCCGCGGCCTCCGCGATCCCGGCGCGGCCCCGGTCGGCGAGCCGGTGGTCGCGCGGGACGACCAGGCACAGCTGCTCGGTGTGGACGGTGTGCCAGGCCAGGTCCTCGTCCGACGGGCGCGGGCCGGTCACCGCCAGGTCGACGATGCCGTCGGCGACCAGCGCCTCCAGCTCGTAGGTCGCCGCCTGGGTCAGCGCGAACTGCACCTGCGGGGCCCGCGCCCGGAAGCCGCGGATCAGCTCGGGCGCCAGCCAGGTCGCGACCGAGTGCAGGAACCCGAGCCGGACCGTGCCGTGCTCCGGGTCGCGCAGCGCGCGGATGTGCTCGGTCGCCGCGCGCAGTTCGAGCAGGCTGCGCCGGGCGTGCCGGAGCAGCACCTCACCGGACGGGTTGAGCCGCAGGCGCCGGTTGACCCGGTCGAACAACGGCGCCCCGATCTCCTGCTCCAGCCGCGCCAAGCTGCGCGACAGCGTGGGCTGGGTGACGTTCAACCGCTCCGCCGCCTGGGTCATGTGCGGGGTCTCCGCCAGCGTCACGAACCACTCGAGGTCCCCGACGTTCATGCGCTGAGCGTATCGAGTTGATGAGAAAGTTTCATTTCACGTATCGCTTTCACTGGGCCACGATTCCAGGACGCCGCTGAGGTCGACCGACGGAGGAGCAGCATGACCACACCGGAAAGCGGGGACGCCCTCGCCACGGCCCTCCGGGACTGGCGCCCGCCGACCGTGGAGACCGTCCGGCGCGTCGACCCCTGGCAGTCCGCGGCCTTCGCCGCGCTGCTCGACGCCCCCGCCCCGGCCGACGAGCTGCTCCGGGACGGCGACGAGCTGTCGGTCGCCGTCGCGGCGCAGGGCGCCACCCCGTCGCTGACCGCCTCGATCCGCCTCCTCTGAAGGGCCCGAGAATGACCTCCCTCCCACCCCTGCACGGCCTCACCGTGGTGAGCCTGGAGCAGGCCGTGGCCGCGCCGTTCGCCACCCGCCAGCTCGCCGACCTCGGCGCCCGCGTGATCAAGGTCGAGCGCCCTGGGTCCGGCGACTTCGCCCGCGGCTACGACGAGGCGGTGCACGGCAATTCCAGCTACTTCGTCTGGCTCAACCGCGGCAAGGAGTCGATCACCCTCGACCTCAAGTCCCCGGACGGGCGCGCGGTGCTGGGTGAGCTGCTCGACCGCGCGGACGTCCTGGTGCAGAACCTCGGCCCGGGCGCGGCCGGGCGGCTGGGCGTCGACGCCGAGACGCTCGCACGGACCCACCCGCGCGTCATCCCGTGCACCGTCTCGGGCTGGGGCACGAGCGGTCCCTGGGCGGACCGCAAGGCCTACGACCTGCTGGTGCAGTGCGAGACCGGGCTGCTGTCGATCACCGGCACCTGGGACGAGATGGCGAAGGTCGGCATCTCGGTCGCCGACATCGCCGCCGGCATGTACGCGTACTCCGGCATCCTCACCGCCCTGCTGCGCCGCGCCACGACCGGTGAGGTGTCCGCGGTGGAGGTGTCGCTGTTCGAGGCGCTCGCCGAGTGGATGGGCTCGCCCGCCTACTACACCCGCTACGGCGGCCGCCGGCCCGCCCGCGTCGGCGCTCAGCACGCGACCATCGCCCCCTACGGCCCGTACGACACCGCGGACGGCAGGCTCCTGCTGGCCGTGCAGAACGACCGCGAGTGGCGTGCCCTCTGCGCGGTCGTGCTGGGCGATCCCGCCGTCGCGAGCGACCCCCGCTTCGCGTCGAACTCCGCGCGGGTCGCCCACCGCGCGGAGCTCAACGAGCTGATCGGCGGCAGGCTGACGGCCCTGACGACCGCGGCCGCCGGGAAGCTGCTCGACGAGGCCGGCGTGGCCAACGCCAGCATCAACCGGATCGAGGAGTTCCTCGAACACCCCGTGCTCGCCGGGCGAGAGCGCTGGCACGAGGTCGCCGTGCCCGGCGGCACCGTCGCCGCCCTGCGGCCCCCGGCCGACCTCGCCGGTGTCGAGCCGGTGATGGGCGCGGTCCCGGCGCTGGGCGAGCACACCGACGCCATCCTGCGCGAGCTCGGCCGTTCCGACGCCGACCTCGCCGACCTGCGCGACCGCGCCGTCGTCTGACGCGGTCGTCCGACCTTCCCGAACCCCGTGAGAGGACCCACCATGAGCACGCTGAGCAGCGAGGAACGGTACGTCGTCGACACCGTGCGCGAGTTCGTCGAGCGCGAGGTCAAGCCCGTGGTCCAGCAACTGGAGCACGCCAACGAGTACCCCGAGAAGATCATCGAGCAGATGAAGGAGCTCGGGATCTACGGGCTCGCGATCCCGGAGCCGTGGGGCGAGGCCCCGGTGTCGATGCCCTGTTATGCGCTGGTCACCGCCGAGTTGGCGCGGGGCTGGATGTCGCTGGCCGGGGCGATGGGTGGGCACACGGTGGTCGCGAAGCTGCTGCTGGCGTTCG
>NZ_BSFQ01000069.1 GCF_027922425.1 Pseudonocardia halophobica | reverse complement strand
CGGCCGGGTTCATCGCCACCAGCACGTCCGGCCGGTCGCCCGGAGTCAGGATGTCGTAGTTGGCGAAGTGCAGCTGGAACGAGCTGACCCCGGGCAGGGTCCCGGCAGGGGCGCGGATCTCGGCCGGGAAGTTCGGCAGCGTGGACAGGTCGTTGCCGAAGGTCGCGGTCTCCGAGGTGAACCGGTCACCCGTGAGCTGCATCCCGTCGCCGGAGTCACCCGCGAACCGGATCACCACCCGGTCCTTGGCGCGGACCTCGGGGCCCGCCTGGTTCGTCGTCACGTTCGTCCTCCTCGGCGGCGTCCGCCGGTGGGGTGGTGAGGGAGCGGAGACCGCGACGCGTTGTGACGCGCACCGGGCCGATTGCTGCCGCGGACTCCAACCTAGTACCGTTAGAAACAGATTACGTCATCTGTATCAACGGTGAGAGGATGGCCGTGGTCACTCTGTACCGCTCGATCGTCCGGCTGATCGGCCGGCCGCCCGCCCCGGCCACCGGTCGCGTGTGGCCCGGCTGTGGGCACGGCCCGCAGCGCCGCCGCAGACGGGCGGCCCGGCACGCGCTCCGCTGAGGCGCGCTAGCTCCCATGACAGCACACGGCGGCGGCCCCGCCGGGACCGGAAGGGTGCCATGACGGACAGGTCGGCTCCGATGCTCCCGCTGCGCGCGTTGCGCGTCCTCGATCTCACCGAGGGGGCGGCCGAGTCCTGCGGCCGCTTCCTCGCCGACCTCGGTGCCGAGGTCGTGCGCGTGGAGCCGCCGGGCGGGTCGCCCGGCCGGCGCGACGCCCTCGGCTTCGCGTTGCGCAACGCCAACAAGCTCGGCGTGGTCCTCGACCTCACCGATCCCGCGGGCCGGGCGGAGCTCCTGCGCCGGGCCCGCCGGGCCGACGTCGTGCTCGAGTCCTTCGGCGGATCCGAGGCGCGGGCCCTGGGCCTCACGCCGGAGGACCTCCACGCCGCCAACCCCGCCCTCGTCGTCGTGTCGATCACCGACTTCGGTCGCACCGGCCCGTGGGCCGACCGGGTGGCGACCGAGAACGTGCTGGCCGCGGCGGGCGGTGTGCTGTCGCGCTCCGGCCTGCCCGGGGGCACACCGCTGTTGCCACCGGCGGGACTCGTCGCACAGACCGTCGGCGTCCACGCGGCGTGGGCCACCCTCGTCGCCTACGTGAAGCGGGTCCGCACGGGGCGGGGCGAGCACGTCGACGTCTCGGCCTTCGAGGCGGTGGTGCACGGCTTCGACCCCGGCTTCGGCACCCAGGGCTCGGCAGCCGCCGGCCGGTCCGAGACCTTCCCCAGGGACCGCCCGGACGCGGCCGACTACTACCCCGTCTTCCCGTGCGCCGACGGGCACGTCCGGATCTGCCTGCTGGCGAAGCGGCAGTGGCGCGCCATGTTCGAGTGGCTCGGCGAGCCGGCGGAGTTCGCCGACCCGCGTTACGACGCCATCCCGGCCCGGTTCGAGGCGTCGGACCGGCTGAACCCGTTGATCGCCACGCTGTTCGCGGACCGCACCCGCGAGGAGCTCACACTCGAGGGGAGCCGCCGCGGCATCCCGGTCGCCGGCATGCTGACCCTCGACGAGGTGCTGGAGGCGGACCACTTCACCCTCACCGGCACCCTGGTCGACGCCGAGCTCGGCGACGGGCTGCGGGCGCGGGTGCCCACCGGGTACGTGTCGGTCGACGGCGTCCGCGCGGGTCTGCGGACCCCGGCGCCCCGGCTCGGGGAGCACGACAGGCTGCTCGGCGACCGCGCGGAGACCCGGGAGGAACCCGACCTCGGACTGCCCGCCCTCGACGAGGGGGCGCGGCCGTTGGCCGGGCTGCGGGTGCTCGACCTCGGGGTCATCGTGTTCGGCGCCGAACTGAGCCGGCTGTTCGCCGACCAGGGCGCGGACGTGATCAAGGTCGAGAACCCGGCGTTCCCCGACGGCCTGCGCCAGACCCGCAGGGGCGGCGGCATGAACGCCTCGTTCGCCTGGGGTCAGCGCAACAAGCGCGGTCTGGGCCTGGACCTGCGCAGCGAGGAGGGCGCGCGGCTGTTCCGCGAGCTCGTGGCGCAGGCGGACCTGGTGGCGGCGAACTTCAAGCCGGGCACGCTGGAGTCGCTGGGCTTCTCGCACGCGGAGCTCGCACGGATCAACCCCCGGATCGTCGTCTCGGACAGCAGCGCCTTCGGTGGTCGCGGCCCCTGGCGTACGCGCATGGGGTACGGGCCGCTGGTGCGGGCCTCGTGCGGGGTCTCCGCGCTCTGGCGCGACCCGGACCGCGACGTGAGCGACCCGGCCGCCTTCTGCGACGGCTCGACCGTCTATCCCGATCACGTCGCCGGGCACGTCGGCGCCGTCGCGGCCCTGGCGGCGGTGATCGGCCGCGGTGCCGACGGGCCGGGGCGGGCGGTGGAGATCGCGCAGGCGGACGTCGCCGTGGTCGCGCTCGGACCGACCCTGGCCCGCGCCTCGCTGGAGCCCGGGACGGTGGGTGCGGAGGGCAACTCCCGCACGGACGTCGCGCCCGCCGGCGTCTTCCCCTGCGCCGGCGACGACGAGTGGTGCGTGGTCGAGGCGCGGGACGACGAGGACTGGCACCGGCTGGCCGAGGTCACCGGGCTTCCCGACGAGCCGGACCTGCGCACGCTCGACGGCCGGCTCGCCCACCGCGAGGAGATCGAGAAGCAGCTCGCGGCGTGGACCGCGGAGCGGGCCCCGGAGGAGGTGGCCGCGCTGCTGCAGGCGGCCGGCGTGCCTGCCGCGGGCATGCTCCGGCTGCCCGACGAGCTGACCCACCCGCAGCTGGTGGCGCGCGACTCCTTCCACACCCTCGCGCACCCGTTGCTGTCCGCGCCGGTCCCGGCCGCGGCGCGCATCGCCCGGTTCTCGGGTGTCCCGGACCCGGACCTCGGACCCGCCCCGGCGCCGGGGGAGCACACGCGTGAGATCGTCCGCAGCCTGCTCGGCCGCGACGACCGGCAGGTCGACGGGCTCGTTCGGTCCGGCGTGCTGCAGCCCCCGTCCGACGACCCCGCGTTGTCGGAGGAGTCGGCCTGAGCAGGCACCAACGGCGCTCTCGCTCACACGTGATGAGCGAGAGTGCCGTTCGCTCCGTGGCCGGACATGCCGCCGTCGACGGCGAGCGTCGCGCCGGTGAGGTAGCTCGACGCGGGCGGGGCGAGGAAGAGCATCGCCGCGTCCCTCTCCCGCTGGGCGCCGAGCCGGCGATGGCGGGAGGGATCTCGGGCACGGGGGCCTCCCGGGTCTCGACGGCGTTCACCCGTTCGGCTACGTTACCAGCTGACACATATCGTCGTTTGTAAAGTCAGCGAGTCACAGGCGACCCGACAGGAGAGTGCCATGCCCACCACGCGTGCGGACGTCAGACCGGATCTCGTCGTCGACTTCGACATCTACGACCCCGCGCTCACGATGCCGGTGGACCGGATGCAGGAGCGGACGGCGGAGCTCGCGAAGGTCGGGCCGATCGTCTGGTCGCCGGCGTACGCGGGCCACTGGCTGGTCACCGCCTACGACGAGGTGCACGAGATCCTCAGGGACCCCGCGACCTTCTCCAGCTACCCGAACAACCTCGTCGACGCCGGCCAGGGCAAGTTCCTGCCGATCGAGCTGGACCCGCCGGAGCACACCTCGTACCGGCAGGCCCTGCAGCCGCTGTTCAACCCGACCCGGATGCGGGCGCTCGAGCCGCGGATCCGCGAGCTGGTCGTGGAGCTGATCGAGAAGTTCCAGGGCGCGGGCAAGGTCGAGTTCGTGGAGCAGTTCGCGCACGAGCTGCCGACCACGGTGTTCCTCGCCCTGATGGGCTGGCCGCTCGAGGACGCGCCGATGTTCACCGAGGCGACCGAGATCGCCATGAACGGCAAGCCGGGCGACACCCCCGAGCAGGCCGTGGCGTCGCGGACCGAGGCCGCCATGCAGATGTTCGGCTACTTCATGCAGGTCATCCACGCGCGCCGGGCCGCGGCGGAGGCGGGCGAGGAGCTCGACGACATCACCACCGCCGTGATGCACACCCGCATCAAGGACGCCGAGGGGGTGGAACGCGACCTCACCGACGACGAGCTGGCGCGGATGTTCTTCCTGCTGCTCATCGCGGGCCTGCACACCGTGCAGGGCACGCTGTGCTGGATGATGCTGCACCTCTCGACGAACACCGACCAGCGGGACGCGGTGATCGCCGACGCGGACGCCATCCCGGCCGCGGTCGAGGAGGTCCTGCGCTACGAGGCGCAGGTCGCCATGGGCCGCCGCGCGGTGCGCGACGTCGAGATCGGCGGCGTGACGATCAAGGCGGACGACCAGCTGCTGCTCCTGCTGTGCTCCGCCAACCGCGACGACTCGCAGTTCGCCGACCCGCAGTCGCTGCGGGTCGACCGGACCCCGAACCGGCACCTGTCCTTCGGCTCCGGCCCGCACCGCTGCATCGGCTCCCACCTGGCCCGCGTGGAGCTGCGGATCGCCATGGAGGAGATCCACAAGCGCATCCCGGACTACCGGTCGGACCCGGAGGACCCGGCCGTCGTGCTGCCGAGCCAGGTCCGCGGTTTCGCCCGGCTGCCGCTGCTCTTCACGCCCGTCACGCCGTCCTGAACGAGCGTTGACGGGGCGGAACCTAACGCTATAAGGTGCGGCGGTCGGAAACGTCGCACCGCAATTCGATCACCATTCCCCGGTGGGTCGGCGCGCGATTTCCGCCGCCGTCCCGTCCGCTCCCCGAGCGGTCCGGGCCGCGGATCCCATCCGCTGGACGTCTCAGGGAGGACACGTCATGGCGAGGCTCGAGAACAAGGTCGCGATCATCACCGGTGCGGGCTCGGGGCTGGGGCGCCAGTCGTCGCAGCTCTTCGCCGCGGAGGGCGCCAAGGTCGTCGTGATGGACGTCGACGGCGACCGTGCGGACGCGACCGTCAAGCTGGTGAGCGAGCAGGGCGGCACCGCGGTGGCGGTCCAGGCCGACACCACGGTCGAGGCCGACGTGGAGCGCACGGTCCGGACCGCGCTCGACGAGTTCGGCAAGCTGGACATCATGTGGGCCAACGCGGGCATCGTGTCCCGCGGCGGCGTGCCGAGCGTGATGGGCGGCGAGCACCTCGAGTTCGAGGACTTCCCGATCGAGGACTGGCACAAGGTCATCGACACCAACCTGACCGGCCCGTTCCTCTGCGCGAAGCACGCGGTGAAGCCGCTGCGCGAGAACGGCGGCGGCACGATCCTGATCACCTCGTCGGCCGCCTCGATGGTGGCGTACCACCAGATCCCGTCCTACTCGGCCAGCAAGGCCGGCGTGAACGGCATGGTCCGCGGCCTGGCGCTGGACCTGGGCAAGTGGGGCATCCGGGTCAACGCGATCGCGCCGACCCACGGCATGTCGCCGAACTTCCTCATGGAGGCCGGTGCCCCGGTCGTCGGCCAGTCCTACGAGGAGGTCGCGGGCCCCTGGGACAAGAGCGTGACCCCGATCCCGCTCAAGCTGGACCGCCCGCCGTCGCTGCTGGACAACGCGAAGGTCGCGTTGTGGCTGGTGTCCGACGACGCCGGCTACACCTCCGGCCAGGTCATCTCCTCCGGCGACGGCGGCACCATGGGCCGGGTCGCCATCTGGTTCCCCGAGGACCTCGGCCAGGCCTGACCGCGCCCACCCACCACGAGGACCCAGACCAGGGAGGACCCGAGATGGACCGGTACCTGACGGTCGATCGCGGCGCCTGCGCGGGGCACGGCCTCTGCTACGGGGCCGCGCCCGAGATCGTGGACTGCGACGACCAGGGAGACCCGATCATCCTGGTGGAGCCCGTGCCCGAGGCGCTGCTCGGCCAGGCCGAGCACGTCGTGGACATCTGTCCCGAGCGGGCGCTGGCCCTGCAGGAGTCACTGCAGGCGTCGCCGTCCGCCTGACCGGACGCGTGGCAGCAGGTTCGTGAAGGCCGGACCGCCCGTGGGAGCCCGCGGGCGGTCCGGTCGTGTCGGAGGAGTCAAGCCGTGAGCAGGACGACCGGAGCACCGGAGCACGAGATCGACGTCGAGGTGGCGGCGCGCGAGGCGGTCGCCGACGGCGTCGTCCGGCTGACCCTGCGCCCCACGGCCGGGACCGAGCTGCCGGAGTGGGAACCGGGAGCGCACCTGGACCTCGATCTCGGCCCGGACCTCGTGCGCCAGTACTCGCTCTGCGGCGACCGGCACGACCCTGAGACCTACCAGGTGGCCGTGCTGCGCGAGCCAGCCGGGCGGGGAGGGTCCGCCCACGTGCACGACGCCGTGGAGGTCGGACGGGTGTTGCGCGTGCGCGGCCCGCGCAACAACTTCGTCCTCGCGGACTCGCCGCGGTACCTGTTCCTCGCCGGCGGCATCGGCATCACCCCGATCGTGCCGATGATCGCCGAGGCGGAGAAGGCGGGCGCGGACTGGCGGCTGATCTACGGCGGGCGGTCCCGGGCGTCGATGGCCTTCCGCGACGAGCTCGTCGAGCGGTACGGCGACCGTGTGTCGCTGCGGCCGCAGGACGAGGTCGGTCTGCTCGACCTCGAGGCGCTGCTCGGCACCCCGAGCGACGGGACGCTGGTCTACTGCTGCGGCCCGGAGGCCCTGCTCAGGGCGGTCGAGGAGCGCTGCGCGGCCTGGCCGTCGGGCGCCCTGCACGTCGAGCGGTTCGCGCCGAAGGAGGTCCCGAGCACGGCCGAGGACGGCTCGTTCGAGGTCGAGTTCGCGCAGTCCGGGATCACGGTGACGGTGCCGCCCGGTGTCAGCATCGTCGACGCCGCGGCGGACGCGGGCGTGACCATCGAGACGTCCTGCCGGGAAGGCACGTGTGGCACGTGCGAGTCCGCGGTCCTCGGCGGGGTGCCCGAGCACCGGGACTCCCTGCTCACTCCCGAGGAGCAGGCGGAGAACGACGTGATGTTCCCCTGCGTGTCCCGTGCGGCCTCGGAGAAGCTGGTCATCGACCGCTGAACACGCAGGTGGGAGGGTGGTGTGGAGAGAGCCCTCGCGTGGTAAACCTTAAGCCTGTAGGATTACGACCGAACGACTTCCCGAGCCGCGGCGCAAGGGCGCGCGGAGCCAGGAGGCGACGATGACCATTCAGGACACCGTGCCGACCACCGGGCCGGCGACGGGCGAGGAGCGCAGGCCCCACGCCCCGCGCAACGACCGGATCCGGCGGGCGCTCGACCACATCCGCAACGACAGCACCGACGAGTTCGACGGGGTCAACGGCTTCACGGCCGTCGAGTTCACCGACCCGGAGATCGCGCGCCGCGAGCGCGACGCGGTCTTCGGGCGCGTCCCGTCGATCGTCTGCCACGGCAGCGAGATCCCGAAGCCGAACGACTTCCTCACGCTGCAGATGCCGCGCAACAAGATCATCGTCGTGCGGCAGAAGGACGGCTCGGTCAAGAGCTTCGTGAACCTCTGCCGGCACCGCGGGGCGCTGCTGGAGGAGCAGGAGAAGGGCCGGTGCCGGCTGTTCTCCTGCGGCTACCACCGCTGGTCCTACGACACGGACGGCTCGCTGCGGGCGATCACTCGGGACAACACCTTCGGCGAGATCGACCGCTCGAAGTTCGGGCTGATCGAACTGCCCACCGAGGAGCGCCACGGGTTCGTCTGGGTGGTCGACGACGCGGACGCGGAGATCGACGTCGCCGCCTGGCTCGGCCCGGACATGGACGAGATCCTCGGCGGCTACGGGATGGACACGCTGGTCTCCGCCCGCGCGGAGGGCTTCGACGAGCCCGTGAACTGGAAGATCATGCAGGACGCGTTCCTGGACGGCTACCACATCCAGTACGCGCACCCGAACACCGCGGCCAAGCACATCCACACCAACGTGATGGCGGTCGAGGACTTCGGGCGACACGCCCGGTTCATCGCGCCGCGCAAGACGATCGACAAGTTCCTCGAGGAACCCCCGGCGCCGGACGAGGACCTGTCGAAGTACGTCACCGAGACCCACTTCCTGCTGCCCAACAGCACGCTGCTGCGCCAGCCGGACCACTTCGAGCTGCTCACCTTCCGTCCGCACCCCACCGACCCGGGGCGCTGCCGGATGGAGATGCGCCTGGTCGTGCCCACGGTCGAGGACTCCGGCATGGACTCCGAGCGCTGGAACCGGATCTGGGACAAGAACTGGAAGATCCTGCTCGCCGTGCTGCACCAGGAGGACTTCCCGCTGCTGCGCAGCTCGCAGGCGGGCATGACGAGCGCGAACGCGGGCGGGATGGTCCTGGGCCGCAACGAGTACGTGAACCAGATCTTCCACCGTGAGCTGAAGAAGCTGACGTCGTGATCGACTTCGAGTGGTACCCGGCGGACGGGGAGGGATTCCCGCCCGAGGTCGAGGCCGAGCTGCGCGAGATGCTGCGCGAGGCCGCCGAGGCCGATGCCGAGGCGGGCTTCCCGCAGCTCTCCCTCGACGACGACACGGAACCCGGCACGACGCAGCTCCTCGTCTGGCTCCTGCCGGACGAGCGCTCGGGCCGCAACGTCCCGCTCGCCCCGAGCCTGGCCGCCTACCTGCGCGTCGAGCCGTTGCAGGGTGAGGATGCCGGCATCGGCGAGATCTCCTACGTGGTGCGGCCGGACTACCGGTCGCGCGGCATCACCACGCTGCTCGTCGAGAAGATCGGTCTCGAGCTCGGACAGCCGGACGGCTGGTGCGGCACGGGTGTGCGGGCGCTGAAGGTGTGGGCGCGCGGCAACCACCCCGCCGCGCTGCGCATGTCGCTGCGCTTCCGCCGCTACGGGATCAGGACGGCCCTGCGCCGCTGGCAGCTGGTGATACCGCTGCGGGCGGGACGCGAGATCGACCCGGGCGCCGAGCCCGGCGGCCCGCAGGTGCGCGAGGCGACCGGCACGGCTGAGCACGTGGCCGCCGCCGAGCTGTGGACCGCGAGCGGGCGACGGCATCAGCCGCCCGCGGACGCGGAGCTGCTGGTCAGCGGTCCTGCGAAGGCGCCGGACGGTGCGGTGTGGATCGACCCGGGCTCCGGCGAGCCCACCGAGTGGGGCGCCGCGGGCCGGCTCGTCGCGCTGGTCACCCGGGGCGGCGACCGCGAGCACGAGGACGACCCGCTGGTCAGGGCCCTGCTCGTCGCCGGCCTCGAGCGGCTGCGCGACGCGGGCGTCCGGGCCGGGATGATCACCGTCGACGCACAGGACCGCCCGCAGGTGCACGAGGCCCGGAGCCTCGGCCTGATGCACGACCAGACGGACGTGCAGTACACGGTGACCAACACGGCGACCGAGCCCCGTTGGGCCCTCCGGTGAACGAGGAGACAGGGTGACCGCGAAGGAGTTCCCGGGCGTCCCGGCGGACCTGGCCGAGGTCGTCGAGCGGCACGGCCACGCCGTCGCCGCCGGCGACAACGCCACCGTACTGGCGGACTTCCGCCCGGACCGGGTCGGGCAGCTGCTGGCCTCGGCCCGGCCGCCGGAGGGCATGCACTCCGCCGAGCTGCTGGACGTCGAGCCGGGCCCGGACGGCCTGTTCTCCGCCTTCATCCGCTACACCGGAACCGGCGGCGAGGCGGTCTTCCGGTCGCGGTGGATCCAGCTCGACGGCACGTGGCTGGTCACGCAGGTCCGGAACGTCCCGGACACCCCGCCGCGCACGTCGATGGCGCACCCGTCGGACGACGGGCTCGACGCGCCGCACTGGGAAGGCCTGCGTCGCGGCGAGCTGCGGATGCAGCACTGTCCGCGCTGCGACCGATGGACCTGGTCGCCGCGGCCGATCTGCCCGGGGTGCCACGCGACCGACCTCGAGTGGCCCGTGGTGGATCCGGTCGGGCGGATCTACTCCTGGACGCGGACCTGGCAGCCCTTCTCACCGGAGGTCACCGGCCACCTGCCGTACGTCGTGGTCGTCGTCGAGCTGCCCGGCGCGGGCAACCGCCGCATCCTCGGCGTGCTGCTCGACGGCGACGGCGCGGACGTGCGCATCGGCGCGGAGGTGAAGGGCGAGATCGAACCCGCCGCGGACCCGGAGGGCTACCCGCTGCTCCGCTGGCGACTGGTGTGAGGGACTGACATGACAAGCAGGGACCGCGCGTTCCGCGGCGCCACGGCCGTGGTCGGGATCGCCAACACGCCCTTCCACAAGCGCGGCACGGCCACCCAGAGCTCGGCGCAGCTGACCCTCGAGGCGATTCTCGCCGCCGCTGCGGACGCCGGGATCGACGCGCACGACATCGACGGCTTCGTCTCCTACGCCAACGACGACAACGAGGGCCTCGCGATCGGCGCGGCCCTGGGCGCCAAGGAGATCCGCTGGTCGACGATGGTGTGGGGCGGCGGGGGCGGCGGAGTGGCCGCAGCCGTCAACGCGGCGTCCGCGGCGGTCGCCTCCGGCCAGGCGGACATGGTCTGCGTGTACCGCGGCATCTCGGAGGCCGACGCCGGGCGGCAGAGCTACAGCAAGGGGCACATGGGCCCGCTGCTCTCCGGGCACGGCGTGTTCGCGCCGGCCCAGATCTGCGCCCTGCGCACCCAGCGGATGCTCGAGGTCGACGGGGTCCCGGCCTCGGCGATGAAGGCGCTGGTCCAGGCCGCGTACCACCACGCCCAGAACAACCCCGACGCCGTCGCGTACGGCAGGCCGCTGGACCCGGCGGTGTACGACGACGCCCGCTGGATCTCCGAGCCGCTGCGCCTCTACGACTGCTCGCGGGAGAACGACGCGGCGGGGGCCGTGCTCGTCACCACCGCCGAGCGGGCCCGGGAGCTCCGGCAGAAGCCCGCGTACGTCCTTTCCGGCGTGCAGGGCGCGGGCCCGGACTGGTCGGAGTCGGTCGAGAACGACCTCGCCTACACCAGCGCCGGGTTCCACCCGGCGATGGTGGCGCGGCTGTGGGAGGGCGCCGGGGTGAAGCCCGGCGAGGTCGACGTCGTGCAGGTCTACGAGAACTTCTCCGGGCCCGCCGTGGCGTCGCTGATCGACTTCGGCTTCGTCCCGAAGGGGCCGGACGCCGGCCGCGTCATGCAGTTCGAGAACCTCATCGCCCCCCACGGCTCGCTGCCGGTGAACACCGCGGGCGGCAACATCGCCGAGGGGTTCGTGCACGGCTTCGGGCTGATCGTCGAGGCCGTGCGGCAGATCCGCGGCACCTCGCCGAACCAGGTGCCGGACGCGGCCCTGTCGCTCCTGCTCGGGGGCCCGATGGCCCCCTCGGTCGGCGCCACGCTGTTCGGCTCCGACGCCGTGCTCTAGATCCTTCCCCAACCCGGACGTACGCGACGACGCGTGAGGAGACCCCACCATGGCCACGTCGGTCGGATCCGCCCTCCACTGGTGGGCCCGCACGAAGGGCGACCGCACGGCCCTCGTCTTCGGCGAGGACACCGTGGACTACCGCACCCTCCGGGACTGGTCCGGCGCCGTCGCGCGGTCCCTGCACGAGCGCGGCGTGGCCGAGGGTGACCGCGTCGGCCTGCTGGGCGGCAACACCCCCGAGTGGGCCGCCGTGGCGCTGGGGGTGATGAAGGCGGGGGCGGTGCTCGTCCCGTTGAACCCCCGGCTCGTCGGTGCCGAGCTGCACAAGCTGCTGCAGGACTCCGGGGCACGCGGGGTCGTCGCCGACCCGCAGTTCGCCGGCACGCTGGACCAGGCCCGGGAGCTCGGTAGCAGCGTGGAGACGATCCCGTTGCCCGAGTTCGCCGCGCTGCGCGGAGCGGGCCACGAGGATTTCCGGATCGACCGGGACCCGGCCGAGCCGGTCGCGCTGCTGTTCACCAGCGGCTCCACGGGCCTGTCCAAGGGCGTCATCTGCACCAACCGCACGCTGCTCGACATCGTCTTCGAGGCGTCGCTGTGCGAGGAGGGTCTGCGACCCGGCGGCAGCAGCCTGCTGCTGCTCCCGCTGTGCTTCACGCCGGGCCTGGTGTGGGGCCTGGTCATGCAGGTGGTCCTCGGCGGGACGCTGGTCGTCGAGGCGCAGCTCGACCCGTCCCGCGCGGTCCGCCAGCTCGACCGGCACAAGATCGAGACGATCTTCGGGGTGCCGCTGATCTACGAGGTGATGGCGAAGGCGCCGGAGTTCGCCGAAGCCGACCTGTCGCACCTCAAGACCGCGGTGGTCGGTGGCGCTGCGGTGTCCGTGCCGCTGCTGGAGGCGTGGGGAAGCAAGGGCGTGAAGCTCCGCCAGATCTACGGCATGACCGAGGCCGGCGGGGTCGCGACGGCCACCTGGCCGTCGGAGGCCGAGACCCATCCCGACTCCTGCGGCAGCGGCTCGGCGTTCACCGAGCTCAAGGTCGTGCGTTCGGACGGCAGCGAGTGCGAGCCGGGGGAGCAGGGCGAGGTCCTGCTGAAGGGGCCGGGCGTCTCGCCCGGGTACTGGCAGGACCCGGAGACCACGGCTCGGGCGTTCCGGGACGGGTGGCTGCACAGCGGCGACCTCGGCGTCCGGGACGCGGAGGGGCGGCTGACCTTCGTCGACCGGATGAAGGACCTGATCATCTCCGGCGGGATCAACATCTCCCCGGTGGAGATCGAGGCCGTGATCAGCCGCATCCCGGGCGTGCGCGAGGTGTCGGTGATCGCGGCGAAGGACGACCGGTTCGGGGAGACGCCCGCGGCGATCGTCACCGCGGACGACAGCGTGACCGAGGCGGCGATCATCGAGGCCTGCGGGGCGCAGATGGCCGACTACAAGGTCCCGCGCTACGTGGTGCTGCGTCGCGACGACCTGCCCCGGCTGCCGAGCGGCAAGATCTCCAAGCGGGCGATCCGGGACGAGTACTCGGACGTCTCCGAGCGCTACGCCAAGGTGCGCTGACCAGCGGGATCGGTCACCCGCACGAGCTTGTGAGACAGATCGACGGTTCGTGTCATTCCTGGAGCTCGTCCAGGCCGCTCCAGCCTGTGGACGAGGGACCGGCGCCGGGCGGACCGGCTCTCGCGCCGGATCGAGGCGGGATCGGTGTCGGTCAACAATACCGTCATCGCCACGTTCCAGACGCCGGTGCCGACGGGCGGGTGGGAGCGGTCCGGGCTGGGGACGCGGTTCGGCGGCGCGAACGGGGTGCTCAAGTACGGCCGCCGGAAGTCGGTCGTCGAGGAGCGGATCGCGCTCAAGGCCGAGCCGAACTGGTACCCCGTCGTGCCCGCCAAGAGCGAGTTCATGGCGAAGGCCGTGCGCTTCCTCGGCGCCCACGACTGGCGCCGGAAGCTCGGCCGTGCACCGCGCTGACCAGCGCGAACGTCGTCGGGTGTGGCGCTTGACACCCCAGAACCTAGGTGTATAAGGTTTCTGCGACGGTGGCGCTCCCACCCTCCCGAACGCACCTGCCGAGATGCTTCCGGCAGTGCTCCTCCCTGCTCAATGCCGACAGGAGAGTCCCACCATGACCACGAGCCTGACCTCGGTCCCCGAGCACCTGAAGACCGACTTCGACATCTACGACCCGGCGTTGACGTTCCCCACCGACCGGATCAACGAGAAGGTCCGCGAGATCGCGGACCGGTCGCCGCTGGTGTACTCCGAGAAGTACGGCGGCCACTGGATCGTCACCCGGTACGAGGAGATCCACGAGGTACTGCGGCACCCCGAGACCTTCTCCAGCTTCCCCAACAACCTCGTGCCGCACGGCGCCGGCAAGTTCCTCCCGCTGGAGGTCGACCCGCCGGAGCACACTGCCTTCCGCAAAGCCCTGCAGCCGCTGTTCAACCCCACCCGCATGCGAGCCCTGGAGCCGCGGATCCGGGAGATCATCAACGAGCTGATCGACGGGTTCGCCTCCCGTGGGTCCGCCGAGTACATCTCGGAGTTCGCCCACGAGCTGCCGGCGCGCGTGTTCCTCGCGCTGATGGACTGGCCGCTCGACGACGCGCCGATGTTCACCGAGGCCACCGACACCACGCTGCGCGGGGTGCCGGGCGGCACCGAGGAGGAGAACAACGCCGCCCGCGAGGCCGCGGCCGGGCGGCTGTTCGCCTACTTCGCCGGCGTCGTCGCCGACCGCCGGGCGCGCGGCCCGGAGGCCGAGGACATCACGGCGAAGATCGTGCACCAGTCGATCGAGCTCGACGGGCAGGTCCGGCCGCTCACGGACGAGGAACTGTGCAACATGTTCTTCCTCCTGCTGATCGCCGGCCTCCACACAGTGACGGGCACGCTCGCCTGGTCCGTGCTGCACCTGGCCGACCGGCCCGACGAGCGGCAGCGGCTGATCGACGACCCGTCCCTGATCCCGGCGGCGGTCGAGGAGATGCTGCGCATCGAGGCCGCGGTGTCCCCGGGCCGCCGCGTCCGGCACGACACCACCCTCGGCGGGATCGAGCTCAAGGAGGGCGACCAGCTGCTCCTGGTGCTCGCCGGGGCGAACCGGGACGGGCGCGAGTTCGACGATCCGGACGTGGTGCACATCGAGCGCACGCCCAACCGGCACCTGTCCTTCGGCTCCGGCCCGCACCGCTGCCTCGGGTCGCACCTCGCGCGCGTCGAGCTGCAGCTGGTGTTCGAGGAGCTGCACAAGCGGATCCCGGACTACCGGATCGACACGGAGAAGCAGGTCGTCTCGCACCCCAGCCAGGTGCGCGGTGTGCTCGAGCTGCCGATCCTGTTCACTCCGGAGCGCTGACCCCCGGCGCCGACCCCCTCAGCGCCGACACCCCTCGAGGAGTTTCAATGACCGTGTCAAGCCGCGTTGGCTGCGGGGGCCGGTGCCTCGGTGGTGAAGCGGCGGTTGTCACGGAGCAGCGCCCAGACGAGG
>NZ_BSFQ01000068.1 GCF_027922425.1 Pseudonocardia halophobica | reverse complement strand
TGAGCCAGGATCAAACTCTCCAACAAAAACTGGCTCTCAAAAACAGTCCACCCACCGGACGGGACCGGCAGCAGACCAAACATGAACTGGCACAAAAACCACCAGAACACTTAGCTCGACACACTGTTGAGTTCTCAAAAGACACCCGCACACCTTCACTCGACCGCGTCCGCGATCTCGATCCGGGGCTTCCTTCTCGGATTGTCACGCTACCAGAGCGATCCGCTCGGAGGCAACTCCCCTATCTTACGCATGTCCCCCGGCCGGGTCAAGCACCGAAGTCCCGCGCCGGTCCGTTCGGGCCCCGGGGGGCTCGGCCGAACCGATTGTCGTCGCCCGCCTGCGGTCTGACTCTGGGCCGGAGAATCCGTCCCGGTCTGTCGTGCTGACCACCGTGGCGACGAGAGAGAAAGTTACACACCCGCTCCGGGGCCTCGGAAACCGGGGGGTCACTTTCGACGTTCGCGCAGGTCAGGGGCGGGTTGTCGGCGATCGTGCCGCGACGGCCCCTCGACCCGCCCGCGGCGGTGAACCCTCGCGGTCGACCCCGGCCGCCCCGACGGCCCCGGATGCGAACGGGCCCGGCACACCCCCGCGGGAGTGCGTGCCGGGCCCGAATTCCGTCCGTGTGATCTCGGCGACCTCGCGTCGTCAGCGCTCCACGCGCACGCCGGCGAGGTTCCGCTTGCCGCGGCGCAGCACGAGCCAGCCACCCGCGAGCAGGTCCCCCTCCGACGGGGTCCACTCCTCGTCGTCGACCTTCGTGTTGTTCACGTACGCCCCGCCCTCCTTCACGGCGCGGCGCGCGGCCCCCCTGCTCTCGACCAGCCCGGTACCGACCAGGAGGTCGACGATCGTGGCGCCCGCCCCGAGCGAGGTGTCGGTGGTCGACACCTCGGCCATCGCGGCGGTGAGGGTCCCGGCCTCGAGCCCGCCGAGCTCCCCCCGCCCGAACAACGCCGACGACGCGGCGATCACCTGGGCCGTGGCGTCCGGCCCGTGCACCAGGGTGGTCAGCTCCTCCGCGAGTCGGCGTTGCGCCAGCCTCAGGTGCGGCCGCTCCGCCGTCTCCTTCTCCAGCTCCTCGATCTCCTCGCGGGGCAGGAAGGTGAACAGCCGGAGGTACGTGCCGGCGTCGGCGTCGGAGACGTTGACGAAGTACTGGTACCAGGCGTACGGCGACGTCAGCTCCGGGTCGAGCCAGATGTTGCCCCCGCCCGTCGACTTGCCGAACTTGCGGCCCTCGGAGTCCGTGACCAGCGGGGTGGTCAGGGCGTGCGCGCTGCCGCCGTCGACCCGGCGGATCAGGTCCGCCCCGCCGACGATGTTGCCCCACTGGTCCGACCCGCCGATCTGCAGGCGGCAGCCGTAGCGGCGGTACAGCTCGAGGTAGTCCTGGGACTGCAGCAGGAGGTAGCTGAACTCCGTGTACGACAGCCCGTCCCCGGCCAGCCTGCGCTTGACCGTCTCCCGCGACAGCATGACGTTGACCGAGAAGTGCTTCCCGATGTCCCTCAGGAACGTCAGCACGCCCTGGTTCCCGGTCCAGTCCAGGTTGTTCGCCACGAGCGCGCCGGTGGGCGAGTCGTCGAAGGTCACGAACCGCTCCAGCTGCCCGCGGATCCGGGTGGCCCACTCCGTGACCGTCTCGACGCTGTGCAGCGAGCGCTCCCCGACGTCACGCGGGTCGCCGATCTGCCCGGTCGCCCCGCCGGCCAGCACGATCGGCCGGGCGCCGGCCTCCTGGAAGCGGCGCAGGGTGAGCAGCGGGATCAGGTGTCCGGCGTGCAGGCTGGCGGCGGTCGGGTCGAACCCGCAATACAGGGTGAGCGGCTCGGGTCCCCCGAGGTCCTTGCGCAGGGCGTCGAGGTCGGTGGTCTGCGCGATGAGGCCGCGCCACTCCAGCTCGTCGAGGATGCTCACGCCCCCAATCCTCCCCGACACGCGGACGGCCCGTCCCCCGGGTTCCGGGGAACGGGCCGCAGGTCGGGCGCGATCAGGCCAGCTTCGCGTTCATGTCCGCCGGCAGCGTGTCGAGCAGCGCCGGCAGGCTCAGCACGCTGGAGAACGACATCGCCGCGGACTGCTCCGGCGTCGGGGTGAACGCGTGGCCCTGCTGGACCGGCGTCAGCCCGGAGTAGCCGGGCAGGTTCTGGAAGGCCTGCGTCTCGGCGTCGCTCGCCGTGATCAGCACGATCGAGTCGACCGGGTCGAGCTTCGAGATCTCCTCCGTGGAGATCGTGGCGTAGAAGTTGGACCCGGCCAGGTGGTCGAACTCCTGCGGGATGGTCATACCCAGTGCCTGGAAGAAGCGGGCGCGCAGGTCCTGGCTCCCCCACACGAAGAACGACGCGTTGTCCGCCGTGCTCGGCCGGACGCCGGCCACCGACTTGCCCTGCAACCCCGGGTTCGCGGCCTTCACCTGGGCGAACTTCGCCTCCAGATCGCGGATCAGCTGCTCGGCCTCGGCCGGCTTGCCCAGCGCCTGCCCGGTGAGGCGGGTCGCGTCCTGCCACGGGGTGCCGTAGTCGACGAACCCGGCGGGCTGCGCGATCGTCGGCGCGATCTTCGAGTAGGTGTCGTACTGCTCCTGGGTCAGGCCCGCCGAGATCCCGACGATCAGGTCGGGCCGCAGCGCCGCGATCGCCTCGGTGCCGACCTCGCCGACGGGCAGCACCTGCGGCTGCTGCCCCTGCAGCTCGTCCTGCGCCCAGTCCCAGGTGGCGGAGGGCTTGTTGCCGGTGAACTCGCGGACGGCGACCGGGACCACGCCGAGCGCCAGGATCGCGTCCTGGTCGGTGTAGCCCAGCGACACGACGCGCTGCGGTGCGGCCGGCACGGTCGTGGAGCCGAACTTGTGCGTGACGGTCGCCGGGAACGCGCCCGGCGTGCCGGACGGCGCCGTGCTGCCCGATCCGGGCTGGTCCCCGCCGGAGCCGCTGCACCCGGCGAGGACGAGAGCGCCGGCGAGCAGCAGGCCGACGAGCGAGAGGAGTCGGCCTGGCCGACGATCAACGAACACGGCAGGAAGGTTAGGATGGCCTTCCTTGAGTGTCCACTTCTGTGCGGCCGCGCGAGGTCACGGTCCGGACGCGGCCGGGCCGGTACGGGCTCACCTCGGGCGCCCCGTCCACCCAGAACCGCCAGGGCGTGTCGTGCGCGGCGGCGACGCCCACGCGCGGCCCCGTGCGGATCCGCTCGGCCGGCACGGGCTTCCCCGCCACCACGCGCACCGGCGACTCCGGCGAGGTGACGTCGACGCCGTTGTGCTCGCGGCCCAGCCCCAGCAGCGACGCCAGCCGGGCGGGCCCGCGGGCGAGGTCGGCGTCCCGCCGGGCGGTCGGCCGCCGGACCCGGGCGATCCCGGGGTCCGACACCACCCGCCCGGCGCGCAGCAGCACCGCGCCGGCCTCGCCGTCCTGCAGGCAGGTGACGTTGGCGCAGAAGTGCATGCCGTAGACGAAGTAGACGTACAGGTGCCCGGCGGGGCCGAACATCACGGCGTTGCGCGCGGTCCGGCCCCGGTAGCTGTGCGACGCCGGGTCGTCCGCCCCGCGGTAGGCCTCCACCTCGACGAGCTCCACCGCCACCGGGCCCTCGGGCGTGTCCGCCTCGACGGTGCAGCCCAGGAGCCGGGCCGCCGCGGGGAGCACGTCCGCGGCGAGCTCCGCACGCGCGATCAGGGGCCGGGTCGGGGCCGCCACTCAGCCGCTCACCGCCGGGGTGCCCACCCAGGCCCGCGCGTCCGCGGAGGCGAGGCGCAGGCCGTCGAGCTGCTCCTCGACACGCTCGCCCGCGGTCCCGCCGCGGGCGTCGCGCGAGGCGATGGAGCCCTCGACCGTGAGCACCTCGCGTACCGCGGGAGTGAGGGCGGGGTGCACGGCGGCGAGCTCGCGGTCCGTGAGGTCCTCGAGCCCGGCGCCACGCGCCTCGGCCGCCCGGACGCAGCCGCCCGCGGCCTCGTGTGCCACCCGGAACGGCACGCCCTGCCGCACCAGCCACTCCGCCACGTCCGTGGCGAGGGTGAAGCCCGCGGGCGCGAGCTCGGCGAGCCGGCCGGTGTGGAAGACCAGCGTCTCGACCATGCCTGCGACGGCGGGCAGGAGCAGCTCGAGCTGCTCGGCGGAGTCGAACAGCGGCTCCTTGTCCTCCTGCAGGTCCCGGTTGTAGGCGAGCGGCAGGCCCTTGAGCGTGGCCATGAGCCCGGCGAGGTTGCCGATCAGCCGGCCCGCCTTGCCGCGGGCCAGCTCCGCGACGTCCGGGTTCTTCTTCTGCGGCATGATCGAGCTGCCGGTGGAGAAGGCGTCGTCGAGCGTGACGTACGAGAACTCCGCCGTGGCCCAGAGGATGACCTCCTCGGACAGCCGCGACAGGTCGACCGCGACCATGGCCAGCACGAAGGCGGCCTCCGCCGCGAAGTCCCGCGCGGCGGTGCCGTCGATCGAGTTCTCGGCCGACGAGTCGAAGCCCAGCTCCGCGGCCACGGCCTCCGGGTCGAGGCCCAGCGACGAGCCGGCGAGCGCCCCCGACCCGTAGGGCGACACCGCGGCCCGCCTGTCCCAGTCCCGCAACCGGTCGACGTCCCGGACCAGGGCCTGGGCATGCGCGGCGAGCTGGTGCGAGAGCAGGACCGGCTGGGCGTGCTGCAGGTGGGTGCGGCCCGGCATCGGCGCGTCCGGGTAGGCGGTGGCCTGGTTGACGAGCGCGTCGACCACGTCGAGCACGCCCGACGCGATCCGGCGCGCGGCGTCGCGCAGCCACATCCGGAACAGGGTGGCGACCTGGTCGTTGCGGGACCGGCCGGCCCGGAGCTTGCCGCCCAGGTCCGGCCCGGCCCGCTCGATCAGGCCGCGCTCCAGGGCGCTGTGCACGTCCTCGTCCGCGGGCGCGGGCCCGAACGAGCCCGACTCGACGTCCGCGGCGAGCTTGCTCAGCGCCTCGAGCATCCCGTCCAGCTCGGCGTCGCTGAGCAGCCCGGCCCGGTGCAGCACGCGGGCGTGCGCCTTGGAGCCGCGGATGTCGTACGGCGCGAGCCGCCAGTCGAAGTGGGTGGACTTGCTCAGCGCGGCCAGCGCGTCCGCAGGGCCGCCGCTGAACCGCCCGCCCCACAGCCCGGAGCCCGCCATCAGTCGTTCCCCGCTTCCAGGGCGGCGGCGTCGAGGGACTTCTCCGACTCGCCCTCACCGGCCCGGTCGATGGCGGCGATCCGGTCGAAGCCGCCCGAGGGCAGCGCGCCGAACAGCGTGCCGTGCTCGACGAGCACCGTCCCCTGCTCGGCCGGCTGGTCGGCGTAGGCCTCCAGCTTGGCGCGGGAGTCGGCGATGTCGAGGTTGCGCATGGTGAGCTGACCGATCCGGTCGGTGGGCCCGAAGGCGGCGTTCTCCACACGCTCCATCGAGAGCCGGTCCGGGTGGTAGGAGAAGCCGGTGCCCTCGGTGTTCAGGACCGTGTAGTCATCCCCGCGGCGCAGGCGCAGCGTGACGGTGCCGGTCACCAGCGAGGCGATCCAGCGCTGGATCGACTCGCGGATCATCAGCGCCTGCGGGTCCAGCCAGCGGCCCTCGTAGAGCAGCCGGCCGAGCTTGCGGCCCTCGGAGTGGTAGTTCGCGAGGGTGTCCTCGTTGTGGATCGCGTTGAGCAGCCGCTCGTAGGCGGCGAACAGCAGCGCCATCCCGGGCGCCTCGTAGATGCCGCGCGACTTGGCCTCGATGATCCGGTTCTCGATCTGGTCCGACATGCCGAGGCCGTGCCGCCCGCCGATGGCGTTGGCCTCCAGGACGAGGTCCACCTGGTCATCGAAGCGCTTGCCGTTGATCGCCACCGGGCGCCCCGCCTCGAACGTGACGGTGACGTCCTCGGCCTCGATCGCGACCGCCGGGTCCCAGAACTTCACGCCCATGATCGGCTCGATGGTCTCCAGGGAGACGTCGAGGTGCTCGAGGGTCTTGGCCTCGTGGGTCGCGCCCCAGATGTTCGCGTCCGTGGAGTACGCCTTCTCGGCCGAGTCCCGGTAGGGCAGCCCGTGGGCGGTGAGCCACCGGCTCATCTCGTCCCGCCCGCCCAGCTCCTGGACGAAGTCGGCGTCGAGCCACGGCTTGTAGATGCGCAGCTCGGGGTTGGCCATCAGGCCGTAGCGGTAGAACCGCTCGATGTCGTTGCCCTTGAAGGTCGAGCCGTCGCCCCAGATGTTCACGCCGTCCGCCTGCATGGCGCGCACCAGCAGCGTCCCGGTGACGGCCCGGCCCAGCGGCGTGGTGTTGAAGTAGGTCCGGCCCCCGGAGCGGATGTGGAAGGCGCCGCACGCCAGCGCCGCCAGGCCCTCGTCGACCAGCTGCGGCTTGATGTCGACCGCGCGGGCGATCTCGGCGCCGTACTGCTTCGCGCGGTCGGGGACGCCGGAGATGTCCGCCTCGTCGTACTGGCCGAGGTCGGCGGTGTAGGTGCACGGGATCCCGCCCTTGTCGCGCATCCAGGCGACCGCCACGGAGGTGTCGAGGCCTCCGGAGAAGGCGATGCCGATGCGCTCGCCCTTCGGGAGGGAGGTCAGGACCTTGCTCACGGGATCGTTCTCCTTGATCAGAAACGCGCGGGGTCAGAGTTCGAGCAGTCGCGCGACGACCTGGGCCCCGGTGAGGGGCTCGCGGGCCACCAGCAGGACCGTGTCGTCGCCCGCGATCGTGCCGACGACGTCGTTCAGGGCGGCACGGTCGAGCGCGCTCGCCAGGTAGTGGGCGGCGCCGGGCGGCGTGCGCAGGACGGCAAGGTTGCCACTCGCGTCCGCGGACACGAGCACCTCCCCCAGCAACCGGGACAGCCGGGCCGTGCCGCCCCCAGGGGTGTGGACCAGACCGCGGACCGGGCTCCCGTCGTCCGGGATCACGTACGCACCGCGGACCTTGACGGCGCCCAGCTCGTCGAGGTCCCGGGACAGCGTGGCCTGGGTGGTGCCGATGCCCTCGGCGTCGAGCAGGGTGAGCAGCTCGCCCTGGCTGCGCACCGCCTGCTGGCCGATGATCTCGACGATCCGCGCCTGGCGGGCCACCCGGGTGGCCGCGGTCATCGCCACACCGCCGTCATGCGCGGGCCGGGTCCATCAGCCACGCCAGCAGGGCCTTCTGGGCGTGGAGCCGGTTCTCCGCCTCGTCCCAGACCACGCTGGCGGGCCCGTCGAGCACCTCGTCGGTGATCTCGTCGCCGCGGTGCGCCGGCAGGCAGTGCAGCACGATCGCGCGCTCGTTCGCGTGGGCGAGCAGCGCGGCGTTGACCTGGAACGGCCGGAACGGCGCCGCCCGGTCCAGCCCGTCCGCCTCCTGGCCCATCGAGACCCACGTGTCGGTGACGACCACGTCCGCCCCCTCGACCGCGGCGACCGGGTCGGCCACCACCTCGGCGGACCCGCCGGTCGCCGAGCCGTGCGCCTTCGCGTCCCGCAGCACGTCCGGGTCGGGGGTGAAGCCCGCGGGCGCGCCGATCCGCACGTGCATCCCGGCGAGCGTGCCGCCGAGCAGCAGCGAGTGGGCCATGTTGTTGGCGCCGTCGCCGAGGTAGGCGAGCGTCAACCCGGCCGTCCGGCCGAACCGCTCCCGGATCGTCTGCAGGTCGGCGAGGACCTGGCAGGGGTGGAACTCGTCCGTGAGCGCGTTGACCACCGGCACCCGGGACGCCGAGGCCATGGCCTCCAGCCGGGCCTGACCCGCGGTCCGCCACACCACGGCGTCCACGAGCCGGGACAGCACCCGTGCGGTGTCCTCGATCGTCTCGCCCCGGCCGAGCTGGCTGCTCGCGGCGTCGAGGATCACCGGCTGCCCGCCGAGCTGGGTGATCCCCACCTCGAACGACACCCGGGTCCTGGTCGACGACTTGTCGAACAGCACCGCCACGGGCCGCGGGCCGATCAGCGGCAGGTGCGCGAACCGGTCCGCCTTCATGTCCGCGGCCAGGGCGAGCACCTCGGCCTGCTCCTCGGGCGACAGGTCGTCGTCCCGCAGGAAGTGCCGCGGCCCGCCCGTCCGGGCGCCGCGCTCCGGACCGCCCACGACGCTCATCAGACGGTCCCGCCGGACTCGTCGAGGATCCCGGGCAGCTCCTCCAGGAAGCCCTGGGCCTGCGCCTCGGTGAGCACCAGCGGCGGCGCGAGCCGCACGCGGGTGGGCACCGCGTTGTTGACCAGGTAGCCCCGGTCCCGGGCCTTCGCGGCCACGGCGGCGGACACCGGCTGGTTCAGGCCGACGCCGATGTGCAGGCCGGCGCCGGACACGTCCGTGACCAGCGGGTGGGCGAGCCCCTCGATCCCCGCACGGATCTCCTTGCCCAGCCGGTCGACGTGCTCGAGCAGCCCGTCGTTGTCGATCGTGCTGAGCACCGCCAGGGCCGCGGCGCAGCTCACCGGGTTGCCGCCGAAGGTGGTGCCGTGCTGGCCGGGCTCGAGCAGGCCCGCGGCGTCACCGATGCCGATGCAGGCGCCGATGGGCAGCCCGCCGCCGAGGCCCTTGGCCAGCGTCACCACGTCCGGCACCACGCCGGTGGCCTGGTGCGCGAACCACGCGCCGGTGCGGCCGATCCCGGTCTGGATCTCGTCGAGCACCAGGAGGGCGCCGTGGCGGGAGGTGATCTCCCGGGCGGCGGCGAGATAGCCCTCCGGCGGCACGATCACGCCGGCCTCGCCGAGGATCGGCTCGAGGAACACCGCGGCGGTCGTGTCGTCGACCGCGGCCTCCAGGGCCTCCACGTCGCCGAACGGGATGTGCACGACGCCCGGGGGCATCGGCTCGAACGGCTCGCGCTTGGCCGGCTGGCCGGTGAGCGCGAGCGCCCCCATGGTCCGGCCGTGGAAGGCGTCCTCGCACGCGACGATCTTCGTCCGGCCGGTCCGGCGCGTGATCTTGAACGCCGCCTCGTTGGCCTCCGCGCCCGAGTTGCAGAACAGCACCCGCGCGCTCTCCTGCCCGAGCAGCTCCAGGAGCTTCTCGGCGAGCTGCAGCGGCGGCTCGGTGATGTAGAGGTTCGAGGTGTGGCCCAGCGTGGAGATCTGCCGGGTCACGGCTTCGACGACGGCCGGGTGGGCGTGCCCGAGGGAGTTCACCGCGATCCCGCCGAGCATGTCGACGTAGCGGTTGCCCTCGGCGTCCCACACCTCGGCGCCCTCGCCGCGCACCAGGGTGAGCGGCGGGGTGCCGTAGTTGTTCATGAGCGCGTGCTGCCACCGCTCGGCGTAGCTGGTCATTCCGGCACCACCATCGTTCCGACACCCTCACTGGTGAACACTTCGAGCAGCACCGAGTGCGGCACCCGCCCGTCGATCACGTGCGCCTGCGGGACCCCGCCGCGCACCGCGCGCAGGCACGCCTCCATCTTCGGCGCCATCCCGCTCTCCAGCTCCGGGAGCATCGGCTCCAGCTCGGCCGCGGTCAGCGCGGAGATGATCGACTCGGGGTCCGGGTAGTTCGCGTACAGCCCCTCGACGTCCGTGAGCACCACGAGCTTCGCGGCGTCGAGGGCGGGCGCCCCGCGGGGGCCGGCCGCCAGCGCGGCGGCCGCGCTGTCGGCGTTGATGTTGTAGACCTGGCCGTCCGCCCCCGGGGCCACGCCCGCGACGACGGGAATCCGGCCGGCCCGCACGATGTCGAGCACCGCGGCCGGGTTGACCTCGACCACGTCGCCGACCAGGCCGATGTCCACCGGCTCGCCGCCGACGAGCGCGGTGCGCTTCTCGGCGGTGAACAGGCCGGCGTCCTCGCCGGAGAGCCCGACGGCGTACGGCCCGTGCTGGTTGATCAGCCCGACGAGCTCGCGGCCGACCTGCCCCACCAGCACCATCCGGACGACGTCGATCGTCTCGGGGGTGGTCACGCGCAGCCCGCCGCGGAACTCGCCGGGAAGGCCCAGCCGCTTCAGCATCGCGCTGATCTGCGGGCCGCCGCCGTGCACGACGACGGGGTGGATGCCGGCGAGCCGCAGGAACACCATGTCCTGCGCGAACGCCTCCTTCAGCTCCTCGTCGACCATCGCGTTGCCGCCGTACTTGACCACGACGACCTGCCCGTGGAACCGCTGCAGCCAGGGCAGGGCCTCGGCCAGGACCCCGGCCTTCTCCCCGGCCCGCTTGAGCCGGCCGTGCGGGTCGGGCGTGGGGACCTCAGGAGGAGTAGGCACTGTTCTCCTCCACGTACGCGTGCGAGAGGTCGGTCGTGAGGATCTCGGCCTCGCCGGACCCCAGGCCCAGCTCCACCTCGACGAGGACGTCCTCGCCGGAGAGGTCGGCCAGCCCGCGGTCCCCGGCCGCGACTCCGCCCCGGCAGAGGGTGACGCCGTTGATCGTGACGTCGAGCTTCTCGGGATCCAGGGCGGCGTCGGCGTAGCCGGCGGCCGCGGCGATCCGGCCCCAGTTGGGGTCGGAGCCGAACAGCGCCGTCTTGACCAGCGAGTCCCGGGCGACTGTCCGGGCGGTCACCACGGCGTCGTCCTCGCTCGCTGCCCCGGTCACCCGCACGAGGATCCGCTTGGTGACGCCCTCCGCGTCCGCCTGCATCTGCTTCGCGAGGTCCCTCGCGACCTCGGTGAGCGCGGCGGTCAGGTCCTGCTCCGACGGCGTGACGCCCGAGGCCCCGGAGGCCAGGACGATCACGGTGTCGTTCGTGGACATCGAGCCGTCGACGTCGAGCCGGTCGAAGCTGACCCGGACGGCGGCCCGCAGCGCGCGGTCCAGGGTCGCGGCGTCGGCCGACGCGTCCGTGGTCAGCACGGACAGCATGGTGGCCATCGAGGGCGCGATCATCCCGGCGCCCTTGGTGATCCCGCCGACCGACCAGCCCGCCTGCTCGGACAGGGCCTGCTTGGCGACGGTGTCCGTGGTCATGATCGCCGTGGCGGCGGCCAGGCCCGCGTCGGGCGTGGCCTCCAGGGCCGCGGCGGCCTTCTCGACCCCGGCCAGCACCACGTCCCGCGGGAGCTGGGCGCCGATCAGGCCCGTGGAGCAGACGGCGACCTCGATGGCTCCGGTCGCGAGCACCTCGGCAGCCTTCTCGGCGGTGGCGTGCGCGGTCTGGAAGCCCTCGGGGCCGGTGCAGGCGTTGGCCCCGCCGGAGTTGAGGACGACGGCCTTCAGCGTGCCGGTGGTCATGACCTGCTGGGACCACAGCACCGGGGCGGCCTTCACCTTGTTGCGGGTGAACACGGCCGCGGCGGTCTGCTCCGGCCCGTCGTTGACGACGAGGGCCAGGTCCGGCCTGCCGCTGGCCTTGATCCCGGCGGTGATCCCGGCGGCCCGGAAGCCCTGCGGACCAGTCAGGCTCACGGCGCGACCCCCGTGGTCGGCAGGCCGGTGACCTCGGGCAGGCCCAGCGCGATGTTCATGCACTGGATCGCCCCGCCCGCGGTGCCCTTGGCCAGGTTGTCGATCGCGGCGACGACCACGAGCCGGCCCGCGTCGGCGTCGACCGCCACCTGCAGGTGGACCGTGTTCGACCCGAGCGTCGCCTTGGTCGTGGGCCACTGGCCCTCGGGCAGCAGGTGCACGAAGGGCTCGGCCGCGTAGGCCTTGTCGTAGACCTCCCGCGCCTGCGCGCCGTCGCCGGTCAGGGGCGCGGTGCAGGTCGCGAGGATGCCCCGGGGAAGGGGCGCGAGGACGGGGGTGAAGCTCACGGAGACGGGCTCACCGGACACCCCCGACAGGTTCTGCGCGATCTCCGGCGTGTGCCGGTGCACGCCCCCCACCCCGTAGGCGGAGAGCGAGCCCATCACCTCGGCGCCGAGCAGGTGCGGCTTCAGCGACCTGCCCGCGCCCGACGTCCCGGTGACGGCCGTGATCACGACGTCCGGGCCGACGAGCCCGGCCGCGAGGGCCGGCGCGAGGGCGAGCGAGGAGACCGTCGGGAAGCAGCCCGGCACGGCGACCCGGGTGGTGCCCCGCAGCGCGTCCCGCGCGCCGGGCAGCTCGGGCAGGCCGTACGGCCAGTGGCCGGCGTGCTCCCCGCCGTACCAGCGGTCCCACGCGTCGGCGTCCTGCAGCCGGTGGTCCGCGCCGCAGTCGATCACCAGGGTGGAGTCCCCGAGCTGCGCCGCGAGCTCCGCGGACCTGCCGTGCGGCAGCGCGAGGAAGACGACGTCGTGCCCGCCGAGCACCTCCGCCGTACTCTCCTCGAGGACGCGGTCGGCCAGGGGCAGCAGGTGCGGCTGGAACTCGCCCAGTCGTCGCCCCGCGTTGCCGCCCGCCGTCAGCGCACCGATCTCGACCTCGGGGTGCGACAGGAGGAGCCGCAAGAGCTCTCCCCCGGCGTACCCACTGGCTCCCGCCACCGCGATCCGTACCACGCGCAAGATTATGCACTGCCGTGAAATCTCATGCAAAGGCATTCCCGCTCACGCTCCCCGGAAGGGCGGCACCCGGGCCTAGGCTGATCTCATGACCACCCTGGCCGACGCGCTGCGCGCCGGGCTCGAGGCGGCCGCGGACCCGGAGGCCGCGCCCGTCATGCGGGCGTACATGAAGTCGGACATGCCCTTCCGCGGCGTGCCACAGCCCGTCCGGGCCCGGATCCTCCGCGAGGGCGTGCAGGCCCAGCCCCCGCCCACGCGCGGGACGCTCGCCGCCACGGCCGACGCGCTGTGGGACGGCGCGCAGTTCCGCGAGGAGCGCTACCTGGCCACCGCGCTCGCGGGGTACCGCGACTACGCGCGCTGGCCGGACGCGGACTGGCTCCCCCGCTACCGGCACTGGGTGGTCAGCGGCGCCTGGTGGGACCACGTGGACGAGATCGCGTCCCGCCTGGTCGGGCCGGTGCTGCGGGCCGATCCCGTGCAGGTCACGCCGGTGATGCGGCGCTGGGCCACCGACCCCGACCCGTGGCTGCGCCGGACGGCGATCCTCTGCCAGCTGCAGTCCAAGGGCGACACGGACGTCGACCTCCTCGCCGACGCCATCGAGGCCAGCCTGAAGGACGAGGGCTTCTTCCTGCGCAAGGGGATCGGCTGGGCGCTGCGCCAGCACGCGCGCACGGACCCGCTCTGGGTGCGCGAGTTCGTCGACACCCACCCCGAGCTCTCGCCCCTGTCCCGCAAGGAAGCCCTCAAGCACCTCTAGAGGGTGTAGGTGCTGCCGGCGCTGGGGGCGATCCACGCGTCGGGCAGGGCGGCGGCCAGGGCGTGCTGGGCCCGCCAGCCGGTGCAGTGCCCCGGGACCAGAACCGCCGGCGCCAGCTCGCGCAGTGCCGCCACCGTCGGCGGGATCACGGGCTCGAAGTACGGGCCACCGAGGTGCAGGCCACCGAGCAACGCGTACAGCTCCGGAACCCCGGTGAGCCGCTGCGCGTGCCGGACGATGTTGACCGCGCCCGCGTGCCCGCACCCGGTGAGCACCACCAGTCCCTTGTCCTTCACGTGCACCACCAGGGCCTGGTCGTCGACCACGGCGGCGTCGTGCTCCCAGGCCGACCCGGTCCACGCCTGGTGCGCCGGCGGCATCCCCCGCTCGTACTCCGTGGTCCGGTCCACCTCGCCGGTGATCAGCACGGCGCCGTCGAGCAGCACCGACGGGACCCGCCGCTCGACCAGCTCGAACCCCTCGCCCGCGAGCGCCCGCGGGCTGAGCGTCGGCAGCTCGCGAGTGTCGCCGCCGGGCACCGCGAACCGGCGCCGGGTCCACGCGGCCGGGTGCAGCACCATCGGCAGCGCGCGGGTCCCCCTCCGGCCGGCGAGCCCGGCCAGCCCGCCGGCGTGGTCGGGGTGCCCGTGGCTGAGCACGATCCCCTGGACGACGTCGAGGTCCGCGCCGACCCGCCCGGCGTTGACGACCAGCGCGTCGGGCGAGAGGCCGGCGTCGAAGAGCAGCGAGGTGGTCGCCGTGCCGCGCCGCACCGTGACCAGGGCGGCGAACCCGTGCTCGGCCATCAGCCCCACGTCCGCCGCGCCGCCGACGAACTGCGCGGCGGTGGCCCGGCCCGCCCCGAGACCCACCCGGGAGACCCGTTCGTCGCCGGTGAGCAGGGCGTCGAACACGTTCTCCACCAGGGTGGTGATCCGCACCTCGTCGACGGGCTCGAGAGGGATCGGGTCGACCGCGGGACCCTCGGCGGGACGGGGGACGCCCTGCGCGACCTCGGCCCGGCTCGCGTGTCCGTCGCACATGGCCGCACCGTAACGCCGCCCCCGATCCCCCGAACAGCACGCAGACGACGGCGGTCCCGGCACCCCGCCGCGGGAGGCGACGATGACCGACGGCACCACGGCCCGCCCGGCACGGGGTCTCCCGGCCCTCGCCGCGCCGGCCGCCAGGGTCGGCACGCTGGTGCGGCGCATCCCGTTCACCAGCACGGTCGTGCTCGTGATGATCGTGGCCGGGTTCGCCACCGGCGCCTTCTGGCGGGCCGCGGCCGACCAGGCCTGGTACCCCTGGGTCGCCTACGGGGTGCCCGCACTGGAGAACGGCCGCTGGTGGACGCTGCTGACCGGGCCGTTCCTCGCCGTCATCCCGCCCTTCTACCTCGTCATGACCGGCAGCTTCGCGCTCTTCGTCGGCTGGGCGGAGTGGCGGCTGGGGACCGGGCTGGCCGCATTGACCGCCGTCGCCGGGCAGCTGGTGGGCATCCTCACCGCGCTCGGCTTCCTGCTCGTGGTGCGCGGCACCGGCTGGCCGTGGGCGGAGACCACGAGCCGGCTGCTCGACGTCGGGTTCTCGGCCGGGGCGCTCGCCGCGCTCGCGGTGACCAGCGCGACCCTGCGCCCGCCGTGGCGGCTGCGACTGCGCCTCGCCCTGGCCCTCTACGTCCTCGCGTCGGCCGTCTACCTCGGTTCGCTGGCGGACCTCGAGCACCTGGTCGCCGTGCTGATCGCGCTGGTCGTGGGGCCGCGGCTGGTCCGCGCCCGGGCGGTGCCGGCCACCCGGCCGAGCCGCCGGGAGTGGCGGCTGCTCGCGGTGTTCCTGCTGGTGCTCATGGTGGCGGGCTCGGTGCTGAGCTTCCTGCTGCCGAACGACGGCCCGCTCGGCCCGACCGGCGACCCGGAGGCGAGCTGGGTCGACCTGGCGATCACGGTCGTCGGCGCGGCGCTGCTCGTCAACGGGCTGCGCAAGGGCCGGCGCGTGGCGTGGCGGTGGGCCGTCGGGCTCGCCGGGCTCAACGTCGCCGTCGGGCTGCTGGCCGGCGTGCTGTTCGTGCTGGCGGCGGTCCTGGAGAACGCCGAGGCCGTCCTCGACCAGCCGGGCCTGTTCGTGGCCGACCGGCTCGCCTGGACGGCGCTGCTCGTGCTGCTGCTGGTCGGGCGGCGGGCGTGGCGGGTGCCCTCGCGCCGCGCCCGGCGGGCGGTCGGCGGCGTGACGGACCGCGGGACCGCGGTGGCGTTGCTGGAGAAGCACGGCGGCGGCACCGTCTCCTGGATGGCCACCTGGCCGGACAACGAGTGGTTCGTGACCGCCGACGGCGACTCCTGCGTGGCGTTCCAGCGGCACGCCGGTGTGGCGATCGGCCTCGGCGACCCGATCGGGCCGGACCCGGTCGCGGCGCTCGAGGAGTTCGGGGTGCGCAGCGAGACGGCGGGGCTCATCCCCTGCCTGTTCTCCGCCTCGGACCGGACCGCCCGCGTAGCGCGGGAGGCCGGCTGGTTCACCGCGCAGGTCGCCGAGGACACCCTCGTCGACCTGCCGGAGCTGGAGTTCCGCGGCAAGGCCTGGCAGGACGTGCGCTCCGCGCTGAACAAGGCGGGCAAACAGGGGATCACGCACCGGCTGGTCCGGCTCGCCGACGAACGGCACGCCGTCGTCGACCAGGTGCGGGAGCTCTCGGAGCAGTGGGTCGGCGGCAAGGGCCTGCCGGAGATGGGGTTCACCCTCGGCGGCGTCGACGAGGCGCTCGACCCGCACGTCCGCGTCGGCCTCGCCGTCGACGCCGACGGCCTGGTGCACGGCGTGACGTCGTGGCTGCCGGTGTACGCAGCGGGCGGGACCGTGACGGGCTGGACGCTCGACGTCATGCGGCGGCGGGAGGGCGGGTTCCGGCCCGTCGTCGAGTTCCTGATCGCGTCGGCCTGCCTGGCCTTCCGCGAGGAGGGGGCGACGGTCGTCTCGCTCTCCGGCGCGCCGCTGGCCCGCACCGACGCCTCCGGCGACACCGCGGTGCTCGACCGCCTCCTCGACACGCTCGGCGCCCGGCTCGAACCGCTGTACGGATTCCGCTCGCTGCACGCCTTCAAGGCCAAGTTCCAGCCGCGGTACGAGCCGATGCACCTGGTGTTCCGGGACGAGGCGGACCTGCCGCGGGTCGGCGTCGCGCTCACCCGGGCCTACCTGCCGGACACCTCGACCCGCGAGCTGCTGCGGCTCGCCCGGGCGTAGTGGTGACGACGCCGCGAGGCCCCGCGGAGCCGTGCCCTGCTCCGCGGGGCCACCGGCGAGAGGCCCCCCTCCCCCGGCCGCGTCGACGGCCCTGGTCCCCTCCGGAACCGTCGTGACCATCCGACACCATCGCGATGCGGTTATTCTTCGCCTCGCACGCCAACGTCCCGCGGACCTCTTGTCGCCCCGGCGCAACGCCGACCCGGAGGTGGACCCGATCCCTGCGCACGGTGCACCGCGCCCGCTCGCCGGCCGGACGTGGATGGACGCGCTCGAACCCGGCGGGGCCGTCGTCGAGGTCCGGTGCGCGCCGCACACCTTCGAGGAGACGGTCGCCGTCCTGGGCCTGCCCGCGGCGCGCTGGGGTCTGGAGGCCGCCCAGCGCGGGGCGGAGGCGGCCATCGAGGGCGGGCCGCGCACCGCCGAGACCGTGCGCCAGCTGCTCAGCGCCTGTCAGGGCTGCTTCCTCGCCGTGCTTCGCGGGCTGCGCACGGAGACGGCGCCCGCCGACCTCGCCGTCCCCGGCGAGCTGCTGGCCTCGGTCCGCGGCGCGGTCCGCGGTGGCGTGCCGCTGCCGCGGCTGCTGCGCATGATGTGGACCGCGCACTTCGCCGCGCTCGACGCGCTGGTGGCGGTGACGGAGGCCGTCGTGCCGCCCGTGGAGGCGGCCGCGGAGGCCCGCGCGCTCACCGCTGAGTCCTTCGGCTACGTCGAGGCCTTCAGCGACGCCGTCGAGCGCCGGTACGCCGCGGAGCTCTCCGACTGGACCGGCTCGGCCGCGGCGGCGCGGATGGAGGCGGTCGAGGAGATCCTGGCGGGCGGGCCGGTCGACCGGGGCGCGGCCGAGACGGCGCTCGGGCACTCCCTCGGCGGGTGGCACGTCGCCGTCCTGCTCACCGCGGACCGGCCGGCGGTCCGGCTCGACGGGGAGCTCACCCGGCTCGCGGAGGTCCTCGGCGCCGACGGGACAGTCGGTCTGCACCGGTCGCCGACCACGCTGTGGGGATGGTTGCACTGGCCCGCGCGACCGGCGGAGGAGCCGGCCGGGCGGATCCGCGCCGGCGGGCCGCTCGCCGTCGGGGTGCGGGCCGCCGTGGGGCCGGCCGCCGAGGGTGTCGACGGCTTCCGCTGGAGCCATGTCGCCGCGCAGGAGGCCGCGCGGCTGTCCGGGCTGGGGCACGGGGGCGTCGTCGGGCACCACGAGTCGTCCGTCGCCGGCCTGCTCACCGCCAATGCCGAGCACGCCCGCCGGTTCGCGCTCGGCACCCTGGGCGCCGAGCTGTGCGCCGCGTCGGCCAAGGCCCGGCGGCTGCGGGAGACCCTGGCCACGTACCTCGCCGTGGGCCGCAGCCGGGCCGCCGCCGCGGACCAGCTGCACGTCTCGCCCGGGACCGTGGCCTACCGCGTCAAGCAGGCCGAGGACCTGCTCGGGGGCACGGTGGAGGGCTCCGGCTGGATGCTGATGATCGCCCTGGAGATCATGCGGGCGTTCGACGCCGTGGGGCAGGACCCCGCCGCAGGCGCCGCGGACGGCCAGCTGGGCGGCCCGCTGGGCGGCCGGGGGCTGTAGCGCGCGACGTCTGTCCGCACCGCACGGAGATCGCTAGCATCCGCCCATGGCCGAGGCGTCCGCGCACGAGACCGAGGACGAGTTCGCGTCGACCGAGCGCGGTGCGGCCGAGCGCCTCATCTTCTTCTCCGACGCCGTCGTGGCGATCGCGATCACGCTGCTCGCGATCGACCTGCAGGTGCCGCAGGGCGACACCGCCGCCGAGCTCGCGGCCGGGTTCGCGGCCAACCGTCCCGAGTACCTGGCGTTCCTCATCAGCTTCGCGGTGATCGCCCGGCACTGGATCAGCCACCACCGGGTGTTCCGGTACGTCGGGCGCGCCTCACTACCGCTGACCTGGCTGAACATGCTGTGGCTGCTGATCATCGTGCTCACGCCGTTCTTCACGCGGTTCATCGCCGAGGCCCACGTCGACTTCGCGCGCTTCGCCGTGTACGCCCTCGCCGAGACGCTGCAGATCGGCACGTTCGCCGCCATCGTCGCGGTCCTCGGCCGCACCCGGGCGTACATCCCCGGGACGCCGCGGCAGCTCGTGCGCTACGGCTGGGTGCCGTCGGCGATCACCGGGTTCGCCTTCCTGGTGTCCGTCCCGCTGTTCCCGCTGCTCGACCTCTGGTCGTTCGCCGTCTGGGTGGTCGTGCCGTTCATCGGCGACCGCGTCACCAACGCGCTGGGCATCACCGGCCGCTACGCCGTCTGAGATGTCATGGCCCTACCCCGGGCCGCCTCGAGGGATGAGAATCTGGACGGGGTCGGCTGTGCTCGTTCGTGCTTGGTGCGTGCGAACCCGTC
>NZ_BSFQ01000067.1 GCF_027922425.1 Pseudonocardia halophobica | reverse complement strand
GGCGGCGGCGAGCCGCGCGGCCGGGCCGACGGGCAGCAGCCGCGCCAGCGGGCCGCGGGCGGCCTCGGTGAGCAGCGCGTCGAGCGGCAGCGCGGCGTCGTCGGCCTCCGGCCGGGTCATCGCCCGCACCTGCCGCGCCGTGTCATCGTGTGCGCTCCTTCCCGCCCGGTTCGTCCCCCGGTGCCCGTCCGGCCGATCCTCCCAGCCGCCCCGCCGTGCCCGCAGGTGTACCCGGACCGGGCGCCCCGGGCCAGCCCGCCGCGCGTGACGTGCGCGTTCGCGCCGCGGGTCGGGGCACGGCGTCGCCCCCGGTGACCGCCGGATACGCTGATCGGCGGCCCCAGCACCCCCTCCGGGGGGAGGTCGGCAGGACAGGGAGACGTGTGTCGCAAACGGAATCCGTACCGATTCAGGGACTCTCCTCGGTGTCGGCTCCGGGCTCGCGCCCGCTGCGTGCCTGGCAGCGCTCGGCGCTCGCCCGGTACCTGGCCGCCCGGCCCCAGGACTTCCTGACGGTCGCGACGCCGGGCGCGGGCAAGACGGCCTTCGCGCTGCGGGTGGCGAGCGAGCTGCTGGCGGACCGCACGATCGAGGCGGTCACCGTCGTCACCCCGACGGAGCACCTCAAGTACCAGTGGGCGCAGTCCGCAGCGGCGGTCGGGATCGCGCTGGACCCCGAGTTCCGGGCGTCGGCCGGCACCTCGCGGGACTACCACGGCATCGCGATCACCTACGCCGGTGTGGCCGTGCACCCCCACACGCACCGGGCGCGCACGGAGAACCGGCGCACGCTGGTGATCCTCGACGAGATCCACCACGCGGGCGACGCCAAGTCCTGGGGCGAGGGCGTCCAGCTGGCCTTCGAGCCGGCCGAGCGGCGGCTGGCGCTGACCGGGACGCCCTTCCGGTCGGACGACAACCCCATCCCGTTCGTCGAGTACGTCCGGGACGGCGAGGGCGCGCTGCGCAGCCGCGCCGACCACTCCTACGGCTACTCCGACGCGCTGGCGGACAACGTCGTCCGGCCGGTGGTGTTCCTGGCCTACTCCGGCACGTCGAGCTGGCGGACGAGCGCGGGCGAGGAGATCACCGCCCGGCTCGGCGAGCCGCTCACCAAGGAACAGACCGCGATGGCCTGGCGCACCGCGCTGGACCCCGGCGGCGAGTGGATGCCCGCGGTGCTCGCGGCCGCCGACAAGCGGCTCGACGCCCACCGCAACAGCGGGATGCCCGACGCCGGCGGCCTCGTCATCGCCACCGACCAGACCAACGCGCGCGCCTACGCCGCCCTGTTGCAGCAGGTCACCGGCAGGCCACCCGCGCTGATCCTGTCGGACGAGGCGGGCTCGTCGGAGCGGATCGAGTCCTTCTCGAAGTCCGACGAGCGGTGGATGGTCGCCGTCCGGATGGTGTCCGAGGGCGTCGACGTGCCGCGGCTCGCGGTGGGCGTCTACGCGACCTCCGCCTCGACCCCGCTGTACTTCGCGCAGGCCATCGGCCGGTTCGTGCGGTCGCGACGGCCGGGCGAGACGGCGTCGGTGTTCGTGCCGTCCGTCCCGGTGCTGCTGGGCCTGGCGAGCGAGCTGGAGGCGCAGCGCGACCACGTCCTCGGCAAGCCGCACCGGCCCAAGGAGGAGTGGAACGACGAGGAGCTCGCCCTCGCGAACCGGCAGCAGGACGAGCCGGGGGAGGACGAGAAGTCCTTCACCGCGCTGCACGCCGACGCGGAGCTGGACCAGCTGATCTTCGACGGCGCCTCGTTCAGCGCCGACGAGGAGGAGTACATCGGGCTGCCCGGGCTGCTCGACGCCGACCAGGTGCGCACGCTGCTGCAGCAGCGGCAGCAGGACTGGGTGGACCGGGGCTCGCCGCGCTCCGGCGCCGCGGCCCGCGCCACCCCGCCGCCGCCCGTGCCGGAGCCGCCGCGGCAGATGTCGGTGCGCGAGCAGATCCAGAAGCTCCGCAAGGAGCTGAACACGCTGGTCGCGCTGCACAACCACCGCACGAAGAAGCCGCACGGCGTGATCCACAACGAGCTGCGCCGGGCCTGCGGCGGCCCGCCGACCGCGATGGCGACGATCGAGCAGCTCGAGGAGCGCATCGCCACGATCCGGTCGTGGCGGTGACCGCCGTCACCCGTCCCCGGACAGACGAGAGGGCCGGCACCCGCGGGTGCCGGCCCTCTCGACGACGCTCACATGACCGGCGAGGGGAGTCGCCGATCGCCCATCACTCGTGCCTATTCAGCACCCTGCTGGACGTCCACCTCGAGCTCGCGCAGCTTGTCGGCGTGCGCACGCGCGTGGTGTCCGCAGAACAGGAGCTCGCCGCCGGACGGCAGCACGGCACGAACCTTTGCGGCCGCTCCGCAGCGGTCACAGCGGTCGGCGAGGGTCAACTCGGGCCGGGTCAGGGTTCCAGGCTGCATAGCGGTCTCCCTCCGTCTCGACACCGGTCTCCCGATGTCGCTTGCTGTGACGACCGCTCGCGCGGTGCGCCCACTCTTGCAGACGTTAAATACCCCTGCATGTGTTCCCGTCCCGTGTCGCGACGACAATCACAGATCGACCTTTCGGGGTCGGGCGACCGTCGACGCGGTGGCGGTCCGATGACGAACACGGATTCAGTTGACTACGAGTGAATGATGCGGTGCATGGTGTGACACCGCAAGGTGTGGCGTGTAAACAGTCGGGTCCTCGCGACTACCGAGCGCAGTCGGGGGTCCGGTCATGACGACGAGCATGATCCGCCGGGTCCCGGCGCCCGTGCTCTTCGTCGTCGGGGGTGCCTCGATGTACGTCGGGGCGGCCCTCGCGGTCGGGCTGTTCGACCGGTTGTCGCCCGCGGCCGTCGCGGTGTTACGGATCTTGGGCGCGGGCCTGGTGCTGCTCGCGTGGCGGCGGCCCCGCCGGGCGGCGTGGCGGGCCCCGCGGCTGCGGCGGTCGGTCCCGTTCGGGCTGGCGACGGCACTCATGAACGCGGCCTTCTACGAGGCCATCGCGCGGCTGCCGCTCGGCACCGCGGTGGCGCTGGAGTTCTGCGGGCCGGTCGCGGTGGCGGCGGCGCTCTCCCGCCGCCCGCGGGACGTCGGGGCCGTGGTGCTGGCCGCGGGCGGAGTGGCCCTCATCGCGGATGTGCGCTGGTCAGGCAGTCCGTCGGGGGTGCTGTGGGCGCTCGCCGCGGCCGTCATGTGGGCGGCGTACATCCTCCTCGGCAAACGGGTCGCGACGGCCGGGAACGGGGTCGACGACCTGGCCGTCGGCTTCACCGTGGCCGCCGTCCTGTGCTCCCCGGTCCTGTTCCTCGGCGGGGCCGCGGGCCTCGCGCCGCTCGCCGACCCGGTGGTGGTGCTGCTCGCCGTCGGCGTCGGGGTGCTGTCCAGCGTGATCCCCTACGGCCTCGACCAGGTGGTGCTGCGGCGGGTCGGGCAGGGGCGGTTCGCGGTGCTCCTGGCCCTCCTCCCGGCGACCGCCACGGTGATCGGCTTCCTGGTGCTCGGGCAGCTCCCGGGTGCCGCCGAGGGCGTCGGGATCGCGGCCGTGATCGCCGCGGTGGCGCTGCGATCGCGGGACGGGGACGGCGTGCCCGAGGTGCTCGAGCCACCCCGGGAGACCCCTCGTCGTCACGTGGAGTGACCGCAAGGGCTCGGTCACGCAGCGTCAGCGGTGGAGGAGCACCCGGGTGAAGATCGCCCGATCCGGTGGCGCCGCTCCCGCCGTGGCGGCCACCTCGGTCCCCGTCGTGCCGCCGCCCGGGGAGACACGGAGCGTGAACGGGCCCGGACGGAGCACGCCGGACGATGAGGCCCCGCGGCCGGCTCCCGGGGCCGTCCGGGGACGGTGTCTCACCCCGCCGGCCCGCGCCCGGGCGGCGCAATGTCGTTCTTGCCGTGCCGGACGGAGCTGGTTGCCCGTGCCGGTCGCGGTGCGGAGTGGGTCGACTACAGGGCGCAACAAGAAACGGGAGCGCGACAACAAACGCAGCCCGGCGAGACCGAATCGTGACGATGCTGCGGAACCTGGACCGATTCAGCATGCTTTGCATCACAGACTTCGGCCGCATACGTTGTCGCCCACAACATTTACCCGGCGTCGTCGGACACCGGGTCCACAGTGAGGTGGAGGGCGGATGCGGGTAGGCAGGTCGGCGCTGCGAGGCGCGCCGAAGATGATCGCGGCGCTGGGTCTGGGGCTGGTCCTCACCCTCACCGCGTGCGGGGCGAACAGCTCCGGTGGGTCCTCGGGCGGCACCGCTCCCTCGGCGGCGCCGGCGGGCGGGGGCGTCAAGGTCGGCGTCATCCTCCCGGAGACGGACACGTCCGCGCGCTGGGAGGGCTTCGACAAGCCCATGCTCGACAAGGCCATGCGCGCCGCCGGGCTCGACCCGGACATCCAGAACGCGCAGGGCGACGAGCAGAAGTTCTCGACCCTGGCCGACGGGATGATCTCCAGCGGCGTGAAGGTGCTGGTCATCGCGTCGATCAGCTCGGACGGCGGCTCGGCCGTCGCGGCCAAGGCCAAGGCGCAGGGCATCCCGGTCATCGACTACGACCGGCTGAACCTCGGCGGCACCAGCGACTACTACGTCTCCTTCGACAACGAGAAGGTCGGCGCGCTGCAGGGCCAGGGTCTCGCCCAGGCGCTGCAGAGCAAGCAGGGCGCGCAGGTCATCCAGATCGAGGGCGCGCCCACCGACAACAACGCGACGCTGTTCTACAACGGCCAGCAGACGGTGCTGAAGCCGATGTACGACGACGGCCGGCTCAAGCTCGTCGCGAACCAGGCCATCGACAAGTGGGACAACCAGGTCGGCGGTCAGACCTTCGAGCAGCTGCTCACCGGCAACGGCGGCAAGGTCGACGGCGTCGTCGCGGCGAACGACGGCCTGGCGGGCGCGATCGTCACCGTGCTGACCAAGTACGGGCTCAACGGCCAGGTGGCCGTGACCGGCCAGGACGCCACCGCGGACGGCCTGCAGGCCATCCTGCGCGGCGACCAGTACATGACGGTGTTCAAGCCGATCCAGGAGGAGGCCGACGCGACCGCCAAGCTCGCCGCGGCCCTCGCCAAGGGCGACACCGCCACCGCCGACCAGACGGCGACCCAGACGGTGAACGACCCGAAGGGCAACCGCGAGGTCAAGTCCGTCCTGCTCACCCCGCAGCTGATCACCAAGGACAACGTCAAGACGGTGACGGACGCGGGCTACGTCAAGGCGAGCGAGATCTGCGTGCAGGCCACGCAGGCCGCCTGCGACGCGGCCGGCATCAAGTAACCGAGCCGGGCGCGCGGCCGCGGACGGGACCGTCGACGGTGACCCTCCCGGCCGCGCGCCCTCGCATGGAGGTCCGCATGTCCGAACCCATCCTGCAGCTGCGGTCCGTGTCGAAGAGCTTCGGCGCGGTGCAGGTGCTCCACGACGTCGACCTGACGGTGCGCGCCGGCGAGGTGACCGCGCTCGTCGGCGACAACGGCGCCGGCAAGTCGACGTTGGTCAAGTGCGTCGCCGGGATCCACCCGATCGACGGCGGCGAGATCCTCTTCGACGGCGACCCCGTCGCGTTGCACAGCCCCTCGGACGCGTCGAAGCTCGGGATCGAGGTCGTCTACCAGGACCTCGCGCTCGCCGACAACCTCGACATCGTCCAGAACATGTTCCTGGGCCGGGAGCGCGGCAGGCCCTGGCTGCTCGACGAGTCCGACATGGAACAGGCGGCGCGGCGCACCCTCGCCTCGCTGTCGGTCCGCACCGTGACCAGCGTGCGGACGCCCGTGGCGTCGCTCTCCGGCGGGCAGCGGCAGACCGTCGCCATCGCCAAGGCCGTCCTCTGGGACTCCCGCGTCGTGCTGCTCGACGAACCCACCGCCGCACTCGGCGTCGCGCAGACCCGGCAGGTCCTCGACCTCGTCCGCCGGCTCGCCGAACAGGGCATCGGGGTCGTCCTGATCAGCCACAACATGGCCGACGTCTTCGAGGTCGCCGACCGCATCGCCACCCTCTACCTCGGCCGCATGGTGGCCGAGGTGCCCACGCGCGACGTCACCCACGGGCAGGTCGTCGAGCTCATCACCGCAGGCCGGTCCGGGGACCTCGGACTGGCCCGACCGGAAGGGGTGGTCGGGCAGTGACCGCACCCGAGAAGCAGCAGAAGTCGGCGGCCGAGAAGGCCGACCCCGGGAACCGGGCGGCCGACTTCGGCATCGACACCACCGCCCGGACCACGGGCGAGGCGATCCGCGGCTACCTCCAGGGCCTGCGCAACGGCGAGCTCGGCTCGCTGCCCGCGCTGCTCGGCCTCGCCGCGCTGTTCGTGCTGTTCACGATCCTCGACTCCGGCGGCACCTTCCCCAGCCTGCTGAACCTCGCGAACCTCCTCCAGCAGGGTGCCGGCCGGACCATCATCGCGATGGGCCTGGTGTTCGTGCTGCTCACCGGCGAGATCGACCTCGCCGCGGGCACGGCGTCGGGCCTCGCGGCGGCGCTGATGGCGCTGCACCTCGTGAGTGGCGGGAACATGCTCGGCGCGATGGGCGGGTTCGTCTTCGCGGTGCTGATCGTCGCGATGCTCGTCGCGGCGGCGCTGGCGATCTGGGTCCGGGTGTGGGCCGGGGCCGTGGTGAGCGTCCTGACGGCAGTGATCCTGCTGATCGGCGTACCGGCCAACCCGTGGATCGAGATGCTGCTCGCCGTGGGCGTCGGCGTGGTCGTCGGGTGCCTGACCGGCTTCCTCGTCGCCCGCATCGGGATGCCGAGCTTCGTCGTCACCCTCGCCCTGTTCATCACCTGGCAGGGCGTGATCCTGCAGCTCATCGGCGACGGCGGCACCCTCGGCCTGCGCGATCCGGTGATCAACGCCGTGGCCAACGGCAACCTGTCGACCCTCGGCTCGTGGGTGCTGTTCGTCGTGGCGGCCGGCGGCTACGCGGCGGTCATGCTGCTGCAGCAGCGCAACCGGCTGCACAAGGGCCTGGTGGCGAAGCCGACCGGCCTGGTCCTGATCAAGGTGGGGGCCGTCGTCGTCCTCGGGGCGGTGGCGACCTTCCTGCTGACCCGGGACCGGTCGCCGGGCGTCATCGCCATCTCCGGTATCCCTTATGTCGTGCCGATCGTCCTGGTCCTCCTGGTTCTGGGGACCTACGTGCTCGACCGCACGCGGTTCGGCCGGCACGTCTACGCCGTCGGCGGCAACCGGGAGGCGGCCCGCCGGGCGGGCATCGACGTCGTCCGGATCCGGGCGGCGGTGTTCGTGATCAGCTCGGCCTTCGCGGCGATCGGCGCGATCGTCTACTCCTCGAAGGTCGGGTCCGTCTCGCCGGCGGCCGGTGGCGGCAACACGCTGCTGTTCGCGGTCGGCGCGGCCGTCATCGGCGGGACGTCGCTGTTCGGCGGGCGGGGCCGGGTGTCCAACGCCGTCATCGGCGGCGCGGTGCTGGCGACCGTCGAGAACGGGCTGGGCCTGCTCAAGCAGCCGGCCGCGGTGGTCTTCATCATCACGGGCCTGGTGCTGCTGCTCGCGGCGGGCGTCGACGTCCTGTCCCGGCGGAAGTCGGCGGCCGCCGGCAGGTGACCGTCCCGACCTCCGGCACCCGTCCCGACGACGCCCGCCGGCACAACCGGACCGCGCTGCTGCGCCGCCTGCACGTCGAGGGGCCCTGCACGCGCGCGACGCTCGCCAGCGAGCTCGGGCTCAACCGCAGCACGATCAAGGCGGTGGTCGACGGGCTGGCGGAGGCGGGCGTCGTCACGGAGGCCGTCCCGGCGCAGCGCACCGGCGCCGGGCGGCCCTCGCTCCTGGTCCTGCCCGAGGCGCAGGCGGCGGTCGTCCTGGCCGTCGACATCCGCGTCGACCAGGTCGCCATGGCGATGGTCGGGATCGGCGGGCAGATCCTCGGCCGCCACAGCTGGAACCTGCACCGCACCACCCGGCTGCCCGGCGAGGTCATCACGCACATCGCCGAGTCGGCACAGCTGCTGCGCGACGAGCTGGGCGTGCGGGAGCAGGGGGTCGGCGTCTCGGTCCCCGGCGTCGTCCGACGGGCCGACGGCCTGGTCCACGAGGCGCCCAACCTCGGCTGGCGGGAGGTGGCCCTGGGCAGCCGGCTCGGCGCGGTGCTCGGCTCGCCCACGACCGTCGGCAACGACGGCGACCTCGGCGCCCTCGCCGAGCACGTCCGGGGGGCGGCGCGGGACGCCAACGACCTGCTCTACCTGTCCGCCGACGTCGGCGTGGGCGGCGGGGTCATCGTCGGCGGGGTGCCGCTGCGGGGCTCCGGCGGGTACGTCGGCGAGATCGGGCACATGATCGTCCGGCCCGGTGGGCGGGCGTGCTTCTGCGGCGAGCAGGGCTGCTGGGAGACCGAGGTCGGCGAGCCGGCGCTGTGCCGCGCGCTCGGGCTGCCCGAGGACACGCCCCGCGGGGTGCTGGTGGCCGAGCTGCGGGACCTCGAGGCCCGTCCCGGACGGCTCGACCTGCTGTCCGAGGTGGGGGAGTGGCTGGTCACGGGGCTGGTCACGGCGGTGAACATGCTCGCGCCGGAGCTCGTGGTGCTGGGCGACCTCTTCGCCGCCCTCCCCACCCGGCTCGTCGACCGCATCCGCGAGGAGCTGCACCGCCGCAGCCTCGTCAGCCGCGCCGCGGGCCGCACCCGCATCGCCGTCTCGCCGCTGGGGAGGGACGGGAAGCTCGTCGGCGCCGCCGAACTCGCCTTCGAACCCGTCCTCGGCGCGGTGTAGCACCACATCCCGCGAGTCGGGAGTTCCGGCGGCGCGAGTCGCGAGTTCTGGCAGCGCGAGTCGGGAGTTCTGGCAGCGCGAGTCGGTAGTTCTGGCAGCGCGAGTCGGTAGTTCTGGCAGCGCGAGTCGGGAGTTCCGGCACCGCGAGTCGGGAGTTCCGGCAGCACGAGTCGGCGGTTTAGGGCGACCGCGTTGCGCATGTTCGTCGTCTCCCGGGATCTGGGTTCGGTGACCCGGAAGTGCCGACTCGCGGGAGGTTGACCGGATCGTGCGGAACCTTCACCGTCGGTCCGACGGGCGAGGCGCGGTAACGCTCAACGATCAGGGCCGAGTTCCCGGGCGGGAGCGGGCGCGAGGAGGCGGGCATGCGCGGGTTCGGCGGAGCCGCCGTCCCGGTCCGGTGCGCCCTGCTGATGGTCCTGACGCTCGTCGGGCTCGGCATGGTCTTCGCCGGTGCCGCGGTCGCGGACGTCACGCTCACGCCCGATCACACCGAGGCCGGCGCGCGGGACGTCGCCGTGACGTTCCGGGTGACCAACGACGATCCGGGCGACCCCGTCGTCGCGCTCCGGGTGGATCTGCCGACGGGGCGTCCGCTCGTGGACCCGCAGGCGTCGTCGCCGGCGGGGTGGCAGGTCGCGACCACCGCGAGCGGGATCGAGTGGACGGGCGGGCCGGTCGGGTCCGAGCCCGTGGACCTGGTGCTGCGGGTGGGCCGGATGCCCGACGGCGCAGGGCCCGTGCGGTTCCGGGCGACCCAGACGAGCCGGTCCGGTGCCGTCGTCGAATGGTCGGACCTGGTGGTGCCCGGCCGGCCTGCGCCGGCGCACACGGCCCTCGAGCTGCCGTACGGTGCGCCGCGGCCGGCGGTCCCGGTCGGCGGGCATCACGACCACGATCAGGCGGCGCGGGACGTCGCGGCCGGTCTGCCCGCGACGCCGTCGCCGGGAGCGACCGCGGCGTGGACGATCGGGGTCGGGGTCGCGCTGGCCGTGCTGGTGGCGCTGGGGATCCGCGAGCTGGGGAAGTGGCAGGCCGCCAGGTTCGCCGCGCATCGGGAGAGCGGGGGCGGGACGGCGCAGGAACGGCAGGCGCCGGACGGTCCGGTGTCCTCGGGAGCGACACACCCGGCTCCGTCCGGTGCCGGGGGTGCGCGCGACGTCACGCCGCGAGCAGAGCGCGACCGGAGTCGGTGAGGGCGACGGATCCGTCGGCGTCGGCGATCAGGCCGGCGTCGGTGAGCCGCGGGGCGGCGAAGGGGTCGGCGAGGAACATCCCGTCGACGACGAGGGCGGACCCACCGGACAGCCGGACGCGGCCGGCCTCGACGGCGCGCAGGACGGCGCGGTCGCGGTGGGTGAGCGCCGGAATGCCGGTGCCGGTGACGAGGGTGAGCTGAGCGGTCTGTGCGGACATCGTGCTTCTCCTTCCGTCCTGGCGCCGGGGCCCTCCCGGTGTCGGTGTCGAACGAGAAGAAGCATCCCGCCGGAGCACGCCCCGGACGATGACGTCGGCCCCACTCCCTACCGGGGCCGACCCGCCGACCGGGGTGGGGTTGACCCCCACGCGCCAGAACTGCGGTGGCTGTACCCGGGCCGGGCGGGCCTGAACTCGGGCGGCACCACGAATCGCGGAAATCCCCGAATGGCGGTACCACCGAGCCGGTTCCTGAGGTGCGCGTGACCTGAGGGAGTCCGGGGCGTGCTCGGCCGGAGCTCAGGGCGCGACTCGCGGAAGCCCACAGCGCGACTCGCGGGAGCTGAGAGCGCGACTCGCGGGAGCTGAGAGCGCGACTCGCGGGAGCTGAGAGCGCGACTCGCGGGAGCTCAGGGCGCGGCTCGCGGTGCTGGAAGTCCCGACTCGCGGTGCGCGAACTCCCGACTCGCGGGAGTGTGCGAGTCGGGAGTCGGCGTGGTGCGCGGGGCGGCGGGCTCAGCCGGTGAGGTTGACCTCGGTGAGGGTGCCGCTGTTGAGGTTGGTGACGTACGCCTTCTTCCCGTCCGGCGTGACGGCCAGGCTGGTCGGGGCGTCGCCCGTGGGCAGGGTGGCGGTGACCGTCCAGGTCTCGGCGTTGATCACCGTGAGGTTGTCGCCCTCCACCGCGGTGACGTAGACGAACCGGCCGTCCGGCGCCCACGCGATGTCCTGCGGCTTCTTGCCCACCGGCACCGTGGCGACGACCTGGTCGGTGTTGGTGTCGATGGCCGTGACCGAGTCGCTGTCGTAGTTGACGTTGGCGACCACGGAGTTGTCCGGCGCGACCTCGAGGCTGTGCGGGCTGACCTGCACCTTGACCTCGCCGAGCACCGTGTCGTCGGCGGTGTTGATGATCGAGACGACGCCGGACTCGTGGTTGGCCGTGTACGCCTTGGTGCCGTCGGGCGAGAAGGTGACCCAGTGCGGGTTCGGCGCGACCTTGATGTCGTGCACGAGCGTGCTGGTCGCCGTGTCGATCACGCTGACCGTGCCGGAGTCGTGGTTGGGCACGTAGAGCTTCGACCCGTCGGGCGTGACGGCGAGGGCGAACGGCCGGGTGCCGACCGGGATCGTCGAGGTGATCGAGTTGCTGGTCGTGTCGAGCACGCCGACGACGTTGACCGTCTTCTGGTCGTTGAAGATCGAGACGTAGACGCGCTTGCCGTCGGGTGCGAAGGCCAGGTACTGCGGCGGCCCGGCCTGGACCGGGATCGTCGCGATGACCTTGTCGACCGAGGTGTCCATGACCGTGACGACGCCGGCGTTGCGGTTGGCGATGTAGGCCAGCCGGCCGTTGGGCGAGAGCGCGATGTAGCCGGGGGTCTTGCCGACCGGGATCGCTGAGCCCAGCGACGGGATCGGCACGCTGGTGGCGATCTCGGGCTGGGTCTGGTCCGCGGCTGGCGGGATCTCCTCGTTCGACCCGCCGCCGGCGACCGACGTGCCGGTGTTGCCGGTGCCGCCCCCGAGCAGCCCGAACTGGTTCGCGGCGAACCAGCCCACACCGCCCACGGCGGCCAGCAGGAGCACGACGACGAGCCCGACGATGAGGGCCTTGCGTCCGCCGCCGGACGGCTCCGAGGGTTCGGGAGCGCCGGGGGGTGGTGCGCCGCCACCGGGGGTGCCGCCCCCGAAGCCGCCGCCACCGCCGCCCCCGCCGCCACCCGGGCCGCCGGGACCACCCGGACTGCCGGGGCCACCGGGGCCGCCGCCGTACGGCAACGGGCCGGACGGCTGCGGCGCGGGCGGGGCGACCCGCTGCGTCGGCGCGGGCGGGGCCGGAGGTGCTGCGGCCGCGACGGGAGGTGCCGCCATGGCCGCCGCCGCCGCCGGAGCCGGGGTCGGAGTCCCGGAGGGCGTGCCCGTCGGCGGACCGAAGCTCGGCAGCCCGGTGCCCGACGGCAGCGAGAACGGCGCCGGGGTCTCCGGCACGGACGCCACGGCCGCACCGGCAGCAGCCCCACCCGCCGCACCCAGCGCCACGGCCGGGAAGGCCGTGGTGGGCGGCGGGGCGGCCGGCGCCGCGGGCCCGTCCGAGCCCGCGACCGCACCGGGTCCGCCGGCGAGCGTGGCCGCGCCGAGCGCGACCGCGTACTTGGGGTGGGCGTCGACGACCGTGGGCCGGCCGAGCTCCTCGGACACCATCCGCGCGACCAGCGGGATCCGCGAGGACCCGCCGACCAGCAGCACCGCGCTGAGCTCGTCCGGGGTGACCTCGGCCGAGCGCAGGGTGCGGTTGAGCGCACCGATGGTGGACTCGATCGGCGCCCGGATCATGTCCTCGAACTCGGCGCGGGTGAGCCGCACGTCGAAGTGCCGGTGGGGCAGGAACACCGGGATCGTGGTCTCGGTGTCGATCGACAGCGCCTCCTTGGCCAGCACGCAGTCCTGGCGCAGCCGGGCCAGCGCGACCGTGGTCTGCGGGTCGCTCATGTCCAGCTCGGACAGCGCCCCGCCGGCGGCGTAGTTGACGTGCGCCAGGATCGCCTCGTCGAAGTCGACCCCGCCGAGGCGCTCGATGCCCTCCGGCGAGCCGAGGATCTCGATGCCCTCCGAGCGCTTGCGCAGCACGGTGGCGTCGAACGTGCCGCCGCCGAGGTCGTAGACCGCGACGATCTCGCCGTTCTCCAGCCGCCGCGACGACGCGTAGTGCGCCGCGGCCGCCTCGGGCTCGGTCACCATCCGCGGCATGGCCACCCCGGCCAGCTGCGGGACCTCGTCGAACAGCTCGCGCCGGAACGGGCCCCAGTTGGCCGGGTGGGTCAGCACCATCGAGTCCGGGGCGGTGCCCTGGGTCGCCGAGACCCGGGCCACGACGTCGGACAACAGGCTCGCGAGCAGCGCGGTGACCGCGTGCGGGGCCCCGCCGAGCATCACCGGCGTGGGGTCGCCGAGGCGGCGCTTGAACTCCCGGCCGACCCGGTCGGGGTTGCTCACCGCCCGCCGCCCGGCCGCGTCGCCGGTGACGACCGTGCCGTCCTCCCGCAGGTAGACGACGGCCGGTGTCACCACACTGCGGTCGCCGAGCGTGAACATCTCCACCCGGGAGGCGTTCGCGACCGCCGCGGCCACGAACGTCGTCCCCAGGTCCACACCCAGGCTGTAGGACACTCCGCCACCTCTCGGAGGCGCGGACCCGTCGGACCCGCGCATGAGCATTGCCGACCGTACGAGCGCACGTTGCCCTCAGGTGATACTCGTCCCAGGTCACGCTGTCATTACCGTCACACCTCGAAGTGCGCGAGCGGGGGCAGTCCCTACCCCGCCGGGGGGCCGACCCCCTTCCGGTGACCCCCCGGCGGCGGGACGATGCAGCGATGAGGCTGGAGCCCGCGCCGACGGGGGACGTGCCGGCCGCCCCCACGGCCGTCCCGAGCGCGTCCGCCGTCGCGGAGGCGCGTCGCAGGCGCGAGCGCGACCAGTGGCAGGGCCGGCGCCGGCTGGAGCGCCAGCTGCACGACGGGGCCGCCCTGCGGGCGTCCGCCCTGGTCCTGCAGCTGGGTCTGTTCCGGCACCGGGTCCCGGAAGCCGAGCACGAGCTGCGCGCCGCCATCGGCACCCTGCAGGACGAGCTGCACGCGGTGCTGCAGGAGCTGCGGGACGTCGCCGGCCAGATCTACCCGCCGCTGCTCGACGAGGCGGGCCTCGGCCCGGCGCTGCGCGAGCTCGCCGAGCGGCTCGACGCCCCGTTGCGGGTGCGCGACGACGGCCGGCGGTTCGGCCCGGCCGCCGAGGGCGCCGTCTACTTCGCCGTGGCCGACGCGCTGGCCGCCGACCCGGTGTCGCCCCGCGAGGTGACGATCGCGGGCTCCGCCGCCGAGCTCGTCGTCACGGTGACCGGCGGAGGACCGGGGCTGGCGGAGCTGCTGCTGGACCGCGCCCGCCCGCTCGGGGGTGCGGTGTGTGACGTTTCCACCCCGCCGGACGAGACCGTCGGTACCGGCACGATCGTTGCGAGGATCCCATGCGAGTAGCACTGGCCGAGGACGGCGCCCTGTTCCGCGAGGGGCTGCTGATGCTCCTGCAGGCCGCGGGCCACGAGGTCGTGGCGGTGGCCGCGGGCGGTGACGAGCTGCTGGCCCTCCTGGCCGGCACCCCGTGCGACGTCGCCGTCCTCGACATCCGGATGCCCCCGGAGCCCGACGGCGGGCTGGTCACCGCGGAGCGGATCCGCGAGAAGTGGCCGAACATGGGGCTGCTGTTCCTCTCGCACTACGCCGAGTCGCACTATCTGATGAAGATCCTCGACATCGGCACGGACGCGATCGGCTACCGGCTCAAGGAGAAGGTCGGCAGCGTCGAGGTGCTGACCGACACCCTGACCCGCATCGCCGACGGCGAGATCGTGATCGAGCCGGTGCTGGCGAAGCGGCTGGTCGAACGGCCCCGCGGGGAGAAGAAGAACGAGGTCGCGTCGCTGTCGGAGCGCGAGCTCGACGTGCTCAAGCTGATGGCCGAGGGGCGGTCGAACGGCGGCATCGCGGGCCAGCTGTACGTCACGCCGAAGGCCGTGGAGAAGCACATCGCCAGCATCTTCGCCAAGCTCGGCCTGCACACCGACGAGACCGAGAGCCATCGCCGGGTCCTCGCGGTGCTCACCTACCTCCGCTCGCAGCGGGACGGCGACTGACGGCCGGACATGGAGAGGTGGGCCGCGCTGGGGCTGCGCGCCGCGTTGGTCGGCGGCGCGGTCCTCGTCGTGTTCGCGGTCCTCGTCGTGGTCCCGCCGGTGCTGCTCGGCACCGGCCTCGGGCAGATCGGCGTGCTGCTGCCCTTCGTCGCGGCACTCGTCTGCGCGATCGGCGCGGCGCGGCTGCGCCCGGTGGTGGACCGGATCGTCGAGCGCGTGACCCACACCCGGGGCACGACCCCGTACTCCGCGCTGGCCGAGGCGGCCGCGCGGATCCGGAGCGGCACCCCGGACTCGGCCCTGCCGGGGCTGGCGGAGGTGCTCGCGGAGGGCACCGCGGCACGCGAGGCGCGGGTCTGGCTCGCGGTCTCCGACCGGTTGGTGACGGCCGCGGTCCACCCGCCGCGCGCGGTCACCGGGGAGACCGTGCCGAACCTCGCCGTGCTGCTCGGCGGGGAGGACCCGGAGCAGCGGGCCGACCACGTCGTCCCGATCGTCGAGGGACAGACGCTGCGGGCCGTGCTCGCCATCCGCAAGCCGACCGCGATCACCCCCGCCGACCAGCAGCTGATGCGGGACCTCGCCGGCGGGGCGGGGCTGCTGCTGCGCGGCGTCGCGATGAACACCGAGCTGCGCGACCGCGTCCGGCGGGCCGCGGAGCTGGCCGCCGAGCTCGAGCGGTCCCGGGAGCGGCTCGCCACGGCCCGGGACGTCGAGCGGCGCCGGCTCGTCGGCGAGCTCTCGCAGGCCACCACCGACCGGCTCGCCACCCTGCGGATCGTGCTCGACGGGGCCCGTCAGGACCTGGGCGGGAGCACGCCGGACCCGGCCCGCGCGGGGTCCGCGATCCGCCGCGCCGGCACCCAGCTCGACGAGCTGCTCGACCGGTTCCGGCTCATCGCCCGCGGGGTCTACCCGCAGGTCCTTCGCGATCAGGGCCCGGTCGGCGCGCTCGAGGAGGTGGCCGCCGACCTGGACCGGCCGGTGCGGCTCGCCGGTGCGCCCGAGGACAGGCTGCCGTGGGAGGTCGAGTCCGGCGTCTACTACGTCGCCGCCTCGGCGCTGCAGTGGCTGGCCGCTTCTCAGGGGCCCGAGCTGGAGGTCGAGCTGACCCACGCCGACGGGCGGCTGGCCGTCAGCGTCGTCGACCCGCGGCCCGGGTTCGCCCCCGGGGAGCTGCGCGCCGCGCTCGCCGGTGACCTCGAGCGGCTGGCGGCGCTCGGCGGCGAGGCCGGGCTGACCACGGACGAGGACGGCCGGCTGGTGCTCACCGCGAGCCTGCCGGAGCGGCTGGAGCCCGCCGTCGAGGTCGCCCGGGAGGTGCGGGTGTGAGCGCGACCGCGATCCGGCCGGCCCGCGCACCTGCGGGCGCGAGCGGGCTGCACCGGCTCGCCGTCGCGGTCTACGTCGTGGTCCTCGTCGTCTGTTCGGTGGTCGCGATCGGCTGGCTGGCGGTCGGCGCGTACGTCGCGGTGGCCTGGTACGTGCCCGGCTTCGGGGCCGGCGACTCGGTGTGGGCCCAGGCGGTCGCCGCCGCGGCGCCCGCCACCGAGCCGCTGGACCAGCTCGTCGTCGACTACGCGCTGAGCCTGGGCGCGGTCGCGATCGCGGTGGTGCTGCTGGTCCGCGGCGGGTCGGGCTGGCCGACCCGGCTGCTCGCGCTGGCCATGGTCGGCTCGGGCGGCGCCTTCAACCTGCAGGCGCACGCGGCCGCGACCGCCGTCGACGCCGCGACCGGGATCGCGGCCGGGCCCATCCACCAGATCGTGCTGCACGGCGTGGCCTGCGCGGCCTACGTCCTCGCGCTGCTGGTCTTCCCGACGCCGCAGGGCGCGTGGCCGTCGCGCTGGGGCCGTTCGGGCCGGGTGACGCTGGCCGTGTTCGGCGTGCTCGTGCTCGGGATCGTCGGGTTCGGGACGGCGCTGCTGCGGCACACCACCAGCTGCGTGCTGTTCTTCGGCTTCCTGGTGCCGCTGGTCGGGGTGGCGGTGCTGCCCGGGCGCATCCGCCGCGGCGAGACCGCGGCCCTGCGAACCCAGGCCCGGCTGGTGTTCAGCCTGCTCGTGGCGGCGTTCGCGGCGATCGTCGTGCTGGGGATCAGCACGATCGTGCTCTGGCTGCTCGGCGTCCCCGGCCTGGAGCTCTACGACCCGACGGCGCACGACTCGATGACGACGGGTGCGGCCGCCGGCCAGCCGGTCGCGCTGCTGTTCTGGGCCTCGCGGGTCGGGTCGGCGGCGATCGCGGTCGCGGTGCTGGTCGCGGTGCGCGCGGAGCGGCTGTGGTCGGCGGAGGCGCGGTTCAGCCGGGTCCTGGCGGCCGTGCTGGCGGTGGCCGTCGTCGGGGGCGGGGTGGTCGTGTTCGAGGCGGCCGGGTGGCTGATCGGCTTCGGGCCGCTGTGGTCCTCGCTCGGCGCGTCGCTGCTCGCCGCCGTCGCCTTCCTGCCCGTCTACCGGGCGGTGGAGGGGCTCACCGACCGGCTGCTCTACGGCCGCCGGCCCACCCCGTACAGCGCGCTCGCCGAGGTCGCGGCGCTGTCCCGGACCGCGGCGTCCGACGCACCCGACCTCGCCCGCGTCGCCGAGGCGGTCGGGCGGGCCCTCGGCTCGTCGCGCTGCCGGCTCACCGTGGTACGGCCCGGGCTCCGGGACCGCACCTACGAATGGGCGTCGCGGCGGGCGACGCGGCGGGACGACGGCACGGGGCTGGTCGGCGTCCCGGTCCGCGGCGGCGCGCAGCACCTCGGCACCCTGGAGGTGGACCGGGCCGCCGTCGCCGGGCTGCACGCCGACCGCCGGCACCTGCTGGAGGACATCGCGGACAGCCTGGGCGTGGTCGTCACCGCCAGCCGGCTGGGCGTGGAGCTGGAGCGCCAGCTGCGGGCGGCGCTCGCGCACGCGGCCGAGATCGCGGTGTCCCGGCGCGAGGCGGTGTCGGAGATGGACGCCGAGCGCCGGCGGATCGAGCGGGACCTCCACGACGGCGCCCAGCACCAGCTCGTCTCGCTGCGGCTGGTGCTCGGGCTCGTACAGCACGAGGTGGAGAACGGGCGGATCGAGCAGGCCCGCGAGCGGCTCGGGGTGCTGGCCGGGCAGCTCGACACGGCGGAGTCCGTGCTCGCCGAGACCGCCAGCGGGGTCCGGTCCATCGCGCTCGCCGAGCGCGGCCTGGTCGCGGCGCTGGAGGCCGAGCTGGCCGGGCCACCGCCGGTGCGGGTGGAGTCGGCGCTCCCGGCCGGGCGGCGTTACCCGCCGGAGCTCGAGGCCGCGGTGTACTTCTGCTGCCTGGAGTCGGTGAACAACGCGCACAAGCACGCCCCCGGCGCCGACGTCGTCATCCGGTTCGACGAGGAGCACGGACGGCTGCACTTCACCGTGCGCGACAGCGGGCCCGGGTTCGTGGTGCCGGAACCGGCGGTGGTCGGGCCGGCGGCGGCGACGGCCGGGCGCGGCCTGCGCAACGTCGCCGCGCGGATCGTCGCGGCCGGCGGGCGGGTGGACCTGAGGTCGGCGCCGGGTGAGGGCACGACCGTCGAGGGCTCGGTCCCGGTGCCCGAGGCGGAGACGCACGACACCGGGCCGGCGCCGGCCCCCGCGCTCGACGCCGAGGCGGACACCACCGCGCTCGACGTCGCCGGGCTGGTGGTCGAGACCCGTCCCGTGCCGACGCTCCCGCCGGAGCACCACGACCGCGGCGCGGACACGTCCCTGCCCGGCCAGGTCCGGCGCGTGCTCGCCGCAGCGGCCGCGTCGGCCGACGCGGGCCTGCGCGAGCGGTTGCACGCGCTGGAGGCCGACCTCGACCGGCCGCTGCGGGTTGCGGTCTCGGGGCCGCCGAGGTCGGGGGTGTCCACGCTGGTCGCGGCCCTGGCGGCGACCCCGGGCGAGGTCGACCTGGAGATCGTCGAGGGCACGGCCGGGGACGTCCCGCTGCTCGTGCTGCCCGCCGACGACGGGGTGCCGCCGCCCGACGGGCCGCCCGCGATCGGTGTCCTCGCCCGGGCGGACGAGCTCGCGGGCGACCCGTGGAGCGAGGCCCGCCGGCGCGCCGCGGAGCCCGAGGTGCGGCGGCGCTGCTGGACCGTGATCCCCGTGGCGGCCGGGCTGACCCGCGGGAAGATGGGCTCCGCGCTCGTCTCCGAGCTGGCCGCCGACGGCGCGAGGCCGGACGAGGTGGCCGCCGAGCTGACCCGGCGCAGCGGCGTGCCGCGGCTGCGCGAGCTGCTCGAACGCGGGCTCGCCGACCGGGCGGACGCGCTGCGGGCCCGCGCCGTGCTCCGCGAGCTGGACGGGATCGTCGCCGCGCGGCCCGCGGGGGACGACGGCGACCTGCGCTACCTGCTCGAACGCCTCCGCACGACCGCGCACGAGCTCGCCGAGCTCGACCTCGTCGACGCGCTGCGCGCCGGGACCCCCGCCCTCTCCACCGACGAGCGCACCGCGGCCGAGCTGCTGCTGGGCGCCGAGGGCACCGCCGCCCACCGACGGCTGGGCCTCGCGCCCGACGCCGGCCCCGACGAGATCCGGCTCGCCGCGGCGGCGCAGCTCAGCCGCTGGCAGCGGCGGGCCGAGCACCCGGTCTCGACGCGGGACCAGCGCGCCGCCGCCGCGGTACTGGTCCTGACCTGCGAGCGGATGCTGGCCGAGACGCCCGCCTCGCCCGTCGCCCTCACCCCGGTCGGGGCCGGACCGGTCGCGACGCCGCCCGCCGGGGTCGGCGCCGGCCGGTAGGGTCGCCGGCATGATCGACGCCGACGGTGTGCACCGCGTCTCCGTCGACGAGCACCTGGGGCTCAGCACCGAGGTCCTCACCGGTCTCGGCGCACCGGACCGCGCGGCGCGCGAGCAGGCCGGGATGCTGCTCGAGGGCGACCTGCGCGGGCACGCGTCGCACGGCATCCGACGGCTGCCGGTGCTGGCCGGCCGGATCGGCAACGGCGTGCTGGACCCCGCCGCGGAGCCCGAGCTGCGCTGGACCACCGACTCGGTGCTCACCGTCGACGGGCGGACCGGGCTCGGTCCGCCCGTCGCCCACCGGGCCGTCGAGGCGCTGGTCGAGCGGGTGCCGCGCACCGGGGTCGCCGTCGCGGCGATCCGCCGGGCGGGGCACCTCGGGATGCTCGCGCCGTACGTCGAGCGGCTGGCCGAGGCGGGGCTCGCCGGGCTCGCGACGACCACCAGCGAGGCCCTCGTCCACCCCTGGGGCGCCGCTCCCGCGATGCTGGGCACCAACCCGATCGCGGCGGCCATCCCGACGGGCGGCCAACCCGTCGTGCTCGACATGGCGACGGGGCAGATCTCCCGCGGCAAGGTGCTCGACCACGCGGCCCGCGGCGAGCCGCTGCCCGAGGGCGCGGCCGTCGACGCCGAGGGCGCCCCGACCACGGACGCGACCGCCGCCCTCGACGGCGCCATCACCCCGGTGGGCGGCCCGAAGGGTTACGCGCTGTCGCTGGTCCTCGAGCTGCTGGTCGCCTCCCTGACCGGCACCGCGCTCGGCCGGGAGGTCCGGGGCACGCTCGACACCACGGACCCGGTGACCAAGGGGGACCTGCTGATCGCCTTCGCGCCGGGCCTGTTCGGCGTCGGCCGGACGCAGCCGGCGATCGCCGCCTTCCTCGACGAGCTCCGGACCCTCCCGCCCGCGCCCGGGCACACCCGGGTGCAGGTGCCCGGCGACCGCGCCCACGACGTGCGCGCCCGCAACCGGTTCCGCGGCGTGCCCGTCGACGAGACCACCTGGGCGCAGGTGCAGGGGCTCCGCCGGCGCTGATCCGTTCGGCCCAGCCCATGATCGTCCGTGCCGTTCCACGGACGGCCGATGGTTGACTACGCGCGGTAGCACTCGTACTGCGAGACGTCCGAGGGGGCTGGGGCGATGCATCCGGACGATCCCGGGATCATGGGGCTGATGCTGCAGGTGGGGCGCACGGCGGTGGCCGGCGCCGATCTCGGCACGCTGCTCTCCTCGGTCTGCACCGCGCTGCCCGCGACGCTCGGCGTCTCGGGCGCGGCGATCGTGCTGGTGGAGGTGCCGGACCGGTTCCCGGGGCTCGCGGGGGTGTCGGCGTCGGACACGGCGGCCGGGCGGCTCGGGGAGATGGAGCTGCGGGCGGGCACCGGCCCGGTGCAGGGCGCCGTCCGGTCCGGACGCCCGATGGTCACCCCCGACCTCACCCGCATCGGCCCGCCGGAGCTGGCGGCCGCGGCCGCGGACACCGGGCTGACGTGCTCGGTCGTCGTTCCGCTGGTCGTCGACGGGGAGCCGGTCGGCGGGCTGCAGCTGTTCGGGCACCCGGGCCGGCCGGTGGGGGACGGGCACGTCGACGCCGTCGCCGGGCTGGCCGACGTCCTGTCCGCGCGGCTCACGGACGTCTGCGCGCTGCGCCGGCTCACCGCCACCGTCGCGCGGCTGACCGCGGAGCACGAGACCGCCCTGCCGGTCGCGCACGCCACCGGCATGCTCGCCGAGCGGTACCGCACGGACGTCGAGGAGGCCGGGCGCTACCTGGCCAGCCGGGCGCGCAAGGCCGGCGTCGAGCCGGCGGAGGCCGCGCGGAGCGTGCTGGACCGCACCGACGCGCCGCCCGCGGCCGGTGAGGACACGCCGACCCAGGTGTTCGGGGCGGTGGCGCCCGGGCCTGGTCCCGCACGGAGCGCGCCCGGACGGGGCGGGGAGCGGCCGGACGGTGACCGCGGGCCCGAGCGGGTCGGCGCCGCACCGGAGGGACCCCGGCCGGGGCTCCCGGCCGGCGCGGTCCCCGAGCAGCGGCGGGGCCAGGAGCGCAGCCGCTCGGGCGGTCGGCGCCGGCTCGTCGACGAGCCTTCCGCGGCTGCCGGGGCGCACGGCGATCCGCAGACCGCGCGCGGGCCGGAGCGTCCGCAGCCCGCACCCGAGCGGTCCCGCGGCTCCCGGTCGGAGCCCCGCGGCCGGCAGGTCGCCGACCCGCGCCCGTCGGCGCGGCCGGAACCCGCCGAGCAGCGCGAACGCGGCACCGAGCA
>NZ_BSFQ01000066.1 GCF_027922425.1 Pseudonocardia halophobica | reverse complement strand
CGGCCGGGTTCATCGCCACCAGCACGTCCGGCCGGTCGCCCGGAGTCAGGATGTCGTAGTTGGCGAAGTGCAGCTGGAACGAGCTGACCCCGGGCAGCGTGCCGGCAGGGGCGCGGATCTCGGCCGGGAAGTTCGGCAGCGTCGACAGGTCGTTGCCGAAGGTCGCGGTCTCCGAGGTGAACCGGTCACCCGTGAGCTGCATCCCGTCGCCGGAGTCACCCGCGAACCGGATGACGACCCGGTCCTTCGTGATGACATCGTGCTCGCCGCCGGACGGCGTGACGGCGGTGTCGTTGGACGTCATGTCGAGGTCATTCCCCGGTTCGGCTCGGGAACACAAATGTCCGGACGAGGTTAACGCCCGGTATCGCCCAGTGTCCCCGGCCCCAGTGCGACGTCACATGGTCTCCGTTCGTCCGGGCGGAACGGCGCGAGGATGCGGCCGCCCCTACCGCTTGCTGATGCGTGCCTGGAGCGCCGTGACGCGCTCCCGGAACTCCTCCGAGTGTACGGACGCGGCCTGCGCTCTCACCTCGATCTCGGTCGCCTCCTGGTGGGAGATCGCGCCGGAGGTGACGCGCATCGTGGCCTTCGTGGTCTCGATCAGCGACCGCGGCGCGGCGGCCGCCCGCCCGGCCAGCTCCTTGGCCCCGGCGAGAAGGGCCGCGTCGTCGTCGTACCGCCGCCAGACCAGGCCGACGCGCTCCGCCTCGACGGCGTCGAGCACGTCGCAGAACAGGGTCAGGGCCTTGGCCCCCTGGGCGCCGAGTGCCCGGTCGACCATCCAGGTGTAGCCACCGCCGGGGTGCAGGCCGAGCTGCATGAACCGGGCGTCGAACTTCGCCCCGGGGCCGGCGAGACGCAGATCACAGGCGAGCGCAAGGTTGAGACCCGCGCCGACGGCCGCACCGTTGACCGCGGCGACGGTCGGCAGCGGGCACTGCGCGACGGCGAGGAAGCCGGCGTAGACGGTCTTCAGCCGCGCCGGATCGGCCCCCTGCAGCTCGGACAGGTCCCCGCCGGCGCAGAAGGCGGGCGGCTCGCCCGTGATCACCACGGCGCCCACGGCCGGGTCGGCGACCGCCGCGTCGAGCGCGGCGACGAGCTTCTCGGACAGCTCGAGGTTCATCGCGTTGCGGCGGGCCGGGTTGGAGACTGTGAGCAGCGCGACGCCGTCCTCGACCGTCGTGCGGACTTCGGTGGTCATGGAGTGATCCTGACATCCCGGCGGGTTACCGTCCGCCGGTGACCGTGAACGACCGTCCGCTGCCCCACGACCGCGCGCCCCGACCGGGGGAGAAGGTGCGCCGCCACCACGACGGGTGCCTCGGCTGCGGGGACGTCGAGCCCGGGCTGCACCTGAGCTTCGTCGCGGGCGAGGACCTCACCGTCACCTCGGTGCTCGACGTCGGGCACTGGCAGCAGGGCGGGCCCGGGGTCGTCCACGGCGGCGTCGTCGCCGCGGCGCTCGACGAGACGATGGGTGCGCTGCAGGCCTTCTTCGGCCGCCCGGCCGTCACCGCCGAGCTGACCACGAGCTACCGCAGGCCGATCCCGGTGGGCACGCAGCTGCACCTGTGGGCCCGGGTCGAGGAGCGCGAGGGCCGCAAGACCTGGACCACGGGCACCGCGCGGCTCGACGGGCCGGACGGCCCGGTCGCCGCCGAGGGCCGCGGGTTGTTCATCGACATCCGCCGCGACCACTTCGACGGGATGCCCGTGCGCGCCGTGAACCCGTGAGTCCGCTGTGAAGCCGGACGGACCGGAACACCGCCTCCGGACGGGTCGTTGACCCTGCAGGAACCCTGCGGAAGGAGCGGCGAGGCGGTGCACGGTCACGTCAACGGGCACGGTCACCTCAACGGGCTGAAGACGGCGGTCCTGCTGGGCGGGATGAGCGCGCTGGTCCTGCTCGTCGGCGGACTGGTGGCGGGCCGGACCGGGCTGATCATCGCGCTGCTCGTCGCCCTCGGCATGAACGGCTACGCCTACTTCAGCTCGGCGAAGATCGCGCTGCGGGCCATGCACGCGCGGCCGGTCACGGAGGCCGAGGCGCCCGGGCTGTACCGGATCGTGCGCGAGCTGAGCCAGCGGGCGCGGCAGCCGATGCCGCAGCTGTACATCAGCCCCACCAACGCGCCCAACGCCTTCGCCACCGGACGCAACCCGCGCAACGCCGCGGTCTGCGCCACCACCGGCCTGCTCGAGCTGCTCGACGAGCGCGAGCTGCGGGCGGTGCTGGGGCACGAGCTCAGCCACGTCTACAACCGCGACATCCTCATCTCCTGCGTCGCCGGCGCGATGGCGTCGATGATCAGCTTCCTGGCCAACATGGCGATGTTCGCGGGGCTCTTCGGCGGGGGCGACGAGGACCGGCCGAACCCGTTGGCCGTCATCCTGGTCGCGCTGCTGGGGCCGGTCGCCGCGGGCGTCGTGCAGATGGCGGTGAGCCGGTCGCGGGAGTACCAGGCGGACGCATCCGGCGCCGAGCTGACGGGCGACCCCCTCGCGCTGGCGTCGGCGCTGCACAAGCTGCAGTACGGCACGGCGCTCGCGCCGCTGCCGCCCGAGCCCCAGCTCGTGTCGCAGTCGCACCTGATGATCGCGAGCCCCTTCCGGGCGGGCGACCAGATGGCCAAGTGGTTCTCCACGCACCCGCCGATCGAGGACCGGATCCGGCGGCTGCAGGAGATGGCGCGCACGCGCTGACGCGCGGGAAGTGCTGCCGGAGCACCTCGTCCCGCGCTCGGCGGGGTCAGCGCAGCTCGCGGCGCAGGATCTTGCCGCTCACCGTCTTCGGCAGCTCGTCGACGACCTCCACGATCCGCGGGTACTTGTAGGCGGCCATGCGCTCCCGGGCGAAGGCGATCAGCTCGTCCGGGTCCAGCTCGGTGCCGGCCTTGAGCGAGACCACGGCCTTCACGGTCTCGCCGCGGTACTCGTCGGGCACCCCGACCACGGCGGCCTCGCGGACCGCCGGATGCCCGTACAGGACGTCCTCCACCTCGCGCGGCCAGATCTTGTAGCCGCCCGCGTTGATCTGGTCCTTCTTCCGGTCGACCAGGTAGAACCAGCCGTCGGCGTCCATGAACCCGACGTCGCCGGTCCGCAGCTCGCCCTCCGGCAGCGCGTGCGCGGTCTCCTCCGGCTTGTTCCAGTAGCCCGGCACCACCTGCGGACCCGCGATCACGATCTCGCCGACCTCGCCGACGGGGAGGTCGCGGCCCTCGTCGTCGACCACCCGGACCACGGTGTTCGACACCGGCACCCCGACGGACAGCGCGCCCGACGTCGGGTCGACCGGGGCGCGGGCACCGAACGGGCCCACGTGGCTCGGGCTCGTCGTCTCGGTCAGCCCGTAGGCGTTGTGGATGTACGGGCCGACCCTGCGCTCGAAGGCGTCCACGACCGCCGGCGCGACGGGCGCCCCGCCGCTGTAGACCTTCGTCAGCGAGGAGAGGTCCCGGGTGGCCGCGTCGGGATGCTCCATCAGCGCGATGTACACGGGGATCGCGCCGACCACGAACGTGGCGTGCCAGCGCTCGATCAGTTCGAGGACGGTGCCGGCGTCGAACCGGAAGCCCAGCACCACCGGCGCGCCGGTCAGCGCGGCGACGGCGAGGTGGCCGATCAGCCCGGTGATGTGGAAGAGCGGGGCCACGCCGAGGATCACGTCGTCCGGGCCGAGGTGGATCCAGTCCCGGTAGGTCATGGCGTTGAAGACGACGTTGCGGTGCGTGTTCGTCGCGCCCTTCGGCGGGCCGGTCGTGCCCGAGGTGTAGGTGAAAAAGGCGACGTCGTCCGGGCCCGGCTCGGGGACCGCGGGCGGCGGGTCGCCTTCGTGCTGGGCGATCAGATCCTGCAGGTCGAGGGCGGTGGCGGGGCGCTGGCGGCTGCTGCCGGCCAGCAGGCCGGGGACGTCGTCGTCGCCCAGGGGGTCGAGCTCCGAGGTCGTGACCAGGGTGCGGACGGCGGTCGACGGCTGCACCTGCAGTGCCACGGGGTGCAGCGACTCCAGCGCCACGAGCACCGAGGCGCCCGAGTCGGCGAGGATCACCTGCAGCTCGCGCTCGCGCAGCATCGGGTTGACCGGCACCACGATGCCGCCGGCCTTCCACACGCCGAGCATCACGACGGCCCACTGCGGGACGTTCTGCAGGTAGACCGCCACGCGGTCGCCGGGTGCCAGGCCGAGCGCGACCAGTCCGGCGGCGAGCGCGTCGGAGTCGGCGTCGACCTCGCCGACCGTGCGGGTGGTGTGGAAGTAGTGGAGGAAGGGGCGTTCGGGGATCGCCTTCGCGGTCGCCCGCCACATCGCGAGGGCGGAGGGGAACTCCGGCTCGACGTCGGCCGGGACGCCCTCGTCGTACCGGGCGAGCCACGGACGGTCCGCGTAGGTGGTCATGACCGACAGTGAACCGCGTGGTGTGACTCCTGTCACTCATGTCCGCGGTCCCGGTTCTGTCGGTGGGGCGCGGCATGCTGTGCGCGTGCTGTCGACCACCAGTGAGTACGGCCTGCTGGGTGTGCGGGACGTCGACTTCCGGCTGGACCGGTACCTGCCGTCGCCGGACCTCGCCGAGCTCGTCGAGCGGCACTGGGTGGTCACGTGGGCACTGCCGCCCGGGCGCCGGGCGTCGGTCACGCTGCTGCCGCACCCGTGCGTCAACGTGGTGCTCGACCGCGGGATGCTCGCGGTCGCCGGGGTCGGGCGGGAGCGGTTCACCTACGTCTACACCGGCGAGGGGCGCGTGTTCGGCACCAAGTTCCGGCCGGGCGCGTTCCTGCCCTTCCTGGGGCGGCCCGTCTCCACGATCACGGACGTCACGATGCCCGCCGCGCGCCTGTGGGGGGCGCCGGCGGACGCGCTCGCGGCGTCGATGACCGGGTCGGTGCCCGAGCTGATCGCGCAGACGGAAGGGTTCCTACGGGCGCGGTGGCCGGAGCCGGACCCGCAGGTCGCGGTGGTCGGGCGGATCGTCGCGGCCCTGCTCCGCGACCGGGAGGTGGCGCGCGTCGAGGACATCGTCGCGCGGTTCGGCATCCCGGCCCGGACGTTGCAGCGGCTGTTCGCCCGGTACGTCGGGGTGAGTCCGAAGTGGGTGCTGCGCCGCTACCGGCTGCACGAGGCGGCGGCCCGGCTCGCGGAGGAGCAGGACCGGCCCTGGGCGGAGGTGGCCGCGGAGCTGGGGTACTTCGACCAGTCGCACTTCATCCGGGACTTCGGCGCGGCGATCGGGCTGACGCCGGCCGCGTACGCGCAGGCCTGTCGCCGGCGCGAGGAACCGGTCAGCGCCTAGGTTTCTGTTCGCAATCCAGCTAGGGTGGAGCGCACCGACCGAGGAGGAGCCGATGACGGACGTCCAGCCCGCCCTGAACGAGCGCACCCACCGCTGGGAGGACCCGGCCGGCATGGCCGCGGCCGCCGGGATGGACGGGCTGTCGGTCCTGCGGGCGGTCATGTCCGGCGAGCTGCCCGCCCCGCCGATCGCGGGCCTGCTGGGCTTCGACCTGGAGTCGGTCGACGAGGGCCGGGCGGTGTTCACCCTCGAACCGGGGGACTACCACTACAACCCGCTCGGCTCGGTCCACGGCGGCGTCTACGCGACCCTGCTGGACTCGGCGCTGGGCTGCGCGGTCCACACCACGCTCCCCGCCGGCGTCCGCTACACGAGCCTCGACCTGGACGTGAAGTTCCTGCGCCGCATCACCACCGCCACCGGCCTGGTCCGCGCCACGGGCTGGGTCGTGCACGGCGGCCACAGCACCGCCCTCGCCCGCGCCGACCTCCGTGACCAGGCGGGGACGCTGCTCGCCGAGGGCAGCTCCAGCTGCATGATCTTCCGCTGAACACGCGGGCCCGCGGGTGATCCCCGGGCCGACCGGTGGGGCACACTCGTCGCGTGGCAGACGACGACACCTCCACCGCCCTCCCGCAGACCTGCGTCCGGTGCGGGCAGGTCGCCCTGCTGCGGATCGTCGGGCGCTGCGGCGACTGCATCGGCACCCTCGGACTCGCGGGCGGCGACGAGTACGCGGCCTGGCGGGCCGAGGTGAAGGCGGAGTTCGGGGCGAAGTAGGGCAGCTCCTTTACTCACTTTTGACGAACCGTCGAGGACGGGAGTAATTCCCTGCTCCGTTCGGTCGAACGTCTGGGCGCCACCCCCGACCGACCGGAGCACGGATGTCTCTCTCGCCCAGCCAGGACCACCAGCCCGACACCACCCCGCCGAGCGGGTCGCCCGACGTCCAGGCCCCACAGTCCGGGACCCGCCGGCGGCTGAGTACCCCGTCAATCGTCTACGGCGGCCTCGGAGTACTCGCGGTCCTCATCGTCGTCCTGGTCGCTGTCGGGGTCATTGACAAGGAGGGCCGGAGCCCGGCGGCGGCACCTGCTGCTCCCACCACGACCGTCAACACGGATCCTTGCGCCCGAACTGCCTGCGGGACCGTGCCGAACCTCGTCGGGCTGACGGCGCCCCGGGCGCGTCAGGTCCTGACGCAGGCCGGGTTCACGGTGCCGTCCGATCTGGCGCGCCTCGGTGAGGAATCGACGGTCACCCGCCAGTACCCGTCCGCGCTGCTCAAGGTGCCGACCTCGACGCTGCTCAGCCTGACCTACTACGCGCCGCCGGCGCCGGCCCGGGCGATCACCGCTCGGGACTGGGCACTGATCGCGAAGTCCCCGGATGCCCACGTCGGTGAGCGCATCGTCGCCTACGGCCAGGTCACCCAGTTCGACGCCGCGACCGGCACGTCGGCCTTCCGCGCGAACGTCGACGGCGTGGTCCACAAGCCGTCGTACGGCTACGTCGACTACGAGACCAACACGTTCCTGAACGAGAGCGGCACGCTCTTCGCCCAGCTGGTCAAGGGCGACCTGTTCCGGGCGGAGGTCACGGTGACGGGTTCCTACTCGTACTCGACGACCATGGGCGGCACCATGACCGTGCCGCAGCTGCAGGTCACCGCCATCAATGTCACCGGAACCGCGAAGTGAGCGCGGCACCCGTGGACCCTCGGGCGAACAACTCGCCGCGTCGGGGACGGAACGTCATGCTGGCCGTCGCGGTCCTCGGGCTGCTCGCCGTGGTGGCGGTGGGGGTCGTCGTGAACCTCGGGTCCGCGCCGTCGCCGTTCGTCACGGAGCCGGCGCGGTCGCTGACCGCGCGGGACTGGGCGCTGATCGCGAAGGACCCGGAGGCGCACTCGGGCGAGCGCGTCGTGGTGTACGGCGTGGTCACGCAGTTCGACAGTGCGACGGGCACCAAGCGCTTCCGCGCCGAGGTCGACGGTGTCCCGGAGGAGGACTCGGTCCTCGGGTCGAACACGATCCTGACCGGCAGCGGGCGTGCGCTCGACCCGGTCGTCGAGGGTGACCTCTTCACCGCCGAGGTGACGGTGCTGGGCGCGGCGAGCTACGACACCGCGCTCGGCGGCAGCACCACGGCGCCGGAGCTGGAGGTCGACACGATCACGGTGACCGGGCACATCGGCTGACACCAAGTGCCTGCCTCACGCCCGGAACTCCCGACTCGCGGTGTCAGAACTCCCGACTCGCGGTGTCAGAGCTCCCGACTCGCGGTGTCAGAGCTCCCGACTCGCGGTGTCAGAGCTCCCGACTCGCGGTGTCAGAGCTCCCGACTCGCGGGGATCGGGCGACGGTCTGGCACGCGTTTCGCGGCGAGGGAAGAATTCTTCCTGCGACTGTCCCTGACGGCCGGTCCCCGTTCGTCCCTCGGGTGACGCCGGACCCCGCCGGCGCGAGAGATCCAGGAGGATCCGATGCCTCAGTACGCAGCCCTCATCTACGCCGCCGACGTCGACTGGAGCCGCCCGGAGTTCGCGGACGTCACGAAGGAGTACGGCGCGTTCGGCGAGGCCGCGGCCGCCGTCATCCGCGGCGGCGCCGCGCTCTACCCGACCGGCACCGCCACGACCGTGCGCGTGCGGGGCGGCAAGGGCGGCGACGTCGTCACGACGGACGGGCCCTACGCCGAGACCAAGGAGGCCCTGACCGGCTTCTACCTGCTCGAGTGCGCGGATCTCGACGAGGCCGTGAAGTGGGCCGCGCAGCTCCCGGGCGCCTGGGACGGCGCGATCGAGGTCCGGCCGGTGATCGATTTCGGGTCGCAGGCCGGGTGACCGACCAGCCGGCCCGCGCGGCCCTCGTCCGCCTCGTGCGTGACGAGGGCCGCCGGGTCCTGGCGACGCTCGTCCGGCAGCTCGGCGACCTCCCGCTCGCCGAGGACGCGGTGCAGGACGCGACGCTGCGGGCCCTGGAGACCTGGCCCCGCGACGGCGTCCCCGAGCAGCCCCGCGCCTGGCTCACCCTGACCGCCCGCCGCCGGGCGATCGACCTGCTGCGCCGGGAGGCCGTGCGGCCGGGGAAGGAGGCGCTCGCCGTGGTGCCCGAGGACCCGCCCCCGCCCGAGGTGGTGCGCGACGACCTGCTCCGGCTGATCTTCGTCTGCTGTCACCCGGCACTCGCCCACGAGACGCAGGTGGCGCTGGCGCTGCGCACGCTGTGCGGGCTGTCGGTCGCCGAGGTCGGGCAGGCGCTGCTCGTGCCGGAGGAGACGATGGCGAAGCGCCTGACACGGGCGCGCCAGAAGATCGCGAAGGCCGCGATCCCGTACCGCGTCCCGGACGCCCACGAGCTGCCCGACCGGCTGCGCGGCGTGCTCGCGACGGTGTACCTGCTGTTCACGGAGGGCTACGACCCGGTCGGAGAGGTCCGCCCGACCCTCGTCGACGAGGCCGTCCGGCTCACCCGGCTGCTGCAGGAGCTGATGCCGGGCGAGCCGTCGGTGCTCGGGCTGCTGGCACTGGAGCTGCTCACCGACTCGCGCCGCGAGGCCCGGCGCGACGCCGCCGGCCTGCCCGTGCTGCTCGCCGACCAGGACCGCTCGCGCTGGCGCAAAGAGCTGATCGAGGAGGGCGTGCGGCTGGTCGGGGAGGGCCTGCGGCGCAGCCCCGGCCGGCCCGATCCGTACGTGGTGCAGGCGGCGATCGCGGCGTGCCACGCCCTGGCTCCGACCTGGGCGGACACCGACTGGTCGGCGGTCGTGTCCTGGTACGACGTGCTGGTGGAGGTCGAGGACACGCCGGTCGTCCGGCTGAACCGGGCGGCCGCGCTGGCCGAGCGGGACGGGCCGGCCGCCGGGCTGGAGGCGGTCGACGCCGTCGCCGGGCTGGAGCGCTACCCGCTCCGGCACGCGGCCCGGGCCGAGCTCCTCGACCGGCTGGGCGACCGCGTCGCGGCCCGCGCGGCCTACGACGCCGCGCTCGCCCTCCCGCAGGATCCCGCCCAGGCCGCCCAGCTCCGCCGTCGTCGCGACCGTACGGCCGGACCGATGCCCTGACGGGACCGTCCCAGGGACCGGACGGCCGACGGACCTAGACCGACACCGCGACCAGCTCGTCGGCGATCCAGCGGGCGACGCCGTCCGGGTAGGGGCTCGGCAGGCCGAGGACGACGTGCCGGAAGCCGGCCCCGAGCGCCTCGTCGATCGCCGCCCGCGCCACGTCGGGCCGGTCGTAGGAGACGGGCAGGTGGACCGACCGGACGATCGAGGAGGGGTCCCGGCCGATCTCGGCGCAGTAGCGGTCCAGCAGGGCGCTGCGCTCCACGCAGTCGGCGATGTCCCCGCCGGGGATGTTCCAGAGGTCGGCGTGCTCCGCGACGACGCGCAGCGTGGCCGCCGCCCGACCGCCGATCATGATCGGCGGATGGGGCCGCTGGATCGGCTTCGGGTTGCCGAGGGCGTCGCGGAGCTGCACGTACGTGCCGTCGAAGTCGAACGGCGCGTCCTCCGTCCACAGTCGCTTGATCGCGGTGCACGCCTCCGCGAGGCTCCCCACGGCGTGCGCGGTGTCGTGGAAGGGCAGGCCGTGCGCCTCGTACTCGCGCCGGGCCAGCGGATGGCCCGGGCGTGACCCGACGCCGATCCCGAAGTCGAGCCGACCGCCGGAGACGACGTCGACGGTCGTGGCGATCTTGGCCAGCACTGCGGGCGGCCGGAACCGGTTGCTCGTCACCAGCAGCCCGAGGCGCAGCCGATGGGTCTGCGCGGCGAGGGCGGACAGCAGCGTCCAGCCCTCGAGGACCGGGCCGTCCGGGTCGCCGCCGATCGGCATCAGGTGGTCGAACAGCCACGCGTGCTCGATCTCCGGGATCGCGTCGGCCTCGCGCCAGACCCGCAGGACGTCCTGGTACCCGACCTGCATCGGCGCGGTCATGATCCCGAAGCGCGGGCGGGCCGGCGCATCGGTGGTGCTCACGGCGGTGTGCGGCATGAGCTCGTCCCCTCTCCGAGGGCGGTCTGTCATGATGAGGGCAGAAGCGGAACCTTGTTCCGCCAACGATACGGAACGACGTTCCGGTTGTCGAGGAGGGAGTGGGTGCAGGCATGGGCGGGCAGTCCCCGCGCAGGCGTGCCGACGCGCGGCGCAACGAGAAGGCGCTGCTCGACGCGGCGGCCGAGGTCTTCGTCGGCGCCGGGGTGAACGCGCCGGTCCGGGACATCGCGACCCGGGCCGGCGTCGGGACGGGCACGATCTACCGGCACTTCCCGACGCGGGCGGACCTGATCATCGCGGTGTACCGGCACCAGGTCGAGGCCTGTGCCGAGGCCGGTCCGGCCCTGCTGGCGAGCAGCGACACCCCGTACGCCGCCCTGGCGCACTGGATCGACCGGTTCGTCGACTTCCTGGTCACGAAGCACGGGCTCGCCGCCGTGTTGCGCTCCGACGACGCCGGCTTCGACGCGTTGCACGCCTCCTTCCTCGACCGCCTCGTCCCCGTCTGCGCCCGGCTGCTCGACGCCGCGGCCGCAGCCGGCGAGGTCCGGTCCGACCTCGAGGCCTACGAGCTCATGCGGGCCGTCGGAAACCTCTGCATCGGCGCCGAGGACGACCCCCGCTACGACGCGCGCCGGCTGGTCGGGCTCCTCGTCGCCGGCCTGCGTCCGTCCCCGTAGGACCTTCACGCCCGGAGCACCGTGTGTTCCGGGGCGCACCGGGTAGTCGCAGGGGGAGCGTCCGCACCCCTGAGGAGGTCCGCATGGCCGAGACCGTCGGCGACCACGTCCTGCGCCGTCTGCGCGAGTGGGGGGTGGAGCAGGTCTTCGCCTATCCCGGGGACGGGATCAACGGGATCGTGGCGGCCTTCGGGAAGGCCGACGACTCGCCGCGGTTCATCCAGTCGCGCCACGAGGAGATGTCGGCGTTCGAGGCGGTCGGGTACGCGAAGTTCTCCGGCCGGCCCGGGGTGTGCATGGCGACGTCCGGGCCGGGGGCGATCCACCTGCTCAACGGCCTGTACGACGCCAAGCTCGACCACGTGCCGGTGGTGGCGATCGTGGGGCAGACCGAGCGCAGCGCGATGGGCGGGGCGTACCAGCAGGAGGTGGACCTGCAGGCGTTGTTCAAGGACGTGGCCTCGGACTACCTGGTCGAGGTGAACGTGCCGCAGCAGCTGCCGAACGCGATCGACCGCGCCTTCCGCACCGCGCTGACCCGCCGCGCCCCCACGGCGGTGATCATCCCGAGCGATCTGCAGACCGAGACCTGGGAGCCGCCGGCGCACGAGTTCAAGCAGGTTCCGTCGAGCACGCCGGGGCTGCTGGCGCCGACCGTCGTCCCGGACGACACCGACGTGGCCGCGGCGGCGGAGATCCTGAACGCGGGGGAGAAGGTCGCGATCCTGGTCGGGCAGGGTGCCCGTGGGGCCGCGGCCGAGGTCACCGAGGTCGCCGACGTCCTCGGGGCGGGGGTGGCCAAGGCGCTGCTGGGCAAGGACGTGCTGCCCGACACCGAGGCGTGGGTGACCGGCGCGATCGGGCTGCTGGGGACGCGGCCGAGCTACGAGCTGATGCGGGACTGCGACACGTTGTTGATCGTGGGCTCGAACTTCCCGTACTCGCAGTTCCTGCCCGAGTACGGCAAGGCGCGCGCGGTGCAGATCGACCTGGACGGCGCGCTGATCGGGATGCGGTACCCGACCGAGGTCAACATCGTGGCCGACGCCGCCGCGGCGCTGCGGGCGTTGCTGCCCCGGCTGACCCGCAAGACCGACCGCGGCTGGCGGGAGACCGTCGAGAAGAACGTGGCGGGCTGGTGGGAGACCATGGAGCAGCAGGCCATGGTGGCGGCCGACCCGGTGAACCCGATGCGGGTGGTGTGGGAGCTGTCGCAGCGGCTGCCCGAGGACGCGATCGTGACCGCCGACTCCGGGTCGGCGGCCAACTGGTACGCCCGCCAGCTGCGGATCCGCGGGTCGGTGCGCGGCTCGTTGTCCGGGACGCTGGCCACGATGGGCCCGGCCGTGCCGTACGCCATCGGCGCCAAGTTCGCCCACCCCGACCGGCCGGCGATCGCGATCACCGGCGACGGGGCGATGCAGATGAACGGCATGGCCGAGCTGCTGACGATCGCGCGGTACCGGGAGCGGTGGGCCGACCAGCGGCTGGTGGTCTGCGTGCTGCACAACAACGACCTCAACCAGGTGACCTGGGAGCTGCGGGCGATGGGCGGGGCGCCGAAGTTCGAGGAGTCGCAGTCGCTGCCCGACGTCTCCTACGCCGACTTCGCCCGTGGGCTCGGGCTGGAGGCGATCACGGTGCGGGATCCGGACGAGCTCGGCCCGGCCTGGGAGCGGGTGCTCACGGCGGACCGGCCCGCGGTGCTCGACGTGTACTGCGACCCGGAGGTTCCGCCGATCCCGCCGCACGCCACCGTCGACCAGGCGAAGTCCGCGCTGGAGGCGGTGCTCAAGGGCGACCCGTCCGCGGCCCACCTCGTCGTCGAGGGCGCCAAGACCAAGCTCCAGGAGTTCATCCCCGGGCGGAGGTGACCCGGCTCGCCGGAGGGCCCGCGCGGGCCCACGCCCACTAGACTCCTCGCGTGCGTGCGACGGGACCGGTCGACGAGGCCCGTGGCCTCGGCCCGGGCGGACACTTCTGCCTGGCGTTCGACGACCGCGCCGAGTTCCGGCGACAGGCCGCCGGGTTCCTGCGCGAGGGTCTCGGGCTGGGTGAGCGGGTGCTCTACGTGGCCGACGCCCCCGAGGCGGAGCTGGCCGAGGTCGCCGCGGAGCTCGGCGCCGGGGCACGCCCGGGTGCCGTCGAGGTCGTCGCCGTGCGGTCGGTGTACGGCGCCGACGAGGTCGTCGACCCGGACGCCCAGGTCAGCACCTACGCCGTCGCCACGGACGCCGCCCTCGCGGACGGGTTCACCGGCCTGCGCGTGGCCGCCGAGATCACCGTCCTGGTGCGCGGCGCGGAGCAGCGCGACGCGTTCGCGCGCTACGAGCAGCGCATCGACCGGTACATGACCGGGCACCCGTTCTCCGCGGTCTGCGCCTACGACCGGCGCGTCCTCGGGGCGGCCGCCGTCGCCGAGCTGGCCTGCGTGCACCCGGCCGCCAGCCCCGGCGCCACCCCCTTCCACTTCTTCGCCCGCGAGGGCGTCGGCGCCGTGCTCGGCGGCGAGATCGACCGCACCGGCCGTGCGCTGCTCGCCCGCACGCTCGACCGCGCCGAGCTCGGCCCGCTCGGCGACGAGCTGGTCGTCGACGCCGCGGAGCTCGGCTTCCTCGACCACCGCGGGCTGCTCCTGCTCGACGAGCTGGGCCGCCGCGAGGAGGTCGTCGTCGCCCTGCGCGGCGCCCCGGGCGTCGTCGGGCGGATGGCCGGGCTGCTGGAGCTCGCGCGGGTCCGTGTCGACGTCGTGGACCCGGCGGCATGAGGACCGGGCCGGCGGGCACGGCGGGGTACCACCACGAGGTGGTGCTCCACGGCGCCGACGAGGAGTTCCTGGCCGTCGTCGCGCCGTTCGTGCGGGAGGGCGTGGCGGCCGGCGAGCCCACCATCGTCGCACTGGGGGAGCACGAGGCCGCGCTGCTCCGGCGGGCCCTGCCCCGGGGCAACGGGGTGTCCTGGCTCTCCGCCGCAGCGCAGTACCGGACACCCGCGTCGGCCATCCGCACCTACCGTGAGCAGTTCGCGGAGGCGGTCGGCTCCGGCGTGCCACAGGTCCGGCTGGTCGGGAAGGTGCCGCGCCCCGGGCACGGGGCCTCCTGGGGCGGGTGGCTGCGCTACGAGGCCGCGGTCAACCAGGCCTTCGCGACCTTCCCCGTCTGGTCGCTGTGCTCGTACGACACCCGGACCACGCCCCGCCCGGTCCTCGACGACGTCGTCCGGACCCATCCCCACCTCGTCGGGCCGGACGGCACGCGGCGGCCAAACCCGGGCTTCGTCGACCCGGAGGAGGTCCTGGCCGAGGGCCTGCGGGCGCCGCTGCCCGCGGAGCCGGGCGCGCCCGCCCTCGTCCTCGACGACCCGAGCCCCGCCACGGCCCGGCACGCGCTGCTCGGCCTCGCCGTCCGGCTGGACCGCGACGAGCTGGAGGATCTGGTCCTCGCGCTGAGCGAGGTCGTCGACAACGCGTGGGTGCACGGCGCCCCGCCGGTCCGGGTCGCGGTCTGGACCGGCGAGCGGACCGTGGTCACGGTGACCGACACCGGGGCCGGCCCGAGCGACCCCTACGCCGGCCTGCTCCCGGCCAAGGGCAGCGCGACGGCCGGGCTCGGGCTGTGGATGGCCCACCAGCTCGGCCGGGAGGTCAGCCTGCACCGCGGACCCGGGGGCTTCACGGTGCGGATGACCGCCGGCCCCTCCTGAACCCGGTCAGGGCTCGACCACGTTCGTGATCTTGGTCGCGTTCTCCGGGGTGGCCTGGAACTGCTGCAGCACCTGCTGGATCTTCTGCGTCCCCTCGGCGCCGGCCGGGTAGGGCTTGTTCTGCTCGAGGATCTGCGCCCAGTTCTCCGGGTCGTCCACACCGTTGGTGCGCAGGGCCGCGGCCAGGTCCTTCTCCGACGACGAGCTGATCGACGTCTTCACGGGCTGGCCCGGGGCGGCGGTGACCGTGTTGTCCACGCCCGGCTGGTCACTGCCGCTGCGCGACCCGCCCGCACAGCCGGCCAGGGCGAGCGCGGCCAGGCCGGCGAGCACGCCCGCCACGATCCGGCGCGTCGGCGCCGTGGTCCTGCTGCTGGTGGTCATTCGGGCACTCCTCCGGCGTCGGTGACGGCGGGGAGGTACCCGGGACCACGCCGGGGACACCTCGGGAAGATCGCGACCCGCGGGTCAGCCGTCGCCGTGTTCCTCACCGGGTTCCATCGGCATGCTCGGCGCGCCCGGGCGCGGGACCTCGGCCGGGTCCGACTCCAGCGCCTCCGGGTCCTCCTGCTCGGGGAAGGGACGCACCGGCTCGTCCTCGGGCGCCTGCTCCTCGTGCGGTCCGCTCATGGGTGCCTCCTCGTTCCGTGCCCGGGGTGGCGCCGCCGCGCCTCGCCCCACCAGATCGCCCCGGCCGTGCCGACCACGACGGCCGCCACGAGGATCCCGAGGTTCAGCGCCAGCAACCCCGCGACCGTGAGGGCCACGGCCACCACCAGGATCACGGCGGCGCCGACCAGCTCGACCCGCGGGTCGAGGTTCCCGGCCCTGCCCGTGACGGCCGCGAGGGCCCGCCACTCGTCACCGTGCGGCACGGCGTCACCTGCTCCCTGAGCTGCCTCGTCATCCCGGCGACGACGACCGTCCGGGAAGGATCTCGTACCCGTTCCCCGGCGTTCCATGCATCCGGCCACGAACTTCCGCCCGCGCTGCGGGAGGCGGGCGCGAGGCCTGCACCGGGGCCCGCGGATCCGGCTACGCTTCGCTTCCCGGACGGATCGACGTCGGAACGGAGCCTCGATGACCCGGCCCGACGAGACCGTGCGCCCGCAGGTCGCGGAGGAGAGCATCTTCGCGCGCGGTGGCGAGCTCGGCCGGATCATGGCGGGCTGGGACTGGGCCGCGACCTCCGTGGGGCGGCCCGAGACCTGGCCGTCGGCGCTGCGCAACGTCGTGCGGATACTGCTCGGCTCGCGGTTCTCCATGTGGATGGGCTGGGGCCCCGAGCTCGCCTTCTTCTACAACGACGCCTACCAGCGGGACACCCTGCGGGCCAAGCACCCGTGGGCGATCGGGCGGCCGGCCCACGAGGTGTGGGCGGAGATCTGGGAGGACATCGGCCCGCGCATCGCGTCGGTGCTGGAGACCGGCGAGGCGACCTGGGACGAGGACCTGCTGCTCATCCTCGAGCGGTCCGGCTACCCCGAGGAGACGTATCACACGTTCTCCTACAGCCCGCTCGCCGACGACACCGGCGCCATCCCGGGCTTCCTCTGCGTCGTCACCGAGAACACCGACCGGGTCCTCGCCGAGCGCCGGATGTCCATCCTGCGCGCGCTGTCGAGCGCCGTCACCAGTGCGCGCACCGAGAGCGCCGTGCTCGAGGCCGCCCGCGACCTGCTCGCGACCAGCACCCGCGACCTGCCCTTCTCCCTCGTCTACCTGTTCGACGACGACGGCGGGGCCCGGCTGGCCTGCTCGGCCGGGATCGAGGCGGGCACCCCGGCGGCGCCGGAGCGGCTCGGGCCGGACGGGCCGTGGCCGGTCCACGCGGCGCAGGCGGGCCGGACGACCGTGCTCGACGACCTCGGCCTGCGGTTCACCGGGCTGCCGACCGGGGAGTGGGACCGGCCGCCGACCGAGGCCGCGGTCCTGCCGCTCGGCTCCGAGGACGCCGTGGCCGGCTTCGTGGTCGTGGGCCTCAACCCCTACCGCCGCTACGACGAGGGGTACCGCGGATTCGTCGAGCTGCTGGTCGCGCAGATCGCCTCCGGGCTGCAGGGCGCCCGTGCCTACGAGGCCGAGCGCCACCGCGCCGAGGCGCTGGCCGAGCTCGACCGGGCGAAGACCGACTTCTTCTCCAACGTCAGCCACGAGTTCCGCACGCCGCTCACCCTGATCATGGGGCCGGTCGAGGAGCTGCGGGCGGCCGAGGGGATCCCGGCGGAGCGGCTGCGCACCGAGCTCGACGTGATCCACCGCAACGGGCTGCGGCTGGGCAAGCTGGTGAACAGCCTGCTCGACTACTCGCGGCTGCAGGCGGGCCGGATCGAGGCCCGCTTCGAGCCGCTGGACCTCGGGGTCTTCACCGCCGAGCTGGCCGGGGCGTTCCGCTCCGCGATCGAGAACGCCGGGCTCGAGCTCGTGATCGACTGCCCGCCCCTCCCGCGGCCGGTGCACGTCGACCGGGACAGCTGGGAGAAGGTCGTCCTCAACCTGCTGTCCAACGCGCTGAAGTTCACCTTCGAGGGTGCGGTCACGGTCCGGCTGCGGGAGGTCGACGGCGCCGCGGTGCTCACCGTCGCGGACACCGGCGTCGGTATCCCGGCGGCCGAGATGCCGCGGCTGTTCGAGCGCTTCCACCGGATCACCGGCACGCGGTCGCGGTCGGCCGAGGGCAGCGGCATCGGGCTGGCGATGGTGCGGGAGCTGGCGGCGCTGCACGTCGGCACGGTGAGCGCGGAGAGCATCCTCGACGTCGGCACCACCTTCACCGTCACCGTCCCGCTGGGCACGGCGCACCTGCCCGCGGACCGGGTCGTGGAAGCGCCGGAGGAGCCGCAGCCGACCTCGTCGCCCGCCTCGTCGCCCGCCTCGTCGTCGCCCGCCTCGTCGTCGATCGAGCCGTTCGTCACGGAGGCCCTGCGCTGGTTGCCGAGCGAGCCGGAGGAGCTCTCCGACGGGAACATCCCGGTCCCGCCCGTCGTGGGCGGCCGGGTGCTCGTCGCCGACGACAACGCCGACATGCGGGACTACCTGCGACGTCTGCTCGCCCCGCGGTACGCGGTCCAGGTGGTGGCGGACGGCCGGGCCGCCCTCGAAGCGGTGCTCGCCGACCCGCCGGACCTCGTCGTGTCCGATGTGATGATGCCCGAGCTCGACGGGATCGCCCTGCTCGGCGCGCTTCGCGCGGACCCGCGGACGGCCCGCCTGCCGGTGGTGCTGCTGTCCGCCCGGGCGGGGCAGGAGGCGGCCGTCGAGGGCCTCGCCTTCGGCGCGGACGACTACCTGACCAAGCCCTTCGCCGCCCGCGAGCTCCTGGCCCGCGTCGACGGACACCTGCGCCTCGGCCGCGCCCGCGCCGACGCCGAGCGCCGCTTCCGCGCCCTCGCCGACGCCACCCCGGCGCTGATCTGGGCGGACGACGCCGACGGCGGGCGGCTCTTCGTCAACAAGGCGTGGCGGGAGTACACGGGCGGCGGCGAGGCGGACCTCGGCACCGGCTGGCGTGCCCGGATCCACCCGGACGACCTGGCCGGCTACGACGAGCGCCGCGCCGCCGCGGCGGGCGGCGTCTTCGAGGCCGAGTACCGGCTCCGCCGTGCCGACGGCCGCTACCGCTGGGTGCTCGACCGGGGCGCCCCAATGAATCCGGCGGCGGACGAGCGCGGGTACGTCGGCAGCTGCCTCGACATCGACGACCGGTACCGCGAGCAGGAGCGCCAGCGCGTCCTCGGCGTGCTGGGCGGGGCGATGGAGCGGGAGAGCACCGTCGCCGGGCGGCGGGACGTGCTCGTCCGCGCGCTCGTCGACGAGGGGGTCGCGGACCTGGTCCGGCTGATCGTCGTCGACGACACGGGCACGTCCCGGGTGGTCGCGCTCGCGGCCCGGGACGCCGCCCAGGAGGACGACCTCGCCCGGCTCGAGGCCGCCTCGCGGTGGGCCGACGAGGTGCTCGCCGACGGTCGCCCCGCCACCGCCGGGGTCGACGAGAGCTACATCGTGGGTGCCTCGTCCGACCCGGAGCAGCAGGACGCGCGCCGCCGGCTCGACCTGCGCACCGTCTCGCTCGTGCCGCTGGTCGCCCGCGGACGGGTGGGCGGGCTGTTGGCGACCGCGCGGACGGGCGCCTCGGCGCCGCAGGACGCGCTGGACCTGGCCCTGCTCGAGGAGATCGGCCGGCGCGCGGCGACCGCGATCGACAACGCCCAGCTCTTCGAGAGCGAGCGGGACACGAGCCACCGGTTGACGCTCCTGCAGGAGGCGACCGCCGCCCTGTCCGCCGCCGCGACCCCGGGCCGGGTGGCGCAGACGGCGGTGGCGCAGTTCGCGCAGCTGATGAAGACCTCGTCGGTCGCGCTCTGGGAGGTGCGCGGTTCGGGCACGCTCGAGTCGCTGTACTCGGTCGGCTGGCCGCCGGCCGTGCAGCGGGACTGGGCGAGCGTGCCGGAGGACGCCCGCGCCCCCGTCGCCGACGCGGTGCGCCACGGCGCTCCGGTGTGGGTCGAGCGGGACGAGGACTGGGCGCGCGAGTACCCGCACCTGCACGGGCTCGTCCGCGAGGAGTACGGCTACTCCGGCGCGGCGGCCGTCCCGCTGCTGGTGGCGGGGCGCTGCATCGGCGTGGTGGCGCTCGGCTTCGTCGAGCCGCGGCGGTTGGCGGCCACCGAGCGGGCGGCGGCCGTGTCGCTCGCCGAGCAGAGCGCGCAGGCGCTGCAGCGCGCCGAGCTGCTGGCCACCGAGAGCGACGCCCGGCTGGCCGCCGAGAACTTCAGCCGGGTCGTCTCGGCGCTGTCCGGCGCGGCGCGGCCCGCCGAGGTCGCCGAGGTGATCCTGGGGCACGCCGAGGAGATCGGGGCGTCGTCCGCCGTCGTCGCGGTGCGCCGCGCCGACCAGCTGGAGGTGCTCGCCGCCTACCCGCCGCCGCCGGTCCGCTGGATCGCCGCGGACGTCCCGCGCCCACTGGCCTACGCCGCCCGCACGGGCGAGCCGGTGTGGGTGGGCACCCGCAGCCCGCACGCCTGGTCGGACCGCCGGCTCGACGAGGGCGGCGGCGAGCTGCCGGACCAGGTCGCCGTGCCGCTCTCGCTCGGCGGGACCCCGCTCGGCGTGCTCGGCCTGCGGTTCCCCGACGGCGGCCCGGAGCTGTCCGACGAGGCCCGCGCCGCGTTGCTGACGGTGGCCGAGCAGTGCGCGCAGGCACTCGACCGGGCCCGGCTGCACGAGGCCGAGCACGAGATCGCCGCCGTCCTGCAGCGCAGCCTCCTCCCGGCGGAGCCGCCGACCTTCCCGCGGCTGCGCAGCGCCACCCGGTACCGGCCCGGCGCGGCCGGGGTCCAGGCGGGCGGCGACTGGTACGACGTCTTCGCCGTCGACGACGACCGGATCGCCCTGTCCGTCGGCGACGTCGTCGGGCAGGGGCCGGCGGCCGCCGCGGTGATGGGCCAGCTGCGGGTGGCACTGTCCGGTGCCCTCCGCCAGGGGCATTCCCCGGCGGCGGCCCTGGAGATTCTCGACGCGCACGTGTCGTGGATCCCGGGTGCCCGCGCGTCGACCGCGGCCTGCCTGCTGCTCGACCGCGCCTCCGGCACGCTGCGCTGGGCCCGCGCCGGGCACCTGCCGCCGCTGCTGGTCGACCGCGAGGGTGCGCGCTACCTCGACGACACCCTCGGCCCCGTGCTGGGGCTGCCCGACCGCTCGCCGTTCACCGAGGGCTCGACCACCATCCGGCCGGGCACCACGCTGCTGCTCTACACGGACGGTCTGGTCGAACGGCGCGGCGAGGTGGTCGACGACGGCCTGGCCCGGCTGGCGTCGGCCGCCGCGCGCCGGGCGGGCGAGGGCCCCGACGAGCTGGTGGACCACCTCCTCGCCGAGGTCGTGGAGCGGCACGGGCACGCGGACGACATCGCGCTCGTCGCGGTGCGGCTGCTCCCGGCCCCGCTGCACGCGAGCTACCCCGCGGCCCCCGAGGTCCTGCGCCGGATGCGCGCGGACGTCCGGGCCTGGGCGGAGGAGGCAGCGGTGCCGAAGCTCCTCCTCGAGGACCTGCAGCTGGCCCTCGGCGAGGCCGCCGCCAACTCCGTCGACCACGCCTACCGCAGCAGCGACCCCGAGGGCTTCGCCGTCGCGCTGGAGCTCGAGGCGGACGGCGGGGTCCGGGTCGGCGTGCGCGACCACGGCCACTGGCGACCGGAGCGGGCCGACAAGGGGTTCCGGGGCCGCGGCCTCGACCTCATCCGGGCGCTCGCCGGCGAGGTCGAGATCGGCCGGCACGAGGCCGGCACGCTCGTCACCTTCCGGCTGGACCCGACCGAGCGGGAGCCCCGGCCGCTGCCGGCCGGCCCACCCGCCTCGGCGCCCGTCGTCCGGGCTCCGGCGGGCCTGACGGTGGAGCGGGACGGGGCCGGGCTGCGGCTCGCCCTCCACGGCGACCTCGACCTGAGCGGGATCGACGACGTCCGCGAGCCGCTCGAGGCCGCCCTCGCCCCGTCCGGCGCCGCCGCACCCGTGGTCCTCGACCTCACCGGCGTCGGCTACCTGCCCAGCGCGGGCATCGGGATGCTCGTCGACCTCGCCGGCGACGCCCGGGCCCGCGGTGTGGTGCTGCGGGTCGAGCGCCCGGAGACGGGCCCGGTGGCGCGGGTCCTCGCCCTGACCGGGCTCGACGGCGACACGCCGCTGGGCAGTGCCTGATCCCCGGCATGGGGAGGGTGTGGGCACGGGATGGGTGGTTCCACCGACGCGCCCGCCGCCGCGCCGGACCTACCGTTCTCCCAGGTCAGCGGGACGTCCCCGGGACCGAGACGAGGAGAACACGATGCCCACCTTCCTGATCGAGCGCACCATCCCCGGCGCCTCCGGCCTCACCCCCGAGCAGATCCGCGAGATCGCCTGCACCTCCAACGGCGTGGTCGAGGGCCTCGGCGTGGCCTACACCTGGCACCGCAGCTACGTGGCCGGCGACAAGATCTACTGCGTGCACGAGACCGACGACGCCGAGACGGTCCGCGAGCACGCCCGCCGCGGCGGCTTTCCCGCCGACCTGGTCGTCGAGGTGGCGACCGAGTTCGGGCCGCACAGCGCCGCCGCCTGACCGGTCAGGCGCGCACGCCCATCCGGCGGGCGGCCGCGGCCGCCTCGCCGCGGGAGCGCACCCCCAGCTTCGCCAGGACCGCCGACACGTGATGGTCGGCGGTCCTCGGCGAGATCACCAACCGGGCCGCGATGTCGGCGTTGCTCAGCCCCTCGACGAGCAGCCCCAGCACGTCGAGCTGCCGTGCGGTGAGGCCCGCCGGGTTGGCGCGGGTGGCGGGGGCCGGGCCCCGGGGGATCCCGTTCACCCCGAGCTCGCGCAGCCGGGCGCGGAACCGGGCCGCGACGGCCGCCGCGCCCAGCTCGTCGAGTGCGGGGAGGGCGGCCAGGAGGTCCGCGGGTTCGCCGGAGTCCCAGAGGCCGAGGGCGCGCTCGTAGGGCCGGTCGCCCTCGTCGGCGTGGTCCTCCGGCTCCGGCCCGTCGGGGACCGGTGGCAACGGCGGCAGACCGGCCGCGACCATCCGCGCCGACCAGCGCCGGACCGGGGCGAGGGTCTGGCCCCGGCCGCTGAACGGCTCCGCGAGCAGCCGGGCCACGACCGGCTCGGCCAGCCGCGGGTCGGGCCGGCGCAGCAGCCAGGCCTGCTCCGCGAGCGCCGCGACCGCGGCGGCGAGGGCGGCGGGCGCGTCGAGGCCCGTCGCGATCCGCCACCCGACGTCGAGGTCCGGGTTGTCCGGGGGTGCCGAGCGGCGCGCGGTCAGCACCCCCAGCACGAGGCGCGGCCACAGCCGGCCCAGCGGCATCTCGCCGCGGTCGAGGACGGCGCGCGCGTCCTCCTCGGCCTCGGCCCAACGGCCCTGCAGCAGCCGCAGCCGGGCCCGGACGCCGCGCTGCCACATCGTGCAGATCTGCACGTCCAGCCGCTCGCTCAGCGCCAGGGCGTCCGCCAGCACCGCGTCGGCCTCGGCGAACCGGCCCTGCTCGACGTCGAGGTGCGCGAGGTTGCTCACCGGCGCGGTGGCGAGCTCGTCGAGCTTCCTGCGGACACCGGTGGCGCTCGCGTCGAGGAGGTCGGTGCGGGCCGCGACGTCCCCGCCGAGCAGGCGCGCGATGGACAGCCCGATCGCGGCGGTTCCGTGCAGGGCCGGGTCGGCGAGCTCCTCGGCGATCTGCTGCGCGTCCTGCCCGGCCCGGGCGGCGCCGGGCCCGTCACCGCGGTGGGCGGCGAGGTAGGCGTGGTTGGCCAGCGCGAACCCCCACTCGCGGGGGTCGTCGGCGCCGGCGAGGATCTCGCGCGCCGCGCGGTCGTGCTCGGCCGCGGCGGCGCCGTCGCCGTGGTACCAGGCGTAGTCCGAGATGGTCCGGTGCCCCGCGCCGACGGCCACCGCGTCGCCCAGCTCGCGCCGCAGCCCGACGGCGCGGGTCAGCACGTCGATCGCCTCCGCGAGCCGGTCGGTGAGGTAGAGCTCGGTGCCGAGGGCCTCCATGAGCTCCGCGCGGGTGGTGGGTTCGACGAGCGCGGTGGCCGGCGCCTCGTGGTTCCCGGTGATCTGCTCGGTCGCCTCGAGGGCCAGGCGGTACAGCTCGGCGGACTGGCGGTGGGCGCCCGAGCGGGCCGCCTCCGCCGCGGCGGCCCGGGCGTGACGCAGGACCCGCGGCACGTCGCCGGCCGCCGCGGAGTGGTGCGCGAGCACGCTGGCGTCGCCGCCGGTCGCCTCCAGCGCCGCGATCATGGCGGCGTGCCGGTCCACGGCGGGCCCCGGGGCGGCGTCGAGCACCGCCGAGCGGGCGATCTCGTGCCGGAAGGCCAGCCCGTCGCCGTGGCGGTCGACCAGCCCGGTGCCGACGAGCGCCTCGACGGTCGCGGGCGGTACGCCCAGGGCGGCCAGCAGCGCGGCGCCGACCGGTTCGGGCGTGCAGGAGAGCAGCTCCAAACAGCGGCGGTGCTCCGGGTCGAGCACCGCCGCCCGGGCGAGCACGGCCTCCCGGACGCTCGCCGGCAGCCGCGACTCCGGCTGCGCCACGATCTGGCTGACGTAGAACGGGTTCCCCGCCGTGCGCCGGTGCACCTCCCCGGCGTCGAGCCCGCTGCCGGCGCACAGCTGCTCCACCGCGCCCCGGCTCAGCGGCGCGAGCTGCACGCGGCGGGTGTCCGGCAGCGAGACCAGGTCGCCGACCACCGGGACGAGCGGATGGTCGGCGGCGAGCCCGTCCCGGTACGAGAGCACCAGCAGCAGCGGCAGCGAGGAGATCCGGCGGCCGAGGTACCGCACCAGGTCCGCGGTGGCGTCGTCCGCCCAGTGGAGGTCCTCGATCACCAGCGTCCGCGGCCGCGCCCGCAACGCGTCGAGCACGGCCGCGAACACCTCGTGCGGCGGCGCCCCGTCGGTCAGCAGCGTGGTCACGCCGGGCCCGAGCGCGTGCGCGACGTCCCGCAGCGGGCCGAGCGGCCGCGGCGTGGACAGCGCGTCGCACATCCCCCACAGCACCTGCTCGCGGGGCAGCTCCTCGGCGAGGGTCCGCAGCAGGACCGTCTTGCCGATCCCGGCCTCGCCGGCCAGAAGCACCAGCCGGCCGCCGCCCTCGGCCGCCCGCGCCGCCCGGTCGCGCACGACTGCCAACGGGTGGTCGCGCTCCAGGAGACGCACCGGGCGATCGTAGGAGCGCCCGTTCGGCCCGCGGTACGGGCCGAACGGCCCTGCCTCGATCTCCCGGGCTCAGCTCGTGTAGCCGGGGTCGGCCGCGTGCACGACCGGGGCCCGCCCCTTGGGCTCCTCCCAGTCCTCCTGCCGCCCCAGCGCCGTCAGGTCGAGCAGGTGGTAGCCGTGCATCATCTCCTCGACGCCGCGGCCGTACGCCGACCAGGTGTGGAAGACCTGGTCGCCGTCCCGCAGGAACGTGCTGATCGCCGGCTGCTCGCCGACGTAGTCGACCATCCAGTCGAGACCCGCGGCCGACAGCTCCCCGGCGTCCCGGAAGTTGTAGTTCGCGGGCGCGACGGCCGGGTCGAGGGTCGCGTGGAAGTCGTAGTTGAAGGTGCTGCCCTCCGACGAGTACCAGGGGAAGGTCCAGCCGCGGGCCTCGCGCACGGCCTGCAGCTTCGGGTACGGCGCCCGCGACACCGCGGCGAAGGCCGTGTCCCGCCGGGCCAGGTGGTCGCGCACGCCCTCACCCGTCTCCGCGGCCATGGCGCTGCAGCTCCGGCACGGCTCGTCCCGGGCCGGGTCGTACATGAAGTGCTGGAGGATCAGCTGGCTGCGGCCCGCGAACAGGTCGAGCAGCCCGACCTCGCCCTCCGGCCCGGTGAACCGGTAGTCCTGCTCCACCCGCACCATCGGCAGCCGCCGCCGGTCCGCGGCGAGCACGTCTCGCGCCCGGGTCAGTTCCTTCTCGCGCAACAACAGTGCCCGGCGTGCGGCCAGCCACTCGTCCCGCGAGACCACCTGCGGAAGTGCCATCGTCCTCATCTCCTTCGAGTCGACTTGCGTGAAGCAAGTACGGTAGAGGGTGAGACTTGCATCACGCAAGTGGAATCGGCATATCCTGGTGCCGTGCTGGGACGCCTGTACGAGCGCGAGAACTGTTCCGCGGCCCGCGCCCTCGAGCTGGTCGGGGAGCGCTGGAGCCTGTTGATCATCCGCAACGCGGTCTTCGCCGGCATGACCCGCTTCTCGGACTTCGAGCGCCGCCTCGGCATCGCACCCAACGTCCTCGCCAAGCGCCTCGAAGGCTTCGTGGCCGCCGGGCTGATGGAGGAACGCCCGGACGGCTACGCGCTCACCCGCAAGGGCCGGGAGCTCGGCACGGTGATCGTCGCCCTCACGGAGTGGGGTGACCGCTGGGCCGCCCCCGACGGTCCCCCGATCCTCTTCACCCACGACGACTGTGGCGGCACGGTCCACCTCACCACCACCTGCGATGGGTGCGGCGACGCGCCCGACATCGCCGAGATCGTCGCCAACCCCGGCCCCGGCGCCGACCCCGACCGGCTGCCGGGGCGGGCCAGCTGAGGGGTCGTCGAGTCACCTTCTGACGGCGCTGTTCGAGGGCGGCTGGAGGTGCCCCACTTGAAGCCGCAGATCTCGGAGGGCGGACGGCAGGACAGAAGTGACCCCTGCCGAGCCGCCCCTCCGACCGTTGCGTGGCGGACATCGATCCCGTCGACGGGACTCGCGCTGACCCGGCCCTCCGGCGACGCGATGCCGAAGAGCTGCGCAAGCACGACCTGGGACCGCCCCCGGAAGGCAGGCCGTCAGAAGGGCGGCGGCTCGTCGAGGTCGGTGGCGGGGTGGGGTGGTGGTCGGGGTTCGTCGTCGTGGTCGTCGGTGGCGGGCCGCCAGACGATCAGGGGTCCGCTTCGGTCGAGGTCGTCGAGGGGGTCGGCGCAGCAGGGGTCGTCGTCCTCGGCGACGGGGAGCGGCGGTGGCGGTGGTGGGAGTAGGGGGTCGGAGCGGGTGCGGTACTCGCGGCCGAGGGGACTGCGCCAGACGAAGATGCCTGGCTCGGGTTGGGTGAGGGTCCAGCCGCGTTGCTTGAGGCCGTGGTCGTGGCGGCAGGCGGGCCCGAGGTCGTCGGCGGTGGTGGGGCCGCCGTGGGCGTGGTCGCGGGTGTGGTCGAGGTCGGTGTGGTGCGCGGGGGCGAGGCAGCCGGTGAAGGTGCAGATGCGGTCGCGGAATTCGACGTGGCGGCGCAGGGCTGCGTGTGGGAACCGGTCGGTGGGGGCGTCGTCGAGCGGGCGGCCGTGGGAGTTCGTGATCTCGTCGAGGACCGGCCGCCAGGAGGGCGGGACCGCGGTGGGGTCGGTGGTGAGGTTCCGCAGGAGTGCGGCGTCGACGAGGAGGTCGACCAGTCCTGGTGCGGCGGGGTCGGTGGGTGGGACCGGCGAGGCCGCACCGGGCGATGTCTCGCTCGGTGGGGGCGGCGGGAGGTCCTCGGCGGTGGGCCGGCGTCGGAGGGTGCCGGCGCGGAGGAGTCGCCCGTCCGTGTCGGTGAGGGCGAACCGCCAGGGCGCACGGTGCTGGGCGCGAATGAGGTCGCGGGCGCGGGAGGCGGGGATGGGTCCGAGGGTGGGGAGTTCGGCGGGGCGGTCGTCGAGCCCGAGGAGGGTCGCGAGGGAGATCTGCAGGTGCACCCCGCGCCGCCGCACGACCGGCTGATCCGGCCCGCTCAGGCCATTCGCCGGCCCGTGTGGGCCGCTCGGCTCGGTCGGTCGACTCGACGACCCCGGCGATCCGCTCGGTTCGCCGGGCGTGGTGGACTCGGTCGGCGGTGTCGGCTCGGGGGAGGCGCTCGACGGCCAGGACCCTGCGGGTGGGCCGGACGCCGCCGCGCAGCGGACGCCCGGTTCACCGGCGCTGGCCTCGCCTCCGCCACCCGCCGGGCTCCCTTGCTCGGCCGAGAGGCTCGGTGTGTGAAGTCTGCCGTCATTGCCGGCCTCGGGCTTGTCCGTCCTCGGCATCCCGGAACTGCCGGATGTGTCCTCTCGGCAGGCGCGAGTACGCAGTAAGCCCGGCCGCCCGCTGCGGCGCCGAGTCGCGTGCTCGGCCGGGCGGGACGCCTGGCTGGCGAGCAGCGCTGCGGTGATCTGGTCGTCGGTGAGGGTGTGCAGGGAGCCGTCGAGGAAGCCGACGAACAGGTCGACCCGGATCTGGTCGAGCCCACCGCCGTGTCCGGC
>NZ_BSFQ01000065.1 GCF_027922425.1 Pseudonocardia halophobica | reverse complement strand
ACGCGACCGCCTCGTCGGCCAACTCCACAACCTCGGCTACCGCGTCACCCTCGACAAGACCGCGTAGTCAGGCTGCGGTCAATTCACTTCACAGCCCACCGGCGCCCGCGAGTCGCGAGATCCGGACCCGCGAGTCGGGAGATCCGGACCCGCGAGTCGGGAGATCCGGACCCGCGAGTCGGCAGTTCCGGACCCGCGAGTCGGCAGTTTCAGGCGTCCGAGTCGCACATCTTCGTCGTCGTCAGAGCGTGAACGCCCCGCCGACGTATCTCCGCCCGGCCTCGTCCTTCGCCGGATCACCGGGCCCGATCCGGCCGGCGAACACCTCGGCGTCGTCCTGCGGGACGTACCCGATGGCGGCGCCGCCCTCGGGCGACCAGACCCGGCGGGTGTTGGCCGAGACGCCCCAGACGACCCGGAAGCCCGGCGACGGCGTCGCGAGCGCGGCCTCGACCAGGCGGGCGCAGTCGTCGGGCGAGAGCCAGGTGGAGAGTCCGCGCAGGTCGTGGGGCTCGTCGGCGCAGGTGCCGATCCGCAGGCAGACGACGTCGAGCCCGTGCCGGTCGTGGTACAGGCTGCCGAGCGCCTCGCCGAGCACCTTGCTCACGCCGTAGTAGGTGTCGGGGCGGGGCCCGACGTCGTCGGGCATGTCGAGATCGGGGTCGTCGGGCTGGTGGACGAACCCGACGGCGTGGTTGCTCGACGCGTACACCACCCGCCGGACCCCGGTCCGTCGCGCCGCCTCGAACACGGCGTACGTGCCCTCGATGTTCGCGTCCCGGATCGACGCCCAGTCCGCCTCGCCGGAGATCCCGCCGAGGTGCACGACGGCGTCGACGCCCTCGCACGCGGCGATCATCGCGTCCAGGTCGGCGACGTCGGCGGTGATCGCGCCGGGCTCGTCGACCGGCACGCGGTCGAGCAAGCGCAACTCGCGGTCGGGGCGCGGCATCCGCGCCCGGAGCATCCGCCCGATCCGTCCGCCGGCTCCCGTGATCAGTACTCGCTGCACGCCGTGATCCTGCCCTCGCGCAGGAGGGGTCGCGCAGGGCAGGGTGGGCGGCATGGGTGAGCTCGTCGCCGGCGTCGACTCGTCGACACAGTCCTGCAAGGTCGTCGTCCGGGACGCGGAGTCCGGGGAGCTGGTCCGCTCCGGCCGGGCCGCGCACCCCGACGGGACCGAGATCGAGCCGAAGCACTGGTGGGCCGCGCTGCAGCAGGCCCTCGACGAGGCCGGCGGGCTCGCGGAGGTGGCGGCCGTGAGCGTCGCCGGGCAGCAGCACGGGATGGTGTGCCTCGACGAGACCGGCGAGGTCGTCCGGCCCGCCCTGCTGTGGAACGACACCCGCTCGGCCCCCGCCGCCGCCGCGCTCGTCGAGGAGCTGGGCGCGCAGGCATGGGCGGACGCGACCGGCACCGTCCCCGTCGCCTCGATCACCGTGAGCAAGCTGCGCTGGCTCGCCGAGCACGAGCCCGCCAACGCCGCCCGGACCGCCGCCGTCTGCCTCCCGCACGACTGGCTGACCTGGCACCTGGCCGGGAGCGGCGAGCTGGATGCGCTGGTCACCGACCGGTCGGACGCCTCCGGCACCGGCTACTTCGACGCCTCGTCCGGCGAGTACCGCCGCGACCTGCTGCGGCTCGGCCTCGGCCGCGACGACGTCGTCCTCCCCCGGGTGCTCGGACCCACCGAGTCCGTCGAGGGCCCCCGGTTCCGGCTCGGCCCCGGCGCCGGGGACAACGCGGGCGCCGCGCTCGGGCTCGGGGCCGGCGACGACGTCGTGGTCTCCCTGGGCACCTCCGGGGTGGTCTCGGCCCGCGGCGACCGGCAGGGCACGGACCCGACCGGCACGATCGCCGGGTTCGCCGACGCCACCGGCGCCTTCCTGCCGCTCGTGGTCACGCTCAACGCCGCCCGGGTGCTCGACGCGGCGGCCCGCCTCCTCGGCGTCGACCACACCGAGCTGTCCCGGCTCGCCCTCTCCGCCCCGCCCGGCGCCGAGGGCCTCACACTCGTGCCGTACCTCGAGGGCGAGCGCACGCCCAACCTGCCGGACTCCACCGGCGCGATCCACGGCATGACGCTGGCCAACGCCACGCCCGCCAACCTGGCCCGCGCCGCGATCGAGGGCATGCTGTCCGGGCAGAAGGCGGGGGTCGACGCGCTGGCCGCAGTCGGCGTGCACGCGCACGAGATCATGCTGATCGGCGGGGCGGCCCGCTCCGAGGCGGTGCGGCGCATCGCCCCCACGGTCTTCGGCGTGCCGGTCGTGGTGCCCGAGCCCGGCGAGTACGTGGCCGACGGCGCCGCCCGCCAGGCCGCCTGGGTGCTCTCCGACGGTGCCGAGCCCCCGCGCTGGGCGAGCGGGACCTCGGAGCGCTACGACGGCGACCTCACCGACGGGCTGGAGGAGCGCTACCGCGAGGCGGCGGAGAAGTATCTCCCGCGACTCGGACGGTGAGAGGAGCATCAGCGTCGTTCGATCATGGTTCGACGACGCTGGTGCTCATCGCGACAGCGTGGTGGGGTCCTGTGCCGCGAGCTGTTCGTAGCCCACCCACTCCTGTGCCAGCCGCTCTCCCGATGCGAACAGCTCCGCGGTCCTCGACCGGATCGCCGCGGGGAGCCAGTCCAACGGTGCCGCGCCGGCCCGGGCCGAGCGCTCTCGGTCGGGGCGCGAGGTCCCGGCCTCGACCAGTAACGAGTACAGCGCGACCGCTGGCAGCAGGGGCGGCAGGCCCAGGGCAGCCGTGTCCGCCCGACCGGGGAAGCGGACGCCCGGCGGGTCCAGGTCCCCGAAGTACCGCAGCTCGAGGGGCCGCTCGGGTCGGGCCGCGAGGGAACGCAGCACGCCGGCGAGCCTGCTCCCTCCGCCGAGGACGACGGAACCGGCCGGCCCCGGTGCCGCGCGCAGCCGCCGAACGAGACTGTGGAAGGTCGCGACGTTCTCGACGAGAAGGGTGACCGGGCCGGGCCCGAGGTGTTCCGTGCCCAGTGGGCTCGACACCGGGAAGGCGCGGAGCAGGTCGGGGGTGAGGATGCCGTCGGTGAACAGCCGGGTCGTCCGTGCCTGATCCAGGTACTTCTCGTCCCCGGTCAGCTCCAGCGAACGTTCGGCGAAGGGCACCGCCGGCCGCTCCTCGACCGGAACCGGCGCGGCTCCGGACCGTCGCGCGGGATGGAACGGGCCGCGCCCGTCCCGGAGAAACAGCTGCACCGCGTCCACCAGCGCACGCTGCGCCTCGCCCGGCGGATGGGAGCGGAACAGCGCGTCCACCGCGCGGAGCTCCGCTGGACGCACGAGCTCCCGGCGCGCCGCCGGTGGGGACGGCCGAGCCGGCGCCTTCCGCACCCACACCGGCAGCGCGGGACGCCGGGTGCGGTCCCAACCGGTTCCCCGTTCGGCGGGCAGCACGATCTCTCCGGCCGAGGCCAGCTCCCGCAGGGCGTCGAGGAGACGTTGGCGGGCGTCCGCCGCGAGCTCGAGGCTCGCGTCCGCAGCAACCGCGACCAGGCGCAGGGCCTCGACCTGCACGGTCCGCGCGGACGACCGGGTCACCGCCTCCGCGAGGGCGGTCGCGAGTCGGGACCGGGTCACAGCAGGGTGAGGGCGACCGGGTCGTCCCGGTGGATCCGAGTGCTGTCGATCGCGCCCGCCGGGTCCTCGTCGGCGAGGGTCCGCTCGGCGACCCGGACGTACTCTCGGCCCCGATTCGCGGCGTTGCGCAGCCGGATGATGTTCGGGAAGCGGCCGACGGCCTTCATGTCGCCGACCCCGGTCAGGAAGATCAACTGCACGCCGTTGGCGGCCGCGACCTTGCGCTGCAGGTCGAGGAACACCACGTAGTTGGCCTTGCCGAGCGGGTTGTCGAGCGGCAGCGCACCCAGCCCCGGGACGTCCCGGCCGCGACTCGTCGCCCGCAGCTTGGCTACCATGCAGAACAGCAACAGCGAGATGGTGACCTTCTCGCCGCCGGACCACTTGCGCATGCGCTCGACCGACACCCGTTCCAAGGCCAGCGCCGTGGACGGCTTGAGCACCCGGGCCCGCCAGTTCCCGTCCCCGACGACGGCATTCGTGGCCTGCCAGAGCAGCTCCAGACCGCGCGGGACCTCCGCACCGCGGGCGGTGAGCACGTCCACCAGCCGGGCACAGCGGTCCCGGACCACCGCGTCCGCCGTCTCGACGGCCGACCGCGGCCCGACGTCGAGGAACCGGTGCCCGGCCCACGCGCCGAGGTTCTCGGGGAGCTCGGACAGGGTCTGCGCCCGCGCCAGGGACTTGAGCGCCTGCCGAACCATCCCGCTCATCGCGGTGACGACGACCGACTTGTGCTGCTCCAGCTCGTCCAGCCTGCCCTGCAGATTGACGGCGTACTTGTCCAGGTCCTCGGCCAGCGCGCCTACGCCGTCGCCGAGCTCGTCGACGACGTCGGCGACCCGGAACCGGTCCCGCACAGCCGGCTTGACCTCGGCGAACCGGTCCGCCGAGGACCACACCGTGATCTCCTTCGCCGCCTCGTCGACGGCCGCGCGGCCCCGCCGGACGGCCGCAGCGGTGTCGTCCAGCCGCTCCCGGATTGCGCTCACCTCGGCGGTGACAGCCTCGACGCCGATCTCCTCGACCCCGATCTCCTCGGCCCCGTCGGACGGTCCCTCGACGCCCAGCAGCTGCCCCTGGTGCACGAGCTCCCGCCCGCGCTCACGCGCCTCGGCCCGCAGGCCGCCGGTACGGTCGAGCTCCAGCCGGGCCCGCTCGGTCGCCTCGCGGGCTGCGGCGTGCTCCGCCTCCGCCCGCGCCGCCGCCGCCACCGCACTCGCGATCGTGGTCGGCGCCGGCTCCGGGACGTCGGCCGGTTGCGGGTAGCGCGCGGCCTCGGCCTGGGCGGAGTCCACCCGGGTACGCGCGGCACCGACCGCCTCGTCCGCGATCTCCGCCGCGGCCTCCGCCCGGGCCGACGCCGCCGCACGGGACTCCGCGTCACCGCCCTCGGGGCCGTCCGCGAGCGCCGTCGCGGCCTCCCGCACGTCCGCGGGAAGGGCGCTGACCTGCTCGGTTGGACCCGCGAGCCCGCGCCGGGCCTCGTCCAGCGCGGCGGCGAGCGCGGAGTCCGACACCTCGCGCCGATACGCCGCCACGGCGCTCTCCCACGCCCGCTGTGCCTCGGCGGGCGCGACCGGCTCCGCCGCCTCCAGCGCCGACGCGGGCACGTCCAGCGTGGAGCGGACCTCCTGCTGGGCCGTGGTCGCGCGGCGCACGGCGTTGAGCTGTTCCTCGACCTCCCGGAGGATCCGGCGGGCCGCCTCCTCCGTCGCCTCCTCGCGGGTGATGTCGGCGCGCGCCGCCTCGATCTCCGCGGGCAGCGCGGCGGCCCGGGCGCGGCTCTCCTCGGCCGCCGCGAGCCGGGTGGCGAGGTCGCCGAGCACGGCGCCGGCGACGTCGGCGGCCCGCCGGGCGGCCTCCGCGGCCTCCCGCAGCCCCTCGATCGTCTGCTCCCGCTCGGAGAGCTCACCAAGGTCCGCGGCGACGCGCTCGAGATCCGAGTCCACGCTGGCGACGGCCTCCCGGGCCGCGGCGACCGCGCCGTCGAGCTCCTCGAGGGTCCCGGGCGGGCACTCCCGCCGCAGCGTCCGGACCCGGCGGCGGAGATCGTCGTCCCGGTCGCGGACGGCGGTCAGCTCCCGATCCGCGTCCACCCGGCCGACACGGGCCTGTTCCCGAGCCGCCGTCTCGGCGCCCCCCGCTGCGGGATCGGTGAGCGCGGCCGCGGGCGGGACCAGCTCGAACTCCTCGGTCCGCTCCCCCCGGACCACCGCGTCGAGATCCGTCGTCGAGGCCAGCACCACCGCGGTCGTCGGGCGAAGCCCCGCCTCGACGAGCGCCGCGCGGGCCGCGGGGAGATCCTCGGCCGCGTGCACCAGCAGACCCGACGCCAGCGCGGGCGCCGCGCGCAGGACGGCGGCGTGGGAGCGCTGCGGCACCGCGTCCGCCAGATACTGCCAGCCCGTGGCGACGGCGATCCCCGCCTCCTCGACGACGGCGCGGGCCCGACCCAGGTCCAGGGTCGGCGGGAGGAGCCCGGTCGCGGCGAGCGCCTCCAGTGCCCGTTCGTCCTCGGCCCCTTCGACCGCCAGCTCGGTCCGGCGCCGCTCGGTCCGCGCGATCGCCGCGGTGAGCAGCTCCTCGAGGTCGCCCGCCTCGGCAACCGGATCGACCGCGTCCCCACCGCTCAGCGCCTGCAGCCGGTCCTCGGCGGCGAGCTCGGCCGCACGTTCCCGCAGGTCCGCGGCCCGCTGCGTGGCCGAGTGCACGCTGTCGAGAGCGGTGCGCCGCTCGGTCGCCAGGCCCTCCTCGATGGCCCGTAGTTCCTCGCGACGCTCCCGTGCCGCGGCCCGTTCCTCGGCGAGCCGGGCCAGGTCCTCCGCGGCCGCGGCGGCGGCCGCGCGGTGCCGCTGCAGGGCCGCGGGGACCTCCTCCTCCGGCTCGACGTGTCCGGCCGCGCGCGCCGCCGCGACCGCGCGGTCCAGGTCGGCGAGCCGCTCCCGCACGTTCTCCTGCTCGGCGGCCAGCCGGCCCTCGACCGTCCGGGCCGCGCCCGCGCGACCCCGCGCGGCCTCGGCCTCCGTCTGCTCGCTCCCGCATCGTTCCTGCAGCTCCGCGCTCCGCTCGGCCTGCTCGGCGAGCGCTCCGTCGAGCGCGCGGGCGTAGCGCGCTGCCGCCTCGTCCGCGGCGCGGCGCAGCGGCTCGGCGCCCAGCTCCGCGGCGGCCTGCTGCTCCTCGAGGGACCGGACGCGGGCCTGCGCCTCGCGCCACCGGAGCAGCGGGTCCACCGCCCACCATGCGGCCCGGACCTCCCGCGCGCTCCGCTGGGCCTTCTGCGCGGCCGCCAGCTCCGCCCGGGCCTCGGCAAGCCGGAACCGCGCAGCGAGCCCATGCAGGGCCGCCACCTGAGACTCCGCCGCGGCCGCGGCCGACCGCAGCTCGACGACCTCCGCGGACAGCTCCTGCTGCCGGTCCGCGTGGGCGGCCTCGTCGCGCCGAGCCGCGGCCGCCGCAGCCGCGATCCGCCCGGCCAGTGCGACCGCCCGCTCCTGCACCGACTCCGCCGCCCCGGTGGCCTCGGCGAGCACACCCTGACAGGCGGCCAGGGTCCGCAGCAGCGGGACGGCCTCGGCGGCGAAGGCCCGGTCCGCCAGAAGCTGGGGCCGTTCGGCGAGCCCCGAGCGGACCTTCTCGAGGATCTCCGAGACCTGCGCGGGCACGTCCGGGTCGACGATCAGCTCCAGCAGGTACCGGACGAACTGGTCGGCGTTGCGGAACTGGAACTGGCCCTCGATGCCGCCCTCGGTGGCGTTCATCTGCAGCAACGCGGTGAAGATCGCGGGATCCAGGCCGTGGTCGTCCAGTACCTGTCGCCAGCGGTCCTGCCGGTCGGTGACCACGACGCCCGCGCCGGGCACGGCGTCCCACTCCCGCAGCGCCGCGACGTAGTCCTTCTGGGTGAGCCGCTGCCCGATGGGCAGGCCATCGAACCCGGTGCGGCCGGCCCGGTCCTCGGTGCAGAGGTACCACCGGGCGGTGAGCCGGTCGTGGTCCCGGTTCGGGTCCGCCGGCTGGGCGCGGTCGGTCCACTCGTACACGGCGCCGGTGACCAGGCGCCGCCGTCCCGGACCGGACCACTCGATGACGACGTGTCCGGTGTCGTCGTCCAGCAGGTAGTCCTCGAGGTGTTTGCCGGTGGCCTGGGTGGCGAGGAAGTCCTTGCGCGCCGGCCGGATCAGCGCGCAGATCAGCGACAGGACGGTGGACTTGCCGCCACCGTTGCGCAGCCAGAGGATCGAGTCCAGCGGCACGTCCCCCGAGTCACGGAAATCCAGTGTGACGTCGAGGAACCGGGCGGCCCGGGGCCCCATGCGATCGATCCGGACGCGGCTGATCTTCCACATCACCGGCGCGCTCACGAGGCCGCCCGCAGCTCGCGCAGCGCGTCCAGGGCCGCCCCGCCCGCCGAGTCCGCGACGAGCAGCCGGAACCGGTCGGTGAGGTGGTAGACATCCGGCCCCAGCGAGGTGGCCTCGCGGGCGGCGCCCTGGTCCACCAGCCAGCCGAGGGCGTCCTCGATCGCCTTGAGGGTGCAGCCGCGACCCCGGCGCCCGGTCTGCGTGGTGATCAGCTGGGGCATGTCGCTGTAGATCTCGGCCGCGACCCGCGCCCGCTCCTCCGGCGTGCCCTCGCCACCCTCCTGGGCCTTGAGGGTGTCGACGGCCGCGCGCAGGAACTCGTCCACCTTCACCAGGTCCACCAGTTTGGTCTCCGGATCGTCGAAGTCCACGTCCTGGGGGTAGGCGTAGGCGGCGATGCCGATCAGGACCAGTCCGAACACCAGGCGCTCGGACTGGTCCATGGCCCGGAAGTCGGTGAGCCGGGTGGCGAACGGGCCACCGGGCTCGGGGGCGAGCACGATCCCGGAGCGTGGGGTGCCCAGCGCCTCCAGACCGAGGCCCTCGGCCATCGTGTCCACGACGTCCCGGAACCGCAGCTCGGTGCGGTATCGGTCCAGGAGGGCGCGGTAGTCGCTGCCCTCGACGGGCCTCGCTCTGCGCTGCAGGCCGAACGCCAGCAGCTCCGCGGCGGCGCGCACCTCGGTCAGATCCGCGGCGACGGCGTCACTCACCCACAGCCTCCAGTTCGTCCGCGATCGACGGTTCCTCTTCGACACCCAGGCGCAGGGGCCGTATCCGGAGGTCCCGCCCCCGGGCCAGCCGATGGTCCAGTTCGACGCCCTCGTCCAGCGCCTCCAGGCCCCCGGCCAGCTCGACCGAGCCGTCCGGGTCCTCCTCGTCCGCCGCGGGGTCAGGGGCGAACGCCCACAGCGCCGTGAGCAGCACGAGCTCGGCGACCTCGTCGTCCCCGCTCGCCTCGAGCAGCTCGGACAGGGCGGCCCCCTCCTCGGTCACCCGGGCCGCGGACAGCACCTCGCGCGCTCCCTCGACGACGGCCGCGGGGTAGCGCTGGACGTCCTCCTCGGCCGCCTCCTCGAGGCCGGCCTCCTCCGCCACCGGCTCGACGGTCTCCCGCTGACGCGGCGGCGCCCAGAGCTGGTCGAGCAGGTCGTCGAACCGGACGAGCCGGGGCACGCCGACCCCGAGCGAGCGATCGGCGAACGCGGTGGTGACCTCCACCGCCTGCTCGCGCGGCAGGTCCAGGGCGGGGCGCAGCACGTCCTCCCCGAGGGCGAGCATCCGCAGCCGGCGCCGTTTCGTCAGTCGCTGCCGGACCTGGGCGGCGAGGAAGACCTCACGGGCGCCCACCAGCCGTCTCTCCAGGTCGAGGTGCACCTGCCGGACCCGCCCGAGCAGGTCGACGATGCGGCCGGACGCCGCCCGCACGTCCCCGCTCGTCTCGGCGTCGAGCCCGCTCTGCACGTGCTCGAGGAACCGGTCGTCCTCCGCGATCCGCTCCTCCACGTGCCGGCGGGCGATCGCGAGCCGCTCCGGCACGTCGACCAGCCAGTCGTGGCTGCCGACGTCCCGCCGGGTGGCGTCGAGCAGCTCGGACAACGTCGCCGCGATGCCCACCGACGTGCGTTCGGCCTGGGCGGCGGTGCGGACCGCGGCGTCGAAGCGGCGGTCGTCGAGCTGGCGCTGCAGGACGTGGGCGAGGGCGCGGTCCGCGTCCTCCAGGTCGACGTCGAGCCCGTGCAGGAACAACGTGATCGCCTGGTCCGACGCCGTGAGCACCGGCCCGTACTCCGCCTCGCGCAGCGACAGCAGGCGGAAGCTGTAGGGCTCGCGCTCGACCCGGTCCCCGGAGAGGTCGGCGAACCAGTAGGTGAACCGGCGGTGCTCGTGCGCCTCGTTGAGCAGGCCCTTCAGCACCACCTGCGCGACGTCCCGGGCCTGGTGTGCGCGGTCCGGCCGCATCCGGGCCGCGAGCGCGGTCAGGTCGTCCGCGACCTCCTCCAGGGTGGCCTCGCGCGCGAAGCCCATCGACCCGACGACGAGGTCCACGGCGGCCAGCGCGAGCTGGCGGAGGTCGAACAGCTCGTCGTCGATCCCGGCGTGCGCGGCGTTGCGCACCAGCCGCGCGATCGGGTCGGTGAGCGCGAGCGCGCGCCACCGCGCCCGAGCGGTCGCGTCCGCCGCGGGCGACACCACGGAGGCGGCCGTCATGGTCACGACCTTAGAAGGGCCTACCGACAGAAAACTCTCAGGCCCCTCTCACCTGGGATCGGGACACTCGGAGAGGAAATGGAAAGGAGACCTCCGTGATCGCCTCCCTCCTCGGGCTGCTGCTGGTGCTGTTCCAGCTGGTCCTGCTCGCGCGGGTGGTCGTCGACTGGATCGGGGTGCTCTCCCCCGGCAGCGGCGGCTCCGCCCTCTACCAGGCCCGCCGCGTGACCCACGGCATCACCGAGCCCGTGATCGCGCCGGTCCGCCGCGTGGTCAGGCCGGTGAACCTCGGCGGGATCAGCCTCGACCTGGCCTTCATCATCGTCTTCGTCGGCGTGCTGATCCTCCGCACCGCGATCGTCCCGCTCATCCCGTTCTGATCGCGCCGGGCGCCCCGCATACCCCAGCCCCGCATACCCCACCCCCACCCGGGTAGGCGGGGGCCATGACCGACCCCCAGAACCCCGAGCGCAGCAGGGCCGAGGACGAGCCGGCGCTGCCCGACGACCCCGTGGACCAGGACGCCGAGCCGACGATGACGGCGCCGGCGGAGGACCGGCCGGACGGGGGCACGCAGGATCCCCGCGGCGACAGCCCGGACGTGGCGGACGCCGACGGCGAGGGGTGATCCCGGGCCTCAGCCGGTCCGCGGCGAGTCCTCCCCCGGCAGCAGCACGCGGGCGAGCCGGCGGATGCGTTCGGGGGTGACCCGGCCCTGCACGGAGTCCCGCACGACCCGGAAGCGGGCCGCCCGGACCTGGCGCGCGGTCACCTCGGTGACCACGGGCTCGTCAGCCTGGTCGCTCATCGTCGTCCTCCGTGTCGAGCACGAACCTCTCGCGGGCCGCACCCGGTGGTTCCGGCGGCGCGAAGGCCCGGTCGAGCTCGTCCAGGATAGCGTCGACCCGCTTCGCGTACCGCCGGTTGAAGGCGTACCAGTGCCCCGTGATCCGCCGCTCCTCCAGCATGTGGCGGGCGGCCTCGGGCGCGACCTTCCCCTCGACGACCCAGTCGTAGACCTGACTGCACCAGCCGAGCAGCGCCGTGTCCTCCTCACGGCGCCGCTTGCCCTCGCCGACCAGCAGGTTCGCCGCGGCGCCGAGCAGCGCGCCGAGGAGCGCGCCCAGGAAGCTCATCCACGTCGCAGCCATCGACGCGGACGCTAGCGGGCACCACCGACGAAATTGCCCCCGAACCGCCGGGGCTACCCGTGTCGCTTCAACTCGTGGAAGAACCCGTCGACGACCTGCAGCTCCCCCGCCCGCACGATCTGGTCGTACACGTACTTCCCGACGGCCAGGTCGAGCACGCCCAGCCCGAACGGCGAGAAGATCACCGTGCCCTCGGCCGGCACCGACGCGCGCCCGGACAGGACGTCGTCGAGCGTCCCGGCCAGGAAGTCCCGGTGCCCGAGCCGCTGCTCCACCAGGTGCGGCGACGTGTCCGCCTTGAGGCAGTGCTCGACGTCGTCGACGTAGTTGGTCGCCTCCAGCAGGATCTCCGGCGCGAGGTCGCGCAGCGAGACGTGCAGGACCAGCGGCCCGTGGTCGAACCACGAGACGTCCGTGACGTGCGGGGTGCCGGCGATCGTCGCGAAGACCACCAGGTCGCTGCCCCGGATCAGCTCCTCGGGGGTGTCGTACAGCGTGACCCGGCCCGGCGTGCCCGTGCGTTCGAGGTGCCCGCGGAAGCCGGCGGCGCTGTCCGCCGACAGGTCGAACACGCCGATCTCCTCGAACTCCCAGCCGGTCCCGGCGAGGAAGGTCTGGATGTACCGCGCGATCAGGCCCGTGCCGAAGAACCCGACGCGGGTCGGCCGCTTGCGCCCCTCGCTCAGCCGGTCCGCCGCGAGCGCCGCCGAGGAGGCGGTGCGGGTGGCGCTGATGATCGAGCTCTCCATGCAGGCGAAGGGGTAGCCGGTGTCGTGGTCGTTGAGGATCAGCACGGCGGAGGCGCGCGGGATCCCGGCCTGGACGTTGCCGGGGAAGCTGGAGATCCATTTCAGCCCGTCGACCGGGGTCTGCCCGCCGAGCGAGGCCGGCAGCGCGATGATCCGTGAGGTCGGCCGGTCCGGGAACCGCAGGAAGTACGACGGCGGGTTCACCGTGTCCCCCGCCCCGTGCAGCCGGTAGGTGGCCTCGACCAGGTCGGTGATCTCGCGCTCCCGTCCCGCCAGCGCCCCCTGGACCTGCGATCCGGAGACGACCGCGAACGGCGGCACCGTGAGCCCGGTGCCCGAGGGCTCTGCCGTGCGATCTGCGGCGGGGTCGACGGCCGTCACCGGGCACCGCCCTGCGGGGCGCAGTCGGCGAGCTTGACCGAGTCGGCCAGCCCGACGAGCACCTGCCGGTCGCCCTGGTAGGGCTCCCGGCTGTGCGCGCAGCGGACGTTGTCGACGAGCAGCAGGTCACCGGCCTGCCACGGCTCGCGCAGCGTGTGGGCGGTGTAGACGTCGTTGATCAGCGCGATGACCTCGGGGCCGATCGGGTCGCCGTTGCCGAACCTCGTGGTGAACGGCAGGCCGTCGGGGCCGTAGGTGTCGACGAGGAACTCGCGGACGTCCGGGTCGAGCGTGAACTCGTTGAGGAAGGCGATCTGGTTGAACCAGCACCGCGCGCCGCTGACCGGGTGCCTGACGACGGCGAGCCGGCGCTGCCGGGTCTTGAGGCCGCCGTCGGCGGTCCACTCGAAGTCGATCGCGTTGCCGCGGCAGTAGGCCTCGACGGCGCCGCGGTCGTCCGTGCCGAAGGCGTCCGGCCACGAGGCGCCGATCTCGTCGTTGTACGTGCGGGTGAGCATCCAGCCCTCGCGCTCGAAGCGGGCGACGAGGTCGGCGGGCAGCGCCTCGAGCACCGCGGAGGCGTCGGAGACCGTGGTGGCGCCGCCGGACGCGGGCGGGTTGAGGCAGGCGAACAGCATCAGGCCCGGGAACTCGAGCGTGTAGCTCAGCTCGTGGTGCATGCACATCTGCTGGTTGGCGGGCCACGAGGTCGACGAGTGCACGCCGTCGCCGAAGTGCTGGCGCGGGGCGAAGGCCTCGCGCTCGCCGAGCAGGGTGTTCGTGAGCCCGCGGAAGACGGCCGCGGTGGCCGCCCAGTCCTGCAGGCCGAGGCCGCGCACGAACAGGTGCCCGTACTGCGTCACCAGGTTTCGGACGGTGTCCCGGTTCTGGGCGGCCCACGCGGCGGGCCCCTGCGGCGCGGTGGTGGTGAGGACGACGGGCCCACCGGGTCGCTGGGTGAGGTCCAGTGCGGGTGCGGGCTGGGTCATGTCTTGTCCTTCCGAGGGTGTGCGACTCGTGGGTCCGGTCAGGAAGAGGCGGCGCGGACCGCGTCGAGTACGACGACCGCCGCGTCGTGGGGCCGGCTCCGGAGGAAGTGGTGCCCGCCCCCGTCCAGCTCTCGGGTCTGCACCTCCCCCGCCAGGAGCTCCCAGTCCCGGCGCCGGGACTCGTCCGCCGTGCTCGGGTCGTCCGCGGCCCGGACCACCGCGACGGGCGGGGTGACCTTGATCCCGGACGTGGCGGCGTCGGCCAGGTAGCGGTGCGCCTCGATGCAGTCGTGGCGGTACGCCGCCGCGACCCGCTGGGCCCCCTCCGGGTCGAGCTGGGCCAGCTCCGGGTACAGGCCGGTCTCGCGCAGCCGGTCGACCAGCGCGGCGTCCGACCGGCCGGACAGCTCGACGATCCCGTTCCGCCGGGTCATCGGGTCGCCGAGCTGCTGCGAGGACAGGACGACCAGCTCGACCCGCACGCCCCGCTCGTCCAGCGCCCGGGCCGCGGCGACGGCGTACGCCGTGCCCGAGGAGTGCCCCCACAGGAGCACGCGGGTGAGGTTCTTCGTGGCGATCTCGGCGACGACGCGGTCGACGATCTCGCCGAGCGGCACGAACTTCTCCGTGGTGGACGGGTCGTGGCCGGGCGGCTCGACGCCGTACACGGTGAGGCCGGACAGCGCGCCGAGCTCGGTGGCCACCGGCCGGAAGTTGACGGCGTTGCCACCGGCCGGCGGGAAGCAGATCAGCGCCCGGCCCGGGTCGGCCCCGGTGACCAGCGGCTGCAGCAGCTCCGCCGGGGCGGCGGCGACGGCCGGGTCGGCCGGCTGGGCGGGTGCGTCGAGCAGGGTGGCGAGGTCGGCGAGCACCGGGTTGCGGGTGATGTCCTTGAGCGACACCGCCCGGTCCAGCGCGACCGCGAGCTTCACCGCGGACAGCGACGAGCCGCCGCGGTCGAAGAAGTGGTCGTGCCGGCTGATCTCCGCCTCCGGCACCCCGAGGATCTGGGCGAACGCGGCGGCCAGCCGCTGCTCGGCGGGGGTCGCCGGAGCCTCGTGGTCGGCGGCCGCGGCGGGCTCCTGGCCCAGCTCGGCGGCGAGCGCGGTCAGCGCCTTCTTGTCGATCTTGCCGTTGGCGGTGAGCGGCAACGGCTCCCGGCGGTGGAAGGCCGCGGGAACCATGTACACCGGCAGCGTCCGGGCCAGTCCGTCCCGCAGCAGGTCGACGGGCAGGTCCTCGGCGGCGGCGTAGAAGGCGACCAGCTGCGCACCCGCGCCCGGCCGCTCGGCCACGACGACGGCACCGTCGCGCACCCCGGGGATGCCCAGCAGCGCGTTCTCGATCTCGCCGATCTCGATGCGGAAACCCCGGATCTTGACCTGGCTGTCCCGGCGGCCGAGGAACTCGAGCTTGCCCTCGGGCGTCCAGCGGCCGTAGTCGCCGCCGCGGTAGAGCCGCTCCCCCGGCACGTGCGGGTCGGTCAGGTAGACCGCGCGCGTGCGCTCCGGGTCGTTGACGTACCCGCGGCCCACGCAGACGCCGGCGAAGCAGATCAGACCGGGCGCGCCGAGCGGGACCGGCTCGAGGTTCTCGTCGGTCACGTACACCCGCACGTTGCGCACCGCCGGGCCGAGCAGGACCTTGGCCGGAGCGGACCGCATGACCTCGTGGTTGGTGTCGTCGGAGGTCTCGGTCAGGCCGTAGGCGTTGACCAGCGACACACCCTGCACCTGCCCGAAGAAGCGCTGGGCCAGCTCGGTCTTCAGGGCCTCGCCGGTCGCCGAGACACACCGCAGGTCGGGCAGCGCGCGGCCGGTGCGCTCCAGGTAGGACAGCACCACCTCGAGGTAGGACGGCACGACCTGCATGACCGCGACCCGCTCGCCGACGACGGTGTCCACGAACCGCTCGACGTCGAGGATCGAGTCCTGGTCCACCACGACGGTCCGGCCGCCGACCAGCAGCGCCGACACCAGCTGCCAGAGCGAGATGTCGAAGCACTGCGGGGCGATCTCGGCGACGACCGCGCCCTCGGCGATCTCCAGGTCCTCGATCTTGGCGAGCAGGTGGTTGAGCATCCCGGCGTGCTCGCACATCGCGCCCTTGGGCTCGCCGGTGGAGCCGGAGGTGAAGTAGACGTACGCGGCCTGGTCGGGGCCGACCTCGATGCCGAGGTCGGAGCCGTCGGGCTCCTCCGCGAGCGCGGTGGCCGGGGTGAGCACGCGGACCTCGGGCAGCGCGTCGAGGGCGCGGTCGAGGGTCTCCGTGCTGCCCGGCTCGGTGACGACCAGGACCGCGTCGCCGCGGGTCAGCGTCTTGCGGATGCGTTCGGCGGGGAAGTGCGGCTCGATCGGCAGGTACACCCCGCCCGCCTTGAACACGGCGAGCACGGCGGCCATCCAGTCGAGGTTGCGCTCCATCACCACGCCCACGACGCCCTCGCGCTCCAGCCCACGGGCACGCAGCGCGCGGGCGAGACGGTTGGCGCGGTCGTTCAGCTCGGCGTAGGTCCAGCGGACGTCGCCCTGAACGGCGGCGACGGCGTCGGGGTGCCGGCGGACGCGCTCCTCGACCAGCTCGTGGAAGCGCCGGTCGGGCAGCGGTCGGGTCGGCCCGGCGAGGCCCTCCAGCTGGAAGGCGCGCTCCTCGTCGGAGAGCAGCGTCGACGCCGTGTGGTCGGCGTCGGGATCGGCGGTGAGCTGCGCGAGCGCGGCGAGGTGGTAGCCCCCGATCCGGGACCCGGCGGCGGCGTCGAGGACGTCCGTGCGGTGCCGCAGCTGCAGGTGCCCGTCGCGGACGCCGACGGTGAGCACGACCTCCCCCGTGGGCTCCGGCGCCGGCCCGGCGGGGTCGACGACGGTCTCGAACACCGGACCGGACACGCCGAGCTCGGCGCGCAGCCCGTCGACCGGGAAGTCCTGGTGGGTGTGCAGCTCGGCGGCGGTCCGCCCGGCGGCCTCGACCAGGGTGCGCCACGGGCCGGGCACCACGGGCAGGCGCAACGGCAGCGGCCCGGCCGGCGTCACCAGCCCGGCGACGGTCTCGGGCTCGCCGGACACCGCGGCCAGCACCGTGGCGTGGGCGGCGACCAGCGCGGCCTCGGTCACCGGACCGGGCAACGCCACCTCCACGAGCGCGACGCCCGGGCGCGGCTCGAGGGTCCAGCGCGGGACCGTGGTGTGCCCGCCCGCCGTGAGCGCGGCGGTCCACCAGACGCGGGCCGCGCTGCCGGGGGCGCAGGTCGGGGCGGCGGTCGGCGAGGTCATCAGGCTCTCCGGGGTCAGGACGGGCGTCGTCGGGGTGAACGGGGTGAACGGGCCGGACGGCGTGGTCATCGGGGGGCTCCTAGCGGGCCGTGAGCAGGGCGGCGGTCCAGTCGGACGCGCCCCGGTCGGTCGGGGACGGGAGGGCGGGCGGGACCGGCGCGGGCGGGTCGGCCAGCTCGTGGGCCGGGTTGCCGCCCCAACGGGCGCCCGCCGGGATCTCCTCGCCCTTCATGACGAAGGAGTCGGGGGCGATCTCCGCGGCGTCGCCGATGGTGACGCCGTAGTGGACGAAGGCGCCGAGGCCGAGGGTCACGCCCGCACCGAGCGTGGTGCGGTCGGACTTGAAGGCGCCGTCCTCCTGCGAGTGGCACTGGATGGTGGTGCCGAAGTTAAGCGTGCAGTCGTCGCCGATGGCGGTCAGCGTGCGCTCGGTGAGGCCGATGCCGTCGTCGAACACCCGGCGGCCCACCCGGACCCCGAGCATCCGCGCGACGAGGTTCTTGTACGGCGTGCCGCCGAGCAGCTTCTCCATCGGCGGGACCACGAGCTTCCAGAAGCGCTCGTGGCGCCAGAAGGCCTTGTCGTAGATCGAGCAGGACTTCGGGCGGAGCCGGCGGAAGCCGACGATCAGCCGCTCCCACAGCACGAACCAGACGATCGTGAACAGCAGGCTCGCCACCACTTCCAGCCCGAACGCCACCGCGCCGAAGTCCTGGAAGTGGTCCAGCGCCAGCAGGCCCAGCAGCAGCAGGCCGAGGACGTGGCCCCAGCGCACCAGCAGCGCGAGGCCGATGGTGACGAGGTTGTGCAGGTTCTTGCGGCGCAGCCGGCGGCGGCGCTCCCGCATGTCGATCTCCAGCACCCGGTCCCGCTGGACGGTGCGGGGGATCTCGAAGGCGGGCGACCCGAGCAGGCCCACCCCGTGCCGGACCGGACCGTCGACCGGCACCGCGACCTTGGTGGCGAGCAGGCAGTCGTCGCCGATGCGCCCGCCGATCGGGTAGGCGATGGCGTTGCCGAGGAAGCTGTTGCGGCCGATGGCGACCCGCGCGGTGCGGAACGAGGTGTTGGAGAAGTCGGCGTTGTTCACCGACAGTCCGTCGGCGACGACGGTGCCGCGGCCCACCGAGGTGAGGAACGGCGTCTCCTGGGCGATGGCCGAGCCGAAGTTCGAGCCGGTCTGCTCGACCTTGCCGAGGTCGTACCCCAGCAGGTACAGGTAGCCGACGATGAACGAGCTGTCCCCGAACAGGTAGACGAAGGTCTTCACGTTCGTCAGCCGGGTGACGGTGCGGTGCAGCGAGTACCGCCACCCGTGCATCGGGTACACGCGGTCCGGCCGGACGAACAGGGCCACCAGCCGCGGGACGGTGAGCACGATCAGCAGCCCGACGGCCAGGCCGCCGAAGACGATGATCGCCGACTCGGCCAGGGCCTCCAGGTAGAACGCCGAGGTGGTGTACCCGAGGACGCCGGGCTGGAGCAGCTCCTTGAACCGCGGCACGGCGTTCACCACGATGTAGAGCCCGCCGAAGCCCAGCGGCAGGTAGATCGCGAACAGCTTGACCAGCTGGCTCGTCACATAGCTGACCTTGCGCAGCGCCCGGATCCGCACGGGCGGGACGGCGCGGAAGTCGGTGTCCGTGGGGACGGCCGGCGAGCCGTGCCAGCTCTGCCCCGCCGGGACGCTCTGCCCGCGGTGCAGCGAGGACGCGTGCCCCAGCTGCGCGCCGTCGCCCATGGCGGTGCCGATGTCCAGCACGCTCTTGTCGCCGACGACGACGTCCTGGCCCAGCGTGACCCGTCCGGTCTGGATCTTGCCCGCGTGCGCGCGGTAGCCCGGCATCAGGGCGTCCTTGCGGATGACCGTGCCCGAGCCGATCGTCACCAGGTCGGTGCAGACCGGCAGGTTCCGGGTGAGGATCACGACGTCCCTGCCGACCTTCGCCCCGAGGGCGCGCAGGTAGAGCGTATAGATCGGCGAGCCGACCATCAGCAGGGCGATCGGGTTGCCGCGCACGAGTGTCTTCACGAGCCAGAACCTGAAGTACCGCAGGCTCCAGACCGGGAACTCCTTCTCCTTCCAGCGCCCGACCAGCACCCACTTCGCGACGACCGGCAGCAGGCACAGCGCCAGGAACGCGCCCGCCCCGGCCTCGACCGACCGGATGTAGGTCTCGAGCACGGTGGTGCTCGTGGAGATCCACCTGTAGGCCCGGTCCATGACGACGCCGGCGGCGGTCGCGTAGAGCGCGAACACCAGCAGCTGCAGGAACCCGGTGAGGTAGTAGCCGAACGTGCTGTGCCGCACCGGGACGACCGGCGCGGGCGCGGCCTGCACCGGCGCCGGGGCCACGGCGCTCGGCGCGGCCGCGGCGGCCATTCCGGCGATCGTCGGGTTGGCGTAGACGTCCCGGATCGAGATGGACGGCAGGTCCTCCCGCTTGCGCAACCGGGCGCAGAACCGGGTCATCACCATCGAGTCGGCGCCCAGGTCGTCGAACACGTTGCGGTCCGTCGGCACGCGGTCTACGCCGAGCACCTCGGCCAGCACCTGGGCCAGCCCGTGGACGACGTCGTCGCCGGCCGCGCCCACGGGGACGACCGGGGCGGCGACGGGCATCGACGGCGCGAAGGCGGTCGCGAGCCCGGCGATCGTCGGGTGAGCGTAGACGTCCTTGATCGAGATCGACGGCAGGTCGGCCCGCTTGCGCAACCGGGCGCAGAACCGGGTCATCACCATCGAGTCGGCGCCGAGGTCGTCGAAGACGTTGCGGTCGGTCGGGACGTGCTCCACCGCCAGCACCTCGGCCAGCACGCTCGCCAGCGCCGAGGCGAGGCCCGCGGAGGACGGGGCCTTGGCCGGGGCGGGCGCCGGGGCGGCCGGGGCGGGGGCCAGGGCGGCCGGGGCGGCTGAGGTGTGCGCCGGAACGGGCGCCGGGGCCGGCGGCGCGACCGGCCGCGGGGCCGGGGCGGGACGGGCCGGGACCGGGGTCCGCGGGAAGGGTGTCGGCGTCAGGGGAGCCGAGGTCCGCGGGAACGGCGTCGGTCGGGTCGAGCGCGGGAACGGCGAGGGCGCCGGGCCGGCGGGCCGCGGGGCCTGCGTCGGCGCGGACGCCGCCGGACGCGGGGCCGGGCTCGGCATCGGGTTCGGCGCGGGGCTCGGGCCCGGGCCGGTCTGCCGCGGGTAGGGCGTGGGCCGCACCGGCGCCGGAGCGCTCGCCCGCGGGTAGGGCGTGGGCCGCCTCGTCGCCGGCTTCTCCTGGGCCGGGGCTGGCGCCGGGGGCGGAGTCGGTGCAGGAGGCGGGGTCGCTGCAGGGAGCGGGGTCACTGCAGGAAGCGCGGTCACTGCAGGAAGGGGGGTCGGAGCCAGGGACGGGGCGGCGGTCGACCCGATGATCCGGTCGAACGTCAGCACGTCCGGCTGCGGCTCACGCGAAGGCGCCGGCGTCGGGGTCGGGGTCGGGGTCGGGGTCGCCGGCGGAGCCGGCGCTACCGCCGTCGAGCCGATGATCTGGTCGAACGTCAGGACGCCCGGCTGCGGCTCGGGCCGAGGCGCCGGAGCGGGAGCCGCCGGCGACGCCGGAGCCGGAGAGGTCGACCCGATGATCTGGTCGAACGTGAGGTTCCCCGACGCAGGCGGGGCAGGAGGCGCAGGAGACACGGCCGGCGCGGGAAGCACCGCCGGGGCAGAGGGCGGCGGGACGGGAGGCGCGGGCGGGACGGGAGGCGCGGCGTCGACCGGCGTCACCGGCGGCCGCAGCTGCTCCAGCTGCTCGTGCAGCCGCGCGTTCTCGGCGCGCAGCCGCGTCATCTCGCCCCCGTTGAGCGGCAGGGCCTCGCGGTCCACCCGTCCGTCGGCGGTCAGCGGCAGCGAGTCCAGCCGCTCCAGGCGGGCCGGCACGTGGTCCGTCGCCAGCCGCTCGCGCAGCCACGACCCGATCTCCCGCTCCGTGACCGCCGGGCTGTCGGCGCGCAGCGTGTAGAAGCCGACCAGCTCGGTGGCGCCGGGCTCGGGCTCGTGCGGCGCGACCGCCGCCGACGCCACCCCGGGCACCGCCAGCATCACCGACTCGATCGCGGTGAGGTCGACGCGCTCGCCGTGCACCAGCACCTGCAGCGCCCGGCGGCCGCGGTACTCGATCTCGCCGGCGTCGTCGACGCGGCCGAGGTCGCCGGTCCGGTAGATCCGCCCCGACGGGTTGCCGGGGATGCCGAGGAAGTCATCGACGAAGGCGTCGCCCGCGGGGTCGGGGAAGCCGCAGGCGAGGCCGAGCCCGGCCACGCCGATCTCGCCGGTCTCGCCGTGCCGCAACGCCCGCGCCGGCTCCTCGGGGTCGAGGACGACGGTCGCGAAGGTCGGCAGCGGCACGCCGATCGTCATCGGCTTGTCGGGGTGCGCGTCCGTCCAGGTCGCCGCCACGGTCGCGCCCGGCGGCACGTACGCGACGAGGAACCGGCGGGCCGGCCGGTGCCAGCGCGCGACCAGGCTCTGGGGGCAGGCCTCCCCCGAGACCAGCAGGAACCGCAGCTGGGGCAGGTCCGCCTCCAGCGTGGCCAGCACGGCCGGGGTGGTGCACAGCGCGGTGACCCGGCGCTCCGCCAGGACGGCGTGCAGGACATCGCCGACGAGGCGCGGGCCGTCGGGTGCGGGCACCAGCGTGGCGCCGGCCGCCCAGGCCATCCAGACCTCCTCGATGCCGCCTCCGGAGAACAGGGCCCGGCCCTGGTAGAGGCGGTGCCCGCGGACACCGAAGGTCTCGGACGAGACCCGGACGGCGTTGCACATGCTGCGGTGGTCGATCTCCACGCGCTCGGACCAGCCGGCGGGGCCGGGTACGTGCACGACGTACGCGGGCCGGTCGACGGGTTCGCCGCGCTCGGCGGGCTGCAGCCGCTGCGGGCTCATCTCGGCGATCAGGGCGGCGGCGTCGTCGACGGCCAGGATCTCGGCGCCCGCGGGCAGCGACCCGACGACGGCGACCCGTCCGCGCAGGTGCGAGCGGGTGAGCACGAGCCGGACCTCGGCGTCGGCCACGAGGAAGCCGAGCCGCTCGGTCGGGGCGTCGGGGTCCAGCGGCACGCAGGTCGCGCCGATCTTGAGGACCGCGAGGAGGGCGACGTAGGTCTCGACCCGGACGTCGAACAGCAGGGCGACCCGGTCGCCGGGGCGGGCGCCGTGCAGGCGCAGGTAGCGGGCGAGACGGTTGGCGCGGGCGTCGAGCTCGTCGTAGGTCAGCGAGGCCCCGGGGCCGTCGACGGCGAGCTGGCCGGCGCGGCCGTACTCCCGGATCCAGTCGCACCGTTCCTCGAACACCGAGTCCAGGCGCTCGTGGCGACGGACCCGCCAGCCCTGCGCCTCGTGCCGGTCGACGAGGACCAGCTCCGAGAGCGGGGCGGGCGGGCCCGCGGGGGCCTCCGCCGGGGCGTGCCCCGGGGTGGGCGGCAGCAGTGCCATCTTCTCAGGCCACCAGGCTCTCGTCGGCCGGCTCGACGAGCACGTCCTCGCCGAAGTTGTCCCGGACCCACTCGGTTCGGTACAGCGTCTCCAAGTAGCGTTCGCCCAGATCGGGGGCGAGCGTTACCGACGTGAGGTGCCCGGCCGAGTTCTGGTCCAGCCAGGCCTTCGCGCCGCTGACCACCGTGCCCGTAGATCCGCCGAAGAGAAAGCCCTTTCTCGCGATCCGGTGACACATGGCGACCGCGTCGGCCTCCTCGACGAACACCACGTCGTCGATGTAGGACCGGTCGAAGATCTCCGGCACGACGCTGGTGCCCAGGCCGGGGATCAGCCGGCGCCCGGAGGGCTGCCCGAAGGTCACCGAGCCGACGGCGTCGACGGCCACGATGTGCACGTCCGGGCGGTACTGGCGGAACCAGCGGGCGCAGCCCATCAGCGTGCCGGTGGTGCCGGCGCCGACGAACAGCACGTCGAGCTGCGGGAACTCCTCGGCGATGGCCGGCGCGGTGGTGCGGAAGTGCGCCTTCCAGCTGTTCGGGTTGCTGTACTGGTTCAGGCAGTGGGCGCGCGGGTCGGCCGCGAGGACGGCCCGCACGTACGCCTGGCGCGCACCGAGGTAGCCCTCGGGGCCGGCCTCGCGGATCACGCGGACGTCCGTGCCCATGGCCTCCATCAGCTGGATGGTGGCGGCGTTGCAGCGGATGTCGGTGACGCAGATGAAGCGGTAGCCCTTGTTGGCGGCGATGATGCTCAGCGCCACGCCCAGGTTGCCGGACGAGGACTCGACGAGCGTCGAGCCGGGCCCGATCTCCCCCGCGCGCTCGGCGGCCTCGACCATGGAGGCGGCGGCCTTGAGCTTCACGGAGCCGGCGAAGTTGAAGCCCTCGCACTTCAGGTACAGCTCGTGTCCGACGATCGAGCGGAGGTCGACGAACAGTCGCTCCTCGGTGAATTCCTGCGGACCGGTCACGATCGGCATTGCTGTCTCCCCCCATCGAGCAGCCTCGGTGCTGCTGCGTTCCCCCGGTTCGTCGGCCGCCGTTGGTGCGGTTCGACGGGAACGAGAATGCTCTGGGGAGAGCCCTGGGACATTGGGGCAGATACCCGAGGTGACGGAGTGATCCCCCTGACCCCACCGGGGGTTTACCCCCGGTCCTCCGGGGGCCCCCTCCCTCGCCGCGCGGGCCCCGGACCCCGACCCTTCTCGGCAGCCCGCCGCAGCGGGTGCATCACCAGCGCCCGCCGGAGCGGGCCCGTCGGGGGAGGACACCGTGTCCGGAGGGAACGTCGCAGGAGCACCGGAGCCGCCGAGCCGCATGCAGCTGGGCCTGGCCACCGGAGTGCCCTTCGGCCTGTTCTGGGGCGTTCTCGTGGCGCTGCAGGGCGGCCCGGGCGCCGACGCCGGACCCGCCGGCTACGCGATCCTGGCGGTGGCGTCGATCGTGGCCGGGGCGCTGTTCGGGCTGATCATGGCCCTGGTCCTCGGTCACCTCCAGGACCGGGCGGCGCGCCGGACCGGGGTGGCCGGGGTGGTCGCGCAGCGCACCGTGCGTGCCGCGGTGTCCGGGCCGGAGGTGCTGGCCCGTGTGCGCGAGGCCGCCGCGCTCCTGCCCGGCGGCCGGCTCACGGCCGTCGACGCCGACCGCGCCCTGCTGCGGACCGGCGTGACCTGGCGCAGCTGGGGCGAGCGGGTCGAGGTCGAGGTGCACCCCCAGGGCCCGGCGGCCCGGGTCGTGCTGCGCAGCCGCCCGCTGGTCCCGTTCACCCTCGTCGACCAGGGCCGCAACGCCGAGAACGTGGCGCGGCTGGCCGACTGGGTGGCGGGCCTGCCCTGAGCCCCCGTTTCGCCCCCGTCGTGTCCGGGTAGGACCTGACGCCCGCACGACAGGACGGAGGGTCGACGCCCGTGGACCACACGCAGGCACCGGTGCTGGACGCCCTCGAGGCCTACCACCGCGAGCACCACACCCCGTTCACCCCGCCCGGCCACAAGCAGGGCCGCGGCGCCGATCCGCGGGTGCGGGCGGTCCTGGGCGAGGACGTCTTCCGCGCCGACGTCCTCGCCTCGAGCGGGCTCGACGACCGGGCCTCGTCCTCCGGGATCATCGCCCGGGCCCAGGAGCTCATGGCCGACGCCGTCGGCGCCGAGAACGCCTTCTTCTCCACCTGCGGCAGCTCGTTGTCGGTGAAGAGCGCGATGCTCGCCGTGGCCGGCCGGCACGGGCGGCTGCTCGTGGGCCGGGACGCCCACAAGTCCGTGATCTCCGGGCTTGTGCTCTCGGGCCTGCAGCCGGTGTGGGTGTCCCCCCGCTACGACCGCGACCAGCACCTCGCCCACCCGCCCTCGCCCGCCGACGTCGAACGGGCCCTCGAGCGGGACTCCGACGTCGCCGGAGTGCTGATCACGAGCCCGACGCCCTACGGCACCTGCGCGGACATCTCCGCCATCGCCGAGCTGTGCCACGCGCGTGGGCTGCCGCTGCTCGTCGACGAGGCCTGGGGCGCGCACCTGCCCTTCCACGAGCGGCTGCCGACCTGGGCGATGGACGCGGGCGCGGACCTCTGCGTGGTCAGCATCCACAAGATGGGCGCCGGGCTGGAGCAGGGCTCGGTGTTCCACCAGCAGGGCGACCTGATCGACCCGACGTTCCTGGCCGCCTGCGCCGACATGCTCTCGACGACCAGCCCCAACGTCCTGCTGTGGGCCGGGATGGACGGCTGGCGGCGGCAGATGGTGGAGCACGGCCACGAGCTGCTCGGCCGGGCGCTCGACCTGGCCGCCGACGTCCGCCGGCAGGTCGACGCGATCCCCGGGCTGACCCCGCTGCGGGACCAGCTCCTCGGCGCGGAGGCCTCGCACGAGCTCGACGAGCTGAAGGTGCTGATCGACCTGTCGGAGCTCGGGATCAGCGGCTACCAGGCCGCCGACTGGCTGCGCGGGCACCGCGCGGTCGACGTCGGGCTGTCCGACCACCGCCGGATCGAGGCCCAGCTGAGCCTGGCCGACGACGCGCAGACGGCCGGGACCCTGCTCGAGGCCCTCTCGGCCATGGCGAAGGCGGCCGACGGGTTCGACACTCCGCCGCCCGTCGACCTGCCGAGCAAGTCCGCCCTCGAGACCGACGCCGAGATGATCCCCCGGGACGCCTTCTTCGCGCCCTTCGAGGACGTGCCGCTGCGGGAGGCCGAGGGGCGGGTCTGCGCCGAGCAGGTCACCCCGTACCCGCCGGGCATCCCGGTGCTGCTGCCGGGCGAGCGTGTGACCGGGGAGATCCTCGACTACCTCGCCACGGGCCTGCGGGCGGGGATGGTGCTGCCCGACCCGGCGGATCCGAAGCTGGAGACCGTGCGGGTCGTGGCCCGCTGAGCGCCGGTACGCGGCACCGAATGTTCGTTCGCCCGATCGTGGAGGGCCTCAGGCGGGCGGGATGATCCCCTCGGAGACGATCCGGACGACCTCGCCCGGCAGCGACTCGGACCCGGGCCGTCCCGGCCGGTACCACTCGATGATCGAGTTGACCGTGCCCGAGAGCAGCCGGGCGGCGAGCGAGGGCTCCACCCCGGCGCGGACCTCGCCGTCGGCCACGGCGTCGGCGACCAGCGAGGCGATCGTGGCGTCGAACGCCCGGCGCCGGGCCAGGGCCCACCGCTCGGTCTCGGTGTTGCCCCGCACCCGCAGCAGCAGGGTGACGTAGGGCAGCTCGGAGGTGAGCACCTCGACCTGGCGGAAGATGATGTGCCGCAGGCGGTCCAGGGCCGCGCCCTCCTGCGCCGCGGGCTCCTCGAGGATGGCGAACAGGCCGTCGAGCGCACGGTTCAGCGCGGCCCGCAGCAGCTCCTCCTTGCCGCTGACGTGGTGGTAGAAGGAGGACTTCGTGATCCCCGCGGCCCGGGAGAGGTCCTCCATCGAGGTCGCGTCGTAGCCGCGGGCGTTGAACTCCTGCACCGCCACCGCGAGCAGCGACGACGCGTCGTACACCGGCCGGCGCGCACCGGCCGCACCCCGGGCGCGGCGGGTGCGCGCGGGCGGGGCGGGCGGCTCGGACGGCGCGGCGGTCATCGGCCCTCGAACGCGGGCTTGCGCTTCTCCAGGAACGCTTCGACGGCCTCGCGGTGGTCGCGGGTCACACCGAGCCGCGCCTGCCCCTCGCCCTCGTTGGCCAGGACCGTGTCGAGCGACGAGACGGCGCCGATCGCAACCGCCTTCTTGATCTCGGCGTAGGCGAGCGTGGGCCCGGCCGCGAGCCGGCGCGCCAGCTCCAGCCCGGCGCCGAGCACCTCCTCCGCCGGCACCACGGTCCTGACGAGCCCCGACGCCAGCGCCTGCTGGGCGTCGAAGGACTCGCCGAGCAGCAGCAGCTCGGTGGCCCGGGCGGCACCCAGCGAGTGCACGAGGCTGGCGGACAGCCCGGAGTCCGCGGTGAGCCCGATGGCGGAGAACGCCGTGGCGAAGGTGGCGGTGTCGGCGGCGACGCGCAGGTCGCAGGCCAGGGCGAAGCCGAGGCCGGCACCGACGGCGCCGCCGTTGAGCGCGCAGACGACCGGCTTCGGCATCGTCGCGATCGCCCGAACGATCGGGTTGTAGTGCTTCTCGACCGTGTCGAAGGAGGTCGCGGCGTTGCCGCGCAGGGACTCGACGTGCTCGCCGAGGTCCTGGCCGACGCAGAACGACTTGCCGGTCCCGGTCAGCAGGACCGCACGGACGGCGCCGTCGGCCGCCACCCGCTCCAGCGCCTCGAGCAGCGCCTCCTTGACCTCGACCGTGAGCGCGTTGCGCTTCGCCGGGCGGTTGAGCGTGACGATCGCGACGGCCGGGTCCTTGTCGTCCGCGGTGACGAGGACCGCCGGCCCGTCGGGTTCGGCCGCACCACTGTTCGTCTGCACGCGGTCATGCTAGCGTCTCCCGGCAACCGAACGATCGTTCGCCGCGAGACCGGGTGAGCGACGGCGGACACACCGGCTTCCCGACGACGAGGAGACCGCCCGTGAGCATCCCGGTCCTGCGCAGCTATGTCTCCGGTGACTGGCACACCGCGACCGATGAGGGCCGCCCGTTGTTCGACGCGGTGACCGGGGAGGAGATCGCCCGGGTGTCCTCGGCGGGGGTCGACTTCGGCGCCGCGCTGGGCTACGGGCGGGAGGTCGGTGGGCCGGGGCTGCGGGAGTTGACCTTCCATCAGCGGGCCGGGCTGCTCAAGGCGCTCGGGCAGCACCTGCGCGAGCACCGCGAGGAGCTCTACGCCGTCTCCGCG
>NZ_BSFQ01000064.1 GCF_027922425.1 Pseudonocardia halophobica | reverse complement strand
GCTGCCTCAAGCGCTACATCACCCGCCAGCTCTACCGACAGCTCGAACACCCACCAGCCGCAGGGGCTTGACGAACCATAGGAGCGTCCCGTGAGTGGCAACTGCCCCTAGAGGGGCAGTTGCCACTCACGACCCCGGCTGAGCTGGGGTTAGGCGTCGTCAGCGGGCATCGCGGTCGGCCGGGTCCCGGCCGGCCGACGTCGCGATCGGGGCCGGCACACCCGCTCCGGCCACTCGGACAGCCGGCGGAGCGCCGCACATCCGCTGCGGTGCCTTCGCCCACGCACGACAACCCCCGGGCGGAGACAAGACCCCACGTCGGCCCCGGCTCGCCGCCCGGCATTTCCGCAGCTCAGCCCGGGTCGTGAGTGCCAACTGCCCCTCTAGGGGCAGTTGGCACTCACAGGTCGCCGAGGTCCACCAGGAAAGCGATCTCCTCCGGGGAGTACCAGGCGAGCTCGTGGTCCTCGGCCTCGCCGACGAGGAACTCGGCGTCGAGGTCGCCCAGGTCCGCCTTGTCGACGACCGCCGCCGCCTCCCGCACCGCGTGCTCGGCCTCCTCGGCGTCGACGTGCACCGCGGCGATCGCGGTCATCGGCACGGCGGCGGAGATGCGGACGGCGCCGTCGTCGAGGTCCGGCCGCAGCGTGACGTCGTCGAGGTCGGCGGCCACCACCACCCTCCGGGCCGGCACCTGGTCCTCGCCCAGCCCGAACTCGACGGCGAGCAGGCGCAGCGACGCCCGCGCCGCCTCGCCCATCGCGGCGTACTCCAGCTCCTCGTCGTCGCCGGACACGTAGGCCTCCCGCAACCGGGGGGTCAGCGCGAACGCGGTCCCCCCGATCGGGTCGAACCGTCCGGTCTTGACCAGCTTCCGCAGCATCGGCCAGGTCCCGGGGATGTAGATCCGCACGGTCTCTCTCCTGCTCTCAGCGGCTCGCGGCCAGCAACTCGTCCAACGCCTCGTCGACCAGCCCGGCGAGGACGTCGACGTCCGGCATACCGTCCCGGTCGCCGTTGAACCCGTAGTACACGCCACCGTCGTAACTGGTCAGCCCGATCGCGAGCGCCTGCCCCTTGGCGAGCGGCACGACCGGGAACATCTCCAGCATGCGCGCTCCGGCGGCGTAGAGGGGGAACTGCGGGCCGGGGACGTTCGTCACGACCAGGTTGAAGATCCGCTTGGAGATCCCGCTCGCGGCGCGGGCGCCCAGCGCGTGCAGGGTCGGCGGGGCGAAGCCGCCGATGCGGACCAGGGTGTCGGCGCCGACGTTCTGCCCGGTGGAGGTGTGCTCGCGCATCGCGTGCGTGACGTGGTGCAGCCGCACGACCGGGCTGGGCTCGCCCACCGGCAGGTCGACGAGGAACGACGACACGCGGTTGCCGAGCGAGCCCGAGGTCGCCGAGCTGGGCACGTCCGCCTCGCCGCGCACCGACATCGGCACCATCGCGCGCACCGACGCCCCGGACGTCACCGGCTCGCCCCGGGAGAGCAGCCAGTTCCGCAGGGCGCCGGAGACCACGCTGAGCACGGCGTCGTTGACCGTGCAGCCGTGGGCGGCGCGGATCCGCCGGTACGCCTCGAGGTCCGTGCGGGCGACCGCGAACCGGCGCTGCGTGGAGATGTGCACGTTGAGCGGGGTGCCGGGCGCCGGGCGCGACGCCGTCCGGGCCATGGTGAGCAGCTTGCCGGCCATGCCCGCGAGCTTCGTGGCGGTCGCGACGGCGTCGCCGGTGGCGGCGCGGACGTTGTCCACGATCTCGCCCGGACGCGCGACGGCGTCGCCCACGGCCTCGGCGATCAGCCGCAGGTCGCTCGGCTCCGGCCGGGGCATCCACACCTCCTCGACGCCGGGCCGCGCGTCGGGCGAGACGTCCAGGATCACCTGGGACAGGTCGATCGCCGAGATGCCGTCGACCATGGCCTGATGGGTCTTGGTGACGACGGCGACCCGGTTCTTCTCCAGGCCCTCGACCAGGTACATCTCCCACAGCGGCCGGGTGTGGTCCAGCGGCCGGGACATCAGCCGGGCGACGAGCTCGCTGAGCTGCTCGTCCGTGCCCGGGCGCGGCAGGGCGGAGCGCCGGACGTGGTACGCGACGTCGAACTCGGTGTCGTCGACCCAGACCGGCCGGGCCAGGTTGCCCGGCACGTGCTTGACCTTCTGCCGGTAGCGCGGCACCAGCGCGATCCGCTGCTCGACGAGCCCGACCAGCTTCTCGTAGTCGAGCCCGCCCTTGCCGGCGCGCTTGAAGATGGCGACGCCGCCCACGTGCATCGGCGTGGTCGCCTGCTCCAGGTAGAGGAACGACGCGTCGAGCGCGGAGAGCCGGGGCGGCATGGTCGCGATCCTACGTGCGCGTGCGACCCTGCACGGGTGGCAACGCCGGTCTCGCCGAAGGACTCCTTCATCACGGTCTACGGCCGCAAGCCCGTCCTCGAGGCGCTCGACGACGACTCGCTGGCCGTCGACAAGGTGATCATCGCCGAGGGCACGCGGGGCGAATCGGTGCGCGCCATCACCGACGCCGCCCGCCGCCGCGGCGTGCCGGTGCAGCGGGCGAGCGCGCACCGGGTGAAGGTCCTGGCCGGCAACGGGCGACACGACCAGGGCGTGCTGGCGGACGTCGTCGCCCCGCGGATGGCGCCGGTGCCGGTGTTCCTGCGCGACCTCGGTTCCCGCCGCCCGGCCTCGGTGCTCGTGCTCGACCGGGTCACCAACCCGTCGAACGTCGGGATGATCCTCCGGACGGCCACGGGCGCAGGTCTCGACGGCGTCCTCCTCCCCCGGCGCGGCGTACCCGCCATCGACCCGCTGGTGATCAAGGCCTCCGCGGGGGTCGCCTTCTCCGCGCCGGTGCTCCGCTCGGCGACCGCGGAGGAGGGGCTCGCCCAGCTCAAGGAGGCGGGCTTCGGGATCTTCGGGCTCGACGCCGGCGGGGAGGACCTGCTCGTCGCCGACCTCCCGGCCCGGGTCGCCCTCGTCCTCGGCAACGAGACCGACGGGTTGTCCGACGCCGTCCGCCCGCTGCTCGACGACCTCCTCGCGATCCCGCTGAGGGGCGGGGTGGAGTCGCTGAACGTCGCCAGCGCCGCCGCCGTCGCCGCGTACGAGCTGCACCGCCGTCGCTGAGCACGTCCGCGGTGTGAAGGGCACGTCGCCCACGAGGGTGGGCCGCTCGGCCGTCAGCGGGGCGTCAGCGGGGCTAGCCTCGGGGGATGGTTCAGCGTCGGATGCCCAGGCCGAAGGAGCTGCTGCCCCTGCTCCGGCCCGCCCCCTTCGTCCGCGACGCCACGGAGCGCCGCCTGCGCCGGGCGGCGTCGATCGCCGACCTGCGCGAGATCGCCCGCCGCCGCACCCCGCGCGCGGTGTTCGACTACACCGACGGTGCCGCGGACGGGGAGCTCTCGCTGAACCGGGCGCGCGCGGCCTGGTCCCGCGTCGAGTTCACCCCGACGGTGCTGCGCGACGTCAGCACCGTCGACCTGGGCCGGGACATGCTCGGCGCGCGCTCGGCGCTGCCGTTCGCCTTCGCGCCCACCGGCTTCACCCGCATGATGGACACCGAGGGCGAGCCGGCGGTCGCGTCCGTCGCCGCCGACGCCGGCATCCCCTACACCCTCTCCACGATGGGCACCACGACCATCGAGGAGGTCGCCGAGGCCGCGCCGGCGGCGCGCAGGTGGTTCCAGCTCTACCTGTGGCGGGACCGGGCGTTCGCGAAGGACCTGGTCCAGCGCGCGGCCGCGGCCGGCTACGACACCCTCATGCTGACCGTCGACACCCCCGTCGGCGGCAACCGGCGCCGGGACGTGCACAACGGCCTCACGATCCCGCCGGCGCTGACCCTGCGCACGTTCATCGACGGGGCGCTGCACCCGCACTGGTGGTTCGACCTGCTCACCACCTCGCCGCTCACCTTCGCGACGCTCGAGCGCACCGAGGGCACGGTCGCCGACCTCATCAACCGGGTCTTCGATCCCGCCCTGACCATGGACGACGTCGAGTGGCTGCGCGGGGCCTGGCCGGGCAAGTTGATGATCAAGGGCATCCAGAACGTGGCCGACGCGCGCCGGGTCGTCGACGCCGGGGTCGACGCGGTGCTGCTCTCCAACCACGGCGGCCGCCAGCTGGACCGCGCCCCCGTCCCGGTCGAGCTCGTCGAGCCGACGGTGCAGGAGGTCGGCGACGCCGCGGAGGTCTACGTCGACACCGGGATCATGCACGGGGCGGACGTCGTGGCCGCCGTCGCGCTCGGCGCGCGCGGCGCGCTGGTGGGCCGGGCGTACCTCTACGGGCTGATGGCGGGCGGACGCGCGGGCGTCGCCAAGGCGGTGGACATCCTGACCGGCGAGATCACGCGGACCCTGCAGCTCCTCGGCGTCACGTCCGTCGACGACCTCCGGCGCGAGCACACGAGACTTCGCCCGATCGGGTGAGCGCGGGGTGGCGCGCGCCCGGAGTTGGGGCCACTGTGGCCTGCATGGGATTCCTGGACAAGGCGAAAGAGCTGATCGGTCAGCACGACGACAAGGTCGACCAGGGCCTCGACAAGGCCGGTGAGGCCGCCAAGCAGAAGTACGCCGGGCACGACGAGCACATCGACAAGGGTGTCGACTTCCTGCAGGAGAGGACCGGCGAAGGGAACACCACGGCCGCGCCGCCGCCGGCCCCGGAGGGCGAGCAGCCGCCGCCCCCGCCGCAGCAGTGACCCCCTGACCACCACGGCGCCGCCCGACCGGGCGGCGCCGTTCGCGTTCTCACCAGTCGAACAGGACGTCCAACTCGCGCAGCGTCGAGTCGGGGTCGGTGTGCCGGACGCCGACGGCCCCGGCGGCACTCGCCCCGCGGACGTTGATCGGCAGGTCGTCGACGACCACGCAGTCGTCGGGCGCCAGACCCAGCAGCTGCGCGGTCCGGCGGAAGGCCTCGGGATCGGGCTTGCGGGCGCCGGTCGCGCCGCCGAGGACGACGGCGTCGAACCGCTCGGCGTACTCGTCCGGCACGGAGTGGGCGTCGGAGAGCAGCGCGACGCGCAGGCCCGCGGCCCGGGCCCGGACCGGCAGGTCCGCCATCTCCGGGCCGTCGGTGAGCACGCCGCCGTAGTCGAGGATCAGCCCGCGGAAGCCCGTCACGTCAGTCGCCCCTCCACCGCCGCGAGGACCTCGCCCAGGTAGCGGCGCACGGCCGGATCCTCCGGTGGCACGACCTCCCGCAGCGCGTGGTCCACCTGGTCGCCGACGGTCTCCCGCCGGCGCCTGCCGCTCTCCGTGAGGTACACCCGCACCACCCGCCGATCGTCCGCGTCCCGTTCGCGCCGGACGTCCCCGGCCCGCTCGAGAGTGTCGACGACCGGGGTCAGGGTCGCAGGGGTGAGGCCGAGTCGCCCGGCCAGCTCGCGGTGCGGCAGGCCGTCCTCGCTGCTCAGGGCGGTGAGGAGGTCGAGCGCGGTCGCCGACAGCCCGTGCGCCGCGACGACCCGCTGCCGGAACCGCGCGAGCGTGGCGCCGGTCGCGATCAGGAGCCGGTCCAGCGGCTGCTCGGCCACGTCGGCACCTTAGCCCGCGAACGATCAGGGCTCAGATGATTCGGCGACGAAGTACCGCGATCCGGCCCGGTGGTGGTGGTCCCGCTCGCACGCTGCTGCCATGACGCTCACCGCCCCGGCCCCGACGCTGCCGCTCTTCGCCACGGTCGACCACGAGCCCGCCCTCGAGTTCCCCGTCCCGTTCGACGACGGCGAGTGGGTGGTGGAGGGGGACGTCCCGTTCAGCGTCGAGCAGAGGCGGGAAACGGCCCGGGATGCGACGGCCGCTCCGATGCGTGAGATCGGCAGGGTGGCGGTCGAGGGCGCGCCTCCGGAACCCGAGGGTCGCTCGGCGGTCGGCAGCGCAGCGAGCGAGGGCGCGCCTCCGGAGCCCGAGTGCGGGTCGGCCGTCGGCAGCGCAGTGGACGAGGACGCGGTCGTGGCCTCCGGAGCTGTGTCGCCCGCTGTGCGGGAACCACCGACCCCCGCGCGGAACGGGACCGACGGGTCGCACGCGGCGGCCGGCCCGTCGGACGGACGCCTGCGCCGGGAGCGGGAACGGGCGCTGCTGGCACGGCGGCGGGCAGAGTTGGTCGTCCGCACTGCGCTCGAGGTGCTCGACGGCCGCCGCCCCGTGAACCATCTGGCCCCGTTCGCCGCGCCCGAGGTGTTGCGCTACGTCAACGCCGGCATCCCGCGACGCGGGCGCACCGCCGCAGCCGGGGCGTCCCTGCGCTCCCTGCACGTGAGCCTGCCCGGTCGTGCCGCCGCGGAGGTCGCCGCCGTCTGCCGGTTCGGCACCCGGGTCCGCGCACTCGCCGCCCGTCTCGAACTCACCGGGCAGGGCGAGTGGCGCTGCGTCGCTCTCCGGGTCATCTGAGCTCGGCTCGCTCACCTGGACGGGCCTGTGCACCGACCACGGCTCGCGGGCCCGACTCGCGCGTGACCCGCTCAGCACCGCCCACGCGACCCGCTCAGGTCACGTGCCAGGCGCGTTCAGCGCTGCTTGCGCGAGGCCCGCTCCTGGCGACGCCGCTCGGCGCGGTTGCCGCTCGCACCCTGCGGCTGGCGCTGTGCGCCGCCCCGCTGGCCCCCGCCCCGCTGGCCGCCGTCGCGGGTGACGACCTCGCCGCCGTCGTCGCTCGGGCCGCTGTAGCTGAGGTTCTGCTGCGGCGGGCCGGCACGGAAGGCCGCCGGGAGGACCGAGGTGGGGGTGTCGTCCGGACGGCCGTCGGCGGCCTGCGCGGCCACCCGCGGGATCCGGCTGGTGACGGGCTCGGCGGCGGCCGGCGCGCTCGTCACGGCCGCCCGCGTGCCCTGCTGGACACCGGCACCGTTCTGACCGGCCCCGTTCTGGGCGCCGTTCTGCCCCGCCGCCGCGGCCCCCGCCGCGGTCCCGGCCGGCACGGCCTCGGCCGCCGGCGACTCCTGGACCTGCACCACGACGTTGAACAGGTGCCCGACCGTCTCCTCCTTGATGCCGTCGAGCATCGCGGTGAACATGTCGTAACCCTCGCGCTGGTACTCGATCACCGGGTCGCGCTGGGCCATCGCCCGCAGGCCGATGCCCTCCTTGAGGTAGTCCATCTCGTAGAGGTGCTCGCGCCACTTGCGGTCGATGACCTGCATGAGGACCTGCCGCTCGAGCTCGCGCATCCCGCCCTGCGCACCGATCATCGCGTCCATCTCGGCCTCGCGCACCGAGTAGGCGCGCTCGGCGTCCTCGATGACCGCGTCCGTGATGCGCTCGGCGGTGAGCTCGTCGAGGCCGCCCTCCTCCGGGTCGCCGTCGACGAGGTCCTGCCACTTGATCGAGATCGGGAACAGCTGGCCGAGCGCGGTCCAGAGCTTGTCGAGGTCCCAGTCCTCGGCGTAGCCCTCGGCGGTGGCGCCCTGCACGTACGCGGTGATCACGTCGTGCAGCATGTGCCGCGTCTGCTCCTGGACGTCCTCACCGGCGAGGACCCGGCGGCGCTCGGCGTAGATGACCTTTCGCTGCTGGTTGAGCACCTCGTCGTACTTGAGGACGTTCTTGCGGATCTCGAAGTTCTGCTGCTCGACCTGCGTCTGCGCGCTGCGGATCGCCCGCGTGACCATCTTGGCCTCGATCGGGACGTCCTCGGGCAGGTTGAAGCGGTTCATGATCGACTCGACCATGGCGCCGTTGAACCGCCGCATGAGCTCGTCGCCCAGCGACAGGTAGAACCGGGACTCGCCGGGGTCGCCCTGGCGGCCGGAACGACCGCGCAGCTGGTTGTCGATGCGCCGCGACTCGTGTCGCTCGGTGCCGAGCACGTACAGCCCGCCGGCCTCGCGCACCTCCTCGGCCTCGGCCGCCACCTGCTTCTTCATCCGCGCGAGGGTCTCGTCCCAGGCCGCCTCGTACGCCTCGCGGTGCTCCACCGGGTCCAGCCCGCGGCCACGCAGCTCCAGGTCGGCGAGGAAGTCCGGGTTGCCGCCGAGCATGATGTCCGTACCGCGGCCCGCCATGTTCGTGGCGACCGTGACGGCGCCGGCGTGCCCCGCCTGCGCGACGATCATCGACTCGCGCTCGTGGTGCTTCGCGTTGAGCACCTCGTGCGGGACCTGGCGCTGCAGCAGCAGCTTCGACAGGTACTCGGACTTCTCGACACTCGTCGTGCCGACGAGAACCGGCTGGCCCTTGTGGTGCTTCTCGGCGATGTCGTCGGCAACCGCCTCGAACTTGGCCGCCTCGGTCTTGTAGATGAGGTCCGCCTGGTCGATACGGATCATCTCGCGGTTCGTCGGGATGACGACGACGTGCATGCTGTACGTCTGGTGCAGCTCGGCCGCCTCGGTCTCGGCGGTACCGGTCATGCCCGAGAGCTTGTCGTAGAGGCGGAAGTAGTTCTGCAGCGTGATGGTGGCCAGGGTCTGGTTCTCCGCCTGGATGTCCACCTTCTCCTTGGCCTCGATGGCCTGGTGCATGCCCTCGTTGTAACGGCGCCCGGCCAGCACGCGGCCGGTGAACTCGTCGACGATCAGGACGTTGCCGTCCCGGACGATGTAGTCCTTGTCCTTCTTGAACAGCTCCTTGGCCTTCAGGGCGTTGTTCAGGTAGCCGACGAGCGGGGTGTTGGCCGCCTCGTAGAGGTTGTCGATGCCGAGCTGGTCCTCGACGAACGCCACGCCGTCCTCGGTGACGCCGATCGTGCGCTTGCGCTCGTCGACCTCGTAGTGGACGTCCTTCTTCAGCAGCGGCGCCATCCGCGCGAACTCCTGGTACCAGCGGGCGCTCTGCTCGGCCGGACCGGAGATGATCAGCGGGGTGCGGGCCTCGTCGATGAGGATGGAGTCCGCCTCGTCGACGATCGCGAAGTTGTGCCCGCGCTGCACCATGTCGGCGGAGTTCCACGCCATGTTGTCGCGCAGGTAGTCGAAGCCGAACTCGTTGTTCGTGCCGTAGGTGACGTCCGCGGCGTACATCTCGCGGCGCTGCGCCGGGGTCATCTCGGCGAGGATCACGCCGACCGACAGGCCGAGGAACCGGTGGATCCGGCCCATGTTCTCCGAGTCGCGGCGGGCCAGGTAGTCGTTCGTGGTGACGACGTGCACGCCCCCGCCGGAGATGGCGTTGAGGTAGCTGGGCATGACACAGGTCAGGGTCTTGCCCTCACCGGTGCGCATCTCGGCGACGTTGCCCAGGTGCAGCGCCGCGCCACCCATCAGCTGGACCGGGAAGGGACGCTGGCCGAGCGTGCGCTTCGCCGCCTCGCGGACGACGGCGAAGGCCTCCGGCAGGAGGTCGTCGAGGCTCTCCCCGTCGGCGTGCCGCTCGCGGAACTCGTCCGTCTTCGCGCGCAGCTCGGCGTCGGACAGGGGCTCGATCTCGGGCTCGAGCGAGTCGATGTGGGCGGCGATCCTGCCGAGCCGTTTCACCAGCTTCGTCTCACCGGCACGGAGCAGGCGGTTCAACAACGGCACTGGTCGACCTCATTCGCGATCGCGGTCTCGGGCGCGGTCCTGCGGGCCCGACGGGCGCCGGAGGACCGGGGCGGACGCCGGCGCACGGCAGACACCCGCGAACCATGGTAGCCATCGGCGCGGCGACCCCTCACCGTGCAACGACCCCGGACCCGTGTGGGTTCCGGGGTCGTGCGGTGGGCGGACGCCGGGGCGCGGCGGAGTGCCGCACCCCGACGCCCTCGTGGGCAGGGCCGGTGGGGTCCTCCCGATCAGCCGCCGAGACTGATCACGCCGTAGTCGTATCCCCTGCGCCGGTAGACGACCGAGGGCGTGCCGCTCTCGGCGTCGGCGAAGAGGTAGAAGTCGTGGCCGACCAGCTCCATCCGGGAGAGCGCCTCGTCGACGCTGATCGGTTCGTCCGAGTGCTGCTTGCGCCGCACGATGCGACCCGGGACGTTCTCGTCCTCCTCGCTGTCGGTCGCGTCGTACCCGGTCGCCTCGGGGCCGGCGCCCGGCAGGTCGTCGAGGTGCTCGGCGTGCCCGCGGGGCCGGGGCACCTCGACCTCCGCGGCGCCGAGCATCTCCTCGGTCTCCGGCAGCGTGTCCAGGAGTGCGACGGCGGACCCGCCCCGGCCCGCCATCACGCGGGAGCGGCGGTCGTTGAGCCGTCGGCGGTCGTGGGAGCGCCGCATCCGGCTCTCCAGCTTGGACACCGCACAGTCCAGTGCTCCGTAGAAGTCCTGCGCACACGCCTCGGCGCGTACGACGGGCCCCCGGCCCCGTCCCGTGATCTCGACGCGTTGACAGATCTTGGCCTGACGGCGGTTCGGCTCGTGGAAGAGCTCGACCTCCATACCGACGATCTTGTGGTCGTACCGTTCGAGGCGGGACAACTTCTCCTCGACGTGGATCCGGAAGTGATCCGGCACCTCCACGTTCCGGCCGGTGACGACGATCTCCACTCGACTTCCCTCGCTCTCCGTGCGTGCTCGGCGTCGGGGCGGTGTTTTCGGGCCTCCCGGATCAAGGGGCGCGACAGCGGGGCGTGACCCTGGGGAGACCCGAAGCGGACGATCGGTGTTCCCCTCCCGTTGTGGTCTGGGTTACGTGTGCCAGGCACGGTAGTGCGCATCACGCTTTGGCAACAGTCCTGAGCGACGAGTGACGCCGAACCGGGCGAAATCGGTGGATTCTCTTTCCCTGACCTGCGCAAACACGTATCGTGGTGGGGTTGCGCGGGCCTGCGGCGAGGCCCCGCCCACCCGGTGCCGGCGGTCCGTACGGCTGCTCGCGTCGCACAGCACGACCGCCCCCGCGACCCCGATCCCGACCTCCGCCAGGGCCCGTGCGCAGGCACGGAGCGTGGCCCCGGTGGTCACCACGTCGTCGACGAGCACCACCGCATCGGGTGGGTTCTCCGGCGACCGCACGAACACCCGCCCGGCGAGGTTCGCGGCCCGCCCCGCGGCGTCGAGCCCGAGGGAGTCCCGGGTCCGGCGGGCCAGCCCGAGCAGCCGGAGGGTCCGCCCGGGCGCGATCCGCCGGCACAGCCGCAGCACGTGGTCGCCGCCGCGCGCCCGCCGCGCCGCGGGCCGCGAGGGCCCGGGCACGAGGAGCGCGCCGGGCGGTACGAGCGGGGCGAGCACCGCCGCCAACGGCGCGGCCAGGTCGCGGCGGCCCCGCTCCTTGTAGGCGAGCAGGGCGGTGCGCAGCGGCCCGCGGTACCGGCCGACGGCGAGGATCTCCGGCGCCTCGGGCAGGACGACGCGGTGCGGGTCCGGCAACCGCGCGGTGCACTCCGGGCACCAGCCCGCCCCGCCCGCGCCGCAGCCCCCGCACGAGCCGGGCAGCAGCAGGTCGAGCAGGCCGGCGAGGAGCAGGTGCGGAGACCGGCGCGGAGACAGGTGCGGGGCCGGATCCGGGATCGGTCCGGGCCGGTGCGGGATGACGGGGCGAGCCATGCCCCCCACCCTGACCGTCCGCACCGACGGCCCCGCCCCGGATCGGGGCGCACGGGCCGGATTGTCCACAAATCCGGCCTCGCCCCGAGCTCCGACGTCGTCCACACAGTCGTCCACACAGTCATCCACACAGTCGTCCACGCGGCGGTCCTGCGGGGAACCGACCCGGCTCAGCCCGGGTAGAGCGGCACCCCGTCCGGCGCCGCGCCGAGCACCTGCCGCCAGCTGTCGAGCTCGCCGCCGTCGTAGCTCCAGATCCCGCCCTGGTCCGCGACCAGGAACGGTCGGCTCGACGCGGCGGTCACGGCCTTGAGTGGCGGGGTCAGGTTGCTGCCCGGCACCAGCTGCAGGGTCAGCCCGTCGGACGACACGAGCGACACCGGGCGGTCCGACCGGGCCGTGACCACGATGAGCGACTCGTCCGCCCGCCAGTCCACGCCGACGACGTCGGAGAGGTCCGACGGGCGCAGCCGCCGGACGTTGCGCACCGCGACGTCGCCGTCCGCCGCTCGCACGACCGCCCCGGTGACCAGGCCGCCGTCGACGACCGCGGCGACCCGCATGCCGTCGCGCGACAACCGCAGATCGGTGAGCGGGCCCAGCGCGGTGAGCGCGGAGACGTTGACCTGCCCGGTCCGCACCACCCCGGTCTGGTCCACGGTGACCCGCGCGACGACCGCGCCCGGGCCGCCGCCCAGCACCGTCCACACCTCGCCGCCGGTCGGGGTCCAGGTCGGCCGGGACAGCGACGAGCCGGACAGCGACACCGCCTCCAGCATCCCGTCCGTGGGCCCGACCAGCAGCCGCACCCGCCCGCCGTCCCGGGCGACCGCGGCGATGCGGGCGCCGTCCGGGGTGGTCGCGGCCGACGCGATGTCGAAGGACCCGTTGCCCGCCTGTCCGTTGAGCGGCTCGCCGCCGGGCAGCGCCCGCACGCGGCCACCCGTCACGACCAGGGCGGGGACGTCCGCACCGGGCTGCACCGAGGCGCCGGCCCCGGCGACGTCGTCGGCCGTGAGGTCGGGCCTGCCGGCCAGGAGCGGCGCGCCGTCGACGAGCAGCCGCACCCGCGGGACGTTGATCTCGGCGAGGGTCTGCACGAACTGCGCCGCGATGAGGCGGCGGCGGGCCTCGTCGAGGTCGCCGACCTGCGTGAGGTCGACGATCAGCGCTCCGTCCGGGGACTCGGTGACGTTGGTGCGCAGCCGGGCCGACGGCGGCACGACGGACTCCGCGGCGTCCTGCAGCGCGGGCGACGGGCCGGTCAGCAGCATGTCGACGGTCCGCGACGGCAGCGCCTGCGCGGGCACCGCCGGGAGGTACCGCAGGTCGGCGACGGTCGCCCGCCGGGCGGGGTCGACGAAGTACCCCTTCACGGTGCGGAAGTTGGTGCGGAAGTCCGAGAGCCGCACGAGCACGCCGGCCGGGAGCCGGTCGATCCGCCACTGCCCGTCGGCGCGGCGGACCGTCACGTCGATCTCCACGGGCGCCTCCGCGGGCTCGAAGGCGCCGAGCGGGTCGAGCGAGCCGACCCGGTCGCCGCGGATGCGCACGGTCGCGGTGTCGGGATCGGTGCTGCTCGTGGGCGGGTAGACGGTGTCGAACTGCTCGTCGAGCACGGTCAGGGAGTCGCCGTCGTCCCAGCCCTGCGAGGCCTCCTGGGTGAGGAACCGGCGGGCCGCCCCGTGCCTGTCCACCGTGCTGCCCGAGGCGTAGACGAAGCCGCGGACCAGGTCGAGGGGGTTGGTGCCCTCGACCGGCCCGGCCGGGATGTCCGGGGAGTCACCCTCCGTGACCTTGCGCAGGACCTGCACCGACGACTCGCCGGGCACGCTCGCGCACCCGGTGGCCAGGGCGAGCAGCGCGGCCAGGATCAGCAGCAGCCGGCGGGTCACCGGTCCCCCCGCGGGTCCAGGACGGCCGGTTCGGCGGGCTCGACGGCGTCGTCGCCCGCCGCGGACCCCCCGTCGCGCAGCTCGGTCGGGATCGGCGTGCCCCACGGCGGGGTGGGAACCGACGCCGGGAGCGGGTGCCCGGTGTCCGGGTCGTCGCCCTCGGGCTGCAGCGGCAGCGGGCTGGATTCGAGCAGGTCCCCCTCGGTGCGGGGCAGGGTCAGCCGGAAGGCCGAGCCGCGGCCCGGCTCGCCCCACGCCTGCAGCCAGCCGCCGTGCAGCCGGGCGTCCTCCAGGCTGATCGGACAGGCCCAGCCCGCTGCCACCGCTGCGCCGCGCCCGGGACTCCTCGGCGCGCCAGAAGCGGTTGAACACCAGCCCGGCCTCGCCCGGCCGCAGTCCGACGCCGTGGTCGCGGACCACCACGGCGACGGCGTGCTCGTCGCCGGCCAGGGTGACGTGCACCGGCCGGCCCTCGCCGTGGTCGATCGCGTTGGCGACGAGGTTGCGCACGATCCGCTCGACCCGCCGCGAGTCGACCTCGGCATAGACGTCCCCGGGGAGGTCGAGGACCAGTGACGTGCCCGACTCCTCCGCCAGCCCGCGGACCGCCTCCACCGCCCGGGAGACGACGTGCCGCATGTCCAGCCGGTCGGTGCCCAGCTCGGCCACGCCCGCGTCGAGCCGGGAGATCTCCAGCAGGTCGCCGAGCAGCGTCTCGAACCGGTCCAGCTCGGTGACCAGAAGCTCCGAGCTGCGGCGCAGCGCCGGGAGCAGCTCGTCCCGGGAGGCGTAGAGGATGTCCGCGGCCATGCGCACGGTGGTGAGCGGCGTGCGCAGCTCGTGGCTGACGTCCGACGTGAACCGGCGCTGCAGGGCGCCGAACTCCTCGAGCTGGCGGATCTGGGTCTGGATGCTGCTCGCCATCTCGTTGTACGACTCGAACAGCCGCGCGACCTCGTCCTCGCCGTGCACGGGCATGCGTTCGTCGAGATGTCCCTCGGCGAACCGCTCGGCCACCTCGGCGGCCTGCCGGACGGGCCGCACCACCTGCCGGGTGACCAGGCTCGCGATGCCGGCGAGCAGCAGGATCAGCACCAGCCCACCGACGATCAGGGTGCTCTGGACCAGGCCGAGGGTCCGCTGCTCCGCGTCGAGCGGGAACATCAGGTACAGCTGCAGCTCGCGTCCGGCGGTGCGCACCGGCTGGCCCACGACCAGCGTCGGGATGCCGTCCACGGTGGTGTACTGCGTGGACAGGGCGCCGTTCGCGACGGTCTGCCGCTGCTCGGGCGAGACGTCGTCGAGGTTGCCCGCCGAGATCTCCGGGCCGCTCCCGGTGCCCGTGGTCAGCGCGGCGCGGAACTCCCCCGCCGTGGGTGCGCCCGCCGCGTCGGCCGTGGACTGGTTGGTGAGCTGGTCCAGGGCGTTGTTCAGCGTCCCCTGCGCGCCCTCCCGGTCGGGATCGACGCCGGACAGGTCCCGTTCGGAGATCACGCGCGCGGACTCGGCCTGCGCGATGGCCGCGTCGAACTTGCCCTGCAGCAGCCGGTCCGCGATCTGGGTCTGCAGCACCAGGCCCAGGACGAGCGAGACCGCGGTGGACAGGGCGAGGGTCGAGACGACGACGCGCAGCTGCAGCGAGCGGCGCCACGCCGCCAGCGCGACGGCGCGGATCTCGGAGACGAGCACGCCGGCCGACGCCGCCGCCCGCTTCGCCCGCCGGGCGAGCGGCAGCCGCGCGACGAAGGACCTCACGGACACGGATGCCTCAGTGACACCGGGACGTCATCACGGCGGCCCCGCCTTGTACCCGACCCCGCGGACGGTCAGCACGACCTCCGGGTGCTCGGGGTCCTTCTCGACCTTGGACCGCAGCCGCTGGACGTGCACGTTGACCAGCCGGGTGTCCGCCGCGTGCCGGTAGCCCCACACCTGCTCGAGCAGCACCTCGCGGGTGAAGACCTGCCGGGGCTTGCGGGCGAGCGCCACGAGCAGGTCGAACTCCAGCGGGGTGAGCGCGATCCGCTCGCCCTTGCGGGTGACCTGGTGGGCCGGCACGTCGATCTCCACGTCGCCGATCGTGAGCTGCTCGGCCGGCTCGGCCTCGGTGCGCCGCACCCGCGCCCGGATGCGCGCGACCAGCTCCTTCGGCTTGAACGGCTTGACCACGTAGTCGTCCGCGCCGGACTCCAGGCCCAGCACGATGTCCACGGTGTCGCTCTTCGCCGTGAGCATCACGATCGGCACGCCCGACTCGGCGCGGATCGCCCGGCAGACGTCGATCCCGTTCATGCCGGGCAGCATGAGGTCGAGCAGCACGACGTCCGGGCGCATGTCCCGGACGGCGGGCAGCGCCCGGGTCCCGTCCCCGACCACGGCGGTGTCGAAGCCCTCGCCCCGCAGGACGATGGTCAGCATCTCGGCCAGGGCCGGGTCGTCGTCGACCACCAGAACGCGCGACTTCATGGGAGGAAGCATCCCACTGAGGTCCGACAGTCCTGTTCCGACCCGCGAACTTCCCGAACCGCGCCCATCCCGCGTGCACCTGGCCATGCCCGGACCGAGCGAGGACGATGCCGATCACGGGCGTGGACCGCCCGCGGTCCGCCCTGGCAGAGGTGGACGGCACCGTACGGGAATCACACCTCCCCGGGGCGGCCACGCACCGCCCCACAGCACTTCTTGTACTTCCGCCCACTCGCGCACCAGCAGGGATCGTTGCGGCCCGGGGGCCAGACCAGCGCCTGGTCCTCCGGCAGGGTCTCCCGGTAGCGCAGGCGCGTCTCCTCCTGCTCGGGGTCCAGACCCTCCGCGTCGGCGAACGCCGCGAGGCCGGCCGCGCTCAACCGGTAGAGCCTGACCGACGTCCCGCTGCCCTCGGTGATCTCGCGCCAGTGGAGCTCGGCCGAGGCGAACTGGCCGTCGTCCGACACGTAGGTCGCCGGCCAGCGGCGGCAGGCATCGGCACGCTCCGACCTCGTGAACACGGCTACCCGGAAGAGCGTGGCGGTGGGCGGGCCGGCCATGCCGCCGCGCAGACCGCGCCGCAGCCGCTGTAGGTCCGTCGCGGTGGGCGGCGCCGGAGTCAGCTCGTCCGTCGTGTCCCACGGCAGGCCCAGCTCCTCGCGCACCAGGCGGCGGCCCCGCAGGGTCGGAGCCGCCAGCTCCATCCAGCCCTCCGGACCACGGAGCGCATCGAGCGCGTCGGGGGACAGTCGAGTGACGAACCTGTCGTACCAGCCCAGGGCCTCGGAGAGTGCTCCGCGTCCGGCCAGCAGCTCGGCGACCATCCCGCAGTGGCCGCCGTCGAGGTCGGGGTGGCGGGCCAGCGCGTCGAGCTCGGCACGGGCCTCCTTCTGGCGACCGTCGGCGAGCAGGACCTCGATCAGGTCGGTCCGCGCCCAGCAGCCGTCCTCGCCCTCCTCGGCGACCAGCTCGCGGAGCATCCGCTCGGCGCGCGCGCCCTCGCCGGCGTCGCGCCAGGCGTACGCCGCCTCGCGGAGGATCTCCGCACGTTCGTCGGGATACTCGGCGACCTGCGCTTCGAGGGCCTCGGCCTCCTCACGCGCGACATCGGCCGGAGCGAGTCTCATGGAAGGCAACGGTATCGGCGGGTCGGGGCGTTGTCGTGTTCCTGCGGAGCGTGTCGCCATCACGCACGGCCCGTCCACGGATCGATGTCCTGGAGGGCCGTGAGCAGCTCCGAGGGCACCAGCTCGTCGTGGACCGTCCGGCCGTGGCGGGCTGCTCCGCCACGACGTCAGGAGAGACGAGCCTGGTCGGACCTGACCAGATCAACCAGCCACCACGCTCGCCGCGAGGAAGGTCTCCCCCGGCATCTCCCGGCGGAGCCGCCAGACCATCGAGATCGGCTTCTCGCCCTCGTGCGAGACGTACTCGCAGGTCCCGAGGCAGAGGAACGGGGCGGCGCCGATGTCGTCGTTCTTCGTCTCGCGCACGAACAGCGCGACGTGCGTGCCCCGCTCCCGGTGGTGCAGGTACCGCTGCCCGGTCTCGGAGGCGACGGTCGTGGCGTTCTGCGACTCCCAGTGGAAGAGGTCGGGCCGCTGGGCGTAGTCGCGGTACATGGTGGTCGGCGAGAAGTCCCGCTCGGTCTTGCGGAGGTTGACGAAGAAGGCGTCCGTCCGCGTCTCCGGCGCCCAGACCACGCCGGCCGCGTGCCCGTACGCCTTCCGCTCGAGCGACGCCCAGTCCAGCGCGGCGAGCACCTCCTCGCGCCGGTAGTGCGCGTGGCTCTGCAGCGGCACGTGCTGCAACCCCTCCCCGAGGGACCGCGGGACGTGCCGCGCCCGGTCGAGGGTCAGGGCGACGAGCTCGCGCAGCTCGGCACAGACGGCGGGGTGCCGGCGCAGGTGGGCGAGGCCCTCCTCGTAGTGCGCGAAGCCGCCGCGGTCCGGCCAGACCAGGAAGAACAGCATCCGGGCGAGCCGCTGCTCGCGCTCGGTCAGGTCGGCGTAGCGCGGGCCCGCGGGGTCGGCCAGCTGCGCGTAGACGGACGCCCGCTCGGGGTCGTCGACGTGCGTGAACAGGGCCAGCCGCTTGAGCAGCGCGGCCTCGCCCGGACCGGCGTCGGGCGCGGGCAGCCCGGCCTCGCGGCGCAGCGCCGTCCACGAGCCGCCGGAGCGGTAGACGTCGGCCAGATCCCGGTCCGCCTCGCGCAGGTAGTCGGCCAATCCGACGTCGCCGTACGAGCGCACGTCGGCCACCAGGTCGGCCTTCCGCAGCCGCAGCTGCCCCTTCACGTTCTCGAGCACCGTCCGCCGGGCGACCGGGTCGAGGACCAGCGCGGATCCCGCGGGCAGGTACGGGAAGCCCTGCTCGACGTCCTCGATCAGCCGGCGCCGCGAGCTGCCGGTCAGCGCCCGGTACCGCAGGTCGAACCGGAACTCGCGGCGGTGCTGCCCGATGAGGTCCAGCACCGTGAGCACCGCCTTGCCTGGCGCCCGCCGCAGCCCGCGCCCGAGCTGCTGCAGGAACACGGTGGCGCTCTGGGTGGGCCGCAGCAGCAGGACGGTGTCGATCTCGGGGATGTCGAGGCCCTCGTTGAAGAGGTCGACGGCGAACAGGCAGTTGACCTCGCGCTCGCACAGCCGGCGCAGGGCCTCCTCCCGCTCGGGCCGCGGCGTCGCCCCGGAGACCGCGAGGCTCGGGATGCCGGCCCGGGTGAACACCGCCGCCATGTACTCCGCGTGGGCCACGGAGACGCAGAAGCCGAGCCCGCGCATCCACCGGACGTCCGTGACCTTGTCGCGCACCTGCCGGACGACCATCGCCGCCCGCAGGTCGTTGCCGGTGTAGAGGGTGTCGAGCGCAGCGGAGTCGTAGGAGCCCCGCTTCCACTCGACGCCGCGCAGGTCCACCTCGTCGGCCACCCCGAAGTAGTGGAAGGGGACGAGCAGGTCGGCGTCGAGGGCGTCCCAGAGCCGCAGCTCGAAGGCGCTGCGGCCGTCGAAGAAGCGCCGGACGTCCGTACCGTCGGTGCGTTCGGGCGTCGCGGTGAGGCCGAGCAGCTCGCGGGGCTGCAGGCGGGCCAGCAGCCGGCGGTAGGTCGCGGCCTCGGCGTGGTGGAACTCGTCGACGACGACCACGTCGAAGTGGTCGGGCGGGAGCCGGTCGATCCCGTACGCGTGCAGCGACTGCACGCTCGCGAACACGTGCGTCCAGCGCTCCGGCCGCTCGCCGTCGACGTGGACCTCGCCGAACGCGCCGTCGGCCAGCACCGCCCGGTACGTGCGGCGGGACTGGTCGAGGATCTCCTTGCGGTGCGCCACGAAGAGCAGCCGGTCGCGCGGCAGCTCGCGGCGGAGCCGGGCGTAGTCGAGCGCGGCGACGACCGTCTTGCCCGTACCCGTCGCCGCGACGACGAGGTTGCGGTGCCGGTCGTGCAGGTCCCGCTCGGCGGCGAGCGCCTCGAGGATCTGCGCCTGGTGCGGACGCGCGGTGACCTCGAGTCCGGTCAGCGGGGTGACGTCGACCCGGTTGCGGCCCAGCGCCTGCGCCAGCCGCTCGACGTCGGCCGGGTTCTCCGGGTCGTACGGCACGAACTCCGGGTTCGCCCAGTAGCTGTCGAAGGTGGTCTCGAACTTGCGGATCAGGTGCCCGGTGCCGACCGAGGACAGCCGGACGTTCCACTCGAGGCCGTCGACCAGTGCCGAGCGCGACAGGTTGCTGCTGCCGACGAAGGCGGTGTCGAAGGTCGATTTCCGTCGGAACAACCAGGCCTTGGCGTGCAGCCGGGTCGACGCGCTGGCGTAGCTGATCTTCACCTCGGCGCCGTAGCGACGGACCAGCTCGTCGATCGCGCGCTGCTCGGTGGCGCCCATGTAGGTCGTCGTGATCACGCGGAACGGGATGCCGCGCTCGCGCAGCCGCGCCAGCTCGTCGCCGAGCACCCGCAGGCCGTGCCAGCGGATGAAGGCGCAGAGCAGGTCGACCCGGTCGGCGGAGACCAGCTCCGAGTTCAGCGCCGCCATCAGCGACGGCTCGCCGTGCGCGTTGGTCAGCAGCGCCGCCGACGACAGCGGGGTCACCGGCCGGACCAGCTGGTGCACCCCCGGCGCGACCTGCCGGGTCAGCACCACGAGCTGCTCCACCGCCTCGGCGAGGCGCTGGTCGTGCTCGTCGAGTCGGTCGAGCAGGCGGTTGACCAGGTCCACCCGGCCGGCCTCCGACGGCGTCGCCTTCAGTGCCCGTTCGACGGCGGCCGCGACGTGCCGGGTCAACACCTCTGCCTGGTCCGCCTCTTCGACCGACGCCCACTGCGGCACCAGCTCGGCGACGCGCGCCAGGTCGGCCTCGAGCCCCGTCGTGCGCAGCCGTTCGTGCACGCCCTCGTTCAGCACACCGTCCCCTACCCGCGCCCGCCGGCGCACCCCTCAAGATCAGCGAGGCGGTCACGCTATCGGGTGACGTCGGACGACCGGCGCGCGCTCCGCTACCGTCCGGTCCCGTGGGGCGGCTGATCGTGATCGAGGGGCTGGACGGGTCCGGCAAGGCCACGCTGACCGCCGCGCTGGTGGCCGCGCTGCAGGAGCGCGGCGCCCGCGTCGCCACCCTGGCCTTCCCCCGCTACGAAGCCGACGTCCACGCCGAGCTGGCGCGTGACGCGCTGTACGGGCGGCTCGGCGACCTCGCCGACTCGGTGCACGGGATGGCCGTGCTGTTCGCCCTGGACCGCCGCGACGCCGTGTCCGAGCTGCGGCAACTCCTCGGCACGCACGACGTCGTCCTGGTGGACCGGTACGTCGCGAGCAACGCGGCCTACAACGCGGCGCGGCTGAAGCAGGGGGCGGACGGCGAGGTCGTCGGCTGGGTCCGGGAGCTGGAGATCGCGCGCTTCGGCATCCCCGTGCCGGACCACCAGCTGCTGCTCGCCACCCCGCGGGAGGTGGCCGCGGAGCGGGCGGAACGGCGGGCGGCGGCCGATCCGGGCCGGGCGCGCGACGCCTACGAGTCCGACGAGGGGCTGCAGGAACGCACCGACGCCGTCTACCGGGAGCTCGCGGCCGCGGAGTGGCTCAGTCCGTGGACCGTGCTGGAGGGCGACACCGACCTCCCCGCTCTCGCGGCGACCCTCCTGCGGTAGTTGCAGGTCAGCCGGGGTCGTGAGTGGCAACTGCCGCTCTAGGGGCAGTCGGCGCTCACAGGGTGGAGACGCGGGGCCAGGAGGCGGCGAAACCCGGGTGCAGCTGCGGGCCCTCGGGGGTGCCGAGCGACGCCGCGGGGAACCAGGAGAACTCGACGCTCTCCCCGCCGCGGATCGCCACCGGCAGCGCCGCGGCCGCGCAGACGACGACCGTGGTGTAGCTCCAGCCGCCGTGGTCGTCGACGAAGCGGGCGGTCTCGACCAGCGGGCCGGTGTCGAGTTCGGACTCCTCCGCGGCCTCGCGCCGAGCCGCCGACTCGGCCGACTCGCCGTAGTGCCGCGCGCCGCCAGGGATGCCCCACGTGCCGCCGTGATGACTCCACAGCGCCCGGTGCTGGAGCAGCACCAGGTCGCCGGAGCGGACCAGCAGACCCGCCGCCCCGTACAGCCCCCAGTGCTTGTGCCCCTGGGCGCAGTACTGCCACCCGTCGCCGCTGGAGCCCGTGGGGATCGGCTCGGGAAGGGGAGCGGCGGTCATCAGTCAACCCTAACCCGACGACCGCCGCCCCAACCAGAACTCAGTACCGGTAGTGCTCCGGCTTGAACGGGCCCTCGACGTCGACGCCGATGTACTCGGCCTGGTCCTTGGTGAGCTTGGTGAGCTCGCCGCCCAGCGCCTGCACGTGGATCTTCGCGACCTTCTCGTCGAGGACCTTCGGCAGCCGGTAGACGTCCTTGTTGTACTCCTCGTGCCTGGTGAACAGCTCGACCTGCGCGATCACCTGGTTCGAGAAGCTGTTGCTCATCACGAAGGACGGGTGGCCCGTCGCGTTGCCGAGGTTCATCAGCCGGCCCTCGGACAGCACCAGGATGGAGTGGCCGTCCGGGAACACCCACTCGTCGACCTGCGGCTTGATGTTGATCCGGATGATGCCCTCGATGCGGGCCAGCCCGGCCATGTCGATCTCGTTGTCGAAGTGCCCGACGTTCCCGAGGATCGCCTGGTGCTTCATCTTCTTCATCAGGTCGACGGTGACGATGTCCTTGTTGCCCGTCGTCGTGATGACGATGTCGGCCTGCTCGATGACGTCCTCCAGGCGCGCGACCTGGTAGCCCTCGAGCAGCGCCTGCAGCGCGCAGATCGGGTCCGCCTCGGTGACGATGACCCGCGCGCCCTGCCCGGACAGCGCCTCGGCCGAGCCCTTGCCGACGTCGCCGTAGCCGCAGACCACGGCCACCTTGCCGCCGATCAGCACGTCCGTGCCCCGGTTGATGCCGTCGATCAGCGAGTGCCGGATGCCGTACTTGTTGTCGAACTTGCTCTTGGTGACCGAGTCGTTGACGTTGATCGCCGGGAACAGCAGCAGGCCCTGCTCGGCCAGCTGGTAGAGCCGGTGCACGCCGGTCGTGGTCTCCTCGGTGACGCCGCGGATGTCCGACGCGACCGTGGTCCACTTCTGCGGGTTCTCCGCGAGCGAGCGGCGCAGGACGTCGAGGATGACCCGGTACTCCTCAGAGACCGTGAGGTCCTCGTCGTCGACCGTGGGCACCACGCCGGTCTTCTCGAACTCGACGCCCTTGTGGACGAGCAGGGTGGCGTCGCCGCCGTCGTCGAGGATCATGTTCGGGCCGACGAGCTCGCCGTTGGAGTCCCGGAAGTTGAACAGCTGCTCGGTGGCCCACCAGTACTCGGCGAGCGTCTCGCCCTTCCACGCGAAGACCGGCACGCCCTTCGGCTCCTCGGGGGTGCCGTGCGGGCCGACGACGATCGCCGCGGCGGCGTGGTCCTGCGTGGAGAAGATGTTGCAGGAGACCCAGCGGACGTCGGCGCCCAGGCTGACCAGGGTCTCGATCAGGACGGCGGTCTGCACCGTCATGTGCAGCGAGCCGGCGACCCGGGCGCCGTGCAGCGGCCTGGCCTCGGCGTACTCGCGGCGCAGCGCCATCAGCCCCGGCATCTCGTTCTCGGCGAGCCGGATCTCCTTGCGGCCGAACTCGTGCAGGCCGAGGTCGGCGACGGCGAAGTCGAGGCCGTTGCGCTCCTGCAGCCGGCCGTGCGGGTCGGTGATGCTGGCGGTCATCGTGAACTGTCTCCTCGTGCTGCGGTCAGGGCAGACGGGAGGGCCCCGCGGTGCTGGCGGTGGACGATCGGCACGACACGGGCCTCCTCCCGGAACGGTGGAGGCGCCCTTCTCGTCGTCAGGCCGCGGACCGAGCGTGGCGGACGGATCCGTCCGCTGCAGCGCCTCTCGGTCCCGCGGTGCGTGCGCCGTCCAGGATGGCACGGCCCGGGACCCGGCTCAACGTGACCCCAGCAGGTGGTCGCACAGCAGCGCCTCGGCCGCGGCGCACCGGTCGTGGGCGGCGAGCAGCCCGGCGGGGGCGAGCGCGAAGTCCGCGTCGACCAGCACGGACGCCGACGTGAGCAGCGGGGCGAGCATCGGGTCCTGCTGCAGGGTGCCGACCACCGCGCCGATGCCGGCGGCGTCGCGCTGGCGGAACACCCCACCGGAGAGCACGACGAGCCCGACGGGGCCGGACCCGGCGGCCTCGGCCGGGTGGCCGGGGTCGTCGTCCTCGGGGCCGAGCTCGTCGCGCAGGTGCCGCCGCGCCGCGACGACGGCGGCGAGCGCCGCGATCCGCCGGTCCTCGGCCGCACTGCCCGGGTCCCGCGGGACCGAGCCGACCTCCGCCGTCATCCCGCGGACCGTCGCGGTGAGCAGGTCCGCCTCGACCGGGTCGACGATCTCCTCGGCCTGCGCCTCCAGCAGCACGCCCTCGGCGGCGGCCCGCACCCCGAGGTCGCCCTCGACGGTGCGGCGCGTCCGCCCGCCCGGAGCGGCGGAGTGGACGTCCGTGGTCGCGCAGCCGACGTCGACGACGAGCACCCGCGTCCCGCAGATCCGCGCCAGCTCGGCGGTGCCGCGGCGGACGGCGTCGGGCGTCATGAACCGGACCATGCGCCGGAAGCGGGGCGCCGCAGCGGGCGCCCTCCCGCCGAGCACGTGCTGGGCGAAGACCTCGGCGAGCGCGGCGCGGGCCGGGCCGGGGACCAGCTCGCCCGGCGCCGGCGCCACGTTCGCGCAGGCCACGACGGTCCGGCCGGTGGCGCGGAGCAGGGCGAGGGCGTCGTCGCGCGCCTCGGCGTTGCCGGCCAGGACGATCGGGAACCGGACGCGGGCCCGGGCGAGCTTGCCCGCGTTGTGCAGCAGGACCGAGGGATCGTCCCCGTCCGCGCCGCCGACCAGCAGGACCGCGCCGGGCCGGTGCCCGCGCAGCACCCGGACGTCGGCCGGCTCGAGCGGCCCGGCGTGGACGTGCACGACGTGCGAGCCCGCCGACCGCGCGACCCGGTGACCGGCCTCGGTGGAGATCAGCTTCTCGGTGCCGACGACCGCGAGCCGCAACCCGCCCCCGGCCGACGAGCAGGCCAGCACGGCCGGCTCGGGCTCGCGCGCCGCCGCGGCGGTGACCCCGCGGACAGCGGCGTCGACGCCCTCGAGGACGTCGGCGGTGGTGGTGCGGTGCTCGGCGAACCCGGCGAGCCCGCCGTCGGGATGGACGAGCACGGCCTTGGTCCAGGTGGAGCCGACGTCGAGACAGACGGCACCGGTCCCCGGAGGCGCCCCAGGGCCGCCCGGCGCAGCCGCACCCGTCATGGACGGGGAGCGTACCGGCGGTGACGCTGCGCGGTGCCGTCATGACCGCCGGATCTGTCCGGGTGTCGGGGTCCCCCGGTACGGTGATCGTGATCCACGACACTCCTCGGGAGCGACGATGCTCGGACTGATGCAGGACCGCCCGCTGGCGCTGCCCCACGTGTTCCACCGCGCGGAGCAGCTCTTCGGCCACAAGAGGCTGATCACCGCCGAAGCCTCCGGCGAGCGGGTGACCACGGTGGCGGAGTGGGCCGTGCGCGTCCGCCGGCTCGCGACGGTTCTCGACTCGCTCGGCCTGTCCGCCGACGCCCGGGTGGGCACCTTCTGCTGGAATACCGACCGCCACCTGGAGCTGTACCTCGCCGCGCCCTGCACCGGGCGTGTCCTGCACACGTTGAACATCCGACTGTTCCCCGAGCAGCTCGTCTACATCGTCAACCACGCCGAGGACGAGGTCGTCTTCGTCGACCGCTCGCTGCTGCCGCAGCTGTGGCCGCTGGTGGACAAGTTCGAGACCGTCCGGCACATCGTGGTGATCGACGACGGCGCGGAGCACGAGATCCCCGCCGACCCGCGGGTCCGGGACTACGAGGAGCTGCTCGCCGCGGCCGAGCCGTTCGCCGGCCGGTTCGTGGTCGAGGAGGAGAACAGCGCCGCGGCCATGTGCTACACCTCCGGCACCACGGGCAACCCGAAGGGAGTGGTCTACAGCCACCGCTCGGCGGTGCTGCACTCGCTGATCACCCTGACCTCCGACGCGTTCGGCCTGGCCGAGCGGGACGTCGTCCTGCCGATCGTGCCGATGTTCCACGCCAACGCCTGGGGCATCCCCTACGGCGCGCTGCTCGCCGGCGCCGACCTGGTCTTCCCCGGCCCGAACATGACGCCCCAGGCGATCGTCGGGCAGCTGGAGCGGCACCGGGTCACCGTCACCGGCGGGGTGCCGACGATCTGGATGGGCGTGCGGCCGCTGCTCGCCGACCACGACCTGTCCTCGCTGCGGGCGATCATCTGCGGCGGTTCCGCCGTGCCGCGCTCGCTGTCCGAGGCCTACCGCGAGGCGATCGGCATCCCCATGCTGCACGCCTGGGGCATGACGGAGACCTCGCCGATCGCCAGCGTCTCCTCCCGGCGGTCGCACCAGCAGGACTGGAGTGAGGACGAGCGGGCCGACGCCCGCGCCCGCCAGGGCCAGCCGGTCCCGCTCGTCGACCTGCGGATCGCCGACCCCGAGAGCGGCGAGGAGCTGCCGTGGGACGACCGCGCCACCGGCGAGCTGCAGGCCGCGGGTCCCTGGATCGCCAAGGAGTACTACCGCGGCGAGGGCGGCGGCACGCAGTTCACGCAGGACGGGTGGCTGCGCACCGGCGACGTCGCCGCCGTGGACAGGTGGGGTTTCGTCCGGCTGGTCGACCGGACGAAGGACCTCGTGAAGTCCGGCGGCGAGTGGATCAGCTCGGTCGACCTGGAGAACGAGATCATGGCGCACCCGGCGGTCGCCGAGGCCGCGGTGATCGCGATCCCGCACGAGAAGTGGACCGAGCGGCCGCTGGCGTGCGTGGTGGTGAAGCCGGGGCAGTCGCTCACCGGCGAGGAGCTCATCGAGTTCCTGACGCCGCGGGTGGCCAAGTGGTGGCTGCCCGACGCCGTGGAGTTCATCGACGAGGTGCCCAAGACCAGCGTCGGGAAGTTCTCGAAGAAGACGCTGCGGGACAAGTTCTGGGGCTACACGCTGCCCTCCTGAGCGGCCGTCACCGACGCGGCCCAGCCTCCCCCTCGCCGGGCCGCGGCGGGTGGGTCCGGGTCAGGCCGGGCCGCGACGGGTGGGCGCGGGTCAGGCCGGGTCCGCGACCGCCCGCCCGTACCCCGCCCTGCCGGACTGGTCGATGCCGTGCCGCTGGTCGGTGTAGAGGTGGTGCTCGTGCCCGTCCGGGTCGTGCACCACGACGAGCCAGCCGACGCTGGCCTCGACGATCGGCGAGTGCTCGGCGCCCTGCTCGTCGAGGTGCGCGACCCACCCCTCGAGGGCCGCGCGGTCCCGTACGCCGAGCATCACCTCGAACCCCGGGACCCCCGTCGCGCCCGGGATCTCCCGCAACGCCAGGCCGGTGTACCCGCCTCCGGGCAGGTCGCCGGCCACCCCGCGCACCACGCCGTTCTCGTCGGGGAACTCGTACAGGGGTGCGAAGCCGTACACCCGCCGGTACCAGCCGACGCTCGTCGGCAGGTCGGCGACGGGCAGCTTCACGCAACGGACCCCGGTCAGCTCCGGCATGACACACTCTTTTCGTTGAACTTGCAGTGCATCGAATGCGTGTAGAGTGCACCTCGTGCCCGAGCAGGTCAAGAGGTCGTACCGGTCGCCGTTGCGCGAGGAGTCCGCACGCCGCACACGCGCCGCCATCCGCGAGGCGGCGACCGCGTTGTTCGTCGAGCAGGGGTACGTGCGCACCACGGTGAAGGAGATCGCGGCGACGGCCGGTGTCGCGCTCCGCACCGTGCACGCGGCGTTCCCGGGCGGGAAGGCGGAGATCTTCCACGAGGCGCTCGACGTCGCCACCGCCGGCGACGAGGAGCCCGTCGCCGTGGCGGATCGGCCCGCCTTCGTGGCGGCGCTCGAGGACCCCGACCGGCTCCTCCCGGAACTGGCCCGCCAGGGCACCGAGCTGCTCGAACGGGCCGGGCGCCTGCTCGCGGCCTGCCAGGGGTCGTCGGGCGCGGACGCCGACATGCGGGAGCTCGACGACCTGGGCGCGCGCACCATGTCCGCCAACATGCGGACCGTCGCGGAGGCGATGGAGCGGCACGGCCTGCTCACCGTTCCCGTCGACGAGGCCGCCGACGTCCTGCTCACACTCTGCAGCCCGCAGGTCCACGACCTGCTGCGGCACCGCCGGGGCTGGAGCCCGGAGCACTACGCCGCCTGGCTGGAGCGCTCGCTCGCGCTGCTGCTGTGCACGCCGCCCGACCGAGAGGGACGCCAGGTCTTTTCAGGGCCGCCCCAACGACCCTGACGTCCCCCTCGCCGGGCCGGCCACCACCACCACGCCCCCACACAAGATCGGCGGCTGCGTGCGGGTACGGCCCCCGGCAGCGCCCTCACTGCACCGAACCGCCAATCTCACCAACCGGTGCGGCGTCCCGCCGGCGCACGATCACCAGTTGCGTGCACGCACGGCTCGGGGCAGCGCCCTGAGTGCACCGCACTGCCGCTCACCCTTCGGCGCCGCGCCCGGGGGGCGCAAGATCACCAGTTGCGTGCACGTACCGCTCCCGGAGGCGCCCTGAATGCACGGAGTCTCCGATCTCGCGGACTGCGTCGGCGTCCCGCGGTCGCAAGATCACCGGTCTCCTGCACCCACGGCTCTCGGCACCACCCTCAGCGCACAACACTTCCGTTCACCGAGTACCCGGCGCACCGCACAGCCGATCTCACCGACCTGAGCGGGCGGCGACGGGTCTCAGCGGTAGGCCTCGGGGCGGCGCTCGGTGAGGTGGGAGAGCCGGCGGCGGGCGGCGCCGAGCGAGGCCTCGACGTCGACCTCGGCCACCGCGATCCCGGCCTTGGCCCAGGTGCGGGCGAGGACCTCGCCGTCGGGCCCGACCACCTTGGCCTGCCCGAGGAAGCGCATCCTGCCCATCGACCCGGTCTGGTTCGACGACACCAGCACGATCTGGTTCTCCGCCGCCCGCGAGCGGTCGTAGAGGTCGAAGAGCCGCGACTGGCGGTCCTGCGCCATCCGCGGCGCCCGGTTGGTGATGCTGGTGGGCCAGGCCGAGAGGCAGGCGATGATCTCGGCACCGTCGAGGGCGAGGGCGCGGGCGGACTCGGGGAAGGTCTTGTCGTAGTCGACGAGCATGCCGAGGCGCCCGACGGGCGTGTCGAAGGCGCCGAAGCTGTCCCCGGCCGCGTAGACCCGCTCCTCGCCGACCGGCTGGTGGACCTTGCGGTGCAGGCCGAGCACGCCGCTGCCGTCGACGCACGCGGCGGTGTTGTACCGGATCCCGCCGGGCCCCGCCTCGCACAGCCCGATGCAGACGACCATGTCGCCGGCCAGGTCGGCGACCTTGCGCAGCTCCGGTCCGTCCGGGTCGAGCGCGGGTGGCAGTTCGGCCTCGGCCTCGGCGCCGAAGTCGGAGAGGTAGCCGCCGAGCGCGGCGTCGGGCAGCACGAGGAGGCCGACCCGCGAGCGCCGGGCGTGGTCGATCAGGGTCGCCACCCGGGCGAGGGCGCCCTCCAGGTCCCGGCCGAACGCGGCCGCCACGGCACCGATCCTCAGCGCGCCCACGCGCCCCTCCCCGCGCCCCGGCGGCCCCGCCACCGACAGCCCCGCCACCGACTCCGACACCGACCGGTCCTCGCCGCTCAGGCGGCCTCGAACGGTGTCCCGTCCGGGGCAGCGTACGTGTCGGGGCGCCGGTCGCGAAGGAAGTTCATCCCGGCCCGCGCGGCGTCGACGGCGGCCTCGACGTCGAGTGCGGCGGTGGCGAGGCCCTCGCGCTGTCCGGTCCAGGCGAGGATCTCCCCACCGGGGTCGACGACCTTCGCGCTGGCGGCGAACCGCAGGTCGCCGAACGTGCCGTACTGGTTCGACGCCACCCACACGACCTGGTTCTCGAGCGCGCGGGCGCGGTCGAACAGGTCCATCCGCCGGGTCCAGCGGTCCTGCGCGGGGTCGGAGTGCCGGTTGGTACGGCTGACGGGCCAGGCCGACAGTGAGCAGACGACGCGGGCGCCGTCGAGCGCCTGGGCGCGGGCGGCCTCGGGGAAGGCCTTGTCGAAGCAGATCTGCATTGCCATCCGGCCGACCGGGGTGTCGAAGGCCTCGAACCGGTCCCCCGCGGCGTACGAGGCGTCCTCGCGCAGCGGCTGGTGGACCTTGCGGTGCCGCCCGAGCACGCCGTCGCCGGTCACGCAGACGGCGCTGTTGTACACGCCGTCGGGCGCCCGCTCGCAGTACCCGGCGCAGACGACCATGTCCCCCGCCAGCGCGGCGAGGGTGGCGATCTCCCGCCCGTCGGGGTCGAGCGCGGGCGGCAGCTCCGCCTCCCCCTCCAGGTCGGTCAGGTACCCGCCGAGCGCCGCCTCCGGCAGCACCAGCAGCCCGACGCCGTCCGCGCGGGCCTCCGCGACCAGCGCGGTGACGCGGGCGAACCCCTCCACGAGGTCGCGCCCGAACGGTGCCGACACCGCCGCCATCCGCAGCGTGCCCATCCGGCCTCCTTGCGCACGTGAGGGGGAACGGTCCCGGGGGCGTTCGGGACCGTTCCCCCTCAGGTCATCACTCGTGAGTGGCGATAGTCGCTCTAGCGACTATCGCCACTCACGGGGTCAGAGCTGGTAGGTGGAGTTGATGATCGCGCCCTTGCGGGCGTAGTGGATCAGCGCGTCCTGGACGTCGAGCGG
>NZ_BSFQ01000063.1 GCF_027922425.1 Pseudonocardia halophobica | reverse complement strand
GTGGCCGACCCGGCGGGCCGGGTCCGGCGAGCAGCGCCCGGCCGCCGCACCTCCGTCGGGCGGCGGCAGACGGCGCCTCCGCGAGCCCGCGGACCGGCTGCCGGTCGGCGAGGTCCTGCCCGGTCGCGACCCCTGGGACCTCGACCAGGCCGCGCTCCCCGGCCCGGGGACACCGGAGCGGTCCGGCGGTCGTCGTCGCGCCGAGGACCGGCCCGACGCACCGCGGGTCCCGCAGCAGCGCCGGGAGGACGGGCCGACCGGGGACGAGCGCTCCGCGTCCGGCCGCCGCGCCGCGCCGCCCGCCCCCGAGGGGCCGCACGTCCCGGGGTCCGGCGCACCGCGCGCCCGGCACCGCCGCGCCGACATCACCTGACCCGCGCGCCGCCTCCCCGTCACGCGGACGTCACACCGCGAGGGCGGGGGAGGCGGTGGCACCGGGGCGCGGGGGGACGTAGGGTCTGCTTCCGAACCCGCGGGAGCACTCACGATCCGAGGCTGAGAGGGCGGCAGGACCGGCCGTCGACCGTTCGCACCTGACCCGGTTAGCACCGGCGTAGGGAGGACCGTGTCGCGCATGTCCCCGTCCCGTGTCGTTCTTCGGCTGACCGCCCTCGTGGTGGGGCTGGCGCTGCTCCTCGCCGGCTGCGGTGGCGCCGCCGACCAGCAGCAGGGCGCACCGGAGCCGATCCGGATCGCCCTGGACTGGACCCCGAACACCAACCACAGCGGCCTGTACGTCGCGCAGCAGGAGGGCTGGTTCCGCGACGCGGGGCTCGACGTCCAGTTCCTGCCGTACAGCGACACCTCGCCGGACACCCTGGTCGGCAACGGCGCCGCCGAGTTCGGGATCAGCTTCCAGGACTCGTTCACCTTCTCGAAGGCCGCCGGCGCCGACATCACCTCGGTCATGGCGGTCCTGCAGCACTGGGCCACCGAGGTGGCGGTGAAGGCGGACCGGGCCGACATCACCTCGCCCAAGGACCTCGACGGCAAGACCTACGGCGGGTTCGGCGGTCCCGGCGAGGAGCCGAAGATGCGCCAGGTCATCCGCGACGCCGGCGGGACTGGCGAGTTCCAGACCGTCACCCTCGGGACCAGCGCGTACGAGGCGCTCTACGCCGGGCAGGTCGACTTCACCGAGCCGTTCGTCGCGTGGGAAGGCATCGAGGCCCAGATGCGCAACGAGCCGCTGAAGACCTTCAAGTACACCGACTACGGCTTCCCCGACGCCTACAACGTCCTGCTGATCGGCAACTCCACCTGGTTGAAGGACCATCCGCACCAGGCCGCCAAGTTCGTGCAGGCCGCCCAGCGCGGGTACCAGCTGGCCGCCGACGACCCGGCCCGCGCCGCGAAGGACCTGCAGGACGCGAACCCCGGTGCCTTCACCGAGCCCGAGCTCGTGACCCGCAGCCAGGACATGCTCGCGCAGGACTACCTGAAGGACGCGGCGGGCAAGGTCGGCACCCAGACCCTGGACCGCTGGCAGGGCTTCTCCGGCTTCCTGATCGACTCGGGCGCGGTCACCGACGCCTCCGGGAAGCCCGTCACCACCCGTCCCGACTTCTCGACCTGGTTCACGAACGACTACCTGGCCCCGGGCGGGGCCACGTCGTGACCCGCGCCGACCGGGTCCTCGCGGAGCCCGGGTCACCCCCGCCCGCCCTCCCCGGGCGGGCGGGCCGCTCGCCCGCACGCCGACCGGCCCGGGGCCGGGTGTCGCTGCTGCGCCGGGCGGCCCCCCCGGTGCTGGTGGTGCTGCTCCTGCTCGCGGCGTGGCAGTGGGCCGTCACGGCGCTCGCGGTCCGCCCGCAGGTCCTGCCCTCGCCGCTGCGCGTCGTCGAGCAGGGCTGGGCCTTCCGGGACGTGCTGTGGGCCAACACCCTCCCGACGCTGCAGGTCACCGCCGTCGGGTTCGCGGTGTCGCTGGCGGTGGGCTGGGCGCTGGCGGTCGTCGTCGACTTCTCGCCGTGGCTCCGGCGGGCGCTGGTGCCGCTGCTGGTCGCCTCGCAGACCCTGCCGATCATCGCCATCGCGCCGCTCATGATCATCTGGTTCGGCTTCGGGCTGCTGCCGAAGGTGCTGGTGATCGCGCTGGTGACCTTCTTCCCGATCGCCGTCGGGCTCATCGAGGGCTTCTCCCGCGCCGACCCCGAGGCGTCGAACCTGTTGCGCAGCATGGGTGGCGGGCGGTGGGCGGAGTTCCGGTACGTCCGGCTCCCGGGGGCGCTGCCGTCGTTCTTCACCGCCCTGCGCATCGCGATCACGTACGCGGTCACGGGCGCGATCTTCGCCGAGTACGTCGGCGCCCGGGCCGGGCTGGGCATCTACATGGCGCAGCAGAAGAACTCCTTCCGCACGGACCTCGTCCTCGCCGCCGTCGGGGTGACGGCCCTGGTCAGCGTCGCGCTGTTCGGCCTGACGTACCTCGTCGAGCGGGTCGTGGCGCCGTGGATCCGGGGGGCCCGCCGGTGAAGATCACCCCACTCAAGATCACCGTGGAGGGGCTCGAGCTCGCGTTCGGCGACCTGCCCGTGCTCGACGGGGTGTCGTTCGACGTGGCGCCGGGCGAGTTCGTCTCGATCCTCGGGCCGAGCGGGTGCGGCAAGAGCACGCTGTTCGGCGTGCTGGCCGGGCTCGTCGAGCCGGATCGCGGCCGGGTGCTGGTCGACGGCGCGCCCGCGGGCCGGGAGACCTTCGGGTACATGCCGCAGAAGGACCTGCTCTTTCCGTGGCGCACGGTGCTGGACAACACGACGTTGGGGCTCGAGGTCGCCGGGATGCGCCGGCGGGAGGCCCGCGACCGCGCGCGGGACCTGTTCGGGCCCTTCGGGCTGGCGGGGTTCGAGCGGTCCCGGCCGGCCGAGCTGTCGGGCGGGATGCGGCAGCGGGCGGCGCTGCTGCGCACGGTGGTGCAGGACCGCGAGGTGCTGCTGCTCGACGAGCCCTTCGGTGCCCTCGACTCGCTCACCCGCACCGCGATGCAGGAGTGGCTGGAGGAGGTCCGCGGGCGCTTCGGCTGGACGGTCCTGCTGATCACCCACGACATCCGGGAGGCGGTGTTCCTCTCGGACCGCGTCCTGGTGCTCTCGCCCCGTCCGGCGCACGTCGCCCGCGAGGTGCGGATCGACCTGCCCCGGCCGCGCGAGGTCGGCGTGCTCACCGATCCGGCCTTCGCCGCCGCCGAGGCCGAGCTGCTCGACACCTTGCGCGGCGGGACCCGGCTCTAGGCTGGTCCGCGTGGACATCACGCCCGGGGCGCTGAAGCACGGCATCCCGGCCGACGCCATCCGGGCGGTCGTGGCCGCGCCGCTGTGGCGGGTGCCGCAGGAGCCCGGCCGGACGCTGTGCATCGGCCCGGACCAGGACCGCAACCTGCTGGAGGTCGTGGTCGAGCGCGGGCCGGTGGGGGAGCGGGTGGTGCACGCGATGCGGCTGCGGCCCAAGCACTACGCGCACCTGGACCACTCCTCCGACGTGAGCTGACGCCACGCTCGCCGCGGCCGGGCAGGCGTTCCCGCAGCTCACCGGGGGTCGTGAGTGCCGACTGCCGCTAGAGGGGCAGTCGGCACTCACGGATCAGGCGTGCAGGTCGAAGGAGTGGTCGATCGAGTGGTCGTCGGTCGCGTGGCTGTCGACCGCGTGGCTGTCGTCGACCGTGTGGTCGTCGGTGAACGAGTGGTCGTCGGACACGTGGGTGTCGGTGTCGTTGTGGCCGCTGTCGACGTGGCTGTCGTCGTGCGAGTCGTCGTGCGAGTCGTCGTGGCTGTCCGTCGAGTTGTGCGCGTCGGACTGCGTCGCGTCGCCGCCCTTGTCCGCGAGCGACCCGGAGCCGAAGTTCGCCAGGTGGTCGTTGCTGTCGGTGAAGTTCCCGGTGGCGGGGCCGGTGCCGGAGAGCGCGCCGCCGTGGTCGGCGGTGGCACCGGACTGGTTGACCGCCGAGCCGGAGCCGAAGGAAGCGGCGTTGTCGTCCCCGTTCACCACCTCGTTGCCCCGGCCGGCCACGGCGTGGTCGCCGGTCGCGACGGGGGCGCGGTCGTCGCCGCCGACCGCGACGGACCCGTCACCCGTGGCGTTGGCCTGGTGCAGGTCGATGCGCTGGTCGACGTCGCCGCCGTGGGTGTCGATGTCCTGGTGGAAGGACTGGTCGATGAAGGTCCTCCGGTCGTCGACGAAGGTGTTGGTGATGTACGTCTTGAGGTAGTCGGCGGCCTCGGTGTGCGGGTCGTGGTGGCCGGAGTCGTCGTGGTGGTGGTGCACGGGCGGGGCCGGCGGCAGCTCGTGGTGGCCGTGGCCGTCCCAGTCGTGGTGCGGGCCGTCGGCCGCGAGGGTCACCGCGTCCTTGATGTCCTCGGGGGACAGGTCGGCGAGCCCGCACTCCTGGAGGTAGCCGGCCGGGTCGGCGAGGAACGCCTGCTGCTCGGCGGGGTTCTGCAGCAGGTTCATGAGCAGGTCGAGCAGGGTCGTGGTGGCCACGGTGGTCTCCCGGGTGTCGTCGCGGAATTGCCCTCGGCGGGCGGTTCGGCGACGACGTTAGGAACGGGGGCCGCGGAAGGGATCGGGCGTGGACCCCCGTTTCCGCGGCCGCCGTGCGGGGACGGTGCGGCAATTCCGACAACGGGGCGGCGGAACGCTCCATCCGCTCAGGTGACCTGCGACGACTCCCTTTCTCGGCAGGAACCGGACGGCCGGTCACCAAGGCGGCGAGTACGCCGGAAAGCGCTTTTCGGCGGGCCGTTTTACGACTGCATGAGGAAACCCGGATCGGCGGCGGAGAGAATACGGGCCGCTCTTGACCTCGGCTTGCCCGGAACCCCCGTTCCGCGCCCCGATCGGGTGCGGGGGCTCAACCCGGGAGCTCGGCCAGCGCCCCGACCGTCGGCACCCGGTGGTCCGGCGCCTGCACGTGCTCGGGGTAGCGCCGGCCGTCCCGGTCGATCCACGCCGTCCGCATCCCGGCGCGCGCGGCCCCGTGCAGGTCCCACGGGTGCACGGCGACCATCAGCAGCTCGCCGGGCTCCCTCCGGCACACCCGGGCGGCGAACTCGTACGCGCCCGGGGCCGGCTTCCAGATCCCGGCGTCGTCGACCGAGAGGACGTACTCGAACTCGTCCCGGATCCCCGCCTCGCCGAGCAGCCGCTCCGCGACCGAGGTCGAGCCGTTGGACAGCGTGACGAGCCGCGAGCCGGCCGCCCGCAGCCGGTGGACCCCCTCGGCGACGTCCGGGTGCAGCGGCAGCCCGAGGAAGCCCCTGATCACATGGTCGGGTGCGTCCTCGTCGGAGGTGTAGGGCGCCAGGAGGTCCAGCGCGGTCTCCCGGGCCACCTCCGCGAAGGGCCGGTAGTCGCCGGCGGCGGCCAGCGCGATCCCCTCCCGCAGGGTGCTCGCGAACCACAGGGTCGAGAGGTGCTCGGGGGCGCCGAGCTCGCTGAACCGCTCGGCCAGCGGGCGCAGGTCGGAGAGGGTCTCGTTGACGTCGAAGACCACCGTCTCGGGAGCCATGCCGGCGATCGTCGCACCGGCGGGCCCGCGCCGCCGTGCTTCCGCCCACGACGCCGACCGCGATCACCCGGCCGCCACGTATGGTCTGCAGCCGTGAACACGGGTGCGCACGAGGGGCCGGCGGTCACCGTCGTCGGGATCGGGGCGGACGGCTGGTCCGGGCTCGCCGGCACGGCCCAGGAGACCCTCGCGGCGGCCGAGGTGATCCTCGGTGGGCCGCGCCAGCTGGACCTGGTGGCGGGCAAGGTCGAGGCCGAGCTCGTGGCGTGGCCGTCGCCGCTGGTCCCGGCGCCGCCGGGGCTGCTGGCGAAGTACGCCGGACAGCGGCTCTGCGCGCTGGCCTCCGGCGACCCGATGTTCTTCGGCCTCGGCGCGACGCTGGCCCGCACCGTCGGCGCCGAGCAGATGCACGTGATCCCGCACCCGTCGTCGGTCACCCTGGCCTGCGCGCGGCTCGGCTGGCCGAGCGAGGACGTCGAGGTGGTGAGCGTCGTCGGCCGCCCGGTCGAACGGCTGCGCCGCTCGGTGAGTCCCGGCCGCCGGGTCCTCGTCCTCAGCGCGGGCGCCGCCTCGCCGGCGCTGATCGCCGCCCAGCTCACCGCGGACGGGTTCGGCCCCAGCCGGCTCACCGTCCTCGAGCAGCTCGGGGGGCCGGGGGAGCGGCTGTACTCCGGTATCGCGCGGGACTGGCTGCACCCGGAGGGCGATGCGCTCAACGTCGTCGCCGTGGAGTGCGCCGCCGCGCCGGGCGCGCGGGTGCTCGGCGAGGTTCCCGGCCTGCCGGACGACGCCTACGCCCACGACGGGCAGCTCACCAAGCGCGAGGTCCGGGCGGTCACCCTCGCCCACCTCGCCCCGCGCCCCGGCCAGACGCTCTGGGACGTCGGCGCCGGCGCCGGCAGCATCGCGATCGAGTGGATGCGCGCCCACCGCTCCTGCTGGGCGGTCGCCGTCGAGTCGCATCCCGAACGCGCGCAACGCATCCGGCACAACGCCGCGGCGCTCGGCGTGCCCGCGCTGCAGGTCGTGACCGGGCGCGCCCCCGGGGCCCTCGCCGACCTGCCCCCGCCCGACGCCGTGTTCATCGGCGGCGGCCTCACCCGCGACGGTGTCCTCGAGGCGTGCGTGGAGGCCCTGCCCGCGGGCGGCCGGCTGGTGGCCAACGGCGTCACGGTGGAGTCCGAGGCCGCGCTCGCCGCCGCCCGCGAACGGTTCGGCGGCACCCTGGTGCGGCTGCAGGTCGCGCGCGCCGAGCCCGTCGGCGGGTTCCTCGGCTGGAAGCCCGCCATGCCCGTCACGATCTGGAGCTGCGACGTATGACCGTGCACTTCATCGGCGCCGGCCCCGGCGCCGTCGACCTGCTGACCCTCCGCGCCCGCGACCTCGTCGCGGCCTCGCCGGTGTGCCTCTACGCGGGCTCGCTGGTCCCGCCGGAGATGCTGGAGCTCTGCCCGCCCGACGCCCGCACCGTCGACACCGCGCTGATGACGCTGGCCGAGATCGTCGACGAGATGGTGCGGGCGCACGAGCACGGGCTCGACGTCGCGCGGCTGGCCTCCGGCGATCCGTCGGTCTTCTCCGCGATGGCCGAGCAGATGCGGCGGCTCGACGCAGCCGGCGTGCCCTACGACGTCACGCCCGGGGTGCCGGCGTACGCCGCGGCGGCCGCCTCGCTCAGGCGCGAGCTCACGGTCCCGACGGTCGCCCAGACCGTCACGCTGACCCGCATCGCGGCCCGGGCCACCCCGATGCCCGAGGGTGAGTCCCTGGAGGCGCTGGGCACCGCCGGCGGCACGCTGGTGCTGCACCTGGCCGTGCACCGCATCGACGAGGTCGTGAAGGAGCTGGCGCCGTCCTACGGCGCCGACTGCCCGGCCGCCGTGGTGGCCTACGCCAGCCGGGAGCACGAGATCGTGCTGCGCGGGCGGCTCGACGACATCGCCCACGCCGTGCACGAGGCCGGCATCCAGCGCACCGCGGTGATCATCGTCGGCCCGGCCCTCGCGGCCGAGCAGTTCCCGGACAGCCACCTGTACTCCGACACCCGCTGCCGTGCGTGACAACTGCCCCTAGAGCGGCACTCGCCGCTCACGACCCCTCCTGACGTGCGGATACTCATCCTGGGCGGGACGTCCGACGGCCGGGCGCTCGCGGAACTCCTGCAGCCCGCCGGGCCGCGGCCCGGGTCGGCCGACCGGGCGCTCTCGGTCGTCTCCTCGCTGGCCGGGCGGGTCCGCTCGCCCCGGCTGCCGCCCGGCGAGGTGCGGATCGGCGGGTTCGGCGGGGTCGCCGGGCTGGTCGCGTACCTGCGGGGCGAGGCGGTCACGCACGTCGTCGACGCCACGCACCCCTTCGCCGCGGGGATGACGGCGAACGCCGCGGCCGCGTGCGCAGAGACCGGCGTGCCGCTCACGATCCTGCGCCGCCCGGGCTGGACCGCGCAGCCGGGGGACCGGTGGCACCGGGTGGCGTCCCTCGCCGAGGCGGCGGAGGTGCTGCCGGGGCTGGGCGAGCGGGTGTTCCTGACGACCGGACGGCAGGACCTGGCGGCGTTCGCCGAGCTGGACCTGTGGTTCCTCGTCCGGTCGGTCGACCCTCCCGACCCGCCCGTGCCGCGGCGGATGCGGTCGATCCTGGCGCGCGGCCCGTTCACCGTCGACGGCGAGACGGCGCTCCTGCGCGAGCACGCCGTCGACGTGCTGGTGACCAAGGACTCGGGCGGCGCGGACACCGCCGCCAAGCTCACGGCCGCCCGCGCCCTCGGCGTGCCCGTGGTGATGGTCGACCGGCCCGCGCTGCCGCCCGGCGTGCCCGTGGTGGCCACGCCCGAGGAGGCCGTCGCGGGCCTCTGAGCCCGCGAGTCGGCACTTCCGGGGCACCGAGTCGCGCATCCCGGTCGACCGGGATCACACAGTCGGTCGCCCGGAGGTGCCGACTCGCGGGTCAGGCGCCGTAGTGGCGGGGCGTGAACACGGTCGAACGCCCGTGGCGCACCACAACCCGGGTGGTGGACGAGCCGATGATCACCAACGTCCGCATGTCGACCAGCTCGGGGTCGAGCTCGCCGAGCGTGGTGATGGTCAGGCGCTCACCGGAGCCGCCGACGTCCCGCCCGAGGACGACCGGGGTCTCCGGGGCGCGGTGCTCCAGCAGGACGTCCCGGGCGGCGCCGACCTGCCAGGGCCGCGCCTTCGACCGCGGGTTGTAGATCGCGATCGCCAGGTCCGCCTGTGCGGCGTGGACGAGCCGGTCGACGACCGTCTCCCACGGCTTGAGCCGGTCGGAGAGCGAGATCATCGCGTAGTCGTGGCCGAGCGGGGCGCCGACCGCGGCGGCGACGGCCTGGGCGGCGGTCAGCCCGGGCAGCACGCGCACCGGGACGTCGAGGTACTTCGGCTCCGACGCCACCTCGAGCACCGCGGTGGCCATCGCGAACACGCCCGGGTCGCCGGCGCTGACCACGGCCACGTTGCGGCCCGACGTGGCCAGGTCCAGCGCGTGCGCGGCCCGTTCGGCCTCGACGCGATTGTCGCTGGCGTGCCGGGTCTGCCGCGGGTTCGGCGGGACGCGGTCGAGGTAGGGGCCGTAGCCGACGAGGTCGTCGGCGGCGGCGAGGGCGGCTGCGACCTGCGGCGTCAGCCAGTCCCGCCCCGCCGGGCCCGTCCCGACCACGGTCACCTGCCCCTGTGAGTGGCGATAGTCGCCATCACGACCATCGCCACTCACGACCTGGGCGGGGTCGTCGGCCTCGGCCCGCTGCTCGGCGTCATCGGGGACGCTCGCGGCGACCTCGCCGGGCAGCACGGCGATCGAGAAGTACGGCACCGACTCCGGGTCGATGTCGGCGAGGGCGCCCGTGCGTTGCCCGTCCATCGTGGCCCGCTCGACGAACCGGGCGCGGCCGAGCTTGCCCGCGTCGGCGAAGGCCTCGCGGACGGTCGTGAAGGTCCGGCCGAGCTTCATGACGGCCGCGGAGTCGGTGGCGCGCAACCGCTCGGCCAGCACCTCGCGGGGCAGCGTGCCGGGCAGGATCGTCAGGATCTCGTCCCGCTCCACCAGCGGCTGCCCGAGCGCGGCCGCGGCGGCGCTCACCGACGTCACGCCGGGCACCACCTCGGCGCGGAACCGGCCGGCCAGCCGCTTGTGCATGTGCATGTAGGAGCCGTAGAAGAGCGGGTCGCCCTCGGCCAGCAGCACCACGTCCCGGCCCGCGGCGAGGTGCGCGGCCAGCCGCTCGGCGGCCTCGGCGTAGAACTCGTCGATCGCGCCCTGGTAGCCGCCCGGGTGGTCGACGGTCTCCGTGGTCACCGGGTAGACCAGCGGCTCCTCGATCTGGTCGCCGCGCAGGTGCGGCTCGGCGATCCGGCGGGCGATCGAGCGGCCGTGCCGGGCCGAGTGGTAGGCGATCACGTCCGCGGCGCCGATGAGCCGGGCGGCCTTGATCGTGACGAGGTCGGGGTCGCCGGGGCCGAGGCCCACCCCGTAGAGGGTGCCGGTCATCTACAGCTCCTGCTCGCTGGCCAGGGCGTTCAGCGCCGCGGCGGTGATCGCCGAGCCGCCGCGGCGGCCGTGCACGACGAGGTGCTCGAGGTCGGTGCGCGCGGCGAGCGCCTCCTTGGACTCCGCGGCGCCGATGAAGCCCACGGGGATGCCGAGGATCGCGGCCGGGCGGGGCGCGCCCGCGTCGATCATGTCGAGGAGGTGGAACAGCGCGGTCGGGGCGTTGCCGATCGCGACGACGGCGCCGTCGAGCTTGTCCCGCCACAGCTCCAGCGCCGCGGCCGAGCGGGTGTTGCCCAGCTCCCGGGCGAGGTCCGGCACCCGGGGGTCCCGCAGCGTGCAGACGACCTCGTTGTCCTTCGGCAGCCGCGCCCGCGTGACGCCGGAGGCGACCATCATCGCGTCGCACAGGATCGGCGCGCCGTCCTGCAGGGCCTTCCGGGCGGCCGTCACGACGGCGGGGGAGAAGCCGACGTCGCCGGTCAGGTCGACCTGGCCGCAGGCGTGGATCATCCGGACGACCACGTACGCCACCTCGGGCGGGAGGGCCGACAGGTCGGCCTCGGCCCGGATCGTGGCGAAGCTCCGCCGGTAGATCTCCGCGCCGTCGCGGATGTAGTCGCTGGTCATGCGGGGTGTTCTCCGGTGGGTGCGGGGACGCTGAGCGCGGTGGACAGGTCGGGGACGGTGCGGTCGCCGAGGCGGTAGGTGCCGTCGGGCAGGGCGACGACGTCGAGGTGCGCCTCGTGCGGTGCCCCGCACCGCCGCTCGCACCCGACGACGTGGGCGCGAGGGAGCTCGCGCGCCCGGCCCAGCACCTCCCGGACGTCCGCCCGGACGTCGGCGTGCGACTTCGCGCAGCCCGGCCGCCCGGCGCAGGCGCTGACGGCCAGGGCGGGCGCGTCGGCCGTGAGCACGAACCCGTGGGCGCGCAGGCGCTGCCGGGCGTCGGGGGCGGGGTCGGGCAGCACCAGCGTGCGCCAGGGGGTCACGATCGTCTCGGGCGCCGCGGCGGCGAGCCCGCGCAGCTGGGCGACCGAGATCTCGCCCAGGACGGGGGCGACGCCGAGGGCCTCACCGCCGTCGTCACGGGGAATCGGGCCGATCGGAACCCCCGACTCGCAGAGCTCGCGACTCGCGCTGCCGGAGCTCGCGACTCGCGCTGCGGGATCTCCCGACTCGCGGTGCGGGAACTCCCGACTCGCGGTGCCGGAGCTCGCGACTCGCGGTGCCGGATCTCCCGACTCGCGGGCGAGGGCGGCGGCGATCCGGGCCGGGGCGTCCGGGACCTCGGCGGCGCGCCAGGCCCCGGCACAACCGGGCCGTTCCTCCTCGCGGAGCGTGAGAAACACCTCAGCGGCGGCGACGAGCAGGGCGGGCGCGTCCGCCGGGACGCACGACAGCGCCGTCGGCACCCCGGCGACCTGCAGGAACCCGAGATCCGGCGCCTCCGCGACCCAGCACAGGTCCGGGCGCTCGGCGGCGACGTCACCTCTCCCGTCGTCCAGGGCGAACAGGAACCGGCCGGGCAGCGCGGCGAGCGCGGGGCGGGCGCACAGTGCCTCGTCGAGCGCACGCGCCAGGCCCCGGACGTCCGCCCGCCCGCCGGTCAGCCCGGACAGCGGCGAGGCCAGGACGTTGCGCACCCGCTCGTGCGACGGCGCCGGGATCAGCCCGGCCGCGGCGAGCCGCGAGACGAGCCGCGGGTCCTCCCGGTTCAGGCCCCTGAGCTGCAGGTTCCCCCGCGACGTGAGGTGCACCGCGCCGTCGCCGAGCTCCTCGGCGCACGCCGCGAGGACCCGCAGCTGGGCCGCCGCGACCACCCCGCCCGGCAGGCGGAGGCGAGCCAGGGCGCCGTCGGCCGCGTCGTGCGGCGCGAGCACGCCGGGGCAGGCGTCGGCGCGCGAGCGGGCGGCGGGCGCAGGGGTGGGCACGGCAGCACTGTAAACACGAACCGGGCCGCTTGACGCGGAGTGATCCCGTTGCGGAGAGTGGGCCCGGAACAACCGCATACGGCGAGCGGGACCCAGGAAGACCGGTGCGAGTCCGGCGCGGTCCCGCCACTGTCACCGGGGAGCAGACCCCGCACGGACGGCCACGGGGAGACCTGGAAGGCCGGGGCGAGCGCGGATCCGGGAGCCAGGACACTGACCCGCCCGCCGCGCACCACCCACGACCCGGGACGCGGATCCCGCAGGAGAGGACCTTCGATGAGCGCTGCCCCGACCCCCCACGGCCCGGGGCGGATCCTGCTGCTCTCGACCTCGGACACCGACCTGCTGTCCGCCCGGGCCTCCGGCGCCGACTTCCGCCTGGCCAACCCCAACCGCGTGCTGCTCGACGAGCTGCCGGCGATGGTCGCCGAGGCCGCCGTCGTGGTGGTGCGGGTGCTGGGCGGGTACCGGTACTGGGAGGAGGGGCTGGACCTCCTCCGCGCCTCCGGAACCCCGCTCGTCGCGCTCGGCGGCGAGATGGCGCCCGACGCCGAGATGATGGAGCTGTCGACGGTCCCCGCCGGCGTCGCGGCCGAGGCGCACACCTACTTCGCGCAGGGCGGGGCCGGGAACCTCCGCCAGCTGCACGCCTTCCTCTCCGACACCGTGCTGCTCACCGGCGAGGGGTTCGCGCCGCCGGTCGCCCTGCCCGAATGGGGAGTACTGGAGCGTCCCGCGGCTCCCGCGCAGGGCCCCACGGTCGCCGTGCTCTACTACCGCGCCCAGCAGCTCGCCGGGAACACCGCGTACGTCGAGGCCCTCTGCCGGGCGATCGAGGCCAAGGGCGCCACCCCGCTGCCGATCTTCTGCGCCTCGCTGCGGCAGGCCCCGGCCGCGCTGCTGGAGACGCTTCGCCAGGCCGACGCCATGATCGTCACGGTCCTCGCGGCCGGCGGGACCAAGCCCGCGTCGGCGCAGGCCGGCGGCGAGGACGAGGAGTGGGACGTCGCGGAGCTCGCCGCGCTCGACGTCCCGATCCTGCAGGGCCTCTGCCTCACCTCCAGCCGCGCCGCCTGGGACGAGAACGACGACGGGCTGTCGCCGCTCGACGTCGCCACCCAGGTCGCCGTGCCCGAGTTCGACGGCCGGCTGATCACGGTCCCGTTCTCGTTCAAGGAGGTCGACGCGGACGGCCTGTCCGTCTACGTCCCGGACGAGGAGCGCGCGGCCCGGGTCGCCGGGATCGCGGTGCGGCACGCCGACCTGCGGCGGATCCCCAACGCGGACAAGAAGATCGTGCTCATGCTGAGCGCGTACCCGACCAAGCACGCGCGGATCGGCAACGCGGTCGGGCTGGACACCCCGGCGTCGACGGTCGCCCTGCTCAAGGCGATGGACGAGGCGGGCTACGACGTCGGTGACTTTCCCGGCGTCGAGGCAGGGGACGGCGACGCGCTCATCCACGCCCTGATCGAGGCCGGCGGCCAGGACCCGGACTGGCTCACCGAGGAGAAGCTGGCCGGCAACCCGATCCGCATCTCCGCAGCGCGGTACCAGCGCTGGTTCGACACCCTCCCGGAGGACTTCCGTTCCGGGGTGATCGAGCACTGGGGGCAGCCGCCGGGGGAGCACTACGTGCAGGACGGCGACATCGTCGTCGCGGCGCTGCGGTCCGGGAACGTCACGCTGATCGTCCAGCCGCCCCGCGGCTTCGGCGAGAACCCGGTGGCGATCTACCACGACCCGGACCTGCCGCCGTCGCACCACTACCTCGCGGCCTACCGCTGGCTCGCCGCCCCGGTCGCCGACGGGGGCTTCGGCGCCGACGCCGTGGTCCACATCGGCAAGCACGGCAACCTGGAGTGGCTGCCCGGCAAGACGCTCGGCATGTCCGCGTCCTGCGGTACCGACGCGGCGCTCGGCGACCTCCCGCTGATCTACCCGTTCCTGGTCAACGACCCGGGCGAGGGGACGCAGGCGAAGCGCCGGGCGCACGCCACGCTCGTCGACCACCTGATCCCGCCGATGGCCCGCGCCGAGACCTACGGCGACATCTCCCGCCTCGAGCAGCTGCTCGACGAGCACGCCAACGTCTCCGCGCTCGACCCGGCCAAGCTCCCCGCGATCCGTCAGCAGATCTGGACGCTGATGACCGCGGCGAAGATGGACCACGACCTCGGGCTTGACTCCCGGCCGCACGAGGCCGAGTTCGACGACATGCTCCTGCACGTCGACGGCTGGCTGTGCGAGATCAAGGACGTCCAGATCCGGGACGGCCTGCACGTCCTCTCGGCCGCGCCGGAGGGGGACACGAGGGTCGACCTGGTGCTCGCGATGCTCCGCACCCGGCAGATGTGGGGCGGCGAGCAGAGCGTCCCCGGCCTGCGCGAGGCGCTGGGCCTGGCCGAGGACGGCAGCGAGGCCCGCGGTGCGGTCGACGAGGTCGAGCAGCTGGCGCACGCGCTGGTCGCCGACATGGAGGCCGCCGGCTGGGACCCCGACGCCGTCCCCGCCGTCGTCGCCGCGAATCTCACGGCGCGACTCACCGAAGCCGAGAGCGCGACTCGCGGAACCCCCACCCACGACCCCGCGAGTCGGGGTGTGGGCTCCGGTGAGTCGGGCTCTGAGATTCACGAGGGCGCTGATCCCGAGACGGTCGAGCGGATCCTGCGGTTCGCGGCGACCGAGGTGGTGCCGCGGCTGGCGGAGACCGCGCACGAGATCGACCGGGTGCTGCACGCGTTGAACGGCGGGTTCATCCCCGCCGGACCCTCCGGCTCCCCGCTCCGCGGGCTGATCAACGTGCTGCCGACCGGCCGGAACTTCTACTCGGTCGACCCCAAGGCCGTGCCCAGTCGGTTGGCGTGGGAGACCGGGCAGGCCATGGCGGAGTCGCTCGTCGAGCGCTACCGCCGGGACCACGGCGGCGAGTACCCCCGGTCCGTCGGGCTGTCGGTGTGGGGGACCTCCGCCATGCGGACCAGCGGCGACGACGTCGCGGAGGTCTTCGCGCTCCTCGGCGTCCGGCCCGTGTGGGACGAGATGTCCCGGCGCGTCACGACGCTGGAGGTCGTCGACCTCGAGGAGCTCGGGCGGCCGCGCATCGACGTCACGGTGCGCATCTCCGGCTTCTTCCGGGACGCGTTCCCGCACGTCCTGGCCCTGCTCGACGACGCCGTCCAGCTGGTCAGCGACCTGGACGAGCCGGCCGAGCAGAACTTCGTGAAGGCCCATGTGCTGCAGGACGAGCAGCGCACCGGCGACCGCCGCCGGGCCACCACGCGGATCTTCGGGTCCAAGCCCGGCACCTACGGGGCGGGCCTGCTCCAGCTCGTCGACTCCAAGAACTGGCGGGACGACGCCGACCTCGCCGAGGTCTACACGACCTGGGGCGGCTACGCCTACGGCCGCGGCCTCGACGGCGCCCCCGCACGGGACGACATGGAGACGGCCTACCGGCGCATCGCGGTGGCGGCCAAGAACACCGACACCCGCGAGCACGACATCGCCGACTCGGACGACTACTACCAGTACCACGGCGGCATGGTCGCGACCGTCCGCGCCCTGACCGGCGAGGCGCCCGAGGCGTACATCGGCGACTCGACCCGGCCGGACTCGGTGCGGACCCGGACGCTGCACGAGGAGACCGCCCGCGTCTTCCGCGCCCGCGTGGTCAACCCGCGCTGGATCGAGGCCATGCGGCGGCACGGGTACAAGGGCGCGTTCGAGATGGCCGCGACCGTCGACTACCTGTTCGGCTGGGACGCCACGACAGGTGTGGTCGCGGACTGGCAGTACGAGAAGCTCACCGAGTCCTACGTCCTCGACCCGGACAACCGGAAGTTCCTCTCCGAGTCGAACCCGTGGGCGTTGCACGGCATGGCCGAGCGGCTGCTCGAGGCGGTGGAGCGCGGGCTGTGGGAGGCCCCGGAGCAGGCCACGCTCGACGCCCTGCGCCAGGCCTACCTGGAGACCGAGGGCGACCTCGAGGCCGAGTAGGGCCGCACGCCGGTCTGGCCGACGGCTACGACCGCCTGCTCGACGAGGCACTGGCCGCGCGGGCCGGCTGATCCGCTCGTGAGTGGCGATGGTCGCCATAGCGACCATCGGCACTCACGGCCCGAACGGATCAGCGGGCCAGCCGGCCGAGGTGCAGCCGCAGGTCGCCCGCGGCCGCCCCCAGCTCCTGCAGCAACGCCGCCTCGACCTCGCCGACGGCCGGCGCCAGCCGCGCGTGCAGCTCCCGTCCCCGGTCCGACAGCAGGACGAGCACACGGCGGCGGTCGGTCTCGTCGACGCGCCGGTAGACCAGCCCCTGGTCGATCAGCCGGTCCACGATCTTCGTCAGGGTCGGGGCCGGGACGCGCACGGCCGCGGCGATGCCGCTCATCGGGTGCCCCTCGCCGTCGGCGAGCAGGTCGAGGACGCGCCACCGGTCGAGCCCGGGGCCGTCCGGCCCGAGCGCCTCCTCGACCCGCCGCTCCACCCGGTGCGCCGCGCCCGCGAGCGCGTCGAGGAGGCCGGCGTCGGTGACCGAGGGTGGTGCACTGCTCACGGCGGGTCCACTTCCTGCGGGGAGGGGTGACGGGGAGGGCTGTCCTGGACAAGACTCTCACGGGGCGGACTCGGACGGCGGACGCGAGCGGGGAGGTCCGCGATGCGCACGGCCGGCAGGGGCGGGGAGCAGGGCTCGGGGATCGGCGACGTCGTGGAGGTCGCCTTCGTGGTGCCGCGCAGCGGCCCGGCGGGGCTGTTCGGGCCCGCCTGCGAGTCCTGCGGTGCCCTGGCGGCGGCCGAGCTGAACGCGGCCGGGGGCGTGCTCGGCCGCGAGGTCCGGCTGCACGCGGTCGACGGCGGTCGCGCACCGGCACAGGTCGCCGCGGAGGTCGGGGCGCTCGTCGAGGCGGGGGCGGTGCAGGCGGTGTCCGGCTGGCACATCTCGGCCGTCCGGCAGGAGATCGCGCCGCGGGTCAGCGGCCGGGTCCCGTACGTCTACGCCCCGCTCTACGAGGGCGGCGAGCGCACCCCGGGGGTGTTCCTCGCCGGCGAGACCCCGGACCGGCAGGTGCTGCCCGGCCTGCGCTGGATGGCCGCGGAGCTGGGTGTGCGGACCTGGTGCGTCGTCGGCGACGACTACGTGTGGCCCCGCGTCTCGGCGCGGGCCGCACGGCGCTGGGCGCGGACCACGCCGGACGTGCGGATCCTCGACCAGGTCTTCGTCCCCCTCGGCACCGAGGACTTCACCGACGCGCTCGACCGGGTGCTGCGCTCGGGCGCGCAGGGCGTGCTGATGTTCCTGGTGGGCTCGGACGCGGTGCGCTTCAACCGTGCCTTCGCGGCCGCGGGCGGCGACCGCCGGTGCGTGCGGTTCAGCCCGCTGATGGAGGAGAACATGCTGCTCGCGAGCGGTCCCTCGCGCGAGCTGTACTCCGCCGCGGCCTGGTTCGAGAGCCTCCCGACGGCGGCCGGCCTGGACTTCTCGCGCCGCTACGTCGAGCGGTTCGGGCCGCGCGCGCCGGTGCCGGGCGCGCTCGCCGAGTCCTGCTTCGAGGGGCTGACCCTGCTGGCCCGGCTGGCCGAGCGGGCCCGCTCGCTCGACGTCGACGCCGTGTCGGGGGCGGGGGAGGGGATCGCCTACGAGAGCCCGCGCGGCGACGTCGCGCTGGTGCACAACCACCTCCGGCAGGACGTCTACCTGGCCCGGGCCGACGGGCTGGAGTTCGACGTGCTCGCCCGCTTGACCTGATTGCTGTCGCTCGACATAGTTTCACATGACAGCAAATCGGGGAGGCGCCCGTGCCCACCTACGCGTTCCGCTGCCCCCACTGCGGGGGATTCGACGTGATCCGGCCGATGCGTGAGGCGGGGGCACCCGCCACCTGCCCCGAGTGCGGCACCGCGGCCCGCCGGGTTTTCGAGTCACCGGCGTTGCGCGCGGGCGACCCCCGGATGCGCCGCGCCCTCGACGCCTCGGAACGCAGCGCCGACGAGCCCGCCGTCGTCTCCTCCGTGCCCGGCCGCAACCGCAGGGCCACCCCGATCAGCCGGGACCCGCGGCACGCCCGCCTGCCCCGTCCCTGACGCAAGTCCGGCTCGATCACCGAAGCTGACCAGGAGGAACCGCCATGCCCGACGTCGTCTTCTCCGTCGACCAGGCGAAGCCCATGCGTGACCAGAAGGCGCCCGGCCACAACCGCTGGCACCCGAGCATCCCGCCGGCGGTGACCGTCGCCCCCGACTCCTCGATCCGCGTCGAGTGCCGGGAGTGGACGGACGCCCAGATCGGCAACAACGACTCGGCGAACGACGTCCGGGACGTCGACCTCACCCGCTGCCACATGCTCTCCGGACCGATCGCGGTCGAGGGCGCCGAGCCGGGGGACCTGCTCGTCGTCGACATCCTCGACCTCGGCCCGGTGCCCCAGGAGACGGGCCCGGCGCCCGGCCAGGGCTGGGGCTACACGGGCATCTTCGCGAAGCAGAACGGCGGCGGCTTCCTGACCGACCGCTTCCCCGACGCCTACAAGGCGATCTGGGACTTCTCCGGGCAGGTCGCCACCTCGCGCCACCTGCCGGGCGTGAAGTACACCGGCATCACCCACCCCGGCCTGTTCGGCACCGCGCCCAGCCACGAGCTGCTGAGCCGGTGGAACGCCCGGGAACGGGCGCTCATCGCCACCGACCCGGACCGCGTGCCGCCCCTGGCCCTGCCTCCGTTGGAGGAAGCCACCCTGGGCGGGAGCGCCACCGGCGACGTCCTCCGCGAGATCGCCCGCGACGGCGCCCGCACCGTGCCCGCCCGCGAGAACGGCGGCAACCACGACATCAAGAACTTCACCCGCGGCAGCCGCGTCTTCTACCCGGTGCACGTGCCGGGCGCCCTGTTCTCCGGCGGCGACCTGCACTTCTCCCAGGGCGACGGCGAGATCACCTTCTGCGGCGCGATCGAGATGGGCGGGTTCATCGACTTCCACGTCGACCTGATCAAGGGCGGCATGGAGACCTACGGCGTGACGACCAACCCGATCCTGATGCCGGGCAACGTCGAGCCGCGGTACTCCGAGTTCCTCACCTTCATCGGCATCGGCGTGCAGCACGAGACCGACACCCAGCTCTACAACGACGCCACCGAGGCCTACCGCAACGCCTGCCTGAACGCCGTCACCTACCTGGAGAAGTTCGGCTACTCCGGCCCCCAGGCCTACCTGCTGCTCGGGTCGGCGCCGATCGAGGGCCGCGTCTCCGGCGTCGTCGACATCCCGAACGCCTGCTGCTCGCTCTACCTGCCGACGGCGATCTTCGACGACGACCTGCGGCCGTCGGCGAGCGGCCCGGCGCGAAAGGACCGGGGGAGCTGCGCGGTGAGCTCGTGACGGGTCCGGACGCCTCCTACGAGGTCCACGAGATCCCGGAGTTCACCCTCGAGTGCGGCGCGACGCTGCGGCCGGCCCGGATCGCCTACCAGACCTACGGCGAGCTGAACGCCGACCGCAGCAACCTGATCCTGTACCCGACCTGGTACTCCGGGCGGCACTGGGACAACGAGTGGCTGATCGGCGAGGGGATGGCGCTCGACCCCTCCCGGTGGTTCATCGTGGTGCCGAACATGCTGGGCAACGGGCTGTCGTCGTCGCCGTCGAACACCCCGCCGCCGTGGGACCGGGCCCGGTTCCCGCGGATCAACGTGCGGGACAACGTGGCCTCGCAGCACCGGCTCGTCACCGAGGTGTTCGGCGTCGAGTCGCTGCCACTGGTGCTCGGCTGGTCGATGGGAGCCGGACAGACCTACCAGTGGGCGGTGAGCCACCCGGAGATGGTGCAGCGCATGCTGCCCTTCTGCGGGTCGCCGCGGACCGCGCCGCACAACCAGGTCTTCCTGGACTCACTGCGGGCCGCGCTGACCGCGTCGGTGGGCTTCGACGGCGGCTGGTACCCGCCGGACGACTGGCCGGTCGGCGGGCTGCGGGCCTTCGCCCGGATCTACGCGGGCTGGGGTTTCTCGCAGGCCTTCTACTGGGACGAGGTGTGGCGGGAGCTGGGCCACACCTCGCTCGAGGACTTCGCGGTGGGGTTCTGGGAGGGGTTCTTCCTCGACGGCCGGGACCCGAACAACCTCCTGACCATGCTCGACACCTGGTGGAACGGCGACGTCGGGAAGACGCCGGGGTTCTCCTCGACCGAGGAGGCCCTCGGCTCGATCCGGGCGAAGGCGATCGTGATGCCGGCGGAGAAGGACCTGTACTTCCCGCCGGAGGACGAGGAGTGGGCCGTCTCGCACATGCGGGACGCCGAGCTGCGGGTGATCCCCGGGGTGTGGGGGCACTTCGCGGGCGGCGGGGCGAACCCGGTGGACACGGCGTTCATCGACGCCGCGGTGAAGGAGCTGCTCGACCGGTGAGTCACGCCTCGCGGACGTCGAGCAGGTCCTTCTCCTCGACCGCCGCGCGGGAGAGCGTGGTGTAGCCGCGCTCGTCGAACAGCACGGTCAGCCGGTCGGCCTCGGTCGCGAGCACCACGCCGTCGCCCCACTCGGGGTGCCGGACGGGGGTGCTGGGCGTGAGCCCGGCATCCTCGTCGCCGACGTCGGCCGGCACGTGCTCCGCGGCCGAGCCCGACTCGCAGGTGTCGCAGTGGCCGCACGGCCCGCCGAGCTCCTCGCCGAAGTAGCCGAGCAGGTAGCGGCGCCGGCACCCGCCGGTCTCGGCGTACTCGCGGACCAGGTCGATCCGGGAGCGGACGAGCCGGCGGTGCCGTTCGGCGGCCTCGACGGCCGCGTCGACGGCCTCCGGCACGGACAGGTCGGCCCGGGAGATCCGGCCCTCCTCGACCCGCACCGCCCCGACCTGCTCCAGCAGGTTCACGGCGTTGGTCCGCCGCTGCGCGGACAGGCCGGAGCGCTCGCCGAGCTCCTTCCCGGTGGCCGGGCCCTCCGCGAGCGCCTCGAGCACCGCGTGCAGCGCCTCCGGCTTGGGGCGGCGGGCGACGAGGAACCGCTGCAGGCGCAGGTCCTCGTGGTGGTGGTGCAGCTCGACGGTGGCGTCCCCGCCGTCCCGGCCGGCGCGGCCGATCTGCTGGTAGTAGGCGTCGAGCGAGCCGGGCGAGGCGGCGTGGAGCACGAACCGCACGTCCGGCTTGTCGATCCCCATCCCGAAGGCGGAGGTGGCGACGACGACGTCGAGGTCGCCGGCGAGGAACCCGTCGTGGACCTCCTCGCGCCGCTTCCGGTTCAGGCCCGCGTGGTAGTGCCCGGTCCGGATGTCGAGGCCGGACAGGGCCTCGGCGTAGCGCTCCGCCTCCTTGCGCGTGGCGACGTACACCAGGCCGGGCTTCGGCAGCTCGCGCACCCGCTCGGCGATCTCGCGGTGGCGCAGGTCGTCGTCGGCGTAGACCTGCACGGTGAGGTGCAGCTCCGGCCGGTCGAAGCTCGCCACGATCTCCCGCGGCTCGCGCAGGCCCAGCCGCTCCACGATGTCCGCCCGCACCGGCGGCGCTGCGGTCGCGGTCAGCGCCACCACCGGCGGGTGGCCGAGGCGCTCGATCGCCGCGCCGACGCGCAGGTAGTCGGGCCGGAAGTCGTGGCCCCACTCCGACACGCAGTGCGCCTCGTCGACGACGAACAGGCTGACGCCGGCCTCCACGAGCCGCTCCACGACCTCGTCCTTGTCCAGCTGCTCGGGGGCGAGGAACAGGTACTCGGCCTCGCCCGCGGCGAGCGCCTCCCAGGCGTGCGTCGTGCGGGCGGCGGGCTGGGCGGAGTTGACCGTGACCGCCTCGGGGACGTCGCGCTCGGCGAGCCCCTGCTGCTGGTCGTGCTGCAGCGCGATGAGCGGTGACACCACGACGGTCGGGCCCTCGAGGAGCACGGCCGGCACCTGGTAGATCGCGGACTTGCCGGCGCCGGTGGGCAGGACGGCGAGGACGTCGCGGCCCTCGAGGAGGTGCTCCATGCCGTCGAGCTGGTCGGGATGCAGTTCGGCGAAGTCGAACCGGTCCGCGGCCGCCCGCTGCAGCCGCTCACGTGCTGTCGTCACAGGGCGCGGGCTACCCACGCGCCCCGCCGTCAGAACCCCGGTGATGGCAGGGACCCCTCCTGCGGCGCGGTCCGGGGCGCGATCAGCGCCCCGACCAGGGCGAGGACGACCAGCACGACCAGGAGCACGGGCAGCGCGACGGCCGGGGTCACCAGGACGGCGAGCAGCGCCCCGCCGAGCCCGACGAACGCGGCCTGGGCGAGCTGGTCGGTGAGCTGGGCGGCGGAGGAGTGGTGACCGACGGCGTCCGGGGAGGAGCCGGCCAGCAGGAGCGCGGAGAGCGAGGAGAAGCCCAGCCCCATGCCCACGCCGGCGACCAGCCACAGCGGCAGCGCGGCCCAGGCGACGCCCCAGGCCGGCGCGACCAGCAGCAGCCCTGCGGTCCCGACCGCGATGAGCAGCATCCCGATCCGCAGCAGGCGGAGCCGCGGGAGCTCCGGCCGGCGGCCCTGCCACGCGGCCGCGGCGGACCAGCCCAGGGAGCCGACGATCAGCGGCAGCCCGGCCTCGGACAGCGACCAGCCGTGCGTCGCCGTCAGCGTCAGCGGCAGGTACGCGGTGACGGTGAAGAACGCGCCGGCGATCAGTCCCCGCCCGGCGACGACGGCGGCGATCCCGCGCCGCGCCCGCACGGTCCCCGCGGGGAGCAGCCTCCGCAGCGCCGGAACGAGCACGGCGAGCGCGGCCACCGCGAGCACCGCGCCGGCGACCGTCGGGTGCTGGCCGGCCCAGCTCAGCGCGGCCACCCCCAGCGCCGCGGCCACGGCGGCGGGGACGAGCCCGCGGTGCGGCGGCGCAGGCTCGGCGGGCGGGGCGAGCCCCCGCACCGCCGGCAGCACGAGCAGCACGGCCAGCCCCACCAGCGGGAGCAGCCCGAGGAACACCCAGTGCCAGGACAGGTGCTCGGTGACCACACCGGCGACCGGCGGCCCGACCAGCGACGGCACCACCCACGCCGAGGACACGAGCCCGAACACCGCGGGCCGGGCGCGCACGGAGTAGACCAGCGCGATCAGCACGTACACCGCCACGCCCTGGGCGCCCGCGCCGAGGCCCTGCAGCAGCCGCCCCGCCAGGAGCTGGGGCAGCGACCCGGCGGTCCCCGCCACGAGGAGGCCCAGGCCGAACACGGCCGGGGCGAGCAGCAGGACGAGCCGGGGGCCGCGGGCGTCGCACCAGCGCCCGCCGAGAACCGTGCCGACGACGGTCGTGGCGATGAAGGCGACGAAGGGCCAGGCGTAGTCGGCGACGGTGCCGAGCTCGGCCACGACGGCCGGCATGGCGGTGCCGACGCCCATCTGCTCGAACGCGACGAGGCTGATCAGCAGCACGATCCCGACGGTCACCGCCCGCCGGCGGGGCCCGAACAGCTCGTCGCGGACGGTGCGGTCCCGGTCGGTCGGCGTGGTCGTCACGGCACGAGCCTCCCTGCTGAACCGAGGTTCAGGTCAAGCGGGTTCTCCGCGGGCGTTCGGGCGCCTCGGGTGGCCGAACGCGGACCGAACGGGAGCCGAACGGGCCGTTCCTAGCGTCGGGGCCACAGCAGATCCGGGTCCGGTCCGGGTCCCCGTCCGCCAGGAGCTCTCATGTCGCACAGCACCTTCCGCTTCGGCACCGTCCCACCGATCACCGACCCCGCCGACCTCGGCACCGTGCTGGGCATCTGGGCCCATCCCGACGACGAGGCCTTCCTCTCGGCCGGGTTGATGGCCGGGGCCACGGCGGCCGGCAACCGGGTGGTGTGCGTGACCGCCACCCTCGGCGAACGCGGTACGGACGAGCCGGAGCGCTGGCCCCCGGACCGGCTCGCCGCGCTCCGCGCGCACGAGCTCCGGGCGTCCCTGGCCGTCGTCGGCGTGACCGAGCACCACCTGCTGGGCATCACCGACGGGACCTGTGCGGCCCAGCCGCACGGCGCCGTCGTCCGCCGGCTGGCCGGGATCGTCGACGCCGTCGCCCCGGACACGGTGGTGACCTTCGGCCCGGACGGGATGACCGGGCACGAGGACCACCAGACGGTGTCGGCGTGGGCGACCGAGGCCCGCGCGATCGCCGCACCCGAGGCCCGGCTGCTGTACGCGACCACCACCGAGGAGTTCGTGGCGGGGTGGTTGCCCGCGCGCGACGCGTTCGACGTCTTCCTCGCGCACGGGCTGCCCCTGCGCACGCCCGTCTCGGCGCTGGCCGCCGAGCTCCGCCTCACGCGCAGGGAGCTCGACCGCAAGATCGTCGCGCTGCGTGCCCAGGCGTCCCAGACCAGTGGGCTCCTCGCCGCCATCGGCGAGGAACGGTTCCGCCGCTGGTGGTCGACCGAGTCGTTCGTGGCGGCGGAGTCCGTGGCCTCCCGCGCCCGCGAGTGGGGCACCTGGCGGGTGGCCGCATGAGCACCTGCGGGACCACCCCCGGCACGCCGGCCACCGTGACGTCCCCGCACCGGCGGGCGATCAAGGACTCGGTCGCGGTGATCGTGGCCTACCTCCCCTTCGGCCTGACGCTCGGCGCCACCCTCGCCTCCACCCGACTGCCCGGGTGGGTGGCGTGGGCGTCGTCGCCGCTGCTGTTCAACGGCGCGACCCAGCTCGTGGCCGTCACCCTGCTCGACGGCGGTGCGGGGGCCGTCCTCGTCGTCGCGGCCGCGCTGGTCGTCAACGCCCGGATGCTGCTCTACGGCGCGTCGCTCGCCCCGTACGCCGCGGAGTGGCCGCGGCGCTGGCGGTGGATCGGCGGCTACCTGATGACCGATCCGGTGTACGCGCTGGCGGTCGGGCGCTTCCGCGCCCCCGACGGCGGGGGCGGGGCGCGCGAGCGGCTCGTCTACTACCTCACCGTCGGCGTCACGCTCTGCCTGGCGTGGCAGGTGCTGACCGGGGCCGGGGTGCTGCTCGCCGGCGTGCTCCCCGACTGGTTCCAGGTCGACCTCGCCGCGCCGTTGACCCTGCTGCTCCTGCTGCTGCCCATGCTCACCGGCCGGGCCGCCTACGCCGCCGCGGCGGCCGGCGGCGCGGTCGCCCTCACGGCGACGGCCCTGCCCCTGGGGCTCGGCCTGGTCGTCGGCGCCGCGGCGGGCATCGCCGCAGGCGTCGCCGTCGACGCGTGGCGCCGGCGGACCCCTCGTCCCGAAGGAGTTCCTGATGCCTGAGCTGCTCGTCCTCGTCGCCGTCGGCGCGGGGACCTATGCGATGCGGGCGGCCTTCCTCGTCCCCGCCCGGCCCGCACCGCCCGCGATGGCGCGGGTACTGCCGCACGTGGGACCCGCGGTGCTCGGCGCGCTCGTCGCGCCGGCGCTGCTCGCCCCGCACGGCGCGGTCACGGTCGCCGGCACGGTGCCGGGCGTGGTCGCCGCGGCCGGGGCCTGGCTGCTGTGGCGCCGCACCCGCAGCCTGCCGGTCGCCCTGTTCGGCGCCCTCACGCTGGCCCTGCTGACCACGGCGGTGTTCCGGTGAGCGCCGAGGTCCGGATCCGGGAGCTCGGGCCCGGCCGGTACGACGTGCTCGACGCCGTCGTCGAGGGGCTCTCCCCGACGAGCCGCTACCACCGCTTCCACACGCCGGCCCCGCGGCCGACCCCGCAGGTCCGCGAGGCGCTCGCGGCGGTCGACGGCCGGTCGCACATCGCCGTCGCGGCCTTCGCCCCGGACGGCACCCCGGTCGGGATCGCCCGGCTGATCGCCGTCGGCGACGGCCAGTCCGAACTGGCCGTCGAGGTCGTCGACGAGTGGCAGGGCCGGGGGATCGGCGGCCGGCTCGTCCGGGACGTGGTCGAGCGCGGCCGCGCCGCCGGGCACCGGGCGGTCCGCGCGGCGGTGCTCGCCGAGAACGTCGCCGCCCAGGCCCTGTTCTTCACGGTCTTCCCGGCGGCGATCGCCCTGCCGGCCGCCCACGAGATCGGCTTCGCGGCGGAGCTGGCGCGCGACGGGGTGCTCTGCGCGGCGTGAGCACGTGTCCGTTCTGTCCGTTACGGGATCCCGGCTGCGCCGTTCGGTCCACGGGCCGGCGGCCGGCCGGCCCTGACATCCCGGGCGCCCGGTCGGGACGCTGACGGAACGCCGCCGGCGCGCCGCCCGGCGCCGCGGGTGTCCGGCCCGGTCGGGCGTGCGGAGGTGACGCCGCGATGCTGCAGGTCACCCTGCTCGGCGAGCAGGTCGTCCGCGACGCCGCCGGCACGGTCCGGGTCCGGTCCTCCCGCAGCCTCCTGCTCGTCGCCTTCCTCGTCGTCCACGCCGGGTCCCCGCAGCCCCGGCAGCGGATCGCCCCGCTGTTCTGGCCGGACTCGACGGACGACCAGGCGCTGACCAACCTGCGGCGCGAGCTGCACCACCTGCGGGCCCTGCTCGACGACGGGTCGTCCCTGCAGGTGACCACCCGGGACCTCTGCTGGCAGGACGCCCCGGACTGCCTCGTCGACGTCCGGGAGTTCGCGCGGTCGCGGGCCACCGCGCTCGCGGCGGAGACGAGGGGCGACACGGACGCGTTCCTCGCCCACGCCGGCGCCGCCCTGGACCGCTACCGCGGCGAGTTCCTCCCCGGCGGCACCGAGGACTGGATCCTGGAGGCCCGCGCCGCGCTCGAGGAGCAGTGCGTGGACCTGCTCGACCGCGTCGTCGCGGCCCGGTCCCGCGCCGGCGACCCCGCCGAGGCCGTCGGGCCCGCGCGCCGGCGGGTGCAGCTGCGGCCCCTGGAGGAGGCCGGCTACCGGACACTCATGGCGCTGCAGGCCGAGGCGGGGGACCGGGCCGGGGCCGTGGGCACCTACCACCGCTGCGCGTCGGTGCTCGAGCGCGAGCTCGGTGTCGCGCCCGACCCGCTCACCCGGAGCACGCTGAACCGGGTGCTCGCCCGCGGCGGCCCCGCACCGGCCCCGGCCACGGCGCCCGCGCGCGCCGGCCCGGCGGGCACCGAGCTCGTCGGGCGGGAGCGGGAGCTGCGCGTCCTGCAGGACCGCTGGCGTGCGGCGGCGGCCGGGCACCCGGGCCTGGTCCTGCTGCGCGGCGACGCCGGGGTGGGCAAGTCCCGCCTGATGGCCGAGCTGTCCGGCGGCGTCCGGCGCGGCGGCGCGGTGGTGGCGGACGCCCAGTGCTTCGGCACCGCGGGCCGGCTGGCGCTGGCGCCGGTGGCGGACTGGCTGCGCACGCCCGCGATCCGCTCGGCGCTGACCGGCCTCGACGACGTCTGGCGGACGGAGGTCGAACGCCTGGTCCCCGCGTCGCGGACGCGGCCCGACGCGGGCCCGCCGGCCATGGTCGACGCCTGGCAGCGGCACCGCTTCCACGAGGGCATCACCCGCGCCCTGCTGCACCTCGGCCGCCCGGTCCTGCTGACGATCGACAACCTCCACTGGTGCGACCCGGAGACGCTCGCGTTCGTCACCTTCTGCCTCGCGCTGACCCCGGACGCCCCGATCCTGCTGGTCGCGACCGTGCGCGACGACCCGGACGACCACGAGCCCGGGCTCGTGCAGTGGATCACCCGCATGCGCGCGACCGGGCTCCTCACCGAGGTTCCGGTGCCGCCGTTCGACGCGGCCGACACCGCGACGCTCGTCGAGGCGCTCACCGGGCGGGCCCCGGAGCCCGGCGAGGCCGCGCTGCTGCAGGCCACCACCGGCGGGTTCCCGCTCTACATCGTCGAGACGGCCCGTGCGGGCGACGGGTCCGGCGCGGTCCCGGACGGCCGGGTGACCGCCGTGCTCGTCCGGCGGCTCACGCAGACGAGCCCGGCCGCCCGCGAGATCGCCGGGCTGGGGGCGGCGGTCGGCCGGGACTTCACGCTCGACCTGCTGACCGAGGCCGCCGACCTCGACGCCGACGCCGTCGTCGGGGCCGTCGACGAGCTGTGGCGCGCCCGAATCCTGCGCGAGACCGCCGACGGGTACGACTTCTCCCACGACCTCCTGCGCGACGCGGCGTACGCGCAGGTCAGCCCGCCCCGGCGGTGGCTGCTGCACCGCCGGGTCGCGCAGGGCCTGGAGATCCTGCACGCCGCGGACCCCGACGGGATCTCGGCCCAGCTCGCCGAGCAGTACGCGCGCAGCGGCAACGCCGACAAGGCCGTCGCCGCCTACCGGCGGGCCGCGGACGTCGCCGCCGGGATGTTCGCGCACGGCGAGGCCGTCCGGCTGCTGGAGGAGGCCCTGGCGATCGTGCGCACGCTTCCCGAGGGCGGCGACCGCACCCGCCGCGAGCTGGCCCTGCTGGAGGCCGTCGCCGCACCGCTCAACGCGCAGTTCGGGTACTCGTCGCCGCGGCTGCGCGAGACCCTGGAGGGCGCGGTGGCCCGGGCCGAGGCGCTCGGGCGCCGGGAGTCCCTGCTCAACGGGCTGGTGGGGCTGTGGGCGTCGCTGTTCGTGCACGGCGACACCGAGGAGGCGCACCGCGCGGCGGGGCGGGCGCTGTCCCTCGTCGAGCCCGACTCCGATCTGAGCGGGCCCGCGCACTTCGCCTACGGCGGCTCGGCGCTCAGCCTGGGCCGCCCCGCCGAGGCGCTCGAGCACCTCGACCTCGCCGCGGGGTTCGGCGGCTTCCACCCGCTGAGCATCGGCACCCGGTCCGACGTGCACGGGCGGGCGTTCGCGGCGCACGCCCACTGGCTCCTCGGCGACCCGGGCGCGGCGCTGACCAGCAGCACGGACGCGATCGCCCTGGCCCGCAAGTCCGGCAACGCCTACGCCCTCGCCGTCGCGCTGGCGTACGGGGCCATCACCCACCAGCTCCGCGACGACCGGGCCGAGCTCGGCGCGGTCGTCGAGGAGCTGCGGGGGCTCTGCGACCGGTTCGCGTTCGCCTACTACGGCGACTGGGGCCTGGTGCTCGACGGCTGGTCGCGGGCCGACGCCTCCGGCACCGAGCTCGTCCGGGCCGGGATCGCGAGCCTGGAGGCCGCCGACGCCTTCGCGCGGATGCCGTACTGGCTGGCGCTGCTCGCCGACCGGTACGACCGGGACGGCCGCCGCGACGACGCCGTGGCCACGCTCGACGCCGCCCTCGCCGCCGGCCGCGCCCACGACGACCTCTGGTGGATCCCCGAGGTGATGCGTCGGCGGGCGGCCTACGACGACCCCGGTCGCGCCGTCGAGCGGCTCCGGACGGCGGCCGGCCTGGCCGGGGAACAGGGGAGCGTCGCCCTGCTCGTCCGGTGCCTCGCCGACCTCGAGGCGCACGGCGTTCCGGCCCCGGCGTTCGGCGTTCGCCCCGCGCCCTGAGCCCGGGCCCCGGACCCGAACGGCTGTTGAACGGTCCGTCCGCAGCATGGGTGGGTGTCGCGTCCGAGCACCTCGGAGGCACCGACCGAGAAGGAGCGAGCGTGACCACCACGCCTGCGCGCACCACCTCCAGCACGCCCTTCACCGACCTCGCGGCCGCCCTGCGCGGCGACCTCGTCCTGCCGGGCGACGCCGGCTACGACGACGCCCGCGCCGTCTACAACGGGATGATCGACCAGCGGCCCGCGGCGATCGCCCGCTGCCGCGACACCGCCGACGTGGTCGCGGCGGTGCGCTTCGCCCGCGCCCACGACCTCGAGATCGCGGTACGCAGCGGCGGGCACCACGCCGCCGGCCTCGGCGTCCGGGACGACGCCCTGGTCGTCGACCTGTCGTCGATGCGGAGCACCACCGTCGACCCCGCCGGGCGCACCGTCCGGGTCGACGCCGGGTGCACGTGGGGCGACGTCGACCACGCCACGGTGGCGTTCGGGATGGCCACGCCCTCGGGGTTCATCGCCTCGACCGGCGTCGCGGGCCTGGCCCTCGGCGGCGGCATCGGCTACCTCACGCGCCGGTTCGGCCTGACGGTCGACAACCTCGTCTCCGCCGACGTCGTGCTCGCCGACGGCCACGTGGTGACCGCGAGCGCGACGTCGCACCCGGACCTGTTCTGGGCGCTGCGCGGGGGCGGCGGCAACTTCGGGATCGTCACCTCCTTCACCTTCCGCTGCCACGAGATCGGCGATCGCGGGACCGTCGTCGCCGGCCCGGTCCTCTACAACCTGGCGGACACCGGCGAGGTCCTGCGCTGGTACCGGTCGGTGGTGCCGTCGCTGCCGGAGGAGCTCAGCGGGTGGTTCGCGCTGCTCACCATCCCGCCCGCGCCGCCCTTCCCGGAGGAGCTGTGGGGCCGCAAGGCCTGCGGCATCGTCTGGTGCTACACCGGCCCGCACGACCGGGCCGACGAGGTGCTGGCCCCGATCCGCGAGTTCGGCTCGCCGCTGCTCGTCGGGGTGCAGCCGATGCCGTTCACGGCGCTGCAGAGCGCCTTCGACGGCCTCTACCCGGCCGGCCTGCAGTGGTACTGGCGGGCCGACTTCTTCGACGAGATCTCCGACGCCGGGATCGCGGTGCACGAGAAGTTTGGGCCCCTGCTGCCCAGCGGGCACTCGACGATGCACCTGTACCCGATCGACGGCGCGGCGGCGCGCGTGAGGGAGGACGAGACCGCGTTCGCCTACCGCGACGGCGGCTGGGCCGGCGTGATCGTCGGGGTCGACCCGGACCCGGCCAACGCCGGGGCGATCACCCGGTGGACCAGGGACTACTGGGACGAGCTGCACCCGACCTCGGCGGGCGGGGCCTACGTCAACTTCCTCATGGACGAGGGCGAGGACCGGGTGCGTGCCTCCTACCGGGGCAACCACGACCGGCTCGCGCGGGTCAAGCGGCGCTACGACCCGGACAACGTCTTCCACCTCAATCAGAACATCAGGCCGTCCGCGGACGGCTGACGGCACCGGACGGCCGGGGGCGGGCGGGGCGCGGGGTCCCGCCCGCCGACCCCCGCCGTCGTGCCGGGATCGGAGATCGGATCATGACTCGACTCGTCGCACTGCCGGTCGCCCTCGTGGTCGCCGCCCTGGTCGTCGCCCACGGGGCACCCGGAGCGGGGATCGCCGCGTCCTGCCTGGTCCTGGCCGCCCTCGGCGTCGTGGGCTGGGGCCTCGTGCAGCAGCACCGCCGGGGCCGGCTGCGGTTCCGGCTCGTCCAGTTCCGGCCGGCCGCGCCGTTCGCGGGGGTGCTGCCCGCGGGCCGGGACCGGGACCGGCTGGCGGAGGAGCTGCAGGCCCGGGCGGATGCCCCGGCCCACCTGGTGGACGGGCTGCGGCGGCCCGCGCCGGGACGTTAGGGATCAGAGGCGCTCGAGCAGGGCGCGGGTGAACTCGGCGGTGCCCGCGGTGCCGCCCATGTCCCGGGTCCGGACCCGCCCCTCGGCGAGCTGGGCCCGGACCGCGTCCAGCACCTCGGCGCCGGCCTCCGGGTGCCCGAGGTGGTCCAGCAGCATGGAGGCGGACCAGATGGCGCCCAACGGGTTCGCCAGGTCCTTGCCCGCGATGTCCGGGGCCGAGCCGTGCACCGGCTCGAACATCGACGGGAACTCCCGCTCCGGGTTGAGGTTGCCCGACGGCGCGATGCCGATCGAGCCCGCGACCGCGGCGGCGAGGTCGGACAGGATGTCGCCGAACAGGTTCGACGCCACGATCACGTCGAAGTTCTGCGGCTGCAGCACGAGCTTGGCCGCGAGGGCGTCGATGTGCTCGCTGCGCAGCTCGACGCCGGGGTGCGCCGCCGCCCGCTCGCCGACGACCTCGTCCCAGAACGGCATGGTGTGGACGATGCCGTTGGACTTGGTGGCGCTCGTGACGTGCTTGCGCCGGGACTCCGCGAGGGTGAAGGCGTAGTCGGCGATCCGGGCGACCCCGGCGCGGGTGAACACGGCCTCCTGCACGGCCAGCTCCGACGGGAGGCCGCGGTTCATCCGGCCGCCGATCTCGGAGTACTCGCCCTCGGCGTTCTCCCGGACGACGACGAAGTCCACCTCGCCCGGCCTCGCCCCGGACAGCGGGGAGGGCACGCCCTCCAGCACCGCGATCGGCCGGAGGTTGACGTACTGGGCGAACGCGCGGCGGATCGGGATCAGCAGCCCCCACAGCGACACGTGGTCCGGGACGCCCGGCCAGCCGACCGCGCCGAGCAGGATCGCGTCGTGCGTCCGGATCCGGTCGAGCCCGTCGGCCGGCATCATCGCGCCCTCGTGCGCGTGGCGCTCGCAGGACCAGTCGAACTCGTCGTAGGCGAAGGAGATCCCGTGGCGCCGGCCGACGGCGTCGAGCACGGCGGTGGCCGGCGGGATCACCTCCTGCCCGATGCCGTCTCCGGGGATAAGGGCGATCCGGTGTGTCGTGCTCATGCGCCCACCTTCCCCGTGAGTGGCGATCGTCGCTACAGCGACCATCGCCACTCACGACCCTGTGAAGAGAATCGACCGCAGCCGGGCTACGCGGTCTTGTCGAGGGTGACCCGGTAGCCGAGGTTGTGGAGTTGGTGGATGAGCCGGTCGCGTTGT
>NZ_BSFQ01000062.1 GCF_027922425.1 Pseudonocardia halophobica | reverse complement strand
TCGGGTTCACGTGCACCAAGCGCGAACGAGCACAGCCGACCCCGCCCAGATTCTCATCCTTCAAGGCGGCCCGGGGTAGGGCCATGACATCTCAGACCGCGATGACCGTCGGCACGATCATGGGACGGCGGCGGTACGTCTCCCCCACCCACTTCCCGACCACCCTGCGGACGGACTGCGCGACCCGGTGGGTGTCGGTGATGCCGTCGTTCTCGGTGCGGGAGAGCTCGTCCTCGACCATCGGCAGGACGGCGTCGAGCGCCTTCGGGTCGTCGGAGAAGCCGCGGCCCGAGAGCGTCGGGCGCGAGACCGCGCGGCCCGTGGTGGCGTCGATCGCCACGGTGATCGAGATGAAGCCGCCCTCGCCGAGCACCAGCCGGTCCGAGAGCACGCCCTCGCCGATGTCGCCGACCAGGTTCCCGTCGACGTACACGCGGCCCACCTCGACCCGCCCGGTGATCGCCGCCTTGCCGTCGACGATGTCGACGACCACGCCGTCCTCGGCGATCACGACGTTCTCCTCGGGCACGCCGGTCGCCACCGCGAGCGCCTTGTTGGCGCGCAGGTGCCGCCACTCCCCGTGCGCCGGCATGACGTTCGACGGCCGCACCGCGTTGTAGAGGAACAGCAGCTCGCCGGCCGGCGAGTGCCCGGACACGTGCACCTTCGCGTTGCCCTGGTGCACGACCTTGGCGCCGAGCCGGGTCAGGCCGTTGATCACCGCGAAGACCGCGGTCTCGTTGCCCGGGATCAGGGAGCTGGCCAGGATCACCGTGTCGTCCGGGCGGATCACCACGGTGCGGTGGTCGCCGCGGGCCATCCGGGACAGCGCCGAGAGCGGCTCGCCCTGCGACCCGGTGGAGATCAGGACCAGCTGCTCGTCGGGCAGCCGCATGGCCTCGTCGAGGTCGACGAGCAGGCCCTCCGGCACGTTGAGGAGGTCCAGCTCGCCCGCGAGGCCCATGTTGCGGACCATCGAGCGGCCGGCGAAGCAGACCTTGCGGCCGTGCTCCGCGGCGGCGTCGAGCACCTGCTGGACGCGGTGCACGTGGCTGGCGAAGCAGGCGACGATGATCCGCGACGGGGCCTTGGCGAAGACGTCCGAGATCACCGGGCCGATCTCGCGCTCCGGCGTGACGAAGCCGGGGACGTCCGCGTTCGTCGAGTCGACCACGAACAGGTCCACGCCCTCGTCGCCCAGCCGGGAGAAGCCGGCGAGGTCGGTGAGCCGGTCGTCCAGCGGAAGTTGGTCGAGCTTGATGTCGCCGGTGTGCAGGACCAGGCCCGCGGGCGTGCGGATGGCGACGGCCAGCGCGTCGGGAATCGAGTGGTTGACCGCGAAGTACTCGCAGTCCCACGGCCCGTGGTGCAGCCGGTCGCCCTCCTTCACCTCCAGCAGGTGCGGGGTGAGGTGGTGCTCCTTGCACTTGGCGGCGACCAGGGCGAGTGTGAACCGCGACCCGACGACGAGCAGGTCCGGCTTCTGCCGCAGCAGGAACGGGACGGCGCCGATGTGGTCCTCGTGGCCGTGGGTGAGCACGAGGACGTCGATGTCGTCGAGCCGGTGCTCGATCGCCCGGAAGTCCGGGAGGATCAGGTCCACGCCGGGCGAGTCCTCGGACGGGAACAGCACGCCGCAGTCGACGACCATCAGCCGGTCCTCGTACTCGAAGACCGTCATGTTCCGGCCGATCTCACCGATGCCGCCGAGGGCGTAGACGCGCAGGCCGCCCTCGGGGAGCGCGGGCGGCGGCCCGGCGGGCAGCTCGGTCGGGTTGGTGATCTCGGGCGGCAGCGGCGGGCGCTCGGGACCGCGCTCCCGGCGTCCCGATCGGCGACGACGGTCGTTGCGGGAGGAGGGACGACTCACGTGGTATGTGCCTCTTCTTGCTGAGCGGAGCTCGCGGAACGAACCCCGGCGCTGAGCGGAGCTTGCGGAGCGAACATCGGCGCGGGCGGAGCTTGCGGAGCGAACATCGGCGCGGGCGGAGCGTGCGGTGCGAACATCGGCGCTGATCGGAGGGGCCGGGTCAGCGGTAGGCGACCTCGGCCCCCAGGTCGGTGTCCGTGCGGGTGCCCAACGCCCCGTGTCCGGAGTGGGCGGGACGGCCGTGCGGCACGCGGTCGGGGTCGAGTGCGACACCGCCGGCCATCAGGTCCGCCGCGATCAGCGCGACCTGCTCCTCGGTCGCGGGTGGCAGGGGCAGCCGGGGCTCGCCGACGTCGATCCCCCGCAGGCGCAGCGCCACCTTCGAGAAGACCGCGCCGCCGACCCGGCCCATGCCGCGGAGCAGCGGGATCATGGCGTAGTGCAGGTTGCGGGCCCGGTCGTGCTCGCCGGCCTCGAAGGCCTCGAGCATGACGCGCAGGCGGTCCGCCACGACGTGCCCGATCACCGAGACGAACCCGACGGCCCCGACCGACAGCCAGGGCAGGTTCACCGGGTCGTCGCCCGAGTAGTAGGCGAGCGTCGTGGTGGCGAGCACCTCGGTGCCGACGCGCAGGTCGTTGCGCGCGTCCTTGACCGCGAGGATCCGCGGGTGCTGAGCGAGCCGCTGCAGCGTGTCCAGCTCGATCGGGACCACGGAGCGCGGCGGGATGTCGTAGAGCATCACGGGCAGCTCGGTCGCGTCGGCGACCGCGGTGAAGTGGAGGAGCAGCCCGTTCTGCGGCGGCCGCGAGTAGTACGGGGTGACGACGAGCAGCCCGTGCGCGCCCGCCTTCTCCGCCTGGCGGGCCAGGTGGATGCTGTGCGCGGTGTCATAGGTGCCCGCGCCGGCGACGATCGTCGCACGGTCGCCCACCGCGCTCACCACGGCGCGGACCAGCTCGGACTTCTCCGTGTCCGACGTCGTCGGGCCCTCGCCGGTGGTCCCGTTGACGATCAGCCCGTCGTTGCCCAGGTCGACGAGGTGGGTCGCCAGCTCCTCCGCCTTCGCCAGGTCCAGCTCCCCCTCCGCGTCGAAGGGCGTGACCATCGCCGTCAGCACCTGGCCGAACGGGCGACCCGGGGGCAGGGCCTGCGCGGAGGAGGGGCTCATGGGGGTGACGGTACCCGGCCCCCTTCAGCAGCCGCCGACCTGAGCTGTACCGGGCGCGGCGAACTCGAGGCGGACGCCGTCCGACCGCGGAAGCACGACCGCGCTCCCCGTGGCAGGGGTCCATGTCGCCGGGAGCAGCACATAGCGGTCGCCGGCCTGCATGACCAGCTTGAGGCCGTCGTAGCGGAAGCCCGACCCCGCGCAGGTGGTCTCGACGACTCCTGCGACCCGTGACTGCAGCGCCTTCTCGCTGAACAGCACGACGTCGGCGGACTGCGGGAGACCGGCGGCGATGTTCTGGGCCCGTCCCGTCCCGACCGCTGACGAGTAGTCGCCCGCCGCCCAGAAGAGCCCGACCGCGACCAGGACGAAGCACGCGGTCCACTCGGCGACGGCGGCGAAGGACGTGGAGCGCCGCCGCGACCGGAAGGCCCAAGCGGCGAGGGGCACGCCGACGGCCAGGCAGGAACCCGCGAGCCACGGGAACGCGTCGAACGGTCTCGGGTCGACGAACGCCACGCCGGCCAGCAGGATCGCCAGCAGCCCCAGGGCGCCCGCGACCGGTCCGGCAGCGTGGACGAGCAGGCGACGAGCCGGGCCGGGGAGACGCGGCCAGATCGCCCGGAACAGCCAGAGCGCGGTGAGCGAGACCGCCGCGACCACGGTCAACGGCACGAACAGCCCGTCGGCACTGCGGATCAGGAAGTCCTGCGCGGTGAGGCCGAGGACCGTGTAGTTCACGCCGAAGTAGGCGAACATGTAGTGCGCGTGCAGCATGCCGAAGTAGAAGAGCAGCGCGGTCAGAACGGTGCCTTGCGCCAGCACCGCGCCCACGATCGTCAGCACCTTCTTGGCGGGCTGCTCGTCCGGTGCAGTTGCGGATGGTGCGGCCGGCCCGCCGGCCTCGGCTTTCTCGGCCGACTCCGGACGCGGCGTCCGCGGGACCGGCGAAGGTCGCGGAGGGCCGTCCGCGCGCGGCCCGTCTCCGGCCGGAGACGGGCCGGTCGCGCGGTCCTCGGGGGTGACGGTCATCGCCCGGTTCTGCCTCTGGACTCGCTGCTCGACGACGAGGTCGATCCTCCGGAGCTCGACGGGTCCGTGGTCGTCGTCTCCGTGGTCGACCGGCTCGTGGTGAGCACGGGAGCTCCGAGGTTCGGGCAGGGTCGGGCGATGTCGATGCGCACGGACGAGCCTCTGGCCACCTCCCCGCCGGGCGCCGGGAACCCGACGATCCGGCACAGGATGTATGACCCGTCGTCCTCCGGGGCCGAGACCGTGGAGGTCAGCTTCGGGCTGAGGCGCAGGCAACGGTCGCTGTTGTCGCCACACGTGTTCTGGTCGCGGATGTTGCTCCGCAGCACATCACGCCCACTCAGCTCCGAGCCCCCTCCGGGCTCGAAGAACGGCAGGCCGTCAGCCTGGAAATCCGGGATCCTGACCCGGCTACCGGGCGCCACCGCGCCGCTGCCGTGGCCCATGGGCGCACCGGGAGCGTTCGGCTGCGCCGAGGCTCGGGGGGACGAGCCGGCTCCCGCATTCGGCGTCTGCGAGCGGGAGGAGGGAACGGCACCCGCGGTCGCCGAGGTCCCTGGCTGTGGCTGGTGGTGGCCACCGGACGGCGGGCCGCCGTCACCGGATCCCGGACCCCCGGCAGCGTTCTGACTTCTGGGCGGCGCGGTGCTCGTGCTGCCGGTGCCCGGCGTTCCGCCGGTGCTCGCCGTGCCGTCAGTGGTCGTGGGATCGAGGATGGTCGTGGGATCGAGGATGGTCGTGGGATCGAGGGTGGTCGTGGTCCCCGGTCGGAACGGATCGGCCGAGACCCGCGGGACGGAGGGATCAGCGGACGCCGGTCTCCCGGCTCCTCGTCCCACGGCGACGGCCACGCCCGAGACGAGGAGTGCGCACGTCGCGGCGGCGAGGATCGCGACGGCCCAGCGGCTGCGACCGATTGCGACCACCTCGTTCCCCAGCGACGCCGATCTCGAACGCTAGGAACTCGGGCAGCGCACCTCCATACGTAAAGGTGCGTAGGCGGACGACTACAGCCCGCGACTCACACTCGTGTACAGCTCGACGTCGGAAGGGTTGCCCTCCACCTCGACCCGGGCGGCGTCACGGCCGAAGAGGTGCAGGACGATCTCGCCGGGGTCGCCGACCAGGGTGACCAGGCCGGGGCCGGTCTTGATCACGTGCGCGGCGCCCTCCGGCCGGCGCAGCACGACACCGACGGGGCTGCGGCGCAGCAGGAGCCGGCCCATCCGCGTGGCGAGTGCCCAGAGCTGCTCGTCGCGCTCCGAGTCCGACGGCCGGGGCTCCCAGCCGCGCTCGCCGCGGCGGGCGTCCTCGTGGTGCACGAAGAACTCGGCGCCGTTGGCGACCTCGTCGACCTTGCCGATCCGGTAGGGCGACCACGGCGGCGCGCCCTCGCGCAGCTCGCCGATCATCGATTCCCACGAGGTGTCGGCGTACCCCGCCATGCCCTTCTGGGTGAGCGGTTGCAGGGCCGGCACGACGATGCCGGGCGCCGCCCACGGCTGCCGCTCCCGGACGAGCAGGTGCGCGAGCAGGTCCCGCGTGGTCCAGCCCTCGCACAAGGTCGGGCGGTCGGGGCCGAGCTTCTCCAGGGTGTCGGACAGGGCGGCGCGCTCGTCGGTCGCAAGGCTCACCGGCGCCACGCTAGCGGCGGGGCGCCCTTTGCGCCCGGCAGGCCAAGATGACACCTTGGTTGTCATGAATTCGCCGGACCCCGGCCCCGTGACGACGATGCGCGGCACGGCCTCCGAGATCGTCCTCGCCCTGTGGCGGCGCCGGGACCCGCTGTCGCTGCACGCCGGCGGGGATCCGACCCTGCTGGAGCAGTGGCCGTCGATCTGAGAGCGGCCTGCTCGCCGCTCGCGGCGCTGCCAGCCCTCCGGTGTCGATGGTCGGGCGGCGCTGCTAGCCCTCCGTGACGAACGGGCTGCTGGCGATCTCGGTGCCGTCGTCGAGCTTCTGGATGTCGAAGTCGTTGAAGACGTTCGGGACCTCGGCCTGCAGCTGCCGCAGGCACTCGATCGCGAGCGCGCGGATCTCCACGTCCGCGTGCTCCGTGGCCCGCATGCCGATGAAGTGCCGCCAGGCGCGGTAGTTGCCGGTCACCACGATCCGGGTCTCCGTGGCGTTGGGCAGGATCGCCCGCGCCGCCTGCCGGGCCTGCTTGCGGCGCAGCGTGGCGTTCGGGACGTCGGCGAACCGCTTCTCCAGGCCCTCGAGGAGCTGCTCGTACGCCTTCACCGAGGCCTCGGCGGCGTCGAGGAACATCTGGTGGAGCTCGGGGTCGTCCGCGATGACCTCGGGCTCGACCATCGCCGCGTCGCGCTCCGGCACGTACCGCTGCGACAGCTGCGAGTACGAGAAGTGCCGGTGCCGGATCAGCTCGTGCGTGAGGCTGCGCGAGATGCCGGTCAGGTAGAAGCTGACCGTGCCGTGCTCGAGCACGGACAGGTGCCCGACCTCGAGGATGTGCCGCAGGTAGCCCTCGTTGGTCGCGGTGCGCGGATTGGGCTTGCTCCAGGACTGGTAGCAGGCCCGGCCGGCGAACTCGGCGAGCGCCTGTCCACCGTCGGCGTCGGTCTCCCACGGCACGTCGGCCGGCGGGAAGAACTCGGTCTTGGCGACGAGCTGGACCTTCGGCGGGACGGTCTGCGGCATGGTCGGCAGCGTAACCGGCGGGACCGACGGAATCGGCCCGGCGTCAGCCTGACAGCGCGATGACGGTTGCGTGATGTCATCGGTGACGCCATAGTGGCGTCATGGACATCGGCCAGTACGTCGCACAGCTGCGGGAGGACCTCGCGTCCGCCGCCGCCGCCGGCGACGAGCAGACCCAGCGCACGGCCGCGCTCCTCGGCGCGGCGATCGAACCCGCGGCCCGGCTGGCCGTCATGAACGCCCTCTCCGACCTGGCCGCCGAGGTCACCGAGGCACTCGGCGACCGCACCGTCGAGGTGCGCCTCGACGGGCGGGACGTCCGCGTGGCCGTCTCGGGCACCGAGCACGAGCAGGAGCACGGGACGCCGCGCTTCACCCCGCCCGGCCCGGGCGACGCCGGCGACATCAGCCGGATCACGCTGCGGCTCGTCGAGCAGATCAAGGCGCAGGCCGAGCAGGCCGCGGCCCAGCAGGGCGTCTCGCTCAACTCCTGGGTCTCCCAGGCGGTGCAGGGCGCCCTCGCCGGCAAGCAGCGGCGCTGGGAGCAGCGCGGCCGCGGCTGGCCGCGGCCCGACAGCCCGGACCGGGACGACGACCGCGGCGACGGCCGCCTCAAGGGATGGGTGCAGGGGTGAGCGCGATGACCGAACCGAACGAGGACCTGGTCCGCCAGCAGGCCTGGACCTGCACCGAACCCGCCGAGCTCGAGGTTGCGATCGACGTCGGGCGGGTGCGGATCGAGCTCAACGAGGACGCGACCGAGGTCCGGGTCGAGGTCCGCCACGAGCCCGACGCCGACAGCCCCTGGGAGCAGGGCATCACCGGCCTGCTCAACTGGCTGGGCACCGCGACCGGCGACATCGCGCAGGACCCCGGTGCCGCCGCGGTCCGCGCCGCCGAGATCAGCTGGAGCGAGACCGCGCGGCGGCTCGTGGTGCGCTCCGCGCAGGACCTGCCGCTGCGGGTGGTGCCGCTGGCGGTGACCGTGTGGGCGCCCACGCGCTCGCGGCTCGCCGTGCGCACCGGCGCCGGCGACGTCACGGTGACCGGCCGCTCGGGCTGGGCCGCCGTGCGCACCGGCTCGGGGAACGCCCGGCTCGACGAGGTCACCGGCGCCCTCGAGGTCAGCACCGGCTCCGGCCGCGTGGAGCTGGGGATCGTGGGCGCGGAGGCCAAGCTGCGCACCGGCTCCGGGGGGATCTCCGCCGCCGCCCTCTCCGGCCCGACGACGGTGAAGGCCGGCTCCGGCGACGTCTCCTTCGGCGAGGTGCACGCCGACCTCACGCTGAAGACGGGCTCGGGCGACGTCGAGATCGCCGACGCCTTCGCCGGACGTTTCGACCTCACGACCGGCTCCGGCTCGATCCGGGTCGGGGTGCACTCCGGGGTGGCCGCCGAGCTCGACCTCACCTCGGGCTCCGGCCACGCGCGCAGCGATCTCGACGTGGGCCGGGTCGCGCCCGCCGACGCGCCGCCGCTGCGGGTGGCCGGGCGGACCGGGAGCGGCGACATCCGCATCACCCGCGCCGCCACCGCTGCGGTCTGAGGGGTCCACAGCGACGACGGCCAGCCAGGTACGACGACGGCGGCGCATCCGGCAGGCCCGGGCGCGCAGCCGTCGCGTCCCGCCCGAGGCGCCGGCCCGCCGCACCACTCACCCCACCGCCCCGGCCAGCGCGCCCGCGAGATCACCCCGCTCCCCCACGACCACTCCCTCGAGCCCGAGCCACTCCGCCATGTGCCGCAGCTCCGCGGCCAGCTCCGCCGCCACCCGCCGCGCCTCCGCGCCCGGCTCGGCGAACGCGCCCTGCACCCGGAGGACCCCGGCGGCCCGGTCCGACTTGAGGTCCACCCGGCCGACGAGCTCGCCGTCGAGCAGGAACGGGAAGACGTAGTAGCCGAACTCGCGCTTCGGCTCGGGCACGTAGATCTCGATGCGGTACCGGAAGCCGAAGATCCGCTCGGTGCGCTCGCGCTCCCAGATCAGCGGGTCGAAGGGACACAGCAGCGCCCGCCCCTCGATCCGCCGCGGCACGCTCGCTTCCGGCGCACGGTACGCCGGCGCCCGCCAGCCGCGCACCGCCACCGGTTCCAGCTCCCCCGCCTCCACCAGCTCCTCGACCGCCCGGCGGCTCTCCGCGGGCCCGAGCCGGTAGTAGTCCCGCAGGTCCGGCTCGGTCGCGATCCCCAGCGCCCGGGCCGCCCGCCGCACGAGCCCGCGCGCGGCCTCGCCGTGGTCCATCGGGTGGGCGGCGAGCACTGCCGACGGCAGCACCCGCTCGGGGAGGTCGTAGAGCCGCTGGAAGTTGACCCGGGTGCCCGTGGTGAGCGCGCCGAGGCCGAACAGGTACTCGCAGATGCGCTTCACGTCGGACCGCTCCCACCACGACACCCCCGGCGGCCGCGGCTTCCCCGCCGCGCCGCCCAGCGCCGTCTCCAGGGCGCCCGCGCCGACCGGGCCCAGCTCCTTGACCGCGGCCAGCACGTCGTCGACCAGGGCGGGTTCGCGGTCGGCGAGCTGCGCGTAGTGCCGCCACCAGCCCGGCCGCTTGGCCCCGGACAGCAGCAGCGGCCAGTCCTCGACCGGCAGCAGGCTCGCCTCGTGCGCCCAGTACTCGACCATCAGCCGGGGGCGGCGCGCGGTGTGGTGCCAGGCCGCCCCGTCGAGCAGGTCGTGCGGGTAGGCGCCGAGCCGGCTGAAGACCGGCATGTAGTGCGCCCGGACCGCGACGTTCACCGAGTCGAGCTGCAGGAGCTGGGTCCGGCCGAGGACACGCTGCAGGTGCCGCCGGGTCACCGGGCCCGGCGGCCGGGGTTCCGCGAAACCCTGCGCCGCGAGCGCGGTGCGGCGCGCGACGTCGGCCGAGATCGTCCTCACGAGGGGCATGCTGCCAGGACGCACCGACACTTTCCGGACGGTCAGCGGGCCGGCGGCGGATCCGGGACCGGTTCGGCCGTGAACTCGTCCGCGGCCCCGGCCGGCCTGCGTTCCGCCCGCACCACCAGCACGACCGCGACCAGCACGATCAGCCCGCCCAGCGCCTGCAGGAGGGTGAACCGCTCCTCGACCAGCAGGACGCCGAGCACGACCGCGATCACCGGGTTGACGTACGCGTAGGTCGCGACCGTGGACACCGGGAGCCCCCGCAGCGCGATCGCGTAGGCGCTGAACCCGCCCAGCGTGGCCAGCGCGGCGGCCGCCCAGACCCACCAGGTGGCTGCGGGGAGCGCACCGAGGTCGATCCGTCCGCCCGCGGCGCCGCCGACCCCGATCATGATCAGTCCGCCGGTGACCATCTGCACCGTGGCCAGCGCAAACGGGTTCGGCGGGACCGGCAGCCTGGTCGTCGCGTAGGTGCCCGAGGCCCAGCCCAGGCCGGCCAGCACGACCAGCCACGGCCCCCAGGACGCGCTCCCGGCCGTGCCGCCGGAGCCCGGGCCGGCCAGCACCAGCACCCCGAGCCCGACGAGCCCGACCAGCACCCCGATCAGGGTCGCCGGGCTGGGCCGGTCCCCGAAGATCGTGCGCAGCACGGCGATGTAGAGCGGCACGACCGCCAGCAGCAGCGCCGCGAGCCCCGACGGGATCTGCGTCTGCGCGACGGCGACCAGGCCGTTGCCCCACGCGGGCAGGAGGAGCCCGGAGAGCATCGTCGTGAGCAGTTGCGGCCGGGTCATCCGCAGTCCGCGCGGCCCGGACACCGCCAGGACCAGCAGGCCGAGCGCGGCCCCGGCCGACAGGAACCGGAAGCCGCCGGCCAGCAGCGGCGTGACGTGCGTGATCAGCAGCCGGTTGAGCAGATAGATCGAGCCCCAGAGCAGGTAGACGAGCGAGAGCGCCACCCACGCCGTCCGGCCGCCGGACGGACGATCGTTCACATCCCCGCACGCTGCCATGCCGGGCCGGGCCGGGCCAACCCCGCGGCCGGTGTCCGGCGTCACCCCGGCACCCGGTACGAATGTCCGCATGGCCCTCGCCTCGGTCCGCCCCGCCGTCGACGCGGACGTCGACGAGATCGTCCGCATCCAGGCCGGGACCTGGCGGATGGCGTACGCCGGGATCCTCCCCGACGCCGCGCTCGACCGGCTGACCAGCGACGACGCCCGGCGGGCCTGGCAGGACGCGGTCGCGGCCGGAGATCCGTTCCACGTGTTCGTGGCGCTCGAGGGCGACTGGACGGTCGGCTTCTGCGCGGCGGCGCACTACGCCGGGCAGGACGGGCTGGCGATCGCGGAGATCAGCGCGCTGCTCGTCGAGCCCCGGTGGGGCCGGCGCGGACACGGCGGGCGGCTGCTCGCCGTCGCCGGGGCCGCCCTGCGCCGGTCCGGCTCGGAACGGGGCCGCGTGTGGGTGCCCGAGGCGGACACGGCCTCGCGCGCCTTCTACACCCGCGCCGGCTGGGCCGCCGACGGCGCCGTGCGGACACTCGACACCGGCGACGGCACCGTGCGCGAGGTCCGGCACACCGGCCCGTTGGACCTCGAGCTGACCTGACGGGCGACGGTGCAGGTCAGGCGGGGTCGTGAGTGCCGAGTGACCCTCTAGGGGCAGTCGGCACTCACAGGCCGAGGAGGGGTTCCAGGCCGAAGGTCAGGCCGGGGCGGCCGGGCACCGCGCGGATCGCCATCAGCACGCCCGGCATGAACGAGGCCCGGTTCATCGAGTCGTGCCGGATCGTCAGCACCTCTCCCGCGCCGCCGAGGATGACCTCCTGGTGGGCGACCATCCCGGGCATCCGGACGGCGTGCACGTGGACGCCGTCGACCGCCGCCCCGCGGGCGCCGAGCGGGTCGCTGGTGGTGGCGTCGGGCACCGGGCCGAGCCCGGCGGCGGCCCGCGCCTCGGCGACCAGCGACGCCGTGCGGGCGGCGGTGCCGGACGGGGCGTCGACCTTCTTCTCGTGGTGCAGCTCCACGATCTCGGCCGACTCGAAGAACCGCGCGGCCTGCGCGGCGAAGTGCATGGCCAGCACGGCCCCGACGCCGAAGTTCGGGGCGATCAGCACGCCCTGGCCCGGCTTGTCGGCGAGCCAGCCGCGGACCGTGTCGAGCCGCTCGGCGTCGAACCCCGACACCCCGACCACGGCGTGCTGCCCCTGGTCGAGGACGTGCTCCAGGTTGTCCATGACGACGTCCGGCCGGGTCAGGTCGACCACGACCTCGGCGCCGTCCGCGGCGGAGATCGGGTCGGCCGAGCCGACCTCCGCCACGAGCTCCATGTCGTCGGCGCCGCGCACCGCCGCGCACGCCTCGGAGCCCATGCGCCCCTTCGCCCCCAGCACCGCCACCCGGATCGCACTCACGAGCGTGAACTCTAGGCGGCGGGCCTGGTCCCCGGGTTGCCGGCCAGCGCGGCGTCGAGCTGCGGGACGAGGTGGTCGAGCACGTACGGCAGCGACAGCGGGCTGGAGAAGTAGATCGCCCCGGCCAGCGTGGCGTCGGTGAAGACCAGGTTCCCGTTCTGCACCGGCGTGAGCGTCCGGTAGAGCGGCTGCGCCTCGAGCTCGGTCCGGGCCGACGCCTCCTCGGTCGCCCAGATCAGGACCTTGCCGGCGTTGAGCACGCCGAGGTTCTCGATCGGGATGTAGGCCTGCGTCGAGTCGCCCTCCGGCGCGAAGCGGTCGATCTCGGCGGGCACGGTGAAGCCGAGGTCAGTGAGGAACGCGGTCGACAGGCCGTTCTGGTAGGCGATCGCGCTGCCGTCGTAGTACGGGGCCTGCAGGAAGATCGCGGGGGTGCCGGCGAAGCCGGGGTGTGCGGCGGCCGTGTCGGCGAACCGCTTCTTGATGCCGTCGACCAGCGCGTTCGCCTCGTCCGGCTTGCCGATCGCGGCCCCGATCAGGCGGGCCTGCGCGTCCCACGGCGCGAACCAGGCGCTGCCGCCCTTCGGCTGCGCGACCGTCGGGGCGATGGCGGCGAGCCGGTCGTACTGCGCCCGGTCGAGGCCCGCGTTGGTCGCGACGATGAGGTCCGGGCGTTGCGCGGCGATCTTCTCGTAGTCCGGACCGTCCTTCGCGGTGAGCACGGTCGGGGTGGCGGAGCCCAGCTTCTCCTTCGCCCACGGCCAGGTCGCGTAGGGCTGGTCGCCGTACCAGTCGGTCACGGCGACAGGGGTGACACCGAGCGCCAGCAGGGTGTCCTGCTCGGTGTACCCGGCACTGACCACCCGCTGCGGGGCCGCGGGCACGGTCGTCGTGCCGAACTCGTGTTCGACGGACACCGGGAAGGCCGCCTGCGGGGCCGCGCCCGGCGCGGACGTCGGCGGGGTGGACGAGCAGCCCGCGGCCAGCACGAACACGGCGGCGAGCAGGAGGGAACGGGGGCGCACACGGTCTCCACAGGGGTCGTCGATCAGCGTCGGTGAGGCTAACCTCAGTTCGATCCGGTCGACACCAGCTCAGCGTTCAACCCACCCCACGGAGCCGTCATGACGCTCGCGGTCGAGTCACCGCCCTACGAGGGCCACGAGGGCGACGCGGAACGCGACATGTGGATCTGCCGGTTCGCGCCGGACGAACCCGGCGCCTGGGGGCCGCACCGCCACCACCAGCACCAGATCGCGTGGGTCAGCGAGGGCCTGACGACGGCGGTGGTCGGCTCCCGCACCTGGGTGCTGCCCCCGACCCGGGCCCTGTTCCTCCCGGCGCACCTGCCGCACGACCTCGTCAACCGGCCGCCGTCGGCGTTGCACTGCCTGTACGTGTGGCCGCACACGTGCCCGCTCGAGTGGACCGAACCGACGGTCGTCCCGGTCGGGCCGCTGCTGCGCGAGCTGCTGCTGGCGCTGGCCGGGCCGGAGCTGTCGACCGTGGAGGAGTCGGCCCGCGCCCTGTTCTTCGGGCTGGTCGGGGCGGTGCCGGACCCCGGCGTCGCGGTGCCGCTGCCCGCCGACCGGCGCGCCCGGGCCGTGGCGGCGCGGTTGTCCGCGACCCCCGCGGACCCGCGGTCGCTGGAGGACTGGGCCGTCGAGCTGGGCACGAGCGTGAGCACACTGCGGCGGGCGTTCGCCGTGGGGACCGGGATGACCTTCACGGACTGGCGCACGCAGGTGCGGCTGCGGGCGTCGCTCCCCCTGCTGGCCGACGGGTTGCCGGTCGCGGGGGTCGCGCGACGCGTGGGCTACGGCTCGCTCAACGGGTACGTCGACGCCTTCCGCCGCCACTTCGGGCACACCCCGGCGGCGCACTTCCGCTAGCGGCGGTCTCAGGCCAGGACCAGGCCGGTGATCCAGGCGGCGACCATGAGCAGGCCCGCGGCGAGCTCGATGAGCATGCTCCAGCCGACGGCCGAGAGGGCGTGCTTCGTCGACGGCCAGGCCTTCGCGGAGCTGCGCAGCCGGGCGAGTTCGGCGAGGTAGACGCCCAGCACGAAGCCGACGAACAGCCCGACGACCGGGATCACGAAGAAGCCCACGACCCCCAGCACACCGCCCGCGAGCAGGCTCCGGCCGGGGACGCCGGCGTCGCGCAGCCGCTTGCCGGGCACCAGGAACTTCGCCAGCGACCCGACGACCAGCAGTCCGCCCGCGATACCGAGGACCCACCAGCCGAGGGCGTCGCCCCGCGGGACGGCCCACACGGCCACGCCGGCCAGGATCACGATCAGCCCGGGCAGCACCTGGACGACGACCCCCACCAGGCCGACCAGGATCAGCAGTCCCGCGACCAGCGCCGTCACCACGCCGCCGACCCTACCGAGATCACCCCGCGAGTCGGCACCTCCGGGTCACCGAGTCGCACATTCCGGCCGACGGGGATGTGCAGTTCGGACGCCTGAAACTGCCGACTCGCGGTGCCGGAACTCCCGACTCGCGGTGCCGGAACTCCCGACTCGCGGGGCCGGAACTCCCGACTCGCGGGATGTCAGGCGAGGTCGTGGAGGGCGGCGGGGAGGTCGTCGACCGCGTCATAGGGGCCGACGACGGCGGCGGTGAGGTCCTGCGCCAGCAGCTCGGCGGCGAGGTCGGCGACCTGGACCGGGGTCACGGCGTCGATCCGCGCGAGGCTCTCGGTGATGCTGCGCTGCCGCCCGTGGTCGAGCTCGGAGCGGCCGAGGCGGTTCATCCGCGACGCCGTGTCCTCCAGCCCCAGCACCGTGCCGCCGCGCAGCGAGCCCTTGGCCCGCACCACCTCGGACTCGGTGAGCCCGTCGGCGGCGACGCCGGCCAGCACGTCCCGCACCACCGCGACGACCTCCCCGAGCCGCTCCGGTGCGCACCCGGCGTAGACCGAGAAGGTGCCGGCGTCGGCGTAGCAGGCCTGCGCCGAGTACACCTGGTAGGCCAGCCCGCGCTGCTCGCGGACCTGCTGGAACAGGCGCGACGACAATCCACCGCCGAGCGCGGCGTTGAGCACCGCGAGGACCGGGCGGCGCGGGTCGTGCCGGTCCAGCCCGGGCACGCCCAGCAGCAGGTGTGCCTGCTCGGAGTCGTCCGTGCGCAGGGCGAGGGCCTTGCGGGCGGGCAGGCGTCCGCCGCCGGCCGGGCGCGGACCGACGGGGGCGAGCTCCGGGCCGTCGCCCAGCGCCTTCGCGGCCAGGTCGGCGACGTGCCCGTGGTCGAGGTTGCCCGCGGCCGCGACGACCATCCGCGGCGTGGTGTACTCGCCGCGCCAGAAGTCGTGCAGCGTCTCGCGGCTCATCCCGCGGATCGACTCCTCGGAGCCGATCACGGGGCGGCCGAGCGGGTGCGTGCCGAAGATCGTCTCGTCGAAGAGCTCGCCGAGCAGGTCCTCGGGATCGTCGTCGCGCATGGCGATCTCCTCGAGGACCACCCCGCGCTCCAGCTCGACGTCCGTGTGCGCGAGCTCGGCGTTGGTCACGACGTCCGCGAGGACGTCGAGCGCCAGCGGCACGTCCTCGTCGAGGACGTGCGCGTAGTAGCAGGTGTGCTCCTTGGCGGTGAACGCGTTGAGCTCGCCGCCGACCGCGTCCATCTCCTCGGCGATCCCCTGCGCGGTGCGCCGCCCGGTGCCCTTGAACAGCAGGTGCTCGAGGTAGTGGGCCGCCCCGGCCTGGTCCGGGCGCTCGTCCCGGGAGCCGATCGCGATCCAGACGCCCAGCGCGACGGACCGCACGCCGGGCACCTGCTCGGTGAGCACGCGAACGCCCCCGGGCAGCTCGGTGCGAGCCACCCCGGGGGCGTTCGGGTGCGACGTGCTGGTCAGCTGGAGACCTCGGCCGGCTCGGCCTTGTCCTCCGCCGGCGCGTCGGCCGGGGCGCTGTCGTCGCCCGCGACCTCCTCCTGCACCGGGATCAGGCTGATCTTGCCGCGGTTGTCGATGTCGGTGACCTCGACGCGGATCTTGTCGCCGACCTTGACGACGTCCTCGACCTTGCCGATCCGCTTCCCGTTGCCGAGCTTCGAGATGTGGACCAGGCCGTCCTTGCCCGGGACCAGCGAGACGAAGGCGCCGAAGGCGGCGGTCTTGACGACCGTGCCCAGGAACCGCTCGCCGATCTTCGGCAGCTGCGGGTTGGCGATGGCGTTGATCATGCCGATCGCCTCCTCCGCGGACGGGCCGTCGGCCGCGCCGACGTAGATCGTGCCGTCGTCCTCGATGGAGATGTCCGCGCCGGTCTTCTCCGTGATCGAGTTGATCATCTTGCCCTTCGGGCCGATGACCTCGCCGATCTTGTCGACGGGCACCTTGATCGCGGTGACCCGCGGCGCGTAGGTGCTCATCTCGTCCGGCCCGTCGATCGCCTCGCCGAGCACCTCGAGGATGGTCAGGCGGGCGTCCTTGGCCTGGTTCAGCGCGGCCGCCAGGACCTCGGACGGGATGCCGTCGAGCTTCGTGTCCAGCTGCAGCGCGGTGACGAACTCGCTGGTACCGGCGACCTTGAAGTCCATGTCGCCGAACGCGTCCTCGGCGCCCAGGATGTCGGTGAGCGCGACGTACTGGGTCGCGCCCTCGACGGTGTCGGACACCAGGCCCATCGCAATCCCCGCGACCGGGGCCTTCAGCGGCACACCGGCGTTGAACAGCGACATCGTGGACGCGCAGACCGAGCCCATCGACGTGGAGCCGTTGGAACCGAGCGCCTCGGACACCTGGCGGATCGCGTAGGGGAACTCCTCGCGCGTGGGCAGCACGGGCAGCAGGGCCCGCTCGGCCAGCGCGCCGTGGCCGATCTCGCGGCGCTTCGGCGAGCCCACCCGGCCGGTCTCACCGGTCGAGTACGGCGGGAAGTTGTAGTGGTGCAGGTAGCGCTTGTGCGTCTCCGGCCCCAGCGAGTCGATCTGCTGCTCCATGCGCAGCATGTTCAGCGTGGTGACACCCATGATCTGGGTCTCGCCGCGCTCGAACAGTGCCGAGCCGTGTGCCCGCGGGACGACCTCGACCTCGGCCGAGAGCGGCCGGATGTCGGTCAGGCCGCGGCCGTCGATGCGGACCTTCTCCTTGAGGATCCGCTGGCGCACGAGCTTCTTGTTCAGCGACCGGAACGCGGCGCCGAGCTCCTTCTCGCGGCCCTCGAACTGCCCGCCGAGGGACTCGAGCACCGAGAGCTTGACCTCGTCGGTCTTCGCCTCGCGCTCCTGCTTCGGGCCGATCGCCAGCGCGGCGGCCAGGTCGGCGCTCGCGGCCTTCTCGACGGCCTCGAACGCGTCCGGCTGGTAGGCCGGGTACGTCGGGTAGTCGCGGGTCGGCTTGGCGGCGACCTCGGCCAGCTGCTGCTGGGCCACGCACAGGCTGCGGATGAACGGCTTGGCCGCCTCCAGGCCCTGCGCCACGACCTCCTCGGTGGGCGCCTGCGCGCCACCGGCGACGAGCTCGATCGTCTCGGTGGTGGCCTCGGCCTCCACCATCATGATCGCGACGTCGTCACCGACGATGCGGCCCGCGACGACCATGTCGAACACGGCCCGCTGCAGGTCCTCGTGCTGCGGGAACGCGATCCACTGGCCGTCGATCAGCGCGACGCGGACGCCGCCGATCGGGCCGGAGAAAGGCAGGCCGGCGAGCTGCGTCGAGGCGGAGGCCGCATTGATCGCGAGGGCGTCGTACGGGTCCTGCGGGTCCAGCGACATCACGGTGACGACGATCTGGATCTCGTTGCGCAGGCCGTCGACGAACGACGGGCGCAGCGGCCGGTCGATCAGGCGGCAGGTCAGGATCGCGTCGGTGCCGGGACGGCCCTCGCGGCGGAAGAACGAGCCGGGGATCTTGCCGATCGCGTACATCCGCTCCTCGACGTCCACCGTGAGGGGGAAGAAGTCGAAGTGCTCCTTGGGCTGCTTCGACGCCGTGGTGGCGGACAGCAGCATGGTCTCGTCGTCCAGGTAGGCGACGACGGATCCGGCGGCCTGGCGCGCGAGGCGCCCGGTCTCGAACCGGATGGTGCGGGAGCCGAAGCTCCCGTTGTCGATCACTGCGGTCGTCTCGTGGACGCCGTCGTTCTCGAGGTCTGACATGAAGTGGTGTCTCTCCTTCGTGAAGAGCCTGTGCCACCTCGCCGGATCCTCCGCGGAGCCGGTCTTCGATCGAAGCCCCCGGAGTCTTCTCTCCGGGGACCACTACCGAGGACCGGCGGATCATGGGGCGCGGTGACGGAAGTGGGTCGTTCTTCAGTTGTGCGCCGGGCAGCCGGGGCGGCTCACGCCGCCCCGGCCCCGGACCGGGTCAGCGGCGCAGGCCCAGGCGCTCGATGAGCGAGCGGTAGCGCTGCACGTCGACCGACGCCAGGTACTTCAGCAGGCGGCGGCGGCGGCCGACCATGAGGAGCAGGCCGCGGCGGGAGTGGTGGTCGTGCTTGTGCTGCTTGAGGTGCTCGGTCAGGTCGCTGATGCGCTTGGTGAGCAGCGCGACCTGCGCCTCCGGCGAGCCGGTGTCGCCCTCGTGGACGCCGTACTCGTCGAGGATGGTCTTCTTGTCTGCGGCGGTGAGTGCCACTGCGGTGGTGCTCCTTCGTGTGGTGACGTCCGTGGGGCCCGCGCCCGGGCCACGCGCTCGCCGTGGTGGGCGACCGCGTCGGGGCGGGAAGCTGGTCGCGGCCGCCACGGACTGCAGCCGGACCCGGGGAAGAGGCTACCAGCGCGGCCCTCCCCACCTCCGGGTACCCGCCGATCGTCGCCGGTCAGGGTGGGTGACGGGTGTGCCGTGCGTGTCTGCTGTGGTCATCGGGGGGAATGCTCGCTCACCGGGTGGCGGCGGCGCGGCGGAGGAGGGCGGCGAGCTCGGGGAACGTCGCGGCGAGGGTCGACGCCGCGGCGACCAGCTGCGCCGGCCCGGCGACCCGGCGCAGCGCCTCGACCGCGAGCAGGGCGGGATCGCGGCGAGGGTCGGGGTGCAGGACCGGTCGGCCGGACCGCGGCCCGGCGCCGGGGTGGACGGCCGGGATCGGGCCGCGGCTCGTCGACGGGTGCCGTCGCGACAGCGGGCCGACGGGTGCGGCGGACGTGCCGTGGCTCGCCTCGACCGGCCGGGCGAGCAGCGCCGCCCACTCCGGGGAGGCGGTGCGCACCTCGTCGAGCAGGGCGGAGACGTCCTCCGGCGCGACGGGCCCGGCCGCGCACCGCCCGTCGAGCAGGAGCAGGCGGGCGAGGACGGCCGGATCGCCGATCTTCACGCGCTTGGCGCTGACCAGCTGTGACAGCATCGCCGGGCTCATCCCGAGCGTCGCGGCCAGCGTGCCCTGCGTGATCCCGAGGACCCGCAGCATCCGGTGCACCCGCTCGGCGAGCGGGGTCCCGTACAGCGCCCGCTGTCGCTCCCGGTTCTCGGCGAGCCTGTCGATCTCCACGCCCGGATGCTGGCAGGTGGACACCCCTTCCCGGGGCGGAACGCGAGAACTCGGCACCGGGAACCGCGCAGGCCCCACCCGAGACAGGGCCCGCCGGACTGCCACCCCCGCGAGCCCGAGGGCACTCAGACCCCCAGCAGCTCCCGCGTCCGCTCGACGTCGGCGTTCATCTGCTCGACGAGCGGGTCGATGCCGTCGAACCGCTCCTGGCCGCGGAGGCGGTGGGCGAACTCGATGCCGACCTCGTAACCGTAGAAGTCCTCGTCGACGTCGAGGACGTACGCCTCGACCGTGCGGACCTTGCCGGAGAAGGTCGGGTTGGAGCCGACCGACACCGCCGCGGGCAGCCGCCGCTCGCCCAGCAGGAACCAGCCCGCGTAGACGCCGTCGGCGGGCAGGGCGGTGTGCACCGCGCAGGCGACGTTGGCGGTGGGAAAGCCCAGCTCGCGGCCGCGCTTGTCGCCGTGCACCACCACGCCGTCGACCCGGTGGAGGCGGCCGAGCGCGGCGGCGGCGGCCTCCATGTCGCCCGCGTCGATGCACGAGCGGATGTAGGTGGAGGAGAACGTGACGCCGTCGTCCGTGATCAGGTCCAGCGCCTCGACCTGGAAGCCGAACCGGGTGCCCAGCTCGTGCAGGGTGCCGATGTCGCCGGCCGCCTTGTAGCCGAAGGTGAAGTTGGTGCCCACGACCACGACGGCGGCGTGCAGCGTGTCGACCAGCACCTCGTGCGCGAACTCGGCGGGCTTCATGTGCGCGAGCTCGGCGGTGAAGGGGATGACGCAGAACGCGTCCGCCCCCGCCTCCTCGACGAGGTCGGCGCGCCGCTCGAGGGTGGTCAGCGCGGCGGGGTGCGAGCCGGGGCGGACCAGTTCCGCGGGATGCGGGTCGAAGGTGACGACGACGCTGCGCAGACCGCGTTCCCGGCCCCGGGCGACCGCCCGCTCGATCAGCTGCCGGTGCCCGCGGTGCACGCCGTCGAAGACCCCGATGGTCACGACACTGCGGCCCCACCCCGACGGCACGGCCTCGAGTCCACGCCACCGCTCCACGATCGCCACCCTACGGAACCCGCCTGCTCACGAGCCCGCCGGGGCGAGCACCACGACCGGCTTCGCCGCGCCCCCGGAGTCGGCCATGAGGGCGAGCACGCGGCCGTCGGGCGCGAACACGCCGTAGGTGCCGGTCAGACCCGCCGCGGGCAGCCGCTTGCCGTGCGAGACGTCCGTGGCGCCGCCGGCGTCGACGTCCAGGCGGGGGAAGGCGGTCGCCACGGCCGCGTCGAGGTCGAGCGACAGCCCGGGCGCGGCCTCCAGCTCCTCCAGCGTGCGCGCGTGCCCGAGGTCGAACGGCCCGACCCGGGTGCGCCGCAACGCCGTCAGGTGCCCGCCCACGCCCAGCGCCGCGCCCAGGTCCCGGGCCAGCGCCCGCACATAGGTCCCGGACGAGCACGACACGACCACGTCGAGGTCCGCGCCGCGGCGCTCGAGCAGCTCGAACTCCGAGACCGTCACCGGTCGCGCCGGGATCTCCACGGTCTCCCCCGCCCGCACCCGTGCGTAGGCCCGCTTCCCGTCGATCTTGATCGCGCTGACCGAGGACGGGACCTGCAGGATCTCGCCGGTCAGCGCCGCCATGGCCGAGGCGATCGCCCCGTCCCCGACCCCCGAGGCATCGGCCGTCGACACGATCTCGCCCTCGGCGTCGTCCGTGGTCGTGGCGGCGCCGAGCCGGATCGTCGCGGTGTAGGCCTTGGTGTCGAGCGCGAGGTGCCCGAGCAGCTTGGTGCCCCGCTCGACCCCGCACACCAGCACGCCGGTGGCCATCGGGTCGAGGGTGCCGGCGTGCCCGACCTTGCGGGTGCGCAGGATGCGTCGCAGCCGCGCGACCACGTCGTGCGAGGTGAGACCGCCGGGCTTGTCGACGATCACGAGACCGGGGTCGGGGGCGGGGCCGGAACGTGCGGGCACGGCGGGTGAGGTTACTTGCCCAGCCGGTACCCCACGCCGCGTGCCGTCACGATCACCTCCGGCCGGCCCAGCTTGGACCGCACCAGCGCCACGTGCGCCTCCAGGGTGCGGCGCGCGGAGGAGTCGGTGGTCCCCCACACCTCGTCGAGCAGCTCGTCCCGCGCGACGACGGCGCCCTCGCGGCGGGCGAGCGCCGCGAGCAGGTCGAACTCCTTGCGCGCCAACCCGACCTCGGCGCCGGCGACGGTGACCGCGCGGCGGGCGAGGTCGATCTCCACGTCCCCGGCGACGACGGCGGGCGCCACCCCGAGCCCGCGCGTGCGGCGCAGCACGGCGTCGATCCGGGCCAGCAGCTCCTCGACGAGGAACGGCTTGACGATGTAGTCGTCCGCCCCGTTGCGCAGCCCGCTGACCCGCGCCTCCACGGCCCCGCGGCCGGTCACCGCGAGGATCGGCACCCGCGAGACCGCCCGGATGCCGCGGCACACGCCGATCCCGTCCCGGTCCGGCAGTCCCATGTCGAGGAGCACGACGTCCGGTTCGGACTCGCGCACCGCCGCGAGCGCCGCGGCCCCGCTGGTCACGTGCCGCACGCGGAAGCCCGCGGTGCCGAGCGCCTTCGCCATGGCACCGCCGAGGACCTCGTCGTCCTCGACCAGAAGTGCGCGCACCGTCCGGTTGCTCCCATCCTGCGGAACCTCAAGCCCGGCCCAATTATGGACGCCTACGCCCTGACATGGCGCCGGTCACGTTCCTAGCGTGCTCCCCGGCACCGGACGTCGAGGAGGACGACACGTGACAACAACCGAAGCCGCACCTCGAAAGCGCTTCTTCACCCAGCTCTGGTTCTGGGTCATCGTCGGCATCGTCCTCGGTGTGGTGTTCGGGCTCGTGGCGCCCGACGCCGCCAAGGGCGCCAAGTGGCTCGCCGACGGCTTCATCCAGATGATCAAGGTGATCGTGGCGCCGGTGATCTTCTGCACCGTCGTCGTGGGCATCGCGTCGATCGGCAACCTCGCCCGCGCCGGCGGGCTCGCCCTCAAGGCGCTCTTCTACTTCCTGGTCGCGACGGTCGTCGCGCTGACGATCGGCCTGCTCGCGGCGAACATCTTCGCGCCGGGCTCCGGGTTCAGCGGCCAGCCGTCCGCGACCGCGCTGGAGTCGGCCGCCAAGCAGGTCGACCAGGGCTCCCAGGACGCCGGGCTGACCGGCTTCATCCTCAACGACCTGCTCCCGACCAGCTTCCTCGGCCCGTTCGTCGAGAACGAGGTCCTGCGCGTGCTGGTGCTGGCGATCCTCACCGCCTGCTCGGTGTCGCTGCTGGCCGCGCCGCTGCGCAAGCGGGTCGTCGGCTCGATCGAGACGATCTCCAAGGTCATCTTCGGCATCATCAAGCTGATCATGTGGGCCGCGCCGGTCGCCGCGTTCGGCGGCATGGCCTACACCGTCGCCCAGTTCGGCGCCTCGTCGCTGACCAACCTCGTCAAGCTGATGGGCGTCTTCTGGGGGACCTGCGCGTTCTTCGTCGTCGCGGTGCTCGGGCTCGTGTCCTGGTGGGCCGGGTTCAACATCCTCAAGGTCATCCGGCTGATCAAGGACGAGCTGCTGATCATCGTCGGCACCTCGTCGTCGGAGTCGGTGCTGCCGCGGCTGCTCACCAAGCTGGAGGCGGCGGGCGCGTCGAAGCAGACCGTCGGCCTGGTCATCCCGACCGGCTACTCGTTCAACCTCGACGGCACCTGCATCTACCTGACCCTGGGTGCGCTGTTCATCATCCAGGCGGGCAACGAGTCCCTGCCGATCGCCCTGCAGATCGGCCTCGCCCTGCTCATGGTCCTGACGTCGAAGGGCGCCGCGGGCATCACCGGCGCCGGCCTGGTCACCCTGGCCGCGTCGCTGCAGGCCTTCGGCGGCGAGTTCTTCTCGGCCGAGGCGATCGCCGTCGGCATCGCGCTGATCATCGGCATCGACCGGGTGATGAGCGAGGGCCGGGCGCTGACCAACTGCATCGGCAACGTCGTGGCCACCCTGGTCATCGCCCGCTGGAACGGGGAGCTCGACCGCGAGCGGCTGAAGGCGGTGCTCGACGACCCGTCGCTGGTCGACGAGGCCATGGAGCTGGAGCACGGCTCGGGGGCCGAGGAGGACGAGTCCGAGAAGGAGCTGGCGGCGGTCGGCGCCGGCGGCGGCTACGAGGTCGCCACCGAGCGCACCGGCCGGGTCACCAGCACCGGCAAGACCCTGCCGCCCACCGGACGGACCGAGGAGAGCAGCGAGACCCACGAGACCGTCCGGTAGCACAATCACCGGCGTGTCCCCCCGACCCCGCCGCGGTTCCCGCCTCGTCAGCCGGCTGCTCCTGCTGCAGCTCGTGACGGTGCTGGTGACCGTCGGCGGGGTCGCGGCGTTGGGGGTGTTCGGGGCCCGCGAGCTCGAGTCCGCCGCGGCGGCCCGGCTCACCCTGGCGACCGCGCAGTCCGTGGCCGGCGACCCGGCCGTGGTGGCGGCGGTCGCGGCCGGGGGCGACCCGTTGGGCGTCTCCCGGACCCTGCAGCCCCTGGCCGAGCGGGTACGGGTCGCGACCGGCACCGCCTTCGTCGTGATCATGACCCCCGACGGCGTGCGGTACAGCCACGCCGAGCCGGACCGGATCGGCGGGGTGTACGTCGGCTCGATCGCCGAGGCCCGCGCCGGCCGGGCCTACACCGAGGACTACCCCGGCACCCTCGGGCCGTCCGTCCGGACCGTGGTCCCGGTGACCGACCGGGGCCAGGTCGTCGGGCTGGTGTCGGTGGGTGTGCTGGAGACCCGGATCAGCGCGCTGGTGGCGCGCGAGCTGCCGTGGATCCTCGCCGTGGCCGCGGGGGCGGTGGCGCTCGGGGCGTTCCTCGCCTGGCTGCTGGCCCGGCGCGTGCGGCGGCAGACGCTCGGCCTGGAGCCCGAGGAGATCGCCGCGGCCTACACCCACCACGACGCCGTCCTGCGGGCCGTGCGCGAGGGCCTGATGGTGCTCGACCGGGACGGCCGGGTCGTGGTGCTCAACGCCGAGGCGCGGCGGCTGCTCGGCTTCACCCCGGACGAACCCGTGGAGGGACGACGGCTGGTCGAGCTGGGCGTGGACCCCGCGCTGCGGGCGGTCACCCGGCTGGCCACCGGCGGCGTCGAGGACGTCCGGGACACCCTCACGCTGGCCGGCGAGCGCGTCCTGCTGCTCTCCCGCACCGCCGCCGGGCCGCGCGCCGGCGACGGCACCCGCGTCGTCACGCTGCGGGACCGCACGGAGCTGTCGGGGGTGCTGCGCGAGCGCGACGCCGCCCGGGACCGGGCCCGGGCGCTCGCCGGGCAGGCCCACGAGTTCGCCAACCGCATGCAGACCGTGCTCACCCTCGTGCAGCTCGGCGACACCGACGACGCGCTGCGGGCCGGCACCGCGGCCGTCGACCGGGCGCGCGGGCCGGTGCTCGACACCGTGCACGACCCGGTGCTGGCCGCGCTGCTCACCGACAAGGCGTGGACCGCGAGCGAGCGCGGGATCGCGTTCACCGTGCACGACGAGACCGACGACCCCGTCCCCCTCGGCCCGGACGACCTCGTCTCGCTCGTCGGCAACCTCGTCGACAACGCCCTCGACGCCGCGGAGGGCTCGCCCGACCCGTGGGTGGAGGTGCACCTCGCCGACGGCGTGCTCGAGGTCGCCGACTCCGGGCCGGGCATCCCGCCCGAGGCCGCCGACGACGTGTTCGAGCACGGGTTCTCCACCAAGGAGGCCCGGCCGGACCGGCCGCGCGGGATCGGGCTGGCGCTGGTCGCCCGGATCGTCCGCCGCCTCGGCGGGTCGGTCGAGGTGGTGCCGCGCGACCCCGGGACGCTCTTCCGGGTCAGCCTGCCTGCGGGTCCGACGCCGGACCCAGCACCGCGCCCGGCACCGCCCAGCGTCCCGACCGCGTCCGCAGGCCCACCGCCACGAACCTGATCAGCATGAACAGCGACAGGCCGGTCCAGATCCCGACCAGCCCCCAGCCCGCGACGAGCGAGATCCAGATCAGCGGGAGGAAGCCGGCGACGGCCGCGAGCAGGGTCGTGGTGCGCAGGAACGCGGCGTCGCCCGCGCCGAGCAGCACGCCGTCGATCGCGAACACCACGCCGGCCACGGGTTGCAGCGCGACGAAGAACCACCAGGCCTCCGGGATCGTGTCCAGGGTGGCCGCGTCGCCGGTGAACAGGCCGGGCAGCACCGGGTAGAGCGCGGCGAACACGACCGCGAACACCACGCCGAGGATCAGCCCGTACCGGATCACCTGCGCCGCCACGCCCTTCGCGTGCTCGGCGCCGCCCCCACCCAGCGCGGCGCCGACGAGGGCCTGCGCGGCGATCGCGACAGCGTCGAGCACGAGGGCCTGGAAGTTCCACAGCTGCAGCACGACCTGGTGCGCGGCCACCGCCGACGCCCCGAACCGCGCCGCCACCGCCGTGGCCGACAGGAAGCAGATCTGGAAGCCCGCGGTGCGCAGGATCAGGTCGCGGCCCATGGACAGCTGCGCGCGGATCAGGGGCAGCCGCGGGAGTAGGGACACCTCCGGGTGCGCCTTCTTCTCCCGGCCGAGCGCGACCAGGAACAGCCCGGCGACGACGACCTGCGCCGCCACGTTCGCGACGGCCGAGCCCTCCAGGCCCCACCCCAGCCCGTGGACCAGCACCGGGCAGAGCACGGCGGACAGCCCGTTGCCGGCCAGGACATAGCGCAGCGGGCGGGCGGTGTCCTGCACACCGCGCATCCAGCCGTTCCCGGCGAGCGTGACCAGGATCAGCGGTGCCCCGAACGGCGCGATGCGCAGCCAGCCGACGGCGGCGTCGGCGACCGCGCCGCCGTCGCCCAGGGCGTTCGCGACCGGTCGCGCGACGAGCTGGCCGACGCCGAGCACCAGCAGCCCGACGGCGAGCGCCACCCACGTGGCCTGCACGCCCTCGCCGACCGCCTCGGGTCGCCGGCCCGCGCCGTGCAGCCGGGCCGAGCGGGCGGTGGTGCCGTAGGACAGGAAGTTCAGGGCGGTGGTGACCTGCGCGAACAGCACGCCCGCGACGGCCAGCCCGGCGAGCGGCACCGCCCCCAGTCGCCCGACGACGGCGGTGTCGACCAGCACGTACAACGGCTCCGCGGCCAGCACGGGCAAGGCCTGCACCGCGAGCCGGAGGACCTGCCGGGCGGGCACCCCCTCGTGATCGGGCGAACTCACCGGCCCATGGTTTCACAGCGCACCGACAGCGCCCGCCGGCCGACGCCCGCGTTCGGGTTCGCGTTGCGGATCCCTACCGCGCTCGTCGGCTCTACCCTTCCGGGATGCCGCAGCCCGGCATGTCGACCGAGCACGTTCCGCGTCTACCCGCTGGAGCAGGGCGATGAGCGCCGAGATGAGCACGGAGACGGACGCACCGGTCACCGGCTGGGAGGACACCACCCCCTCCGGCGACTCGCTGACCCTCGCCGCGATGCGGGCCATGAGCGACCGGGCCGCGGCGTGGGCGGAGGCCGCCGGCGGCACCGTGCGCCGCGTCGGCGGGCTCCTGGTCGCCGACGCGCTGTCCCCCTGCGTGTTCCTCAACGCGGCGCTGTCCGCGGGGCCGGTGGACCTCGCTATGGCGCGCGCCGCGGACGTCGGGCCCGAGCGGCCCTGCCTGCTCATCACCCCGCACCCCACGCCGGACCTGCGATCCGCCGGGCTGCAGCTCATGGGGTGTCCGCACTTCATGGTGCGGCCCGCGGGCGGGGCCGCCCCGCCGCCGCCGCGGGACGTCACGGTGACCGAGGTGCACGACCCCGCCGGCCTCGCCGAGTGGGCCGCCGTGCTGGCGGCCGGATTCCCCACGCCCGCCTCGCCCGCCCCGGCCGCCCTGCTGGGCGGGCCGGCACGGTTCTGGCTGGCGTACGCCGACGGCACGCCGGTCGCGACCGCGCTGTCCTGGGCCGGGCACGGGGTGGTCGACGTGGAGTGCGTGGCCACCCTGCCGGAGCACCGCGGCCGCGGCATCGGCGCGGCCGTGACCTGGGCGGCCACACTGGCCGACCCGGCCCTGCCCGCCGCGCTGATCTCCAGCGACGACGGGCACGGCGTCTACCGGGCGATGGGGTACCTGCCCGTCTCGCGCTGGACGCTCTGGTACCGGCCTCAGGCCCGCGGCCGGCGGCAGACGTAGGCGTACGCGGGGGGCAGGTTGCGCCAGACCGTCCGGCTGACCACGACCTCGTCGAACACCTCCGACAGCATCCGGCGGAAGCGGCGGGCCGTGGTCATCGGCGCGGTGTGGGTGTAGGCGAAGGTCGCGAAGGCGCCGGTCGGACCGATCGCCGTGGCGACCTGGTCGAGGATGGCGCGCTGGGTGGCCCCGCCGAACAGCGACCAGGGCAGCCCGCTCACCACCGCGTCGACACGGGGCACCGAGCGCGCGGCGAGCAGTCCGGTGAGGTGCTCGGCGTCGCCGTCGACGACCTCCATGTCCGGACGGGTCCGGCGCAGGTAGGCGGCCAGGCGGGGGTCGAGCTCCACGGCGAGGTGCCGCGCGCCGGTCGGCAGCCGCTCGGCGATGGCCGCGGACACCGACCCGGTGCCCGGCCCCAGCTCGACGACGGTCGGTGCGCCGTGGGTGGGGACCACCGAGGCCAGCAGGTCGGCCAGTCTCGGCGAGCTCGGGGCCACGGCCCCGATCTGGCCCGGGCTGCGCACCGCGGCTGCCAGGAACGCGCGCCGCGGACCGGCGGCGAGCGGCGGTGCGGGGCAGGTCGGGATGCTCCCGGCCACGCCACCCCGGGGGGTGGACGGGGCGGGGAGGGCGGGCTCAGCAGTCAAGTCGTCCTCCTCGTCGGGCCCGAGGGTACGCACCCCACCCTGAGAACGCGGTGAACGTGAGGTATCACGTTCGTCCGGATCGTCCCCGCGTCGCCAGTGCGGTCCGGATCGCCGCGAGGACCTCGTCCCGGGTCCCGTCGACCGTGAACCCGGCCGCCCGCGGATGACCGCCGCCACCGAGCCCGACGGCCACCGCCGCGACGTCGACCGCGCCCCGCGAGCGCAGCGACACGGTCCAGCGGGTCTCGCCGACCTGCTTGAGGACCACGGTGACCTCGGCCTCGACGGCGGTGCGGACGTGGTCGACCACGCTCTCGACCTCCTCGGGCCGGAAGCGCCGGACGACGTCGAGCGGCACGGTGGCGTGCACCGTCGCCCGCCCGGCCGGTACACCCGTCTCCAGCTCGGCGGCGGCGAGGATCCCGCCGAGCGCGCCCAGCCAGGCGAAGGGGTGCGAGTCGACGAGCCCGCGCATCAGCGGCTCGACGTCCACCCCCACCTCGACCAGCTCGGCGGCCAGCAGGTGCGGGCCCGGCCCGCCGATCCGGAAGCCGACGGTGTCCGTGGCCAGCCCCGCGTAGAGGCAGCGGCCGATCTCCGCGTCCAGCGGCGTGCCGAGCTCGGCGAGGATGCGCCGGACCAGCATCACGGTCGCCTCGGCCCGCGGGTCGAGCACGCGCACGCTGCCGAAACCGGGATTCGAGGCGTGGTGGTCGACCAGGACCGACCGGTCGGCGGCGTCGATCCGCCCGGCGAGCACGCCGAGCCGGTGCTGGTCGGCGGTGTCGCACGCGACCACGACCTCCGGTGCCTCCGGCACGGCCGACGCCGGGACCAGCAGGCCCGCGGAGTCGAGCGCGCGCAGGGACTCGGGCGCGGACTCGTCCCCGCCACGCACGCCGAAGGACACCCGCACCGACTTGCCGCGCCGGTGCAGCGCCAGTCCGAGCGCGAGGGCGCTGCCCAGGGTGTCGGCGTCGGGCGACACGTGCCCGAGGACGACGATCTCCTCCGCCTCGCGCAGGACGGCGGCGGCGTCGCGCACCGCCAGGGTGACCGCGCGGTCGATCGCGGCGTCGGCGTCGACCCGGTCGTCCGGGCCCAACGCCGCGAACCGGGGTTGCGCGGTCACCGGGTGCTCACTCCTCCCCGGCCGCGGCGGACCCGGGGTCCTCCTCGCGCGGCGCGCGGTACGGATCGGCGTCGCCGGCGTGCCGGGCGCCGGCGGCCAGCCGGGCGACCTCGGCGTCGGACGCGCGGGTGCGGGCGAGCAGCTCCTCCATCCGGCGGGCCTCCTCCGGGACCTCGTCGGCGACGAAGGCCAGGCTCGGGGTGTGCCGGACACCGGTCTGGCGGCCGACCATCGTGCGCAGCACGCCCTTGGCGCTCTCGAGCGCGGCGGCGGCCCCCGCGCCGTCGGGCGCCTCGTCGACCGTGCGGCCGAGCACCGTGTAGTACACGGTGGCCTCGCGCAGGTCCCCGGTGACCCGGGTGTCGGTGATGGTCACCATCGCCAGGCGCGGGTCCTTCACCTCGTGCTCGAGCGCCCCGGCGACGATCTGCGAGATCCGCTTCGCCAACCGGCGGGCGCGGGCCTGGTCCACCATGACGCGCTCCTCCCTGCGAGTCGTGCACGGCGACCGTCGACGGGTCGAGGATCTCCGCTCACGCGCCGTTCAATCCTCCGGCCCCAGCATCCGGTGCCGGGCCGACAGCAGTTCCAGCTCGGGGCGGGCGGCCACGAGCCGCTCGCACGAGTCCAGCACGTCCGTGACGTGCCGGGGGTCCGCGGCGACGCAGGACACCCCGATCAGGGCACGGCGGTGCAGGTCCAGGTGCCCCGCCTCGGCGGCGGACACCGCGAAGCGCCGCCGCAGCTCGGCCACGACGGGCCGCACGGCGGAGCGCTTCTGCTTGAGCGAGTGGACGTCCCCGAGCAGGACGTCCAGCTCCAGTGCTCCTACGTACATGTCACCTGCGCGACGGCGCGGCCGGTGGGGTACCGACCGCGCCGCCGAGTTCGATCACGCGCGGGGCTTCTCCCGCATCTCGAAGGTCTCGATCACGTCGTCGACCTTGATGTCGCTGTACGTGCCCAGGGTGAGACCGCACTCGAAGCCCTCGCGGACCTCGACCACGTCGTCCTTGAAGCGGCGCAGCGAGCTGATCGGCAGGTTCTCCGCGATGACCACCGAGTCGCGCAGCAGCCGCCCGCGGGCGTTGCGGCGAATCTCGCCGTTCATCACGAGGCAACCGGCGATCGTGCCGAACTTGGAGGACTTGAAGACCTCGCGGACCTCCGCGCGGCCGAGCTCGACCTCCTCGTACTCGGGCTTGAGCATGCCCTTCAGGGCCTGCTCGATCTCCTCGATCGCCTGGTAGATCACCGAGTAGTAGCGGATCTCCACGCCCTCGCGGTTGGCCAGCTCCGTGGCCTTGCCCTCGGCACGGACGTTGAAGCCCATGACGATGACGTTGTCCGCGATGGCGAGGTTGATGTCGCCCTCGGTGATGCCACCGACGCCGCGGTGGATCACCCGCAGGTCGACGTCCTCACCCACGTCCAGCTTCATCAGGGCGTCCTCGAGGGCCTCGACGGTACCCGAGTTGTCACCCTTGATGATCAGGTTGAGGGTGCTGGTCTCCTTCAGCGCGGCGTCGAGGTCCTCGAGCGACACGCGCTTGCGGCGGCTGGCCAGCTCGGCGTTGCGCTCGCGCGCCCGCCGGCGGTCCGCGATCTGCCGGGCCACCCGGTCCTCGTCGACGACGAGGAACGTGTCGCCCGCACCCGGGACCGAGGTCAGACCGATGACCTGCACCGGACGCGACGGGAGCGCCTCGGTGACGTCCGCGCCGTGCTCGTCGACCATCCGCCGGACGCGCCCGGAGGCGTCGCCCGCGACGATCGAGTCGCCGACCCGCAGCGTGCCGCGCTGGACCAGCACGGTCGCGACGGGGCCGCGGCCACGGTCGAGGTGACCCTCGATGGTGACGCCCTGGGCCTCCATGTCCGGGTTGGCCCGGAGGTCCAGCGCCGCGTCCGCGGTGAGCAGGATCGCCTCGAGCAGCTGCTCGATGTTCGTCCCCTGCTTCGCGGAGATGTCGACGAACATCGTGTCGCCGCCGTACTCCTCCGCGACCAGGTTGTACTCGGTCAGCTGCTGGCGGATCTTCGCCGGGTTGGCGCCCTCGACGTCGATCTTGTTCACCGCGACCACGATCGGCACGTCGGCCGCCTGGGCGTGGTTGATCGCCTCGACCGTCTGGGGCATGACGCCGTCGTCCGCCGCGACCACGATCACCGCGATGTCCGTGGACTTCGCCCCGCGGGCACGCATGGCGGTGAACGCCTCGTGACCCGGGGTGTCGATGAAGGTGATCGGCCGCTCGATGCCCTCCAGCTCCGTCTGCACCTGGTAGGCGCCGATGTGCTGGGTGATGCCGCCGGCCTCGCCCTCGCGGACGTTCGCCTTGCGGATCGTGTCGAGCAGGCGGGTCTTACCGTGGTCGACGTGACCCATGATGGTCACGACCGGCGGCCGGACGACCCAGTCCTCCTCGTCGCCCTCGTCGCCGAAGGAGATGTCGAAGCTGTCGAGCAGCTCGCGGTCCTCCTCCTCCGGGCTGACGACCTGGACGTTGTAGTTCATCTCGGTGCCGAGCATCTCGAGGATCTCGTCCGCGACCGAGGCCGTGGCCGTGACCATCTCGCCCAGGTGGAACAGCACCTGGACCAGCGACGCCGGGTTGGCGTTGATCTTCTCGGCGAAGTCCGTCAGCGACGCGCCGCGCGGCAGCCGGATCGTCTCGCCCTGGCCCTTGGGCAGGCGGACGCCGCCCACCGAGGGGGCCTGCATCGAGTCGAACTCCTGGCGCTTCTGCCGCTTCGACTTGCGGCCCTTGCGGGCCGGACCGCCGGGACGACCGAAGGCACCCGCGGTGCCGCCGCGGCCACGACCGCCGCCGCCACCGGGACGACCGCGGAAGCCGCCGCCCGCCGGGGCACCGCCGCCACCGCCACCGGGGCCACCGCCACCGGGACGGAAGCCGCCGCCACCGCCGCCGGGACGACCGCCCGGACCACCCGGACGTCCGCCGGGGCCACCACGACCGCCGCCGGGACCACCACGCCCACCGGGCGCGGGACGACCACCCGCCGGACGGGCGGGCATCATGCCGGGGTTCGGCCGCGGGGGCATGTTGCCCGGGTTCGGCCGCGGGCCACCGCGACCGGCCTCACCGGAGCGCTGCGGCGGGCGGGGCCCACCGGCGCCGGGACCGGGACGCGGCGCGCCGCCGCCACCGGGACGACCCTCGCCCTGCTGGCCACCGCCACCCTGCTGGGGCGGCGGGCCGGGACGCGGGGCGGCCGGGCGCGGCGGGGCGCCCGAGCCGACGCCGAACGGGTTGTTGCCGACGCGCGGCTGGCGCGGGCCGTCACCGGGCACACCGGATCGTCGCCGGAG
>NZ_BSFQ01000061.1 GCF_027922425.1 Pseudonocardia halophobica | reverse complement strand
CTATCACCTTGAGCTGCGCCGATGCAAGATCTGCGATCGCCGAGGGGTGTCGCCGGGCGGAGACCAACTCCACGAAGAACCCGGCGTCGCGGAGGGCGCTCGGGGCGCGTTCTCAGCGGCTCTGGCGGCTGACCGATCCCGCGCTGTTCGAGTACCGGCACGCGCGGCGCCTCGAGACGGTTCGGCGCTCCCAAACGACGCGCCCCGAGAAGGCACCGGCTTTGAGATCGGCGCGGCCCCCTGTGATGGCTCGGCCCTTCGGCACGGCGCGGCGCCTGGGAGGGCGGCCTCCCTGAGCCGGCTCGCCCTCCTGGGTCGGGGCGGCCTCTCGAGCGGGGCGGCTCGTGAGCCAGCGCGCCCTCTCGTGAGCCGGCGCGGCCTCGTGAGCCGGCGCGGCCTCGTGAGCCGGCGCGGCCTCGTGAGCCGGCGCCGCCTCCTGACCCGGATCGGCCTCCTATGGCGGCGCGACCTCCGGGCGCTGCGCACGGTGCAGCGCTCTGCCGGCGCGACCCCTGACGGTCTACAGCCCTGATGGTGCGCCGCGTGATGTCGCCCGCCCCCACGGCGCCGCCGAGCACCTGCTCTCGCCCCTCCCACAGCCTCCGGTCAGCAGAACCGACCGGTCCTGCCGGTCGTCGAGTTCGTGCCGGATGAGTCTCGCGGCCTGCTGTGTGGTGGCGACGGGGACGCAGCGCCCGGTACGCCTCGGTGAGGGGTGGAAGGCGCGCTGGGCCGGCCCCGCGCCTCCGGCCGCGTGAGCAGCAGGGCGACGGTGCCGCTCTCCAGGTCGAACGCCCAAATCAGGGCTGGTACGGCGGGGCCACCCCCCACCCCCACCGGGGGACGGGGGCGTGGGCGACGACGTCGTCGGCGCCGGGGCGGGAGTTGTGCAGGGCCAGCCGTGTGCCCCATTCCACGTAGCCGACGAAGGCGGCGCGGAACTCGGGGTCGTCCGGGAGGCCGGCGTCGTCGGCGGCGAGGCTCATCAGGGACGCGAAGCGGAAACGCTGCTCGGGGGTGATGCCGAGGTCGCGGTGGTGGGCGAGCATCGCCTCGTAGCCGCCGTGCTCGCGGGTGTAGCCGGGCTCGCCGCCGAACACCTCGATCCACCACGTGGTGACGTGGCTGCGGTGGGCCTCGGAGACGCCGCCGGGGAAGAAGGGGGCGAGGAGGTCGTCGCGCTCGACCCGGTCGTAGAAGGCGTCGATGAGCTTCCGGAAGGCGGCGTCGCCCCCGGCCCAGGCGTGCAGGGTGGGAATGGTGGCGTCAGTCATCTGCAACAAGGTAATCAGATTCATTGCACGGGGAAGAGGGTTTCCGGCCGGCGCTGCCGGTCGGCCCTATCCGGGCAGGTCCGAACCGCAGTACGGTGGTCGCCCACCTAACCGGCACCGCCGCCGAGGGGGAGCGATGACCGCAGTTGCGCCGCGCCCGATCGAGACCCGGCCCTACCCCGCGCGACGCACGGGCAAGGGGTCGACGTTCCTCAAGATGCTCAAGACGACGGACCCCAAGGACATCGCGATCCTGTACCTGGTCACGTCGTTCGGCTTCTTCATGGCGGGTGGCGCGATGGCGCTGCTGATCCGCGCGGAGCTGGCCCGGCCCGGACAGCAGTTCCTGTCGAGCGAGCAGTACAACCAGCTGTTCACGATGCACGGCACGATCATGCTGCTGCTCTACGCCACGCCGATCCTGTTCGGCTTCGCGAACTACATCGTGCCGCTGCAGATCGGCGCGCCCGATGTCGCCTTCCCGCGGCTGAATGCCTTCTCCTACTGGCTCTTCCTGTTCGGCGGACTGATCGTCATGTCCGGCTTCCTCACGCCCGGCGGCGCGGCGGACTTCGGGTGGTTCGCCTACACCCCGTTGTCCGACGCCATCCGCTCGCCGGGGGCGGGCGGCGACCTGTGGCTCGGCGGGCTGATCGTCGCCGGTCTGGGGACGATCCTCGGCGGCGTCAACTTCATCACCACGATCATCTGCCTGCGCGCGCCCGGGATGACGATGTTCCGGATGCCGATCTTCACGTGGAACATCTTCGTGACGGCGCTGCTGGTCCTGATCGCCTTCCCCGTCCTCACCTCGGCGTTGTTCGGGCTGCTGATGGACCGGCACCTCGGCGCCCACGTGTTCGACCCGGCCAACGGCGGGGCGATCCTCTGGCAGCACCTGTTCTGGTTCTTCGGCCATCCCGAGGTCTACATCGTGGCGCTGCCGTTCTTCGGGATCGTCACGGAGATCTTCCCGGTGTTCAGCCGCAAGCCGATCTTCGGCTACAAGACCCTCGTGTTCGCCACGATCGCGATCGGTTTCCTCTCGGCGGCGGTGTGGGCGCACCACATGTACGCCACCGGCGCGGTGCTGCTCGCCTTCTTCTCGTTCACGACGTTGCTCATCGCGATCCCGACGGGCATCAAGTTCGTGAACTGGATCGGCACGATGTGGCGGGGCAAGCTGACCTTCGAGACGCCGATGCTGTTCGCCCTGGGCTTCCTGGCCACCTTCCTGTTCGGCGGGGTCACGGGCGTGCTGCTGGCCTCGCCGCCGATCGACTTCATGGTCTCGGACACGTACTTCGTGGTGGCGCACTTCCACTACGTGCTGTTCGGCACGATCGTGTTCGCGACCTACGGCGGGATCTACTTCTGGTTCCCGAAGATGACGGGCCGGATGCTCGACGAGACGGTGGGCAAGTTCCACTTCTGGCTCACCTTCATCGGCTTCCACACGACGTTCCTGGTGCAGCACTGGCTGGGCAACGAGGGCATGCCGCGCCGCTACGTGGACTACCTGCCGACGGACGGGTTCACGGCCCTGAACATGGTCTCGTCGATCGGCGCGTTCGTGCTGGGGTTCTCGATCCTGCCGTTCATCTGGAACGTCTTCCACAGCTACCGCTACGGCCGGGTGGTGACCGTCGACGACCCGTGGGGCTTCGGGAACTCTCTGGAGTGGGCCACCAGCTGCCCGCCGCCGCGGCACAACTTCACCGAGCTGCCGCGGATCCGCTCGGAGCGGCCCGCCTTCGAGCTGCACTACCCGCACCTCGTGGAACGGGCGCGGGCCGAGGCGCACAGCGGGGGACACGCGGCGCCCTCGGAGCACGTCGCGCAGACCGTGGGGCGTGAGCAGCAGCCGGACGAGGACCCGCGCTCACGCTGACGACAACGGCTCCGCACCACCGGAGCCGACCGATCCGAGTGTCGGGGAGGCGACGATGACCCTCGACGACCGGGGCGTGCGCCCGCTGACCGCGCGCGAGCGGCGCATCCTGGCCCGCCTCGAACAGAGCCTGACGGGCCGCCCCCGGGAAGCCGCGCCGCCCGGGCCGCCAGGGCCCACCGGCGACGTCGCGATGCACCGGGCGGACCGGGTGGCCGCGGTGGTCGGCCTGCTCATCCTGTGCGGCATGACCGCCGAGGCCGCGATCGCGGGCGGACCGGTCCTGGGGCTCGCCGTGGGCATCGCCTTCGTGATCATGGTGCTCGTGTTCGTCCGGGTGGTCCGCTGCCGCCGGTGACCTGCGGGAGGGTCAGCCGGCCGCCCGCACGACGGCGTCGACCAGCGGGGGCCCGTAGCCGAGGTCCGGGTCGTTGTGGCGCGCGCCCGGCACCTCGACCGCGGCGCTGCCGGCGGCCGCGGCGACCGCCCTGCTCTGCTCCACGGGCACGATCTCGTCCGCGCCGCCGGCCACCACCGTGACCGGGGCGGCCACCGAACCGACCGTCGTGACGACCGGGAACCGGTCGCGCAGCAGGGTCCGGACCGGCAGGAACGGGTACTGCTCCGCGGCCACGTCGGCGAGCTCGGTGAACGGGCTGCGCAGGACCACCGCCCGGACCGGCCGCTCCTGTGCGAGCCGGGTCGCGACCGCCGCACCGATGCTCTCGCCCAGCACCACGAGCCGCGACGGGTCGATGCCGCGGTGTCCGGTGAGGTACCGGTGCGCGGCCAGGGCGTCGGCCGCCAGTCCCTCCTCGCTGGGCGATCCCGGGTTGCCGCCGTAGCCGCGGTAGTCCAGCAGCACGACGTCGAGCCCCCGGGCCGTGAGCGCCTCGGCGAGCGGCACGCGATCGGCGCGGCTGCCGGCGTTGCCCGGCAGCACCAGCACGGTGACGCCGCGGGACGGGCCGGTGGCGGGCGCGTGCCAGGCCGCGAGGACGAGCCCGTCCGCGGTCGGGACCGCCAGCGGGCTCCCGCCGGCCAGCACCTGCTCCGGCGCGACGGACGGCGCCCCGCCGGGCAGGAACACGAGTCGTCGCTGGATCGCCCACAGCAGCGCGACCGCCACGGCGACGACCACGACCAGGCCGACCACCAGCCGCAGCGCCGTGCCCATACGGGCATCGTGCCAGCCCGCCCCGTCCTCGCGACCGCGAAGGCGCAACCCCCGTTGCGTTGAACCGCCCGGCTCAGTGATGTAGACCACAACCGGGGGGGTCGGAGGGGGTCGGCGGGATGGCGCCGGAGGGCGCCGGCGCCATCCCGGGTGTCACGGCCCGGAGCCACCCCTGCCGGCGGGCCGGTCGGGCCCGGCGAGGGCGGTGAGCACCCGCTCGGCGCGCCGCAGCGGGCGCCGGATCAGGCCTCCCAACGCCGAGTGGTCCGCCGCCGCGTGCGCGTCCACGGCCGCGGCGGCCTCGGCGAGTGCGCCGCGATCGGGGGTGCCCTTCAGACCGGCCGCGACGGCGTCGGCGAGCGGCCGCACGACGGCCCGGGTCCGCGGCGCCGTGCCGGCCCACCAGGCGCAGGTGTCCGGGCGTCTGCCCAGCTCGACGACGTCGGTGACGTGAGTACGCACCAGCTCCGTGATCTCCGGCGCCGCGGCCGCCGGCTCCTCCAGCACCGCCAGCTCGGCGGTGTGACGGCGGCGCCAGAGCGGGTGGAGGCGCACCGCCCGCCGCGCCGAGGCGAGCTGGCCAGGGAGCTGGCGGGCGGCGTCGTCGCGCCGGTGGGACCGGTCGGTCAGCCGGGCCGCCAGGTCCTCGCGGGCCGGGTCCGCCGGATCGACCGGCAGGTCCGCGGCCAGGAGCAGGTCCTCGGCCGCGCCGTCGGCGACCCCGCGCAGCGCGGCGACGAAGGTCCGCGCCGGGTTCGTCGGCAGCAGCAGCGGCGACAGGACGACGGTGACCACCGCCCCGACCGCGGTCTCCCACAGCCGGGCCACGGCGTAGGACGAGGGATCGGAGTTCGCGAAGACGAGCAGCGCGGACACCGCGACCTGGACGTTCAGCGTGTCGCCGATGCGCAGCACCATCCCGATCGCGAGCGCCACGGCGAGGACCAGTGCCACCGTGAGCGCCGACGGCCGGAGCCACGCCAGCACCCCGATGCCCACGGCGAGCCCGGCGACCACCCCCACGAGCCGGGCCAGCGAGACGTTGAGCGCGGAGCCCGGCGCGTCCCGGATGGCCACGAGCGGGACGACCACCGCGTAGACCGGTGGCTGGGTCGCGCCGAGCCACACGCAGACCTGCCAGCTCACCGCCGCGGCGACCACGATCCGGACCACCGACGGGCCCTCGCGGGGCAGGGCGGCCCGCACGGCGCCCCACGGGTGGAGGTCGCGGAGCACCGGCACGTGCCGAGCAGACCAGGTGATCGGCCCGAGGTCATCCCTTTCGGCGGATGGTTCACGCCCCGTGGCCAGGCCGATCACCCAGAGTCGTGTGGCTCCGCCCGCGGCGGGTCAGCGGGGGGTCAGGGTCAGGTGACAGACGCCGTCGTCCGGCCCGATCCCCGCCGCCTGCGGCCCGCTGGTGGCACTGCGGACCGTGTATCTCCCGGCCGGGACGCCCTCGAAACGGTACGTTCCGTCCGCGCCCGTCCGGGCGTGGGCGACGGTCCGGCCGCGGTGGTCGTGCAGCGTGAGGGGGAGCCGGGGGAGCGGCCGCCCGCCCGCGGTCACGATGCCGGTCAGCGTGCTGAGGGTCTGCACGGCGAGGTCGACGGTCTGCTCGGCACCGGAGGCGCCGAGCTCGACGCTGCGGGCGACCGGGTCCGCGCCCGGCGCGGCCACGACGAGCGTGAGCGGGCCGGCGGTGTCGACCCCCTCCAGCAGATAGCTGCCGTCGGGCTCGGACATCGTCGACGCGACGACCTCCCCGGCCGGGTCCACGGCGACGACGGTGGCCGCGACCACCGGCAGCCCGGTGTCCGGGTCCCGGACCCTGCCCCGCACGCTCGCGACGGGCTCGAGCACCAGGTCCAGCCCGCCGTCGTGCCGCACCCCGCCCGGAGGCAGTGCCTCCACGGCTGCCACCGCTTCCACTGCGGTGGCCTGCGGCCGGTGCCCGCTGCGGTGCGCGACCAGGACGTACCGGCCGGGCCGCAGGCCGGGGAACGCGAAGGCGCCGTCGGCCGCGCTGCGGGTGCGGGCGACCTGGATGCCGGCGCCGTCGGTGAGGGTGAGGGTCGCGTCGGGGACCGGGCGCGCGGTCGTCCGGACCCGGCCCGTGACCTGCGCCGACGCGGTCCTGTCGAGGCTGGGGTCGATCACCGGAGCTCCACCCCGACGGCGCCGGCGAGCGGTTCCGGATCCGGTTCGGGTGGCGCCGACGTGTCCGGGGGGAGCGTGATGTCGTGCCGCTGCGCGAGCCCGGCCCGGACCGTCACCGCCTCGTGGACCGCCGGGTGTTCGACGGCGACGAGGGTCAGCGGCCCGGCCGGGACGTCGAGCCGGTAGCGGCCGTCGGCGTCGGTGCGCACGGTGCCGACGACCGCGCCGTCGGCGTCGTGTGCCGTCACCGTGACGAGGGCGGGAACCGGCCCGGCCACGCCGTCGACCCGGCCCGTCACGGTCCGGCCGTCGGGGACGGGCGGCTCGCCGGTCGGGACGGGTGCGGGGGCGGGCCGCCGGCCCGGGATGAACGCGGCGACCAGGACCGCGACGAGCGCGGCTCCGGCGCCGACGGCCAGGACGACCCGGAAGCCGTCCTGGGTCGGCAGGGCCACGCCCCCGATCTCCACCGTCATGTGCGCCAGCACCACGCCCGCGACGGCGCTGGACACGGACGTGCCGATGGAGCGCATCAGGGTGTTCAGGCTGTTCGCGGCGGCCGTCTCCGAGCGCGGGACCGCGCCCATGACCAGCGCGGGCATGGCGCCGTAGCCGAGCCCGATGCCCGCGCCGATCACGCTGGAGGCCAGCACGAAGTGCCAGATCTGGGACATCAGCAGGATGCTCACCCCGTACCCGACGGCGACGACCAGCGCGCCGAGCATCAGCGTGGTCTTCGGGCCCGACACGCGGGAGATCCGGGCCGACACCGGTGCCATCGCCATCATGACCAGCCCGCTCGGCGCCATCACGAGTCCGACGGCGAGCATGCTCTGCCCCAGCCCGAAGCCGGTCGCCTCGGGCAGCTGGAGCAGCTGGGGCAGCACCAGGGACATCGCGAACATCGCGAACCCGTAGACCGCCGAGGCGATGTTGGTCAGCAGCACCTGGCGGCGGGCGAGCGTGCGCAGGTCGACCAGCGGCTGCGGCCGGCGCAGCTCGTACCAGCCCCACACACCGAGCACGACCACCGCGCCGGCGAACAGGCCGAGCGTGCTGCCGCTCGCCCAGCCCCAGTCGGCGCCCTTGGAGATGCCGAGGAGCAGGCAGAGCAGCGCCACCGAGATGCCCAGCGCGCCGAGCCCGTCGAACCGGCCCCCGCTCCGCACGGACGACTCGGGGACGAGCGTGAGCACGAGGCCGGCGGCGACCAGGCCGAGCCCGCCGGAGACCCAGAACAGGACGTGCCAGTCCGTCTCCTCGGCCAGGAACGCCGCGGCGGGCAGGCCGAGCGCGCCGCCGACGCCCAGCGAGGCGCTCATCATCGCCGTGGCCGAGCCGAGGCGCTCCGCGGGCAGCTCGTCGCGCATGATGCTGATGCCCAGGGGGATCACGCCGGCGGCGAGGCCTTGCAGGGCCCGGCCGATGATCGCCGGCACGAGCGAGTCGCTCAGTGCGGCCACGACCGAGCCCGCCACCAGCACGACCAGGCTCAACAGCAGCATCCGCCGCTTGCCGTACATGTCGCCGAGCCGGCCGACCGTCGGCGTGGCGACCGCGGCGGCGAGCAGGGTGGCGGTGACCACCCACGCCGTGTCGGCCGACGACGCCCCGAGCAGGGCGGGCAGCCGGGGGACCAGCGGGATGATCACCGTCTGCATGAGCGCGACGACGATCCCGGAGAAGGCCAGGACGGGGACGAGCGCGCCCGGGCGGGCACGGTCCGGCTGGAGGGGGGTCACGGGGCTCCCTGGGCGCTACTTCAATCACGTGTTTGACGGAGAGTCGCACGACGGTGCGCGCCGCGACCAGAGCGAGCAGAGTTTAAATCACTCGGTTGACTCAGTTGTGCGCTGAGCGGTTCACTGGTGGACGCCGCCCGGCGCGGTGCAGTCCGCCCACCCGTCCCGAACACTCCCACCACCCGGAGGACCCCCGCAGTGACCTCAGCACGGCCTTCCGTCCCGGCCACCGACCGGCCGCTCACCCTGCGCAGGGACGGGTTCGGGCCCGCCCCCGACCTCGCGGCCGTGCGCGCGCAGGAGGGGCTGATCCAGGTTCCGACGCCGTTCGGGCCGCCGGCCTGGCTGCTCACCCGGCACGCCGACGTCCGGCGGATGCTCGGCGACGCCGAGTCGTTCGCCAACGGCTGGACGCCGGCCGATCTCGGGGGCGCCACGAGGGACCCGCGCCAGCTCACCGGCGACCGCAGCGGCAACCTGCTCGCGCTCGACCCGCCGGACCACACGCGGCTGCGCCGCATGCTCACCCCGGAGTTCACGGTGCGCCGGATGCGGCGGCTCGAACCGCGGATCGTCGAGATCGTCGACCAGCACCTCGACGCGCTGGAACGCCACGGCCCGCCCACGGACCTGGTCGCGCACTACGCCCTGCCCATCCCGTCGCTGGTCGTCTGCGAGCTGCTGGGCGTGCCGCCGGCGGACCAGGAGGATTTCCAGGCCCGCACCGGCCGCCAGCTCGACGTGTCCCTGCCGGACGACGAGCGCGCCGCCCTCGCCGCCGACTCGCTGGCCTACATGCAGGACCTGGTCGCCCGGGCCCGCCGGGACCCGGGCGAGGACATGCTCGGCATGCTCATCCGCGACCACGACGAGGACCTCACCAACGCCGAGCTCGTCGGGATCGCCAACCTCCTGCTCGTGGCCGGGCACGAGACCACGTCGAACATGCTCGGGCTGGGCACCCTGGCCCTGCTGCGGCACCCCGACCAGCTCGCGCTGGTGCGCGACGAGCCCGACGCCGTGCCCGGCGCGGTCGAGGAGCTCCTGCGCTGGCTGAGCGTGGTGAACTCCGGCTCGCCGCGCCTGGCGACCCGCGACGTCGAGTTCGACGGCACGGTCATCCGCCGCGGCGACCTCGTGTCGTTCAACCTGCCCGCGGCCAACCGGGACCCCGCGCTGACGGACGACCCCGACCGGCTCGACGTCACGCGCAAGGCCGGCACGCACGTCGGGTTCGGGCACGGCATCCACCACTGCCTCGGCGCCCCGCTGGCGCGGATGGAGATGCGGGTGGCCTTCCCGGCCCTGCTGCGCCGCTTCCCGGACCTGCGCCTCGCCTGCGCCGACGACGAGGTCCCCTTCGCCGTGCACAAGGCGATCTACGGCCTGGAGGCGCTGCCCGTCGCCTGGTGACGGGGGCCGCTGGTCAGACCGCGATGCCCTCGGGCTGCTCGTCGGACCCGTCGGCGAGCAGCTCGCGCACGCGGGGCGCCACGACCGTGCCGTACAGCTCGATCGACTTCATCAGCTCGGCGTGCGGCAGCGTGCCGGTCGTGTACTTGAGGTCGAAGCGCTGCAGGCCCAGCGCCCGCACCGTGCGGGCGATCTTGCGGGCCACGGTCTCCGGCGACCCGACGTGCTGGGCGCCCTCGCGGACGTCGGCCTCGAACCGGGCGCGGGTCAGCGGCGGCCACCCGCGCTCGCGGCCGATGCGGTCGAGGGCGATCTTCGCGTGCGGGAAGAGCGTGTCGACGGCATCCTGGTCGGTCTCGGCGACGAACCCCGGCGCGTGCACCGCGATCGGCAGCGGCCCGCGGCCGAGCTGCTCCAGGGTGCGCCGGTACAGCTCCGCGTACGGCGCGAAGCGCACCGGGTCGCCGCCGATGACCGCGAGGACCAGCGGGAAGCCGTAGCTCGCGGCGCGGACCACGGACTGCGGGCTGCCGCCCACACCGACCCACGCGGTGATCCCGGACTCGGTCTTGGGGTAGACCTGCTGGTCCCGCAGCGCGGCGCGGACCGTGCCCTCCCAGGTCACCGGGCCCTCCTCGAGCAGGTGGGCCATCAGGTCGAGCTTCTCGGCGAAGAGCGTCTCGTAGTCGGCCAGGTCGTAGCCGAAGAGCGGGAACGACTCGGTGAAGGAGCCGCGGCCGAGGGTGATCTCCGCGCGGCCGTTCGACACGGCGTCGAGCGTGGCGAAGCGCTCGAAGACGCGCACCGGGTCGTCCGAGCTGAGGACCGTCACGGCGGTGCCGAGCTTGATCCGCTCGGTGCGCCCGGCGATCGCGGCGAGCACGACCTCGGGCGCGGAGATCGCGTAGTCGTCGCGGTGGTGCTCGCCCACCCCGAACACGTCGATCCCGACCCGGTCGGCGAGCACGGCCTGCTCCACGACGTCCCGGATGACCTGGGCGTACGACGTCCGGTCGCCCTGCCCGTCGACGGTCACGTCGCCGAACGTGTCGAGTCCCAGTTCCAGCGTGTCCATGCGGTTCCTCCCGATCTCGTCACCGACGGTACCGCAAACGATTGAGCGCTCAACGTTATGCCCGGGGTCCGGTCAGGGCACCCAGGTCGTGAGGTCGCGCCAGGTCAGTCGCGGACGGGCACGCATCGGCGCGGGGGCGCCGGGCGCCGGGTGGCCGAGGCACACGATCATCTCCGGCACCCAGCCGTCGGGCAGGCGCAGCACCACCCCGACCGCGGCGCGGCTGAAGGAGGTGACGGGCCCGGCGCCGAGGCCGATCGCGTGCGCCGCGAGCAGCAGCGTCGCGGCCGCGGTGCCGACGTCGACGTGCAGGCCCGGGGCGTCCGACGGGAACCCGAACTCCGCGGCCCGCGGGTGGTCGGTGCAGACCGTGATCGCCGCCGCCGGGCGCTGGATCATCCCGGGCGACACCATACGCAGCACCCGCAGCGTGGTCGGGTCGTCCGTGGCGACGAAGCGCTGCAGGTGCCGGTTGCCGGCCGTCGGGGCCCAGCGGCCGGCGTCGAGCACCGTCTCGAGGTCCTCGCGCGCCACCGGCTCGTCCGTGAGCGCCCGGACCACGCGGCGGCTGCGGATCGCAGCCAGCACCGCCTCGCCGTCCGCGGTGTGCCTCACGGGCTCTCCCGCGCGAAGTGTGCGGTGAGGTGGCCGGCGAGTGCCCGGCACAGCTCGTCGAGCCGGGCGGCGTACTCCTCCCGGCCGTCGCGCGGCACCGCCAGTTCCGGGACCGCGGCCAGCGGCCCGGCGACGAACCCGGCCGTCGCCGCCGAGGCCCGCGGCGCGATCGCCGACCCGAGCCGGCGCGCGGCGGTCAGCAGCCGCAGCGGCCCGTACTCGGCGGCCTCGTCGACCTGGGTGCGGGCGGCCGTGACGAGGTAGGCGAGCAGTTCGAGCGCCTCGTCCTCGTCGAGCACGGGCGGGTTGCCCTGTCCCTTCGTGATCTCCACGGGCCGGGGCTCGCTCGGTGTGGGCGGGGGGTTACGGGTGCTCCGGCAGGCCGGTCGTGACCGGGGCGCCGCCGCGGGGGAGCGGCGTGGCGCTGAACTGGCCGGTCCACGCCGCGCGGGCGCCCGAGTCGCCGACCCGGTAGACGGTCACGACCGAGCCGGCGGCGACCACGACGGCGACGAGGGCGAGTGCGGCGGCCGGCAGCCGGCCGCGGCGGCGGCGCTCCGGGCCCGCCGCCGCGCCGGCCTCGGCAGCGCGCCGCTCCGCCCGGCGGGACCACTGCTGGAGTGCGGCGACCAGCACGGCCACGACGGCCAGGCCGGCGGCCCAGGGGAGCATCGTGTCGCCGAGCTCGGCGTGCGTCCGCAGCAGCGGGGTCGAGGCGATCCGGTGCTCGAGCCACTCGCCCGCCTCGGTCGCGAGCGGCACCGAGACGAGGGTGAGCACGGCGAGGGCGGCGACCGGCCAGGCGAGCCGGCGCCGCGCCGCGGGCCACAGCGACTCGACCACCAGCAGCAGCGCGGTCAGCGGGACGAGCACGACCACGGCGTGCACGAGGAGGATGTGGGCGGGCAGCCCGGCGACGGTCGTCATGGTTCTCCGGGTTCGGGGGATCTCGGAAATCGGGGCGTTCCGGCGGGGACAGGGGGAGCGGCTGCCGGGCCGGGATCAGTCGTCGTCGAACCGGTCGTGGTCGTGGTGCCAATGGTGGAACCCGGGGCCGGGCGAGGAGTCGGAGGAGGCGTCGGAGACCCGGTCCGACACCGCCGCGCCGACGCCGCCGAGCGCCATCCCGGTGATCCCGCCGGCCGCGCCGAGCCCCAGCACGGCGGCGGTCAGCACGATCACGGGCCGGCGGGCCGCCCGGGCGGCGCTCACGCGGCCACCACCACGGCACCGACGACCATGCAGAGCAGGACCCACACCACGGCTGCGGCCAGCACCGCGACGGCGGTGCGGCACTGCGGTGCGGTCGGGCGGCCGGCCTCGGGACCCCACACGGCCCGGTGGCCGCGCCAGACCACGGACTCCCAGATCGCCGACCACGGCTCGGCGCCGGCGGGCCCGCCGGGCAGGTCGACGAGCAGCGGGTCGAGCTCGTCGCGGAAGCGGGCGGCGTACGCGGCGGCGGTCCGCTCCTCGGCCTCGGTGAGGTCGAGCCGGCCCTCGCCGACGGCGTGGTGCAGCCGGGTGACGACGCGCTCGCGCTCGGCGTCGGACGCCCGCGTGCGGGTTCCGGTGGTCGCGGCCGTGACGGCGTCGGTGGGCGTGGCGGCGGTGGGCGCCTCGGAGTGGTCCGGCGCGGGACCGGCGGGGGAGGTCATGGGGCTCCCGGGGTCGTCGTTCAGGTGCCGCCCATGCTGGAGGCCGCCGGTGAGTCCCCGACGTGGCCAGGTTCGGAGCCGGGTAAGAACCGGCCCTCGCCCACGGTGAAGCCCACGCACGCCCCGCCGCCCTCGCGCGCCTCCGCGAACACCGTGCCGTCGTGCCGGTCCGCCACGTCGCGCACGATCGCCAGCCCGAGCCCGGAGCCGGGCAGGCCGCGGGCGGCGTCGGCGCGGTAGAAGCGGTCGAACACCCGCTCCGCGTCCCGCGGCGTGATCCCCGGGCCGCGGTCGGCGACGGCGACCCGGCCCCCGCCCACCCACACCTCGAGGCGCTCGCCGCCCCCGTCGAACTTCGCCGCGTTCTCCAGCAGGTTGGTCACGGCCCGGTCCAGCGCCCGCGGACGCCCCCGGACCGGCACGACCCCGTCCTCGACCAGCACCTCGATCCGCCGCCCGGTCCGCCGCCGGACCCGCTCGGCGGCCCGCTCCGCGAGGGCGCCCAGATCGACGGGCTCGTCGACCTCGTCCCCCTGCCGGGACAGCGCGAGCTCGACCAGCTCGTCGACCAGCTTGCTGAGCTCGCGGGTCTCGCCCTCGACGTCGTCGATCAGCCGGGCCCGCGCCTCCGGGGACAGCTCGTCGAGGCGCCTGAGCACGCGGGCGTTGGTCCGCAGGCTGGTCAGCGGGGTGCGGAGCTCGTGGGCGGCGTCCTGGACCAGGCGGTCCTGGGCCTCGCGGGCGGCCGCGAGCCGGCCCAGCATCGTGGTGAAGGACGCCGACAGCCGACCCACCTCGTCCCGCCCGTGCACCGGGACCTCCCGCTCGACCACCCCGCTCGCGCTGACCTCCTCGGCGATCCCGGCCAGCTGCACCAGCCGGCGGGTGATCCGCCGCGCGAGCAGCCAGCCCACGGCCGCGGCCACGACCACCACGAGGGCGGTGACCCAGAGGATGCGGCTCGCCGTCCCGGCCAGGACACGCTCGCTCTCCTCGGCGTCGGTCGCCACCTGCAGCGCGCCCCGGCCGCCGCCGAGCGCGGTCGTCAGCTGGCGGTAGTCGTCGCCGTCGACGCGGACGTCGCGGCTCGCCGTCGCACCCGCGACCCCCGCCGCGGCCAGGGCGCGGTCGGTCGCCGACACCGGCAGCGTCTCCGGGCGGCCGCCGAGGAACAGGGTGGTCCCGTCCGGGTTCACGAGCTGGCCGACGAGCGGCTGGTCCCCGTCGTGATCGCCGTCGTGGTCCCCGTCGTGGTCCCGGTCGGGTCCGTGCCCGTGCCGGACGACGACGGGATCCAGCACCTCGGTCCGTCCCGCGGCGACCGCCGCGGCCGTCGCGCGGAGGGAGCGGTCGATCTCGTCGGTGGTGCGGTCCGACGCGGCCCGGTAGCTGAGGAAGCCGACCAGCCCGGCCACCACGACCGCGACCAGCGCGAACGCCAGGGCGAACCGGGTCCGCAGGCTCATGCCGCACGCACCGTGTAGCCCACCCCGCGGACGGTGTGGATCAGCGGCGGAGCGCCCGCCGCGGCGAGCTTGCGGCGCAGGTAGCCGATGTAGACGGCGAGGTTCTTGGAGTCGGCGCCGAAGTCGTAGCCCCAGATCCGCTGGTAGATCGTGGCGTGGTCGAGGACGATGCCCTCGTTGCGGACCAGCAGCTCCAGCAGGTCGAACTCGGTCTTCGACAGCTGCAGCTCGGCCTCGTCCCACCAGACGCGGCGGGCCGCCGGGACGATCCGCAGCGCGCCGGTCCGCAGCGTCTCGGCCGCGCGCGGGGTGTCGCCCCCGTGCACGGCGGCCCGGCGGATGAGGGCCCGCAGGCGCGCGAGCAGCTCGTCGAGCTCGAACGGCTTGGGCAGGTAGTCGTCGGCGCCCGCGTCGAGCCCTGCCACCCGGTCCGGGGTCTCGACCCGGGCGGTGAGCATGAGGATCGGCGTGTGGTCGCCGTCGCCACGCAGCACGCGGCACACCGCCAGCCCGTCGACGCCCGGCATCATCACGTCCACGACCAGTGCGTCGAACGACTCCCGGCGGACGAGCGACAGCGCCTCCACCCCGTCGACGGCCGGGACCACGGCATAGCCCTCCAGCTCGAGGGCGCGCGCGAGGGACTCCCGGATCGCCCGGTCGTCGTCGGCGACCAGCACACGACTCGGCATGTCCCCATGGTGCCCGGTCCGTCGCGGAAGCCGCGGCGTCGGCCGACCGGCCGATCCTGCCCCGGCACATCGGCTCCTGCCCGGGCACACCCGCTCCTTCCTCGTGCCACACCCGACCGGTGCACCCCACAGGGCGTCGACGGCCTGTCCGACGCCCGAGTGGGTGTTGCCGCCCCTGGGGCTCGCGGATGCACGCTGTCAGGAGGCGGAGGGGCCTGCGGTGAGCCGCACGTCGGACGGGCGGGTGGAGGAGCGCACCACCAGCTCGGGCTCGAACACCAGGTTGCGCGGGGAGCCGGCGGGCGCCTCCACCCCACCCACCTCGGCGAGCAGCAGCTCCACGGCCTCCCGGCCGAGCCGGCGTCCGGGCTGCCCGACGGTCGTGAGGGCGACGCTGGCGGTCTCGGCGAAGTCGATGTCGTCGTAGCCGACCACGGACAGCTCGTCCGGCACCGCGATCCGGCGGCGCATGCAGGCGTTGAGCACGCCGATGGCGAGCAGGTCGTTGGCGCAGAACAGGGCGGTCGGGCGGTCGCGGGCGGGGCGTGCGAGCAGGTCGTCGAGCACCCGGGCGCCCGCCCGGATGGTGAGCTCGGGGGTCTCGACGACGTCCACGCGCCGGCCGCGGAAGGTCGAGCGCAGCCCGTGCAGCCGGTCGACGACCTGGCGCAGCGACATCGGCCCGCCGGCGAAGGCGATGTGCTCGTGCCCGGTGGTGGAGAGGAGGTCGCCGACGAGGGCGCCGCCGTGGACGTCGTCGACCGCGACCGAGGCGAACCCCGGCGCGGCGGGGACCCGGTCGACGAACACGACCGGGGGGTGCCGACGGCGGGCCGCGAGCAGCTGGGCGCTGACGACCTCGTGCACGGGGGAGAGCAGGATGCCCAGCACCTGCTGCTGCACGAGCCGGTCCAGGTGGCGGGCCTCGCGCTCGGGGTCGCCGCCGCTGTTGCACACCACGACCTGGGCGTCGTGCTGCTCGGCGAGCTCCTCGGCACCCTCGATGATGTCGGTGAAGAACGGGTTGGCCACGTCCAGCACGACGACGGCGATGGTCCGGCTCAGCCCGGCGCGCAGCTGGCGCGCGGGTTCGCTGCGCACGAAGCCCAGCTCCTCGATCGCGCGCTCGACCCGCGCGCGGCGCTCGGGGCTGACCCGCTCGGGGCGGTTGAGGACGTTGCTGACCGTGCCGAGCGAGACCCCGGCGAGCCGGGCGACGTCCTTGATGCTGGCCATCCGGTCCTTCCGCTCGATCTGCCGCCCCCACGGTAGCGACCGCGACGGCGGTCCTCCCGGATCCGGGAGGACCGCCGCGGGTCGTGCGCGATCAGGCCGCGGTCGGGCCGCGGTCGCGAGCCGTCAGGCGGTGGCGCCGGTCGTCTTGGCCGGCGTGGTGAGCTCGGCCGAGACCACCTCGCCGTACCGCTCGCGCTCGATCTCCTGCAGCGACCTGCCCTGCGTCCGCGGCGCCCAGATCGCGCCGACGATCAGCGCGAAGGCGAGCAGGCCGATCATGACCAGGCCGACCGCGGGCACGCCCTGGGTGGCGAGCATCGTCGGGAAGAAGTAGCTGAGCAGGCCGATCGCCAGCCGGACCGCGAAGAACAGGACGCCCTGCGCACTGGCCCGGTACGGGGTGGCGAAGAGCTCGCTGGTCCAGAGCGCGTAGAAGGCCTGGGCGCCGATACCGGCCGAGATGCCCCAGGAGACGGCGAAGAGCAGCAGGATCGGCAGGGTCGCGTTGGCGAAGACGAGCAGGACCCACGCGAAGATGCCGAGCGCGGCGCCCACGACGTAGAGGAGCCGCCGGCTGATCTTGTCGGCGAGCAGCATGAAGCCGAAGTAGGTCGCGAGGACCGTGCAGCTCCACAGCAGCACCTGCAGCAGGTTCTGCTCGGTCGCGCTCTCGACGCCCGCGGTCTCGTAGACGCGCGGCATGAAGATGCCCATCTGGCCGGCGACGACGTTCCAGCCGCCGTACACGCCGAACAGGAACAGCAGCGCGGTGATGTTGGCCTTGCCGGTGAACAGGGCGCGCAGGCCGCCGCGGCGGCGGTTCGCGTCCGCGACCCGGCTCTCCTTCCACATCGTCGACTCGTGCAGGCCCTGCCGGATGTACCAGACGATGAACGCGACGACGAACAGGTGGCCGAAGATGACCCGGCTGCCCAGCAGGCCGAGCGGGCCGGTCAGCACCACCGCCAGCAGGAAGCCGAGCACCGGGCCCATGGACCAGGCGAGCTGTGCGGTGCCGACGTGCTTGGCGCGCTGGGCCGGCGGCGCCTCCTCGGCGATGTACGTCCACGAGGCCGGGACGCCCGCGCCCACCGCGATGCCGGTGATCAGGAAGGCGATCAGCAGCATCGGGTAGCTGACGGCGAAGGCCGCCAGGAGCACGCCGACCATGTAGAGCAGCAGGTCGTAGGTGTAGATGAACTTGCGGCCGTACCGGTCGCAGAGCGGCCCGCCGACGGCGGCGCCGATCGCCGCGCCGAAGGCGTTCGCGCTGATCGCGGCGAGCAGCCCGACGGCGAAGTCGTCGATGCCGAAGCGCTCCTGCCAGAGCGACAGGCTCGTGGCGATCGCGATGATCGACCCGGCTTCGATGTAGTTGGACATGGCGACGGAGATCGTCGCCTTCCAACCGGTGGTCTCCTTGCTCCCGATACGCATCGTCGCTGCCCTCTCAGGGGTCGGGTGGGGTGGACGGGGCCTGGTGCCTGCGGATTGCGGGCGAGCGCTGGTCGAGCACGGCCCCGGAGGTGCTCGCCCGGGCCGGTCAGGCCAGGTGGAAGTACTCGTCGAGCCGTTCGAGGCCCTCGTCGGGCCGGCTCCCGTCCTCCTTGCGGAAGTAGCGCGACATCGTGGCCTGCCAGCGCGTGTTGACGGGTTCGCCGTCCATGCCGGCCAGCGACGCCGCGAAGTCGTCGCTGGTCACGACGCCGACCACCAGTCCCTCCTCCTTGCGCAGGAAGAGCGAGTAGTCCCGCCAGCCGTGCCGGGTCAGGGCCTCCAGCATCTCCGGCCACACCTCGCGGTGCGCCTCGAGGTACCCGTCGACCAGTTCCGGGCGCAGGTGCATGAGGAAGCAGACGCGCTCGCCCACCCGCCACCTCCTCGGGGCCTCGTCCGGCGTGAACCGGTGATGAACCGTTTCAAAACTGTCGGGCCGGGACTCTGTCACGGGAGGGCGGCCCGCGCAAGAGGGCCCACTTCGGTATCTCCGGTACCGAACAGGTCGGCGGAAGCCAGCGCTGACGTCCGCGAACCTGTGCGGGGTTGACGTGTCGGTGATGGGAACGTTACCGTCGGCGCCGGTTTTGATACGTTTCAGTGAATGACGCCGGGGAGTCCGGCGCGCCCCCGCCGCCCCCTCCTCCTCCCGAGGTGATGACCGATGACGCCCACCACCGACCGACCCGATCCGGCCGTCCTCGCCGCCCTGGCGGAGCAGACGATCGAGCTGCCCAGCTGGGCGTTCGGGAACTCGGGCACCCGCTTCAAGGTGTTCGGGCAGCCGGGCACCGCCCGCACGCCGTTCGAGAAGCTCGAGGACGCGGCGCAGGTCCACGCGCACACCGGACTGGCGCCACGGGTGTCGCTGCACATCCCGTGGGACCGGGTCGACGACTACGGCGCGCTGGCCGCGCACGCCGCGGACCTGGGCGTCCGCATCGGCGCGATCAACTCCAACCTCTTCCAGGACGACGACTACCGCCTGGGCTCGCTGACCCACCCGGACCGGGCGGTGCGCAAGAAGGCGATCGCGCACCACACCGAGTGCGTCGACGTCATGCGCGCCACCGGGTCGACGGACCTCAAGCTGTGGCTGCCCGACGGCACCAACTACGCCGGCCAGGACGACATCCGCGCCCGCCAGGACCGCCTCGCCGAGTCCCTGCAGGAGATCTACGCGCTGCTCGACCCGCACATGCGGCTGCTGCTGGAGTACAAGTTCTTCGAGCCGTACTTCTACACGACCGACATCCCGGACTGGGGCACGTCGCTGCTGCACTGCCTGGCGCTGGGGGAGCGGGCGCAGGTCGTGCTCGACACCGGCCACCACGCGCCGAACACCAACATCGAGTTCATCGTGGTGCAGCTGCTGCGGGCGGGGCGGCTGGGCGCCTTCGACTTCAACTCGCGCAACTACGCCGACGACGACCTGATCGTCGGCGCGGCGGACCCGTTCCAGCTGTTCCGGATCATGAACGAGATCGTCGGCAACGACGCCCTGCGGCCGGAGTCGGGTGTGAACTTCATGCTCGACCAGTGCCACAACATCGAGCCGAAGATCCCCGGCCAGATCCGCTCGGTGCTCAACGTCCAGGAGGCCACGGCGAAGGCGCTGCTCGTGGACCGGGACGCGCTGCGGGCCGCCCAGCACGCCGGTGACGTCCTCGGTGCCAACGCCGTCCTGATGGACGCCTACCACACGGACATCCGGCCGCTGCTCGCCGCGTTCCGCGAGTCCCGCGGCCTGCCCGCCGACCCGTTCTCCGCCTACCGCGCCTCCGGCCACGGGGAGAAGATCGCCGCCGAGCGCGTGGGCGGCGAGCAGGCGAGCTGGGGCGCCTGAGCGCCCGGAAGACCCCTCCCACCCCGAAGTCCCGAAAGGACACCTCCTCGTGACGAACCCGGCCGTGCACGACCTGCTCGGGCGCAGCAACCGCCTCGGCGCCGACCCGCGCAACACCAACTACGCCGGGGGCAACACCTCGGCCAAGGCCAGCGAGCCGGACCCGGTGACCGGCCGTCCGGTGGACCTGGTGTGGGTCAAGGGCTCCGGCGGGGACCTGGGCACGCTGACCGAGTCCGGCCTGGCCGTGCTGCGGCTGGACCGGCTGCGCGCGCTGGTCGACGTCTACCCGGGCGTCGAGCGCGAGGACGAGATGGTCGCGGCGTTCGACTTCTGCCCACACGGCAAGGGCGGCGCGGCCCCGTCGATCGACACCGCGATGCACGGGCTGGTCGAGGCCCCGCACGTCGACCACCTGCACCCCGACTCCGGGATCGCGCTGGCCACCGCCGCCGACGGCGAGGCCCTGACCCGGGAGTGCTTCGGCGACCGCGTGGTGTGGGTGCCGTGGCGGCGCCCGGGCTTCCAGCTGGGGCTGGACATCTCCGCGATCGCGGAGAAGAACCCGCAGGCCATCGGATGCATCCTCGGCGGGCACGGCATCACGGCCTGGGGCCGGACGTCCGAGGAGTGCGAGGCGAACTCCCTGGAGATCATCCGCACCGCGGAGAAGTTCCTGCAGGACAAGGGCAAGGCCGAGCCGTTCGGCCCCGTCCTCGACGGCTACGCCGCGCTGCCCGAGGCCGAGCGCCGCGCCAGGGCCGCCGCGCTCGCGCCGGTGGTCCGCGGGCTGGCGTCGACGGACCGCCCGCAGGTCGGGCACTACACCGACTCGGACGTCGTGCTGGACTTCGTCGCCCGCGCCGAGCACCCGCGGCTGGCCGCGCTGGGCACCTCCTGCCCGGACCACTTCCTGCGCACCAAGGTCCGCCCGCTCGTCGTCGACCTGCCCGCCACCGCCACGGTGGAGGAGACGGTCACGCGGCTGAAGGAGCTGCACGCGGAGTACCGCGCGGAGTACGCCGCCTACTACGAGCGCCACGCCACCCCGGACAGCCCGGCCATGCGCGGCGCCGACCCGGCGATCGTGCTGGTCCCCGGCGTCGGCATGTTCAGCTTCGGCAAGGACAAGCAGACGGCGCGGGTCGCCGGCGAGTTCTACGTCAACGCCATCAACGTCATGCGTGGCGCCGAGGCCGTGTCCTCCTACGCCCCGATCGACGAGGCCGAGAAGTTCCGTATCGAGTACTGGGCCCTCGAGGAGGCCAAGCTCGTGCGGATGCCGAAGCCGAAGCCGCTGGCCACCCGGGTCGCGTTCGTGACCGGCGCGGCGTCGGGCATCGGCAAGGCGGTCGCCCGGCGGCTCGCCGCCGAGGGCGCCTGCGTGGTCGTCGCCGACCTGGACCTGCAGAAGGCGGTCGACGCCGCGGCCGAGATCGGGAACTCCGACACGGCGATCGGCGTGGCCGCGGACGTGTCGGACGGCGAGGCCGTGGCCGCCGCGTTCCGCGAGGCCGCGCTGGCCTTCGGCGGGGTCGACCTGGTCGTCAACAACGCCGGGCTGTCCATCTCGAAGCCGTTGCTGGAGACCACCGAGTCCGACTGGGACCTGCAGCACGACGTCATGGCCAAGGGCAGCTTCCTCGTCTCCCGCGAGGCCGCACGGATCATGATCGAGCAGGGCATCGGCGGCGACATCGTCTACATCTCCAGCAAGAACTCGCTGTTCGCCGGCCCGAACAACATCGCCTACGGCGCCACCAAGGCCGACCAGGCCCACCAGGTCCGGCTGCTGGCCGCGGAGCTCGGCCCACACCAGATCCGGGTCAACGGCATCAACCCCGACGGCGTCGTCCGCGGCTCGGGCATCTTCGCCGGCGGCTGGGGCGCCAGCCGGGCCGCGGTGTACGGGGTGAAGGAGGAGGAGCTCGGCGAGTTCTACGCCCGTCGCACCCTGCTCAAGCGCGAGGTCCTGCCCGAGCACGTCGCCGCCGCGGTCTTCGCCCTCACCGGCGGCGACCTCACCCGCACCACCGGCCTGCACATCCCGGTCGACTCCGGGGTCGCCGCCGCGTTCCTGCGATGACCGGCACGTTCGCCGCCGTCGACCTCGGCGCGTCGAGCGGCCGGGTCATGACCGCCCGCGTCGGCCCCGGAACGCTCGAGCTCGCGGAGGCGCACCGCTTCCCGAACCGGCCGGTCCGGGCGGGCGGCACCCTGTACTGGGACGTCCTGGCCCTGCACGCCGGCGTGCTCGACGGCCTGCGGTCCGCCGGGCGCGCGGGCGAGCGGCTCGACGGGGTCGGCATCGACAGCTGGGCCGTCGACGTCGGGCTGCTCGACGCCGACGGCGCCCTGCTCGGCAACCCGGTCCACTACCGTGACGGCGCGCACGAGGCCGGGGTGGCGGCGGTGCACGCCGTGGTCGGGCCGGAGGAGCTGTACGCGGTCAACGGGCTGCAGCACCTGCCGTTCAACACCGTGTTCCAGCTGGCCGCGGCGCAGGGCACGGCCCGGTTCGCGGCCGCCCGGCGGGTGCTGCTGATCCCGGACCTGCTGGCGCACTGGCTGACCGGCGCGGTCGGGGCCGAGATCACCAACGCCTCGACCACCGGCCTGCTCGACGCCACCTCCCGGCAGTGGGCGGGCGGGCTCGCCGACCGGCTGGGCATCCCGCGCGGGCTGCTGCCGCCGCTGTGCGAGCCGGGGGAGCGGCTCGGCGAGCTGACCGCCGAGGTGCTGGCGGAGACCGGGCTGACCGGCCCGGTCCCGCTCACCGCCGTGGGTTCACACGACACGGCGTCGGCCGTCGTCGGGGTGCCGGCCGCGGACGACCGCTTCGCCTACGTCTCCTGCGGCACCTGGTCGCTGGTCGGGGTGGAGCTCGAGAAACCGGTGCTCGGCGAGGCCGGGCGAACGGCCGGGTTCACCAACGAGCTCGGCGTCGACGGCACCGTCCGGTACCTGCGCAACGTCATGGGGCTCTGGCTGCTGCAGGAGTCGCTGCGGACCTGGGGGAACCCGGACCTCGGCGCGCTGCTGGCCGCCGCGGCCGACGTCCCCGCCTTCACCACCGCGGTCGACCCGGACGACCCGCGGTTCCTGCCGCCCGGCGACATGCCCGCCCGCATCGCGGAGGTGTGCGCCGAGACAGGCCAGGAACCCCCGCGGGACCGGGCGGCGGTCGTGCGCTGCATCCTCGACAGCCTCGCCCTGGCCTACCGGCGCACCGTGCGCCGGGCGGCCGAGCTGTCCGGCCGCGAGATCGAGGTCGTGCACCTCGTCGGCGGCGGGGTCCGCAACGAGCTGCTGTGCCAGCTCACCGCCGACGCCTGCGGCCTGCCCGTGCTCGCCGGCCCGGTCGAGGCCGCCGCGCTCGGCAACGCCCTGGTGCAGGCCCGTGCCGCCGGCGTCCTCACCGGCGGCCTGCCCGCGCTGCGCGAGGTGCTGCGGTCGACCCAGGAGGTCCGCCGCTACACCCCGTCCGGCTCCGACGCGGAGATCGGCCGGGCGGCCCGCCGCGCCGGCCTGGACTGACGCGGGTCACCCACCTCGTCGGGGCCGGTCTCCTCGACCGGAGGCCCGGCGTGGCGGACCGGCGACAGGCGACGCTGTCCCCGACCGCGGAGACCGAGGCCCGGTTCGCCGCGTGGGCCGGGCACCGGTCCGCGGTCCTGAACGACCTGGTCACCCGGCTGTCCCCGGAGGAGCGGGCCGCCGTCACCGCCGCGCTGCCGGCGCTGCGGCACCTGCGCCACCTCCTGGAGGAGCGGGCCGCGGCGGGCCCGGCGAGGTGAGACCTGCACCTCGATTTGAGGTTCCCCTTACACGGACCTGCCGAACCGTTGGCCGGGACCTTCCTAGGGTCGACGGCGACCCCGGCCGGCGCGTCCGGCCCCGCCCCCACGACCATGGACAGTGATGCAGCGGACCCTGTTCCTCTCCCGGGAGGCCCGCCCGGCCGGCGGGTCGCCCCGGCGCCCGGCCCCGGGGCGCACCCGGTTCCTCGCCGTACTCGGCGCCGTCGTCGCCGGTGCGGCCCTCCTCACGGCCGCCCTGTTCCTGCTCCCGGGCGGAGCGGGCAGCCCGGGCACCGCGGGCCCGACCGGGTCCGCGGCCGGCGGGTCCGCCGCGAGCGACCGCGACGTCGACCAGGTCATCGCGCAGATGGTCAGCGTGTTCGAGAACGGCACGCCGGAGGTGCAGTACGCCTACGTCGAGGACCTCGACGACGGCCGCGGCTACACCGCGGGCCGGGCGGGCTTCTGCACCGCGTGCGGCGACCTGCTCACGGTGGTGAAGAGCTACACCGCGCGGGTCCCGGACAACCCCATCGCCGGCTACGTCCCGGCCCTGACCGAGCTCGCCGCGGCGTACGACGACTCGACGGGGAAGCTCGACGGCTTCGCGGACGCCTGGCGGACCGCCGCCGCCGACCCGGTGTTCCGCCAGGTGCAGGACCAGGTCACGGACGCGCTGTACGTCGCCCCGGCGCGCAAGCTCGCCGACGCCGACGGGATCCGTTCGGCGCTGGGCCTGGCGATCCTCGTCGACACCGCGGTCGAGCACGGCACCCAGGACGGCCCCGACGGCCTGCCCTCGCTGGTCCGGCAGACCGACGCGGACATGGGCGGGTCGCCCGCCGGCGGCATCGACGAGACCGAGTGGCTGCGGGACTTCCTCGACATCCGGCGGACCACGCTGGAGAACCCGAGCTCGTCGGCCACCAGCGAGGTGTGGAGCGAGTCCGTCGGCCGCGTCGACGCCCTCGACGCCCTGCTCGACGACGGCAACCTCGACCTCGCGACCCCGTTCACGGTGAACCCCTGGGGCGAGCCGCAGACCATCACCGGGTAGCGGTCACCGGCCGAGCGGGACCTCCTCGGCCGGCTCGGGCACGACCGGGGCGGGTTCGACGACGGTCTCGGGCCACGCCGCCGGCACGAACAGCGTGAACACCGGCGGCACCGACCGGCCCAGCACCAGGCGCCCGCCCTCCGCCTCGGCGAGCCGGCGGGCCAGCGGCAGCCCGATCCCGTGGACCCCGCCGCCGGTGGCCCGCTCCGGCGGGGCGGCGAACGGGTCGGGGCCCGGCCCGGCGCCCTGATCGGCGACGTCGACGGCCAGCGCCTCGCCCGACTCGCGCACCACGATCCGCACGGTGCCGGCCCCGTGGACCTCGGCGTTGTCCAGCAGCACACCGAGGACCTGCCGGATCGCCGCCGCCGATGCGGCCGCCGGCGGCAGCTGCGGTGCCACGTCCACGACGAGCCCGCGCCCGGACACCGCCAGCCGCTCGGCCCGCGCCGGCTCCAGCTCCCGGACCAACGCGTCGACGTCCGTCGGCTCGCCGCGGCCGGTGCGCTCCCGGGCGAGCTGCAGCAGCTCGTCGATCGTGCGCTCGAGGCGGTCGGCCTCGGCGATCCCGGCCACCAGCGCCGCCTTCAGGTCCGCGTCGGGGCGGTCGAGCGCGGCCTCCAGCCGCAGCCGCAGCCCGGTGAGCGGGGTGCGCAGCTGGTGCGAGGCGTCCTGGGAGAAGGCGCGCTCCCGGGCCAGCAGCGCGTCGAGCCGCTCGGCGGTGCTGTCCAGCGCCCCGCCGACCTGGTCGATCTCGGCGACGCCCGCCCGGCCGGTGCGCACGCTGAAGTCGCCCTCGCCGAGCCGGCGCGCGGCGCCCGCGAGGTCCTCCAGCGGCGTGGCGAGCCGGCGGGCCTGGCGCCGCGCCAGCAGCCACACGGTGACCAGCACCGCGCCGGCGAGCCCGGCCATCCCGAGCCAGATCGGCACGAGCCCGGCGTAGACCGCCGAGACCGGCATCGCGGCGCGGACGGCGCCGTCGGGGTCGTGTCGCCCGGTCACCGGCACCGTCACGACGATGTCCCCGTCGATCGTCGCGTGCGAGCCCCGGCCGGCGAGGGCCCGGCCGATCTCGTCGCCCGCGGGTTCCGGGCCGTCGCCGAGGACGAGGTCCCCGTCGCCGTCGTACACGGCGAGGACGACGCCGGTCGGCAGGTCCGGCAGGACGGTCGGGGCGTCGCCGCGGGCCAGCTCGCTCTGCACCGACCGCGCGGTGAGGCTGGCGGTCCGCTGCAGCACCGACTCCTGGTCCTCCAGGCTGTACTGCACCAGCCCGACGGCGAGCGGGATGCCGAAGAGCCCCACGGCGATCGCGGCCGTGGCGACGGTGAGCCCGACCAGGCGGCGGCGGACCGGCTCGGGCCGGCCCCGATCAGCCCGTCGACCGTCGGCCCCGCTGCGATCAACCCTGCGCCGATCAACCCCGCGCCGATCAACCTTGCGCCGATCGACCCTGCGCATCCGTCAGCCCTCCGGGGCGACGCGGTCGGGGTGCTCCAGCCGGTAGCCGTGCCCGCGCAGCGTCGTGATCCGCGGGACCCGGGCCCCGTCGAAGGAGGCGATGCGCCGCCGAAGCGAGGCGACGTGCACATCCAGCGTGCGGGTGGGGCCGTGCCAGTGCTCGTCCCAGACGTCGGCCATCAGGGTCTCCCGGCTCACGGCGGTGTCCGGCTCGCGGGCCAGCCGCGCGAGCAGGTCGAACTCCTTGCTGCGCAACGCCAGCTCGCGGCCCTGCACCAGCACCCGCCGGCCGCCGACGTCGAGGCTCAGGTCGCCCAGCTGCACCACCGCCGGCGCCACGGGCGGCCCGGCCCGGCGCAGGTGGGCGCGGATGCGGGCGAGCAGCTCGTGCAGCCGGACGGGCTTGGTGAGGTAGTCGTCCGCGCCGGCGTCGAGCCCCACGACGACGTCCATCTCGGCCCGCCGCGCCGTGAGCATCACGATCACCGCGGCGGGCAGCCGCTGCCGCAGCCGCCGGCAGACCTCCACACCGTCGAGGTCGGGCAGCCCGAGGTCGAGCAGGACGAGGTCGAAGCCGGGGCCGCGGGCCGCCTCGACGGCCGCCGCCCCCGTCCGCGCCAGCTCCACCCCGTAGCCGTGCGACCGCAGGCTGGAGGCCACGACGTCGCCGATCGTGTCGTCGTCCTCCACCACCAGGACCGAGGCCATCCGGCGATGCTAACGGCCGGCGACGCCGTGTCGCCGCAGCCGTGATCTCCTGGACCCCTCGCGATAGAGGAGGAGACGTGGCGGAACTGGCGGTCGGGGCCTGGCTGGGCACCACGTGGTCGGCCGGCGACATCGTGGCGGTGGCCCGGGAGGTCGAGGCCGCCGGATACGACGGCATCTGGGTCGCCGACCACTTCATGGGCAACACCGGTACCGAGGAGCGGTCCGACACCCGGATGCGCGAGTGCTTCGGCGTGCTCGCCGGCCTGGCGACGGCGGTGCCCCGGGTCCGGCTGGGAAGCCTCGTCGCGTCGATGACCTATCGGCACCCGGCGGTGCTCGCCGCCACCGCGGCCACCATCGACGACCTCAGCGGCGGCCGGCTGGTGCTGGGCATGGGCGCGGGCTGGCAGCTCAACGAGCACGCCGCCTACGGCATCGCGCTGGGCCCGGTCCGCGAGCGGATCGACCGGCTCGAGGAGGGCCTGGCCGTGCTCGACGGCCTGCTCCGCAACCCGCGGACGACCGTCGCGGGCACTCATTACGCGGTCACCGACGCCCCGCCCGTCACCTCGGGCAGACGGATCCCGCTCATGCTCGGGGCCTCGGGCGAGCAGCGGATGCTCGGCGTCGTCGCCCGGTACGCGGACGAGTGGAACTGCTGGTCCACGCCGGAGGTGTTCGCGCACAAGTCCGCCGTGCTCGACGAGCACTGCGCACGGATCGGCCGCGACCCCCGCACGATCCGGCGCTCCACCCAGGCCGTGCTGCAGATCGACGGCTCCGCCGCCGACGCGCCGGCCGGGGTCGTCGCCGGATCGGTGGCCGAGATCGTCGACGTCATCGGCCGTTGGCGGGAGGCGGGCCTCGACGAGCTGATCGTGCCGGCCATCCGCGGCACCGCCGACCAGGGGCGCGAGCTGTTCGGCCGGTTCCACACGGAGATCCGGCCGCAGCTGGACTAGCGGTCACCGGCGCCGGTCCGTCGTCACCCCGTGCCGATCGCGGCGAGGCAGGAGGCCACGTCGTTGCAGACCCGGACGGCGGCGTCGAGCGGCACGGCGTCCCAGGCCGGTCCGGCGGCGATCACGGCCGCGGGGTCGGGGAGCATGCGGATCGCGCCCTCCGGGTCGTCGACCGGCAGGTGCGCGTAGAGGACGATCCGCGTGGAACCGGGCATGCCGGCGGCGGCCAGGAGCGTCGCCGCCGGGGTGCGGCTGCCGAGCAGGGTGCCCCGCACCGCGCGTTCGGCGAGCGCGGCGGCGAGCACCGCCATCGGCAGCTCGTGCTGCTCGGCGGGGGCGCAGGCCAGCACGACGGCGGACCGGTCCCGCGGCTCGCGGCCGACGCGGGCGCCCAGCGTGCCGAGCACGACGTGTGAGAGCAGGTGCTCGGCTCCCACCGTCCGGGCCGCGGGCAGCGGCAGGCGCTCCAGGGTGGTGAAGGCCGGCCGGACCAGGGTCTCCCACGTCCGGACCACGCCCTCGGCCGCCAGCAGTGCGCCGACGAGGTGGCGGGCGGCGTGCCCGTCGAGCTCCATGCACACCGCGGCGAGCTTGCGCGCGGCGGACACGTCCGGCTCGGGGACGACGGGCGCCCGGCGGGGACCCTGCACGGTGCGCACGGCCACGGCGGTCGACTCGCCCGCCTCGACCAGGTCCCGCACGGTGCGCAGCCGGACCAGGTCGTCGAAGGTGTAGCGGCGATGGCCGCCGGGGGTCACCGCGCTGGCCCCGACGCCGTAGCGCCGCTGCCACGCCCGCAGCGTCTCGACCGACACCCCGACGTAGTCCGCCGCGGCGCCGATCGACACCCCGGCGGGACCCGGACACGGCCCATGGCCCATGCCACCGTCCACCCCGGTCACCCTCCTCGGGGGTCCGTGCTGCCCCCAGGGCCTTCCGGCCCGAACCTGGACGCGGCGGGCGCGGAATCTACTAGCCCGTGGACAGGGCCGCCCTTCGGTGACTACCACTGTCGTCAGCCGGTGGGGCACACCGCCCCGGGACCGGCGAACGCCACGGCGTCGTCGCTGGGGAGCCGACGATGCCCGCCTCGCGTGCTGGGCCCGGAGGGAGGGGCACCCGGGCCCAGCACGCAATAATCCCCGGCTCCTCTCAGCTCCTCTCAGCGCCGCTACAGCATCCGCGGCGCACACTCCCCGTCGTCGGATACCGCCCGCCGGGCGGGACGCTCGAGACGACAGGAGGCACACCGTGCGGTTCGCCGATCTCCAGCAGGGCGCCGGGGTGCTGGTCTGGATGTGCTGGCTGGTGACCGCGGTCGCCCTGTGCGCCTACCGCGTGGGACTGCGTGCCACCACCGGCACCGGGGGCGCCCCGCTGCCGGGCCTGCCCGCCGTGGGCGCGCTGGTCGCGCCGGCCCGCCGGGTGCTGCGCCGGCCCGCGGTCTGGGGGACCGGCGTCGCGTCGACGCTGTTCACGGCGCAGGCCACGGTCGTCGACTCGGTGGCCGACCACAGCAGCCTCGCCGCCGCCGACCGGCCCGTGCTCGGCTGGCTCGTCGCGCACCGGGCGCGGGACTGGACCGTGGTGATGGAGACCGCGAGCCGCTACGGCGGCACCCTCGGCACGCTGGTGCTGGCCCTCGTCGCGGTCGCGGTGCTCGTGTGGCGGCGGCACTGGTGGGAGGCCGCGACGGTCACCGTCGCGAGCGCCGGGGTGGCCGTGCTCGTGCCCGCCTTCAAGGACTTCTACGCCCGACCCCGTCCGCCCGTCGCCACCCAGCTGGTGCCGCAGTTCGACCCGTCGCTGCCCTCGGGGCACGCGCTGGGGTCGATCGTGATCGTCGGCGTGGTCGCGATCGTCGCCGCCCGGCTCGTGCGTTCGCTCGTGGTGCGCGTGGCCGCGCTCGGCACGGCCGCCGCGACGATCGTCCTCATCGGGGTCTCGCGGCTCTACCTGGGCGTCCACTGGTTCACCGACGTGCTGGCCGGGTGGTTCCTCGGCGGGGCGTGGCTGGCCGTCTGTCTCGCCGCGCTGCACGCCCTCACCGCAGGTCGCGCGCCGGTCCGGCGGGACGGGACGCCCGCCCTGCTCTGATCGATCCGGGCCTTGTGCTCCAGGTCACAGGCGGCCACTATCGCTTCTTGAGGCGTCCACCACCGCCATCGTCCCGGGAGCCCGCATGGCCGTGCTCGAACCGCGCAACTTCCTGCAACCCTGCCTGCTCCTGCTGCTGCGGGAGCAGGCCGACCACGGCTACGAGCTCGTCTCCCGGCTCGGCCCGCTGCACGACGGCGAGGGGGACTCCGGAGGCGTCTACCGCGCGCTCCGCGGCCTGGAGCGACGCGGCCTGGTGCGCTCGCAGTGGTCCATCCCGAAGGCCGGGCCCGCCCGCCGCACCTACCGGCTGACCGGGGAGGGCGAGGCCTTCCTCGACCTGCAGGCCGCCGAGCTGCGCCAGGTCGACGACGCGCTCCACCTCTTCCTGGACCGCTACGAGCGCTCGACGGCCGGTCCGCCCGGCGCCGACGGGGTGCCGGACGACGGGTTCGGACGGGACCGCGCCCACGCCCGCCCGGGGGCCGGGCGCGCCGCCCCCTGAGCGGGTCGACGGCGACTCGCACCCGATCGCCTGACCGGGGTGGTTTCGCGGGTGTCGGTGCCCGCGGGCTCGCAAGATCGACTTGCGGGTCACAGTCGGCGCCCCGACGCTCGATGGTCGAGACGTCGGGAGGCGGTGGCGCGGATGGCGCGGATACTGAAGGACCTCAGCGGTCCGCGGCGGGGGCCGCGTCCGACCGGCGGCCCGCTCGGCCGGGTGCTGGTGCTGGTGCCGCTGATCGGTTCCCTGGTGCGCCGGGGTCCGCGGACCTGACCCTTCCGCGTGCGGCGCGGGGCTGCTTCACTCGTCCGTATGACGGCCGGACCGCGGTTGCTCCTCGCCGGGGAGCGCCACGGGTCCCTCCCCGTTCTGCTGCTCGTCCTCACCACGGTCACCGGGGTGATCGACGCGATCAGCCTGCTCACCCTCGGCCGGGTCTTCGTGGCCAACATGACCGGCAACGTGGTCATCACCGGGTTCGCGATCGGGGGTGCGCCGGGGTTCTCCCTCCGCACCTCGCTGGCCGTGCTGGTGGGGTTCCTGGCCGGCGCGACGGCGGCGGGGTTCCTCATCGACAGGATCGACGGGCGGGGTGGGCTGCTCCGGGCCGCGGTCCTGATCGAATGGGTGCTGCTCGCGGTCTGCCTCGTCCTCGTGGCCGTCCACCCGCCGGTGGTCGACTCCGCCCCGACGCTGGCGACGGCCGTGATCGCGGCCGTGGCGATGGGCCTGCAGAACGCGGTGGGCCGCCGGATCGCCGTCCCGGACCTCACCACCAGCGTCGTCGGGATGTCCATGACAGGGCTCGTCGCGGACCGCACGCACTCGACCCGGGAGGCGGTCCTGCGGCGGGCGTCGGCGGTGCTCAGCCTGCTCCTCGGGGCGATCGTGGGGGCGATCCTGGTGCGCACCGTCGGCGACGTCCCCGCGTTCGCGCTGATCCTCGTCCTGCTCGCGGGCGTCGGGATCGCGGCCCACACGCTGCTGCGGCGGGGGCCGGACTGGGAGGGTTGAGGTGTCGGTGCGGCGACTCGACCGGGCCGTCCGTGCGCTGGCGCTGCCCTGGGACCCCGCCGAACGCCCCGCGGTGACGGCAGCCGACCTCGCGGGCCTGCCCGGGCCGGCGCAGCGGTACCTGCGGGCCATGGGTGTGCCCGGCCGGCCGCGCCCGCGGTCCTTCCGGGTCCGGCTCCGCGCCCGGTTCCGGTTGCGGCGCACCGGGGGCCCGCTCCCGTGCGCCGCCTGGCAGTACAACCTCGCCGACCCCGTCGTCCGGGTGTTCGTGATGCGGCTGCGGGTCGCCGGCGTCGTCCCGATGCTCGGCACCGACACCTACCTCGGCGGGCACGGGCGGATGCGGGGCACCCTGCTGGGCCTGGTCCCCGTCGCCGAGGGGCGTGGGCCGGAGTTCGACCTCGGCGAGCTCGCCACCTGGGTCGACGACGCCTGCCTCCTCGCCCCGGGCATGCTCCTCACCCCCGCCGCGACCTGGAGCCCGGTCGACGACTCGTCGTTCGACGTCACGGTGGCCGACTCGGGCCTGACCGTCACCGTCCGGCTGACGGTCGACGAGCTGGGGCGGCTCCTGGACGTCTCCACCACGGACCGGTACCTCGCCCTGCCCTCCGGACCGGTCCGGGCCCGCTGGACCACGCCGGTCGACGGCTGGGAGTGCGTCGGCGGGCACCTGCTCCCCGCTCGCGCACGAGCGGTGTGGCATCTGGACGACGGCGACTTCTGCTACGTCGACGGCCGGTTCGAGGACCTGCGGCTCGAAGTGCCCCCTAGATGACGGCGGAGGCGGCGAGGCCGAGCACGACCAGGCCACCGACCTTGACGAGCTCCAGGGCGATGTAGGCGAGGTGGGCCCGCGAGCCGGTGTGCGGGTCGCCGGCGAGGACCCGGCGGGTGCGGGCGGCCAGCGCGGGCCGGACCGCGGCGAGTTGGACGACGAGCAGGAGGGCGACCGCGGCGGTGGCCCACAGGATCGGCGTGGACCGCGGCCCGGCAAGCAGCGCGATCCCGACCCCCAGGAGCAGTACGACCTCGACGATGTTCAGCGCCCGGAACACGAGACGCCCGATGCCGAGCCCGAGCGGCACCGTGATGCCGGGGGCGCGGAACTTGAGGGGCGCCTCCAGGAACGACAGCGCCAGCACCATGCCCAGCCACAGGAAAGCGATCGCACCGACCGCGAGGTTCACCGCCGACTCCCTTCTCGTGCTCCTTCCATCCTGCACCCAGGGGGAGGGGACTTCAGGGCGCCGTTTCCGCAGGCTCGACGTCGGGCGGAGCGCCGCTCCAGCTCGAGCGGTCTCGCACTCGGCCGTCGTGACGGAGGTGCGGCAAGGCATCTGCGGCCGGACAGGTGACGGTCATCGGCACCGCCTCGCGGCTGGTGTCCAGCCCGGTGCCGATCGCGGAGGCCCGGGCGGGGTACTCCTGTTCGGCCCCAGCCACCTCGGCCGCGCGCCCGAGGTCCCGGGACTTGACGGCGTCCGCATCTGCGGTGCTGTTGACGATCACGTCGGGCTGATGGGCGGCCATCGACTCGACACGCACGGTCGGGCCGCCGAGCCCGCGACGCCGTGGTCGGCGGCCTGGCCGGCCCGTTGCAGGAGGAAGCCGTTGGTGTCGGCGATCCCGCGGCGCCGGGGTCCTCACCAATCGCGCTTGATAGGCCACGGTGGACGATCGCTGTTCCGCTTGATCTCTGCAGGTGAAGTGGGTAC
>NZ_BSFQ01000060.1 GCF_027922425.1 Pseudonocardia halophobica | reverse complement strand
GGGCCTCGGCGGAGGCGGGGGCCTAGGCTGGCTGCTCGGCCGGCTGCTCGGCGTCACCCGCCGGGGCCGCGGTCTCCGCGGCGGGCGCCGCAGGGGCCTCGACGCTCTCGGCCTTGGCCGCGCGGGTGCGGCGCGGCTTGACGGGCGCGGTGTCCTCGCCGCCGTCGAGCGGGAGCTGGTCGGCGGCGGAGGCCTTCCTCGAGGTCCGCTTCGCCGGCGCGGCGCCCTGCTTCTCCTTGATGGCGGCGATGAGGTCGCCCTTCCGCATCCCGGCGATGTCCGGGATGTTCAGCTCCCCGGCGAGCTGGCGCAGGTCGGCGAGGACCATTCCGGACAGTCCGCCCCGCCTCTTGGGGGCAGCACCCTCTGCCGTTGCCGGGGTGCTGACGAGATCGGTCTCGCTCACGAAGTTCCTTCCTGACCGGCCCGCGGGCGGTGCCGGGACCAGCGGATTCCACACGTCACGTCCGGCTCCTCCGCCGGACTACGACGCCGGGGCGGCATGAAGAGAGCCGCCGTCGGCGATGTGCAGGGGCGGCGACCAGTGCGACGGTCGCGGGGAAGAGGCCGCTCGGTCCGGTCCGGATTCCGACCGCATGGACTGCAGTGAGTGGGTTCCGGCTCGAGAGGCCACGCGGATGACGCGTGGATCGCCGTGCGAAACCGAGGGTAGACCGTCCAGGGTTCCGCGGCAACAACACCCCCGGTCGGGCCCGGCGTGTCGGCGCAGGACCTCAGCCGATCTCGACCTGCGCACCGAGCGTGTCGACGGGCAGCGGGAGCGCCGTGAAACCGGCGGTGTCCACGTCCCCGGGCAGCGTCCCGTCCGTGGTCAGCGCCAGGACGGTCGGTCCGGCGCCGGAGATCGCGGCCGGGACGCCGTGGGCGCGCAGCGCGTCGACGAGGTCCGCGGACCCGGGGTAGGCCGGGCGGCGGTAGCCCTGGTGCAGCCGGTCCTCCGTGGCCGCCATCAGCAGCTCGGGCCGCTGGGTGAAGGCGAGGACGGAGAGTGCGGTCCGGCTCCCGGTGAACGCCGCGTCGGGCAGCGGGACCAGTTCGGGAAGGAGACCGCGGGTCGTCTTGGTGGAGGACTCGACCCCTGCGACGAGCGCGACCGGCGCGATGCCGGCGTGCACGTCGAGGCGTACAGCGTGGAAGCGCGCGCTGGTGTTCCCGACCTGCTCCCAGGCCACGACGAAACCGCCGAGCAGGCTGGCCGCGGCGTTGTCCGCGTGCCCCTCCATCCCGGCCGTGACCTGCAGCAACGCCTCCTGCTCGAGCTTCGGGTCGCGCCCCGACAGCACGCAGGCGGCGACGGCGCCGGCCACCGCCGCGGCGGCCGAGCTGCCCAGCCCGCGCGAGTGCGGGATCGCGTTGCGGCACCGCATCCGCAGGCCCGCCGGCTCGTCCCCGAACAGCGCCCACGCGGTCCGCATGGCGCGCACCACAAGATGCGTCTCGTCACACGGCACCTGGGCGGCGCCCTCGCCCTCGACCTCGACGTGCACGCCGGGCTCCGCCGTGGCGCACACCTCGACGTCGTCGTACAGGCCGAGCGCGAGCCCGAGCGAGTCGAAGCCGGGCCCGAGGTTGGCCGACGACGCCGGAACGCGCACCCGCACCTCGGTGGGCCGCCCCATCAGGCCAGCTCCAGGGCCGCGGCGACGGCCGTGGGGTCGATCGGCACGATCTCGGGCGCCGGGGCGGTGGCCAGCACGCTGTCCGGGTCCTTGAGCCCGTTGCCGGTGACGGTGCACACCACGAGCTGCCCGCGGTCCAGCCAGCCGTTCGCCGAGGCCTGCAGCAGCCCGGCGACGCTCGCGGCCGACGCGGGCTCCACGAACACGGCCTCGCGGGTGGACAGCAGCCGGTGCGCCGCCAGGATCTCGTCGTCCGTGACAGCGGCGAACCGGCCGTCGGACTCCTCGCGGGCGGTCTCGGCGCCGTTCCACGAGGCCGGCGCGCCGATCCGGATCGCGGTGGCGATCGTCTCGGGGTTCTTCACGGGCGCGCCCTGGACCAGCGGCGCGGCGCCGGCGGCCTGGAACCCGAACATGCGCGGCAGCGAGGACACGAGCCCGTCGGCGTGGTAGCCGCGGTAGCCCTTCCAGTACGCGGTGATGTTGCCCGCGTTGCCCACCGGCAGGCAGTGCACGTCGGGGGCGCGGCCCAGCGCGTCGCAGATCTCGTAGGCCGCGCTGGCCTGGCCGGCGATCCGGGTCGGGTTCACCGAGTTGACGAGCGCGATGGCCGGGTAGTCCGCGGTGGTCTTGCGGGCCAGCTCGAGGCAGTCGTCGAAGTTGCCGTCGATCTGCAGGATCCGGGCCCCGTGCGCCACGGCCTGGGCCAGCTTGCCCAGCGCGATCTTGCCGCGCGGCACCAGCACGGCGCTGGTCATCCGGGCGCGGGCGGCGTAGGCGGCCGCCGAGGCGGACGTGTTGCCGGTCGACGCGCAGAGCACGCTCTGCTTGCCCTCGGCGAGCGCCGCGGTCACGGCCATGGTCATCCCGCGGTCCTTGAAGGACCCGGTCGGGTTGAGGCCGTCGACCTTCAGGTGGACCTCGCAGCCGGTGCGCTCGGACAGCACCGGCGCCGGCAGCAGCGGGGTGCCGCCCTCCGCCAGGGTGACGATCTCCCAGTCCGGCCCGACGGGCATCCGGTCGCGGTAGGCCTCGATCACGCCCGGCCAGGGGGCCAGCCGGTTCACGGCGGTGCTCACAGTCTCTCCCGTCATCGCGCGGCGTCGTCCGCCCGCGCACTCATCCGGCCACGCCGAGGGTGCTGACCGGACGGCCCAGCCCCTCCACGCGCAGCACGCTCTCCACACCGCGGACCACGTCGAGCCCGGCGAGCGCCTCGACCGTCGCGTGCAGCGCGGAGTCCGGCGCCCCGTGCGTCACGACGACCAGGCGCGCGGCCAGCTCCTCCTCCGCGGCCTCGGCCTCCGGCACGTCCCCGTCCTCGCGGCCGCCGGTCTGGCGCACCGCGGCGATGCTCACCCCGCGCCGCGCGAACTCGCCCGCGACCGCGGACAGCACGCCCGCGCGGTCCGCGACCTCGAGGCTGACGTGGTAGCGGGTGTGCACGTCGCCGATCGGCAGCACCGGCAGGCTCGCGTAGGCGGACTCCCGCGGCCCGCGCCCGCCGGCGACCCGGTTGCGGGCCACGGCGACCAGGTCGCCCAGCACGGCGCTGGCGGTGGGCGCGCCGCCCGCGCCCTGGCCGTAGAACATCAGCTGGCCGGCGGCGTCCGCCTCGACGAACACGGCGTTGAACGCCCCGTCGACGCCCGCGAGCGGGTGGCTGAGCGGGATCATCGCCGGGTAGACGCGCGCGGACACGGACTCGGGCGCACCGCCGGAGCCGGGGACGCGCTCGCAGATCGCGAGCAGCTTGATCGCGCAGCCGAGCCCGCGGGCGGCGGCGATGTCCGCGGCCGTGACCCGGCGGATGCCCTCGCAGTGCACGTCGGCCGCGGTGACCCGGGTGTGGAAGGCGATGGTGGCGAGGATCGCCGCCTTGGAGGCGGCGTCGTAGCCGTCGACATCGGCCGTCGGGTCGGCCTCGGCGTACCCGAGCCGGGTGGCCTCCTCGAGCGCCTCCGCGTAGCCGGCGCCCGAGGCGCTCATCGCGGAGAGGATGAAGTTGGTGGTGCCGTTGACGATCCCGGCCACGCGGGTGATCCGGTCCCCGGCGAGCGACTCGCGCAGCGGGCGGAGCAGCGGGATCGCGCCCGCGACGGACGCCTCGTAGTAGAGGTCGACGCCGGCGGCGTCCGCGGCCTCGGCGAGCGTGGCCCCGTCCTCGGCGAGCAGCGCCTTGTTCGCGGTGACCACGGACTTGCCGGACTTGATCGCCTGCAACAGGAGGGTGCGGGCGGGCTCGATGCCACCGACGACCTCGACGACGACGTCCACGTCGTCCCGGGTGACGAGCGCAGAGGCGTCCGTGGTCACCAGGTCGGGGTTCAGCTCCGGGTGCCGGTGCGGGCGGCGCACGGCCACCCCGGCGAGCTCGACCGGCGCGCCGACGCGGGCCGTGAGGTCCCCCGCCTGGTCCTCGAGCAGCCGGACGACCTCGGACCCGACGGTCCCGCAGCCCAGCAGCGCGACCCGGACGGGCGCGTCTGACGTCACGACGATCCTCCTGACACGGTCATGCGGGCGATCCCGGCGGGTGCGACGGGCCGGGCCCGACCGGGGATCATCCCTGCTCGGCGCCCCGCGCGACAGTCCGGGGTGCCCACCCTCACGCCCGTCCGCACGCGGCCCGCCTCACGGGCCGACCTCGAGCCGGAACAGGTCCTCGTCCGTCTCCCGGCGCAGGATCACCCGCGCCTCGCCGTCGCGGACGGCGACGACGGCCGGCCGCGGCAGCCGGTTGTACGCGCTGGCCATCGAGTAGCAGTAGGCGCCGGTGGCGGCCACGGCCAGCAGGTCGCCGGGGGCGAGGTCGGCGGGCAGCCAGCAGTCCCGCACGACGATGTCGCCGGACTCGCAGTGCTTGCCGACCACGCGCGAGAGCGCCGGCCGGTCGCCGCCGGGCACCGAGTCGACCGCCGACGCCCGGGAGACGAGCCGGCAGTCGTAGAGCGCGTCGTAGAGGGCGGTGCGGATGTTGTCGCTCATCCCGCCGTCGACGCTGACGTACCGCCGCGCGCCGACGCCGAGCGGGACCTCCTTGAGCGTGCCGACCTCGTAGAGCGTGATCCCGCCGGGGCCCGCGATGGCGCGCCCCGGCTCCACGGCGATCTCCGGCACGTCGAGCCCGGCCGCCGCGCACTCGCGCTCGACGATCCCGCGCAGCTCCTTCGCCAGCGCCGGGATGGACAGCGGGTCCTCGTCCGGCCGGTAGGCGATGCCGATGCCGCCGCCGAGGTCGAGGGTGGCGAGGTCGGCGAGGGCGGCCGCGCCGTGCTCGCGGTGCAGGTCGGCCAGCAGCCGCACGACGCGGTGCGCCGCCACCTCGAAGCCCTCGGTGTCGAAGATCTGGCTGCCGATGTGGCTGTGCAGCCCGACGAGCTGCAGGTTGCCGGCCTTGAGCACACGGCGGGCGGCCTCGGCGGCGTCGGACTCCAGGCCACCGGCGATGGAGAAGCCGAACTTCTGGTCCTCGTGCGCGGTGGCGATGAACTCGTGCGTGTGCGCCTCGACGCCCACGGTCACCCGGATCATCACCGGCTGCACGACGTCCCGCTCGGCGGCCACGGCGTCGAGCCGGACGATCTCGTGGAACGAGTCGAGCACGATCCGGCCCACGCCGCTCTCCACGGCGGCGGCCAGCTCGGCGACGGACTTGTTGTTGCCGTGCATCGCGATCCGCCCGGCCGGGAAGCCGGCGCGCAGCGCGACGGCGAGCTCGCCGCCGCTCGCGACGTCCATCGACAGGCCCTCGTCGGCGACCCAGCGCGCGATCTCGGTGCTGAGGAAGGCCTTGGCCGCGTAGTGCACGGACTCGGCCCCGAAGGCGGCGGCGAACTCGGCCGCGCGGGACCGGAAGTCCCCCTCGTCGACCACGAACAGCGGGGTGCCGTACTGCTCGGCCAGCTCACGGACGTCGACACCGGCGACGCGCAGCGCGCCGTCCGCGCCACGGGCGGCGTTGCGCGGCCAGACGGCCGGCGCGAGGTGGTCGAGCTCGGCGGCGCCGGTCGGGCGGGGGCCGGCCGTCTCCGGCGGCGCCTGGATGCCGCCGTGCAGCGGGCCGGCGGGGTGCGCTCTCACGGGTCCGTCCTCACATCCGTTCCGGTGCGCTCACGCCGAGCAGCCCGAGACCGTTCTCCAGCACCTGCCGGGCGGCGACGCACAGGCCGAGCCGGGCGCGGTGCAGCCCGGTGACCTCCTCGTCGCCCATCGGCAGGACCCGGCAGCTGTCGTAGAACTTGTGGTACGCGCTGGCCAGGGCCTCGAGGTAGCGCGCGACCCGGTGCGGCTCGCGCAGCTCGGCGGCCGCGCGCACGATCTCCGGGAACTCGCCCAGCGTGCGGATCAGGTCGCCCTCGCGCGGGTGCTCGAGCAGGCCGTACTCCGTCCCCGGCTCGACGCCGAGGTCGGCGGCGTTGCGGGCGAGCGAGGCCAGCCGGGCGTGCGCGTACTGCACGTAGAAGACCGGGTTGTCGTTGCTGCGCTTGACCAGCAGGTCCAGGTCGATGTCCAGCGCCGAGTCGACCGACGAGCGGATCAGCGAGTAGCGGGCGGCGTCGACGCCCACGGCCTCGACCAGGTCCTCCATCGTGACGACGGTGCCGGCGCGCTTGCTCATCCGGACCGGCTGGCCGTCCTTGACCAGGTTGACCAGCTGGCCGATGAGCACCTCGACGACGGCGGGGTCGTCGCCGAACGCGGCGGCCGCCGCCTTGAGCCGGGCGATGTAGCCGTGGTGGTCGGCGCCGAGCATGTAGATGCACAGGTCGAAGCCGCGCGCCCGCTTGTCCCGGAGGTAGGCGAGGTCGCCGGCGATGTAGGCCGGGCGGCCGTCGCTCTTGATGACGACCCGGTCCTTGTCGTCCCCGTAGTCCTTCGACCGCAGCCACCAGGCGCCGTCCGCCTCGTAGAGCGCGCCGGAGTCCTTGAGCTGCTGGACGACCGCGTCGACCGCGCCGGACTCGTGCAGCGAGTTCTCGTGGAACCAGACGTCGAAGTCCGTGCCGAACTCGTGCAGGTCCTGCTTGATCTCGGCGAACATGAGGCCGACGCCGACCCGGCGGAAGATCTCGTCCTGGTCGGGGGAGCCCAGGGCCGCCGGCTCGGCCTCGACCACCCGGGCGGCGATGTCGGCGATGTAGGCGCCGCCGTAGCCGTTCTCCGGCGCGGGCTCGCCCTTCGCGGCCGCGACCAGGGAGGCGACGAACCGGTCGATCTGGGCGCCGGCGTCGTTGAAGTAGTACTCGCGGGTGACCTTCGCGCCGCGCGCGGTGAGCACGCGGCCCAGCGCGTCGCCCACTGCGGCCCAGCGGGTGCCGCCCAGGTGCAGCGGGCCGGTCGGGTTGGCGGAGACGAACTCCAGGTTGACGTTGCGCCCGGCGTACTCGTCGCCGGTGCCGTACGCCCCGCCGGCCCCCAGCACCTCGCCGACCAGCGCGCCCTGCGCGTCGGCGGCCAGCCGGAGGTTGATGAAGCCCGGCCCCGCCACCTCGGCGGACGCGATCCCGGCGCGGCCCGCGAGGTCCTCGGCAAGCCAGCCCGCGAGGTCCCGCGGGGGCACGCCGGCCTTCTTGGCCGTGCGCAGCGCGACGTTGGTGGCGTAGTCCCCGTGCTCGGGGTTGCGGGGCCGTTCGACGCCCGCGTCGGCGGGCAGCGCGTCCGCGGCCAGGCCGCGCGCGGCCAGCACGTCCAGCGCGGCGACACGGACCAGGTCGGCGAGCACGTCGGGAGTCACCCCACGAGGATAGGAGGTGGCACTCGGGGGTTTCTCAGGCGGCGCTCCTAGACTGCGGGGCCGCGACCGCCATCTGGGTGAGGTCGCCCTCGACCCCCGATCAACTGGACGGTTCATGGCCAGCGGCAAGAGCAGCAAGGCGAGTCGGAACAAGGCCCGCAACTCGGTCGTCACCCAGCGGTCGACGCCGTGGGGCCTGATCGCGGGCGTACTGGTCGTCGTGCTGTTCGCCGGCGCGATCTTCGGCTACGCCGTCTACAAGAACAACGAGAACAGCGCCGCCCAGGACGCCCTCGCCGCGTACACCCCGAGCGACACCAACCGGGACCCGTCCGCCCAGATCGCCGGCGTGGTCACGGACAACTACACCGGGTCCGGGCAGGGGCACGTCGTCGGGCCGACCCGCGTCGCCTACACCCACACGCCGCCGTTCGGCGGGGACCACGACCAGTACTGGGCCGCGTGCACCGGGATCGTCTACCCGACGGCGGTACGCCAGGAGAACCTCGTGCACTCGCTCGAGCACGGCGCCGTCTGGATCGCCTACAACCCCGACCAGGTCAGCGGGGCGGCGCTCGACACCCTCTCCGCGAAGGTCGACGGCCAGCCGTACACGGTGATGGCGCCCTACCCCGGCCTGGACCAGCCGATCTCCCTGCAGGCGTGGAACCACCAGCTCAAGCTGGGCGACGCGAACGACCCGCGGATCGACCAGTTCATCACCGCGCTGCGCCGCAACCAGTACAACTACCCGGAGATCGGCGCGACCTGCCAGGCCCTCGGGCCGGGCGCGTTCGACCAGGACAACCCGCCGGCCTTCGAGCCGACCCCGGGCGTGGCCGAGATCAACGGCGGCACGATCGTGGCCGAGCGCGGCGCCGGCACCACCGGCGGCACGATGCCCGACCCGACCACCGGCGGCCAGTGAGCCCCGTGGCCGCGGACCTCGCCGAACCGGACGCGGCGGCCGACGCCGGCCGCCGCGAGCCGCGGTGGGTCCGCCCGCTGGTGGTGATCGCCGCCGCGGTGGCGCTGCTGCTCATCGGCGGGGCCGCCGGGATGCTGATCGGCCTGCCCGGCTCCGCGGGGACCACCACGCCGTCGGCCGACTCGGTCGACGTCGGGTTCGCGCAGGACATGACCGTGCACCACGAGCAGGCCGTCGAGATGGCCTCGTGGGCCCGGGACCACACGTCGGACCCGCAGGTCAAGCAGCTGGCGTTCGACATCGAGACCACGCAGCTGCAGCAGATCGGGCGCATGCAGGGCTGGCTCGGGCTCTGGGGCGCCGCCCCGTTCCCCACCGGCCGGCCCTACATGACCTGGATGGCCGACCCGGCCGACGCCGGGCACGGGCACGCGATGTCCGACGCGGCGTCGGCCGGCGCCGCCCGGATGCCCGGGATGGCCACGGACGAGGATCTGCGGAACCTGCGGGCGGCCTCGGGCACGCAGCTCGACACGCTCTTCCTGCAGCTGATGCTGCGCCACCACCTCGGCGGCGCCGACATGCTGCAGTACGCGGCCGAGCGCGCGGCCCTGCCGGAGGTCCGCAACCTCGCCGCGCAGGCGTTGTCGGCGCAGACCTCCGAGGCCGATCTCATGCGGCAGCTGCTGGCCGCGCGGGGTGCGCAGCCCCTCCCGCAGAACTGATCCGGGGGTGTTGTAGGGTTTCTCCTGCACGCCGCGGGAACGCGGCGAGCGGGAGTCGCCCCCGTAGCTCAGGGGATAGAGCACCGCCCTCCGGAGGCGGGAGCGCAGGTTCGAATCCTGCCGGGGGCACGACGAAGCGGCTTCGGCCGCTTTTCGTGTCTCCGGGGTCCCGTCAGGCCCTGACCAGCGGCTTCGGCACCGAACGCCCTGCGACCCCGGGCCCGGGTGGCTACGATCCTCCGGTGCTCGACTCCCCCGCGGCCCCCGGTGCCGCGGATCCCCGCTTCACGGCCGGGCTCGAACGTGCGCTGCAGCCGCTCGAGGACCCCGAGGAGATCATGCGGGTGGTCGCGCGGATGCTGGGCGAGCACATGCAGGTCGACCGGTGCGCCTACGCCGAGGCCGAGGCGGACGAGGACCATTTCACGATGACGGGCAGTTACGCCCGCGGGCTGCCGCCGCTGACCGGCCGGATGGCGATGTCGGAGTTCAGCGCCGACACCCTGCGCTGCATGCGCGAGGGCGTGCCCTACGTGCTCGACGACGCCGAGACCGATCCCCGGGTGCTCCCCGCGCAGCGGGAGATCTACCACCGCACCGGGATCGCGGCCGTGATCTGCACGCCGCTGCACAAGGGCGGGCGGTTCGTCGCCGCGATGGCCGTGCACCACGCGACGCCCCGGCGCTGGACCCCCGACGACGTCGCCCTGCTCGACGCCGTCGTGGCGCGCTGCTGGGAGTCCCTGCAGCGGGCCCACGCGCACGCCGCGGTGCGGGAGGGCGAGGAGCGGTACCGGCTGCTGGCCGAGCGCGCCACGGACGGGATCTGGCTCGCCGACGCCGACGGGCGCTACATCGACGTCAACCCGGCTGCCTGCGCGATGCTCGGCCACACCCGCGAGGAGCACCTCCGGCTCTCGATCGCCGACGTGGTGCGGCCGGACGACGTGGGCCGGCTCCAGCAGCTGCTCGCCGCGCTGCGGGGTGGCGAGCCCCTCACCGAGGTGTGGGAGCTGCGCCGGCGCGACGGCGGCACCGTCCCGGTCGAGCTGTCCATGCGGTTCGCCGGCGAGCGGCTGCAGGCGATCGGCCGCGACATCACCGAGCGGCGGCGCGCCGAGGCCGAGCGGGAGCACCTGCTGCGCCGGGAGCAGGAGGCCAACCGCCAGCTCGGGCTGCTGCAACGGGCCACCGCCGCGCTGTCCGCCGCCGCGACGCCGGCCCGGGTCGCGGAGGTCGCCCTCGAGCAGGTCCGCGAGCTGCTGGGCCCGTGCGGGGTGGCCGTGTGGGAGCCCGCGGGCGACGAGGGGCTGCGCAGCATCGCCGTCGCCGGGTGAACGGACGACCGGCTGGCGGGCGGTGGGGCGCTGACGGCACGGCCCGACGGGCTGCTCGCGGGCCTGCGCGGGGCGACGCTCTGGCTGCTCGAGGAGGGGACGGACGACGCGGCCGGCTTCGGCTGGGCCGGCCGGCACGCCCGGGTGCACGACGCCCTGGCGCAGCGGGGATACGGCTCGCTCGGCTGCCTGCCCCTGCGCGCCGCGGACGGCGGGACCGACCTGCTCACGGTCGCGCTGCCGCAGGGCCGGGTGCCCAGCCCCACCGAGCGCGCGACGGCCGAGTCGCTCGCCGACCAGTGCGCCCAGGCACTGCACCGGGCGCGGCTGCTGGAGGCCGAACGCGAGATCGCAACCGTGCTCCAGCGCAGCCTCCTGCCCCGTGAACTGCCCGCCCTCGCCCGGCTCGCCGCCTCGGCGCGGTACACGCCGTCGGCGGAGGACGCGCACGCCGGCGGCGACTGGTACGACCTGCTCCCCCTCGACGGGACGCGGGTCGCCCTGGTGATCGGCGACGTCGTCGGGCACGGGCCCGCGGCCGCCGCGGTCATGGGGCAGCTGCGCAGCGCGCTCGCCGGGCACCTGCTCGACGGCCGCTCCCCCGCCGCCGCGCTGGAGCGGCTCGACCGCTTCGCCGCGCACGTCCCCGGGTCGGCCGGCAGCAGCTGCGCCTGCCTGACCTACGACTGGTCGAGCGGCGAGCTGCGCTGGTCCTCGGCCGGGCACCCGCCCGTCCTGCTGCTCGACGAGGAGGGCACCCGGTTCCTCGCCGGCGGCGCAGGCACGGTCCTGGGCGCGTCCGCCCGCTCGCCGCGGCCGGAGGGCGCCGAGGTCCTCGGCCCCGTGACCTCGCTCGTCCTCTACACGGACGGGTTGGTCGAGACCCGCGACGAGGTGCTCGACGCCGGGCTGGACCGGCTCGCCGCGACCGTGCGCGAGCACGCGGACCTTGATCCCGGTGCGCTGACCGAGCAGGTCGTCGCCGGGGTGCTCCGCGGGTACGCCCCGGCGGACGACGTCGCCCTCCTCGTCGTCCGGACCGTGCCGGCCCCGCTGTCCGCCACCCTGCCGGCCGACCCCACCAGCCTGCGGGGGATGCGCCGCGCCGCCGCCGCGTGGCTGGTCGAGGCCGGGGTGCTGCCGGAGGCCGCCGACGACGTCCAGCTCACCCTCGGCGAGGCCGCGGCCAACGCCGTCGAGCACGCCTATCCCGAGGGCGGCGGCGACTTCACCTGGTCGCTGGCGCGGGCGGGCGACGGCGCCGTCGAGGTCGCCGTGGCCGACGCCGGCCGCTGGCGCCCCGTCCCCGCGGACTCCGGCTACCGCGGGCACGGCCTGCGGGTGATGCGCGAGCTCGGCGAGGAGCTGGAGATCGAGCGTGGCGGGACCGGCACGCGCGTGGCGTTCCGGGTGCCGCCCGGCACCGCGCCGCCGGCGCCCGCCGGCACGCTCCCGCACCGCCCCGTCGCCTCCGTCCCCGCCGCTGTGACGTGGCGCACGGGGCCCGGCGGCGCGCAGGTCCTCGTCGTGACCGGCGACGTCGACCTCGCCGGGCGCGAGCCGGTCGCCCGCGCCCTGCTGCCCGCCGCGCGCTCCGGGGAGGCTCCGCTCGTCGTCGACCTCGCGGGGGTGCCGTACCTCAGCAGCGCGGGGATCGCCCTGCTCAGCGAGGCCGTCGCGCTGCGGCCGGACCTCGCCGTGGTGGTCGCGGCGGGCAGCGCCCCGGCCCGCGCCCTGGACGTCACCGGGCTCGCCGCGGTCCTCGCGGTGCGGGTGACCCAGCCCACGTCCTGACCTGCGCCGCACACCGGCACGCCGGCCGTGGTGAGCGGGATGTGACACGGCGGACCGATTGCGCTGACCTGACGGCAATCCCCCGTTCCTAGCGTCGTCCGGGCGGGTGACGAGAACCCGCGCAGGTCAGCAGCGCGACGGCACGGAGGACTTCAGGCGTGGGCACACCGGACCCCGGCCCGCTCACCAGCGTTCGGACGGTCTGCTCCTACTGCGGCGTCGGCTGCGGCATGGTGCTGGACCTCGAACCCGGCCCGGACGGGGCCACCCGGATCCGCAAGGTCCGCGGCGACGCCGAGCACCCCGCCAACGTCGGGCGGCTGTGCACGAAGGGCGCGCACAGCGCCGAGATGCTCGTCGCCGACGGCCGGCTGGGCACCGCCCTGCGCCGGCCCGGGCGCGGCGCCGAGGCCGAGCCCGCCCCGGTCGACGCCGCTATCAGCGAGACCGCCCGCCGGCTGCGGGAGATCCTCGACGAGCACGGGCCGGACGCGCTGTCGCTCTACGTCTCCGGCCAGATGACGCTCGAGGCCCAGTACCTCGCCACGAAGCTCGCCAAGGGCTTCTGGCGCACGAGGTGGATCGAGTCGAACTCGCGGCTCTGCATGGCCAGCGCCGGCACCGGCTACAAGCAGTCGCTCGGCTCGGACGGCCCGCCCGGCTCCTACGCCGACCTCGACCATGCCGACGTCTTCCTGGTGATCGGCGCGAACATGGCCGACTGCCACCCGATCCTCTTCCTCCGCGTGATGGACCGGGTCAAGCAGGGCGCGAAGCTGATCGTCGTCGACCCCCGCCGGACGGCCACGGCGGCGAAGGCCGACCTGTTCCTGCAGGTCGAGCCGGGCACCGACCTCGCGCTGCTCAACGGTCTGCTGCACCTGCTCGTCGAGCAGGGCGCGGTCGACGAGGAGTTCGTCGCCGAGTTCACCGAGGGCTGGGAGGCGATGCCGGAGTTCCTCGCCGACTACGCCCCGGACGCCGTCTCCGCGATCACCGGTGTGCCCGAGGCGGACCTGCGCGAGGCGGCCCGGCTGATCGGCGGCGCCGCGAACTGGACGAGCTGCTGGACCATGGGGCTCAACCAGAGCACCCACGGCACCTGGAACACGAACGCCCTGGTCAACCTGCACCTGGCCACCGGCGCGATCTGCCGGACGGGCTCCGGGCCGTTCTCGCTCACCGGCCAGCCCAACGCCATGGGTGGGCGCGAGATGGGCTACATGGGCCCCGGCCTGCCGGGCCAGCGCGCCGTGCTGTCGGCCGACGACCGCCGGTTCGTCGAGGAGCTGTGGGCGGTGCCCGAGGGGACGATCCGCGCCGACGTCGGCACCGGCACGATCGACATGTTCGCGCGGATGGCCGAGGGCGAGATCAAGGCCTGCTGGATCGTGTGCACGAACCCCGTCGCGAGCGTGGCCAACCGCGGCGTGGTGATCGACGCGCTCGAGCGCTGCGACTTCGTGGTGACCCAGGACGTCTTCGAGGCCACCGAGACCAACCCCTACGCCGACGTCGTGCTCCCGGCGGCCATGTGGGCCGAGGTCGAGGGCGTGATGATCAACTCCGAGCGGAACATGACGCTGCTGCGGCCCGCGGTCACGCCGCCGGGCGAGGCGCTGCCGGACTGGCAGATCATCGCGCGGGTCGCCTGCGAGATGGGGTACGCCGAGCACTTCACCTACTCGTCGGCCGAGGAGGTGTTCGACGAGCTCAAGCAAGCCTGGAACCCCGCCACCGGGTACGACGTCCGGGGCGTGACCTACGAGCGGCTGCGCGCGACACCCGTCCAGTGGCCCGCCGCGCCGGACGGGCCGGACCGCAACCCGGTCCGCTACCTCAACGACGGGGTCAGCCAGCGGCGGCGGCCGGAGAACGGGCGGCTCTCCTTCGCCACGCCGTCGGGCCGGGCGCAGTTCCTCCCCCGCCCGCACATGCCGCAGGCCGAGCTGCCCGACGACGACTTCCCGCTCGTCCTCACCACCGGCCGGGTGCAGCACCAGTGGCACACGTTGACCAAGACCGGCAAGGTCGCGGCACTGAACAAGCTCAACCCCGGCCCGTTCGTCGAGATCAACCCGGTCGACGCCGCGGCCGCGGGCATCGCCGACGGGGACCGGGTCGCCGTGGCCTCGCGGCGCGGACGCGCGGTGCTGCCGGCAGTGGTCACCGACCGGATGCGACCGGGCACCTGCTGGGCGCCGTTCCACTGGAGCGACCTGTTCGGCGAGTACCTCGCGGTCAACGCGGTGACCAACGACGCCGTCGACGCCGCTTCGCTGCAGCCCGAGCTCAAGGCCTGCGCGGTATCGCTGGAGAGGGCCCCTGTGAGTGGCGATAGTCGTGATAGCGACTATTCGCACTCACGAGGGGTCGGGGCCGCGCTCGGGCTCGACCTCACCCCGCCGGTGCTGACGGGCGCGGAGCGGCGCTACCTCGCGGGCTTCCTCGCCGGCGTGGAACGAGGCGGGGCGCCGGGCGTGCCGGTCCTGCCCTCCGGTGCGCCGATGGGGTCCGAGACCGCCGCGTGGATCAACGGGATGCTGGCCGGGACCTTCTCCCGGCTCGCTGCCGGCGGCCCGGCAGAGGAGACCGCGGGGGAGACTGGGGAGGACGGCCGGCCCCTGCTCGTCCTGTGGGCCTCGCAGACCGGCAACGCCGAGGGCGTGGCCTCCGCCGTCGCCGCGCGACTCACCGCCGCCGGGCGGCATCCGCGGCTGCTCTGCATGGGTGACACCTGTCCGGACGCCCTCCCCCCGGACGCCGACCTCCTCGTGGTCACGAGCACGTTCGGCGACGGCGACTCCCCGGACGTGGGAACCGGCTTCTGGGAGGACCTCGCCGCCGACCGCCCGCCGCTGCAGGACGTCCGGTTCGCGGTGCTCGCGCTCGGCGACCCCAGCTACTCGGAGTTCTGCGGGCACGGCCGCCGGGTCGACGAGCGACTCGGCGAGCTCGGCGGCACCCGGCTGCTCGACCGCGTGGACTGCGACCCGGACTTCGAGGCCGCGGCCGCGGCGTGGACCGAGCAGGTCGTGGGCCTGCTGACCGGCGACGACGACGGCACCCGGGCCCCGGCCACCACCCGCCCCGTCGACGCCCCGGCGCCGACGGGCGAACCCTCGCCCGCGACCGTCGACGCGACCCTGCGCGAGGCCCGGCTGCTGAGCCTGCCCGGCTCGGCCAAGGAGATCCGCCGGTTCACCCTCGCCGGCGACGCGGGCTTCTCCTACGAGGCGGGGGACGCGCTCAGCGTGCGGCCGGTCAACCACCCCGGCCTGGTCGCGGAGTGGCTCGAGCTGACCGGCCTGCCCGCCGACGAGGCGGTCACGGTGCGCGGCACGGACATGGCGTTCGCCGAGGCCCTGGGCCGGCACCTGGACATCACCCGGATCTCCCCGGCGCTACTCGGGTTCGTCGCCGAGCGGACCGGCGACCGTGTGCTCAAGGAGCTGCTGCGGGCCGGGCACGGCACCGACCTGGCGCGCTGGACGTGGGACCGGCAGGCCCCGGACGTCCTCACCGAGTTCCCGGTCCGGGCCTCGGCGCAGGAGTGGGCGGACACGCTGACCGCGCTGCAGCCGCGCCAGTACTCGATCTCCTCCAGCCCGCTGACCAGCCCCGACGCCGTCTCGCTGACGGTGTCGGTGGTCCGCTTCACCAGCCGGCGCGGCCGGTCCCGGCGCGGGGTGTGCTCCACCTTCCTCGCCGACGCGGCGGGCGAGGGGTCGACGCCGGTGCTGGTGAAGTCGTCGCCCCGGTTCCGGCCGCCGGCCGACCCCGCCACACCCATGATCATGGTGGGGCCGGGCACCGGGGTGGCCCCGTTCGTCGGGTTCCTCGAGGACCGGCGGGCCCGCGGGCACACCGCGCCGAACTGGCTGTTCTTCGGCGAGCAGCGCTGCGCCACGGACTTCTACTACCGCGAGGAGCTGGAGGCCATGCGGGCCGACGGCACGCTCGACCGGCTCGACGTCGCCTTCTCCCGCGACCAGCGGCACAAGGTCTACGTGCAGGACCGGATGCGCGAGCACGGCGCGCAGCTCTGGCGGTGGCTCGCCGACGGCGCCCACTTCTACGTCTGCGGCGACGCCAGCCGGATGGCCAAGGACGTGGACCTCGCGCTGCGCGACGTCGTCGCGGCCCACGGCGGGATGGACGCCGACCGCACCGCGGCGTACGTGAAGCAGCTGGTCGTCGACGGGCGTTACGTGCGCGACGTCTACTGATCATCCGCTGGTCACGGGCCGAACCTGCGGTCGTCGACGCTCGGTCAGGGCTCTTTCACCCGGAGTTCACCTCACCCGTATGCTCGCCACGTCCGGCCGACGGTTGGGCCGATGGGGGGACGATGACGATCGACGACGCACGCGACGCGGTCACGCCGCCGAGGGGCCTCGCGGCCCGGCCCGCGGCCGAGATCCCGGCCTGGCGCGGGCTGGTGGTGTTCGTGGTCCGCGAGGCCGCGGCGCACCAGATCGACGAGGCGGTGGCCGGCATCGCGCGCGGCCTGGAGATCCTCGACGTGGTCGAGCTCGACGCCGCGCAGCGCGCCGCCGCCCGCACCGGGCTGGCCGGCGCCGACTGGGGTCCGAACGGCAGGCCGGTGCCCGGCGGCGGCCCGCACACCTTCGTGATCGCCTGCGACGTCGCGCCACCCGTCGGCGTCGTGCAGGGCGTGCGGAGCATGGCCGACCGCATCGCCGAGGTCCGCGGGCACACCACCCACCGCCTGCTGCACATGCTCCCCCCACAGCAGCACTACGAGCCGCTGCACGTGTCGACCGGGCCGCAGCAGGCGCTGGACTTCCTGGAGGTCCTCGGCGACCTCGGCGTCCAGGCCCGGCTGCTCCCGCGGGTCACCGCGCTGATCGAGGCGTGCTCGGTGCCGTTCCCGCTCGTGCGGATGCTGGCGCCGGACTCCCCCGGCTACCGGGCGCGCGTCGCGCTCGTCGACCACCCGGTGCACGGCCGCTCGGTGTGCAAGATCTTCCGGCCGGGCGCGCTCGACTCGTTCCGGCGGGAGCTGCGGGCCCGCCTGGAGCTCGCGGACCTGCCCGAGGTGCCCGAGCTGCTCGAACACGGCCCCAACTGGCTGCTCACGCCGTTCTACACGGACGTCGGCCGGCACCTCGTGCGGCCGCTGTCCGGGGTCAAGGAGATGCACCAGCTGCGGCCGGACGTCGTGCGCCGGCTCGCCCGGTTCGCGCGCGACCTGCACGAGCGCGGCAAGTTCGTGCTCGACCTCTCCCCCCACAACCTCATGTGGGACGTTCACGCGGGTCTCAAGGTGCTCGATCTCGAGTTCGTGCACGACTATCCCGGGCCCGTGCCGCCGTTCGCGGAGTGCTGGAGTTTCCACGGGGTCCCGCGCGAGCTCCGGCGCATGGGCGACGGCCTGCCGGACCTGATGCTGACGAAGGGGGTCGGGAACTCGGTGTTCCATCCCGCCGTGTCCGGGCTGTCGCCCGACAGCCTGTTCGGGCCCCCGCGCCGCGGCGAGACCGTGCGCCGCGCCGCCACCCAGCTCGCCTGGTACGCCGGGCTCGCCGTCGCCGGCCGCGTGCACCCCGCGATGCGCCGATGACGGCGCTGCCGCCCGAGCCCCCCACGGAGCCGATCCCGAACCCGGGGCGTCCGTCCAAGCCGAGTCTCACCGCCCGGACCGTCCGCGGCTTCGCCTGGTCCTTCACGGGGTCGGTCGGGCAGGCGGTGCTGCAGATCGCGGCGACCGTGGTGCTCGCCCGGCTGCTCACCCCGGAGGAGTTCGGGTCGGCCGCGGCGGCGCTGCTCGTCGTCGGGCTCACCCAGCTCGTCACGCAACTCGGTGTGGCGGCAGCGCTGGTGCACCGCCGGGAGCTCACCGACCGGGACGTCGCGGCGGCCTTCTGGTTCTCGATCCTGCTCTCCGCGGTCTTCGCCGGGCTGCTGTTCGCGTTCGCGCCGTCGATGAACGGGCTGGTCGGGCTGCCCGCGGACTCCGGCCTGCTCCGGATGCTGTCGGTCACGCTCGTGCTGGCCGGCGCCACCGCCGTGCCCACCGGGCTGCTGCAGCGGGACCTGCGGTTCCGGCCGATGGCCGTCGTCGACCTGCTCGCGGCCGGGCCGGGGATCATCGGCGTGTCCGTGGTGCTGGCCCTGCTCGGCTTCGGCGCGACCGCCCTGGCGTGGGCGGAGATCGCGGCCGCGCTGATCAAGTGCGTCGGCTACCTGGCGCTCACCCGGCCGTCGGTGGCGGTCGAGGCGCCGTCCGCGGCCTGGGCGCGGTTGCGCCCGATGCTGAACTTCGGCTCGGGGTACTCGCTCACCCAGCTCGGCAACTGGATCGCCCTCAACGCCGACAACCTCGTCGTCGCCAACGTCCTGGGCACCGGCCCGCTCGGCGTCTACACGCGGGCCTACAACCTGCTCTCCGAGCCGGCCAACGTGATCGGCGGCGCCGCGGACAAGGCCCTGTTCCCGGCCATGGCCAGGGTGCGGGACGACGGCGCCCGGCTGCGGCACGCCTACGTCCGGACCTCGTCGCTGGTCGCCCTCGTGACGGCGCCCGCCGCGGTGCTGCTGTTCGTGCTCGCGCCCGAGGTCGTGCACATCCTGCTCGGCTCGCAGTGGGACGCGGTGATCCTGCCGGTGCAGGTGTTCGCGCTGGTCCTGCTGCCCCGCACGTCGTACAAGATCAGCACCTCGCTGACCCGCGCGACCGGCGCGGTGTACCGGGCGGCGTGGCGGCAGTGGCTCTACGCGGCCGAGGTCGTGGTGCTGTGCTCGATCGGCGCGCGGTTCTGGGGCGTCGACGGCGTGGCCGTCGGGGCGTCCCTCGCGATCCTGGCGCACTTCCTCGTGATGCTGCGGTTCTCCGCGCGCGTCTCGGAGGGACTGATGGGCGCGGTGCTGCGGATGTACGTCAAGCACGTGCCGGCCGTCGTGGCGGTCGCGCTGGCGAGCTGGGCGGTGGCCGCCGCGGTGCGCCCGGTCGGGTCGGACGTGCTCACGCTGGTCGCTGCGGCCGCCGCAGGGTGCGTCGCCGCGCTGGGCGTGCTCGTGCTGCTGCGGGGCCGGTTCGCGGAGGAGCTGGCGGTGGTCGCCAACCTGCGACGCGGAAAGAAGGTGCCGGTCCCGGCGTGAACCGGTAGGACGGCGCCATGACGGTCGCTCCCGATCCGAAGGCCGAGCTGCACCACTACTTCCGACAGGGCCGCGAGGCGCTCCTGTGGAAGCTCGACGGGGTCACCGAGTACGACGCCCGCCGCCCGCTCACCCCCACCGGCACCAACCTGCTCGGGCTCCTCAAGCACACCGCGATCGTGATCGCGGGGTACTTCGGCGAGGTGTTCGACCGGCCCTTCCCGCAAGCGCTGCCGTGGGCCGAGGAGACCGCCGCGCCCAACGACGACATGTGGGCCCTGCCCGGCGAGACCCGCTCGCAGATCGTCGCCCTGTTCCACGCGGCCAACGCGCACGCCGACGCCACCATCGACGCCCTCGACCTCGGCTCCCCCGGCTACGTCCCGTGGTGGTCCGGGCCCGTCACCCTGAGCCGGATCCTCGTCCATGTGGTCGCCGAGGTGCACCGGCACGCCGGCCACGCCGACATCGTCCGCGAGACCATCGACGGAGTCGCCGGCCTCCGCGCGGACAACTCCAACCTCGCCGACGGCGACGCAGAGTGGTGGGCGGAGTACCGCGGAAGGGTTCAGGCGGAGGCGGAGCGGTTCCGGTAGGCCGGCGCCCGAGCGGGTGTGCGGAGACCCGAGCGGGTGGTTCCGTCCGAGCATCGCCGGAGTGCCCGCCGGGCCGTCGGCAAGAGCCCCGACCGACCATTCCGCCCGCCCACGGATCGCCCGTCGGACGCCTCGTCCGTACGCCGATAGCAGGCCTCCGTTAACCGGTTCGCAACGACCCTGGCTGTCACCTCGCGTAGTCGGAGCACTACCTTCGCGGCCACAGTTCCAGGAGGTGACAGTCAGTGGCGCTTGCGTCGATCTTGTCCGGTATGCCCGACCTGTTGCAGCGCACGCTCTCGCAGCACACCCCCGATCCGCACGGGTACTGCCGGGAGTGCCGCGAGGCGTCGGGCATCGCCGCGGCGTGGCCGTGTGCCACCCGCGAGGTCGCCGAGGAGGCCGAGTACATCCAGCGCGGCGGGCTGCCCGGCACGCTCGGCGGCCGGCACCGCACCAGCCGGGCCTGAGGCCGCCCGCACGGACCGCCCGAGGGTCCTCCCGCCACACGCGGGTGCCCCTCGGACCGTCCGGCCGATCGTCTCGCGGCATGATTCCCGAGGCCGTCCCGGGGCGGCGACCTCCCGGACCGCCGCCACCGATGATCACCGTCGACGTGCGGAGAAGGTCGACTCACCGGCCCTGAGCGCACCCGTTCGCTGATCACCGGTGATCGCGGGAAGGCAAGGCCGGCCACGCCGCCCCATGATCGTCAGCTCCGTGCACGCTCGGCTCGTTCGGCAGCCTGCAGCGCACGCAGTCGCGGATCCGACCCAGCGCCCGCCCATGATCGCCGGCTGCGGGCATGCACGGCTCGTCCAGCAGCCACAAGCGCACTCGAACGCGGATCCAGCCCGACACCCCTGCCTATCTCCGCCGGCAGCGTGCAGGCACGGCTCGCCCGACAGCCTCGAGCGCACGCGAACGCAGATCATGGTCAGGACGGATCGATCCGGACACCCGAGCCGGACTTCCACCGCGGCCGCCGTCACACGAGCTCTGCCCACAGGGGCCGGTCCACACGCACCCCTCCACTTAGGACGCTGGTCCAGACGGAGGCGCCCCACACCCGTCCGGACCGGTCGTTCGGTGGAAGCCCTACCGCAGCCGTCGCGAACGGCGCGCCGAACGGCACCGCACCTGTGAACGCAGCCACGCGCCGACCGCCCGGCGAGACCGACACCACCCGAACGGCCGTTCGTCGCTCCGCCCGATCCGATCGTCTCAGCAGGAGCAACCTCCGCGCATAGGCCGGGCCGGAAGCCCCTAGCGTCGGTCGCGACCGGATCACGGAACGATCACGAACGGCCCTGGGCGCCCCGAACGCCCGCCTCCCCAGCAGGGTCGATCCCCTTCGGACCGCCCGCGGCCCGGTCGCCGTCCGACAGCTGAACACGAGAGGTCGTTGTGGCCCGGCATCGCTCCCCACGAGGCCGCTCCGCGATCCCCCACCAGCAGCCGGCGCCGAGCTCCCCACGGCGTCGTCGCGCAGGGGTGGGGGACGCGGTCCGGTCGGTCCCCGGTCCCGTCCGTCACGGGTCCGCGCTCGCACTCGCCGCGGGCGGCGTCGTCGCCGTGATCGCGGCCGCCGCCCCACTGGCGGGATCCGTCGACGCCGCGCTCCCCACGAGCGCGTCGCCCGAGGCACGGCTCGCCGCCGAGGCCGTGCCCGCCCCCGCGATCCCGACGCAGCGGGAGGCACCCGTCGTCGAGATGACCGCGCTGGCCGACGCCGCCCGGATCGCGGGCGAGCACGCCACGGCCGAGGTCGAGCGGAAGAAGGAGGAGGCGGCCGCGGAAGCGTCGGCCGCCGAGGACCGTGCGAAGCAGGCGCTCGCCGGCCGCACGCTGCAGACGAGCTCGGGCAGCACCTCCTGCGGCATGAGCACCGCGAGCCTCGGCGCGGTGAAGCCGTGGGTGTCCGACGCCGTCGAGTTCCTGGGCTGCCAGTTCGGCCGGCCGCAGACGCTCGGCGTGGGCAGCCGGGGCAACGCCTCGGACCACCCGTCCGGCCTCGCGGCGGACTTCATGGTCGGCAAGGCGAGCGGCGACGCGATCGCGGACTGCGCGCTGCAGAACATGCAGTCCCTCGGCATCAGCTACGTGATCTGGCAGCAGCAGATCAACTACGGCAGCGGCTGGCAGGCCATGGAGGATCGCGGCAGCCCCACGGCCAACCACGAGGACCACGTGCACGTGTCGTTCGAGAGCTCGGCGCCCTCCGGGCGCCCGGCGACCTGCTGACCTCGAGCCCGCCTCAGCGGTAGAACTGGAGGATGGACGCAGGTCTCCTCCGGCTCGAACGGCAGGTCGAGCTCCGGTTCGCGGGCGACACCGTCCGCTCGGGCAACCACGTGAACCTCTCGGCCGTGCGGGTCGAGGGGTCCACGCTGTGGCTGGCCGGCGACGAGACCGCCACCATCGAGCGGCTCGAGTTCGACCACGGGCTCGCCGTGGCCGACAAGCCCGTCACGTTCCCGCTCGCCGAGCTGGTCCGGCTGCCCGGTCCGCCGGAGCAGGAGGCGGACGTCGAGGGGCTCGCGCGGTCCGGCGGCTTCCTGTGGGCGATCGGCTCGCACAGCCTCAAGCGCCGCCGCGTCCGGCCGCACGACGACGTCACCAAGGCTCTCAAGCGGCTGTCGAAGGTACGCCGCGAGGAGAACCGGTACGTGCTCGCACGGCTGGCCGTCGAGACCTACACCGAAGGGCCGCCCGAGTTGCGGCTGCGCACGGCGGCGGGCGTCTGTTCCGCGGTGGTCGGCGCACCCGGCAGCGTCGGCCTGGCGGACCTGCTCGCCGACGACCCGCGGCTCGGCCCGTTCCTCGCGGTGCCGGGCAAGGACAACGGGTTCGACGTCGAGGGCCTGGCCGTGCTCGGCGACTCCGTCTACGTCGGGCTGCGGGGACCGGTGCTGCGCGGCTGGGCGGTGGTCCTCGAGCTGCTCCCGCAGCCGGACCCGACCGACGACGGCCGCCTCGTCCTCGGTGCCTTCTGGGGCGGCGAGCGGTACCGGACCCACCTGCTCGACCTGGGCGGACTGGGCGTGCGCGACCTCTGCCCGCACGGCGACGACCTGCTCGTCCTCGCCGGACCGAGCATGGCGCTGTCCGGCCCGGTGCGGCTCCACCGCTGGCGGGACGCGGCGGCGTCGGGCGGCAGCGAGCTGATCCGCCGCGACCGGCTCCCGCTGCTCGGCGCGCTCCCGCACGGGCAGGGCGAGGACCACGCCGAGGGCATCTCGCTGCTGCCCGGACCGGGTCCCGCACGGCTGCTGGTGGTGCACGACAGCCCCGCGCCGGACCGTCGGCCGACGCCGTCGTCGGTGCTCGCGGACATCGTGGCGCTCGACGGGTGAGCCGACCGCTCGCCGCGCGCGCGGGCACGCACGACTCACGGTGAGTCACCGATACCCGGCGATTCGTGACCTCTCCGCTACATTCTGGACACGACGCGACGGCCCGGTTCCCCCGACGGACCCGGAGACCCTCCGCCCGGTGTCCCCGCACCGGCGGTCCGCCCGGGCCTCGCACCGAGAAGGCAGGACGTGTCGCGGCACCGCTCCCCCGCCGCGGGCGCGCCCGGTCGCGGGACGGTCGACGTACGCCGGCTGCTCGCGCGCGCCGGCGCCCCGTCGCCCCGCACCCGCCGTCAGGCGTTGCGTCGCGGCGCCACCGCCGCCGCGGTCACGGGCGGCGCGCTGGCCGTGGTCGCGCCGGCGGCGTCGCTGCTGGGCACGGCGCCGTCCGCCGCGGTGAACGCGACCGAGGTGGGCCTGGCGTCGGCCGACGTCGTCGACGACGAGCTGTTCGCCGCCGACGGCGCCGCCCTCGCGGCGAGCGTCCTGCCGGTCCGTCGCGAGGCCGACCCGCCCGGGCTCGTCGCCGCAGAGAACCTGCTGAAGTCCGCGGGGCTCAACGACGCCGCCCGGCGTGCCGAGGAGGAGCGGCTGGCCCGCGAGGCCCGCACGCACTGCGCGGTCGACCTGTCCGAGCTCGGCGCCGTGAAGCCGTGGGTCCGCGACGCCGCCCGGTTCCTCTCCTGCCTCTACGACCAGCCGGACCTCATAGGCGTCGCCGGCCGCGGCCGCGTCTCCGACCACCCCACCGGCAAGGCCCTCGACCTGATGACGACCGGCGCGCACGGCGACCGGATCGCCGCCTGCGCCCTCGCCAACCGCGAGGCCCTCGGCATCTCGTACGTGATCTGGGAACAGCGGATCAACTACGGCGACGGCTGGGAGTCGATGGAGAACCGGGGCAACGCCACGGAGAACCACTTCGACCACGTGCACGTGTCGTTCGAGGGCTCCGCGGGCTCCGGCGAGCCCGACCCCGACCTCTGCACCTGAGCTGTGAGTGGCGATAGTCGCTCTGGCGACTATCGCCACTCACAGGGGTTGAGCTGCGGGAACGTCAGACCCCGATGCGGGCCGGGCGGCCGTCCTCGCCCTCGTGCCAGATGTTCACGACCGCGGGCCGCGGCTGGGTGCCCGGTCCGTCCGGCCAGGGGGCAGGATCGGGTCGCCCCAGCGCACCAGCACACCGCGCCGGTCGAGCACGGCGCCCAGGACCTCGCCGAAGTACGTGTCGAACGTGACGAAGACCCCAGGAGGACGGAGGCCGCCTCCGCCTCAGTCCTCCGAGTCCGGGGTGGCGGTGTGGTGGGGGTGGCCGTGGGTGCGACGGCTCTGCTTCATCTCGGCCTCGAAGACGTGCCGGCGCCCCTCCATGAGGTCGTCGCGCAGCGCGCGCTCGGTGTCCTTGAGCGGGGTGTAGTAGTTGTCGTCGAAGTCCTCGACGATCTGGAAGCTCCACCGGCCCTCGATCGCGTTGCGGCCGATCAGCTCGGTCTCGATGCGCTCGGCCCACGCCGGCTGGCCGCACTCGCGCAGCTGCTCCACGACGTCGTCGAGCATCGCGTCCGCCCCGCCCATGAGCTGGTGGAACTCGTAGAGGGCACCGCGCGCGCGCTCGATCCGCTCGAGCATCTCGGAGAACTTGCCGGCCGCCGCCACCAGCTCGTCCGAGGCGCCCTCGGGACGGGAGTGGGCGGCGTCGACGGAACGGGAGACGGCGTCGGAGGAGACGGCGTTCGTCGTGCTCATGCCCATCGGTACCCCCGGCCCCGGGGCCCGAACCGCGGGTCCCCCGGGTGCCCGGACCCACCCGGCCGCGCTCTCGTGACGACGGTAACATCGGCGCGTTTCTGCATCGATGGAGATCGGAGGCCCGCCATGCGTGTCGGGGTCCTGACCGGCGGGGGCGACTGCCCCGGTCTGAACGCCGTGCTGCGGGCGATCGTCCGCAAGGGCGCGGCGGCGTACGGGCACGAGTTCGTCGGGTTCCGCGACGGCTGGCGTGGCGTCCTCGAGGGCGACGTCCGGCCGCTCGGCGTGCCGGACGTCCGCGGCCTGCTCCCCCGGGGCGGCACGATCCTCGGCTCCTCCCGGACCAACCCCTTCGCGATCGACGACGGCGTGGCCCGGATCCGCGAGACGCTCGAGGCGCAGGGCGTCGACGCGCTGATCGCGATCGGGGGCGAGGACACCCTCGGCGTCGCGACCAGGCTGCACGACGACGGGGTGCGGGTCGTCGGCGTGCCCAAGACGATCGACAACGACCTGGGCGGCACCGACTACACGTTCGGCTTCGACACGGCGGTCTCCATCGCCATGGAGGCGATCGACCGCCTGCACACCACGGCCGAGTCGCACCACCGCGTGCTGATCGTCGAGGTCATGGGCCGGCACGCGGGGTGGATCGCGCTGCACGCGGGCCTGGCGGGCGGCGCCAACGGCATCCTCATCCCCGAGCAGCCCTTCGACATGGACCGCGTCGAGGCGTGGGTGGAGAGCCGCTTCCGGGACCGCTACGCGTCGATCATCGTCGTGTCCGAGGGCGCGATGCCGATCGGCGGCGCGGAGGTGCTGCAGAGCGCGCAGAAGGACGCGTTCGGGCACGCGCGGCTCGGCGGGGTCGGCGACTGGCTGGCGCACGAGATCGAGCGCCGCACCGGCAAGGAGGCCCGCACGACCGTGCTCGGGCACGTCCAGCGCGGCGGCACGCCCACGGCACGGGACCGCTGGCTCGCCACCCGCTTCGGCCTGCACGCCATCGACGCCGTCGAGGCCGGGGAGTGGGGCACGATGGCGGCCCTGCGCGGCACCGACATCGTGATGGTCCCGCTGCTCGAGGCGACCAAGCGGCTCAAGACGGTCGACCCCGCGCTCTACGCCGAGGCGGAGGTCTTCTTCGGCTGATCCGTCGCTGCGGAGGGCGCAGGCCACGCGCTCGCGGGGCTCCTTCATCCGGATGAAACAGTCCGGAAATCGCCCGGTGCCGGTCGGGATCTAGAACTGGGATGTCCCCAGCGCCCGCCGGATCGGAGGCCCGCCGTGCCCGAGCAGCCCGCACGTGAGCAGATTCCCGTCCCGGCCCGGCTCGCCTGCCCCGCGGAGTGCCGTGCGGACCATCCGTGGCGGGCCCACCACGACCGGCTGCTCGACGTCGAGACCGACCCGGACGCGATCGTCGACCTGTTCGAGACGGCCGTGACCTGGGCGGAGCTGGAGTACCCGGAGGAGGCCACGATCCCACCGGCGCGCTGGGTGGAGTTCGCGGAGAAGCACCGCTGGCGGGACCCGGAGCGGGCGCTGCGGATCTTCTCGCTCGCCGCCGACGCCGCGCTGCGCGGCACCCGCACGGCCGCGCCGGTCGCGGCGCTGGGCAAGGCGGTCGGGATGACGACGGGGAGGGGCGAGGGGATCTGCCCGACCCTGGCCCCCGCGACCCCACCGCGCCACCTCCGCGTCGCCCCCTGAGCACACCTCCCCGAAGCGCACACCCCGACTCGCGGTGCCGGAACTCCCGACTCGCGGTGCCAGAACTCCCGACTCGCGGTGCCAGAACTCCCGACTCGCGGTGCCAGAACTCCCGACTCGCGCTCCCGGAACTCCCGACTCGCGCTCCCGGAACTCCCGACTCGCGGTGCCGGAACTCCCGACTCGCGGAACAGAGGCTGCCACTTCCGCGAGTCGGGAGGTTCGGCAGCGCGAGTCGGGAGGTGTGGTCAGCGGGGGAGGCCGGTGACCGCGGTGGAGTGCAGGTCCAGGACCTCCACCCGCTCGTCCCCGCGGGTGAGGGCGAGGATGCCGGAGTCGTCGAGCCGCCCGACCACGCCGGCGGCAAGGTCCCGCTCGGCGAAGGCGGCGAGGCACTCCTCCTCGCGCCCGGCGGGCACGCAGAGCAGGAAGCCGAAGCTGGGGAAGCAGTTGAACCAGCGCACCAGCGGCACTCCGGCGGGCGCGGGCACGGCCGCGACGTCGACCGTCACCCCCAACCGCCCCGGCTCCAGCAGCATTGCCAGCGACCCGACGAGCCCAGCCATGCTGATGTCCTTGGCCGCCACCACCACGCCCTCGCCGGCGAGGGTGCCGAGCAGCCGGACGTCGCCGGCGCTGCGCCGCCCGCGCGACTCGAAGGCGGGGAAGAACGGGAAGTCCTCGCGCATCCGCCCGTCGAGCGCGGCGGCCACGACCAGGGTCTGCCCGGGCGCGGCGCGCGTCACCGAGAGCGGCGCCGCCGTGGCCCCGACGGCGAAGGCGGAGATGGCCGGGTCGCCCTCGTGCAGCGTGAGGTGCCCGCCGACGATCGGGACGTCGTACAGCTCCGCGGCCTCGCGCATCCCGGCCAGCGCCTTGCGCGCCAGGTCCTCCGACGCCACCACCGTGTCGACGATCCCGAGCGGCATCCCGCCCATGGCCGCGACGTCGTTGACGTTCGTCAGCACCGCCGCGAACCCCGCGCCGTACGGGTCGGCGGCCACGAACGGCGGGAACAGGGCCTCGCCGCAGGCCACGACCGGGCCGCCGTGCGCGGTGACGACCGCGCCGTCGTCGCCCGGGCCGCCCTGCCAGTCGGTGCCGCCCAGCACCTCGCCGACCAGCGCGATCTCGGCCTTCGCGGCGAGCCCCGGGTTGGCGAGGCAGGCCGCGGCGAGCTCCGCGAGCGTCTCGGAGGCCGGCGCGCTCATCGCAGGATCACCCAGACCGCGCGGACCGGGACGTCGCCGGCGTTGCGCCAGGCGTGCCCCCGGTCCGTCGGGTAGTGCAGCACGTCCCCGGCCTCCACCTCGTACGTCTCCCCCGCGACCTCGACCGACAGGGTGCCCTCCCGGACCATCACCAGTTCCTCGCCCGGGCGGCGCGGCCGGGTGTCGCCGCTCTCGCCGCCCGGTTCGACCACGACCTCCACCGCCGCGGCCCGCAGCGCGTCCGTGGGCGCGGCGAGCCCCTCCACCGCGACCCCGAGCGCACCCGGCGCCCAGTCCCGCGGCGCGGGCAGCCGCTCCGCCGACCGCACGTGGACGGCAGGGGGCGGCTCGAGCCCGCTGTCGTCGACGAAGGCCGACACGGGCTGCCCCAGCGCACCCGCCAGCTTGAGCAGCGTGGTGATCGTCGGGACCATGTCGCCGCGCTCGACCTTGTGCACCGCCGCGGCCGAGACGTCCGCGCGGGCCGCGAGCTGCTGCAACGACAGCCCGAGCCGGGTGCGGGCGGCGCGCACCTTGGGGCCGATCGCGTCGACGATGGGCTCCCAGGTCGCGGGGCTCGGCCGGCTCACGTTGACCATCCTAGACGGCGTTCACCTATGGTGAACACCGCGGCACACCGGCCGGGACGACGACAAGCCACCCCGTCCTCGTGAGTGGCAATAGTCGCCATAGCGACTATTGCCACTCACAGGGGCAGGACCTTCACGATCCGGGCGGCGGTGCGACCGGCGATGCGCAGGTCGGGACGCGGGGAGCCCGCCTCGACCTGGTGCACCGGGTCGTCCTGCGGCAGGGACGCGTGGTGCACCGCGACCCCGCCCGCCCCGTCGATCCCGATCCCGGTCTCCAGCGGGGACTCGAGCGCGGCGGCGTGGGCGAGCGCCAGGACGTCCGCGTCGCGGACCTGCTCCACCCGCGTCGGCACACCCTCCTCCTCCGCCCCCGCACACACCTCCCGCAGCACCACCGGGTCCGGGGACCCGGTGTGGCGCAGGACGATCGCGGGCTTCTCGGTCACGAGCCCGCCACGTGCGCGTCGACCAGCCCGGTCGCCACCGCGTTGCGGGGCCCCTCGCTGCCGTGGACGTTGCCGATCCCGCAGACCACCCCGAAGCCGGCGAGGGCGTCGGCGATGAGGTCCGGGATCTCGAAGTCCAGCGCCGAGCCGCCGAGCAGCACCACGAAATCCAGCATCCGCAGGCTGCCGCCCGGCGCGACCTGCTTGAGCGCCCGCACGGCGTTGACCGCGAACACCTTCCGCTTGGCCTCCCGGCGCACCCGCCGCACGTGGTCGACCGAGTGCCGGGTCGCGACGGGCGCGGGGCCCTCGGGCGTCATCGTGACCACCCGCGCGAACACGTGCGACGGCAGCGGCTCCGGGAAGAACTGCACCGTCCCGTCCTCGTGCCGCACGTGGAAGAAGCTCTCCACCTTCGCCAGCGGGTACCGCTTGACGGCCTCGGCCTGCTCCCGGTCGTCGAGCGCCAGCTCGGAGCCGATCAGCTTGGTGACCAGCTCCCCCGCCCCGGCGACGTGCACGGCCGAGGAGACGCCGTCGCGGTCGAGCAGCGCGGCGTCGGTCGACCCGCCGCCGAGGTCCAGCACCGCGATCGGCACGGCCGTGCCGGGCGTGGTCAGCGCCCCGCGGACCGCCATCTCGCCCTCGACGCCGCCGATCTCGGCCCGGCAGCCCAGCGCGGCGGCGACCTCGTCGGCCACCACCTGCATCCGGCTCCGGCTGGTGCGCACCATGGCCGCCAGCGCGACGGCGTTCTCCGGCGCGACCTCGCCGGCCAGGCCGCCGCGCACCTCCTTGGGCACGAAGGTGTCGACGGCGAGCACGTCCCGGATCCGGATCTCCGCGGCCGGCTGCCCGGTCACGTCCGTCATCGTGTCCCGGACCTGCGCGAGCATCCCGCCGACGTGCGTGCCGGCCTCGCCGGTCGCGTCGTCGAGCGGCTGGACCCGGCCGAGCACCTCCATGATCGCCTCGGCGCCCGCGTCGACGTCGACCTGCAGGGTCTTGCCCGCCCCGGTGAGGGTGAGCGTGCCGACCGGGATCCGCCGGTCGGTCACGTCACCGCTGGGGGTACGGACGACGACGGCGGACCGGTTCCCGGTCAGCGCCCGCGCCACCGGCGAGACCTGCTTGGTCTGGTCGGGGTCCAGCTCGAACACCGACGCCAGACCGTAGGAGTCCGAGAGCGTCCGGATGGTGCGACCGGGCGGCGCCACCTCCACCGCCGCCCGCATCCCGAGCGGCACCTTCTCCACCGCGCCGACCTCGTCGACGACCGGGATCGGCACCCGCAGCCGGTTGACGACGAGCACCGCGTCGTCGTGCGCGAGGACCGCGGCCACGACCTCGAGACCGCGCTCCGTGGCCGCGTTGAGCTCGGTCGCCACGTCGTCGAAGTCCCAGCCCGCCCCGACGACGGCGATCGTCGGGCCGGACGCGCCGGCCAGCGCGTCGATCGCCACCGTGGTGCCGACCCCGAGCCCCTCCCCGCCCGGTGTGGCGGGGTTGTGCCCGATCATCGTCGACTCGGTGATGATCGTCTCGGAGATCGTCTCCATGGCCAGCCCGGAGATGACGGGCGTGGCCTCGTTGAGCAGGACCGTCTCGACCTCGGACTCGGTGCGGCCGGCCCGTTCCAGCGCGCGCCGGACCGCCGACACCGCCCCGTCCGTGTTCTCCGGCGTCCCCTTGACCCCGGTCGTGTGGGTGAGCGCCGTGCCCAGGTACTCGGCGGAGTCCCCGGACACGGCGGCCACGCTCGCCTCGGTCGTCGAGTTGCCGATGTCGACGCCGACGACCAGCCGTCGCGTCATGCCCGGGTGATCACCGGCTCGACCTCCACCGGCTTCCGCCCCGCCACGATGCACTCGAACTCCTTGAGGTGCAGCAGCGCGGCCTTGGCCTGCCAGCGCGGCCGGGCCATCTGGTCGTTGCGGGTGGGCACCGGGGCCGGGGACTCGCCCTTGGCGTACTGGGCGGCGTTGGACCCGATCCGGCGGAACACCTCGGCGTCGAGCAGCGGCGACTGCGGGAACAGCTCCAGGTTGCTCAGCCGCGGCAGGTCCCGCTGGTGGATCATCGCGGTGCCGCGGGACAGCAGGCCGATCGAGATGCCGGAGCCGGACAGCCGGGCGCCGGTGTGCGCGACGGCCGCGAGGTCCGCGGTGTCCCACACCTTGATCATCCGGGCGTGCACGCCCTGCTCCTCGATGCCGGCCAGGATCTGCCGGATCACCTCGGCGTGCGGCACGTCGACGATGGTCTTGGTGAACGGGTCGGCGAAGGCCGGGGACACGGCGACGACCACCTCGTCGGGTCGCGACGCCCGCTTGGCCGGGCCGACCTCGTTGAGCGTGAGCGTGCGCTCGGCGGTGGGGGCGGTCATCACGACACCTCCGTCTCGGGGTTCTCGGCGCTCGTCACGTGGCGCAGCTTCTTGAGCTGCTCCCACCGCTCGCCCTGGAGGCGGTAGCCGGAGCCCGGGCCGCCGTAGTCGTTGGCGTCGTTGATCGCCGAGAGGGGGACGAAGTCGTCCGTCAGGATCGCCGACGTCTGCAGCAGGTCGCCGGAGACGCGCTGGCGCAGCACCGTCAGCAGGTTCTCGGCCACGTCGTGGAAGCCGCTGCGCTCCAGCGCCTTCACCAGGTCGAGGCCGGTGATCCCGCGGTCCATGACCGACTGCGCGCCCTTGAGGTCCTCGAGCACGTCCCGCTCGGGGTAGTCGCCGCTGCCGTTGGCGTAGACGGCGGCCTCGACCTCCTCGTCGGTGATCCGCGGCAGGTCGAGCTCGGCGAACACGGCCTGCAGCGCGCGGGCCGCCTTCTCCCGGGCCTGCAGGATCTCGGTCTCCCGGACGTGCCGCAGGCCGCCGTCGACCTGCAGGTCGCGCTGGATGGTGTTCCAGTCGTCGTAGTCGTCCGTGTCGAGGTTGGAGCCGGCGAACATGTTGTCCGGGTTCGGCACCGCCGAGTAGCCGGAGCAGACGAAGTCCGTGCCCGGCAGCATCTGCGGCAGCAGGCGCGCGGTGCGGCGCATCGCCGAGTGCGAGAAGGACTGGTCGTTGCCGGAGGCGCACTCCAGGTCCATCCAGCTGGCGATCAGGTTCTCGGCGGCCACCGCCCGGATCCCGCCGGGCACCGCGCCCGGTACGCCGATGCAGGAGATGGAGCCGTTCTGCAGGCCCTGCACCCCGGCGCCCTTGGCCATGAGGATGCAGCGGATCTCCAGGTACAGCATGGACCGCCCCTCGGCGTTGCCCATCTGCACCTCCGAGCCCGTGCCCGAGGTGAACCGCATCTTGATCCCGCGCGACGCGTACGCGCTGGCCAGGAAGGCCTTGGACCAGGGGGTGTCGTCGCCGTCGACGAACACGGACTCGGTGCCGTACACGGAGATCGTCTCGGCGTAGGCGGTGATGCCGCGCATGCCGAGCTCGAGCTCGGTGGCCTCCTCCAGGGCGCACTGGGTGAGCACGCCGCCCCGCCCGACCTGGCCGCCGACCTGCAGCGCGATCGCCACGAGCGGCGCGTACCGGACGACGCCGAGGGTGGTCTCCAGCTCGGCGAAGCCGCGCAGCGCGCCCTCGGCCGCGTCCGCGGCGACCTGGATCGGGTTGTCCTTGGCGCTGGTGGAGTGCGCCTGGTTGGCGGGCGTGCGGCGGGCCCGCATCTTCTGCATCGCCATCATGATCTCGACGACGTTCATCAGCTTGACGACGTCGAGGATCTTCGCCGGGGTGAGCCCGCGGCCGATCCGGGTCAGCTCGTCCCGCGAGGCCCGCGGGTCGACGAGCGCCCGCGCGATCTCGACGGACGGGATCGCGTTGACCTCCTCCGCCGTCTCCACGTCGATCGCGTGGTCGGCGATGAAGGTGTCCATGAAGTCGAAGTCGGCGCGGGCGCGCCCGTCGAGCTCGACGATCTTCCCGCCCTCGACCCGCACGCTGGGCTGCGGGTCGAAGTCGGACTCCATGGCGACGAGACCCTTCTCGGGCCACTCCTCCACGAACCCGTCGAGGTTGACGGGGCGGTCCTCGAGTACCTCGGTCCGCTTGGACCGGCGGTTCTCCGTGGTCGTCATCAGTTCTCCGTAAGGTTGTTGATGTTCGGGACGAGGTGTTCCGGACGCCCGCGACGGCAGGGTGTGGCTGATCGGTTCTTGTCGTTGGTGGCTTCTGAGGA
>NZ_BSFQ01000059.1 GCF_027922425.1 Pseudonocardia halophobica | reverse complement strand
ACCTCGTCTGGGCGCTGCTCCGTGACAACCGCCGCTTCACCACCGAGGCACCGGCCCCCGCAGCCAACGCGGCTTGACACGGTCATTGAAACTCCTCCCGGTTCGCCGAGGTGTCGGTCCTCCGCGGGAGCCTCCGGCGGGAGCGGTCCGCCGACCAGCGACCAAGGTCCCGGTGCCCGGGGGTGTTCGTCCCCCGGCGTGGCTCAAGTGGCGGTGTCGGCGACCCTGCCGGTGACCTTGTCCGGGTAGCGCGCCGTGAAGCGGACCGCGACCACGATCGCCACGATTGGGGCGACCCAGTTGAGCAGCAGGTCCAGCAGGTACTGGCTGTCGGTCCCGTCGGCCTGCGCGTCGAGCGCGGCGACCACCACCGCGGCGGCGCCCATCACCACGAGCGCGACGCCCCACACCGCCGAGAGGGTCCGGTTGATCGTCATGAAGGTGGGGGAGAAGACGATCCAGGGGACTAAACCGGCGACGATCGAGAGCAGGGTGGTCGGGCCCCTGTCGTGCTGCGTGCCGACGCCGGGTCCCGCACATCTGGAGGAGCGGTCCGCCCTACGGGCGCACCTGGATCAGGAGATCGGGGTCGATCGCGAAGTAGCCGGTGAACGGCGCCCCCTGGGCGACCAGGAGCGTCAGGGCGATGGCCATGGCGGTGGCGAGGAGCGCCAGGGCCGTCGCCGCCCTGCGCAGCCGGTCGGCCTGGACGCAGGCCATGGCGGCGAGCGTCGTCACGGCCACGAGGTACAGCGCCGTCAGCCGCAGGGGGTCGATCGACGACGTGCTCAGGACCAGGCGGGTGCGGCGGGCCTCAAGCGCCCGGTCGATCGAGGTCTCGAGGCGGTCCTGGGCCACGCGCTGGCCCTCCGTCTGCACGGGCAGGCCCAGCACGATGCCCTGCACCTCGACGAGCAGCGCGGGGGCGAGGTTCAGCGTGGCCCGTCCACCGCTCATCTCCGGCCACTCGGTGGCGACGTAGCCGTCGATCTGCTCGCGCAACAGCTGCCGGATCCGCGGCTGCTCGGCGGGGAACGCGCCGGTCAGCAGGTCGACGTCACGCAGGGCGCTGGCCTCCTGGCTCACGGCGGCCGCGGCCTTGTCGCGGTCGGACCACACGTCGGCCACGAGGAACCCGACCAGGAGCCCGAAGATGAGCCCCAGCGGGGAGAGCAACCCCGGGCTCAGCGGGCCCACCGCGTCGGCGCGCCCGGCACGGCGAAGCAGGTACAGCACCAGGAGGATGACGCCCGCCGCCAGGTACAGCGCAAGGAAGATCGCCGCGGTGAGCAGCGCGATCGAGGTGTCGGCCAGCCACGGGATCACACCGCCCTGCTCGCACGTGATCATGCGGGGATTACCTCGGCGGTGCCGCCGTTCGCGTGATGGCGCTCGACCCCCGGTGACGCGGCGGATCAATCCCGGCGCCTCAGGGCCGGCGGGTCACCACCGCGGGACCACGCGGCTGAGCATGGTGAGCGTCCCGTCCGGCCCGGCCACGACCTCGTCCACCAGCTCGTGCAGCGGCGACAGGTCCGGTCCGGCCGGCACCGCGCCGCCGCCGGCGACGACGATCCGCAGCCGCCGCGTCCGGTGCGTGGAGATCGCGGTCGTCCCGATCCGCAGCCCGTCGGGGGCGGACCCGGGGACGAGGGCGTCCCGGCCCGGGTCCAGCGCGTCGACGGCCCTCGCCACGGCCTTGAGGACGAGCGCGGTCTGCGTCCGCGGCCAGTCGAGGGCCCGCAGCCACTCCCCGAGGAGTGTGCCGACCTGGTCCGACGACGGTGGGTCCGCACCGGGCGCCGCCGCGAGCCGCCACTCCCCGGCGTTGGCCGTCACCGTGAAGCGGGGTCCGGAGGGGAGGTCCGGGATCGCCGGTCGGGTCGTCGCACTGCTCTGTTCCAGCATGGGGCCTGCTCCAGTTGCTGTCGTCTCAACAACTCGGCCGGAACCCTCCGGCCGTACTGCCCTCCGGGTCTTCCCCGCCCGGCGTCGATCGAACCTGCTCATCGGTGCGGCTCTGCTCACCTTGCCGGGGAGAGCGCCTCCCGGGACAGGGGCGCGCCGTCGGCGTCGGTCAGCGTGGGCAGCGTCTTCTCGTAGAACTCGGCGAACACCGGCGGCAGGTCCGCGCGGATGTCGCTGACCTGCAGCTCGACCTCGTGCACGAGGGTCGCCGAGCCGGCGGTGTGGGCGTACCACTGGAACTTCTCGAGCGTCCCGGCCTTGCGGACCTGCTCGACGACGAGTCCGATCGAGCCCTCCTGCGGCCGCTGCGGTGAGTGCGGGACCCCGGCCGGGAGCAGCCACGACTCGCCCTCCCGGATGTGCACCGTGCGCGGGCCCTCGTCCGTGACCAGGTGGACGTGGATGTCGCCCTTGATCTGGAAGAACCACTCCTCGTAGGGGTCGACGTGGTAGTCCTGGCGCTGGTTGGGCCCGCCGACGACCATCACGATCAGGTCCTCGGCCCCCTCGTGCAGCTGCTTGTTGCCCACCGGCGGCCGCAGCAGGTGGCGGTGCTCGTCGATCCAGCCGTCGAACCGGACGGGCTCGCTGATCTCGGTCATGTGTCCTCTCTCTGGACGGGCCCCCGTTCGGGGCGGTACGCCACGGCGGAGATCTCGATCAGCAGGTGGGGATGGGGGAGCTGGTGCACGGCGACCGTCGTGCGCGCGGGGCCGGACTCGTCGAAGTACTCGGCGTAGACCTCGTTGTAGCCGCCGAAGTCGTTCATGTTCACCAGGTAGCTCGTGACCGAGACGAGGTCCTCCAGCCCGGCGCCGGCGGCCACGAGGATCTCGCGGACGTTCTCGATCACGGCGCGGGTCTGGACGCGGATGTCCAGCGTCGTGGTGCCGAGCTCGTCCGCCTCGGCGCCCGCGAACGTGCCGTCCGGGAGGCGGCTGCTCGTACCGGAGACGTAGATGAGGTCGCCGGCGCGGCGGGCGTGCGGGAACCGGCCGCGGGGGCGGGCCCGGCCCGGGACCAGGTAGGCGTCGTCGCTCATGACCGCACCCTCCTGAGCGTGGCCGCGGCAGCGGCCGCGCCGGTGGCTGCGCCCAGGGCGACCGCGCCGGCGATCCGGTCCTGCCGGCGGATGCGGCCGTCGATCTCGGAGTAGGGCACCGTCGTGAAGGAGACGAGCTCGTAGCGGGACACGTACCCGGGCACGGCCCGCTCCAGCGCGTGCCGGGCCCGCGCGGTCCAGCGGAACACCGGCGAGTTCACCCGGTCGCTCATCTCGACGAAGTTCTCCAGGGCCATGTCCGCGATCGCCTCGGCGTTGGCCTTGCGCCGCTCCTGGTACCGCGGCAGCGCGCGGGCGAGGTCCCCGCCGGCCGCGTCGAGGCAGCGGTCGAGCTCCACGCAGTCCTCGAACGCGCAGTTCGCGCCCTGCCCGAAGAACGGGACGATGGCGTGCGCCGCGTCGCCGAGCAGCGCCACCCGGCCCCGCACCCACGGCGCGCAGCGGATCGTGACCAGCGAGCCGACCGGGTTGCGCAGGAAGTCCTCGACCAGCCGCGGCATCAGCGGCACGGCGTCGGGGTACTGCGCGGCGAAGTACGCGGTGACCGCCTCGGGGGTGTCGAGCGCGGCGAACCCGCCCGGCCCCGCCTTCGGCCAGAACAGGGTGCAGGTGAAGGAGCGGTCGGTGTTCGGCAGCGCGATCATCATCGACGACCCGCGCGGCCAGATGTGCAGCGAGCCGGGGTCGAGCGCGAAGTCCCCGCCCGGGGTGGGCGGGATCTCCAGCTCCTTGTACCCGTGCGGGAGGAAGTCCTGCCGGAAGTCGAACCCCTCGCTGAACTGCAGCGACCGGCGGACGGCCGACCAGGCGCCGTCGGCCCCGATCACGACGTCGGCCTGCCGGGTGCCGCCCTCGGCGAAGGTCAGCGTGCCGGTGTCCGCGTCGACGGCGGTCAGCCGGTGCTCGAAGTGGAGCGTCACGTCGGCGGTCTTCTCGGCGCAGTCCAGCAGGGCGTGGTTGAGCCGGGCCCGGCCGATCGAGTTGATCGCCCGGGTGCCGTCCGCGGAGTAGGACTGGAAGCCCAGCGCGCCGCGGACCGGGTGCAGTGTCCGGCCCCGCATCGGGAGGGCCTCGGCCAGCGCCTGGTCCGCGAGCCCGACCCGGTCGAGCGCGTCGAGCCCGCGGGCGGAGATCGCGAGGTTGATCGAGCGGCCGCGCTCCGCCCCGGCGGTGCGCGGGTCCGCGCGCCGCTCGTAGAGGTCGACGGCGATGCCGCGCCGGCCGAGCAGGGCCGCGAGCAGGCAGCCGGCCAGCCCGGCCCCCACCACGGCGACCCGTTCGACGGGCGCGCCCGCCCAGGTCGGATCAGGCATCACGCCGCTCCCCGGGGCCGGTCGACGGGACTCCGGACGACAGGGTTCTGTACGACAGGGTTCCGGACGACAGGACGGCGGCCAGCGCGGTCGCGGCCCGCCAGGCGTCGTGGTGGGTGCAGTAGAGCGGGACCGGCGCGAAGCGGACGACGTCGGGCGGACGGGCGTCGGCGACCACCCCGTGCTCGTGGCGCAGCCGCGCGCAGACCTCCGCGGCGGTGGTCCCCGCGACGCGCACCGACAGCTGGCACCCCCGGCGCTGCGGGTCGGCGGGCGTGATCACCCGCGCGGGCAGGTCCGCGCAGACCGTGGCCAGCAGGTCGGCGAGGTAGCCGGTGAGCCGGATGCTGCGTTCCCGCAGGGCCGCGATCCCGACCTCGTCGAACAGGCGCAGGGAGACCAGGACCGGTGCCATCGCGAGGATCGGCGGGTTGGACAGCTGCCACGAGTCCGCCGTGTCGACGGGATCGACGTCGGGGCCCATGGCGAAGCGGGTCGCGGGATCGGTGCTCCACCAGCCCTGCAGCTTCGGCAGGCTCCGGTCCGTGAGGTGCCGCTCGTGCACGAAGCACCCGGCGACCGCGCCCGGCCCGGCGTTGACGTACTTGTAGTGGCACCACGCGGCCCAGTCGACGCCCCAGTCGTGCAGCCGCAGCGGGACGTTGCCGACCGCGTGCGCCAGGTCCCAGCCCACGACGGCGCCCGCCGCCCGGCCGGCGGCGGTGATCGCGGGGATGTCCATCAGCTCGCCGGTCAGGTAGTTGACGCCGCCGAGCAGCACCAGCGCGACCCGGTGGCCCTCGCGGCGCAGGAACGCCAGCACGTCCCCGGTGCGCAGGCAGTCCTCGCCCGGCCGCGGGCGGAGCCGGACGACCGCCCGGCCGGGGTCGAGCCCGTGCAGCCGGGCCTGGCTCTGCACGGCGTAGGAGTCCGAGGGGAACGTGGTGTCCTCGACGACGATCGCGTACCGCTCCGGGGTCGGCCGGTAGAAGCTGATCATCATCAGGTGCAGGTCGACGGTCAGCGAGTTCATCACGACGGTCTCGGCGGGCAGGGCGCCGACGAGCCGGGCGGCGGGGTCGCGCAGGAACTCGTGGTACGGCTTCCACGGCCGCCCGGCCTCGAGGTGGCCCTCGACCCCGAGCCGCGCCCAGTCGGCCAGCTCCTGCTCGACCGCCGCCCGGGTGCCGCGCGGCTGGAGCCCGAGCGAGTTGCCGGCCAGGTAGGCGGTCTCGGTGAAGGCGCCGCCGGTGGCCGGCGGCACGTGGAAGTCGGCCCGCCGCGGGGGCAGCGGGTCGACGGCGTCGAGGTGGTGCGCGTGCGCCTCGTCCACCGGGCGCACGACGGTGCTCATCCCGCCCCCTCGCGTGCCGGCCGGCCGAGGAACTCCTCGGCGTTGCCGCCCAGCAGGAGGTCCCGCTGGTCCGCGGTGAGGAAGGAGGCGCCGCGGATCAGCGACCCGGGCGCCTGCTCGCCGAGCGGGTACGGGTAGTCGGTGCCGAGCAGGACCCGCTCGGCGCCGAGGGTGTCGACCAGCAGCCGCAGCGCCCGCTCGTCGAACACCACCGAGTCGACGAGGAACCGGTCGAGGTAGCCCGAGGGCGGCAGCGTCGAGGTGCCGACGACGTCGTGCCGCTCCCGCCAGGCGTTGTCCGTCCGGCCGATCCAGAAGGGGAACGAGCCGCCGCCGTGGGCGAAGCAGATCCGCAGCTCCGGGCCGATCCGGTCGAACACCCCGCCCAGCACCAGCGCCAGCAGCGACAGGTGGGTCTCGGCGGGCATCCCGACCAGCCACTGCGCCATCCACCGGGCGGTCCGCGGCGACTCCGGCATGTCCCAGGGGTGCACGAACACCGGGACGCCGAGGGCGGCGGCGTGCTGCAGGAACGTCACGACGCCGGCGTCGTCGAGGTCGCGGTCGCCGACGTGGTTGCCGATCTCGACGCCCACGTGCCCGGCCGCCACGGCCCGGTCCAGCTCGCGGCACGCCGCGTCCGTGTCCTGCAGCGGGACCTGGCAGAAGGGCATCAGCCGGCCCGGTGCGCCGGCGGCGATCTCCAGCGCGAGGTCGTTGAACACCGCGGCGGTGCCGGCCGCGGCGCCGGCCTCCTGGTCGTAGGAGAAGAACACCGGCGTGGGGGAGAGGACCTGCCGGTCCACGCCGTGGGCGTCCATGTGGGCCAGCCGCACGTCGGCGTTCCAGGCCGAGTCCGTGATCGCGCGGAACGGGCGCTCGCCGAGCAGGATCGTCGCGGTGGCGGGGCCGTCGACCCGCAGCGACGGCCGTGGGCCGGTGCCGGGCAGGTCGGGCCAGCCCCGCGGGACGTAGTGGGTGTGGACGTCCGTCACCGGGGCCACGCGCCTCACCGGCCGATCTCGGTGCGGACGGCGTAGAGCTCCGGGAAGAAGGTCAGCGACAGGGCCTCCCGCAGGAACGCGACCCCGCTCGACCCGCCCGTGCCCCGCTTGAACCCGATCGTCCGCTCGACGGTCTTGAGGTGGCGGAAGCGCCAGAGCTGGAAGTTCTCCTCGATGTCGACCAGCTCCTCGCACGTCTCGTACTCGGCCCAGTGGTCGTGCGGCGCCTCGTAGACCTGCCGGAACACCTCGACCAGGCCTTCGTCGAAGGTGTGCGCGCGGCGGACGTCGCGCTCGAGCAGGTGCACGGGGACCGCGTGCCCCCGCCGGGCGAGGTAGCGGAGGAACTCGTCGTAGAGGCTGGGCGCCTCGAGCAGCTCCTGCAGCAGCGCGCGGGCGTCCGGGTCGTGCGCGAACACCTCGATGATCTCGACGTTCTTGTTGCCGAGCGCGAACTCCACCGCGCGGTACTGGTGGGACTGGAAGCCCGACGACGGGCCGAGCACCGGCCGGAACTCGGCGTACTCGGCGGGGGTCAGGGTGGCCAGCACGGACCACTGGTCGGTGAGCGTGCGCTGCACGTGCTTGATCCGGGCGAGCTGCTTGAGGGCGAGGGCCAGGTCGTCCGCCGCGATGTTGCGCATCGCGGCGCGCAGCTCGTGCAGGACGAGTTTGAGCCACAGCTCCGAGGTCTGGTGCTGGATGATGAACAACATCTCGTCGTGGTGCGGCGGGTCGCTCAACGGGTGCTGCGCGTCGAGCAGCCGGTCGAGGCACAGGTAGGAGCGGTAGGAGGTCGTCGTCCGGAGGTCCCGGACGATGTCCGCCTCCAGCGACCGCGTGTTGCCCGCCGGTGGCGACGTCATCGGTGCTCCCCGGGGTGGTGGTCCGGCGCCCTGCGCCGGGCCGTGGCGGTCAGGTCCGTGCGCCGGGCGCGGTCTCGCCGACGGGAGGCGGCGGGAGCACGTCGAGCTTCTCCACCAGGCCGAGGGCCTGGAACACGCGCAGCGCGGGACCGGTGCCCAGCCGCACCGCGACCCGCCGCCCCTCGGCGCGGGCGCGCTCCCGGGCGAGCAGCACCAGCCGCACGCCCGACGAGTCGACGAACTCCAGCTGCGAGAGGTCCACGACCAGCAGCCGGGGCCGGTCCCGCTCGGCCTCCTCGACCCGGTGCATCGCGTGGTCGAGGGTGGCGATGTCGAGCTCGCCGTGGAGGACCACCTCGGCGACGGCGGGGACCCCCGGCTCCCGCTCGTCCGGGACGGGGTTCACGGGGCCACCTCGACGACGAGCAGCGCCACGTCGTCCCGCAGCACGCCCTGCTGGAAGGTCACGACGTCCGTGAGCAGCGCGTCGGCGAGCGCGGCGGCGTCCCACGGGCCGGGCGCGCCGGCGACCGCGGTCAGGCGTTCCACGCCGTAGAAGCCGTCCACCCCTCGGGCCTCCGTCACACCGTCGGTGTACAGCACCAGTATGTCCCCCGGGTCCAGCCGCAGCGTGGTCTCGCGCAGCACCGGATCGGGGAAGACGCCGAGCAGCGTCCCGGACAGCGGGACGAGCTCGACGGCGTCCGCGCGGCGCACCAGCGCCGGCGGGTGACCGGCCCCGACCAGCGTCACCGTGGCCCCGCCCGCGGGCTCGACGGCGATCCGGGCGTGCGCGACGGTGGCGAACCGGCCGTCGGCGCGGGCCTCGCGCAGCATCGCGGCGTTGAGCCGCCGGAGCGCGTCGACCGGGCCGAGGCCGTGCGCGACCTCGGCCCGCAGGGTGTGCCGGATCAGGGCGGTGAGCGCGGCGGCGTCGGGGCCCTTGCCGCAGACGTCCGCCACCACCGCGGCCCACCGGCCCGGCTCCGGGGTGGCCACCACGTCGTAGACGTCGCCGCCGACCTGGACGTCCGTGCGCTCGTCGGTCTGCGGCCGGTAGCGGGCGGCCAGCCGCAGCCCCGGCGCGTCGGGCAGGACCGTCGGCAGCAGCGCCGCCTGCAGGGTGTGCGCGATCCGCCGTTGCTGCTGGTAGAGCCGCGCGTTGTCGAGCGCGACGGCCGCGGTGGCCGCGACGCGCTGGACGAAGGCGAGATCGAGCTCGTCGAACCGCCGCCCGGACTCGGCGTGCACGAGGGTCAGCGCCCCGAGGCTGTGCCCGCGCACCAGCAGCGGCACCACCACCGCCGAGCGCATGCCGATCGACCGGATCAGCTCCAGGTGCTCCTCGTCGACGGCCCCGGCGACGAGGAGCTCGTCGGGGATCTCGGGGAGGAAGGCGGGCGTGCCGCTGCGGCTCACCTCGAACGCGCCGCTCCGCGCGGACGGGTCCGGCGGGTAGCGCTCCTGCAGCCGCAGCACGAAGTCGAGCCGGGCGGGGTCGTCGTGCGCGACGGCGACCTGCTCCACCTCGTTCCCGCGCACGAGGTGCACGGCGCACCAGTCGGCCAGGTCGGGGACCATCAGGTCGGCCAGCCGCTGGAGGCGCTCCTCGACCGACAACGGCTCCTCCATCAGGCCCGCCGTGTGCGCGAGGACCTCCATGCGGTCGCGCTCCCGCTCGGCGTCGGCCCGGGCGCGCTGCTCGACCACGAGCAGCCGGGCGCGGTCGAGGGCCTGCGCGCACAGGGCGGCGACCGCCTCGAGGTAGGCCCGTTCGTCGGGCAGGAAGGCGTGCGGGGTGTCGAAGCTGAACACGATCGCGCCGAGGTCGCGGTCCTCGACCCGCAGCGGCAGGCACGCGGAGGCCTCCCGGTTGCCCGCGGTGCCGATCGGTGCCATCTCCGGGTAGCGCGCCCGCCACTGCTCGGCGCCCTCGAGCCACACCGGGGTGCGGTCGAGCACGGCGTCGGACAGCGGGCGTCCCCGGTGCAGCTCCAGCCGCCGGTACGGCGCCTCGAGCTCGGCGGGCCAGCCCATGCTGAACAGCGAGGTCAGCGTGCGGGCGTCGGTGCGGTCGTAGAGGACGCCGGCGTCGGCGCCCAGCAGCTGGACCGAGACGGTGACCGCGACCTGCCCGATCGCCTCGGGCGTGACGGCGCCGAGCAGGGCGACGGCGAGCCGCTGCAGGGCGGTGCCGTGGGCGCGCGTGGTGTTCACCGGGCGGCCTCCGCGGCTCTCGTCGAACGTCCAGTGTGGCAGGTCATCCGCCCTCGGTGGACCTTTTCGTGCGTCCGGCGTGCGACGGCGCCGACCCGACTGACGCCGGACACCGGACGAGACGCCGCCGGGCCCTGGCGTGTCGGCCGCTCCTCGGTTTGACTGCAAGGGGAGGACCGGATCCAGGGGGTGGACGGTGTGGCGGTGGTACCGGGTACGTGGCTCTCGCGGTCACCGCGGCCGGAGGACGTCACGACCGCGGTCCTGGACCTGATCCGGGACCTCGTCCCGTTCGTCCAGACCGGGATCAAGGCGGCCGACGAGCTGCGCGACCGCGCGGCCCTCGCGCTGCGGCACAGGATGCGGGGGCTGCGGGACTGAGGCGTCCGAGGCGCCCGAGGCGTCCGAAGCGCCCGAGGTGCCCGGGCCGGGCCGGCGGGCGCATCAGCCCGCGGGCCGGGCCCGCTCGGCCCCGCGCAGTGCCGCCTCGACCCCCAGTGCCTCCCCGACTCCCAGCGCGTCCTCGACCCGCTGCGCTGCGGCGAGGAGCGCCGCGTCCTCGCCGGCGAGGGCCTCGAGGGAGATCCCGATCGGCAGGCCGCTCGTCGACCGTCCGGCCGGCAGCGAGATCGCCGGCATGCCCGCCGCGGAGCCGGGTGCGGTGTTGCGGACGTTGGTGAGGAAGGTCGGGACGTCCCGGCCGTTGTGCGGCGTGGTCGCGTCGTGACCGAGCGGCGCGGGCGGCAGCGGCACCGTCGGGTAGACGAGGGCGTCGAGCCGCTCCCCGTCCGCTCCGCGCAGCGCCTGCGCGTAGGCCTCGCGCAGGTCCTCGCGCACGGCGAGGGCGTCGCGGTAGGCGCCGTCCGGGACCGGGTCGGCCATCGCGCCCTCCAGGATCGCCCGCACGTCGGGTGAGGCGACCTGCCCGACGACGTCGTCCAGGCTCAGGTCGCGCTCCCGCCCGGGCAGCGTCGCCAGGTAGTGGGGCAGGTCCCGGACCACCTCGTACAGCACGATCGGGAACCCGCAGCGCGCGTCGAGCTCGTGGGCGGCGGCGAAGTCGACCTCGACGAGCTCGACGCCGGCGTCGGCGAGCCGGTCGAGGACCTCCGCACCGCACCGGGCGACGTCGGGATCGAGGTCGTCCCAGAAGCCCGTCCGGGGGATGCCCAACCGGAGCCGCCGGTCCGGCTCGACGTCCTCCGAAGCGGCGCCGGTGACCACCCGGTCGACGAGCGCGACGTCGGCGACGGTGCCGGCGAACACCCCGACGGTGTCGCGGGTCGAGGACAGCGGCACCACCTGCCCGGAGCCCCAGCGGCCGACCGTGGGCCGGAAGCCGACGACGCCGCAGTGCGCGGCGGGCACGCGCATCGACCCGCCGGTGTCGCTGCCCAGCGCGACCGGCACGATCCCCGTCGCGACGGCCACCGCCGACCCGCCCGAGGAGCCGCCGGCGATCCGGCCGGGGTCGTACGGGTTGCGCACCGGGCCGGAGTGCGCGTTGTTGCAGGTGATGCCGAAGGCGAGCTCGTGCAGGTTCGTCTTGCCCACGACGACCGCGCCGGCCGCGCGCAGCCGGGCGACGACGACGTGGTCCCGGCCGGGCCGGGAGTCCGCGAGGGCCGCGGTGGCAGCGGTGGTGGGCAGGTCCGCGGTGTCGATGTTGTCCTTCACGGCGACCGGTACGCCGGCCAGCGGCCCGGCGCCGCCGGCCCCCTCCCCGTCGGCCAGGGCGAGGAAGGCGCCGAGGTGGGCGAGCTCGTCGGCCCGGCGCCGCGCTCCCTCGAGGACCGCGGACGGGGAGTCGGACGCGATGCGGGACAGCGTGCGGGGGATGTCGTGCTCGCTCGTCATTCCTGCCTCCGCTCCGGGCCGGGGTGCTCGCCCGTCCGCTCGCGTCCGGGGCCCGCGGCGTTAGGCCCGTGTCCACCGATCGACCGACGGGCAGCTCGTGCGCCCGATCGGGCGGCCGGCGGATGGGGCGGGGCCGGCGTCGGCGGGACCGTCGAGGGGTCGCCGACCGCCCGGTCGCCCGGCCCCAGCGCAGCGAAGGACACCCGCCATGACCACCCCCACCCTGGCCCCGCCCGAGAACTCCCTCGACGACACCTGCTACCCGCGCCGCTTCCGGATCCTCAACCTCGTCGCCGACCGCGACCTCGCGATCGTGGCGTACGAATCGGGCGAATGGGAGAGCCGACCGGCCGTCGGCGCGGTCCTGCACCCGGACCAGGCGTGGGAGTTCGACGTCGGCCACCACTTCGGCCGGGAGAACAAGGCGGACCTGTGCCTGGAGGTCCCGGTGGACGGCGGCGCCCGGCACGTCGACGTCGAGTTCGACGTCGACGCCTTCGGCACCCCCTGGGCCTCGGCGAGCGCGTCGTCCGAGGTCGGGGTGACGGTGAGCGGCTCGACCGTGATCGTCACGTCCGGCTCCGCCCGCTAGCGGCTCAGGAGTGGTGCCGGGCCCGGTGCGCGGCGAGGACGTCGATGCCGAAGTCGGTGGTCGGGTCGCGCCACACCGAGTGGGCGTGGTTGGCCCCGCGCTGGGTGTTGTCCCACTCGACCAGCAGGCGTGGCCCCTGCAGCCGGTAGTAGTGCGGCTCGCCGGGCGCGGTGGGCCCCGCCCAGGCGACGTGCACCTCGTCGAGGGCCCGGTCGTCGTCGTACCGCGCGAGCGGCGTGACCTCGGCGGGGACCCGGTCGAGGTAGGTCCCGAGCAGGGCGCGGAGCAGTTCGCGCTGCCCGGCGTCGAGCTCGGCCCCGGGGACGCCCTTCGGCGCGGTGGTGATCGCGACGGCCTCGTGGTCGGCGCCGTCGAGCCCGCTCGCCTCGTCGATGGCGTCGCTCATCGCCTGCAGGCGCTGCTGCTCCCCGGCGTCGGCGAAGCGGCCGCGCCAGATGCCGGCGAGCGGAATCACCCGGTCGCCCTCGACGACCCGCGTGCGGTTGCCCGCCACGATGTCCGACGGCGCCCGCGGTAGCAGGGTCGCCCGGGCCGCGAGCTCGGGGCGCAAGGACCGGACCAGCTCCCGCGCCAGGTCCTCCACGCGGGCGAGCGGGCGCTGCTCGGCGCCGCCGAGCAGGGCGGAACGGGCCGGGTCGGCGCCGAGGAAGCACGGCGTGCAGGCGACGAGCGCGCCGCCGACGACCAGGTTGTTCAGCGAGACGTGGTGGCCGCCGAAGCGCCACCCCCACGGTCCCGGGCCGGCCGGGTCGCCGAACACGCGCAGGTAGTACATCCCCGGGTCGCGGCCGCGCTCGCGGTCGAACCGCGCGACGAACCCCTCGGTGTGGTCGAGCACGTTCTCCAGGCCCATCACCGTCGCGACGGTGACGTAGGCCGGGGTGGACAGGCCGGACGCGACGAGCTTCATCGCGGCCCGCTGCTGCGCGGGCCGCTGCTCGTGCATCGTCAGGCCGCCGTGGTCGGTGGGGGTGTAGAACCAGCGCCTCCGCTCGGCGTCGGTCTCCTCCTGCGCGGTGGGGGCGGCACCGGTCGCGGTGGCCCGCTGCGCGGGATCGAGGAGGTCCAGCCACGCGGCCGCGGCCTCGGCCATCCGCGCGGCGACCTCCCGCGCGCCCGCCCCGGCCTTCGCCGTCGAGCCCAGGTCAGCCATCGCCCGACCGTACCGAGCGGATGCGCTCCGGGTAACACCTCCGCTGCACTCCGCGAGCGTGTCAGCAGTCCTGCCGTCCCATGCTCAGGGGGAGCGATGACGGGAGCAGCGCCGCAGGTCGACCGGCCCACAGCAGCCCCGGGAGCGGCTGACCCTGCGCCGGTCGTGGTTCCCGACGCGGCTCCGGACGACGGCGCGGGCGGGCAGGGCGGTGGGGACGACAAGCGCCCCGGCGCCGGCGTCACGTTCCCGAGCGGGCGGACGGCCCTCGCCGTGTTCGTCGCCCTCACGTACTGGGTGACCGTCTACAGCCTGCCCGAGGCCCCGGTCGGGGCGATGTCACCGCACTTCGGATGGCTGTTCGCCGGGATCGCGGTCTTCGGCCTGTCGCTGTCCCTGCTCGCGGTCGGCCGGCGGCGGGTGGGCCGCGTGACCGCGGTGTGCGTCGTCGCCTACGTCCTGCTGCTCGACTGGCTGCTGGCCTCGGCGTTCTTCGCCGTGGTGCCCTACTCGCCCGAGCTGAAGTTCACCCTGGCCATCGGCGGGATCGCCCTCGCGTCGTTCATCGTGGGCATCGTCGTCTTCGACACGCTGCGGGTGGCCGCGTCGCTGCCGATCGTCATCCTCATCATCGGGCTGGCGACGGCGCCGTCGGGCTTCCTCGGCGGCAGCGACCTCCGGAGCCAGCTGATCATGTGGATGGGCATCATCCTCGGGGCGAGCGCCGTGGCCGAGGGCGTCAACCAGGGCGCGAAGATCATCGGCGCCTCCCGGGTGACGCAGGCGATCGCCGCCGCCCAGACCGACGCGGGCAAGGCCGGCGCGCTCCAGCGGTCGCTCGCGCCGCGGGTCGCGCACATCGGCGGCGACCTCGGGCCCGCGCTCGGCGACGCCGCGGCCCCGCCGCGCTGACGACCGTCAGGACGAGGCGGCCACGGACCGGCTGTCGACGATCACCCGGCCCAGCGGGACCAGCGACACCGGGATGAGCTTGAGGTTCGCCAGGGCCAGCGGGATCCCGATGATCGTGATGGCCAGCGCGACCGCGGTGACGAGGTGCGCGAGGGCCAGCCACCAGCCGGCGAAGACGATCCAGATGACGTTGCCGATGACCGAGGGCGCGCCCGCGTCGGCCCGGCGGACCAGCTCGCGGCCGAAGGGCCACAGCGAGAAGTCGGCGATCCGGAACGACGCCAGGCCGAACGGGATCGTCACGATCAGGATGCAGCAGACGATCCCGGCGATCACGTAGCCGATCGCGAGCCAGATCCCGCACAGCAGGAGCCAGATGATGTTGAGCAGGGTCCGCATGGTTCCTCCCGTCGCCGCACCCCGATCCTGCACGCGGCGCCCGCCGCCGGGCTCACCCTCGACGGACGACCGCGCGTGCACCCGTCGGGAGACAGATCGTCACCCGGCCGGGCGGCGTTCCAGGAGCGAGGGGCCCGGCCTCCGGGAGCCGGACGGCCCTACCTCGCCGGGCCCCTGGCCCCGACGGTGACGGAACATCTGCACCCGCGGCGGCGGAGCGCCCCGTGGCCCGCCGCCCGGCCCGAGGAGGCAGCGATGAGCACGACGGACGTCCGGAGCGACGAGGCGCGCGGCCCGGCGGGTGCCGCGACCGTCGACCTCAAGCTCGAGGTGATCGTCATCCCCGTCGCGGACGTCGACCGCGCCAAGGAGTTCTACGCGCGGCTCGGGTGGCGGCTCGACGCCGACCTCACCTTCGACAACGGCTTCCGGGGCGTCCAGTTCACCCCGCCCGGCTCGGCCTGCTCGATCCAGTTCGGCATCGACATGACGCCGGCCCCGCCGGGCTCGGCCCAGGGCCTCTACCTCGTCGTCCCGGACATCGAGGCGGTGCGCGCGGACCTGGTCGCCCGCGGCGTCGAGGTCTCCGAGGTGTTCCACCCCGGGACGCCCGGCGCGCAGTTCCGGCCCGACGGCACCGGCCTGCGGGTCGGCGAGCCCGGCCCCGGGCACACCAGCTACCGCTCCTTCGCCACCTTCCGCGACCCCGACGGCAACGGCTGGCTGCTCCAGGAGATCACGACACGGCTCCCGGGCCGGGTCGACATCGCCGAGACGACCTTCACCTCGACCGCGGACCTGGCGGGCGCGCTGCGCCGGGCCGAGGCCGCGCACGGCGAGCACGAGAAGCGGACCGGGCGGCCCGACGAGAACTGGCCGGACTGGTACGCCGCCTACATGGTGGCCGAGCAGGTGGGAGCGGCCCTGCCCCGCTGAGCGCTGGGTCGAGTGAGCAGTCGGCCCACAGGGTGGAGGAGGGGTGGTGGTCGGCGGCGAGGTGTGCGGGTGCGGTCGATCCAGCTGGGTGGCAGGAACTCGGGGAGCCCGTCGATCATGCGGACTTCCCAGTGGGAGTGGTGGATCAGCCGGTGGTGGACCGAGCAGAGCATGACGAGGTTGTGCAGGGCGGTGGTGCCGCCGTGTTGCCATTCGCGCACGTGGTGGACTTCGCACCAGGAGGGTGGGCGGTCGCAGCCGGGGAACGCGCAGCCGCGGTCGCGGACGGTGACCGCGCGGCGCAGCCCGTCGGGGACGGTGCGGGAGATCCGCCCGATGTCGAGCGGGACCCCGGTGCCATCGAGGACGACGGGGATGACCGCGGCGTCGCAGGCCAACTGCCGCAGGGTCTGGGCGGTCAGCTGTCCGCCGAACTCCAGTGAGGCGCCGGTGGCGCGGCGTTCGAGGTCCTCGAGCCGGACGGTGACGGTGAGCTGCGGGCGGCGGCCGCCGGTCTCGGGCAGCCGACCGCGGGAGAGTACCTGGGCACACACTTCGGCGAGCGCCTCGGCCTGGCGTTCGGCCGAAGAGCGCTGGTCGTCGGCGTCCCGGGGGGCGGCGCCGGCATCCACGGCGGCCGCGATGGCGTCGAACAGGGCGGCGTCGTCGAAGCGCCCGGTCAGTGTGCCGCCGGGGCGGATGCGGAAGCGCGACAGGCGCAGTTCGTTGATCTGTGCGGGCGGGGTGTCGTCGGGCTCGGCGCCGTCCTGGTCCAGGATCTCGAGCAGTTGGGTGCCCCAGGTGTGCAGCTCGGAGGGCGTGTAGATCCCGGCCTTCGCCGCGAGCTGCACTTCCGCGCCGGCCCAGGTCTCCGGCGCGAGCCGACGGGCGGGCCCGCTGTCCAGCAAGCGGGCGATGACCTCGACGTGGCGGAGGCCGGCCTCGCCGGAGGCGAACACGGTCGCGGTGGCGGGCAGTCGGGCGGGTAGGGCGGCGCCGTCGAGCCCGATCTGGTCGCACACATTGTCGGCGGCGAGCACGCGGCGGCGGGCTTCGAACCGCTCCCAGCCAAGGAGGTCGGCCAGCGCGCCGGTGGGCGAGCGGTAGCCGCGCTCACTGAATACGCCCCGCCGCTGCAGGTCGGCGGTCGCCTCGACCATGGCCCGGTCGAGAGCGCGCCGGGCCTCCTCGCACACCCGCAGCGCGTCGATGACCTCATCGGCCCCGGCAGCGGGTCCGGCGGCGTCGGTCAGCTGCGCGATCGCCTGGTGAAGGCGGTCGCGCGCGGCACCGACGGGCCCTGCGTTCATGCCTCGATCATACTCGAACGCATGTTCGAAGTTTGACCTCTCGTCGCAGGTCAGAGGCTGTTCGTCGTTGCCGGTTCGCGCCGACAGACGTCCCTGCCGCGAGGTCCTTCGCGTCGCGGCCGCTCGCCGCCGCCGAGGCACCGGTCATGGGGGGCGCCGTGGGCGTACGGGTCGGGGCGAACGTCGACGGTTCGGGTCAGCCTGCCGACACCGACCGCCGGGCCGGCTTGCGGGGGATCAGCAGCGCGGCGATCCACCCGAGCACCGCGAAGGCGCCCACGATGACCAGCGCCGAGAAGTACTGCCCACCGCCCGGGATCGCGCCGGCGACGAGTGAGCCGGCGATCGCCACACCCAGCGAGGAGCCCAGGTTCGAGACGCTGCGCGAGACGCCGGAGATGTCGCCCTGGACCTCCTCCGGCCAGGCCGACTGCACGAGGTTGACCGAGGCCGTGAGCATGATCCCCACGCCGAGGCCCATGAGGAACAGGCCGGGGACGAAGCTCCAGACGCTCGGCCGGGTGCCGCCGAGCGCGAGCAGCAGGACCAGGCCCAGGGTGGTGACGAAGAACCCGAAGCGGATCAGCCGGCGCTGGCTGTGTCGGCGGGCCATCCGCGGTGCGGCCGCCGACGACAGCAGCAGGCCGATCGTCGCGGGCATCAGCAGCAGGCCCGTCTGGATCGCCGAGAACCCGCGGACCTGCTGCAGGAACACCGAGATCACGAAGAACGCGCCCTGCAGGACCAGCCACTGCAGGTTCTGGGTCAGCAGGCCCAGGTTCGAGGTCAGGTTGGCGAAGAGCCGGACCGAGACCAGCGGCGTGCGGCCGTTCTTCTCGCGGGTCCACGCGACCACGGCGAACAGGGCCAGGACCACCACACCGAGCCCGACGTAGATCCACACCGGGGACACCCCGCCCTGCTGGACGACCACGGTGCCGCCGATGGCGTAGTCCTTCGTCGCCCGGCCCCATCCGTACGCCCCGCTCTGCAGGACGCCGAACACCACGAGGAACAGGCCCAGCGCCGAGAGCACCGCCCCCACCCAGTCGAAGGCCGGGCGACGCGCCGGCAGCGGCGGGTCGGCGATGCCGCGCCCGAGCCAGGCGATCGCCGCCACGATCACGACCTGCAGGAGGAACGACGCCCGCCAGCTGATGTAGCTGGTGATCAGGCCGCCGATGAGCGGCCCGGCCGCGGCGCCGATGCCCGCCGCCCCGCTGACCACGCCGAAGTAGCGGGCGCGGGTGGTCGTGTCGTCGAACAGCACCGTGATGAGGATGTAGATCGGCGGGATCAGCAGCGCCGACCCGACGCCCTCGAGCAGCGAGTACCCGATCATGAGCAGCGGCAGCCCCTGCGCGAACGCGGCGAGCAGGGCGCCGGCGCCGTACACGAGCAGCCCCAGCAGGAAGCAGAACTTGCGGCCCCAGATGTCGGTGAGCTTGCTGCCCGGGATCATCAACGCCGCCATGGTCAGCGTGAACAGCGTGATCGTGGTCTGGATCCCGGTGACGGAGGTGCCGAGGTCGTCGGCGATCGAGGTGATCGCGACGTTCATGTTCGACGCGGCGTAGCTCGCGACGAACTGCGCCAGTGCCAGCGGCAGCACGGCCGCCTTCGCGGTCGCCAGCGCGACGCCGCCGGCCCCTCCGGTCCTCGTCATGGTCGTCAGCCTGCGGGCCGCGGCGCGGGCGGCACCTCGCCTGTGCCAGGTGACCGGTCCCGTGCTCAGGGCAGGCGGGCGTCGTCGCGCGGGGCGGTCGAGCGGAGGCGGGTGGCGTCCTGGCCGCAGAGCGACGTGCGGTGCTGATGGGCAGTCGTGGAGCTCATGAGGCCGCGGCGGACTCCGCGACCCCGAGGTCGGTGACGACGTCGGCGAGTGTGAGCCGCTCACCCTCGGCCTGCGCCCGGAGCACCTCGGCGTCGGTCAAGGCACCCGTCGCGCGGTCGAGCAGGTCGGGCGTGCTCGGGACCACGGGCCAGCGCAGGCCGTTGCGCAGAGCCTGCGTGCGGGCCGCCGCGTAGAGCCGTACGGCGGTGAGCGGCTCGCCGGCCAGGGCCGCCAGGGTGGCCCGCAGCTCCAGAGCGACCGGACCGTCGGACACACCCAGCACCAGCCGGTGTGTGATCATGCGGTCGGACCAGGCCAGGCCCGCCGCCAGGTCGCCGTCGCGGATGGCGGCGAGCACCGCGACCCCGGACACGATCAGCGCGACGTGCCGGTTCCCCGCCTCCCGCGCCCGGTCGTGCAGCTCGGTCAACGCGTCGCCGTCGACCGTCCCGGCCGAGCTCCGGTCCATGACCACGCAGAGATCGGCCAGCAGCCGCAGCTCCGGATCGCCGTCCGCCGCGGCCGCGGCGACCCGGCGCGACGCCTGCCGTCCGCGGTCGAGCGCGCCGGCCACGAACAGCGAGTGGGCGAGCAGGGTGTACACCTCGGCGACGATCGGCGACCCGGTCCCGTCGGCTCCGCCGTCGAGGAAGTCGGCCGCCCGCTCGACATGGGGGTCGGCGAGATCGGTCCGCCCGCCCGAGGCGAGGTGGTGGGCGAGGGTGAGCCGCACCAGCGCGGCGGAGAGCCGGTCGGCCCCCTCCTCGTGGGCGAGGGCGCGCTCCGCCCAGGCCCGGCCCTCGATCGCCTTGCTGCGGAAGTACCAGTAGGTACCGAGCCGGGCGGTCATGGCGACGCCCTCGGCGGAGGGGGCGTCGACAAGCCGGTGCTGCAGCGTCGCGCGGAGGGCGGGCAGGTCGTCGTCGAGTGCGTCGAACCAGGTCGCCTCCTCGGCGTGCCCGAGCGGCGGCTTGGACCCGACGAGGTCCGCGGTCCAGCGGTCGCGGCGTTCCCGCAGGTCGGCGAGCTCGCCGGCCGCCCGGGCGGCGTGCCCGGCGTGCCCGCGGATCGTGGCCAGCTGCGTGAACCGCGACGGGCCGCCGGGGCGGGCCGGCCCCAGCGGCACGAGCAGGGAGCGGTGCACCAGCCGGGCGACGGTGTCCGCGGTGTCGGTGATGTGGGCGCTGTCGGCGCCGTCCTCGCCTCCGGTCACCGCTCGCGCGGCGGCGACCGTGAACGGCCCCGGCAGCACCGCGACGCCCCGGTGCACCGCGGCCTCGTCCGGCGGCAGGAGGGCGTAGCTCTGCTCGATCGCCGACCGCACCGTGCGGTGGTGGTCGCTGCCGCGCCCGACGCGGGCCAGCGAGCTCGGGTCCGCCGTGACCTGGTGGGCGATCTCCTCCAGGCTGAACGCCCGGGCCCGCGCCGCCGCCAGCTCCAGGGCCAGCGGCACCCCGTCGACGGCGGCGGCGATCCGCACCGCGTGCGTGAGCAGCCCCAGGTCGTCGGGGTCCGCGCCCGCCGCCGTCAGCCGGTCGAGCAGCAGCGCGACGGCGGGGGAGTCGGTGACCTCCCGGTCGTCGCGGGGCAGGGCGAGCGGACCGAGCAGATGGACCTGCTCGCCGTCGACCTCGAGCGGTTCGCGGCTGGTGGCGAGCACGGTGAGCTCGGCCGGGGCGAGGAACCACTCGTCGACGAGGTCGGCGACCGGGTCGAGGACGTGCTCGCAGTTGTCGAGGAGCAGCAGCATCCGCCGGGCGCGCAGGGAGCCTGCGAGGGCCTCGCGCGGGCGCTCGGTCTCCTCCGGGGCGTACCCCAGCGCCGAGGAGATCGTGGACAGGACGTCGTCGGCGTCCGCGGCGGCGGTGAGGTCGACGAACCACACCCCGCCCGGGAACCGCGGCGCGGTGTCGCGCGCGATCTCGATCGCGAGGCGGGTCTTCCCGCATCCCGCCGCTCCCACCAGGGACAGCACCGGGACCTCGGTGACGAGCCCGCTGAGGGCGGCCAGCTCGTCCGCGCGGCCGACCAGCGTGGAGGGGCGGTGGGGGAGGTGGATCTCGTGGGCCGGCGGCGCGGGCTCCGGCTCCGGCTCCTGTGCAGGTACCGGGGCCGGCGCCGGGGCGGGTGGTCCGGCCAGCGTCGGGTCCTCGGCCAGGATCCGCCGGTGCAGCTCGCGCAGCTCGGCGCCGGGCTCCAGGCCCAGCTCCTCGAGGAACAACCCGCGGACCTGCCGGTAGGTGCGCAGTGCCTCGTCGGCGCGGCCGAGCCGGTGCTGGGCGAGCATGCGCAAGGTCCACAGGCGCTCGCGCAGCGGGGTCTCCGCGACGGCCGGTTCGAGCTCGAGCAGCGCGCGCTGCGGCGAGCCAGTCCCGAGCAGCGCCTCGGCGAGCAGCTCCCGGAGCTGCCCGCGCAGCTCCTCCAGGCGGGCCACCGCGGCGGCGGCCCACGACGCGTCGGCCACGGTCGGGTACGGGCGCCCGCGCCACAGCGCCATCGCCTGCTCGGCGCGGTCGCGGGCCTCGTCGGGGCGCCCGCCCGCGAGGAGGTCCGCGGCGTCGGAGGTGAGCTGCTCGAAGCGCAGCGAGTCGACCGTCGCCGGCTCGGCCAGCAGCCGGTAGCCGGCCGCCTCGTGGCGCAGCACCTGCGAGGGCGCGCCCCGGTCCCGTTGCGGTTCGAGGGCCTTGCGCAGGCGCCACACGTGTGAGTCGAGGGTCGACGGCGACCGGGGGCGGGACTCGGCGCCCCACATGGCCTCCGTCAGGGCGTCGGCGCTCACGTGCCGGCCCGCGTGGACCAGCAGCAACGACAGCGCGGCCGTCAGCCGGGCGCCGCCCAGCGGCACCGGTTCACCCCCGCGGTCCACCTCGAGCGGCCCCAGATCGCGGAACCGCAGCTCGGCCGCTCCGCGCCCGTCGCTCTGCACCCCGTCGCCTCCTGCCGCGCCCCCCGGCGCAGCCGTGGACTCGGCCGTGTCGGCGGAGACGTTACAGCCGGGCACGGGCTGTAATGAAGGGTTGCCTCAGCGAACATGCCGGAGCTGCACCGGGCGACGCCGGAGGAACGCCCTCGGCCGGGGCTCGCGGCAGCGGCGCAGCGTTGCGCCGCATCCGGGGCGCGACCGGCGTGACGGGCGACCCGGGGTTAGCCTCGGTCCCATGAGTCTCGCGCTCGGGTCGCTGTTCACGTTCGACAACTCCTACGTCCGCGACCTGGGCGAGCTGTGCGTGCCGTGGGAGGCCGCGCCGGCCCCGGAGCCCTCGCTCGTCGTGCTCAACGACGCGCTCGCCGCCGAGCTGGGTGTCGACGCCGAGGTGCTGCGGACGCCCGAGGGCGTCGCTGTCCTGACCGGGAACGCGCGGCCCGACGGCGCCGCGTCGGTGGCGATGGCCTACGCCGGCCACCAGTTCGGCGGGTACGTGCCGCGCCTCGGCGACGGGCGCGCGCTGCTGCTCGGCGAGGTGCTCGACACCCGCGGACAGCGCCGCGACCTGCACCTCAAGGGATCGGGGCGCACGCCGTTCGCGCGCGGGGGCGACGGCAAGGCGCCGCTCGGGCCGATGCTGCGCGAGTACGTGATCGGCGAGGCGATGTACGGGCTGGGCATCCCGACCACGCGCGCGCTCGCCGTCGTCGGGACCGGGGAGCAGGTCGTGCGGGACCGGATGGAGCCCGGCGCGGTGCTGACCAGGGTCGCGGCCAGCCACATCCGGGTCGGCACCTTCCAGTTCGCGGCGGCGACCCGGGACACCGACCTGCTGCGCCGCCTCGCCGACCACGCGATCGCCCGCCACCACCCCGCCGCGGCCGAGGCGGACAACCCCTACCTCGCGCTCTACACGAGCGTGGTCGAGGCGCAGGCGGAGCTGCTCGCGCGCTGGATGCTCGTCGGGTTCGTGCACGGCGTGATGAACACCGACAACATGACGATCTCCGGCGAGACCATCGACTACGGCCCCTGCGCGTTCATGGACGTCTACGACCCCGCCACGGTGTTCAGCTCGATCGACCACGGCGGCCGCTACGCCTATGGCAACCAGCCCGCGGTCGCGCAGTGGAACCTGGCCCGGTTCGCCGAGGCGCTGCTCCCGCTGCTGCACGAGGACACCGACGCCGCGATCAAGGCCGCCACCGAGGTGCTGCTCTCCTTCGGCGACCGCTACGACCGGCACCGGCGGGCGGGGATGCACGCGAAGCTCGGGCTGGCCGACGGTGCGGGGGAGGACTCCGCGCTCGTCGACGACCTGCTCGCCCTGCTGCAGGAGCGGAAGGTCGACTTCACGTCGTTCTTCCGGGCGCTGGCGCGGGCCGCGGCCGGCGACCCGGAGCCGGTGCGGGCGCTCGTCGGCGAGGGGGTCGACGCGTGGGCGGAGCGGTGGCGCGCGCAGCTGCCGGCGCGCCCGGGGAGCGAGACCGCGGAGGCGATGGACCGGGTCAACCCGATCTACGTCCCGCGCAACCACCTGGTCGACGAGGCGCTCACCGCCGCCGTCGCCGGTGACCGCGGGCCGTGGGACCGGCTGCTCGAGGTGCTCGCCCGCCCGTTCGAGGAGCGCCCCGGGCTGGAGGCCTACGCCCTCCCGGCCCCGCCGAGCTTCGGCTCCTTCCGCACGTTCTGCGGCACGTGAGGTTCGTCCTGTCTGCGTGGATCGGCGGGGCCCGGGGTATCCGGGGGCATGCCGATCGTCGAACGAGTCAAGCGATTCCTCCAGAGCCCCAACGGCCGCCGGCTCACCGACCAGGGCCGCCGCATGGCCGCCGACCCCCGCAACCGTGAGCGCGCCCGCAGCATGCTGACGCGCTTCCGCCGCCGCTGAGTCCGCGCCGGCGGAGCGGCGACCATTCCTGATCCGCCTCCGCCTGCCGGGCCGTGCCCGGCAGGCGGAGGCGGCTTCAGTGTGACCGGCGGGCTGCGCCGACCCGGTCCCGGGCGAAGTCGGTTAGGTTAGGCTAACTCGACTCGCTGGAGGTCCCGTGCCCCGCCCGCGCTCCCGGATCCCCCGGGCCCTGCTCCCGCTCCTCGCCGTCGTGGCGCTCGCCGTGGCCGCGTGCGGCGGCGGCTCCGCCGCGCCCGCCGACTCCGGCACCTCGACCACGGCCGAGGCCGGGGCGTTCCCGGCGACCGTCGCCCACAAGTTCGGGAACACCACGATCGAGGCGGAGCCCACGCGGGTGGTCACCGTCGGGCTCACGGACCAGGACACCGTGCTCGCCCTCGGCGTGGTGCCCGTCGGGACCACGGAGTGGTTCGGCAACACCCCGGGCGCCCTGTTCCCGTGGGCGAAGGCCCGGTTCGACGAGATCGCGAACGGCGCGCCGGTGCCGGAGGTGCTGCCCTTCACCGACGGGGTGGCCTACGAGCGCGTCGCGGCCCTGCGGCCGGACCTCATCCTCGCCACGTACAGCGGTCTCACCCAGGCCGACTACGACCGGCTGAGCCAGATCGCCCCGACCGTCGCGCAGCCCGGTGACGTCCCGGACTACGGGCTGGGCTGGCGCGAGCAGACGACCACCATCGGCGCGGCCCTCGGCCGGCCCGCCGCGGCGGCGGAGCTGGTCGCCGGCATCGAGAAGCAGTTCACCGATGCGCGCGCCGCGCACCCCGAGTTCGCCGGCCGCACCGCCGCGGTCGCCACCTTCTACAACAGCCAGTACTACGTCTACGGCAGCAAGGATCCGCGCAGCCGCGTCCTCGGCGAGCTCGGCTTCACCATCCCGGCCGTGGTCGACGAGCTGGCCGGCGAGGAGTTCGGGGCGACCGTGAGCCTGGAGCGCAGCGACGTGCTCGACGTCGGCGCGCTCGTCTGGCTCGACGCCGGCGGCGAGGGTGTCCGGCAGTCCGTACTGGGGCAGCCCTCCTACACCGCGCGGGCGGTGCACACCGAGGGGCGGGACCTGTTCGTCTCCTACGACGGCGGCACCACCCTCGATCCGATCGGCGGCTTCGTCACCGTGCTGAGCCTCCCGGTGCTGCTCGGTGCCCTGCCGGATCAGCTCGCCGCGGTGTCCGACGGCGACCCGGCCACCGCCCCGCCCGCGCCGACCCCGCTGACCTCGGGCTGAGCGCGCCGGCCGCGGAGCTTCGGCACCCGGCCGAGCGTGCCGCGGCTCCGGCCTGGAAGATCCACTGCATGGCCGTGGACCCCCGCACCGGACGCTTCGTCGGCTCGACGATCGCGCTCGTCTTCGGGGTCGTCTTCGTCCTGGCCAACACCGGGGAGCTGGCGCCCGGCCCGCGGCTGGCGCTGCGGGTCGCGGCGGTGGTGGTGGCGGTCGTGCTGGCGGTCGGCACCGTCCGGCAGCTGCGGCGGGCCGGGGCCGACGGTGCGGCGGGCCCCGGTCGCGGCGGCTTCGACCGGCGCTACGCCGCGGTCGTGGCGGCCGAGGTCGTGGCGCTGGCGGCCGGCCTCGCCGTGATCAACGCCGTGCTGCAGGTGCCCCGGTTCGCAGTCGCGTGGGTCGCCTTCGTGGTCGGTGTGCACTTCTTCGCACTCGCCCGCATCTGGCACCTGCGCCTCTTCACCGGGCTCGGGGCCGTCGTCACCGCGCTCGGGGTGGCGGGCGCCGTCGCCGGGTTCGCCGGTGCCGGGCCCGCCGTGATCGGCGTGATCTCGGGCGTGCTGTCCGGCGCGGCGCTGTTCGTGTGGGTGGGCCTGGCCCTGCGCGACGACTGAGCCCGCACTCCCCGTGCCCGCCGGACCACCCGGCCGGGGAGCATCCGGGCCCTCCACCCGCTCGTTGACCAGCCGATCGGCCGGGCGGTGAAGGGGTACGGGATGCGCAACGTCGCGCGTGCGGCAGGAGCCCGGGCAGCAGGGGTCCGGACAGCAGGGGTTCGGGCGGCGCTGGTCCGGGGGGCGGCGGTCCTCGCCGCGGTGACGGTCGGGCTCGGCGCGTCCGTGGCGACCGCGTCGGCGGAGGAGGACGGGCCGGCCCTGCAGGTCCCGGAGCAGGCGCTGGCGCAGAGCCTGAGCTGCACCGGCGACCTCGAGGACGCGGACCGCGAGCCGGTGCTGTTGATCCCCGGCACCACCCAGACGCCCGCCGAGTTCTCCTGGAACCACGCTCGCGCCTTCGCGGCGGAGGGCAGGCCGTTCTGCACGGTCGCGCTGCCGGACAAGGGGATGGGCGACATCCAGGTCGCGGCCGAGTACGTCGTGTCCGCGGTGCGGACCATGAGCGAGCGGGCCGGCGGCCCGGTCGACGTCGTCGGACACAGCCAGGGCGGCATGATCACGCGCTGGGCGCTGAAGTTCTGGCCGGACACCCGCGACGCGGTCGACGACCTGGTCGGGCTGGCCCCGTCCAACCACGGCACGGTCGTCGCCAACGGGATCTGCCTCGCGCCGGGCGGCTGCGCCCCCGCGATCCAGCAGCAGCGGGCCGACGCCCGGTTCATCGCGACCCTCAACGCGGGCCGGGAGACCTGGGACGAGGTCGACTACACCGTGGCCTACACCGACTTCGACGAGGTCGTGGTGCCCAACGTCGAGACGCCGCCGCTGCTGCCCGACGCCGCGCCGCCCGCCAGCTCCGCGCTGCGCGACGGCGGGGAGAACGTCCGCAACGTCTCGCTGCAGTCGATCTGCCCCGCGCACCCCGCCGACCACCTCACGATCGGGACCAGCGACGCCGTGTCCTACGCGCTGGTCGTCGACGCGCTCGACCACGACGGTCCCGCCGACCCGGACCGGATCGACCGCGCCGTCTGCCTGCAGCCCTTCCAGCCGGGCGTGGACCCGGTGACCTTCCCGACCGACTTCGCGCAGGTCCTCACCACGGTCGCCGACGCGCTCGTCACGACCCCGCCGGTGGCGACCGAGCCGCCGCTGCAGCCCTACGCGGAGTCCGCCGGAGCCGCCTGACAAGGTCCGCCGCACCCGGGAGGATGTCCGCTGTGTCCGTTCCCGAGCGCGTCGCGTGGGCCGTCGACCTGCTGGACCCGCGGCCCGATGAGCGGATCCTGGAGATCGGGCCGGGGCCGGGGGTGGCCGCGGACCTGGTGTGCCGGCGCGGCGCGCGGCTGCTCGCCGTGGACCGCTCCGCCGTCGCGACCGAACGGACCCTGCGGCGCAACGCGGCACACGTCGCCGCCGGCCTCCTGGAGGTCCGCACCGCCGAGCTCGCCGACCTCGATCTCCCGCCCGGGGAGGTCGACGGCGCGTTCTCGGTGGACGTCAACGTGTTCTGGACCCGCTCCCCGGCCCGTGAGCTCGGCGTCCTCCGCGGGGCGCTGCGCCCCGGCGGGCGCCTGCACGTCTGCTTCGGCCCCGCTGGACCCCAGCCCCCGGACCGGATCACCACCGCCGTCGGCGGTGCCCTGCGGGCGGCCGGGTTCGACGACGTCACCGTGCGGTCCGAGCCCGCCGGCCTCGCGATCTCCGCGGTGCGGCCGTGACCGGTTGGCGGGTCAGCGCCCGGTCACGGCGTCGCCCGCGTCCCGGGCCAGGAGGAGCGCTGACACGGCCGGGAGCGCGAGGACGACCGCGAGCAGCACGAACGCGACGCGGTACGGCCCCGCCGCACTCGTGACGGCCGGCACCGCCTCGCCGAGCCGCACCAGCAGCGCACCGACCGCGACGCCGAGGCCCGCGCCGAGTTCCTGCAGCGTGGAGAGCAGCGTGTTGGCGTGGTTCATGCGGCCGGCCTCGACGTCGGCGAACGCGACGCTGTTGTAGGCGGTGAACCCGGTCGACCGCGCGATGCCGCTGACCAGCAGCAGGGCGACCAGCAGCGGCAGCGGGGTGGTGGGCTGCAGGAACGCCATCCCGACGAGGCACGCCGCCCCCACGGCGATCGAGGCGAGCAGCACCGTCCGGATGCCGAAGCGGCGCATCATCGGGGTCGTCGCGGGCTTGATCGCCACGTTGCCGACGAACAGCGCGATCACCACCGCGCCGGCCTCGGCCGCCGACCAGCCGAACCCGACCTGGAACAGCAGGGGCAGCAGGAACGGGATCGCGGTGATCACCGCGCGGTACACCGAGCCGCTCGCGGCCGTGACCCGGTACGTCGCGACCTGCAGGATCCGCAGGTCGACGAGCGGGCGCTCGACGCGCAGCAGGTGCCGCACCGCCAGCCCGACCCCGACCACCGCGACCGCGAGCGCCGTGATCGTCGCGGGGGAGAACCCCGAGCCCAGCCCCTCCAGCCCGACGATCAGCGCCGCGACCCCGAGCGCGGTGAGCGCGAACCCGGCCCGGTCGAGCGGGGGCGGGGTGTCCGCCCGCAGCCCGGGGACGACCCGCAGCGCCACCACCAGCGCGACCAGCCCGAGCGGCACGTTGATCACGAAGATCCAGCGCCAGGAGGCGAACTCGGCCAGCACCCCGCCGACGACGGGGGCGAGCACGGGCGCGAGCAGGGCGGGCCAGGTCAGGTACGCGATGGCCCGGACCAGGTCGGTCTTCGCGGTGGTCCGCAGCACGACCAGCCGGCCGACGGGCACCATCATCGCCCCGCCCGCGCCCTGCGCCACCCGGGCGGCGGTGAGGACACCGAGGTCCGGCGCGAGCGCGCAGCCCGCCGAGGCCAGCACGAAGATCGCCAGCGCCGCGCAGAACACCCGGCGCGCCCCGAACCGGTCGGCCAGCCACCCGCTGACCGGGATGAGCACGCCGAGGGTCAGCACGTACCCGGTGATCGCCACGTTGACGTCGACCGGGGCCACACCCAGGTCCGCCGCGATGTGCGGGGCCGCCGGGGCGATCACGGTCCCGTCGAGGATCTCCATGAAGAACGCCCCGGCGACGAGCAACGCCAGGCCCCGCTGCACAGCCACGGGGGAACCGTAACCGGGGGCGTGCCGGCTCCGCGGAGCCGTGTGAGCCGAGTCCGCGCGGGTAGACCCGGGACATGGCCGAACACGTCGACGACACCCTCTGGAACGAGTTCCACCGCGTCGTGAACATGACGTCCCGCGAGCTGGAGGACTGGCTGCGGACCGACTCCGCGGCGGTCGACTCGGAGGTGGAGCCCGACCACGCCGGCACCCCCACCGGCCGCGAGGTGCTGGCCGTCCTGCGCAAGCGGCGCGAGGACCTCACCGCGGCCGACGCCGACTGTATGCGCCGCGTGGTCGACCGGGTCCTGTCCCAGCCCCGCGACGACCTCGAGCCCACCGCCGGCCAGGCGGCCTGGCGGCACAAGCTCATGCGCCTGGGCCACGACCCGCTCAAGCCCGTGGGCGCCTGACGGGGTCAGGTCCCGAGCGCGGTGCGCCGGCGGCGCCGCCGGGCGGTGTACGGCAACGTGAACAGGTAGAGACCGCTGAACAGCAGTACGGCCAGCGGGAGCAGCGGCACGTAGAACACCCAGAAGGGCAGCACCCCGCTCACGGCGACGAAGCAGACGATCACGGTCACCGTGAAGACGAGGGACGTCCAGCGGTGCAGCTGCCGGATCGCGGTGTTGCGGTTCATCGGGGCCTCCTCGGCGGTCGGACGCGCAGCCTGCGACCTGCAGGAACGGACGTCCGGGCGAACGGTGCTGTCGACGGCGACGACGCTACGAGCGCCCCCGCGCCGGGGGCTTCTCGATTCCTGACCGCTTCGCTCACCGGTTGCCCACCCCGGCAGCGGGTAGGTCGCCCGCATGACGCGACCTGACGAGACCGGAGGCGGCGACCACGGGGACGACACCGTGCTGCACGGCGAGGAGATCCTGCACGGCGACGAGGTGCTCGAGGGCGAGGGCCCGCAGAGCGACGCGGGGGAGGGACCCGATCCCGAGGACGCCGGCGGACCCGGCAGCGTGAGCGGCGCCGGCCCGGGCAGCGTCGACCCCTGACCGCCGGGTCGACCGGGCTCACCCGGTGCCGGCCCGGTGTCGGCCCGGACCTCCTGGGTAGCCGGACGGGGACCCGGTTCGCGGCCAGCACGCGGGACCGGGTGTCCGACACCCAGCTGCAGCCCTGGAGCGACTCGATGACCCAGCGCAACACCGTCTTCCGCACCCTGCACGAACTGGGCCTCGCCGCCTGGTTCGGGGGCACCCTGGCCGGCGCCGTCGCCGTCAACGGCGCCGCGGCGCAGGCCTCCGACCCGCGGGAGCGGCTCCGGATCGCCAATGCGGGCTGGGCCCGCTGGACCCCGGTGAACCTCGCCGCGATCGGCGCCCAGCTCGTCGGGACGACCGGCGTCGGCTGGGGCAACAAGGGCCGGATCGTGGCGCAGAAGGGGGTCGCGGCGTCGAGCACGGCCATGACCGGCCTGACGGTGGCCGCGCTCGGCGTGACGGCCTACAGCCGGATGCTCGGCAAGAAGCTGGAGGCCGCGGAGGGGCAGCCCGTCGAGGGGGCGACCGAGCCCGCTGCCGGGACCGCGGAGCCGGCGAGCGCGGCCCAGCGACGGCTCCGCGTCTGCCAGTGGGTGATCCCGGCCCTCACCGGCGCGCTGGTGGTCGTGAACGCGCTGCACGGTGAGCAGCAGCGGCCCGGCCAGCAACTGCCGGGCCTGCTGGCCCGGCCGGCACAGGTGCTCGGCCTGACCTGACCCGGCCTCCCGGCGCCGCGGTGCGGGCGAGCGGCTTCCGGGCCGCTCGCCCGTCCCGCGCGGGCAGCGCGGTCCGCGCGGGGGGCGAGGAGGACGCGCGCAAGTCCGACGACACGCCGTCCTCCCGCCGGACGTCGACCGCCGTCGTCCGCCCGGAACGCCGGTTTCCGCCCGTTCCGGGGCGGGCATCTCCCCGCCGTGCTCAGGACCGTGTTCCGGGGCCTCGCGCGGCTGCGCGGGAGGCCGGCGTTCCACCCACGCGGCGTGCTGCTCGCCGGCGAGCTGCGGATCGACGACGGCGGGTCGGCCGTCGCTGAGGCGCTCGGCCCGGGCCCGCACCGCGTGCTGGTGCGGCTGTCGAAGGGCGCCGGCACGCCCGGAGCGCTCCCCGACCTGCTCGGCGTGGCCGTGCGCGTCGAGCCGGACGAGACGCGCGAGGCCGTCGACCTGCTGTTCACGAGCTCGACCGCGGGTGGCGGGCTGCTCGCCCCGGCCCGCGGCTGGCGCACCGCGACCTACAGCACCCTGCTTCCCTACGACACGGCGGCCGGCCGGATGCGGCTGCTGGTCGAGCCGGAGCCGCGGGAGCCGGACCCGCCGGCCGACCCGCGGACCGTGCCCGACGCCGTGCGGGCCCGCTCGCTGGTCTTCCGGCTGGTCGAGGCCCGGTCGCGGGACCGCCGGGCCGTGGCGACGCTCGTGCTCGGTGAGGAGCGGAGCGGCCCGGTGGCGTTCGACCCGGTGCTGCACCAGCACCCGCGGCTGCGCCCGGTGCGGCTGCTCGCCGGGCTGCGTGCCCGGGCCTACTCCGGGTCGCGCCGCGGTCGGCACGCCGGGCCGGCCGAGCTGGTGCGCAGCCCGTAGCTACCGGTCGTCGCGCGGACCCGGTTCGGCGTGCACCGGCGGTCGCGCGCCGCCGGGGTAGGACCGGCGCACCGGCCCGAGCGCGAGGACGAGGCCGAGCGCCGCGAACACCCCGGCGACCACGGTCGACGGCACGTTCATGCCCAGCCAGTCGACGTCGCGGTCCAGGATGCCGAGGATGCCGAACACCACGAACGCGAGGCTCACGACGGCGAGCACCCAGCCGTAGGCGCGCGCGGCGGAGAACCGGGTGGCGCACAGCATCCCGGCCACGCCCAGCGCCAGCTGCAGGGCGCTGCGCAGCGGGTTGATCTCCAGGCCGAGCAGTGTCGGCTGCCGGCCGTCGGGCCCGGGCGGGGCGAAGGCCGGCCAGAAGCCGACCAGGCCGTAGATCATCAGCAGCGCACCGAGGACCAGCGCCCCCACCTGGACCCAGGGGAAGGCGGCCTGCCCCGGGCCCCGCTCCGTGGCCGTTGTGGCCCGTTCGGACATGGACTCCTCCTCGGGGGACGACGTGCGCGGGGTGCGCGCGGCACCCCGCTCCGGCCGCGTACCCCGTCGCCCGCCCGACATGCGGGGAGAGGCAGGCGTTGCGCCGTCACCGGGTTTGGCGGCCGCGGGCCGGGGCACGCGGGCTGCCTCCCGGGGCGGGCGCGGTCGGAGGAGGGGACGACGATGCACGTGCTCGAGCGGCGGACGCTCACCGAGGTGACGGGCGGCGACGGCGGAGCCGAGGCCGCGTCGGATCTCGCCTTCGCGCGCTACCGGCACGACTACGACGGTGCCGCACTGGAGGCGGTCCTCGCCCGTGCGCGCGCGCTCCACGACGAGGCGGGCTCCCGGGCGGGGGAGCGCCACCTCGGGCTCGACCATCTGCGGCGGATCCAGGAGCTGATCCCCGAGGTGCGGCAGATGGTGCACGACCGGAGCCGGCTGGAGCGGCTGAGCGACCTCGCCGGGACGGAGCTGGAGCCGTACCCGATCCCGACGTCCTGCTCGGGCGTCAACTTCTACCGGCCCGGGCAGCCGCCGATCGCGCCGCACCGCGACGGCCCGGCATTCGTGGAGTTGGTCCCGCTGCACTCGGACGGCGTGCAGGAGGGCGGCAGCACGCTCGTCTACCGCGGCCCGGCCGACGTCGGCGCGGTGCGCGCGGCGGACGGCGGGCTCCCGGATTCGGAGCTGATGGCGGTGCCGCAGCGGGTGGGTTCGGCGGTGCTGCTGCAGGGTCGGATGCTGGTGCACACCGCGGAGCTGCTCACCGACGGGCACCGGGTCACGCTCGTGCTCTCGCTGCGCTCGCGGGCCGAGCCGTGGAAGGACACCAACACGCTCGCCCGGCTGCTGCGCGACGACCGGCTCGAGGACGTCGCCGGGGCGTGGCAGCACGACGTCGACACCCGGCAGCTGCCGGCGCTCCGCCGCCACCTGCTGAGCTGACGGCGGAGCGCCGGGTCTCAGCCGGATCCCGGGACCGGCCGGCCCGCCTCCTCGCGGCTCCCGGCCCGGGTGCGCCGCGGGTCCGGTGCCGCCTCGGAGGGGAAGCGGCGCAGGAACTCCGCCTCGAGCTCCAGCATCCGGCGGGTGTGCACCTCGAGCGCGTCCTCGGAGCCGCCGAGGACGGTGTCGTGGCGGGTCTCGTGCAGGTGGGTCATCTCCCGGCGCAGCGTGTCGTCGTCGAGCTCGGCCGGGGGGACGCCGTGGGGTCGGTCGGTCATGCCCCGCAGCTACCCGCGGGTGCGGGGAGGCATGCGGCGGTGACGGGGATCGACGGCACGCCCGTCGTTCGAAGGGGCCTCGGCGTCGGGGCCGATGGGTTCTCAGGTGGGGTTCGCCTCGGGACCGCTGCCCGGGATCGCGCCGGTGTCGAGGGGGCCGGGCTCGCCGGGGCCCTCGGTCCGGCCGGCGTCGGAGGAGGCCTCCGGCCAGCGTCCGACGCCCGCGCCCTGCGCGTAGGACAGGTGCCCGCCGAGTGCGCCCGCGACCGACAGCGGCAGCGCCCCGGCCAGCGACAACATCGCCCCGGTTCGGTGCCGGCCCTGCCGGCGCGCGAGGTAGGAGGCGCCGAGGAAGGCCGCGGACACCACGTTCCCGGCCGCGTGCAGCACCCCGACCCGGCGGCGCCGCTCGTCGAGCCCGCTCCAGTCGGCCAGCCCCGTCACCACCGTCGGCAGCAGGCTGACCATCCCGGCCCCGACGACCCGGCGGGCCGCGTCCTCCTGGCCGCCGGCGGCGTCGAGCAGGGCGGCGGAGGCCCACGCGCCGATCGGCACGGTCACGAGCAGCGGGTGCACGGGATGGCCGAGCCAGGCGCCGCGCAGCGCCGCGTCGAGCCGGCTGCCCGCGAGGAACCGGCGCAGCCCGCGCTGCACGGCCGCGACGCCGTCCTCCCCGACCCGGACGTTTTCGGTGGCGCGCAGCGCCCGGACGATCGGTGAGCCGCTCATACCGGCGGCCTACCCGATCGGCGCGGGTTCACGCCGCCGCGTCGACGCCGGCGGTCCTGGTCAGGGTGCGGCCGGTGGTTTCGGAGGCCAGCCGCTGCGACACGACGGCCCCCGCCACGCACACCGCGCCGCCGATCAGCATGCACGAACCGGCAGGAGCCGTACCCGGGCGGGGCGTGATCCATCCCCGCCCGGGCACGGGAGTCACGACGGCCCGGCCTGCTCCTTGACGTTCCGGCCCGCGTCCTGGGCGCGGTCCTGGACCTGCCCGGCCGCGGACCGGCCCTCGTCGGCCACGGTGGAGGCGGCGTCCTGCGCGGTCTCCTGGACCGACTGCACGGCCTGCTGGGCCGGCTCGCGCAGGTCCTCGCCGATCTCCCTGGCCTTCTCGCCGACCTGCTGCGCCAGCGGACGTCCGACCTCCATCGCCCGGTCCTTGGCCTGGCCCGCGAGCTCCTGCTCCTTCCGGCTCGCCGGGAGCAGGGAGGACACGAGCCAGCCGGCGCCGAAGGCGATCAGCCCGGCCGCCAGCGGGTTGCCGCGGGTCTGCTGCCGCACCCGGTCGGGCGCCTCCCGCGCGGTGTCGGCGACCGTCGACGCGGCGTCGGAAGCCTTCTCGCCCACCGTGTCGGCCACCGAACCAGCCCGGTCCTGGGCCTGCCCGGCGAGGGAGCGGGCCGTGTCGGCGGCCTGGTGGGCGCTGCCGCGGGCGGACCCGGCGGGGTCGCTGCCCATGACGGCGTCGCGCCACCCGGAGACGCGGCCGCGCACCCGGTCGACCCGGCGCTGCACGACCCGGCCGGGCGTGACCTTCTCGGTCAGCGCGTCGACGTCCCCGCTGAGCCGGCTCTGCGTCCGCTCGATCTCGCGACGGATCGCGTCGGGGTCGTCGGAACGCGCGGCGGCGTCGTACGGAGCGCCATGGCGGGCGTCGTAGGGGGTGGGGCTGGCGGTGCTGTCGTACGGGGTGGTCATCGGTCCTCCGTAAGGTTGTTGATGTTCGGGACGAGGTGTTCCGGACGCCCGCGACGGCAGGGTGTGGCTGATCGGTTCTTGTCGTTGGTG
>NZ_BSFQ01000058.1 GCF_027922425.1 Pseudonocardia halophobica | reverse complement strand
CCGGACACCGCGCTGCCGCCGGACACCGCGCTGCCGCCGGACACCGCGCTGCCGCCGGACACCGCGCTGCCGCCGGACACCGCGCTGCCGCCGGACAGCGCGCCGGGGCCCGGTAGCGCTACGGCATTGCCTCCAGACCCGGTCCCGCCTCCCGATCCGCCTGCACCAGACCCCGTCGCCGGCCCAGATCTGAGTCAAGAGTTCGGTTCCGCCTTAACTCCAGATCCGATTCCGCCTCCTGAGTCACCTGCAGATGAACCTGCATCGGGTGTAGACCAAGGTCCGGACCTTGGATCTGCACTTCCTTCAGACATGCCAACCCCAGATCCATATCCACCGGCCGCAGCGCCTCCGTCGCCGGCACCTCCGCCAGAGCCCCCGCCGGAGCCTCCGCCCCCTCCACCCCTTCCGCCGACATCTCCTGGTTTCTGAATCAGCAGTAGGTGAAGATATGCCCCTATACGAGATATCAGCAGCTCCACAATTCATCACGAAGTATTCGTCGCTCGACGAGGTAAGGGCTGGCCTACTCAGCGAGTACGATGCAATATTGCGATACCTGCTCACAACTCAGGTTGAGCTCGGCATGATCATTTGGTCAACCTCATCTGAGGAGAAGTGCCACTTTGCATACGAGATCGATGAGCCGGCCACTCATGCCATAGAGTATCTTTCAGCACATGAACGGATTCTACGCCTGGAGCCTGCGCAGGATGCCTATGCCGAGTGGCCAGTCGCGGCTCTTCACCGGGCCGTAGATCTCGTTCCAGTTGGATCAATTGATCGCGCGCAGGGCGGCGGCCTGCCCGTACTTCCACCGGATGCGCGAAGATTTACTAACTTCGACCCCAACGTCGTGGGACAGAGCACGCTCTCACAGGTCGTTTTCGCCCCACTCACTCAGATGGCAGGGGCGCTAGTTCGCGATAGATTTACACCAGACATCGCATATCTGGCGCCTATACCACGGCATCTCGAGCTTGCCCAAGGCCGAAATTTCATGTGGAAAAGCACATTGCGCGTGCTTTCGCAGGGCGCGGGAAGGATCCGGATTGCTTGCCGACCATATTCGTACAGCGATGCCGATATTGAGTATGCCCTGCTGTGTCTTGAGTACTATCTCGGCACCCATGCGGCACGGCTTTCGACTGCGGAGGTCGATATTCAGACTCATACATTGAGAAGCATAAGCACTCGTCAGCCAATGTTTGAAGTCAACATTCGTGTCTGGTGCGAAGATGAGGGACTTCAGCGAGCATTCCTTCAAGACACGGACGGGGAAGCGTTTGTTCTGGCCCCCACGGAGTTAGAGCAAGCGTTGGTGAATAGAGGATCATCTGCAGAATTAGGTCGCCGTGAACGACCTGCTCCTGCCGGCAGGAGGGCCAACAACGAAAGTCCAGCAAGGCAGTACGGCAAACTGTTCGAGCTCGAAGAGCTCTGCCGAATCATGCTCCCGCCCTTCACGTTGAAAGACGCATTGCCAGGAGTAGCGCACTTTGTACCGCGACCGTTCCAAGAACCACATCTGCCACCGTTAATCGTTAAAGCGAAAGTTAATCTAGGATCCCGGAACGGTGGAGGCTTGGTCGACGTTGCGCTCGAGCAGATTGCTCGTCACGTATTCATAACGGGTGCAAGCGGCACAGGAAAGACCAACAGCTTGATTCATCTCATCAGGCAGCTGCATGGGAATGAGGTGCCAGTCTTAATCATCGATCCCGCAAAGCGCGACTTCGAGCCCCTGATGCGATCCCTCGGCCTGAAGAAGAGAATATTCGACTTCGCAAGTTCCTGGGTCCGTTTCAATCCATTCATACCGCCGCCAGGAATCCCGTTGTATGCTCATGCGGTCGTTCTTGCCAAAACGCTGGCGATGTTGTTCCCGACGAACGCAGTCGCCTACGAGATTCTTTTGAGCTTAGTCAAGGATGCCTATTGGAAGAAATTGGAGAGCGGTCGGCCTCGTAATAAACCTCTCACCATGGAGTTTTTTTCTCAGAAGACCGGTGCTGACCTTCGGTCGCACCCTCACCTTGCTCCCACATTTGACGAGTTCCTTGACTCTGGATTGAGCTCTCTCGAGGAGGCGGCCCGCAAATCAACGGGTCAGTTCGCGCGCGAGGCGTTCGAGCATTTTGAACGACGATGGAGTAACTTGCGGAGAAGCCTGCTTTCGATCGCGTTACGTCCACCTTCCCCTGCACAGTCAATTGATCCGCTCTTCATGGAGACTGGCCTTATCGAACTTGGAGGCTGGTTCGATCAGGATGAAGCGAATGCCATGTTCGCCCTTGTCTTCAGCATGTTGTACGAGCAGCGTCTTAGCGACGCCGTTGCAGCTGAAGGGAATGTGCAGGGTTTGGCACACGTGGCAGTGCTAGACGAGGCTCACCGCATCGTTCCAGCTGATACTGAGGGGGGCGATGGCGCCCTTGTCTCTGCCGCCAGCCAAGCGGCGCACCTACTGTCGCAGATGATCGCTGAGTGCCGAGCACTAGGTCAAGGACTAATACTTGCTGAGCAGAGTGCCGGAAACATCAGTCCACAGGTTCTAATCAACACGTCGACGAAGATCGTCCACAGCGTCTTCTTTGGGCGCGACAAAGAGTTTCTGCGCAGCGCGCTTTCGTTGTCGAATGAGGAAGAGGACTTCCTCGCTTATCTCGAGGTTGGAGAGGCATTGGCTTTTACGGGCAGGGCATATCAACCAATATTGGTGAAAGTTCCGAGACACCTGTGAGGTGATTCAATGACTGAGAAGGAATCAGGAGCGAAGAAGCAGCCAGAGCAAGTCTCCAAAGAGTTCTACTGTGCTGGTGCTAACATTCCAACTTTGGTGGGGTCCCTCGTTGCGTGGTACAACGGACAGAACCTTGAGGTCCAAACAGCGACCGAGGATGTGCGTGCCGGCCACTACATCCTGCAATGTCGGACTAAGCCCGGTTGGCGTCGGATGGTGGGAATGGGAAATGCGGTGAACATCGAGATATGGTATCAAGATCCGCGCCTTTCCCTCACGTTGACGCAAGGACCATGGATCAACGTTGCGGTTGCCGGGGCTGCAGGAACCGTAGGAGTCGCTGTGCTCCATGCTCCGCTGCTCTTGCCGCTCGCTGGCACAGCCGCGGTCGGCTGGTACCGGCAGTCGAAGCTACCTGACCGAACCTTTTCGTTCGTAGAGGACTGGACGAAACGACAGCAAGAGGGTCACACGAGTACCAAGCCTGCTCCTGGCGTCGGGCATGCGCGCACAGCTCGGGATTACGCGGACGACTACAACCTACTTCGAGCGGAGTCCTCGTCAGGAAGCGAGGCGTCGTACTCCATCTCGGAGGACGACCTGGTGACGAGCGATTTCGAGGCAGCCCCCGAGGAGGACTTTGAGAAAGCTCTCAAAGAAGCGGCACCACAGCCACCTGGCCCACCATGCCCTATTTGCGGCTCCCCCACGGAGGCAGGAGGTGTTGTGTGTCCGAAAGGCCACCGGTTGGCGCCGTAGCACCGCTCCTCACGGGAAAAAGGTTGGAAGACTGCTATGGGACCGATTACTCGTACCTCCTGGCGCGCTAGGCCACACTACGCTCGCGGCGGGGAAGGCGAACTCTGATGGAAGACATGACTCCTGAAATAAGGAAGCTCCGCGGCATCTCAAGTGAGGCGTATGAGCACCCTATGGCTCGATCTGCGTTGAGGATGCTTAAGCGCATACCCGGGATCGATGTATTTTTGAAGGCTCAATCCGGACTTATTAACGAGCCGGTACTGCGACTTGAGTATCTTTCTTCTGCCGTTAAGGTGACCAGTCGTCAATTTGCCCCTTTGCATGAAGCCCTTGAGGACGCTGTAAATATCTTAGACCTAGACGACGCGCCCGAGCTCTTCGTGCAAAGTAGTCCTGTCCTAAACGCGATGACGATTGGAATGAAGAGGCCCATCATTGTCATTCACAGCGCTTTGGTTGACTTGATGGACGAATCCGAGTTTCAGTGGGTTTTGGGCCACGAGCTCGGGCACGCCATGTCAGGCCACGCACTCTATACAACGATCCTTTTAGCAGGAATCAATGCGGGAGTTTCAGCCGTAGCTGAGTCTTTGCCTATAGCGGGGACGGGAGTCGCGCTCGCGTCAGAGGCAATTCGACTTGGGTTCTGGGACCTTCACCGAAAGATGGAGTTCTCGGGCGATCGGGCAGGCCTGCTGGTCGGACGAGATCCAGCAGCCGCAATAAGGGCACTGATGAAGCTCGCGGGCGGGGCAAACTTGCGGAGAATGTCGCCCGAGGCATTTATCGAGCAGGCGCTCGAGTATCAGGCTCGCGGAGGCTCCGATCAGTTACGAAGGTTCCTTCTCACTAAGGAGCTTTCGCACCCGGTGCCAGTGACTCGAGCGCTTGAGATTAAGAAGTGGGCTGAGGGTGGCGAGTATCAGGCAGTAATCAAAGGACGGTATCCTTTGCGTGCAGGATACCAACGAAGCGTTGGCGGAGCGGTATACGCAGTCGCGGGAACCCGTAGCCGCCAACCTCTGAAAGGCCCGCTCTCCGAATTCTAGTCGGGGCCCGACACTGAAAAGTCGAAATGCATTATGCTCACTTGGCTTCGTCAAGAAGCAGTCGGAGCCGGGTAAGCGCAGTTTCGATATTCGCTTCCCCGGCGGTAATTCCGGCAGGTACTCGCCTCCGAACCCGATCTCGCGTTAGCCCGGGCGCTGGGTGAGTGAGCGACGCTGTGGGTGGCCGGGGAAGAAGTGCCTTCTGGGCAGGTAGGACGGGCGTGAGGAAGGCTAGGTCCACTGGGGGCGAGGACGCCCCTCCCCAGGAGGAGGCTACAACTACGCGTCCGAAGATCCGAAGATCCTCGTGACTTGCTCACTACACGAGCCGTGTCCCACAGGTCAACCGACTCTGGAGACGAATGCCCGCTTGCCACGGCTGGCCAAGACAATTCCCTCGCCCTTGAGGAGCGCGACCGCGCGGTTTGCAGTACCGCCCGAGACCCGATACCGCTTGGTCAGAGTCTCCACGGTCGGCGGCGCGTCTCCGACCTCAAGCGCTCCGCATCTGATAGCAGCGCGAAGGTCGGAGGCGATCTTCCGGTACGGACTCGACTCGTCCAACTCGGCTGGCTGCCTGTCAAGGTTAAGTTCGTTGGTAGTTGTGCTGGCGGGGATCGCTGGCATGCGAATTCCTGCCGACTTCATGGCGCGCTGATCGGCTTCGGCAACCCAGGCTGTGTACACGCGGAGCGTCGTCGAGCCCCCTCCGCCGTGGCCGAGACGACCGGCGACAGTGCGAATGTCGACGCCGGCGGCGATGAGTTCGGTGGCCGAGTAGTGGCGGAGCTGGTGGAGATTCATGTCCCACCCGAGTCGGGCGCACATCCGCACGTAGCGGTTCGATACCGAGGACGGGCGGAGCCAGCTGCTGTGGTCGATGGCGGGGGAGAAGATGTGGCCGTCTGGGCGGATCGTGACGTCGGCCGACTCCGCGACCCGTTCGCACTCAGCGCGGTAGCACTTCAACAGCGTGACCGTGTCCGCATCGAGGGCGATCCGCCGCTGCTGGTGGGTCTTAGTGTCCTTCTCCCACGTCTTGGTGTCGCGCTGGGCGATGCTGGAGCGGATCGTGAGGACGGCGCGGTCGAGGTCGAGGCGGTTCCAGCGGAGGGCGCACAGCTCACCGCGGCGGGCGCCGGTCACCATCGCCAGCCACAGGAAGCAGCCCCACCACAGCTCTGTAAAGGCGGACGCCAGGATCGCCGCGGCCTGCTCGGCCGTGGGCGGGTCGGGCTCGGCTACTGAGCCGCGGGGCGGCTCCGCCTGGTCGAGCGGGTTCACGGCGATCCAGCGCCAGCGGACGGCGCGAGCGCGAGCACCGCTCAGGCAGAAGTGAATTTTGCGGATCGTGGCGTTCGCGAGGGGTCTGCAGAGGTGCGGGGTGCATTTCGCATCGCAGTCGTGCGAGTCTTCAGACCGATGGTCGACCTTGACCCGGCCGTTGCAGTGCTGACGACAGCGCCGGAGGATCGCGTAGTAGGAGTCGAGGAGCTCGCCGTCAAGGCGGGCGACCTGGAGCGGTCCGAGCCGCGGTCGGATGTGGACCCGGATGACCTGCTCGTAGCGGTCCCGAGTGGTGTCCTCGACGTCGAGTAGCTCGAGGTAGCGGTCTAAGAGTTGGTTGACCGTGGCCTTCGTGCGCGGGTTGCGCTGCTCGTCGACCTGCGTAACGAGTCGGCGCTGCACCTTCTGGGCTCGCGTTGCGCGTCCTTGCCCGCGGGGACGGTCTCGACGAGGTAGTTCCGCTTGTCGCTCAGGGGGTCGATGCCCGCGTACACGCGGACGCGGAGGGAGCCGTTGGGGCGGACCTCGATCTCGCCCCGCTGTCGTCTGGCCATGCAGCGGAAGCTAGCCGTTCGCTCCCACCATGGCTCCCAAGCCTGTGGACAACTCTGGCCGACACCCCTGCTGACCTGCGTGCCCCCGGCAGGATTCGAACCTGCGACACCCGCTTTAGGAGAGCGGTGCTCTATCCCCTGAGCTACGAGGGCTTGCGGGCAGCATCCTAACGGCGCCGCCCGCGGGCCGTCGGTGACCCGTCGAACACCCGGGAAGGCCTGTTCGGGGCCTAGGCTGGAGCAGTTCGGCATTCCACGTGCGTAAGGGGGTCACCGTGCGGTCGGTGCGCGTCGCGCTGCTCGCGCTGGCGCTGGGGGCGTTCGCCCTCGGGACGGGCGAGTTCACCGTGATGGGGCTGCTCCCCGAGGTCGCCGGCGACCTGCAGGTGTCGATCCCCGAGGCCGGGCACCTCGTGTCGGCGTACGCGATCGGTGTGGTCGTCGGGGCGCCGCTGCTCATCGCGGCGGCGACCCGGTTGCCGCGGCGCCGGGCGTTGATCGTGATGATCGGGCTGTACGGCGTGGCGCACCTGCTGTCCGCCGTCGCGCCGGGCTACCACCTCGTGATGCTCGGGCGGTTCCTGTCCGGGCTGCCGCACGGGGCGTACTTCGGCATCGCGGCGATCGTCGCGGGCTCGCTCGCGCCGCCGGACCGCCGCGCTCGCGCCATGGCCCTGATGTTCGCGGGCCTGACGGTCGCGAACATCGTCGGCGTCCCGCTCTCGACGCTGCTGGGGCAGCTCGTGGGCTGGCGGTGGACCTTCGCGGCCGTCGGGGTGATCGGCCTGGTCGCTGCCGTCGCGATCCGGTTCGTGGTCCCGGACGTCCGGCCCGAGGGCGGCCGCCCGCGCCTGGCCGACGAGCTGCGCGCGCTCACCCGGCGCCCGGTGTGGCTGACCCTGCTCATCGCCGTCCTCGGCGGGGCGACGCTCTTCGCCAGCTACAGCTACGTGGCGCCGATGCTCACGGACGTCGCCGGCTACCCGGCCGCCGCGATCACGCTGCTGCTCGCGATGTTCGGCGTCGGCATGACGGTCGGCAACGCCATCGGCGCGCGCCTGGCCGACACCGACCCGATGCGCGCGATCCGCGGGGTCCTGGCCGCCGACGCGGTGGTCGCGCTCGCGCTCGTTCCCGCGATGCACCACCCCGTCAGCGCGGCGATCGTGCTCTTCCTCTTCGCCGTCACGACCTTCTCGCTGATCCCCTCGGCCCAGCTGCGGATCATCGACGGCGCCGAGGGCGCGCCGCACATGGCCGCCGGCTCGATGCACGCCGCCTTCAACATGGCCAACGCGCTGGGTGCCTGGCTGGGCGGTGTGGCCATCGCGCTGGGCTTCGGGCTGACCTCGCCCAACGTCGTCGCCGCCCTCCTTGCACTCGCCGGCCTCGGCGTCGCGACGATCTCGGCGATGGTGGAGAAGCGGGGCGCGCAGCGGGAGCCGGTCGCCGCCTGACCCGCGCTGCGCAGGGTCAGCAGCGTGATCTCCGGTGGCGAGCCCACCCGGACCGGCGGACCCCAGAAGCCCAGGCCGCGGGTGACGGAGAGCCAGGTCCCGCCGATTCTCGTCAGATCGGCGAGAACGGGCTGGTCGAACAGGGCGCCATGGGTGAGCGGGGTGAGCTGTCCACCGTGCGTGTGCCCGGAGATCTGCAGGTCGACGCCCGCCCGCGCAGCCCGGTCGCCCATCACCGGCTGGTGGGCGAGCAGCACGACCGGCACCGCGGGGTCGCGGCCGGCGAGGGCGCGGTCGAGGTCGAAACCGTGCCCGGGAACGCCCGACGCGGCGGCCGTGCGGTCGTCGCAGCCGGCGAGGTCGAGCGCCGCCGCGCCCCGCCGCGCCCCGTCGACCAGCGGCCCGAGGTGGATGTCGGAGACGGCGGCGATCGTGAAGCCGTCGAACGCGGGATCGAGCCGGTCGAGCACGACCTCGCGCCGCTCCGCCCGTGACCTACGGGGCCGTCGGGCCTCGACCGCCCCGTAGGTCACGGCGCCGAGCGCGACGACGCCCGCCGTGTTCGCGATCGTGCCCGCGGCGAAAACCACCCCGGGACGAAAGCAGAGCGAATCCCGAGGGGTGTCTGACGGAGGATCCATCAGGCGCCCCTCCAGTACCGGACGAGCGTCACAGGGGGCTCTCAGATGCTTCTCAGTACGCCGCGCGAGACTGACGGCCATGCGAATCCTCGTCGTCGACGACGACCGTGCGGTGCGCGAGTCGCTGCGCCGCTCGCTGGCCTTCAACGGTTACCAGGTCGATCTCGCGAGCGACGGGCTGGCCGCGCTCGAGGCCGTCGACGCGCAGCGGCCCGACGCGATGGTGCTCGACGTGATGATGCCCCGGCTGGACGGCCTGGAGGTCTGCCGGCGCATGCGCGCGGCCGGCGACGAGCTGCCGATCCTCGTGCTCACCGCGCGCGACGCCGTGTCGGACCGGGTCGCGGGCCTCGACGCCGGCGCGGACGACTACCTGCCGAAGCCCTTCGCGCTGGAGGAGCTGCTGGCCCGGCTGCGCGCCCTGCTGCGCCGCCGGACGATCGACGACATCGCGGCCGCCGCCGGACAGTCGCAGGTGCTGGAGTTCTCCGACCTCTCGCTCGACCCGGACACCCGGGACGTGCGCCGCGGCGAGCGCCCGATCAGCCTGACCCGCACCGAGTTCTCGCTGCTGGAGCTGCTGCTCTCGCACCCGCGCCGGGTGCTGACCCGCGCGCAGATCCTCGAGCAGGTCTGGGGCTACGACTTCCCGACCACGGGCAACGCGCTCGAGGTCTACATCGGCTACCTGCGGCGCAAGACCGAGGCCGAGGGCGAACCGCGGCTGATCCACACCGTGCGCGGCGTGGGCTACGTCCTGCGCGAGACGCCGCCGTGACCGAGCGCGGGCACTGGCCCTCGGTCCGGGAGCGGCTCGACCGGGTCAGCCTGCGCGCGCGGATCGGGATCCTGGCCGCCGCGGTGGCGGCCGGCGTCGTCGTACTGGTGTCGCTGGCCGCGTTCCTGATCGTGCGGCAGAGCATTCTGGAGACCCTGGACGACAACCTCTACCAGCGGGCCACGGCCGCGGCGCAGAGCGAGCTCGCCAAGCCGGAGCTGATCTCGACGATCCCGCCGGAGGTGCTGGGGGCCGGCGACATCCGGGTCGCCCTGGTCTACGGCTCGGGCTTCGCGCAGTCCGCCGAGGGGCCCGCCTCCGCCCCGCCGCTGAGCGACGCCGAGCTCCAGGTCGCCCGGGGCGACGAGGAGGACAGCTTCCGGACGGCGGCGGGGTACCGGGTCGTCGCGGTCGAGGCCGGCGAGGGCCGCGCCCTGGTGATCGCGCAGAAGCTCGACTCCACGCAGGCCGTGCTGTCCGAGCTGGCCACGGCGCTGCCCGTGATCGGCGGCATCGGCGTGGTGCTCGCCGCGTTCGCCGGCGTGGCCGTCGCCCGTGCGGGTCTCCGGCCGGTGCAGCGGCTGACCGCGGCGGCCGAGCGCGTGACGGCCACGGGGGAGCTGCGGCCGATCCCGGTGAGCGGGTCGGACGAGCTGGCCCGGCTCACGCAGAGCTTCAACGAGATGCTCGGTGCGCTGGCCGCGTCGCAGGAGCAGCAGCGCCGCCTCGTCGCCGACGCCGGTCACGAGCTCCGCACCCCGCTGACGTCGTTGCGCACCAACCTCGAACTGCTCGCGGCCGCCGACCGGCCGGGCGCCCCGATATTGCCCGCCGAGGACCGCGAGGAGATGCTGGCCGACGTCCGGGCGCAGGTCGAGGAGCTCACCCAGCTGATCGGCGACCTCACGGAGCTGGCCCGGGAGGACGCCCCGGCCGTGCCCCGCGAGCCCGTCGAGATGACCGACGTCGTCGAGCGCGCCCTGGAGCGGGTCCGCCGGCGGGCGGGCGACCTCCGGTTCGACGTGTCCCTGGTTCCGTGGACGCTGGTCGGCGACGCCACCGCGCTCGAGCGGGCCGTGCTGAACCTGCTGGACAACGCCGTGAAGTGGAGCCCGCCCGACGGGACCGTCCGGCTGCGGATGGTGCCGCTCGACGACTGGACGATGGTCGTCGAGGTCGCCGACTCGGGCCCGGGCATCGCCGAGGCCGACCTGCCGCACGTGTTCGAGCGCTTCTACCGCGCCGACACCTCCCGCACGATGCCGGGCTCCGGGCTGGGGCTGGCGATCGTGCGGCAGGTGGCGGTGCGCCACGGGGGAGCGGCCTGGGCGGGTCGCGCCCCCGAGGGCGGTGCGCTGCTCTCGCTGCGGCTGCCCGGCCGTCGTGGGGACGTCCTGCCGCCGGAGGAGCGCGCCGCCGGCTGACTCAGCCCTGGACGGTGTCGGCGAACCAGCGCGTCCACTCCGCGGTCCTCGCCCCGATGTCGAGGCCCGGGGTGTAGTCGTGGTCCCCGACGGCGACCGGCATCCCGATCAGGGACCGCTCGTGGAAGCGGATCAGGGCGTCGGACGTGCGGATGCCGAGGTAGTGGTCGGTGCGCTTGTCGACCACACCGGAGGCGCCCAGGATCTCGACGGTGGCGCCCTCCGCCGGGTCGCCGAGGGCGGCGAGGATCCGCTTCCACGCGTCCGGCGTGTTCGGCGCCTCGGCCTCGACGTAGGCCGCCGGGCGGCCGGGGAAGTGGCGCAGGTACTCGCCGAGGGTGAAGAGGTAGAGGTCCCAGCCGAAGCCGGTCATGGTCTCGAACTCGTCGCCCCAGTCGTCCTCGGCGATGCCGCTGTGGACGAACCGCAGCACCGTGCTGCTGCCGTCGCGGGCCTCGACGAGGTACTCGATCGCCTGGGTGCCGAAGCGCTGCACGAGCCGGTTCGGCGCGTCCTCCTCGATCTCGGCGCCGGCCTCCTCCGGATCGGAGGACATGAACCACCCGGCCTGCCCCTCGGGCGTGGCGATCGCGCGCCAGACCTCCTCGGGGCTCGCGGGCAGGACCACCTCGCGGCGGATCTCGAACGGGCGGCTCACGGCGACTCCTCGGTGCGTGTCGTGATCTCGACGTCGGTCTCGGTGCCGGTCTCCGGCGCGGTTCCGGTGTCCGGCAGGGCGGGATGGAGGGCGACGACGAGGCGGTGCGGGCGCCCGCCGGGTGCGGCCCCGTCGTGGTAGCGGGCGACGAGGGTGCTCACGGCCTCGCCGAGCTCGTGGGCGAACGCCGCCCGGTCGGCGGCGGTGGCGAACCGCACCTCGCCGTCGATGGCGAACGTGGCCACCCGTTTGCGGCCGGCGCGGGTGATGAGCGTGCCGACCTCGCGGAGCAGCCGTGCGGCGAGGGCGAGCAGCCACTGGGCGGAGAGCCGGTCCGGCTCGCGCGCCGGGTCCGGCGCGACCAGCGCCCAGGCCTGCGGGGACACGACGTACGCGCTCGCGGTCGCCCGCAGCACGCGCTCGGTCATGTTGCCCTTGCGCCGCTCCTCGACCAGCTCGACGAGGCCGTGCGACTCCAGTGCCCGCAGGTGGTAGTTCACCTTCTGCCTGGTCAGGCCCAGCTCGGCGGCGAGCGAGGTGGCCGAGCCGGGTTCGCGCAGCGCCCGCAGCAGCCGGGCACGGACCGGGTCGAGCGCGACCGCGGCGGCCGCCTCGTCCTGGATCACCGCCGTCCCGGCCGCAGTCCCTTTCGTCACGGCGTCCACGCTCGCACCGACAATAAATGTTGTCAAGGAGGGACTTGTTGTCGGACTCGCCGGGCGCGCCGGCGGCGCTCCCGCCTACCCTGTCGCGGCGGCGGCCGCGGACGCGCCCGTCGGAGCGAGGAGCACGGACCCGGATGACCGACGACGAGCGCTCCGGCCACGAGGCCGGAGGGCGGCACGCCGCCGCGGGCACGCCCGACGAGATCCCCGACGGGAGCGCAGGAGCGCCTCCGCCTCCGGGGGGCCCGGGGGACCCGACCCCGCCGCAGGGCCTGCCGGTGCCCGATCCGCTGACCGACACCGGGCGGCACGCCCTGATCGAGCCGCACGAGGTCGCCCCTCCGCCTCCGGTCGCGCAGGAGGCTCCGGTCGCGCCGGCGGTGCCCGGGGACGTCCGATCCGGGCGCCTGCGTCGCTACGCCCCGCTGGCGGCCGCGGCCGTCGTCGTCGCGCTGCTCGCGGGGCTGGCAGGCGGCTGGATCGGCTGGACCCTCGCCGGGCAGAGCGTGTCCGACGGCGCGCTCGGCCGGCCCCTGCCGCAGGCCGACCCGGCGTCCGCGCAGCTCACGCCGGTCGAGGCGGTGGCCGCGAAGGTGCTGCCCAGCGTCGTGCTGCTCAAGGTCGAGGGCGGCGGGCCCGGCGAGGACGAGGGCTCCGGCATCCTGCTCAGCCCGGACGGCCTCGTGCTGACCAACGACCACGTGGTGTCGGCCGCGGCGACGGGCGGCACGATCACCGCCCTGCTGCAGGACGGTCGTGCCTTCACCGGGCGGATCACCGGTCGTGACTCCGGCTCCGACCTCGCGCTCGTCCGGCTCGACGGAGCGGGCGGGCTCACCGCGGCGGAGCTGGGGAACTCCGAGTCGCTGCGGGTCGGGCAGCAGGTCGTGGCGATCGGTGCGCCGCTCGGCCTCGACGGCACGGTCACCACCGGCATCGTCAGCGCGCTCGACCGGGCGGTCAGCGTCGGCGGCGAGCAGGGCGGGCAGGCGACGGTGCTCAACGCCGTCCAGCACGACGCCCCCATCAACCCCGGCAACTCCGGCGGCCCGCTGGTCGACCTGCAGGGCCGCGTGGTCGGGGTCAACTCGGCCATCGCCAGCACCGGGGGCAGCCAGGGCGGCTCGATCGGCGTCGGGTTCTCGATCCCGGTCAACCAGGCGCGACGCGTCGCCGACGAGCTCAACCGCACCGGTCGCGCGACCCGGGCCGTCCTGGGGGTCACGGTCACCGGCGTCGGGCAGCCCGCGAGCGGCGGCGCCGTCGTGGGGCAGGTCACGCCCGGTGGCCCGGCGGCCCAGGCGGGGCTCCATCCCGGTGATGTCGTGCTCCGGGTCGCCGACCGTCCCATCGCCGACGGTGACGAGCTGGTCGCCGCGGTCCGCGACCACGAGCCCGGTGAGCAGGTCGGACTGACGCTCGCGGACCGTCAGGTCACCGTCACCCTCGCGGGTGAGCCGAGCTAGCAGCCGACCGGACGATCGGACAGTGTCAACCGGCGCAGATCCGGTCCGAGAGCGGCGCGCGGGACGCATTTCGGGTCATGATGGTGGTGTCCGTGTCGTGGTGCCCCGCGACGCGGTCACAGGGTCCGCGTCGGTGCCGGCACCCCCTCCCAGTGCCGGCGCGGTCCCGCCCTGTCCGGGCGGGTACCGAACCCACCACCCGTGGCGCCCGGCGGTGCCGGGCCCACTACGGTGAGCGCATGGAGATGGCGACCCCGCAGCTCGGCCGTGCCCTCGTGGTGATCGTGGACGACCGGGTCAGCCATGGCGAGACCCAGGACCGCACCGGGCCGCTCGTCGCGGAACTGCTCGAGGAGGCCGGCTTCGTGGTCGACGGCGCGGTCACCGTGCCCGGCGAGGCCGTCGCGATCCGCAACGCGCTCAACACCGCCGTGATCGGCGGGGTCGACCTCGTGATCACCGTCGGCGGCACCGGGGTGTCGCCGCGGGACGTCACGGCCGACGCCACCGCCGGCGTCCTCGACCGTCCGATCCCCGGCATCGCCGAGGCGCTGCGGGCCTCCGGGCTCGCCGCCGGCGCCGTCGACGCCGGGCTCTCCCGCGGGCTGGTCGGCATCTCCGGCAGCACCCTCGTCGTGAACCTGGCCTCCTCGCGGGCCGCCGTGCGGGACGGTATGGCCACGCTGTCGCCGCTGGTCACGCACGTGATCAGCGAGCTGTCGAGCCTCGACGCCTGACGCGTCCCGTCCCTCGACGGCGGCGCCTGGTCCCGGGCGGCGCTGCCCGGGCGCGGGTCGTCAGACGGACGGGGTGGTGCCGGTGCCCGGCTTCGGCCCGGGAGCGTCGGGCTTCGTGGTGTCGGACTTCGTGGCGGCGGTCGCATCCGTGGACCCGGTGGCCGCGGTGGGCGTCGGCGAGGGCGGGGCCGGGGTCGTCGGCTCCGCGGTTGCGGTCGGGGTGGCCGTCGGCGACCCGGGGGTACCGCTCTGCTTGAGCGCGTCGCCGACCTTGCCCTTCACCGTGCCGATCTTGTCGCTGTACTTGTGCCCGGTGGCGTGGTCGACCTTCTGCGCGGCCTTCTCCACCAGCGGACCGGCCTTCTCCCGCGCCTGCTCGGCGTAGGGACCGGCCTTCTCCTTGACCTTCGCGACGTACGGCGCCGCCTTCTCGGAGGCCTTGTCGAGGTACGGCCCGGCCTTCTCCTGCGCCTGGGTCAGGTACGGCTTGACCTTCTCCTGCGCCTGGTCCAGGACCGGCTTCGCCTTGTCGAGCAGCTCCTTGGCCTTGTCCTGCATGGTCATGGGTCTCCCCCACTGTTCGCCACCCGGTCACCCGGCGTCCACGACCATCGTGGCACCGAACCGGAGCCGATGTGGCCTGGCAACATGGGGGAATGGCGGAACTGCCGGATCTGGTCCGTCGCCGGCTCGCGGAGGTCTTCGGCGACACGATGCCCGACGTGACGCGGGACGAGCTCGACGATCCGCGCCCGGCCGACCGGGAGCGTGAGAAGGACGAGGAGTGGTACCGGGCGAACCGTCCGCCCCACCACGACCAGGACGGATAGCCGGTCCGTGGGACCGCGAGGGCCTGATCAGGCCTGGTGGCGGCCGTTGCTGGTGGAGTTGGCCTGGGTCTTGAGCAGGTCCCGGATCTCGGCGAGCAGCTCGATGTCCGTCGGCTCCGCGGGACCCGGCTCCTCGCCCCGCTTGCGGCGGTTCTTGATCGTCTGGATCGGCAGCACGAAGACGAAGTAGACGATCCCCGCGACGATGAGGAAGTTGATCGCCGCCGCGATGACCTCGGAGAAGTTGATCAGGGTGCTGGGCTTGTCGGCCTGCAGCTGGATGCCGAGCGCCGGGACGTCCGGCGGCGTGATGGCATTGAGCAGCGGCTGGATGATGCTGCCCGTGAACGCCGTGACGATCGCGGTGAACGCGGCGCCGATGACGACCGCGACCGCGAGGTCCACGACGTTGCCGCGCAGGATGAAGTCCTTGAAGCCCTTGAGCACGGTTCCCCTCCGGTGACCGACGGGTCTGCTGACGTGATCACTATGGTCAGCGGAGGGTAACGGCGACCTGATCGGAGAGCGAAGCGGCCGCCACGCGCGTCGCGAGCTCCCGCGGCAGGGCGACCAGGGCCGATCGGCCGCGTGCGCTGCTCCCGGTGGGCGTGCCGCCGGGCTCCAGCACGGTCAGGACCACCGCCGAGTCGGCCAGCACGGTCGGTTCGCCGCCCTCGGCTGCCGCTGCGACGACATCCACCCGGACACCGGGTGTGAGCAATGCCGCAACGTCCGGGTCGGCCAGACGGACCGGCACTGCGGCGGCGTCGGGCATGCCGGTGGCGGCCGCGGCCAGGGCGGCGCCGGCCAGGCGGAGATCGGTGAGGGGCTCGCCGGCGCGCAGGGCGCCGGCCAGGACGCGACCCTCGGCCGCGGCGACGCCGACGGCGCCGGCGGGCACGAGCTCGGCGGGCCAGGTCGCGAGGGTCAGGTCCGCCGGGGTGACGACGCTGCCCGGCGCCAGGTCCCGGGCGGCCACGACGACCTCGGTCGTGCTGGCGCCGCCGGGGGACAGGGCGAGCACGGCGGCGACGACCACGAGCACACCCGCGAGGCACCGGCGGACCAGGACCGCCCGGCGCCAGCTCGCCCTGCCGAGGAGGGCCGCCACGGCCTCGACCGGGTCGGTGGTTCTGCCCGCGCTGCCGCTCGGCCCCGGACGGGTGCGTCGCTCTGCCATGCCCGCGACGCTAGGCCGGGAACGCGGTGGTCCCCGGCCCGATCGCAGGCCTGTGGATGGACGGGGCGGGATGTGGACAACTCCCGCCCCGGAGGGCTCAGGAAGCGGCCGCGGCGGGGGCGCTGGTGGAGGATGTGCTGGAGTCGGACTTCGAGCCCGACCCGGAGTCCGACTTCGCGGACGAGGACTCCGAGGAGGAGCTCGCGCCGTCCGAGGAGCTCGAGGAGCTCACGCTGCTCGCGCCGGACCGGCTGTCGGTCCGGTAGAAGCCGCTGCCCTTGAACACGATCCCGACCGAGGAGAAGACCTTGCGCAGCTTGCCGCCGCAGGCCGGGCACTCGGTCAGCGCGTCGTCCGAGAAGGACTGCACGGCCTCGAACCGGTGGTCGCAAGCGGTACAGGCGTACTGGTAGGTCGGCACGTGATCCTCCGGAAACTGGCACTCTGTATGAGCGAGTGCCAGCATAACCCGTCAGCCCCGTCCGTTGTTCCCCGTCGCGACGGTCCCGGGAGTCGGCAGCACCACACCCGTGACCGGGCGGTCGTGCGGGTCGGCCGGCACCTCGTCGAGCAGCTCGCCGTCGTGCAGGAGCGCCACCACCGGCACACCCGCGGGCACGGCGCCGAGGGTGCGGTCGTAGTAGCCGCCGCCCCGGCCCAGCCGTCGCCCTGCCCGGTCCGCGGCCAGCGCGGGTACCAGGACCAGCACCGCCGTGCGCAGGGCGGCCGGGCCGAGCCGCGGCGTGGTGGGTTCGCGCAGCCCGAGCGGGCCGGGGCCGAGGGAGTCCGGGCCGGTGTACGCGGCCCAGTCCAGCGGCCCGGGCCGGGGCGGGACCACCGGCAGCAGCACCGAGCGGCCGGCCGCGCGCAGCCCGTCGAGCAGCGCGACCGAGCCGGGTTCGGCGCCGATCGGCAGGTACGCGCACACCGGGCCGTCGCGCAGCTCCTGCGCCAGCTCCAGCACGTGGCCGCGGAGATCCTCCGCCGCGGCGGCGCGCTGCTCCGGCGTGAGCGCGCGCCGGGCCTGCAGCAGTCGGGTGCGCAGGGTGTCCTTCCGCCGGGCGACGTCGGGCGCCGAAACGCCGTCACCCGGGGTCGCCCGGACCGGGGTCCCGGCCGCGTGCGCCCCCGGTTCGTGGCCCGTTTCACGCTCCAGCACCCGTCCACGCTAACCGCGCCGATAGGCTCGCGGGATGAGCCAGCCCTCCGTCCTGCGCTCGGCCGTCGTCCCCGCCGCCGGTCTGGGCACGCGTTTCCTCCCGACGACCAAGGCCGTGCCGAAGGAACTGCTGCCGGTCGTCGACACCCCGGGCGTCGAGCTGATCGCCGCCGAGGCCGCCGAGGCGGGGGCGCAGCAGCTGCTGATCGTCACCTCGCCGGGCAAGGAGTCCGTCGCCGGGTACTTCGAGGCCGCGCCCGACTTGGAGAAGACCCTCGAGGCCCGCGGCAAGGAGGCGCTGCTGGAGAAGGTGCAGCGCGCGCCGGGCCTGATCGAGGTCAAGACCGTCTACCAGTACGAGCCCAAGGGGCTCGGGCACGCGGTGGCCCAGGCCGAGCAGGCCCTGGCGGAGGACGAGCAGGCGATCGCGGTCCTGCTGCCGGACGACATCGTGCTGCCCACCGGCGTCCTCAACCGGATGATCGAGGTGCGCGCCGAGAAGGGCGGCAGCGTCCTGTGCGCCTTCGACATCCCGAAGGAGGAGATCTCGCCCTACGGGGTGTTCGACGTCAGCGACACCGGCGACCCGGACGTCAAGCAGGTGCACGGCATGGTGGAGAAGCCCTCCGCCGAGGAGGCGCCCTCGACCTTCGCCGCCGCCGGCCGGTACGTGCTGGACCGGGCGATCTTCGACGCGCTCCGCCGGATCGAGCCCGGCGCGGGTGGCGAGCTCCAGCTCACGGACGCGGTGCAGCTCCTCATCGACGAGGGCCACCCGGTCCACATCGTGGTCCACCGGGGCGGGCGGCACGACCTCGGCAACCCGGGCGGCTACGTCCGTGCGTTCGTCGACTTCGCCCTCCAGCACCCGGACTACGGCGCGTCCTTGCGCACCTGGCTGCAGGAGCGCCTGGAAAACTGACGCCGTGCGGAGTGTCGACGAGCAGCTCAAACGCGTTCTGGAGATCGCGGTCCGGCCTGCGCCCGTACGCGTGGCGATCTCCGACGCCCAGGGTCTGCGCAGTGCCGAGGAGGTCGTCACCTCGCGCGCCCTGCCCGGCTTCGACCAGGCCGCGATCGACGGCTACGCCGTGCGCAGCGTCGACGTCGTGGGCGGCAGCGAGGCCGAGCCCGTCGGGCTCCCCGTGGTCGGGGAGATCCCGGCCGGCTCGCGTCAGCCGCTGCGGCTGCAGCCCGGGCAGGCCGTCCGGGTCAGTGCGGGCGCGCCGCTGCCCACGCTGGCCGACGCCGTCCTGCCGGTCGCGCACACGGACGGGGGCTCCGCGCGCCTGCAGGTCACCAGGGGTGTGCCCTCGGCGGCGTACGTGCGCCGGGTCGGCGAGGACATTCAGCCGGGCGACGTCGCCGTCCGCCGGGACGACGTGATCCGCGCGGCCCAGGTCGCGCTGCTCGCCGCCGCCGGCCGGGACAAGGTGCTGGTCCACCCGCGCCCGCGGGTGTCCGTGGTCTCGATGGGCGACGAGCTGGTCGACGTCTCGCGGCCGGCCTCGGCCGGCCACGTGCCCGACGTCAGTTCCTACGCCCTCGCGGCCGCCGCCCGCGAGGCCGGCGCCGAGATCCCGCGTCCGCCGCGGCTGGTCCGCTGCGACGCGCGCGAGCTGCGGTCGGCGGTGGAGGACCTGCTGCCGTTCAGCGAGGTCGTGGTGGTGTGCGGCGGCGCGGGTGGCAACGCCGGCGCCGAGGCCAAGGCCGCGTTCACCGGGCTGGGCGAGATCGACACGACCCGGGTCGCGATGGCGCCGGGCTCGTCGCAGGGGTTCGGCCGGCTCGGCCGGGACGCCGTGCCCACCTTCCTGTTCCCGTCGAGCCCGGCCACCGCACTCGTGCTGTTCGAGGTGTTCGTCCGGCCGCTGATCCGGCTCGGGCTCGGTATGCGGGACCCGTACCGCCGGCTGGTGTCCGCGCGGCTGACCTCGCCGGTGTCGTCGCCACCCGGGCGGCGCTCCTACCTGCGCGGGCGGCTGCTCCGCGAGGTCGCATCGGGGGACTACCTCGTGCAGCCCCTCGCCACCGGCGGCACGCACCTGCTGGCCACGCTCGCCGAGGCCAACGCGCTGATCACGGTGCCCGAGGAGACCACGGACGTCACCGTCGACGAGCGCGTCGACGTCAGCCTGCTCTCCGCGCGCCGGTAGCCCGGTGGCCCACACGCTGCCCGAGTACGCCGGGCGTCACCCCGGCTGGCCGGCGCGGCTCGGTCCGCTGACGGTCTCCGGCGGGCGGGTCGAGCTCCGCCCGGTCAAGCTCTCGGACGGCGCGGCCTGGTCGGAGATCCGGATCCGCGACCAGCAGCACCTCGTCCAGTGGGAGCCGTCCACCCCGGGCGGCTGGGCGCGGCGGAACTCGGCGGGGGAGTGGCCGGGCCGCTGGTGGCTGCTGCGCTCGGCCGCCCGGCGCGGGGCCGCGCTGCCGTTCGCGATCACCCTGGACGGGCGGCTCGTCGGCCAGGTGATGATCGGCAACGTGGTGCGGGAGCCGCTGCTCTCGGCCTACGTCGGCTACTGGTGCGACGCGCGGGTCACGAACAAGGGCGTCACGACGGCGGCCGTGGCGCTCGCCGTCGACCACTGCTTCGGGCCCGTGGGGCTGCACCGCCTCGAGGCGACCGTGCGCCCGGAGAACGGGCCGAGCCTGCGGGTGCTCACCAAGCTCGGCTTCCGCGAGGAGGGGCTCTTCCGCCGCTACCTCGACGTCGACGGGGCCTGGCGCGACCATCTCTGCTTCGCGCAGACCGTCGAGGAGCTGCCGCCGGGTGGTCTGGCGGCGCGGCTGGTCGCGGAGGGGCGGGCCTCGCGGGCCTGATCTCCCCCGACGGGTGGCGCCGGGCGCCCGGAACGGTGCGTCGTCGCGGGCAGTGCTCACTGGTGCACCATCCGTCACAACCGTCCCGGGGGAATCAGTGATCCCGTGTGTGATGACGGCGCGTCGTTCGCCGGATCCCACGTTCGGGCTCACTACCGTGGTGTGTCCGGGCGTGATCTTGGCTCCGGCCGCCGGAGGGGACGCGTCTCGACTGCGCCGATCGGGGGGAGGAAGCAGCCGTGCCCAGCTCGCTGATCTTCGCGGGTCTCGTGATGATCTGGCTGCTCATCCTCGTCCCGGCGGTCGCGCGGCGTCAGCAGGAGGTCGTGCGGCCCAGTCCGGCCGCGCTCTCCGGCCGGGTGCTCGCGCGGCCCGTGCGGCACCGGACCCTGGAGGTGTACGGGATGGACACGGACGACGAGCGGGCCGCCGGCACTCTCGCGACGAGCACCGGACCCGGCCCGGAGACCCGTGTGCCCGCCGCCCGGGAGGCCGCCCGCGAGGAGCGGGAGGGGCCGGCGGACCAGGAGGAGCGAAACGCGGCCGACGACCGGGACGACCAGGACGTCCGCGACGGCCACGGCCAGGACGACCGCGACCAGGACGACCTCGACGGGTACGCGGCCGACGAGGACGACGTCCGCGAGGACGAGGCCGCCGAGTACGAGGCCGCCGAGTACGAGGCCGCCGAGGACGAGGCCTCCGAGTACGAGGCCTCCGAGTACGAGGCCTCCGAGGACGAGGCCTCCGAGTACGACGCCGACGACGAGCGTGACCTCGACGGCTCGACCGCCGCCGACCCGGAGGAGGGCTACGCCGCCGCGGGCTACTACGGCTGGGACGAGGAGGACCGGCACCGCGACGGCGAAGGTGCCGCCCCGGCCCGTCACGAGCCCCGCGATCACGCGGAGGCCGAGGAGCGGCGCTGGGAGCACCCGCCGGCCGCCTTCCGTCCCGGCCGCGGCGGGTTCGACCCCGAGGCCGCCGCCCTGGCCGCGCGCGCCCGCTACGCCTTCCGCCAGCGCGTCGTGATCGGGCTGCTGGTCCTGGCCGTGGTCACGGCGGGCGTCGCCCTGCTGGTGCTGCCCGCCATCTGGTGGGTGCACGGCCTGGTCGACCTCACGCTCGTCGGCTACCTGGTCTACCTGCGCCGCCAGGTGCGCATGGAGGAGGCGATCCGCGCTCGCCGGGCGGCCCGGATGGCCGGCACCCGCCGTGCGTCCGCCGCCGACGACCCGGCCCTCGACGACCCGGCCCTCGACGACCGGGCCCGCCGCGGCCGCGAGGTCGCCGGCGCCCCGCGGGAGGTCCACGAGGACGAGCGCGACGAGGACTCCGGGTACGACGACGAGTCCGACGGCGGGCCCGACGCCGAGCACGACGCCGAGGAGGACGAGGACTGGACCGCCGACGACGGCGAGCCGGACCGGGTCCGCGGCACCGGCGAGCCCGTCGGGGTGCTCCCCGCCAAGCGCCGCACGGTCGACGGCGAGGACTCCGCCGACGCCGGGTTCGAGCCCGCCCTGCCACGCCTCCAGCCGGCCCCGCCGCCCCCGCTCCCTGCGGGAACGGAACTGGTCGACGTCGACGAGGACGACGAGGACCTGCCGCTCGACACCGACGCGGGCCTGCGCGGACCCGTAGGGGCATACCGCCGTGCAGCCGGTGAATAGCGGCTGATATGGTTCCTCCTGCACGGCCGGAAGGCCTGCAGGCCTGGGGCTGTAGCGCAGTTGGTAGCGCGTCTCGTTCGCATCGAGAAGGTCAGGGGTTCGATTCCCCTCAGCTCCACCACCATCATCGACTCGGCCCGGGCGGATCTCCGTCCGGGCCGTCGTCGTCTCCGGGGTCGGTCGGGGAGGCGTGCCGAGCCCCCGGGTCACGACCGGCATCCTGGGCGGCATGACCGCCGCCGCGCCGCCCCGCCGCATCCGGCACCGCGCCCTCGCGATCGTGGTGCTGGTGGTCGCGTTGCTCGCCGCGGTCGCCGTGGCGGACCCGTTCCACCTGCTGCTCGCACCGTGGTACGCGGGGGTGCTGGTCGGACTGGGGACCGTGCTGCTCACGGTGTGGGCGGCGCTGCAGGCCCGACGCACGGGGTGGCGTCTCGCGATTGCCACGGCGGGTGTGCTGATTGTCACGGTGTGGGCGGTCCTGAGCTGGGCCTCGATCGTGTTCTCGCCCGGTCTCGCGACGATCCGCGAGGTCCCGGGCCCGCCGGGATCCCGGGTGCGGCTCGCGCTGGTGGAGACGAGGACCTTCGCGGCGGAGGGTCCGGCGTACTCGGTGCGCGTCCGCGCGGGCGGCGGCCCCTTCCTGCAGGACTCGCCGGTGTGGGTGGGGCTGAGCGAGGGAGTGCCGCCCGCGGAGCTGCGGTTCGTGGACGACCGGACCGTCGAGGTCGTCCCGGCCCGGGGCTGCGGCTACCGCTCGACGGTCGATCCGGTGACCCTCGCCGTCGACCCGGTGCACCGACCGTTGCGCCTCGACGGCTGTTGAACCGTCATCATTCCTGGCGATTCGTGTCCATCCCCGCCGGGCCGTGGACTGCACGGTGACCACCGCCGACGCGACCGCGGGTGGTGCGGCGGGCGGCTTCGGCTACGCCGGCGACGTGGCGGACGTGGTGAGCGGCACGCTGCCGCCCGCGACGTGCACCGCGCACGGCGCCGAGATGTGGAACCACGACCTCGACTCGCCCGCCACGGTGTACCCGGACCGTGCCCGCTCGGACCTCTGGTACCGGTTGAGCTGGCCGGACGGCCGCAGCGGATACCTGTCCGAGGTCTACCTCGACGCCGCGTCGCGCGGCGGGCTCGGCCAACCCGCCTGCACCTGAACCCGGGCGTCCGGTACGGCGGAGGGGTCCGCGCCGTGCGCCGCCTGCCCGAACGGCACGACCTGGCGCGACCGGCCGACGGTGCCGTTCGGTCAGTCCGGCTCGGCCGGTGCGATCGCGGTCGGCGGGACCAGCCCCGCGTCGCCCGGCTGCAGCACGACCATCGTGAACCGCACCGGCCCCTTGCCGGCGCCGGAGTAGCGGTGCGGCACGTGCGCCTGGAACATCACCGTGTCGCCCTCGCCGAGCTCGTGCTCGGTGGTCCCGACCCGCAGCCCGAGCCGGCCGTGCAGCACGGACAGGACCTCCGCGGTGCCGATGGGGTGGGCCTCGCCGTCGAACGCGTCGCCCGGCTCGAGGGTCCAGTCCCAGAGCTCGACGACGTCGGGCGGGTCGGTCCCGATCCGGAACACCGCGGTGCTCCCGGCCTCGCTGCTCCACAGCGGTACGGCCTGCTCCGCGCGCCGGACGACGACGCGGGGCGCGGCGTCGTCGTCGACCAGGGAGGTCACGCCGACCCGCAGGGCCTCGGCGAGGTGCACCAGCGTGCCGATGCTGGGGTTGCCGCGCGCGGTCTCGATCTGGATCACCGTGCCGCGGCTGACCCCGGACGCGGCGGCGAGCGCGTCGATGGTCATCCGGCGCTGCTGGCGCAGGGCGCGGACGTTGCGGCCGATCGCGGTGGCGACGTCGTCGGGGGACTGCACCGATCCATTCTGCCGTACCCCGAGGGATACTCGGTTGTACTTCCCTGGATCGGTCCGTACAGTTCAGTGTCGTGTCCCTGCTCGTCCAGTTCGCTGTACCCCGCTGATGGCTGCCGGTTTCGCCGCGCCCTCGGCCCTGCTCTCGGCCGCCACCTACGGGTTCGCCGACTTCGCCGGTGGGCTCGCCGCCCGCCGGGCCCCCGTCCTCACCGTGACCGTGGTCGCCCAGATCGCCGGCCTGATCGCGCTGTTCCCCGGGCTCCTGCTGGTCCCCGGCGGCCCGAGCGTCCCGGCTGCGTGGATCGGCGCGCTGGCCGGGCTCGCGGGCGCCTCCGGGCTCCTGCTGTACTTCCGCGGCCTCGCGGTGGGGCCGATGGGCACCGTGGCGCCGCTCTCGGCCGTCGTCGCGGCCGGGCTGCCGCTGCTGGTCGGCATCCTCGGCGGGGAGCGCCCCGGGCCGTGGGCGATCGTCGGGATGCTGGTCGCGCTGGTCGCGATCGTGCTGGCCACCACCGGCTCCCGCCGGGAGAAGGCCGCGCTCAACGGCGTGCTGCTCGGCCTGGCGTCCGGTGCGGGATTCGGACTGTTCTTCGTGATCCTCGACGCCACCCCGGCCGACTCGGGCCTCTGGCCGCTGGTCTTTGGGCGCATGGCCTCGGTGGCGCTGCTGCTGGTCCTCACCGCGATCCGGCGACCGGGCCGACCGGGCAGCCTCTGGCTGATGATCGCCAGCGGCGTGCTGGACTCCGCGGCCAACGTCTTCTTCCTGCTCGCCACCCGGATCGGCGCCCTGGGTGTGACGTCGGTGATCGTGGCGCTCTACCCGGTCGCCGTCGTGCTGCTGGCCCGGGCGATCCTGCGCGAGCGCCTCACGGCCGTGCAGCTGGTGAGCGTGGTGCTGGCAGTGGGCGCGAGCGTCACCCTGGCAGCCGGCTGAGGTCGTGAGTGGCAACTGCCCCTCTAGGGGCAGTTGCCACTCACGGGCTCAGCGCCAGGACGGCAGCCACAGCTCCGCCTGCCAGTGCTCGGGCGTGATCGGCAGCCCGACGAGGATGGGCCAGAGCCAGGCGAAGTTGGCGACCACCGCGCCGACCCACAGCCCGACGACGAGCAGGCCGGTGCGCCGTCGTTCCGACCCGGCCCGGCGGGCCCGACCCAGGATGTCGCCCATCACGAGCACGGTGGCCAGCACCAGGAACGGTGCCACCGGCGTCATGTAGAAGAAGTACATCTGCCGGTCGATGTTGACGAACCACGGCAGGAACCCGGCCGCGTAGCCGACGAGGACCGCCGCGTACCGCCAGTCCGCGCGCGTGACCGTGCGCCAGATCCCCCAGGCCAGGACGGGGATCGCCGGCCACCACAGCGCCGGCGTGCCGACCAGCATCACGGCGCTGGTGCACTCCGTGGCGTCGCACCCGTCGACCGACGGGCTCGACTCGTAGAAGTAGAGCATCGGGCGCAGGCCCATCGGCCAGGTCCAGGGCTTCGACTCCCACGGGTGCGGGTGGCCCACCGGGGTGTCCAGGCTCTCGTGGAACTGCAGCACGTGGCCGCTGTAGTACCAGAGCGAGCGCAGCGCCGCGGGCACGACCGACCAGGGCCCGCCGGTCCCGACCTGGTTGCCGACGGCGTGCCGGTCGATCCCGACCTCGCTGCCGAACCAGGCCCACCAGCAGCTCAGGTAGGTCAGCACGGGCACCACGAGCAGCGCCCACAGCGCCGGGGCGAGGTCGCGGCGCAGGGTCCCCACCCAGGGCCGCGCGACGCCGGCCGCGCGCCGCGCCGACACGTCCCACAGCACGACGAGCACGCCGAAGAACGCGACCCAGTACAGGCCGGACCACTTCACCCCGCACGCCAGGCCCAGCAGCACCCCGGTGGCCAGCCGCCACCAGCGCACGCCCAGCGCCGGGCCGAACGGGGAGTCGCCGATCCGGTCGGCGACGGACGCGAGCCGCCCCCGGACGTCGTCGCGGTCCCGGACGAGCGTGCAGAAGGCGGCGAGCACGAAGAAGGCCTGGAAGACGTCGAGCATCCCGACCCGGGACTGCACGTGCGACACGCCGTCGCAGATCAGCAGCACCCCGGCGATGCCGCCGAGCAGGGTCGAGCGTGTGAGCCGCCGCGCGACCCGCACGATCATGAGGATCATCAGCGTGCCGCAGAAGGCCGCGGCCACCCGCCAGCCCGTCGAGTCGTACCCGAACAGCCACTCCCCGAGGGCGATCAGCTGCTTGCCGAGTGGCGGGTGCGCGACGAGCTCGTAGCCCGGGTTGTCCTCGACCCCGCCGTTGCGCAGCATCTGCCAGGCCTGCGGCACGTAGTGCTTCTCGTCGAAGACGGGCGTGCCGGCGTCCGTGGGGTAGCCGAGCCCGGCGAACCGCAGGACCCCGCCCAGCACGGCGAGGGTGATCGCGAGCAGCCAGCTGCGCGCGGTGTCGGTGGGCGGCGGCGGCCCGAGCCGGACGACGGGATCCGGCTCCGGGGGCCGCAGCGGCGGCGGCGTGCCGACGGTGACGGCGCCGGTGACCTCGGGTTCCCCGTCGTCCACCACCCGGTCGGTCCGCACGGAACCCCTCGAGCCCCCAGCGGTCCCGGCCCGCGCCCCGATCGGCTCCACCGGCCCGATCGTAGGCTCAGGGGCATGCTCGTTCTCGCCGCCACCCCGCTGGGCGACGCCCGGGACGCCTCGGTCCGGCTGCGGGAGGCGATCGCCACCGCCGACGTCGTCGCGGCCGAGGACACCCGGCGGTTCCGGGCGCTCGCCGCGGCCCTCGACGTCCCGGTGCGGGGCACGGTGCTCAGCCACTACGACGCCGTGGAGACGGCCCGGCTGCCCGGCCTGCTCGACGACGTCCGGGCGGGACGGACCGTGCTCGTCGTGACGGACGCGGGGATGCCGGCGGTGTCGGACCCCGGGTACCGGCTGGTCGCGGCCGCGGCGGCGGAGGACCTGCCGATCACCTGCCTGCCCGGCCCGTCGGCCGTGACGACGGCGCTGGTCCTGTCCGGCCTGCCGTGCGACCGGTTCTGCTTCGAGGGTTTCGCGCCGCGCAAGGGCGGCGAACGGTCGCGCTGGCTGGCGCAGCTGGTGAGCGAGCCCCGCGCCGTCGTGTTCTTCGAGTCCCCGCACCGGCTCGGCGAGACGCTCCGGGCGGCCGTCGAGGTGCTGGGCCCGGACCGGGCCGCCGCGGTGTGCCGGGAGCTGACGAAGACCTACGAGGAGGTCCGCCGGGGCCCCCTCGCCGAGCTGGCGGAGTGGGCGCAGGGCGAGGTGCGCGGCGAGATCACCGTGGTGCTCGCCGGGGCCGCCCCCACCGAGGCCCCGCCCGTCGAGTCCCTGGTGCCCGCGGTGCAGGAGCGGGTGGCCGAGGGCGAGCGGCTCAAGGACGCGGTGGCCGCGGTCGCGCAGGCCGCCGGCGTCCCGAAGCGGGAGCTCTACAACGCGACCCTGCAGTCCTCGTGAGTGGCAACTGCCGCTCCAAGGGCAGTTGCCACGCACGGGGTCAGTTGCCGGCGCTGGGTGCGGGTGCGGGGGCCGCGCGGCGCTGCAGGGAGCGGGCGACGGGCTCCACGAACTTCGCCGCGATCGGGCCGAGGATGGCCATGATCAGCACGTACGCCGTGGCGAGCGCGGCCAGCTGCTCGGGCACCGCGGCGTAGGACACCGCGAGCCCCGCGATCACGATCGAGAACTCCCCGCGGGCGATCAGCGCGGCGCCCGCGCGGGCCCGGCCGAGCTTCCCGATGCCCTGCCGCCGGGCCGCCCACCAGCCCGTCGCGATCTTGGTCAGCGACGTGGCCACGGCGAGCACCACGGCCCAGCCGAGCACCGGCGGGATCGCCCGCGGGTCGGTGTTCAGCCCGAAGACCACGAAGAACACCGCGGCGAACAGGTCCCGCAGCGGCTCCAGCAGCCGGGTGGCGTTGTGCGCGGTGGACCCGGAGATCGCGATGCCGAGCAGGAACGCGCCGACCGCCGCCGAGACCTGCAGCGCCGAGGCGAGCCCGGCCACGAGCAGCGCCGCGCCGAGCACCTTGAGCAGGAAGACCTCGCGGTCCGGGCTGTCGACGACCGCGGAGACGTACCGGCCCCAGCGCAGCGCCACCAGCAGCACGACGGCGATCACCGCGAGCGAGATCCCGACGGCCTCGAGCCCGCCGATGAACGTCACGCCGATCAGCAGGGCGGTGAGGATCGGCAGGTAGACCGCCATGACCAGGTCCTCGAACACGAGGATGGACAGCACGACCGGCGTCTCCCGGTTACCGAGCCGCCCCAGGTCGGACAGCACCTTCGCGACGATCCCGGATGACGAGATGTACGTGACGCCGCCCATCACCATCGCCCCGACCGGGCCCCAGCCGAGGATCAGCGCCACCGCCACGCCGGGCGCGGCGTTGAGCACGATGTCGAGCACCCCGCCGGTCCACGAGCGTTTGAGCCCGGTCATCAGCTCGGCGGCGGAGTACTCCAGGCCCAGCAGCAACAGCAGCAGGACGACGCCGACCTCGCTGGCCAGCGACGTGAACTCGCCGATGTCGCCGAGCGGGAAGATCCCGCCGGTGCCGAAGCAGAGCCCGCCGACGAGGTAGAGCGGGATGGGGGAGAGGCCGATCCGGCCCGCCAGCCGGCCGAGCAGGCCGAGCCCGAAGAAGACGGCGCCGAGCTCGATCAGTTCGAGCGCGGTGTGGTCCACGGGCTATCCGTTCTTGAGGATCTTGACGGCGTTGTCGAGCCCCTCGGACGTGCCGACGGTGACCAGCAGGTCCCCGGCGGTCAGGGTGAAGTCGGGCGTGGGCGACGGGTGCGCCTGGCCGGCTCGCATCACCGCGACCACCGAGACGCTCGTCCGGGTCCGCAGGGCGGTGTCGCCCAGCGTCCGGCCGTCGTACGGGCTGTTGTCGACCACCGGGATCTGCCGGGTGTGGATCCCGGGGAGATCCTTGTGCTCCTCGTTGAGCTGCGCCACGAGCTGCGGCGCGCCGAGCAGGTTGGCCAGCGCCGAGGCCTCCTCGGCGGTCAGCGGCAGCTCGGCCAGGCAGGCGTCCGGGTCGTCGGACTTGGACAGGATCAGCTCGATCTGGCCGTCGCGATGGGTGACGACACCGACGCGCCGGCCGTTGCGCAGGGCGAAGTCCTTGCGCACGCCGATCCCGGGCAGGGGAGTGACCTCCACGTTCACCTCCCCACCGTAACCGGACGATCGTGACGTCCGGCCGCGGAGGATCGATCGCGGGCGCCGGCCGACCCGTGAGTGCCGACTGCCCCTAGAGCGGCAGTTCGCACTCACGAGCCCCGCTGATCTGCGGTTCCGTCCCACGTACGCACCTCTGCGTACTGCTCGAACCGGACGAACGGGGCGATACTCGGCGGTCGTCCCACCGTCGTCGGATCGGAGCCGTCGTGGACTACCCGACCATGCGCGACCTGTTCTTCGCGGCCCCGCCGGAGCCGCGGCCCCTCCCGCCCGCCGCCACGAGCCCGAGCCCGGCCCGCGCGCTGCGCGACGCGATCGAGCCGCTGGCGTGCCTGTCGATCTGGTCGCCCGAGGCCGCGGAGGCGTACGCCGAACTCGGGCTCGACGACTACTTCGCCGCCTACGTCTGGCAGCGCGCAGCGGCGCTGGGCACGCCGCCGGCCCCGCTGGCCGTCGTCGCGCTGGGGGTGTTCACACCCGAGCTGATCACGCCGCAGTACGAGGCCGGGCGGGTCGCGCTGCGCCGCGAGGATGTCGTCCGGGTCCGGATCGAGGCGCCGGGCCGGACCCTGCGCCGGGTGCTCGGCGACATCGACGACGACGCCGCCCGCGCCGTCACGCTGCTGCGCCGCGGGATCGACGCGGCCGACCGCACCGCCCGGCCGCTGTTCACGGGGCTCACCGCCGACCACTGGCCGGGCGATCCGCTCGCCGGCCTGGTCCACGCCTGCCACCTGCTGCGCGAGCACCGCGGCGACTCGCACCTGGCGGTCTGCGCGGTCGAGGGCCTCGACCCGGTCGGGATGAACCTGCTGACCGAGCTGTGGTGCGGGTACGCCTTCCGCAGCTACACCGTCACCCGGGGCTGGTCCGACGCGCAGATCGACGCGGCGGCGGACCGGCTTCGCGCCCGCGGCCTCCTCGCCGGGGACCGGCTGACCGAGGCGGGGCTGTCGTACCGCGCGGAGCTGGAGCGGCGCACGGACCGGATGCAGCAGTCCGTGGTCGAGGCGATCGGGGGCGAGCTCGACACCCTGACCAAGCAGCTGTGCGCCTGGTCGGACGCGCTGGTCGGCGCCGGGGCCGCGCCGCCCGACCCGGCCAAGCGGTTCGCCGGCTGAGGCGCGTCTCCGCAGGTCATCGGGGGTCGTGAGCGCGGACTGCCCCTCTAGGGGCAGTTCGCACTCACGGGTTGGGGTGGCTGCGCAGGAGGACGTGGCTGTCCCAGGCCGGGCCGTCGGTGGGGTGCACGTCGACGGCGGCGGTCAGGTCGCGGACGGGTGCGGGGAGCTCGTCCGCGGAGGTCGCGCCCCCGGGCCGCAGCGCGATCTCGACGTGCCGGGACCCCGGGCTCGCGACGACGCCGGCCTCGAGCCAGAGCGGGCCGCCCTCGATCCGGGTGGGGTGGGCGTGCTGCAGCGCGTGGATCAGTGCCTCGACGGTGGCCGTGACGATGTCGTCGGTGTGCCCGTCCGCCCAGCCGACCGTGCCGAGCCAGACCCGCAGCGCGCCGCGGACGAGGCCCACCGTCCACGCCTCGCCGGGGACGCGGATGCCCCACGCCGTGCCGGGCATCGTCCCGTCCCGCGGGCCCGGGGGGCCCGGAGGGGACCCCGTCTGCTCGAACACCCGGCCTCACCCGCCCGTCGCTGTGGTCCCGACCCCGGTCCGGGCAAGGATGGTCGAGCCACCGCCGGGCCGTGCGGGCGGCCCCGTCGAGCGGGCGTTCGCGCCGCCGGCCCCGGTCGTCACCGGACGGACAGGCGCCGGCCCCGGTCGTCACCGGACGGACAGGCAGGCCTCGAAGAGCCGGGCGGCGTGGTCGACCACCAGGTCGCGATCGACCGGGCTGTCCGGGTCGAACCAGGCGAACAACAGCTCGTGGAAGCCGGCGATGCAGAACTGCGCCGCGGCCCGGACCTCGCGCGGGTCGGGCGGGTTCGGCAGCCTGCTGGTCTCGGCGCCGATCAGCGCGGCGAAGCCCTGGGTCGTGGCCCGCCGGCGCCGGCGCAGCGGTGGGCAGCCGATCGCCTCGGCCAGCGCGACGACCTGGCGCGGGTCGCGCTCGAAGAAGCCGGCCAGGGCGTCGAGCCCGGCTCGGATCTGCGCGATCCGGTTCCGCGGGGCCGCCTCCATCGCGCGCAGCACCAGGGCGGTGCGCTCCTCGGTGCCCTCGTCGAAGACCTCGCCCAGCAGGTCCTCGGGGGAGTCGTATGCGGCGGCGAAGTCCGCCTCGGTGAGCCCGGTGGCGGCGCACACCGCGGGGACGGTCACGGCGGCCCACCCCGCGTCGGCCCACAGCTGCAGGGCCGCGTCCCGGAACGCGGCGCGGTGGTCGGCCCCGGACCCGTCGGCGCTCCCGGCCTCCATGCCGGACACCGTAGCGGCGGGCCGCGCGGGCGGGCCGCGGAACACCCTCCCGTGGGCGGCGGAAAGCCGGTTCACCGCCGGGCATACGCTGGTCACATGAGCTCCTCCGTGCTGACCGCCGTGGCGTGGCCGTACGCCAACGGTCCGCGGCACATCGGCCACGTCTCCGGCTTCGGTGTGCCCTCCGACGTCTTCTCGCGCTTCCGGCGGATGACGGGCGACCGGGTGCTCATGGTCAGCGGCACGGACGAGCACGGCACCCCGATCCAGGTGCAGGCCGACGCGGAGGGGCTGACCCCGCGGCAGCTCGCCGACAAGTACAACAAGGTCATCACCGAGGACCTGCAGGGCCTCGGGCTGTCGTACGACCTGTTCACCCGGACCACGACGTCGAACCACTACGACGTCACGCAGCAGATGTTCCTGTCGCTGTACAAGAACGGGTACATCGTCCCGAAGACGCAGATGGGCGCGATCAGCCCGTCGACGGGGCGCACGCTGCCGGACCGCTACGTCGAGGGCACCTGCCCGATCTGCGGGTACGACGGCGCGCGCGGCGACCAGTGCGACAACTGCGGCAATCAGCTCGACCCCGCCGACCTGATCGACCCGCGGTCGCGGATCAACGGCGAGACGCCCAAGTTCGTCGAGACCGAGCACTTCTTCCTCGACCTGCCCGCCTTCGCGGAGTCGCTGGGCCGCTGGCTGTCCACGCGCACGGACTGGCGGCCGAACGTGCTCAAGTTCAGCGCCAACCTCATCGAGGACCTCAAGCCGCGGGCGATCACCCGCGACCTCGACTGGGGCGTCCCGGTGCCGCTCGACGGCTGGTCGGACAACCCGCTCAAGAAGATCTACGTCTGGTTCGACGCCGTCATCGGCTACCTCTCGGCGTCCATCGAGTGGGCCCGGCGCGGCTCCGACCCGGACGCGTGGAAGCAGTGGTGGACCGACCCGGCCGCCCAGGGCTACTACTTCATGGGCAAGGACAACATCACCTTCCACTCGGTGATGTGGCCGGCGATCCTGCTGGGGCAGAACGGCGAGGGCGACCACGGCGGCGAGCCCGGCGCGTTCGGCACGCTGAACCTGCCCAGTGAGATCGTGTCGTCGGAGTACCTCACGATGAGCGGGTCGAAGTTCTCGACCTCCCGCGGCACCGTGATCTACGTCGGGGACTTCCTGCGGGAGTTCGGGCCGGACGCGCTGCGGTACTTCATCGCCGTCGCCGGGCCGGAGAACCAGGACACGGACTTCACCTGGGAGGAGTTCGTCCGCCGGATCAACTTCGAGCTGGCCAACGAGTGGGGCAACCTCGTCAACCGCTCGGTCTCGATGGCGCACAAGAACGTGGGCGCGATCCCGAAGCCCACGGCGCCGACCGAGGCCGACGCGGCGCTGCTCGCCACCTCCCGGGCCGGGTTCGACACCGTCGGGGACCTGTTGCGGCGCAACCGCTTCAAGCAGGCGGTCACGGAGGCCATGCGGGTCGTCGGCGCGGCGAACAAGTACATCTCCGACCAGGAGCCGTGGAAGCGCAAGGACGACCCGGACCGCCGGGACACGATCCTGCACACCGCCCTGCAGGTGGTGTCCGACGCGAACACGCTGCTCACCCCGTTCCTGCCGCACGCCGCGCAGAAGGTGCACGAGGCGCTGGGCGGCGAGGGCGTGTGGGCGGCCCAGCCGGAGATCCGGCAGGTCGAGGACCTCGGCGACGGCCCGGACTACTCCGTCCTCACCGGGGACTACACCGAGCAGCAGGCGACGTGGGAGTCCCGGCCCATCGAGGTCGGCCGCCCGCTGGCCAAGCCGACCCCGCTGTTCGCCAAGCTCGCCCCCGAGCTCGGGGAGACCGGCCCGGAGTGGGCGCCGATCCAGAAGTGACCCGTGAGCGCCGAGTGCCCCTAGAGCGGCACTCGGCGCGCACGACCCCCGCCGACCTGGGAGAACGGTGACTCAGCACGGACGCCGCGAGCGACCCGACCAGCCGGAGCCGCTGGGCGCGCCGACCGTCGACGCCCACACCCACCTCGACGCCTGCGGCTGCGAGACCGCCGAGGACGTCGCCGCCGCGATGGACCGCGCCGCCGCCGTCGGCGTCACCCGCGCGGTCACGGTGGCCGACGACCTCGCCGCCGCCCGGTGGGCCGTGCGGGCCGCGCACTGGGACGAGCGGGTCGTGGCGGCCGTCGCGCTGCACCCGACCCGCACCGCCGCCGTCACGGACGAGGAGTTCGCCGAGATCGAGCGGCTCGCCGCCGACCCGCGCGTGGTGGCCGTCGGCGAGACGGGCCTGGACTACTACTGGGACTACTCGCCGCCCGCGGCCCAGCAGGCCTCCTTCCGCCGGCACATCGACCTCGCCAAGCGGCTCGGCAAGCCGCTGATGATCCACGACCGGGACGCGCACGACGACGTGCTGCGCATCCTCCGCGAGGAGGGCGCGCCGGAGACCGTGGTCTTCCACTGCTTCTCCGGCGACGCCGTGATGGCCCGGGAGTGCGCCGATGCCGGTTACGTTCTGTCATTCGCCGGGCCGGTGACCTTCCGCAACGCCGCGGCCCTCCGCGAGGCCGCCACGATCCCCGACGACGACCACCTCCTCGTCGAGACGGATGCGCCGTTCCTGACCCCGCACCCGCACCGCGGCCGCGCCAACGAGCCCTACTGTCTGCCGTGGACGGTGCGTGGCCTCGCCGAAGTCCGTGGCGTGCAGGCGGATGCGCTCGCCGCGAGCACCGGTCGCAACGCCGAGCGGGTCTTCGGGATCGCCGACCTGCCGCCCGTCGCGACTGTGACGTCGCCCGACGGTCGGGCACCGCGCTCGGCGTAGCGGACGCACCGTTCGGCGCTGCCGCGCGCGTCGGGGTCGAGGCGGGCGAGCACGGCCCGTTACGGTTCCGTGATCGCCCAGCCGGGAGGGGTCCGCTCCCCAGCACCGGTGCAGCGACGAGTGACCGGGCGTTCCCCCACGCCGCCAGCCCCGGTCACCGTCGCTCGCCACCCCTGCCCGGTCCGACGAGCGTCTGGAAGCCAGTGGTCGACGTATCTGCGCGCGCGCGCCGGCGCGCGGTCCGGGTCCGCCTGGGACTCGAGTCGCTGGAGCACGCCGAGCGGCCGGTCGCGACCGACGCGCCGGTCCTGCGTCCGGGCCCCTGGCTGGAGTACGACGACGGCGCCGACGAGGGCCCGGACCTGGCCGAGGACCTGCGCGGGTACGCCGACTCGGGCGACCCGGTCGCGGAGTACGTGCCGGGCTCGTGGTGGACCGAGGCCGAGGAGGCGGGTTCCGAGCAGACGGGGCCCGAGCAGACGGGGCCCGAGCGGACGCGGTCCGGGCAGGCGGGCGGCGCCTGGCTCGACCGGTCCGAGGACGTCGAGGCCGAGCCCTTCACCGCCCCGTTCGCGGCGATCCCCGCAGTCCCGGTGGCTCCCGTGGTCGAGGCTCCCGTGGGTCCCGGCGCGTTGGACACCGTCCCGGCGGGCGGCAGCTGGTTCGACGAGGCGCCCACGGGCGGGATGCCGCGGGTCGATCCGGCGGGCGACCCGACCGCGACCGGCCGCATCGACACCGGCGGGTTCGCCTCGCTCCAGGACACGGGCCGACTCGACCCGGGCGCCTTCACCGCGCTCCACGACACGGGGCGGGTGGATTCCGGCCGGTTCGTGGCGCTCGACGACACGGGCCGGCTCGACTCCGGCGCCTTCACCGCCCTCGACGACACGGGGCGGGTGGACTCCGGCCGGTTCGCGGCACTCGAGGACACCGGGCGGGTGGACTCCAGCCGGTTCGACGCGTTCGACGACACCGGGCGGCTCGACACCGGCGGCTTCGCCGCGGCGGAGGAGACGGGGCGGCTCGACCCGCGCGCGGTCGCCGTCGTCGCGCCCCCCGCGCCCGACACCGAGCCCGCGACCGAGGCCTTCGCCGTCGTCGCCCCGCCGGCGCCTGCGGAGCCCGAGGCCGCGCCGGCCGCCGAGCCGCTGACGGTCGCCCCCGCGCCGACCACC
>NZ_BSFQ01000057.1 GCF_027922425.1 Pseudonocardia halophobica | reverse complement strand
CCTCGTCTGGGCGCTGCTCCGTGACAACCGCCGCTTCACCACCGAGGCACCGGCCCCCGCAGCCAACGCGGCTTGACACGGTCATTGAAACTCCTCAGGTCGTACCGGGTCAGGCCTGCTCGACGACCGCGGCGAGCTCCGCGCGCCGCTTCGAGATCCCGGCGGCGTCGGCCGTCTGCCTGCTGACCCGCCCGTCCCGGAAGAACTCCAGGAACAGCGGGTTGAACAGGTCGGGACGGTCGGTCTGGCCCTGGTGCCCGCAGTCCGGTGGGTAGAAGAACTGGACGTTCGGCAGCACGTCCTCCTGCTCGTAGCCCCACTCCACGGGGTTGAGGACGTCGTCCTGGCCGTAGAGGTACACCCCGGGGATGTCGATCCGGTCGATCCGCCCCTTGGTCGACATCCGGGCAGCCAGGCTCTCACTCTCCCAGGGGTGGTCGCCCATGTACTGGCGCAGCGAGGGCCAGTAGCGCGCGTGCGCCTCCTTCTGCCGCTCCGCAGCCTGGAACCGCATCTCGATCAGGTCGTCGCTGATCGCCTCGCCGCGGTGGATGATCGCCGTCATCATCGCGCGCATACCGTCCCGGGTGCCGTCGTAGCGCCGCAGGTCCTTCTTGCCCTCCGGCTTCTTCTCGGGGGCGAGCTGGTCGCCGATGCCGCCGGCGATGAGCGCGAAGCTGAGCACCCGCTCGGGGTGGGCGACCACATAGTTGACCGTGTTCATGCAACCCATCGAGTTGCCGGCCAGATGGAACTCGTCCAGACAGAGTGCGGTGGTGAACTCCTGGAGGAAGTCCACGTGCGAATGCACCCCGTTCGGCAGATGCTCGGGCGAGGTGTCCGCGTGCCCGAAGCCGGGCTGGTCGGGGCAGTAGACCCGGAAGCCGTTCTCCCCGAGGAAGGGAGCCATGAACCGCCAGCCGGCGGTGCCCGACGAGCCGGGCAGCCCGCCGTGCAGCAGCACGACGGCCGGACCGTGGTCCCCGGAGGTCATGTAGTGGGCCTTCGCACCGCTCGCCAGCCGCACCCAGCGGCTCGCCATCCCGGGGATCGGGACGAGGCCTTCGTCGGTCAGGGCCATGGGTTCACTCCTCTACGTCGGTGGAGCAGGGTCAGTCGGTGTAGACGGCGAACGCCTTGTTGGAGTTGAAGACGTCCGTGGTCACGAAGTCGGACCAGGTCGGGCCGAGGCCGAGCTCGTCGACGGCGCCCAGGAGGCAGAACCAGTTCAGCATCTCGTGCTGACCGGCCTCGACGATCTGCCTGCCGGTCGCCTCCTGCCACGGTCGGCGGTCCCCAGAGACGAGCGCGTCGTAAAAGACCTGGTCGGCCGGGCCGTCCGGCCGCAGGTGCCAGTCCTTGTCGTTCAGGAAGGCGTGCGACCAGCTGGAGGACGCCACGTAGGCCACCCGCAGCCCACTCTCCCGAAGGTTCCGTGCGACGGCCGCGCCCAGCGCGAGGCATCGCTGCGGGGTCGGCCCGACCGGGTCCAGCCGCTCGTCAGCGATCTCGGCGAAGCGGGCGAGACCGCCGCGCCGGGCGATCGCGTGCTGGCCGTAGCAGTTCACGGTGATCGGCAGGATGGGATACGGGAACCGGCAGCCGGCGTTGTCGTAGTCCAGGAAGATCTGCGTGTTCAGGATGGCGTGCGGGAACCGCGCCCCCGCACGCTTGCGGTACGAGTAGGCCATGTCGAAGCCGTCGTTGATCAGCCCGTCTGCGAGCGCACGGGCCCGGCCGGCGTCCCCGCGCAGCACGAACGTCGTCTCGTCCGGCATGCCCCAGGCGTTCGGCAGACCGCGTTCGATCTGCAGTTCGAAGGGGTGCAGCTCCAGGTCGTCGTAGGCCAGCACGCAGAACGGGGGGACGACCTCCTCGCGGAAGTTCTCGAACTGGTCGTCACCCCACACGACCAGGAGGTCGGGCTGGAACTCGTCGAGCGCCTTGCGGCACTGGGCCAGCCCGGCCACGAGGGCCGCCCGGTGGCCCGCCGCGGCGCTCTCGCCGCCGTCCTCGCCCCACTCCTCGCGCATCCGCTGCGGCCAGGACGAGACGTCCTTGGCGGCCTCCGGGATGTCCGGGTCGGTGAGGGTCCACCGGAGCAGGTTCGCCATGTTGGCGTCGGTCCCCGCCAGCAGAGGGTAGTGCGTCAGCCCGAGCCCCAGGGCAGTCGTCATCCGGAACCAACCTCCTCGTCGTCCAGGACGGCACCGCCCACCGAGCGGCATCCGTGTCCCTCAAGCGTCATCCGTCCGTCCCCCGCCGACCAGCGGTCATTCCAGTCGTCGGAACCCAACCGGGGCGTCATCGTGGATCAGCCGCCTGCCACGTCGGCGGTGCGGGTCCGCTCGTCGGGCTCGGTGGCGCGCACGTGGACCGGATAGCGGTAGGTGCCGAGGGCCAGGTACGCCGCAGCGGTCAACACCAGGGCCACCCCGATCACCCAGAAAGCGACGGCGTAGGTCCCCGCATAGTCGAACGACACGGCGTAGGCGAGGGCGCCCGCCGCCGCACCGAGCTGGAAGATCGCGAACACGAACCCGTAGACCTTGGAGAAGTGCCTCAACCCGAAGTAGCGGCTGGTCATGAAGCTCGCCAGGTCGACCTCGATTCCGATCGACAGGCCGAAGGCGATCGCGCCCCCAACAGGCGACCAGCCGGTTCCGATCAGCACGAAGCCGAGGATCGGCACCAGCTGCTGCACCGCCGCGACCGTCGGTCCGTGGAACCGGTCGAGCAACAGCCCCGCCAGTGGCCTGCCGAGCAGCGACGCGACCCCGACCGGCAGCAACACAGCCGCCGCCTCCGCGGGGGACATCCCGCGGTCGGTCAGCATCGGCACGAGGTGGGCGGCGCTGCCGTTGAGCGCGATGGAGCCGATGAGCGTCGCGGCCGCAAGGATCCAGAACTGCCGCGTGCGCACCGCCTCGCGACGGGTGAGTCCGGGAAGTTCGCGTGTCGGCCCCGAGCCGGTGATAGATCCGGTCACGGGCAGGAAGCCCAGCTGCTCGCGCTCGCGCAGGCTCGGCTCGCGCACCAGGAGGAGCCAGCACGGCATCGTCACGACGAGGACCAGCAGACCGAGGCCCACGTACGCCCCCCGCCAGCCGACGGACCCGATCAGGACCTGCGTGTACTGCGGGACCAGAGAGGTCCCGAGCCCGGTGCCGCAGACCGCGATCCCGATCGCCAGCCCGCGGCGGCGGTCGAACCAGCCGGACACCGCCTGGACGTAGGGCGGCGGGTTCTGCGCCGCGCCGAGACAGGCGGCCACCACGACGAGCGCGTAGTAGATCGCCAGCGATCCGGGCGTGAATGCGATCCCGGCGAGGGCCACGGAGAACAGCACCAGGCTCGGGACCATGACCCGGCGTAAACCGTGACGGGCGATCAGGTACCCGTAGGCCAGCACCGCCGCCGTCGCGAACAGGCCCGCGAGGCTCTTCGCACCGCTGACCTCGGTACGGCTCCAGCCGTACTCCTCGGCGAGCGGGAGCATGAACAGGCCGGACGTCTGCAGCAGGATGGGCGATGCGCCCACGGTGAGGGCCAGGGTGCTGCCACCCACCGTGAGCCAGGACCGCCTCGTCAGAGCGGCGTTCGCCATGTGTTCCTCCTCGTCGAGGGACCGGGCGGGCCGGACCGGCACCGTCCACGCACGATGCTGAGTGACGGCAGGCGGCATCTCCCGCCGGCGTTCCGGCGGCTGGGACGGCGCGACCGACCTCGCGCCCGAGACCCCCGCTCGCTCGGAGATCGACGATCACGGCCGAAGGGCCGAGTCTCCGTGCACGTCGTCGACCGGGACCGCGGGAAGGAGCCGGCCGGGCACGGGACCGTCAGCGCGAACCGGGCAGGAGGTGCACTTCGCCGACCCGGCCGGGCTACCGACCGCATGCAGCGACTCCACCCGCCCGCGTACGCGTTCTCCACTGCGGCGATTCAGGCGAGCCGATCCTGCGCACGGCGCCGCGACGAGCCTCCTCCGAGACGTCTGCGCGGGGCGGTGGCCTCTCTTCATCCCGTCGGCGAGAGGAGCACCTTCAACTGGGGGGAAGCCGTTCCGTGGAGGTCCCGGACAACCGCATTGGCCTGCTCCAGCGGGCGGACGTCGGTCACCACGGACCTCCACGGGACCGCTCCCTCGGCGAGCGCCGCGATCGCGGCGTCGAAGTCCTGCCTCTCGTACGCGAGAGTCCCGCGCAGCACGATCTCGGCCCGAACCAGGGTGCCGAGGTCGACGGTGGCCGGAGTGCCGCAGAGCCCGACGACGACGACGGTGGCGCCGTCCCGCACGAACGGGAACGCACCGGTGGCCGCGGCGAAGTGGCCGGTGCAGTCGAGGACGACGTCGAGGGGGTGGCCGAGTTCGTCCACCGCGACCGCGAGATCCTCGGCCACCGGAGCCGACGCCGCCGCTCTCTCCCGCCGGGCGGGGTTCGGCTCCACCAGCCGAACGGCCTCGGCGCCCCGTGCGCGCAGCACCAGAGCCACAGTCAGCCCGATCGGCCCGCCGCCGAGCACGGCGACGCGCGATCCCGGCCGTGCACCGCTCTGCCGGACCGCTCGACACGCCACCGCCAGCGGCTCGACGAACGCGCCCGCCTGGTCGTCGACGCCGTCCGGCAGCCGCACCAGCATCCCCGCCGGGACCACCACGGCCTCGGCGTAGCCTCCGGGCCGTCCCAGTCCGGGCCCGCGGGCGAGGCCGGCGCGGCAGATCCCGCCACGCCCGCTGCACGCGGGACAGGCTCCGCAGGGGTCGACGGGCAGCACGGTCACCCGGTCGCCCGCGGACCAGCCCACGACGTCGGCACCGAGCCCGGCGACGCGGCCGCTGAACTCGTGCCCGAGCACCGAACCGGCCGGGACGGGGTCCCAGTCGTAGATGCGGTGCAGGTCGGACCCGCACACCCCGGCGTACGCGACGTCCAGGAGGACCTCGCCCGGTCCCGGATCGGGCCTGGTGACCTCGCGGACGACGAGGGTGCGGTCCGGCGCCAGCACGACCTGCCTCATCGGCGCTCGGCCCCCACGATCACGAAGATTGCCAGCGCCGGCTCCGTCGAGCGGTTCTCCCAGGCATGCCTGGTCCCCCGCTGCACGACGAAGCTACCGGGACGCAGGATCTCCTCGACACCGCCGTCGACCTTCAGGACGATCTCGCCCTCGGCGACGAAGGCGTAGTCGACGGTGTCGGTGGTGTGGAAGGCCGGGTCGGTCGGATCGGCGGCGTGCGCGTCGAACAGGCCGGGGAACTTCGCCTCGGCGTCCGCGCGCATCGCGGCCAGCACCTCCGAATCGGTGTCGCCGCCGGCGCCCGAGCCCGCCTCGATGCCGGGTGCGAAGCGGACCGCGATGGCCCGTGTGCCCCCCGGCGCCGGGAAGAACGGGCGGTGGACCGGCTCGGCGTCCGGACCGACGATCGGCAGCCCGTCCTCGGTGCCCCAGACCAGCCAGTACGTGGCCCCCGGGTAGAGGTCTGCCTCGGTCGCCGGGACGACCCCGGTGTCGGTGAACACCGACCGGCCGCGGTCGATCCCGGTCACGGCCCTGCGCATCTCGTGGATCATCGTTCTCCCGGGGAGTCGGCGGCGTCGACCGCGTCGGCATGGAAGGGCTGGTGGCTGAGCATCCCGCCGTCGACGGTGATCGTCTGCGCGGTGATGTAGCGGGCGGCGGGCGAGGCGAGGAAACAGACGAGCTCGGCGATGTCGTCCGGGCTGCCCGGGTAGGGCAGGAGCACGTGCCGGAGGAGCTTCTCGTGCCCATCGCCCCCCGCGTGGAGGGCGGCGGACTGCGGCGTGACGATCAGACCCGGCCGGATCGCGTTGCAGCGCACGCCCTTCTTGCCGTAGGCCGTCGCCACGTACCTGGTCAGCGACTCGACGCCCGCCTTCGACGCACCGTAGGCCGCGAGGTCCAGCGCACCGGCCACGGCGCGGGTCGAGGACATGTTCAGGATGACCCCGCTGCCCGCGGCCGCCATGTGCCGCACCGCGTGCTTGCAACCCAGCAGCACGCTCCGCAGGTTCAGCTCCAGGATCCGGTCCCACTGCTCGGGGTCGATCTCACCGGGTGCGGTGTCCCCGGCGTAGAGGTGGGTGCCTGCGGCGTTGTTGTGCAGCAGGTCGAGCCGGCCGTACCGGGCGACCGCACCGTCGAGCAGGGCCGCGACCGAGGCCTCGTCCCGGGCGTCGAACGACGCGAAGACCGCGTCGCCGCCGGCCGACCTGATGCGCTCGACCACGGCCTCCCCGGAGTCGACCGCGATGTCCGCCGCGACGACCCGGGCGCCGCGCGCGGCGAGCAGCTCGGCCGTGCGGGAGCCGATGCCCCCGCCCGCACCCGTCACGACGGCTATGAGACCGTCCACACCGCTCACCACGCCTTCCCCGGAACCGGCTATTGTCGCCTAAATTGGCGCCAAACATCGCAGCTCGGGGGGCGGGCGTCAAGATGGATGACACGGTTCCGGCGAACTGCTTATTCTACCATCGGTTAAAGCTTGGGATCGCGCCGTCGCCGCCCCAGGAGGAGGAACGCCGATGTCCCTGACCACCGTGCAGGACGATGCCCTCAGCAGCACACGACGCCGCGGCCTGCCACCCCGGTGGTTCGACCGCTTCTACGTCAACGCGCACGCGGGATCGAGCACGCCCTTCTTCATGGTGGGCGCGGGTGTCTACCCCGGCGAGGACGTCGTCGACGGCTACGCGGTGGTGGTCACCGGCGGCGAGCAGATCAACCTGCGCGTGTCGGCGCCCGCGGGGCCCGGCGACCTGCCCACCGCCGTCGGACCGCTGTTCTGGGAGACCGTCGAGCCACTGCGGACGTGGCGCGTCCGCCTGTCGCCCAACGAGTCCGGCCTCGCCTGCGACCTCACCTGGACCGCGCGCACCGCGCCTTGGGAGTGCGCCCCGGTGCGCCTCGACGACGGCGCAGGCACGATGCTGGAGTTCGACCACGCGTTCCAGTCCGGGCGCCACTCCGGCTGGATCGAGATCGACGGCAGCCGACACACCGTGGACCGCTGGACGGGCCAGCGGGACCGGTCCCGCGGCCGTCGACCCGCCACCGCCCGCCAGGGCCTGCACCTGTGGGTCCAGGCCCAGTTCGTGGACGAGTCGATCGCCTTCATGCACGATCTCGACCGCAAGAACCGGCCCACCCTGCTCGACGGCGCCGTCCTGCGAACGGACGGATCGGTGGACCCGATCGTCGACGCGGGCCACGACCTGCGGTTCGCCGAGGACCTCGAGGCCCTCCCGGGTCGGCTCGAGGTGAGCACGCGCAGCGGCCGCGAGATCGCGCTCGAGGTGGACCCGGCTGCGACCCGCGGCGGCTTCCTCGCCGGGGCGGGCTACGGGAGCTTCCACGGGGTGCGACACGGCGGCCTGGTCGTCGAGCACGACCGCTGGGACCTCGCGGACCCCGCGCGCGTCCCACGAGCGATGGGCTACCCGCTGACCGACCGTCTCGCCGCCTACGTGCGTGTGGAGGACGGCACCCGCACCGAGGGTTCCGGTGTGTTCGAGTTCGCCCACACCCGCAGCCCGGCCTACCGCTACGCACCGGCGGTCCTGGTCCGATGACGGCGACGGTAGACCCGCGCCGCGCCGACGCCGACGGGCTACGGGCCCTGCTGGGCTGCGCCACGGTGCGGATCGAGGCGGCGCCCGAGGCGGGCTACTCCGCCGAGACCGTGGTGTTCGAGGCGGATGGGTCCCGGCTCGTCCTGCGCGCCGCGCCCCGGTCCCGGGGCATGTTCGCGGTGCACGACCTCGACATGCAGGTCCGCTGCCTGCACCACATTCGCGCCCACGGCCTACCGGTGCCGACCGTGGTGGCGACCGACCTGGACGGGCGGCACCTGGGCCGGCCCGCGTACGTCATGGACCACGTCGCTGGGCGGGTCCCGCCCGACGGGAGACCACCGTTCACCGCGGCCGGGTTCCTCCACGACGCAGACCCCACGGCCCAGCGGACCTACTCCACGGGACTGGTGGACCTTGTGGCGGACCTGCACGGGATCCCCGCGCTCGACGGGTTGCCCATCGGACCCGGCCCGGGCGATCACCTCGCCTGGTGCACGGGTCTGCTCGACCAGGTCGCCGACGTCCCCGCGCCGCCGGGGGACGGTGTCGTCACGCGGGCCGCGGAGGTCCTCGCGACCACTCTCCCCGGGCCCGACCCCGCACCGGTGCTGCTGTGGGGAGACGCCCGACCCGCCAACACCATGGTCGGCGACGACTTCCGGATCACCGCGATGCTCGACTGGGAGCTAGCCGGAACGGGGGCCCCCGAGTTCGACGTCGCCTGGATGAACGAGATGAACCGGCTGCGCGCCATGGGCGAGGTCGACCCCGTGCTGCCCGGCTTCCTCACCGAGGCCCAGGTGTGGGACCGCTGGTCCGCCCGCACGGGCCGCCCGGTCCGCGACCTCGCCTGGCACCGGCTGTTCGCGGCCTACAAGGTCGCCGTCCTGATGGACCTGCACCTCGCCGAACGGGTGCGCTACGGCGCGCTTGCGCCCGACGCCCCGGTGCGCACCGGCAACCGCTCCCACCGGCGACTCGCCGAGCTGCTGCCCAACCCCTGAGAGGTGTGCGATGCGACTGACCCAGGCCCTCGACCGCGCGGTCCAGCAGCGTGCCGGGCACCCGGCCACGATCTTCCGCGGGCGCACCCGCACGTGGGCCGAGTTCGGCGACCGGGTGCGGCGCGCGGCGGGCGGGCTGCGCGAGATCGGCATGACCGACGGGGACCGGGTCGCGATCGTGGCCGCCAACAGCGACGAGTTCGCCGAGCTGCTCTTCGCGATCGCCTGGGCGGGCGGGGTCGCCGTGCCGCTGAACACCCGGTGGTCGGCTCGCGAGCTGGCGAGCGCGCTGGCCGACTGCAGGCCCTCCGTCGTCGTGCTGGACCAGACCTTCATCCCGGCCGTCGAGGACCTCCTCGCCGAGGTCGGCGACCGGCCCGCCGTCGTCGGGATCGGTGACGGGCTCCCCGCCGACCTGCCCAGCCACGACGCGCTCGCCACCACGGGGATCGAGGCGGCCGCCTCCGAGCGCCACGGCGACGACCTCGCGCTGATCTGCTACACCGGCGGCACCACCGGGAGCGCCAAGGGTGTGATGCTCTCGCACCGCAATCTCGTGTCCTGTTCTCTGATGTGGATCGCGACGCTGCGGTTCGACGACGAGACCCGCTACCTGCACTCCCCCGGCTTCTTCCACATGGCGGGAACCGCCCCGCTGTACGCGCTGACCCTCGCGGGCGGCACGCACGTGATCGTCCCGAAGTTCGAGCCCGTCGAGGTCATGCGCACGATCGAGGCCGAACGCGTCACCTACTGCCTCTTCGTCCCGACGATGCTCACGATGCTGATGAACCACCCGGAGTTCCCGGACCGGGACCTGTCCAGCGTGCGGGACGTCGAGTACGGCGCCTCCCCGATGCCCGAGACGCTGCTGCGCCGGATCATGCAGGATCTGCCCGGCTGGCGGCTGATCCAGGGGTACGGCCTCACCGAGGCGACCGCGCTGGTCACCGCCCTTCCCCGCCGCTACCACGTCCTCGACGGACCGTTGTCCACCAAGCTGCGGACGGCGGGACGGGCCGCCGTCGGAGCCGAGGTCCGGATCGTCGACCCGGACGGGAGGGAGGTCCCGCGGGGCACCGTCGGTGAGATTGCGGTCCGCGGCCCCGTCGTGATGCTCGGCTACTGGGACAAGCCGGCTGAGACTGCGGCGGTGCTGCGCGACGGCTGGCTGCACACCGGGGACGGGGCCCGGATGGACGACGAGGGCTTCGTGACGATCGTCGACCGGCTCAAGGACATGATCGTCAGCGGCGGCGAGAACATCTACTCCGGCGAGGTCGAGCGTGCGATCTACGCAGACCCGCGGGTGGCCGAGTGTGCGGTGATCGGGGTGCCCGACGAGCGGTGGGGTGAGGCGGTCCATGCGGTGGTGGTGCCGCAAGCGGGGCACGAGGTGACCGCCGAGGAGATCATCACCCACTGCCACGCCATGATCGCGGGGTACAAGTGTCCGCGGACGGTGGACGTCCGCTCCGAGCCCCTGCCCCTCTCCGGAGCGGGGAAGATCCTCAAGCAGTCGCTGCGGGCGCCGTTCTGGGCCCAGCGCGACCACGCCGTCCACTGAGGACGCCGTGATGTGGGACGAGCCACTCGCGCGCGGTGGCGTCGAACGCCTGGAGGCCGCGTTCACCGGAGGCCTCGACACGGATCTCGACTTCGTGCGCGGTTTCAACGACGCCGTGGTGGCCGAGCTGCGCGCGCACGGCCAGGTCCGCGGAGAGGACTCCGGGAAGACGCGGCTGGTGCTGACGGTGCGCGGACGGAGTTCCGGTTCCCCGCGCGCGGTCCCGACGTCCTACCTCGTCGTGGACGGGCGCCTGCTCGTGGTCGCGTCCCGCGGCGGATCGGACGAGCACCCCCAGTGGTACCGCAACCTGCTCGCCACCCCCGAGGTCGGCGTGGAACTCAACGGTCGGGCGTTCGACGCGGTCGCCCGGCCCACGGAGGGCGCCGACCGGGACGCTCTGTTCCAGGCGATCGCCGCTGCGGCCCCGCACTTCGCGCGCTACCAGAGACGCACCGCGCGAGCGCTGCCCGTCGTGGAGCTGCTGGGCGCGCGGTTGACCGCCGAGGAGCTGGCCGCGGGACTGCGGACGGCATGACGACGGGCCCGACGGCCGGCAGTGCACGTCCGTGCATTACCCCCGCCCGGGGTCCGGCCCCTGACGCCGGGAGCCCGACAAGAGGAGCGCGACGATGCACGCATGGGTCTACCACGGACGGCCCGACCTTCGACCAGAGGAGCTCGGGGAGCCCCACCCTGGCCCCGATGAGGTCGCCCTCCCCATACAACGGCATCTGCGGCAGCGACCTACACGAACCCGGAGGCACTCAGCCTGATCGACCTGCGGTCGATCAGGATGCTCGCCCGGCACCTGCCGCACGTCGCCCGCTCGGTCGCGGCCGGCTCCTCCGCCGGAGCTCCGCGCCTGGAGCTGACCCGACGCCAGCGGGAGCTCACCGACCTCGTCCCCGAGGACTGACGACGCCGAGATCGGCCACGCCCTGCACCTGCGCCAGGACACGGTCAAGAAGTACGTGAGCAGGCTCCTGGCCGCTACCGGCTGGCCCCTCGCGCACCGAGCTCGCCGCCAAGGCCGCGGGCTGGCGCGCTGACCGGCCCAGCCCGCCTCCCACCGAGCGTGGGGGCGCTCAGCCCGCGGTCTTGCCCCCGTCGACCGAGAGCATGGTGCCGTTGACGAAGCCGCTGTCCGGACCAAGCAGGTAGGCGACGGCACCGGCCACGTCCTGCGGAGTGGCCCGCCTGCCCATGCGCTCGGCCTCCACCGGCCGCACCCCGGCCGCGGCGCGCTGGGCGTCGAGCGAGTCCATCATCCGGCCGTCCACACCGCTGGGACAGACGGCGTTCACCCGGATGCCCCGTGCCGCGGACTCGAGAGCCGCCACCTTCGTCAGGCCGACGACCGAGTGCTTCGAAGCCACATACGCGGACATGCCGGGCGAGCCGCGCAGGCCGCCCGAGCTCGCGGTGTTGACCACCGCTCCCCCGCTCTCCAGAACCGGGAGCAGCGCCGACAGGCCGAGGAAGACCCCTCGGACATTCACTGCGAACACGGCGTCGAAGCTCTCGACGGTCATCTCGCCCAGCGGGGCCACGCGACCCTCGACGCCGGCGTTGTTGAAGAACCCGGTGATCGGGCCGAGCTCGGCGGCCCGCAGCGCGTAGGCCCGCACCTGGGCGGGGTCGGTCACGTCCGCGACCATCGCGGTCGCGTGGCCGCCAGCGTCCCGGATCACGGACGCGGTCGCCTCCGCGGCGTCCCCCGCCAGGTCCACGGCGAGGATCCGGGCACCGCGGGCCGCCAGCAGGGTCGCCGTCGCCCGTCCGATGTCGCCACCGGCACCGGTCACGACCACCACGCCGGACAGTCCGTCCACAATCGTCTCCTAGTGAGTGGTGTAGCCTCCGTCGGCCAGGTAGAGCGCCCCGGTGACGAATGACGCATCGGCCGAGGCGAGGAACCCGACGACGCTCGCGATCTCCTCGGGCGTGCCGAGCCTGCCCACGGGATGGTCGGCGACCACTGCGTCCAGGCGGTCACGGGTCGCCGCGGACAGCAGCGGCGTGTCGATGTAGCCGGGCCCGACCGCGTTCACCCGGACCCCGGTGTCCGCGACGTCCATCGCCGCCGCGCGGGTCAACCCGACGACTCCGTGCTTGGAGGCCACGTACGCCGCGGAACCGCGGCCCGACACGGCGCCCATCACTGACGCGACGTTGACGATCGCACCCGAGCCACGGGGCACCATGACACGGAGCTCGCTCTGCAGGCAGTGAAACACGCCGTCGTAGTTGACCGAGCGGATCCGCTCCCACACCTCGCGGTCGATCTCGTGGATCGGCGTACCACTGCCGCTGATCCCGGCGTTGTTGACCGCGACGTCGAGGGCCCCGAAGCGCTCCACCACGCGCCCGACCACGGCCTCGACGGCGGCGGGATCACGCACATCGACCTGCACCGCCTCGGCGGGGCCCGTCAGCTCCGCGGCAACGGCTGCGGCGCTCGCCGCATCCCGATCAGCGACCACGACCGATGCCCCAGCCGCCGCGAACATCCGGCAACAGGCCGCTCCGATCCCGGAGCCTCCCCCGGTGACCAGGGCCACCCTGCCCGCGAACCTCTCTGCCATGTGCTCACCCGACCAGTCGGTCGCCACATTGTCAACTATCCTGGCTCCGATCCGTTGACACCGGCACCGTTGCGCCGTTCACTGGTCGCCGCTGGGCTCCAACAATGGAGCCAGAGAGGGGCGACATGGGCTCACCCACCGCTCGGCGGCAACCTCGACGGGTGGCCGCCGCCACCTTCGTCGGCACCGCCGTGGAGTTCTACGACTTCTACGTTTACGGGAACGCGGCGGCACTGATCTTCGGGAAGCTGTTCTTCCCGGACCTCGACCCCACGACCGGCACGATCCTGGCGTTCGTCACCCTGGCGACGGGATGGGTCGGCCGCCCCCTCGGGGGTCTCGTCGCAGGCCACTTCGGCGACCGTCTCGGCCGCAAGGGGATGCTGGTCGCCTCCCTGATCCTCATGGGCGTGGCGACGATGGCCGTCGGTGTCCTGCCGACCGCCGCGACGATCGGCGTCTGGGCCCCTGTGCTGCTGGTGCTCTGCCGAGTCCTGCAGGGTCTGGCGGCAGGGGCGGAGTACGGGGGCGCGGTCGTCATGGCGCTCGAGCACGCCGAGCCCGGGCGCAGGGCTCGGAACGCCAGCGTGCCGAACTCGGGGGTGGCCTTCGGCCTCGTGCTCGGTACCGCCGTCTTCTACCCGATCACCCTGTTGCCCGAGGACCAGCTGCTGACGTGGGGCTGGCGGATCCCGTTCCTCGTGAGTTTCGTCCCGGTGATCATCGGCCTGCTGATCCGCCTGCGGGTGACGGAGAGTCCCGAATACCTCGCGAAGGCGACGGCGACCCAGTCCGCGCGATCGCCGGTCGTCGAGGTGCTGCGATCGCACTGGCGCCAGGTGCTGGTGGTCTTTGGCGCCCACATCGCCCCCAACACGTGGTCCTACGCCACGACGATCCTCGTGCTGTCCTACGCCACGGCGAACGCCGGGTTCGCGACGGGCGCGATCCTCCTGGGCGTGACCCTCGGCGCCGCCGTGGAGACGGTCACGATCCCGTTCTTCGGCGGGCTGGCCGACCGTTACGGGCAACGACCCGTCTACGTCGCGGGGCTGGCGGGGATGGTCGTGTGGGCCTACCCGTTCTTCCTGATGATCCACACGGGATCCGTGCCGCTGATGGTCCTGGCACTGATCGTGGCGCAGGGCCTGGTGCACGGCAGTGTGTACGGCGCGCAGGCCAGCTACTTCGCCGAGCTCTTCCCCGTGTCGGTGCGCTACTCGGGCCTGTCGCTCGGCTACCAGTCGGCGGGCGCGCTCTTCGGTGCGACCCTCCCGGCGATCGGGTCGCTCCTGATCGTCGCGAACGGGGGGTCGCCCTGGCTGCTCGCCGGCTACCTGGTCGTGGCTGCCGCGGTGAGCGTCACGGTGCTGCTCGTGGCTCGCAACGTCCGACACTTCCCGGCGGAGGCCCCGTCGTCCGCGAGTCGGGAACCCGCCGCCTAATGAAATCTGCCGGGCCCGTGTGCCAGGCTCGGAATGGCCAAGTGCCCACTGCCGCCGACACACAGCCGTCGCGGCGGGGCCCGTCATCCCATCAGCGGTCCGGCCTGCTCACGACCAGCGGGCGCACGATCTGACCTTAGAGCTCGAGGCCCAGGCGACGAGGTGCTGACCCGCTGGCCGCTATCAGCACAGGCCGCGGGCGCCTGTTCGCGCTGCCGTGCAGGGATGGTCAAGGGGGCCGCGAGAGGCAGTGGTGACGCTGTTCGTGGGCAATGACTGGGCCGAGGACCACCACGATGTGGAGATCCTCGACGAGACCGGGAAACGGTTGGGCCGGGCCCGGTTGCCCGAGGGCATGGCCGGGATGACCCGGCTGCACGAGCTGCTCGCCGAGCACCTCGATGACGACGCGGTCGACCCGGAGTCCGGGATGCCCGCGGCCGGGGCGGTGGTGGTCGGGATCGAGACCGACCGCGGCCCGTGGGTCGCCGCGCTGGTCGCGGCCGGCTACCAGGTGTTCGCGATCAACCCGATGTCGGTGGCGCGTTATCGGGAGCGGCACTCCACCTCGGGGGCGAAGTCCGATCCCGGGGACGCGCACGTGCTGGCCGAGATCGTGCGCCTCGACCGGGACCACCACCGTCCGGTCGCCGGGGACAGCGCGCAGGTGGAGGGGCTGAAGATGGTCGCGCGGGCCCGTCAGACGCTGGTCTGGAATCGGACCCGGCATCTGCAGCGGCTGCGGGCGGCGTTGCGCGAGTACTTCCCCGGCGCCCTGGACGCGCTTGCGGCGGGGAAGCTCGAGCTGGCCGATCCGGACGCGTTGGAACTGCTGGAGCGGGCCCTGGATCCGGACCGGGCGGCCCGGTTGTCCCGGTCGAAGATCGTCGGGATCCTGAGGCGGGCCCGTCGTCGGGACGTCGAGGCCCGCGCCGAGCAGATCCAGTCGGTGTTGCGGGCTCCGGCGCTGCGCCAACCGCCGTGCTGGAGTCGGCCTATGCCACCGTCGCGGGCACGCAGATCCGGCTGCTGGCCGGGATCATCGCCCAGCTCCCGGCCCTGGAGGAGGTGCTGGGCGAGGGGTTTTGACCGGCACCCGGACGCTGAGATCTACACCAGCCAACCCGGCCTCGGTGTCGTCCTCGGGGCCGGGTGCTCGCCGAGTTCGGAGACGACCCACGCCGCTAGCGCGACGCGCGGGCCCGCAAGAACTACGCCGGCACCTCACCGATCACCCGCGCCTCCGGGCGCCGGACCGTGGTGTTGGCCCGCTACGCCCGCAACAAACGCCTCGGCGACGCCGTCCACCAGTGGGGCTCTGCGCCCTGAGGAACTCACCCTGTGCCCGCGCCTACTACGACGCGCTGCGCGCTCGCAAGATCGGCCATCACGCCGCGCTGCGCCAACTCGGCAACCGCCTCGTCGGGATCCTGCACGGCTGCCTCAAGACCAGAACTCTCTACGACGAGACCACCGCCTGGCACCACCACAACATCGCCGCCGCTTGACACCTACACGCCATGGGCTCTCTGAGCCCTCCGGGGGCGCCGACTTTACGGCGCCCCCGGAGGGTCAGTCGAACGTCAGGGGCTTGAGCAGCGAGTTCGTCACGCGGGCGAGCAGCGGGCCGTCCTTCTCACTGTCCGCCTTCGCCGCGATCCACTCGGGATCGGCAAGGAAGGCACCCCACTTCTCCTCCTGCTCGGCCATCGACTCCCACTCGATGATGTAGTGGAGCTGGCCGCTGTCCGGTCCGACCAGCACGCTCCAGTAGCCGAGGACCTTGATGCCGTGGCGGGGGAAGAAGACCGTGGCGGCCTTGCGCAGCCGTTCGATCTCGTCGGGGAGCTTCCCCGGGTTGCAGGTGTAGGTGCGGAACTCGTGGATCATCGTCGATCGCTCCTGTCGGGGACTCAGTCGGTGGTGATGTACATGCCGCCGTCGATGAAGAACTCCCGGCCGGTGACCATCGCCATGTCCGGGCTGGCGAGGTGGTGCACCATCGCCCCGACGTCCTCAGGGGTGACGTTGCGGCCGCTCGGGCTCTTGGCAGCCATCCGCTCGGCCCGCTCCTCGGCGTTCGGCCGGATCGCCCGGATCGCGTCGGTGAGCACCCCGCTGCAGGAGACGGTGTTGACGCGGATCCCGTCCGGGGCGAGTGCCACGGCGAGGTAGCGGACCAGCGCCTCGGCCATAGCCTTCGGCGCGCCGATCGCCACATAGTTCGGCACGGCGAGCTTGGACCCGCGGCTGGAGATGTAGTAGATCGACGAGCCCTCCACCAGGAGTGTGCGCAGCTGCTGGGTGAGGGTGAGCAGCGACGTCGCGTTCACGTGGACGGCGCGGTCGAAGTCCGCCGGATCGATGTCCAGCGGCGCGACGGCCTGCGGCCGCACCGCGCTGTGCACGATCTGGTCCAGTCGATCGGTCGCGTCCCGGACCCCGCTCGCGAGCTCGGTGACCCCCTCGGCCGTGCCGAGGTCCCCCTTGAGCAGGGTGGCCTTGCCGCCCTTGGCCTCGATGGCCGCGGCGGCCTCGGTGGCCGCGGCGTCGTCGCTGGAGTAGTTGATCAGGACGTGCGCCCCATCCGCGGCGAACCGTTCCGCGATGCCCCGGCCGATCCCCTTGGACCCGCCCAGAACGAGGATGGTCATGGTCGTACTCCCTCCGGGGCGCCTGGCGACCAGGCGACTCCCTTGTAGTGGTGGCGCAGCGTGATCTCGGCGATCAGCCACGTCCGGCCGACGCGACGGAACGCGTCCCGGTAGACCCCGAAGCCGGTGATGCCGGTCGCCGCTCCGGCGGCCGGGTCGAACGAGAAGCTGTGCAGCGACCAGCTGCCCACCGCCGCGTCCGGCTCGATGACCGCGATCTCGGCGTTGTGGCCGTGGTGGACGGTGCACCGGTCGCCGATCCGCTCGCGCACGGCCGCAACGACGGCCTCCACGCCCGTCCGCACACCGATCTGCGGATGGTCGAGACGGACGTCGTCGATCAGGACCGCCCGCAGGCAGGCCCAGTCCTTCTCGTCCATCGCCCGCAGGTAGCGACTCTTGAGGTCCGCGATCTCGCCGCGCGCCACGAGCTCGGCGAGCAGGTGGTCCACGATGCGCCTCCAATGCAGTATCCGAAATTGGCTCCAAGAATGCCGCAGGACGCGGGCCCGATTCAAGAGACCTCGGCCATGAAGGCGGCGAGCGCCTCGGTGACCTGCTGGGGATGGCTGAGATTCGCGGCGTGCGGCGCACCGTCGACGACCACCAGGCCGCGAGAGTCCGCCACTCCGGCGACGAGGCCCTCGGCCCGGTCCAGCGGCGTCGACGCGTCCGCCGACCCGTGCACCACCAGGACGGGCGGGGTGATCTCGCCCAGCCGGTCGGTGAAGTCGTCACGCGAGACGAGCGTCCGCACGGCCTCGCGCAGACCCACCGGGTCCGCCCTGCGCCAGCGCCGCTTCCACGGCTCGTGGGCCACGCCCGGGCCGAGGATGAGGTCGGCCACCCATGTCAGGGTGTGCTCGTCCGGCCCGTGGTCCACCCAGCGCTCCGTCAGTGCGGTGAACCGGGCGGCCCCTTCGGCCAGGGTCGGGCCTGCCTGGGTGTCCAGGAGCACGATGCCCGCGAACCGCTGCGGAGCGAGGACCGCCGCGCGTTGACCGAGGATCCCGCCCTGGCTCATCCCCACGTGCACGACGCGGTCCAGGCCGAGGTGGTCCAGGAGCCCGAGCAGGTCGCGGGCGGAGTCCCAGTAGTCGAAGGGACCGCTCCACACGGTGTCGCCGTGTCCGCGTTCGTCCCAGGTCACGCAGCGGTGAGCGGCCGAGAGCGCCTCCACCTGCGGCGCGAACATCGTCCGGTCCATGAAGAGGCCGTGGCTGAACACGATCGGCGGGCCGTCGCCGACGTCCTCGTAGGCGAGGACCGGGCCACCGGGGACGGCGAGGGTGCCGGTCACTCGACGATCCCGCGTGCACGCAGGTCCGCGAGATCGGCCGGACCGAGGCCGAGCAGCCCCGTGAGCACGGGCTCGGTGTCCGCACCGAGCAGAGGAGCGGGGCCGGCGGCCGGGAACCCGCGTCCGTCCGCCTTCCACGGGACCGTGACGACGGGCTGCTCCCCCAGATAGGGGTGGGTCACCGTGGTCGCGACGCCGCGGGCCACGGCCCGCTTGCCCGCGACGGCCGCCGTGTACCCCGCCACCTCGGCCGCGGGTACCCCCGCGGCCCGCAGGGCCTGCACGGCGTCCCCGGCGGTCCGGCCCGCGACCCAGGCCGCCAGCCCCTCCTCCCCGACCACCGCGTCCACAGCGGACCGCTCCAGGTCGGTGCGGGCCGCGACGGCCACCCAGCCGTCCGCTTCCCGAGTGGGGAGGATGGCGTGCGGGTGAAAGGCCGAGTGCCCGTTCGCGGGGATCGGAACGGTTCCGTTCACCTGCCGGCGCAGGATCGGCACGGGCATGATGCTGAGCAGCGCCTCGACCTGGGCGAGATCGATGTGACAGCCGGTGCCGCCGCGCCCCCTCCCGGCGAGCCCGGCGAGGACGGCCGCCAGCGCGTGCCCCGCCCCGTTCGGGTCGCCGAGCGCGGGGTTGAACGTGCCGATCAGTCGGTCCGGTCCGTAGCCGACCAGCGAGTCCAGCCCGGCGAGCCCGGACATCACCGGCGCGTACCCGCGGATCCCGGCCAACGGCCCGGTCTGTCCCATCATGGTCATGGACACCATGACCAGCGCCGGGTTCGCGCCCGACAGCTCCGCATAGCCGAGGCCGCGGCGTTCCAGCGCACCCGGCCGCATGTTCTCGACGACGACGTCCGCCGACTCGGCGATCCGGCGGATCAACATGGCACCCTCGGTGGTCCCCATGTCCACGGCGACGCTTCGCTTGCCGTGGTTCATCTGGTTGAAGTACGGCGTGACCTCGAGCTCGGGGCCGTCGACCGGCACGCCGCCCCGGATCGCCCGGCCACGCAGCCGGGCGGGATCCGCCCGGCCACGGTGCTCGATCTTGATCACCTGGGCGCCCAGGTCGCGGAGGGCGGCCGTGACCATCGGCCCCGACCAGACCCAGGAGAGGTCCAGGACTCGCAGGCCCGCCAGGGGGGCGGCGGGGTCGATCGTCGCGGGCGGCCAGCTCGACGGCGTGGTCGCTCCCGACGCGGCGGGGCCCGTCAGCCGGTAGGGGCTGCCCGGCAGGACCGTACCGTCCGGCATCGTGTCGAAGAAGCCCCGGTGGGCGAACTGCTCGTGCTCCATCGCCTCCGCAATCGTGAGGACCGGCGCAACCGGGAACCCGTGCTTGCGGCCCGCGGCGAACACCTCGTCCCGGGTCCGGGCCGAGGTCCAGGCGATCAGGTGCGGGTCGACCTCGTCGGCGTGCAGCCGCGCCACGACGCGCGGGTCGTCGAAGCCGGGCCGGCGGCTCCAGTCCGGGTCACCCATGGCCGCGACCAGGCCCGCGTACTCCCGCGGGATCCTGCACATGATCGACACCCAGCCGTCCCGACAGGGGAACATCGCGGCCGGGTAGGACCCGCCCGACATCGAGGCGCGGGGGCCGTCCCGGTGCCACGGCCGGTCGTAGGGGAGAAAGTTCGCGCCGATCTGGCCGACGAAGTAGCTCAGGACGTCCGCGGTGGTGACGTCCCACCGCTGCGCGGGCCCGCCCAGAGCACGCACGAGCAGGGCGAGCGCCGCGGCCGCCGCGGCCTCGGTACCGGTGAGGTACTCGGGGATGTCGTAGGGCAGCGTCAACGGTTCGCGGTCCGGGTCGCCGATCCCCCAGCTCATCCCGGCCGCCGCGGCGGCGGTCGAGGCGGTGGCGGGGACGGCGGCCCCGAGGTCCTCGCGGAGGTCGGCGATGTCCACCGTGGCTGCGTCCGGGGCGAGGGTGAGCAGCCGTTGCGTCAGGTCCACGACGGCCCCGTCGGCGGCGTCGTCCTCGGCCGAGTCGACGACGACGAGGTCCGCGGCGGCCAGCGCGTCCGGGAGCCCCTCGTCGTCGGGCTGCAGTATTCGCTTGCCCCGGTGCAGGGCGACCTCGTACAGGCCGAGCAGCTCCGGCGGGCAGTCCACCGCCTGCGGCACCGCGACCCGGGTGACGGCGGCGCCGAGCAGCAGAAGGAGCCGTCCGCAGTAGCCGCCCGCGGGCCGGGCTGCGATCTCGACGACCCTTCTGCCGGCCAGCAGCGCGGGCTCGGTCACGCCCGACCGGCCCGGTACCGCGCGGTCGCCTCGGCTTGGGATCGAGCGGTGGTCTCGGCTCCGAGGAAGCCGCTGTCGAGCACCCGGTCGACCGCGCGGCCGACCGGCTCGAGCTGCCCGTTCATCCGTGGGATGACCTCCTCGGCGAACAGCTCGTAGCTGCGCAGCAGGGCGGGCCAGCGCGCGTAGTCCGAGCCCTGGAAGAGGTAGGTGCCGAACCCCCCGGACTTCTCCTGCAACCGGGTGAGCTGCTCCACCGCCATGTCCGGTGTGCCGACGACGCCACGGCCGGACTCGTTCACCGCGTCCACCAGCGCGTCGACGCTGTCGAAGCTGCCCAGCGCGGTCGGCGTGATGTGCGCGAGGTAGTCGAGCAGCCAGGGCATCCCGTAGGCGACGTCCTTCTTGGCCTGCTCGACGGTCTCGGCCACATACATCGGGCCCAGCAGTCGCCAGCTGGCCCGGTCCGGGGTGTGGCCGCGCCGGGCGGCCTCGTGCTCGACCGTCTCCCAATGCCCGGCGAGCCGCTCCACGCCGACGGGGTCGGTGGCGGCAAGCGACAGCAGCGCCGCACCGTGTCGTCCGGCCAGCGCGGGCCCGGACGACGACACCGCTCCGGTGACCGCGACCTCGAAGTCCGAGTAGCGGGGCAACTGCAGCACCGCGTCCTGCAACGTGAACCACTCGGTCTTGGCGGTGACGGTCTCGCCGGCGAAGAGCCGAAGGATCACCTCCAGTGCCTCCTCCATGCGCGCCCGCTGCGTGGCGGGCTCGATGCCGATCATGGTGGCGTCCTCGAGTAGCTGCCCCGGACCCGCGCCGAACATCATCCGGCCGCGTGTCAGGTGGTCGAGCTGCAGCACCCGATCCGCCAGCACGAACGGTTGGTGGTACGGCAGCGACAACACCCCGGTGCCGAGCTTGAGGTTCGTGGTGTGCTGGGCCGCCGCGGCGATCATGACCTCCGGCGACGCGATCGTCTCCACTCCTCCGGAGTGGTGCTCGCCGAACCAGATCTCGTCGAAGCCGAGCTCATCGAGGTGGGCAGCGAGCCGCAGGTCGCGGTGCATCGCCAGGTTCGGATTGACGCCGAACCGATGATAAGGGCCCAGGAAGACGCCGAAACGCATGCGACGGGGTCCTGCAGCCATTGCCTTGCCTCCAGGGGTGGGGCGCCGGGAGGCGACGTCGCCACACCCGGGGCCACCAGTCTCCCTAGTTGGCTACAATATTGTCAACCATACTCAGCGCAGAATCGGCAACAGTCTGGTGAGAGAGATCTGGCGGTGGGAGCGCCAGAGCTCGGCGAGCCGGGGCCCGTCCCCGTCCCGGAGGGCCTGGATCATCGCGTCGTGCTCCTCGGCGAGCAGCGTCGCGTCGCTCAGCACGCTCAACGACAGCGCCCGGTAGGCCACCGACATGCGCCAGATGCGCTGGATCTCGGCCACCAGAATGCGTTGCGTGGAGAGGTCGAGGATCGCGTTGTGGAAGACGTCGTTCTCGCGCATCATCGCGTCGACGTCCTGGCCGATGCCGCGGATCCGCTCGTTGATCGCCACGAGCTCGTCCACCCGCCCCGCGGGGGGTGTCCCGAGCTGCGTGAGCACGGCCGTCTCCAGCAGGTCCCGCGCCAGGTAGAGCTGCGCCATCTCGTCCGCCCGGAACTGGGTGACGAAGTACCCTCGATTGCGTTCGTAGGCGACCACGCCGTCCGACTGCAGGATCTGCAGCGCCTCTCGGATCGGGCCGCGGCTGATCCCGATCTGCTGGGCAAGGTCCTCCTGCCGGACCTGCTGCCCCGGCACCAGCCTGCGCGCCATCACGAGGTCGCGGATCGCGGCGGCGGCGCGCTGCACGGCGCCCGCGCTCTCCTCCACTCGCGCGCGTCCCCCCGTGGTCGTCATGGCGACGATGGTAGCTGCGACAGGAGCAGCACCTGCGGCACGTCGACCAGGCGGGCCGCGAGGTACTCCCCCAGACCCTTCGCCTGCGGGTCGATGCGCAGGCACGACGAGACGCCTCGGTCGAGGTAGCCGACCAGCAGGAAGTTCAGCGCCCGGACCGACGGGAGCTCGTGGCGCGTCACCTTCAGCTCGCGGGCCTCCGGCACCAGCTCACGCAGCCGGTCCACGGTGAGTTCGGCACGCAACCAGCTGTACGCCTCGTCCGAGCGCGCCCACGCACCGAGATTGGCGATGCCACCCTTGTCCCCGGACCGGGTTCCCACGAGCGAGCCCAGCGGGACCCGCGCGGTCGGCCCCCCGGGGACGGGAGGCAGGTCCACCGGCGCGGCGGGGGCACCGACACCGTCCTCCGTCCACGGCGCCCACCCGACCTCGAACGAGGTGGCGTCGTCGAGGTGCACCAGGGTCTGGACGTGCTTCTTATCGATCAGGCACGGCCATTGCACACCGAACAGCCGTTCCTTCTGCGGGGGCGTCGTGAGGTAGAAGCCGGGCACGTTCGACGTGCCGAGCTGCACGATCCGGTCCGCGAAGTGCGCGCGGTCGACCTTCGCGCGGTCGCCGTCCCGGGCGCTGATCACGACCCACGCCGACTCCTCCGCCTGGTCCCCATCGATCTCCCGGGCGGGCCCCACGACGGTCCAGCGGAAGTCTTCGAAGGTCTCCGGCGCCCCGACGACCCGCTCCACGGCCCGACGCAGCCAGGTCAGCTTCTCGGCGAGGTGCAACCCGGTGAGCCCGACAGTGAGCGAGTTGCGAAAGCCGCCCTCGTAGGTGAGGGAGAGCTTCGTGCGACCGTCCGGGGCCCGGCCCCGGGCCCCTTCCACCCGGACACGGTCCGGTCCGGCCTCGGCGAGCCCGATCCGGGACAGGTCCACCACCACGTCGGGATTCAGGTACTCGGGTCCGCCGATCTCGTACAGCAGCTGAGCGGACACGGTGTCGACGGTGACCAGACCACCGGTGCCGGCCGCCTTGGTCACCACGCACGTGCCGTCCGCGGCGACCTCCGCGACCGGCATGCCGGGGAGGCCGAGGTCGGCGTGCTCGTGGAAGAACGCGAAGTTGCCACCGGTGACCTGCGCACAGCACTCGATGAGGTGGCCCGCGACCACTCCACCGGCCAGCGCATCCCAGTCCTCGTGGCCCCAGTCGTGATGCCAGGCTGCCGCCCCGACCACCAAGGAGGCGTCGGTGGTGCGCGGGCACACCACGATGTCGGCCCCCGCGGCCAGGGCCTCGACGACGGGCCAGGCACCGAGGTAGGCGTTCGCCGTGAGCACCTCCTCGCCCTCGATCGCGAGGCTCTCCCCGGTGTCGACGTTCGCGAGCATGGCCCCAGGTCCCAGCAGCGCCCCGAGGCCGGCGCGGAGGTCGTCGCCCGTGATCGCCGCGACGCGCAGCCGCACCCCGGCGCGCTCGCACGCCCCACGCACGGCGTCGGCGCAGGCGAGGGGGTCCAACCCACCGGCATTCGTGACGACCTTCACACCCTCCGCCGCGATCCGCGGCAGGTTGGGCTCCAGTTGCTCCACGAATGCGGCCGCGTACCCGAGTCCACCCCGGAACTGGTTCTTCCGCAGCACGAGCATCGTCAGCTCGGCGAGATAGTCTCCGGTGAGCACGTCAACGCCGTGGTCCAGCAGCTCGACCATGCCGTCCGGCCGGTCCCCGTGGTAGGCGGAGAACTGGCCGACCCGCAGCGGTTGATTGGCTGCAATCTTGGCTCCCACAATGGGAGAGTGGCAGCTGCGCGTGCGGACGTCAACGTTCGCGCGTCAACCGTCCCGGGGCTCGTGGAACCGCTCGGAGCCGTACATGGTGGCGACCTGGTCGGTACTGAGCGTGACGAACCAGCCCTCGGCCTCCGCGAGCACGACATGCGGAGCGTTCTGGGTGGCGACCACCCCGTGCAGGGTCAGCCGCCGCCCGTCGATGGCCGCAACCGTTCCCGTGACGACCAGAGGCACCTCGAGGGGCACGGGCTTGCGGTACCGGACGTTCAGCCGGCTCGTGACCACAGGGGCGGCGCACGTACTGCCCACGCGGCCCAGCACGTCGTCGAGCAGGGCGGACACCACTCCGCCGTGGGCGTAGCTGAACGGCCCCTCGTGCGCCGGGCCGAGCAGGGTCGTGGCCGTGCACCGCATGCGGTCCGACCGCGCCGGGTCGACGTGCAGCGGCGGCGCGATCGGACTCGCGACTCCGGAGACCGGGTTGAACATGCGGATCCGCCGGGTCGGATCGTCGACCGAGGACAGTTCGCCGACCGACCTGCTGTGCCGCCGCAGCGCCTCGACCGCGCCGTTCACCGAGCGCAGCACGACCTCCAGCTCCGCCTCGCTCACTTCGGACGCGACGAATGCCTGCCCGAGATCACGGATCGCGGCGCCGACGCGGGCCGTGAGCTCTCGGCGGACCTCAACACGCGAGGGCGGGAGCGCCGCCTCGGCGGTCATCTCGCCTCCCGCCAGCCGTAGTGGATCACACGCTCGGTGAAGACCAGGACGCCGTCGACCCGAGCGATCCGGTCGACGTAGGTCCCGGACGCGACGACGCGCCCCTCCCGCAGCATCGTGAAGTCCGCTCTCGAGTGCGCCGAGTCGTCGTCCGACCAGGTCGCGAGCACGTTGACGGCGGTATGCAGAGTGCCCGGCACCGACCGGCCCGTGAGGCGGTCCACCGTCGCCGCCCGTCCGGACGAGACGTCGGCGGCGGTCCCGAACCGCACGTCCTCACCGAAACAGGCACCCAGCACGGCGGGATCTCGGGAGTCGACCCCGAACGAGTACCGCGCGTAGAGCGTCTCCACCTCCCCTTGCCGGGGGTCGTACGGCCACGCACGGCCGGCGGTCTCGGTCACGGATGGTCCTCCACGGTGGGTGTCGGTGCTCCGATGTGGACCCGGACGTCCTCGAGCGGGGCCCGGTCGGTGCGGAACGCGTTGGCGGGGTGGCCGCGGACGGCGAACCCCAGGGAGATCCCGCAGACCAGCGTCCGGTCCGAGCCGAGCGGGACGTGCCTGCGCACGATGTCCGGCCTGCTCACGATCGCGGCCTGGGCGATGGTGGCGACCCCTCGAGCCTGGGCGGCGAGCAGGAGCAGGGAGACGAAGCTGCCACAGTCGACGAGACCGTAGGCGCCCAGGTGCGCGTCCGCGGAGAGGACGGCGACGTGGGGTGCCCCGAAGAACCGGAAGTTCTCCAGCGCCTGCGTCGACGTCGCGGCGCGGTCGCCCCGCCGCGCCCCCACCGCGGAGTAGAGCGCCCACCCCGCCTCTCGCCGGCGCTGCAGGGAGGCGCCTACGTAGCGCGGCGGGCCCGCCTCGAACTCGGCCTCGTCCGGCCGGCTACGCTCCGCCGCGAGCAGTTCCGCGCGGAAGGCCTCCAGCGGCGCGCCGGAGAGGATCGCGACCTGCCACGGCTGAGTGTTGCACCAGGACGGAGCCCGGGTCGCCTGCGCGACGATGTCATCGAGCACGGCGGTGGGCACGGGGTCCGGGCGGAAGGCGCGGCAACTGTGCCGATCCGCCAGCAGAGCGCCGAGAGTCCCGGCTCCGACCGTTGCATTCACTCGCCCCTCCACGCAGAATCACTTCAACCGACTAGTCGGTCGATCCATGAACCGTAGGCCAGCCGCCGCTCCCCGTCAACGAGCGGACAGGCGTAGAGACCGCCTCGCCGCAGCGCGGCTCGCAGAGGGAGGGCCGGATCATTGACACCCCTCTGCGGACGATTGTAGCGTTGTTCACCCGACCGGTCGGTCGAACCCCGATGCCGAGGAGAGAACGACGTGGATGTCGTCTACGCGATGCTGTGGCAAAACTGGAACCGGGAACGCGCGGTCAGCGACTTCGTCAAGGACGAGATCTACCTCGCCCAGCTCGCCGAGGACCTCGGTTTCGACGTCGTGTCTTGCGTGGAGCACCACTTCGATCCCGAGTACTCGGCCTGTCCGGACAACTTCGTCGCCCTGGCCAACATCGCCGCCAAGACCTCGACGGTCAGGCTCGCGACGGGCGCCTGCATCCTGCCGTGGAACGACCCGCTGCGGGTCGTCGAGAAGTACGCCCTGCTCGACGAGCTGTCGGACCACCGGCTGATCATGGGCTTCGGCCGCGGGCTGTCCCGAATCGAGTACGAGGGATTCGGCCTGTCCATGGACGAGTCGCGCGAGCGGTTCGACGAGGCCGCCGAGATGATCCTGCGCGGCATCCGCACGGGGGTCGTCGAGGGCACCGGCCGCTTCTACCCGCAGCCGCGCACCGAGGTGCACCCCGCGCCGCGGCCGGAGCTGGCGGACCGGGTGCTGTGCGTGGCGATGTCGCCTGACTCCTCCGTCGCCGCCGGCGACATGGGGGCGGATCTGATCTGCTTCACCACCAAGAGCGACGAGGGCATGCTGCCGCTGCTGGAGCGTTACCGGCAGCACTACACGGCGGCGGCGGGGCAGGCCCCCCGCCCGCAACAGCTGCACGACTTCATGTACTGCGGACCGACCTCCGCCGACGTGACCGGCTCCGCCGAGCTGTGGCTGGCCCGCTACTACCAGGAGGTGGTGCGGCACTACGACTTCGCGGGCACCCACTTCGCGGGCACGAAGGGCTACCAGCACTACGCCACGAGCGCCGCCGAGATCCGCGAGGAGGGCATGGACGAGGCGACCCGCAAGTACATCGACGTCCAGATGAACGTCGGCACCCCCGACCAGATCCTGGAGAAGTTCGAGAAGCGGGTGAACCTGCTCGGCCCCGTCGACCTCGGTGTGCCCGCGTTCTACGGCGGCATGACTCGCGACCAGGCGGCGGCGAGCATGCGGCTCTACGCCACCGAGGTTATCCCCGAGATGCGCAAGATCGCCGCACGCTACGAGGCGCCGCTCGCGGGCTGAACCCGTCGGGCGCGAACTGGTTGAGCCCGTCGGACACGAAGAAGGGCGGTGCACCGGAACCCGGTGGACCGCCCTTCAGCTCGTGTCAATCCCCGCGGGGGCTGAGCCCGTCGAGCACCACCGACCCGAAGCGCTCGGCGATCTCGGCGGGAGCGAGGGCGCCGTCGCGGGAGTACCACTGGTACGCCCAGTTGCACATCCCGAAGATCCCGAGGGCGGTGAGTCTCGGCTGGTCGAGTATCAGCTCGCCCCGGGCCCGTCCGTCCTCGAGAACGCCGACGAGCATCGCCTCGTACTCGTCGCGCTTGGCCCGGATCAGCCGTTGCTGCTCAGCGGGCAGCTCGCGGTGATGTTCGAAGAAGACTCGTACGTGACCGCGGTGCGTGTCCATCAGCGTGAGGATGTCGGTCATCGCCCCCACGAGTCGATCACGCAATCCGGTCGACCGCAGTGCGCGGCCCCGGAACTGCCTGATCAGGATGTCGATGAACTCTTCGTGCACCTGGAACAGGATTGCGTCCTTGGCCGAGAAGTAGTGGTAGAGGGTCGGTTTCGCCATCTGCGCAGCGATGGCGATCTGCTGCATGCTCGTGTTGCCGTAGCCGAACTCGTCGAACAGTCGCGCAGCGCTGGCGACGATCTCGTTCCGACGCTGGTCCGCTCCGCTGGGCGTCGATGGCGGCGACTCCGGTGTCGTGGTCATCGTGCAGTCTCCGCGCTATTCGATCGCACCCGCGGCGCGCAGGACGGCGAGCTGGTCGTCGTCCACGCCCAACCGCTCCCGCAGCACCGACTCGGTGGAGTCGCCCAGCAGCGGCGCAGGCGTCGGGGCCGAGAAGACCCGGCCGTCCCGCTTCCACGGCGAGTGGAAGACCGGTTGTGGTCCGAGATACCGGTGGTCGAGGACCGCCGACAGCCGCCGCTCCTTGGCCCACCCGCTGTCCGCGAGGCGTTCGAAGGAGTCGATCCGTGCGGCGTCCAGATTCGCGCCGCGGAGCAGGAAGGCGGCGGTGGCCGCATCCTGCCGGTCCGCCCACCGGCGGACGGCGTCGGCCGCACCCGTGGGTTCGGTCCACGTCCCACCGACGACCCCCCGGAGTCGCTCGCGCTCGCGGTCGGTCCGCACGGCGAGGGCGACCCACTCGTCCTCACCGGCACAACGGAACGCCCCGTGCGGCCAGAACACCGCGTGCCCGTTGCCCGGCACGCGGGCCTCCCCCAGGTGGACGTCCTCGATGAGCGCGGCCCGCGCCGTGGCCATGAGGCAGGCGATCTGGGCGACGTCGACCCAGCCCCCGCGCCCGGTCCGCTGCCGCCGGACCAGCGCCGCGAGCAGGCAGGTCATGGCGTGTGCGGCACCGTTCGGGTCGCCGAGCGAGGGGTTGTAGAGCCCGATCCGCTGGTCGGGCGAGTAGCCGACGATCGCGTCCGCCCCCGCCAGCCCGGACATGACGGGCGCGTACCCGCCGAGCCCGCGCATCGGTCCCTCCTGGCCCATCATCGACATCGACAGCATAATCAGGCCCGGGTTCGCCGTGGCCAGATCGGCGTAGCCGAGCGAACGGCGATCCAGCGCACCGGGCCGCATGTTCTCGACCACGACGTCGACGGTCGCCGCGAGCCGACGGACCACGTCGGCGCCCTCCTCCGTGCCGATGTTGAGGGCCAGCGACCGCTTGCCTCGGTTCATCTGACCGAAGTAGGTGCTCACCTCGAGGTCCGGGCCCTCCAGTGGCACTCCGTCGCGGAGCGCGCGGCCTCGGGAGCGGGCCGGGTCCGGCCTGCTGCGGCTCTCGACCTTGAGCACCTCGGCCCCGAGGTCGGCGAGCTGCGCGGTGAGCATCGGCCCGGACCAGACCCACGACAGGTCGAGCACCGTGAGCCCGGCGAGGGGCCGCTCCGGCGTCGGCCGCAGGGCGAGCGGCGCTCCGACGCCGACCTCGGCGGCGTCCAGCACGCGCCACGGCCGGCCCGGACGGGTGCCCGCACCGGCGCTGTCCCGTTCCACGAATCCGTTGTGCGCGAACTGCTCGAGTCGCGCCCCCTGGGCCGGGGTGAGGACCTGCGCCACGGCGAAGCCGAACTCCTGGCCGAGCGCGGTGATCTCGGCGCATGTGTGGGACTCGGTCCACGCGGACACGTACCGGTCCGCCTCGTCGGCGTGGGACCGGGCCACCTCGCGGGCGTCGGCGAACCGGGGCTCGCGCGACCACTCCGGGTCGCCCATCGCCTTGCGCAGACCCGCCCACTCGCGGTCCGTGCGGCAGACGAGGGTCAGCTGCCCGTCACGACAACGGAACATCGCACCCGGGTAGAATCCGCCGGAGCCGGTGGCCCGCGGCCCGTCGCGGACCCACGGCCGCCCGAACGGCAGGAACACCGCACAGATCTGGCCGACGTAGGAGGACACGACGTCGCCCGCGCTGATGTCCCAGTAGTCGTTTGGCACACCCGCGCCGGCCGCCCCCACGGCGAGGGCCAGCGCCGCGGCACCGGCGGCCTCGGTGCCCGCCAGGTAGTCCGCCAGGTCGTACGGCAGCGCCAGCGGCTCGAGGCCGGGCGAGCCGATGCTCCAGCTCATGGCGCTCGCCGCTGAGGCGGTGAGGCTGCCGCCCGGCTCGGGGGCGGCGCGCGGTGCACCCGACCGCTCACGCAGCTGTTCGGCGTGCGCGGACACGTCCACCACAGGACATCCGGCCGGCACCCGCTCGAGGGCACGGCGGGTCGCGGCGGTCCAGGCACCGTCGTACGCGTCGTCGTGCAGGGAGTCCACGACGACGACGTCCGCCCGGGCGAGGTCGTCGGCGCTCGGACCGTCCGGCCCCAGGGTCGTCTTGCCCTCGTGCAACGACTCCTCGAGCAGCGTAAGCAGCCCCGGAGGGCAGTCCGCCATGGTCGGTGCCACCCAGCGGCTCACCGTGGCGCCGTGCAGCCGCAGGATCCGCCCGCAGTACGCGCCGGCGACTCGGGTCGAGAGCTCCACCACGCGGAGCCCGGCCAGCAGCTCCCCCGAGACGTCCTTCATCACGCTCACCTCGTGCTCAGTAGCTGCGCGGGAGGCCGAGCGCGCTCTCCGCGATCGAGTTCAGGATCATCTGGTTGTTGATCGGCGCGATGCGCTGCAGACGAGCCTCAATCCAGTGCCGCCCGATGTGGTACTCGCGGGCGAAGGAGTACCCGCCGAAGGTCTGCATCGCCGCGTCGGTCGCGGCCGCCTCGGCCTCCGAGGCGAGGAACTTGAGCCCGTTGGCCATCACACCGACGGCCCGACCGCCCTTCTCCTCGTAGATCTCGATGGTGCGGGCCGCGACCTCGCTCGCGGCCAGCACCTGCAGGTAAGCCTTGGCGAGCGGGTGCTGGACCGCCTGGTTCTTCCCGATCGGCCGGTCGAAGACGATGCGCTCGACCGCGTACTGCGAGCCGCTCTCCAGGGCCCACCGGGCGATCCCCAGCGCCTCCGCCGAGACCAGGATGCGTTCGCCGTTGAGGCTGTGCAGGAGGTGGTAGAAGCCCTGGTCGACCTCGCCGATGACGTCCGCGTCCGAGACGAACAGGTCGTTGAAGAACACCTCGGTCGAGGTCACCGCGTTGCGCCCGATCTTGGAGATCGGCTTGATGTCCACGGAGTCGGCCTTGAGGTCGCCCAGGAAGAGGGTGAGCCCCTCGCCCTTGCGCCGGGTGTCGCCGGGCTCACTGGTGCGGGCGAGCAGCATGATCCGGTCGCCCCGCAGCGCGCCGGTGTTCCACACCTTGCTGCCGTTGATCAGCCAGCCGCCGTCGACCTTGCGGGCCGCGGTCTTGATCCGGGTGGTCTCCGTGCCCGCGTCCGGCTCCGTGACGCCGAAGGTCACGAACAGCTCACCCGCGGCGATCTTCGGCAGGTGCTCCTTGCGCTGCTCCTCGTTGCCGAAGGCCAGCAGGGTCGGCACGGCGAGGATCGGGATGTGCACGGAGCTGGCGGCGTTGAGCGCGCCGCCCGCCGCGGAGACCTCCTCGAGGATGGCCGCCATCTGCGCCATGGTGCCGCCGCCGCCGCCGTACTCCTCGGGCACGAGGACCCCCAGGTACCCCGCGTCGGCGAAAGCGCGAAAGAACTCCTCGGGGAACTCCTTGTCCAGGTCGTGCTGGTCCCAGTACTCGAGCGGGAACTTCGCGCAGAGCGACCGCACCGCGGCGCGGAGGTCGGCCTGGTCCTCGTGAGCGGGGAAAGACAGCTTCATCGGTACTCCTACTCCGGGTCTCCCAGCGGCAGCTGGCCGATGGACGGACGGTAGCACGTCCGACCGGTCGGTCGACCAGTCCTTGACGGGAACGCCTTCGAAGTCATAGCGTGCCAACCAACCGACCAGGCGGTCGATTCTTTCTCGCGGCAGCACGCCGTTCAGTGCCTCCATCGCCGAAGGGACAGCACGATGGCCCAGTACGACGGGCGGCTCCGGTTCGGAGCCTTCGTTCCCCCGCACCACAAGGTCGGGCTCGACCCGACGGTCGGGCTCGAGAACGACCTCACCCTCATCGAGCACCTCGACCGGCTCGGGTATGCCGAGGCCTGGATTGGCGAGCACCACTCGTCGGGCGTGGAGACGATCGCGTCGCCCGAGGTGATGATCGCCGTGGCCTCCCAGCGCACCACCCACATCAAGCTTGGCACCGGCGTCAGCTCGCTGCCGTACCATCACCCGTTCATGCTGGCCGACCGCATCGTGATGCTGGACCACCTCACACGCGGCCGCACCATGTTCGGCGTCGGCCCCGGCCAGCTGCTCGAGGACGCGAGCATGCTCGGCATCGACCCGTCGACTCAGCGTCCGCGGATGGAGGAGTCCCTCGACGTCATCCTCCGACTGTTCCGCGGCGAGACCGTCACGGAGAAGACGGACTGGTTCACCTGCCAGGACGCGGTCCTGCAGCTCGCGCCCTACTCGGACTTCGACATTGCGGTCGCCGGGGCGATCTCGCCCTCCGGCCCGAAGCTGGCCGGGATCCACGGCACCGGCCTGCTGTCGCTCGCCGCGTCGGACCCGGTGGGCACCGAGCGCCTGGCCGAGCACTGGGCCATCGTCGAGCACGAGGCCGCCACCGCGGGGCACACGGTCTCCCGGGCGAACTGGCGCCTGATGGGCCCGATGCACGTCGCGGAGACCCGCGAGCAGGCCCGCAAGGACATGGAGTACGGGCTGTGCTGGCTCATGGAGAGCCTGTCGCACGTCACCCCCACCGGGCTGGACCGGTTCGACGACGTCGACCACATCATCGGCTACCTCAACGACACCGGCCGCGGCGTGATCGGCACCCCGGACATGGCCGCGGCGCACGTGCAGCGCCTGATCGACGCCTCCGGCGGCTTCGGCTGCTTCCTGTTCCGCGACTCGGACTACGCCCCGTTCCCGGCCAAGCTGCGCAGCTACCAGCTGTTCGCCGAGGAGGTCGCCCCGCGGTTCAACGGCAGGCTGAAGTCGGTCGAGGCGAGCAACCGGCGCGTGTTCGACAGCAAGGGCGCCGGCGTCACCGCCACCGAGCGCTCGCAGGCCGAGGCGGCCGCGCGCTACGCGCAGCGCCGCAAGGGCTGACCCACCGGGGCGGCGACGCCGGGACGCGACGAGCGGTCGCGCCCGGTGTCGGGCCCGACGTCGTCGGGGCCGTCCCTCCAGCCGAGGAGATGCGACATGAGCGTTCTGATCGACGAGCGTGAACCGAGCACGTTGGCGGGCCGTGGGAACCGTCCCGCCGTCGTGCTCGACGGCCGGGGCTCCGGTCTGATCGTCGTCCCCGCCGACGACGTCGCCACCGAGACCATGGCCTTCCTGATCCGGATCGGGTCCGGTTTCGTCCAGGTCGCCCTGGACGAGCGGTCGTGCGACCGGCTTCTGCTGCCCCCGATGGTCTGGCCCGTCCCTTCGGGTCCGCGTGGTGACCACTGCGTGTCCGTCGACGCCGCCCACGGTGTCTCGACCGGCATCTCCGCGGCGGATCGCGCCCACACCGCCCGCCTGCTCGCGGCGCCCGCGACTACGCCCGACGAGCTCACTCGCCCCGGGCACGTCGTGCCCGTCCGCGCACGCACTCCGGACAGCCCGGCCGGCCTCGCCCTCGCACTCGTTGCGCAGACCGGGCACCGGGCGGCGGTGCTGACCGCTGCGGTCCCCCTGGGTGACCCCTGCGCCGAGGCCCGCACCGCCGACCTCCGCGCCCTCGCCGACGTCCACGGATTGGACCTGATCGAGGCTTCCGACCTACTCGTCCGCGTCGGACGGCCGTTCTACTGATCGCCGCGCGGCGCGGCGGCACCCGCCGTCCCCCACCCGGTGACCGGGACTCAGTCCCGGCGCCGGTCCCCCGCCCGGAGGAGCCTGCTCTCCAGCGGCCGCCCCACGATCCTCTCGGCGAGGGCGACGGCTTCCAGCAGCGCAGCCAGGTCGGTCCCGGTCTCTACGCCCACCTCCCGGCAGAGATAGGCCAACTCCTCGGTGGCGATGTTCCCGCTGGCCCCCGGCGCGAAGGGGCAGCCCCCGAGGCCGCCGATCGAGGCGTCGAGGTCGAGGACGCCGAGCTGCATCGCCGCCAGCGCCGTCGCCATGCCCATTCCCCGGGTGTCGTGCAGGTGCACCCCGAGCGGAGTCGTCGGACACGCCTGACGCACCGCCGCGACCAGGTCGGCCATCCGCCCGGGGGTCACCGTGCCGATCGTGTCGCCGAGGCAGAGCCGCTCGGCGCCGCTCTCCACCGCCCGTCGAGCGAGGCTGACGACGGCCTCGGGCGGGGTGGGGCCGTCGAAGGGACAGTCCCAGGCGACGGCGACGATCACCTCGGTCCTGCCACCGGCACGGTTGACGATCCCGGCCACGTCCGCGACACGCGCCAGGGCCTCGGCACTCGCGCGGCCTGCGTTGGCCCGGCTGTGCCCGTCCGATGCGGAGACGACGTACTCGAGCGACGTGACGCCGGCATCGACCGCTCGCCGAGCTCCGCCGGGGCTCGCGACCAGCGCCGAGAACTCCACGCCCTGGTACTCGGACAGGTGCGCGGCGACCTCTGCGGCGTCGGCCAGCGCGGGCACGGCCGAGGGTGAGACGAAGGCGGTCGCCTCGATTCGCCGCAGCCCCGCCGCGACGAGCGCGTCGAGCAGCTCGAGCTTCGCCGAGGTGGGCATCGGTGCCTCGATCTGCAGTCCGTCGCGCAGGGAGACCTCGCGGAGCCGTATCGACCTCGGCAGGCCCAGTGCGCCGGTCACAGCACTCCCTCGTTCTCCAGCTCGTCCACCTCGTCGTCGCCGAGCCCGAGGAGCTCGGCGTAGACCTCCCGGTTGTGGGTTCCCGGGTGGGGTGGGCCCGCCCAGCGCACGCTCCCCGGCGTCGCCGAGAACACCGGCACCACACCCGGCCCGAGCACGTCGTCGTCGACCCGCTCGTCGTGGTGGACGACCAGCGCGTTCCGCGCGCGGAGGTGTGGGTCGTCGACGATCTCGGCGACGGTGTTCACCGGCCCGACGACGACGCCGGCCGCCGTTAGTACCTCGCTGGCCTCCTGGGCCGTGCGCTGCGCGACCCAGTCCGCGACCACGCCCTCGATCTCGTCCTGGTGCTCCCCACGTGCGACGTGGTCGACGAACCGGGGGTCGGTCGTCAGCTCCGGACGGCCGATGGCGTCGCAGAGTCGGCGGAAGACGGTGTCCTGGTTGGCGGCGACGATCAGCCAGTAGCCGTCCCTCGTCTGGAAGAGGTTCGACGGCGCGATCCCGTCCAGCCTCGTCCCGCCGGGCCTGCGGACCCGGCCCAGCCGGTCGTACTCGGGCACCATCGACTCCGTCATCGCCAGGCAGGCCTCGGTCAGCGCCACGTCGACGACCTGGCCCACACCGGTCCGGCCCCGGTGCAGCAGGGCCGCGAGCACCCCCTGCACGGCGACCATGCCGCCCAGGGAGTCACCCAACGACAGCGCCATCCTTGGCGGTGGGCCGTCCGGGAACCCGTTCACAGCCCGGAGCCCGCCCACCGCCTCGGCCACGGAGGCGTAGCCCGGCCGCGTGGCGTAGGGCCCGGACTGGCCGTAGCCGGAGACCCGTGCGAGGACCAGTCCAGGGTTCACCTCACTGAGCCGGTCCCAGCCGAGGCCCCACGCCTCGAGCGTGCCGGGCCGGAAGTTCTCGATCACGACGTCCGCCTCGGCCGCCATGCCCAGCAGCAGCTCCCGCCCGCGCGCCGAGCGCAGGTCCAGCGTGACGCACCGCTTGTTGCGCGCGTGCACGGTCCACCACAGCCGGTGCCCGCGATAGGACTCCTGCCCCCAGTCGCGCAACGGGTCGGGTCGGCCGGGTGCCTCGACCTTGATGACGTCCGCGCCGTAGTCCGCGAGGATGCGGGCCGCGAACGGGCCTGCGACCACCGAGCCGAGCTCGAGGACGCGGATGCCGGCCAGCGGACCTGCGGGCGCGACGTCACTCATCGGTCCTCCGTAAGGTTGTTGATGTTCGGGACGAGGTGTTCCGGACGCCCGCGACGGCAGGGTGTGGCTGATCGGTTCTTGTCGTTGGTGGCT
>NZ_BSFQ01000056.1 GCF_027922425.1 Pseudonocardia halophobica | reverse complement strand
GGCGCCCGCCCGCGCCCGCCCCGGCGCCGATCCCGCCGCGCTGCTCCGCGCCGCCGAGGACCTCGAGGCGGAGGCCGACGCCGCGCGGGACCGGCGCACCGTCCTGCACCGGCTGCGGGCCGACGCGGAGCGCGCCGCCGCCGAGAGCGACGCCCGGCGCCACGACCTCGACCAGGCGTCCCTGCGCTGGCGGCACGCACTGCGCGCGGCGGGCGGACCGGCCGACGCCGGGCCCGCGAGCTGGCGCGTCCGGCAGGAGGTCCTGGCCGAGGCCGTGCACGCGGAGGCCGACGGTCGCGCGCTCGCCGCGGAGGCGAAGCGGCTCGCGGCCCGCGTCTCGGCCCACGAGAAGGCCGTGGCCGCCCTCGCCGAGCGGCACCTCGGCCGGGCCCTGCCCCCGGCCGTCGCGCTGCCGGAGCTGGTCGACCGGGTCCGGCAGGCCGCCGAGGCCGCGGTGTCGGCGCGGCTCGTCGACGCCGCCGCCGAGCAGGCCGAGGCGGAGGCGCGCCGCGTCCGCCGTGAGGCGTCGGCGGCCCGGCAGCGGCTCGACCGGCTGGCCGTGGAGCTGTGGCTCACCGCCGCGCCCGAGGAGGGCGGCCTCGACGCCGCCGCCGAGCGGGGCCGCGAGGCGGTCCGGATCCGCGAGGAGGAGGCCACGGCGCTGGCCCTGCTGCGCACCGCGGCCCCCGACCTCGACGCCGACGAGCTGGTCGCGGCCTCCGAGACCGTCGAGGAGAGCGCCCTCGCCGACGAGCTGGATCGCGCCCGCACCGCGGCGGCGGAGCTCGCGCGCGAGCACGAGGAGCTGCTGGAACAGCTCGGCGGGCTGCGGGACCGCCGGCGCGTGCTCGAGGGCGCCGACGGTGCCGCCGTGCTGCACGCCGAGGCGCAGGGGCACCTCGCCCGGGCCGCGGAGGCCGCCGAGCGGTACGTGATCGTGCACCTGCAGCGCGAGACCCTGCGCCGCGAGCTGGAGAGCTACGAGCGCCGGCACTCGTCCCCGCTGCTCGACGAGGCGGGCCGGCTGCTCGGGCGGCTCACCGGCGGGCGCTTCGCCGGGCTGCGGCCGGCGGGCGGCGAGGCCCGCACGCTCGTCGCCGCCCGGGCGGACGGGGAGGAGCTCGCGCCCGACCAGCTCTCCGAGGGCACGGCGGACCAGGTCTTCCTCGCCCTCCGGCTCGCCGGGATCCGGCAGCTGCAGGCCGAGCGCCGGGCCGCCGGCCTGCCGGCCGTCCCGGTGGTGCTCGACGACGTCCTCATGACCTTCGACGATGCCCGCGCGGCGGCTGCCCTCGCCGTCCTCGCCGAACTGGCCGCGGACTGGCAGGTGCTGCTGTTCAGCCACCACGAGCACCTGGCGGCCCTCGCCCGGCGGGCCGTCGAGGACGTCGGGGAGGGCGTGACGGTCATCGACCTCGGCCCGCCCGCCGCCGTCGCGCTCCCGCTCGCCCACCCCGCCTGAGCCCAGTCGCCTGATCCCACCCCGCCTGATCCCACCCCGCCTGAGCCCGCCCCGCCAGCCCCGCCTGATCCCACCCCGCCTGATCCCGCTCGCGGCCGGCCGCACCGCGCGCGGATCCGCGCGTGCCGGGGCCCGGGATCCGCCCCCGACGCGGCAGGATGACGTCCGTGATGGATCCGAGCGGCGAGCACTTCAGGATCGCGTCCGGCGAGGCGCGGGCGGCGGTGAACGAGGTCGGGGCGGGGCTGCGCTCCTTCTCCGTGGCCGGCGTCGACTACACCGAGCCCCAGCCCGAGGGCGTCCGCCCGCCGCGCGGGTCGGGGTCGCTGCTGGCGCCCTGGCCCAACCGGGTCGCCGGCGGCCGCTGGACCTGGCAGGGGAAGGCGCAGCAGCTCGCGCTCACCGAGCCCGACGCCGGCAACGCCATCCACGGCCTGCTCCGGTACGCGTTCTGGCGCCCCACGGACCGCACCGACGCGGCGATCACGCTCGAGGCCGTCGCGCCGCCGCAGAACGGCTGGCCGCAGCCGGTCCGCGTCGCGGTCACCTACGCCGTCGACGAGCAGGGCCTCACCGTCACCACCACCGCCACCAACCTCGGGTCCGACGACGTCCCGTTCGGCCTGGGCTTCCACCCCTACCTGCGCGTCGGCGACACCCCGACGGACGACTGCACCCTCACCCTCGCCGCCCGCGCCGCGCTCCCGCTCGCCGACCAACTGCCCAGCGGCCCGCTCGAGCCGCTCGCCGCCGACGCGCCGCTGCGCGCGGGTGCGCCCCTGAAGGGCGTCGAGCTGGACTCCGCCTTCGGCGACTGTGCCCCCGCCGACGGCGACGACCTCGTCCGGCACCGCCTCGTCGCGCCGGACGGCCGGGGCGCCGAGCTGTGGGCCGAGCCGGTGTTCCGCTGGGTGCAGGTCTTCACGCCGCCGGACATGCCCGGGCACGGCCGCGGCGTCGCCGTCGAGCCGATGACCTGCCCGCCCGACGCGCTGAACTCCGGCACCGACCTCGCCGTGCTCGCCCCCGGCGAGGAGTGGACGGCCCGCTGGGGGATCCGGCCGGTCACGGCCTGAGCGGCTAGGGTCGGTCCGGGTCACCGACGACGCGGACGAGGGGGCACGGATGCACACTCTGGCCGGGGGCAGGTTGCCGGAGATCGACGGGGTGGAGGTCCCGGGCTACGACCGGTCCGCGGTCACGGTGGGCATCGTCCACTTCGGCGTCGGCGGGTTCCACCGCGCACACCAGGCGATGTACGTCGACTCCCTGATGAACCAGGGCGAGGCGCTCGACTGGGGCATCTGCGGGGTCGGCGTGCTGCCGGGGGACCGGCGCATGCAGGAGGTGCTCACCGGGCAGGAGGGGCTGTACACGCTCGTCGTCAAGCAGCCGGACGGCTCGCTCGCCCCGCGCGTGATCGGCTCGATCGTCGAGTACCTGTTCGCGCCGGACTCGCCGGAGGCCGTGGTCGAGAAGATGGCCGCGCAGAGCACGCGGATCGTCTCGCTCACGATCACCGAGGGCGGCTACAACATCGACCAGGTCACCGGCGAGTTCGCCGAGGACACCCCGGAGATCCGCGCCGACCTGCAGCCGGGCGCCGAGCCCACCACGGTGTTCGGCCTGGTCACCGAGGCGCTGGCCCGCCGCCGGGAGCGCGGGCTGCCCGCCTTCACGATCATGAGCTGCGACAACATCCAGGGCAACGGCGACACCGCCGCCCGCACCTTCGCCGCGTTCGCCCGGCTGAAGGACCCGGAGCTCGGCGAGTGGGTCGAGAAGAACGTCGGCTTCCCCAACTCCATGGTCGACCGGATCACCCCCGCCACCAGCGCGGAGGACACGAAGCGCCTCGAGGACGAGTTCGGCCTGGCGGACGGCTGGCCGGTCGTCTGCGAGCCGTTCACGCAGTGGGTGCTCGAGGACCACTTCTCGGCGGGCCGCCCGCCGTTCGAGGACGTCGGGGTGCAGCTCGTCGAGGACGTCGTGCCCTACGAGCTGATGAAGCTGCGCCTGCTCAACGCCAGCCACCAGGCGCTGGGCTACTTCGGCTTCCTCTCCGGCTACAGCTACGTGCACGAGGTCGCCGGCGACCCGCTGTTCGCGCGGTTCCTGCGCGCCTACATGGACCGCGAGGGCACGCCGACGCTGTCCGAGGTGCCCGGCGTGGACCTCGACGCCTACAAGACCACCCTGATCGAGCGGTTCGCCAACCCCGGCGTCGCCGACACCCTGGCGCGGATCAACTTCGGCAGCTCGGACCGCATCTCGCTGTGGGTGCTCCCGGTGATCCGCCACCAGCTGCAGCACGGCGGCGAGATCGAGCGCGCGACCGCGGTCGTGGCCAGCTGGGCGCGCTACGCCGAGGGCGTCGACGAGAAGGGCTCGCCGATCGACGTCCAGGACCGGCTCGCCGACACCCTGGTCCCGCTGGCCCGCACCCAGCGCGACGACCCGGAGGCCTTCATCCGCAACACCGCGGTGTTCGGCGACCTCGCGGACGACGAGCGCTTCCGCGAGGCCTACCTCTGGGCCCTCGACTCCCTGCACCGCGACGGCGCCCGCGCCACGGTGGAGAAGCTCGTCGAGCGCTAGTGCTCCTGGTGCGCCAGCAGCGCCGCCCCGATGATCCCGGCGTCGTTGAGCAGCTGGGCCGGGACCATCGGCGTACGCGTCTCCACGTAGGGCTGCCACCGGGAGAACTTCTTGCTCACCCCGCCGCCGACCACGATGAGATCCGGCCAGAGCAGGTTCTCCACGTGCTGGAAGTAGCGGGTCAGCCGCCCGCCCCACTCCTCCCACGAGAGGTCCTCGCGCTCCCGGGCGGAGTCGGCGGCACGCTTCTCGGCGTCGTGCCCGTCGATCTCCAGGTGCCCGAGCTCGGTGTTGGGGAACAGGTGCCCGCCCAGGACCAGCGCCGACCCGATACCGGTACCCAGGGTGGAGACGAGCACGGCGCCGCGGTGTCCCTTCGCGGCCCCGTACTCGACCTCGGCGATCCCGGCGGCGTCGGCGTCGTTGACCACGAGCGCCTTGCGGCCGGTCTTCGCCCGCATCAGGCCCTGGGCGTCGCAGCCGATCCAGGAGGGGTCGACGTTGGCCGCGGTCTGCGTGACCCCGTGCTGGACCACGGCCGGGAACGTGCAGCCGAAGGGCCCGTCCCACTCGAAGTGGTCGAGGATCTGCCCGACGACCTCGGCGACCGCCTCGGGGGTCGACGGCTGCGGGGTGGGGATCCGCAGCCGCTCGTCGGCGAACTTGCCCTTGTCGAGGTCGACCGGCGCGCCCTTGATCCCCGACCCGCCGATGTCGATGCCCAGGCCGTGGTGGTGGCCGTGGTGCCTCTTCTTCGTCATCCGCCCAGCGCTCCCCTCACGACCTGCTGCGCCTCCTCCTGGATCCGGGCCAGGTGCTCGGAACCCCGGAAGCTCTCCGCGTAGACCTTGTAGACGTCCTCGGTGCCGGAGGGGCGGGCGGCGAACCACCCGTTCTCCGTCACGACCTTGAGCCCGCCGAGCGGCTCGCCGTTGCCGGGCGCGGTGGTGAGCCGCGCCGTGATCGGCTCGCCCGCCAGCTCCGTCGCGGAGACGTCGTCGGCGGACAGCCTGCCCAGCTTGGCCTTGTCCTCCCGGGAGCAGGCCACGTCGGTGCGGGCGTAGGCGGGGTCGCCGAACCGGGAGGTCAGCTCGGCGTAGCGCTGCGACGGCGTCTGCCCGGTCACCGCCGTGATCTCGCCGGCGAGGAGGCACATGATGATGCCGTCCTTGTCGGTCGACCACGGGCGGCCGTCCGTCCGCAGGAAGGACGCCCCGGCGCTCTCCTCGCCGCCGAAGGCGATGCTGCCGTCCCGCAGGCCCGGCACGAACCACTTGAACCCGACGGGCACCTCGAGCAGCTCCCGGCCGAGGTCCGCGGCCACCCGGTCGATCATGGACGAGCTCACCGCCGTCTTCCCGACGGCCGCGCCGCCGGGCCAGCCGGACCGGTGCGCGTAGAGGTAGTCGATGGCGACGGCGAGGTAGTGGTTCGGGTTCATCAGCCCGGCGTCGCGGGTGACGATGCCGTGCCGGTCGGAGTCGGCGTCGTTGCCGGTGGCGATGGTGAACTCGTCCTTGCGGCCGACCAGGGACGCCATCGCGTAGGGCGACGAGCAGTCCATCCGGATCTTGCCGTCCCAGTCCAGCGTCATGAACCCGAAGGCCGGGTCGGCGTCCGGGTTCACCACCGTGAGGTCCAGCTTGTAGCGGTCGGCGATCGCGCCCCAGTAGTGCACCGCGGCGCCGCCGAGCGGGTCGGCCGCCAGCACCACGCCCGCGCTGCGGATCGCGTCGAGGTCGACGACGGACTCCAGGTCGCTCACGTAGGCGTCGAGGAAGTCGTAGGTCCCGCGCTCGGCCCGGTCGAGGGGCACCCGCTGCACACCCTGCAGCTTCGCCTCGAGCAGCTCGTTGGCGCGGCCGGCGATCCAGCCCGTGGCCGCGGTGCCGGCCGGGCCGCCGTCCGGCGGGTTGTACTTGAAGCCGCCGTCCGCGGGCGGGTTGTGCGACGGCGTGACCACGACCCCGTCCGCCAGTCCGCTGTCCCGGCCCTCGTTGTAGGTCAGGATCGCGTGCGAGACGGCCGGGGTCGGCGTCCAGCCGTCGCGGGAGTCGACGAGCACCTGCACCCCGTTGGCCGCGAACACCTCGACCGCGGTCACCCAGGCCGGGTCGGACAACGCGTGCGTGTCCTTGCCGAGGAACAGCGGACCGTCCGTGCCCTGCTGCGCCCGGTACTCGCAGATCGCCTGGCTCGTCGCCGCGATGTGGTCGTCGTTGAACGTGGCCGAGAAGGCCGACCCGCGGTGCCCGGAGGTGCCGAACGCGACCCGCTGCTCCGCGACCGAGGGGTCGGGGTGCCGGTCGGCGTACGCGGCCAGCAGGGCCGGCACGTCGACGAGGTCCTCGGGGCGGGCCGGGGTGCCGGCCCGCGGGTGGATGGCCATGTCGTCCTCCGCTTCCGTGCGGCGCCGGGCGGTGACCGGCGCGGGTGCCGCCTGTAGCCTGCCGCATCCGCGCCGCCCGGTCATCCGGACACGTCCGCAGGATGACTCTGCGCCGGGGCCGCCGGGGTTACCCTCCGCCGCATGCGGATCGCCTCCCTGCTGCCCGCGGCCACGGAGATCGTCGGGGCGCTGGGCCTCGGCGGGGCGCTCGTGGCCCGCACCTTCGAGTGCGGCGTCCCGCCCGGCGCCCCCGAGCGCGTGCCGGTGGTGGTCGACACCGCGATCCCGCCGGGGCTGGAGCCGAAGGAGATCGACAGCTGGGTGGCCGACCGCGCCGCGGCCGGGCTGCCGATGTACGAGCTCGACCGCGCCGCGCTCGCGGCCGCCCGCCCGGACCTGATCCTCACCCAGGACCTCTGCCGGGTCTGCGCGTTGCCGTCCGGGTCGGTCGAGGAGGCGTTGGCGGAGATCGGCACCGACGCCGCCGTGGTGTCCGTCGACCCGCACACGCTCGACGAGGTGCTGGCGGCGATCCTCGCGGTCGCCCGCGCCGCGGACGCCGCCGAGGCGGGGGAACGCCTGGTCGGCGACCTGCGCGGGCGGCTGGCGGCCGTGGCGGAGGCCGTCGCAGGCCGGCCGGTCCCGCGGGTCCTGATGCTGGAGTGGACCGACCCGCCGTACGTCCCGGGCCACTGGGTCCCCGACCTCGTCCGCCGGGCCGGCGGCGAGCCGCTGGCCGCGATCGCGGGCGGCCGGAGCGTGGCCGCGCCGTGGGCCGAGCTCGCGGCCCTCGAGCCGGACGTCGCCGTCGTCGCCCCGTGCGGGTTCGGGCTCGCCGAGGCCGAACGCCAGGCCGGGGCGGTCGCCGCGCAGCTGCCCGGGGTCCCGCTCGTCGCGATCGACTCGGCCGCGTACGTGGTGCAGGCCGGGCCCGGGATCGTCGACGGCGTGGAGGCGCTGGCCTGGGCACTGCACCCCGACGCCGTGCCCGCGCCGCCGCCCGGGCGGATCAGCCGACGCTGACGACGTCCGCCCCGGTGAGCCGGATCAATCCGGCGAAGCGGGCGGTCCGCTGTGCGGAAGATCCCGGGCGCCCCGACGATGCCGGGGGAGGTGAGGGTCGATGACGACCTCGGCGGGCACGACGGCGGCGGCGATCCACGCTCGGCTGGACCGGCTGCCGGTGACCCGGCGGCACCGGTACGCGCTGGTGGCGGTCGGGATCGGCATCTTCTTCGATCTCTACGAGGTGTTCCTCGCGGGGACGCTCGCGACCGTCCTCGGCAAGGAGTTCGGGGTCACCGGCACCGCGCAGAAGCTGGTGCTGGCCTCGGTGTTCGTCGGCGCCTTCGTCGGGGCGATCACGTTGACCCGGCTCGCCGACCGCGTGGGTCGCCGCCGCGCCTTCTTCCTCACCCTCGGCATCTACTCGCTGTTCTCGGTGGTGGGCGCCTTCAGCCCGAACGTCGAGATGCTGATCGTGTGCCGGTTCCTCGCCGGCATCGGGATCGGGGCCGAGCTGCCGCTGTGCGACGCCTACCTCTCCGACCTGCTGCCCGCGCGCGTCCGGGGCCGGATGATCGCCTGGGCGTACACGGTCGGCTTCTGCGGCGTGCCGGTGGCGGGCCTGCTCGCCCGCGTGATCGCTCCGCACAGCTTCCTCGGGCTCGAGGGCTGGCGCTGGATGTTCGTGATCGGCGGGCTGGGCGCCCTGCTGTGCTGGCTGATGCGCCGCGGGCTGCCCGAGTCGCCGCGCTGGCTGGCGTCGGTGGGCCGCAACGAGGAGGCCGACGCCGCGGTCCGCGTCTTCGAGGACGCGGCGCGGGCCGAGCGCGGCACGCTCGACGAGCCGGAGCCCGGCCCGGAGATCGCTCCGGCGAAGCGCGAGCCGATCCGCGCGCTGTTCCGCAAGCCCTGGCGGCGCCGCACCGTGATGCTGTGGATCTTCCAGCTCTTCCAGACCTTCGGCTACTACGGGTTCGGCACGCTCGTCCCGCTGGTGCTGGCGGCCAAGGGCTACGACGTCGTCCAGGGGCTGACCTTCACCGCGCTCAGCTTCCTCGGCTACCCGATCGGCTCCGCGCTCTCGATCCCGTTGATGGAGCGGGTGCAGCGCAAGACGCTGATCGTCGGCGCCGCGATCGGGATGATCGTCCTCGGGCTCGGCTTCGGGTACGCGGCGAACCCGGTGCTGATCGTCGCGCTCGGGTTCGCCTACACCGTGGTCAGCAACCTGTTCTCGAACGGCTTCCACGTCTACTCGGGCGAGCTCTTCCCCACGACCCTGCGCGCCACCGGCGCCGGCAGCGCCTACTCGCTGTCCCGGCTGGCCACCGCGGTGATGCCGTTCGTGCTGGTCCCGCTGCTCGACTCGGCGGGCCCCACGGCCGTGTTCGTCGCGATCGCGGTGGCGATGGTGATCGTGGCCGTCGACGTGGCCGTGCTCGGCCCGCGCACCACGGGCCGGAGCCTGGCCGACCTCACCTAGCGAACACTCAGCCCCCACCCCAGCGCCGGCCCACGAGCCGGGCCAGGAACGGCGCGACCAGCAGCATGAAGATCACCCGGAGCACCTGGACGGCCACGACGAAGGTCACGTCCCCGCCCGACGAGATCGCGGTGGCCAGCACGGCGTAGATACCGCCGGGGGTCGTGGCCAGGTAGCCGTCGAGCTGGGTCGCGCCCGTCGCGGCGGACAGGACGAGGCCGAGCCCGGCGCACGCGGCGACGATCACCAGGATCAGGACCGTGGCCAGCGGGAGGATCCGCAGGACCGTGCGCAGCGCGGGGCGGGTGAAGCGCAGGCCGGCCTGCCAGCCGATCACGGCGTAGGCGAGGTCCACGAGCAGCGTGGGCGGCGAGGCGTCGAAGGTCAGGCCGGTGAGGCTGAGCGCCAGGGCGATCACCATCGGCCCCAGCAGGGCGCCCGCCGGCACGTGCAGGCGGTTCGCCACCGGCACCCCGACCAGCGCGCACACCGCGACGAGCGCGACCCCGAGGTACCAGGGCCCCGTGGCCGGTCCCGTGCCGCCGACGCCGACGTGCCCGGCGCCGAACACCGCCGTCGCCACGATCGGCATGGTCGCCGTGACCATTCCCACGCGCAGGTACTGGATCACCGAGACGATCCGCTCGTCGCCGCCCAGCTCGCGGGTCACGGCCACGAGGCCCGAGGCGCCGCCCGCGGTCAGCGCGAGCATCCCGGTCAGCGGCGAGACGCCGCGCTGGACACCCAGCAGCAGGCCGGCGGCCATGCTCACCGCGAGCGTCCCCAGGCTGACCAGCAGGACGGGCAGCCAGCCGGCGGCCACCGCGGACAGCGTCTCCGGTCGCGCGAGCACCCCGATGACCACGCCGATCACCGCCTGGGCCGCCGACGTCGCGGGGCGGGCGATGCGGTCCGGCCCGATCCCGATCAGGGCGAGCACCGTGGCCACGGCGAGGCCGGCGAAGAGCGCGGGGGAAGGGACGCCGAAGCCCTGCAACAGGACGGTCAGGACGACCGTCAGCGCGACCAGCAACGCCCACCGGCCCCGCGGGGGGAAGGACCGGGCCCCGCGTGCGCTCCCGGTCCGCTCCTCCGTCACCGGTCGACCCTGTCACGGCGCAACGAGCCGTCGCGCGACGGGGGAGCCGAGTGGCAGAGTGATCTCCGATGCATGCCACGGACAGTGAGGACCAGGCAGTGCCGGTCGAGCAGACGGTGGAACCGGGCATCCCCGCGGACGACACCCCGCTGGGGCGGGAGCTCGCCCGGATGACCGCACCCGGCGCGGAGTACGCCCTCCGGGAGGAGGTCGTCGGCGGCGTCCCGATGCGGGTGTACATCCGCGGGCCGCACACGCTCGCCGAGATGATCGCCGACACCGCCGCCTTCGGCGACCGGCCCTACTGGGTCTACGCCGACGAGCACCTCGACTACGCCACCCACCTCCGACTCGTGCACGGCCTGGCGGCGGCCCTGCTCGGCGAGTACGGCCTGAAGCCCGGTGACCGCGTCGCGATCGCGATGCGCAACTACCCCGAGTGGGGCGTCGTGTTCTGGGCGGCGCAGCTCGCCGGGCTCGTCGCCGTCCCGCTCAACGCCTGGTGGACCGGCCCCGAGCTGGTCTGGGCGGTCGGGGACTCAGGGGCCCGGATCGTCGTCGCCGACGGCGAGCGGGCCGCCCTGCTGACCGGGCACGGCGGGATCGGGAGCGACGTGCCGCTGGTCCGGGTACGCGGCGAGGGCCCGTTCGCGGGGCGCGAATGGGCCGACCTGATGACGTCGCTGGACCCGGCGGCCGGCCCGCCGCCGTCGACGGTCCGGCCGGACGACCCGTCGACCATCCTCTACACCTCGGGCACCACCGGGCGCCCCAAGGGCGCCGTGCACACCCACCGCAACCACGTGACCAACGCGCTGAACGTGCTGCTCACCGCCCGGGCCAACGCGGCCGCGTCGCCGGGGCCGAGCCGGCCCGCGCCGCCGCAGACCGGCACCCTGCTGACCTACCCGCTCTTCCACATCGCCGGGCTCAACGGCCTGTACGGACAGGTGATCATCGGGGGCAAGGTCGCCACGATGTACCGCTGGGACCGCGAGGAGGCGCGGCGGCTGGTGCGCGAGGAGCGGTTGACCGGCGGCGCCGGCGTCCCCACCACGATGCGCGAGCTCGCCGAGATCGCCATCGCGCACCGGGACGAGCTGTCGTCGTTGTCGCGCATCGGGATGGGCGGGGCGCCGATCCCCGGCGAGCTGGTCCAGCGCATCGACACCGAGCTCGGCCCGATGTCCGCCAACGGGTACGGGCTCACCGAGACCACCTCCGCGGTCTGCGCCAACATCGGCGCGGACTACGTGGCGCACCCGGACAGCGTCGGGCGGCCGGCGCCCGGGGCCGACGTCCGGATCGTCGACCCGGAGACGCTCGACGACGTGCCGGAGGGCGAGATCGGCGAGCTCTGGTTCCGCGGGCCCAACATCGTCGGCGGGTACTGGCGGAACGAGGAGGCGACCGCCGCGGCGTTCGTCGACGGCTGGTTCCGCACCGGCGACCTCGGGCTCGTGCGCGCGGGCTGGGTGTACGTCGTCGACCGGCTCAAGGACGTGGTGCTGCGCGGCGGGGAGAACGTCTACAGCGCCCAGGTCGAGGCCGCCCTGCACGAGGTGCCGTGGGTCGACGAGGTGGCGATCTTCGGCGTCCCGCACCCGACACTGGGGGAGGAGGTGGCCGCCGCCGTTCGCACCACACCCGGGTCCCCGCACGACGACGCCGCCGCCGACGCCCTGCGCGCGCACGTCACCGCGCGGGTCGCCGGCTTCGCCGCCCCGGCCCACGTGTTCTGGTGGACCGAGCCGCTGCCTCGCACCGCCACCGGCAAGCTGCTGAAACGGGAGCTGCGCGAGCGCTCCGGCTGAGCCGGGCCGACCGGCCACCCGCACACCCGCGACGGCCTCGGTCGTCGTGCGCTGCGGGGGGCTGCTGTGAAGGCGATCAACGGAGTGCCCCCTCGTTCGAAGGGGCCTCGGCCCCGGGGCCGATGGGTTCTCAGTCCTCCAGGTCGGCGAGGCGTTCCTCGGCGCGGGTGAGGGCGGTCGCGGTGTCGCGGGCGGTGCGGCTCGCCTCCCGCTCGGCCTGGGCGGCGTCCTTGACGGCGGCCGCGGCGGCGGTGCGGGCCTCCCGCGCCCGCTCCAGCTCGGCGGTGAGCTCCTCGACGCGGGCCGTGGCGTCGTCGCGCTCGGACTCGGCGTCGCGGAGGGCCGCGGCGGCGTCCTCCTGGGCGTCGGCGGCGGCGTCGGCCGCGCGGCGGGCCTCGTCGACGGCCTCCCGGGCCTCGGCGCGCTCCCGTTCCCGCTGCGCCCGCTCCTCCCGCTCGCGGCGCTCCCGCTCGGCGCGCTCGGCGGCGTCGAGCTGCGCCTCGGCCTCGGTGTCGGTGTCCGCCACGGAACGTTCACGGGCGGGTCGCCGCGGCGGACGGGTGACGGGCCGGCGACGCCGGGCACCCTCCCCGTCCCGCTCGCGGGGCTTCCGCGGGCCGGTGCCGGCGGTGGTCTCGCCGCCGAACCCGAAGCCCGACCAGCTCACCGTCCGGGTCAGCCGCCCCGACCGCACCTCGTCGGCCACGTCCTCGTCCGCCAGGGCCGCCTCGAGAATGCCGCGCAGGTCCTTCTCGACCGATTCGGTGACCCGGTGCCCGTCCTCGGCGGCCAGCCGCCGCGCCTCGCGGGCCATCGCCCCGACCAGCTTGGAGCGCTGCGCGGAGAGGTGGCGCAGCTGGGCGCCGTCGAGCGTCCGCTGCGCGGAGGAGAGCTCCTCGGCCAGGTCGAGCAGGGCGTCGAGCTGCTCGCCGCGCTCGCGGGCGAGCAGATTGGCCAGCCAGGCCGCCTGCGTGGGCCGCCGGAACCGCCCGATCGCCTTGGCCGCCTCCTTGTCCCCGGCCTCCTTGGCCTCGGCGACCAGCTCGTCCCGCACGGGGACGAAGTCGTCCGGGGCCACGCCGTAGAGCTCGTCGGCGGCGGCCTCGACCCGGTCTCCGGTGTCCATGGCCTCGGTGGACCCGTCGGGCGTCTCCGCGGGGCGTCCGGCGGAGCCCTCGTCGGCGTCCGGAGCAGAGCGGTTCATGCTCACTCGATTCAGTGTGGCATCGGTCACAGATCCATCCGGTACTCACGGATTGTGACAGGTCCTCAGTGGGCACCCGGTGTCCATGAGCAGCACCGCAGTCATCGTAGTGATCGTCGTGGTGGTGATCGCGCTGCTGGCGCTCGCCGCGTTCGCGTGGTCGATGAACGGGCGCCGCAAGAGCCGACGCCTCAAGGAGCGCTTCGGCCCCGAGTACGACCGCCACCTGTCGGAGACGAACGACCCGGCCGAGACCGAGCGGGTCCTGGCGGAGCGCGAGAAGCGCCACCGCGGGCTGAGCCTGCGCACCCTCGACGACCGTGAGCGGGAGACGTTCGAGCGCCGCTGGACGGCGGTCCAGGCGGAGTTCGTCGACGACCCGGACCACGCCGTGGACCGTGCCGACGCGCTGGTGGACGAGCTGATGTCCGCCCGCGGCTATCCGGTCGACGACTTCGAGCAGCGGGCGGCGGACGTCTCCGTCGAGCACCCCGTGGTGGTGCAGCGCTACCGCGAGGCGCGCCGGATCGCCCAGGCGAACCGGGAGCACCGCGCCGACACCGAGGAGCTGCGCGGCGCCGTGACCTCCTACCGCGAGCTGGTCCAGGCACTGCTGGGCGGCGACCGGCACCACGACGGGCAGCACGACGGCCGGCACGGCGGCGACCCCGCCGGCCCCCAGGACACCCGCCGGAAGGAGACGAGCGCATGAGCGAGCACGTGGGCCACGAGCGACAGGGTGGACGCAGCACCGACGAGACACGAGGTGAGCGGCTGATGGACAAGCTCGACCCCCGCACCGCCGACGGCAGCGGGCACGCCGACGACCGTCACGACGACCGCAGCTTCCTCGACAAGGTGCTGGGCCGGGAACCCGGTCAGCACGGTGAGCACGGGCACGAGGGCCGGGGCGCCGCCCAGGAGGACCGCGGTGGCGTGGGCACCCGCGAGCGCGGCTACGACACCGGCGAGGGCGCACCGATGCCCCGCGGGCACGACGAGCACCTGCCGCAGGACCGCGGCCGCGGTGACCTGGGCCCGGGCGACGACCCCGACGGCGGCCTCCGCGGCCGGGACGCCGGGGGCACCGGGGGCATCGGGGACACCGCGGGCACCGGGCACCGCGACGTCCGCAGCGACGAGGGCGCACGCACCGTCGACCTGCGCAGCGGCGCCACCGACGCCACCTCCGACGCCACCTCCGACGCCCCGCGCGACACCGGTCAGGACCGGGCCCGCGACATGGGTGGCGACACGGGCGACATGCGCCACGATCCGGGCCGGGACATGGGCGACATGCGCGGCGACGCCCGCGGCGGCCACGACACCGCCGTGCACGGCTCCGGCGTCCCGGACGAGCGGATGCCGGGCGACGAGGGCGGCGGCGGCCTGCGCGAGGCCGGCCGTCACGAGGGCCACCACGACGCCCAGGGCGAGGGCGGCCGGTCCCGCGCGGAGTCCATGGGCGCGCCCACCCAGGAGACCGACTCCTCCGGCCACGCGACCCTGGTCCCGCAGGACCGCTCCGCGGAGTACCTGCGCCGCTGGGAGACGCTGAAGGCCGGGTTCGTCGACGAGCCCCGCGGCGCCGTCCGCGACGCCAACGCCCTGGTCGGCGAGGTGCTCGACGAGCTGGAGGCGCTGTTCAAGAGGCAGCGCAGCGAGCTGGAGCGCGACCTGAACAACGAGTCCGCCTCCACCGAGGACCTCCGGCTGGCCCTGGGCCGCTACCGGAGCTTCTTCGACCGCCTGCTCACCATCTGACGGGCGCCGCACCAGCACAGGGGAGGGGCCGCGGATCCACGGATCCGCGGCCCCTCCGGTGTGTTCCGGGCCGTCAGACGGTCAGCGCGAACGCCGCGTCGGGCTCGACCACCTGGAAGGTGAAGCTCTCCTCGATGTACAGGCTCACCGAGTCCGCGTCGTGGTGGGAGTAGCCGATCGCGAGGTCCTGCCCGACGTCGAGCGCGAAGTCCCCGCCCCGCTCGCTCACCAGCACCGCGCCGTCGACCCCGGCCGCCCAGATCACCGAGCCGCCCAGGATCCGCTTGAGATGGTCGAAGAGCAGGTACCCGCCGTGCTCCGTGGTCTCGACGATCTTCGTGTACAGGTCCGGCCCGACCGCGAGGGCGTACGGCCCGCCGATGCCGTTGCGGCGCAGCGTGTCCACCCCGCGGGCCACCACGCCCGGCCAGCGGAGGCAGTCCTCGCCCAGGGGCAGCGGGTCGTACGGCGCGACCTGGGCGATGCCCTCGACGTGCGCGGCCGGCCAGCCGTGGAACACCGCGCGGTTCTCGATCTCGGCCGCCACCCGCGCCGCCCGGTCGAGGTCCTCGAACTCGGGGTCGGGAGCACCGCGCTGGATGTCGTCGATCTCCGCCCGCGAGACCGTGAACGGCACGCGGACCTCGGCGAGCGGGAGCACCCGGCGGACGCGCGCGCTCACCCCGGCGCCGCCCTCGACACCCGGCGGCGGCCCGGCCAGCCCGGTCGTCCGGCCCAGGCTGCGCGCCGAGTGCTGCCAGCCGCCGCTGCCGACGAAGTCGACCAGCTTGCGCGCGGCGAGCAGCGGGGTGAGCCGCTCGCGGGCCTCGTCGTCGATCGCCTTCCAGGCCTCGGTGGGGATGGGCGCGTTCGCCCTGAGCAGGTGGTCGGAGGGTGCGGTCACGGGTGCTCCTTGCGTGGTGGGGAGGACGTGGGGGAACGGCGTGGTGGGCCGCTGTGGACGGGTCAGCGGCCGCGGAGCCCGCCGATGCCGAGCGAGACGTCGCCGGAGAAGTCCGACGGCGGGTGGATCTCCCGCTCGATGGTCTCCACGTACTCCTCGGGGTCCTTGTCGGTGATCTCGATGCCGCGTCCGCCCGGGTGCCGCTCCTTGAACTCGGTGAACTGCCGGCCGAGGGACTCGCGCAGCCCGGACGGGGCGTGGAGCCGGAAGTCGGGGAGGCCCTCGTTCTCCTCCTCGCCCATGTGCTCGTCGTTGGCCTCGCGGGCGCTGTCGACGCCGGCCCACCAGCCCGCGCTGCCGACCGGGTTGCGGTCCGCCTCGCGCACGCCGTCGCGGATGTCGTTGTGGTCGCCGATGGCGTCGAGCGTCTCCTCCTCCGGGTCGTTCTCGCCCTTCCGGAGCAGCTGCGGGTAGAAGATCCGCTCCTCGGCCTCCGCGTGGACGTCGAGCAGGTCGGCGAGCGGGCGCCAGACCGCGCGGAGCGCGGTCGGCTCGGCGCCCTCGGCGCGCAGGTCGTCGAGCTCGGCGAACCGGCGACGGAACCACTCGTGGTCGTCGAGGATGAGCTGGGTGATGTCGGGCACGGCCGGACCGTACTGCCGAACGGCCCCGCCGCGCCCGCCCTGATGCCCGTCCAGGTGCCTGCTCAGCCGGTGTTCTCGTGCGTCGCGGTGAGGGTCGCGCGCGCGATCGCGTGGCTGAACAGGTTGAACCCGAGGAACGCCGGGGTGGCGCCGTCGGGCAGGCCGAGGCTCTCCACGTCGACCGCGTGCACCACGAAGATGTAGCGGTGCGGGCCGTGCCCGGGCGGCGGGGCGGCACCGACGAAGCGCTTCATGCCCGCGTCGTTGGCCAGCACCACGGCGCCCTCGGGCAGCGACGACGAGTTCTCGTCGCCCGCGCCCGCGGGCAGCTCGGTGACCGTGGCCGGGATGTCGGCGACGGCCCAGTGCCAGAAGCCCGACGCCGTGGGCGCGTCCGGGTCGTAGCACGTCACGGCGAACGACCTCGTCCCCTCGGGGAAGCCGCTCCACGACAGGTGCGGTGACCGGTCCTCGCCGCCCGCGCCCATGAGGCCGGACAGGTGCGGCGTGTCGAGGGTGCCGCCGTGGGTGACGTCGTCGCTGGTCAGCTCGAACGTGGGGAGGTCGGGCAGGTCGCTGTAGGGGTCGTGGCTCATGGCGACCGATCATGGCACCGATCGGACTGGGAAGCTTCCCCGGTGGAGAACCTGCTGCTCATCGTGGGCCTGATGCTCGGCGCGGTGCTGCTGGTGGGGGTGGGGGACCGGCTGCGGCTCCCGTGGCCCGCGCTGATGGTGGTGCTCGGCGCCCTCGTCGCGCTGACGCCCGGCCTGCCGGACTCCTTCGAGCTGGACCCGGACCTGATCCTGCCGCTGTTCCTGCCGCCGCTGCTGTTCGCGACGGCGCAGCGCACCTCCTGGTCGCTGTTCCGGGCCCGCTGGCGGTCCATCGCGCTGCTCGCGATCGCGCTGGTCGTGGTCACGATCGTGGTGGTGAGCGGGCTGGCGGTGCTGCTCGTCCCGGGGATCACGCTCACCGCCGCGGTGGCCCTCGGCGCGATGGTCGCCCCGCCGGACCCGGTGGCCGTGGAGGCCGTGGCCGGGCCCGTGCGGATCCCGCGCCGGCTGCTCGCGGTGCTGCAGAGCGAGGGCCTGTTCAACGACGCCACCGCGCTCGTCGTGTTCCAGGCGGCGGTGCTGGCCACGGTGCAGGGCGACGAGCTGTCGCTCGGCGGCCTCGCCCTGTCCTTCCTGCTCGGCGCGGCCGCGGCCGTGCTCATCGGGCTGGTCGTCGCGTGGCTGGCGCGGATGGTCCTGGCCCGGGTCACCGACACGATCGGGCGCAGCGCGCTGACCCTGGTGCTGCCGTTCGCGGTCTACCTCGCCGCCGAGGAGGTGCACGCGTCGGGCGTGGTGGCCGTGGTGGTGGTCGCACTGCAGCTGCGCCGGCTCGGCGACGCCGACGAGGCCGCCGAGCGCCTGGTCCAGCGCTCGTTCTGGGACGTCGTCGAGCTGCTGGTCACCGGGGTCGCGTTCGGCCTGATCGGGCTGGACCTGCGCGGGGTGGTCGAGGAGGCGGGCACGGACCTGCCGCGGATGGTGGGCCACGCCGCGCTGGTCTGCCTCGTGGTGGTCGGGGTCCGGGTGCTGTGGATGACGGTCGCCTGGCTGACCGTCCGCCGCTCCGCCGACGCCTCCGCCGCACCCCGCACCGGCCGGGAGGCCGTGGTGCTGGCCTGGTGCGGCATGCGCGGGCTGGCGACCCTGGCCCTGGCGCTCTCGCTGCCCACCGTCATGGCGTCGGGAGCACCGTTCCCGGCCCGCGCCGAGATCACGCTGATCGCCGTCGGGGTGCTCCTGGTGACCCTGCTCCTGCCCGGGTTCACCCTGCCCACGCTGGTCAAGGCCCTGGGCGTCGCCGAGCGGGCGGACGCGGAGGAGCGCGCCGAGAAGATCGTGACGCGGCGGGCGCAGCGGGCCGCGCTGAACCGGATGGCCGCGCGGATCGGCGAGGCCGACCGGTCCGACCAGCTGCCGGAGGAGGTCGAGGCCGCGATCCGGCAGCGGATGAGCCGGCTCGACGCCGTGCTCTCCGGCGAGTCGCTGTCCGAGGACGAGCGCCAGCGGCTCCGCGCGATCCGCGACCGCCGGGACGTGCTGCAGTCCATCGAGGCCGACGCGCTGTCCGCCGCCCGCGCCGAGGTGCTCGCGGCGCGCCGCGAGCCGGGGATCGACCCGGAGGCGGCCGACCGCGTGCTGCGCCGGCTCGACCTCCGGACCGTCCTGCTGGACTGACGCGCCGGACCGCCGCGGCTACTGCGGCCCGTAGACGACCACGGTGTTGCCCCACGGGTCCCGGGCCACGGCCCGGACCTCGTGCGGGCCCTGCTCGGGCTCCCGGACCACGGACCCGCCGCCCTGCACGAGGGCGGCGAGCGCCGCCGCCACGTCCGGGACCTTGAACGACGCCGCCGGCACCCCGCCGGTGACGTCCTCGGCCGGGCCGGCCAGGGCCAGCGTCGTGCCGCCGGCGTCGAGGGCGGCGTAGCGGTCGCCGTCGACGAACTTCGTGGCCAGGCCGAAGGTGTCGGCGTAGAAGCGCACGGCGGCGTCGACGTCGGCCACCGGGTGCAGGACGTTGCCGATCTTCACCGGCGTCTTCGCGGGATCACTCACCGGACGACCGTAGCCCGTCAGGTGATCGTGATGCCGCCGTCGATCGCGAACGTCTGCCCGGTGACGTACCCGCCGGCCGCGCTCGCGAGGAACACCAGCGCGGCGGCCAGTTCCTCCGGGTCGCCCTTCCGGCCCAGCGGGACCCGCTCCATCATCGAGTCCAGGTAGCCGGGCTTGTACTGGTCGGTCATCTCGGTCTCGAAGAAGCCCGGGGCCAGCGCGTTGACCCGGATGCCCTTGCGCCCGCCCCACTGCTGGGCGAGGTCGCGGGTGAGCCCGATCAGGCCGGCCTTGCTGGCCGCGTACGCCGCCTGCGGCAGGTTCGCGGTGGTGATGCCGAGGATGCTGGAGATGTTCACGATGCTGCTGCCCGGCTGCATGACCCGCCCGCAGGCCTGCGCCATCCAGTAGCAGCCGTTCAGGTTCACGTCGATGACCTGCGTGAACTCCTCGACGCTCTCCCGGGTCGCCGGCACGGCGGTGCCGATGCCGGCGTTGTTGACCAGGACGTCGACCCGGCCGAACTCCGCCATCGCGGTGTCGACCAGGTTCTGGCAGTCGGGCTGCCGGGCGACGTCCGTGGTCACCGCCACCGCCCGGCGGTCGAGCTCCTCGACCATCTTCCGCGTGCCGTCGAGGCGGTCGGCCCGGCGCGCGCCCAGCACGACGTCGGCACCCGCCTCCGCCAGCGCCTTCGCGAACGCGACGCCGAGACCCGACGACGCGCCCGTCACGATGGCCACCTTGCCCTCGAGCGAGAACCGCTGCAGTACCGTCATGCGCGGGACCTTAATGCAGTCGCACCAACTCAGGAGCGAACGGAGACGTGGCGCGGGCGACAGCGGCTTGCGCCGTGCGGGGAGCCCGGTGCGAGGATCGGAACGAAACGATCGGTCGTTCGCGACCGGTGCGTAGCGCAGTCGAGCGAAGTCGAAGGAGACCGAACATGGCGGAGTCCCAGCAGCGCGTCGCGATCGTCACGGGAGCGGCCCGGGGGATCGGTGCGGCCACCGCACAGCGCCTGGCGCAGGACGGCTTCAAGGTGGCGGTGATCGACCTCGAGGAGGCGGCCGCGAAGACCACCGTCGACGCCATCGTCTCCGCGGGCGGCACGGCGATCGCCGTCGGTGCCGACGTGTCCGACGCCGCGGCCGTCGAGGCCGCCGTGGCCCGGGTCGCCGAGGAGCTCGGCGCGCCGACCGTGCTGATCAACAACGCCGGCATCACCCGGGACAACCTGCTGTTCAAGATGACCGAGACCGACTGGGACTCGGTCATGGGCGTGCACCTCAAGGGCTCGTTCCTCATGGCCAAGGCCGTGCAGAAGCACATGGTCGACGCCGGCTGGGGCCGCATCGTCAACCTGTCGTCGACCTCGGCGCTGGGCAACCGCGGCCAGGCCAACTACTCCACCGCGAAGGCCGGCCTGCAGGGCTTCACCAAGACCCTCGCGATCGAGCTGGGCAAGTTCGGCGTCACGGTCAACTGCATCGCCCCCGGGTTCATCGCCAGCGAGATGACCAAGGCCACCGCCGAGCGCCTCGGCGTGGACTGGGAGGAGTTCAAGGCGGCCCGCGCCAAGGAGATCCCCGTGCAGCGCGCCGGCGCGGTCGAGGACATCGCGCAGACCGTGTCGTTCTTCGTCGACGAGCGCTCGAGCTTCGTCTCCGGCCAGGTCATCTACGTCGCCGGCGGCCCGAAGGCCTGACGTGACGGCCGATCTGACGGTGGCGCCGGTCCTGCTGACGGCGCCCCTCGGGCCGGACCGCCTGGTCGGGATGGGCCCGATCGAGGTCGACGACGCGGGCCTGGTCCGCGCGAGCATGCCCACCGCCCGGTGGATGGTCGGCCCCGACGGCCGGCCCTCCGCCGGGGCGCTGGGCGTGCTGCTCGACGCCGTGCTGGGGCAGGCCATGCTCCTGCCCCGGCCGGTCGAGGGCTGGGCGGTCACCACGGAGCTGGCCGTCGACCTCGTCGCGCCCGTCCCGCTCGACGGGTCCCCCGTGACCGTCGAGGCGCGGGCGGTCGCGGCCGACGCCGAGGGCTCGCTCTCCCAGGGCCGGATCCTGGCCGCGGACGGCACGCTGCTCGGCGTCGCGACCGAGTGGGGCAAGTTCACGCCCGGGGTGCCGGACGTCGACGCCGTGGTCCCGCAGGTGCAGGTGCCGCCGGTGGGCTCGGTCGTGGGGCTGCTGGGTGCGGAGATGTCCGGCGACCCGGTGGTGCTGTCGGTGCCGGGCGTGGCGGCGCTGGCCAACGAGCTGGACACGATCCACGGCGGGATCATGCTGACCGCCTCGGAGGTGGCCGCGGCGGCCGCACTGCCCGGCCCCCCGGACCGGCCGCTGGTCACGGGCTCGATGCGGATCTGCTACCTGCGGCCCTCACCGGTCGCGGGCACCACGCAGTTCCGCACCCGGGTGGTGCACGCGGGCCGCTCCTTCGGGGTGGTCGAGGTGGAGGCGTGGGGGCCCACCGGCAAGCTGGCCACCACGGCGACGGTCACCCGCCGGGTTCGCTAGGTCCCGCTGCTCCCGCTGGGGCCGCCCGGGAGGGGCGGCCGCAGCGGGGATCACGGTGTGGGGGCGTTGCGGAGCCCGATCGCGTAGGGGGCCAGCGGCTCCTGCCCGGCGACCGGCACCTCGTCGTCGGAGACGTTCACGACCAGTGCGGAGCCGTCCGGCGCCCGGAAGGCGATCAGCGGCGAGTCCTGTGCGGTGCCGAGCTCCACGTCGCCCTGCGCGAGCCGGGGGACGAGCCACTCCCACGCCTGCGTGAGCGGGGTGGGCTCGCCACCGGCCGCCTCCGTGGCGTCCGTCCAGAGCGCGGAGTAGGGCAGCGAGCTGCCCTGCGGGCCCCACAGCAGCGCGACCGACACCCCGGACCGGGCGAACGCGGCCACGGAGGCGAGCGTCGAGGCGGCGCTGGCCTGGCCGTCCGCGGCGCCGGTCTGTCCCTCGGGCACCTCGGAGTAGAACTCGGTCCACCAGATCGGCAGCGTGGTCGTGCTGCGCAGGAACCGGGTGACGTCGGAGAACTTCACGGCGGCGTCGTCGAGCCGGCCGCTGATCGTGTCGCCGCGCTGCGCCGTCCCGCCGTCGACGGCCAGGAAGTCGGCGCCGACCTTGTTCGTGTCCCAGTACTCGAGCGCGTCGAGGATCCGCTGGTCGATCGCGCCCCAGCTGCCCTCGAGGGTGTCCGAGGCGTTCGGGTCGTCCGGCGGCAGGCTGATCATGACCGGGTAGGGGCCGCCGACCTGCACGTCCGGGCGCACCGCCTTCACCGCGGTGTACACGGCGTTGTAGAGCGCGGTGTAGCCCTCGTAGTCCCACCGGTTCCTCGTCATGTCGAAGAAGCCCTTGAGCTCGTTCCACACCACGACCCGCTCGATCTGCGGGTAGCGCTGCACCGTCTGCGCGACCAGGTCGGCGTAGGCCCGGAAGTCCTGCGGCAGCGGGGCGACCTCGAGCCGCGTCCAGTCGGTCTGCCCGGCGACGCCGCCCTTCATCCAGTCCGGCGCGCAGCAGGCGGTGAGGACCGTGCGGGCGCCGGTGCGCTTGACCAGGTCCATGCGCTCGTCCAGCGTCGCCCAGTCGAACTGCCCGGGCGCGGGCTCGGGGCTGAGCGTGCCGAAGCCCATGAGGTGCACGTTCTGCCACACCGCGGAGTCCTTCAGGATCGCCTCGCCGCGGGCGTTGGACCCGGCCGGGTCGTGGTCGTCGAGGCTGTCCTGGGTGTGCGTCACCCCGAGGTCGAGCGGGGCGCCCTGGGGCGCCCAGTCCCAGCCCTCGCCGAGGTCGAGCCCCGCGGCGGACCGGTCGGTGGCCGCGCCGGTCGCGGGCGGGGTGGTGGACGAGCAGCCGGCCAGGGCGAGCAGGCCGGCCGCGAGGGCGGCGAGGACGGGAGGGGTTCGGCGGGAACGCACGGCCCGGAGAGTGTCAGCGCCCGGCTGTGGCGCGGCTGAGAGGGGCCCGACCCGCGCGCGCGAGCCAGCCGTCGGCGGCCAGCAGTTCGGCGGGGGTCCCGTGCTCGGCCACCGTCCCCTCGCGGACGACGTACACGTGCTCCATCCGCTCCACCCCGGCCAGGTCGTGGGTGATCAGCAGGGTGGCGCGGCCGGCGGCGGCGTCGAGCAGGTCGTCGAGGACGGCGTCGCGGGTGCCGGGGTCGAGGTGCGCGGTCGGCTCGTCGAGCACGAGGAGCGCGGGATCGGTGAGCAGCGCGCGGGCCAGCGCGAGTCGTTGCCGCATGCCGCCGGAGAGCCGGCTGCCGCGGATCCCGACGGGCTCGTCGAGGTCCAGGTCGAGGCGCACGCGGGTGAGGACGGCCCGCAGCTCGTCGTCGGTCGCCGCCGGTCGGGCCAGGCGCAGGTTCTCCCGCACGGTGCTGTCGAAGACGTGCGGGTCCTGCGGCACCCCGCTCACCGCGGCGCGCACGGCGTCGGGGGAGCGGTGCAGCAGGTCCGCGTCGCCCAGCCGCACCGCGCCGCCCTCGGCCTCCTGGAAGCGGAACAGGATCGCGGCGAGCGTGCTCTTGCCCGCCCCGCTCGGCCCGACGACGGCGACGTGCGCCCCCGCCGGGACGTCGAGGTCCAGGCCGTCGAGCACCAGGGGACCGTCGTAGCGGGCGGTCAGGTCCCGGATCCGCAGGTCGGCCGGGCCGGCGGGCACCGGCTCGTCCGACGCGGGCCGGACCTGCGGCGGGGTGTCGAGCACCCCGAACAGCCGCTCGCCGCTCGCGCGGACCGCGCCGAGCCGGGCGGCCGCCGCGGGCAGCGGTGCCACGATCTCGAACGCGGCCAGCGCGGTGAGCACCAGCACGGCCAGCGGGATCGGGCCGAGCCGGCCCGCCGAGACCGCCGCGACCCCGAGGAGCAGCGAGCCCCACAGGGTGAGGCCGGCCAGCAGCGCGGTGGCCCCGGCGCCGAGACCGAGCAGGCGGGCGTCGCGCCGGGCGGTGCGGGTGAGGTCGGCGTCGGCCGCCTCGACCCGCGCGACGGCCCGGTCCATCGCCCCGTAGGCGACGAGGTCGGGGGCGCCCTGCAGGGCGTCGACGAGCGCGGTCGAGAGCTCGGCGCGGGCCGCGGCGACCCTGCGACCGGGTCCGCGGCCGGCCCGCGCGGCCAGCAGCGGCACGGCCACGCCGGCCAGCACCAGCCCGGCCGCGAGCAGCAGCCCGCCCTCGGTCAGCAGCGCGGTCGACAGCGCGACCACCCCGCCCCCGACCAGCAGCGCCGCCAGCGGCGGGGTCAGGCCGCGGACCAGCAGGTCCTGCGTGGCGTCGGTGTCGCTGACCAGCCGCGAGACGAGGTCACCCGAGCGGAACCGGCGGACCGGCTCGGTGGCCGCGAGCCGGGCGTAGACGCGGTCGCGGGCGTCGGCGAGGGTGCGCAGCGCGGCGTCGTGGGTGACCAGGCGTTCGAGGTAGCGGGCCACGCCGCGGGTCACGCCGAGCGCGCGGGTCAGCACCACCGCGACGCTCAGCGCGGTCACGGCGGGATGGGTCGCGGCGGTCGCGATCAGCCAGGCGGCGAGCGAGAGCAGCCCCACGCCCGCGGCCGTGGCGGCGGCCCCGAGCAGCACGCCCAGTGCGAACCGGCCTCCCCGTGGTCGCGCGAGCCCGAGCATCCGCACCACCCCGTGAGTGCGTACTGCCCCTAGAGGGTCACTCATCACTCACGACCCCCGCTGACCAGGGCGGGAGCCTCGAGCCGGACGAGCCCGGCGTCGGCCGGCAGCTCGTCGGCCCAGGCCGGGTCGTGCGTCACGATCACCGCGGTCCGGCCCTCGACCAGTCGCCCGACCGCACGGCGTACGGCGGCCGCGTTGTCCGGGTCCAGGTGGGCGGTCGGCTCGTCGAGCAGCACGAGTGGCGGGGTCTCCGCGCGCTCGGCCCGCAGGAAGGCCCGGGCGAGCGCGACCCGCTGGCGCTGCCCGGCCGACAGCCGCGCGCCCCGCTCACCGAGCCGGGTGGCGAACCCGGCGGGCAGGCCGGCCACGACGTCGTCGAGCTCGGCCAGGGTGGCGGCGCGGCGCACGGCCGCCACCGGGGCGTCGGGCTCGCCGAGGCGGATGTTGCCGGCGAGGGTGTCGTCGAACAGGTGCGGGTCCTGGGGGACCCAGGCGACCGCGCGGCGCCAGCGGTCGGGGTCGGCGTCGGCGAGATCGTCCGCGTTCACCGTGATCCGGCCCGAGGTGGGCTCGACGAACCGCAGCAGGAGCCCGAGCAGGGTCGACTTGCCCGCCCCGCTCGGCCCCGTGACGAGCGTCGCGCGGCCGGCGGGCAGGGTCAGGTCGAGATCGTGGAGGGCGTCGCGGTCGCGGCCGGGGTAGCGGACCGTGACGCCGTGCAGGCGGATGTCGCCGGTGGGGGCGGCGCCGGTGCCGGCGGGGACGATGCCGGCCCGGTCGTCGAGCACCGTGAAGACCTGCTGGGCCGCGGCGATGCCCTCCATGCTGGCGTGGAACCGCGCCCCGACCTCACGCAGCGGGAGGTACGCCTCGGGCGCGAGGATCAGCACGAGCAGCGCGGTCTCCAGGTCCAGGCGGCCGTAGAGCAGCCGGAAGCCGACCTCCACGGCCACCAGCGCCACGGCGAGCGTCGCCAGGACCTCGAGCACGAAGGCCGACAGGAACGCCACCTTCAGCGTGCCCATGGTCGCCTCGCGGTGCTGGTCGGTGACCTTCCGGACGAGCGCCGCCTCGGCCTTGGCCCGCCGGAACAGGGCGAGCGTGGGCAGCCCCTCGACGACGTCGAGGAAGTGCCCGCCGAGCCGGTTCAGCAGCGCCCACTGCCGGTTCGTCCGGGCCTGCGTGTGCATGCCGACCAGCGCCATGAACAGCGGGATCAGGGGGACGGTCACCGCGACGACGACCGCCGACACCCAGTCCGCGCCCGCGATCACCACGAGCACCGCGACCGGGACCATCACGGCCAGGACGAGCTGGGGGAGGTAGCGGGCGAAGTAGTCGTCGAGTGCGTCGAGACCCCGGGTGGCGAGGGTGACCAGCTCACCGGCGTCCCGGTCGCGGGGGACACCGCCGGTGACGTGCCGGACCAGCCGCATCCGCAGCTGCGACTTCGCCGAGGCGGCGCTGCGCAGGGCGGCGGCCTCGGCGCCGTAGGCGAGCCCGGCCCTGGCGAGCGCCACCGCGGCGACGGCCGCGATCACCAGGGCGAGCTCCGCGGAGGCGGAGCTCGCGGAGCCGACCGTCGACTCGAGCCCCGCGCCGCCGGTCGCGCGGGCGACGACGCGGGACACGAGCCACGCCTGCAGCAGGATCAGCCCGGTGAGGGCCGCGCCGCACGCGGTGGCGACGAGCAGGTGCGTGCGGACGGCGCTCGCCGTGCGCAGCAGGCGGGGATCGAGGGGTTTCATGGGGGAGACGGATTTTGCGGGGTCGACCATCGACACGGCTTCTCAGTGGCTCACGGCGATGTGGTCCCGGGTGACCCGCTTGCGGAACACCCAGTAGCTCCAGGCCTGGTAGGCGAGTACCAGCGGCAGGAAGACCGCCGCCACCCAGCTCAGGACCGTGAGCGTGTAGGGCGCCGACGCGGCGTTGTCGATCGTCAGCGAGTTCGCGGGGTCCGTGGTCGACGGCAGGACGTCGGGGAACAGCGAGCCGAAGATCAGCACCGCCAGCATGCCCACGGCCACCGCGGTGGCGGTGAACGCCCAGCCCTCGCGGCGGCGCCGGACCAGGCCGGCACCGAGCGCGAGCGCCACGACCGACACGATCGCGACCGGCAGGGTCCACGGCTCGCCGCTGCGCGCCTGCGTCCAGCCGGCGAAGGCGACCAGGAGGGGCAGCACCACCAGCGCCGACCAGGCCGCGAACGACCGGGCGCGCAGCCGGACCGGGCCGTCGGTCTTCAGGCTGAGGAAGACCGCGCCGTGCAGCAGGAACAGGCCGAGGGTGAGCACCCCGCCGAGCAGCGCGTAGCCGTTGAACAGCTCGAAGACGTCCGTGGTGACGACGTGGTCGGGGCCCATCGCGAGCCCGCGGACCAGGTTGGCGAAGAGCAGGCCCCACAGGAAGGCGGGGAGCGCGCTGCCGGCGACGATCACCGCGTCCCAGCGTCGCCGCCAGACCGCCGAGTCGACCTTGCCGCGGTACTCGAACGCCACGCCGCGCCCGATGAGGGCGAGCAGGATCAGCAGCATCGGCAGGTAGAAGCCGCTGAGCATCGAGGCGTACCAGGCCGGGAACGCGGCGAAGGTCGCCCCGACGGCGGTGATCAGCCAGACCTCGTTGCCGTCCCACACCGGGCCGATCGAGTTGATCATCACGCGGCGGTCGGTGTCGTCCTTCGACAGCACCGGCAGCAGCGCGCCGACGCCGAAGTCGAAGCCCTCCAGGACGAGGTAGCCGGTCCAGAGGACGGCGATGGCGAGGAACCAGATGACTGTCAGGTCCATGATCGGCTCCTAGTAGACGAACGCCGGGACGCGGTCGTCGGTCTTCTCGGGTTCGGGCTCGTCCTCGGGGTAGGGCATGACCGCGGCGGTGCCGGCCTTGACGTAGCGGCGCAGCAGCCCGAACTCGACGACCGCCAGCACGGCGTAGATCAGCGTGAAGGCGGACAACGAGATCGCGACCTCGGTCAGGCTCACCCCGGGGCTCACGCTGTTCGCGGTGAGCAGCTCGCCCACCACCGTCCAGGGCTGGCGGCCCATCTCGGTGAGGATCCAGCCGAAGATGTTGGCCAACAGCGCGGCGGGCAGCGCGGCCACGACCAGCCCGTACTGCCAGCGGTAGGGGAACAGCTTGCCCTTGCGCGTCATCCAGAGCCCGACGACCGAGATCGCGACGCCGGCCAGGCCGAGGCCCATCATCATCCGGAAGGCCCAGTAGAGGAGCCCGACGTTCGGGATGTAGGTGCCGGGGCCGAAGGCCTGCTCGTAGCGGGCCTGGATGTCGTTGATGCCCTGCACGTCGCCCTCGAAGTCGCCCGTGGCGAGGAAGGCGAGCACACCGGGGATCTGCACGTTGACGTGGTTGCGGCCGTCCTGGATGTCGCCGACGGCGAAGATCGAGAAGCCGGCGGCGTGCTCGTCGTCCCACAGGGCCTCGGCGCTGGCCAGCTTCATCGGCTCGTACTGCGCCATCAGCTTGGCCTGGTGGTCGCCGCTCAGGGTCACGACGACGCCCGCGATCGCGGTGACCACGAACCCGGCCCGCATGCTCTTGCGGAACAGCTCCCGCTCCCGCGGTTCCTTGTCCTTCATCAGCTTGTAGGCGCTGACCGCGGCGACGAACAACCCGGCGGCGATGAACGCGGCCGACACGACGTGCAGGTACGTCGACCAGGCCTGGTCGTTGCTCAGGACGGCCCAGATGCTGGTCAGCCGGGCCTGGCCGGTGGTCGGGTCGATCTCGAAGCCGACGGGGTGCCGCATCCAGGCGTTGGCCGCGAGGATGAAGTAGGCGCTCAGGTTGGTGCCGATCGCGGCGGCCCAGATGCAGGCCAGGTGGACGCGGCGGGGGAGCTTGTCCCAGCCGAAGATCCACAGGCCGATGAAGGTCGACTCGAGGAAGAACGCGAGCAGCGCCTCCATGGCCAGCGGCGCGCCGAAGACGTCGCCGACGAAGGTCGAGTAGTCGCTCCAGTTCATCCCGAACTGGAACTCCTGCACGATACCGGTCACCACGCCCATGGCGAAGTTGATCAGGAAGAGCTTGCCGAAGAACTTCGTGGCGCGCAGGTACTCGGTCCGGCCCGTGCGGTGCCACGCGGTCTGCAGGGAGGCGACGACCACGGACAGGCCGATCGTCAGCGGCACGAACAGGAAGTGGTAGATCGTCGTGATCCCGAACTGCCAACGGGCCAGGTCGAGTGCCATGGCGGCGGCTCCTCCCGAACTTCTACGACTTGTAGAGGCTCTGGCTCAGTTCTACACCACGTAGAAAGTTCGGGGCAGGTGTGTCCGATCACCGTGCGGCGGTGCCGTTACGGTCCTCCCCGTGATCGGCGCGCGGCCCCGGGTCGGGGTGTTCCTGCTGGCCCCCGGCTTCCCCGGCCGGTCGGCGACCGACGTGCTGGAGGGGACGGTCGCGGCGGCCGTCGCCGCGGAGGAGGCCGGGTTCGACGCCGTCTGGCTGGCCGAGCACCACTTCATGACCTACGGGCTGTGCCCCTCGGCCGTCACGCTCGCGGGGTACGTCCTCGGTGCCACCTCGCGGATCACCGTGGGCACCGCGGTGAGCGTGTTGTCCGTGCAGCATCCCGTCGCGCTCGCCGAACAGGCGCTGCTGCTCGACCAGGTGTCCGGCGGCCGGTTCCGGCTCGGCGTCGGCCGCGGCGGGCCGTGGGTGGACCTGGAGGTGTTCGGCACGGGCCCGGAGCGGCTCGACGGCGGGTTCGCCGAGTCGCTGGACCTGCTGCTCTCGGCCCTGTTCGGGCCCCGGGTCCGCGGCGACGGGCCGCACTTCCGGTTCCGCCCGGTCGAGGTCGTGCCCGGGCCGCGGAGCGGGGTGGACCCGCTGCTGGCAGTCACCTCCGCGACCGGGATCGGCCTCGCCGCCGAGCGCGGGCTGCCCATGCTGCTCGGCATGCACGCCGACGACGACGAGAAGGCCCGGTCCGTCCGCGCCTACCACGAGCGGGGCGGGTCCGACGTGGTGCACGTCAGCACGCACCTCGCGCACGTCGCCGACACCACCGCCGCCGCGCAGGCCGAGGTCCGGGAGTCGCTCCCGCGCTGGTTGCGGCCGGGGCTCGCGGGCTACACGCGCTACGACGGCGCGCCCCGCACCCCGCGGGACGCCGACGAGTACACCGACCTCCTCTGCCGCCTCCACCCGGTCGGCGACCCCGCCCTCTGCCGCGCCCGCCTGGACCGGACCCTCCGCCACACCGGCGCCCGCGCCCTCGCGCTGATGGTCGAGACCACCGGCGACACCGCCCGCACCTGTGACAACGTCGCCCGCCTCGGCGCCGAGGTGCTCCCCGCCCTCACCCTCCCGCCCACCACCCGGCCGCGGCGGGAGGTGCACGCGGGGGAGATCGGTTCCCGGGCCCGGTGACGAGGGAGCGGATCGAGCACCGAGGAGCTCGAGCAACCCCCGGATCGCGTCCCGTGGAGGCTCACCGGGGAACGAAGTCGGCGACGAGTTGTGCGACGCGGGCGGGGTCCTGGAGGGGCATGCTGTGGCTGACGCCGGGCAGCACGGTGTGGCGCGCGGCGGGCAGCATGCCTGCGAGGATCGTCGCCGTCTCCTCGTAGGCGCTCGTCACGGCGGCGGTGGCGCCGCCGGTGACGAGCAGGGCCGGAACCGTGATGCGTGACGCTCGTTCGGGGTCGAGGTTCCATTCGCCCGCGGCCCGGATCTCGTCGGTGAAGAAGAACGTGGCGTCGCGGACGATGCGGTCGAACGCGTCCTCGCCCAGGCGGGCGGTGACGGCGGCCCGGTAGTCGGGGCCGTCGACGCCGCTGAGGAACGTGTCGGTCGCCTGGGCGAAGTCGCCGGCGCCGACTGCTGCCATGGCAGGGCCGACGACCTCACGGACCAGGACCTGGCTGGACGGCCCGGCGGGGTTCGGCGCCGGCTCGAGCAGGACGAGACCCGTGATCAGGTCGGCGTCGTCGAGGGCCGCCTGCAGTCCGATGCAGCCGCTGGAGGAGTGACCGACCCAGAGGGCGCGCCGGATCCCGAGCTCCCGCAGGAGCCGGCAGCACTGGCGGGCGTGGTCGGCCAGTGTGAGGTGGCCGTGGGGTCGGGAGCTGGCGCCGTAGCCGGCGCGGTGGACCCGTACGACCCGGAACCCGTCGAGTGCCGGCTCGTCGAACATCGGGCGGAACCACTCACCGAAGACGCCGGCGTGGACGAGGAACAGCGTGTGGGGCGCGTCGCGAGGGCCGCGTTCCCAGTATTCGAGCTCGGCGTCGCCGACGTCGATCCGACCGTGGCTCGTTGCGGTGGTAGTCGTGGTCATGCCCCTACGCTGCCCGGGGTGGCGTGCGGGGGGATCCGGGTGACACACGGATCTGGGCCGGGCAGCTCACGGAGCCAGACCCGTCAGGCCTTCCCGCGAACGCGTGCCGGTCTTGAGCAGCAGGTTGCTGACGTGTGTCTCGACGGTGCGCCGCGACAGCTGCAGCCGTCCGGCGATCTCGATGTTGCCCAGGCCTTCGGCGACCAGCCTCAGGACCTCCAGCTCGCGGCCGGTCACGCCGAGGGCGCGCAGCCGCGGAGGGACCATCTCGCCGTACCGCCCGGGACGGGGCACCGGGAGACCGAGGCGACGCAGGTGCGCCGCGCAGAGCCGGGCCATGCGGTTCTCGCCGTGGGCCAGCAACCAGGCGTGAGCCTCGCGCAGCAGCGCGGGAGCGTCCCCGAGCCGGCCGTCGACCGCGCGCGGCACGAGCATGATCCGCAGCCAGTGGCGGAGGAACGGGTGGGGCGCCAGCAGCCGGTCGCCCTCGGCGAGCAGCAGGCCGGGGTCGACCTGCTGAACGTGCGCGGCGGCGACGGCGTCGGCATAGGCGAGAGCGGCCCGGTTGACGGCCTGGACCAGGACGTCGGATTCCCGTAGCTCTGCACGCGGCCCGTCGTCGGTGGGGTCGCACACGGTGCGCAGCACGACCCATTCGCCCCAGACCGGCGCCGGCGGTGCGGCGGGCAGCTCCCGCAGGAGAGCGATGCAGTCGTCGAGCTCCCGCGCGGCCCGCTCGTCGTCGCCGTCCAGCCAGGCGTCGGTGGACCGGTTGTGGGACCGCTCGGAGCGGTACAGCGGACTCGGGACGAGCCGGTCGACCTCGTCGAGGAGCAGGTCCGCCTGCCCGGCTCGGCCGGCATGCACCCGGCCGCGGGCGGCGAACATCAACGCGTGCGCCTGGAGGCCGGTGAGCCCCAGCCGGCCGGCCCGGTCCGCGCACCGTTCGGCGCGGGACATGACGCCGACCATCCCCTCGGTCCCGACGGTCATCGCGACGGCCTGGAGGTCGAGGGCCGTCGCGGTGCCGAGCATGCCGGCGTCGAGCGCGAGCGTCTGCGCCTCGGCGAGGCGGCCGGCCGGTGCTGCTCCGTACAACTCGGTGGCGCCGAGCTCGGCGAGCGCCCGGATCCGCCACGGCGTGAGGCCGTGGCCGGCCGCGACCTGCTCGGCCCGCTCGAAGGCGGCGACGGACGCCTTCGGATCGCGCCGCCGCAGCGCCCGTCCGACGACCTCGAGCGCCTCGCAGAGGACGTCCGGCGGCCCGACCTGCTCGGCGGCCGCCGCAGCGCGAGTCGCCAGAGCCAACGCCTGATCGAGGTCCTCGGCGTCGAGAGCGATGTGGGCGGCGAGCGCCTGGACCCGAGGATCGTCGGGATCCCCGAACAGCGTGAGGTAGCGGCCGGCCTCGTCGAAGCGTTGACCGCCCACGCAGGCCCGGGAAGCGGCGATTGCCAGCGCCGTCCGGTCTGCACCCGTCGCGGTCGGCAGCGCGACGTCCGCCGCCGCGATCGCCTCGTCCGTGCGCGTCGCCAGGGCGAACGCCTGGATCCGCTCGACCGTGATCGCCACGACCAGGCCGGGGTCTCCCACGGCCAGCACGAGGGACCGCTCCAGGATCTCCTGCGCGGTGGCCAGAGCCCCGGCGGCGACGGCGTCGCGCGCCTCCTCGAGCAGCAGCGCGGCGGCGCGGGCCGGACGCCCGCCGCGCGCGTGCAGGTCCGCGACCAGGGCCCGGCGCACACCCAACTCGTCCTCGAGCGCCTCTGCGGCACGCGCAGCGATCGCGCCCCGCTCGGGCGGGGTGAGCCCGGCAAGAACCGCACCGCAGGTCAGCGCGTGCCGCCAGCGCACGTCTCCGGCCGCGTTCCTCGTGAGCAGGCCGGCGTCGACGGCTGACGACAGCCCGTCGGCGACCTCGGCGGCGTCCGAGCCGAGGACCGTCGTCAGTAGGTCCGCGTCGAGCTCGGGGCCCAGCACGGCGGCGGTGCGGACCAGCTCCCGAGCCCGGGGCGCCAGGCCCGCGACCCGGTTGTGGACCAGAGCCAGATGGGAGGGAGGCAGTCCGCCGGTGAGCGTGCTCGTCGTTCGCCACCCGTTCCCGTCCGGTACCAGCGACCCGCTCTCCAGGAGCCCGGCCGCCAACTCGGTGACCAGGAGGGGGACGCCCTCGCTCACCCGTGCCACGTACTCCTCGGCCTCCGGCGGGAGTTCCCCACCGACGGTCCGACGCACCAGCAGCGCGACGTCGGCCGGAGGCAGCGGACGCAACGCGACGGTCCGGATCCGAGCATGTCGATGCAGGGCGGTGAGCGCGTCGGGAACGGCCTGGTCGTCGCGTGCCGCGATGACGACGGTCGCCGCCACCTCCCGCAGACCGCCCGCGAGGTACTCCAGCAGCGCGAGGGTGTCCCGATCCGCCCACTGGGCGTCGTCCAGGACGAACACCGTCCGCCGGTCGGTCGAGAGCACCCGGAGCAGTGCGAGCACCGCCTCGCCGAGGACGACCACCGGATCGACGAGGTGCGTACCTGCGGCGAGCGCGGGCGGCCAGGTCGGAAGGATCCGCGCGAGCACAGCGCGGAACGGCGACAGAGCCCCCTCGTCGGCGAGCGCGGGCGGCGCGACCCGGACCAGCGCCTCGGCCACCGGGCGGAACGGACCCCCGCCGGGCACCGCGTGCCCCGACCCGACCACTGCGCCGGCGTCGGTCACGCGCCGCGTCAGCTCCTCGAGCAGTGTCGTCTTGCCGCTGCCCGCACAGCCCGTCACGAGGACGAGCCGGCCCGGCCCGCCGTGACAGGCATCGAGCAGCGCCGCCAGCTCCTCGGAGCGACCGACGAGCGTCGGACCCATCCGGCGAGTATCGCGAACAGGAGCGAGGCCGGCCACGATCTCGCCGTGTGGATCGTGCGCCGGTGGCCGGGCCGGTCCTACGCACCATTGCGTATGTCTTGTTGCGCAGCGGGTTACGACACTGGACGGTCTCCGACCACGGGAGCCTGCGATGACTATCGAGCTGGTGCCGCTCTGCACGGTGCGGATACAGGTGAAGCCGCCCATCGAGGTCGGCTCCGGTCCTGCCGGGACCAGACTGGTCTTCGAGCTTGCGAGCTCGAAGATCGAGGGGGACCGGCTGAACGCCGAGCTAATGGGCGACGCGGCAGCGGACTGGCTGCTCGTCGGCCCGGAGGGCACCGCCACGCTCGACATCCGGTCCGCATACCGCACAGACGACGGCGCCGTCATGTATGTCCAGTACGGCGGCCGGGTGGACGTGTCAGGCGGCATGAACCCCCCGTTGACGGCGTACATCGCAGCGCGGTTCGAGACCGGCGACGAGCGCTACACCTGGCTCAATCGCGTACAGGCGGTCGGCAAGGGCGTCCTCCACGAGGATCTCTCCGTCGACTACGAGTGGTACGAGGTGCGCTGAGCAACCCCGGCCGGCCGGCGACGGAGAGCCGGAGCCGACGCTCGGTTGCCGAGTGTCGGGGCCTCAACGCCGTCAAACGCCCGGGTCCTCGCCCGGCCACCAGGGATCCGCGGGAACCGACCTTGGGCCATAGAATCCGCGCGCGCCCGCTCCCTCGAACCCTACTTGCCGTGATCTCGGAATGAGGAGGATATTCCCGCTCGCGCCATTGGTCGCTCGACCTGAACGGAGGGGACACTAGATGGACCAGGACAGGCAGTCCGCGGCATCCTTCGGCTCGGCAGTCGATCTCTTGAAATCGGATCTTCGCGGTAACCTCGTGCGCGCCGGGGACCCGGACTACGAGGACACCCGGCGTGTCTACAACGCAATGATCGACCGGCGGCCCGAGATCATCGTACGCTGCGCCGGTGTCGGTGACGTCATTGACGCGGTCAAATTCGGTCGAAGGCATGACCTGCCGATTGCCATCCGAGGGGGCGGACATAATGTCACCGGCAACGCCTTGGCTGACCGCGGATTGACGATCGATCTGTCTCCGATGAAGGGACTGCGCATCGATCCGCGGCTCAGGATCGTCCGGGCGGAAGCAGGGCTGACCTGGCTTGAGGTCAACCACGATCTGCAACACTTCGGGCTTGCGGCCGCTGGGGGTTTCGTGGGGACGACAGGGGTCGCCGGTCTCACCTTAGGTGGCGGACTCGGGTGGCTGGTCCGAAAGCACGGCCTCGCCTGCGACAACCTGGTCTCGGTCGACGTCGTCACCGCGGACGGGCGCTTCCTCCAGGCCAGCACAGAAGACAACCCCGACCTCTTCTGGGCTGTCCGGGGTGGTGGCGGCAACTTCGGGATCGTTACCTCGTTCGAGTTCGAGGTCCATCCAGCCGGAACCGTCCTCGCCGGACTGGTCGTCCATCGGGCCTCTCGCGCTCGCGAGGCTCTGAAGTTCTGGCGAGACTTCGAGACAACAGCGCCGCGGGAGTTGACCGCCGGTGCACTGCTGTTCACGGCACCTCCGGCACCATTCCTGCCGGAAGATGTCCAGGGGGAACTGGTCGTCGGCATCGGCGGGGTCTTCACCGGCGATCTTGAGGTCGGGGAGAAGGTACTACGACCACTTCGTGACTGGGGGCCGCCTGTTGCGGACATCATCGAGCCGATGCCTTACAGCGCCGCACAGACGATGGCTGATGTATTCTGGCCGCACAACTTCCAGAACTACTGGAAGTCGGATTTCCTGAACGGACTTTCGGACGACGCGATCGGCACAATTGTCGAACAGTTCTCCTCCGTGCCCTCGTCGATGACGACGGTCGTCATCGAACACAACGGGGACGGCGCGATGAACGACGTTGGTCGCGATGAGACCGCCTTCTGGCACAGAGACTCCACCTATAACTTACTCGTCACCTCGATGTGGGAGGATCGGCGGAACGCCGAGGAGAACGTCTCCTGGACGAAGGACTTCGTCGGAGCGACCGCGCGATTTGCGAGCGGTGGGGTCTATGTTAACTATCTCGGCGAGGAGGGATCAGGCCGAATCCGATCGGCTTTCGGCTCGAATTTCGATCGACTCAGTGCAGTCAAGCAGAAGTACGATCCGGAGAATGTCTTCCGACTGAACCAGAACATTGAGCCAAATGATTAGTCGCAGTCGCGAAGGACACTCACGGGACGCTCCTATGGTTCGTCAAGCCCCTGCGGCTGGTGGGTGTTCGAGCTGTCGGTAGAGCTGGCGGGTGATGTAGCGCTTGAGGCAGC
>NZ_BSFQ01000055.1 GCF_027922425.1 Pseudonocardia halophobica | reverse complement strand
ACGGCAGCGACGCGGAGACCTCGCCGGTGGCCGGGTTCGTCACGTCCGAGAACCGGCCGGACTTGCCATCGACCTTCTGGCCGTTGGCCCAGTGGTACAGCGTGTTCGTCATTTCTCTCCTCAGGAACTGGGCCGCAGGAACGACTTCTGGGTCGCCTTGTGCTCGTCGTAGACCTTGCGCGCGGACTGCGTCGACTCGAGCTCCGAGACCGCGCTGACCGGGACGTCCCACCAGGACTCCGAGTCCGGAGCGCCGATCAGCGGATCGGTCTCCACGTAGATCACCGTGCTGTCCGTGGCCTTCTTCGCCTCGGCGATGGCCGCCGCGAAGTCCTCCGGGGTCTTCGTGCGGATCACCCGCAGGCCGAAGCTCTCCGCGTTCGCCGCCAGGTCCAGCGGGAGGACCCCGCCGTCGAGCCGGCCCGTCTCGGCGTTGCGGTAGCGGTACTTCGTGCCGAAGCGCTGCGAGCCGAGGGACTCGGACAGCGAGCCGATGGACGCGAAGCCGTGGTTCTGCACCAGCACGGTGATGACCTTGATGCCCTCCTGCACCGCCGTGGCGAGCTCGGTGGCCATCATCAGGTAGGACCCGTCGCCGACCATGACGAAGACGTCCCGGTCGGGGCAGGCCAGCCGGACGCCGAGGCCGCCCGCGACCTCGTAGCCCATGCAGGAGTAGCCGTACTCCACGTGGTAGCCCTTGGCGTCCCGCGTCTGCCAGAGCTTGTGCAGGTCACCGGGCATCGAGCCGGCGGCGCACACCACGACGTCGCGCGGGTCGGACAGCTCGTTGACCATCCCGATGACCTCGTTCTGGGTCAGCAGGCCGGCCGCCCCGTTGCTCGGGATCTCGGGCTCGTAGACGGACCTGACCGTCTCCGTCCACACGCGGTCGAGCTCGGCGTACTCGGCCTTGTACGCGTCGGCGACCGTGTACCCGTCGAGCAGCGGGAGAAGAGCCTCGAGGGTCTCCCGCGCGTCGGCGAGGACCGAGGCACCGGAGTGCTTGACGACGTCGATCGGCGCCACGTTGACGTTCACGAACCGGACGTCCGGGTTCTGGAACGCCGTGCGGCTGGCCGTGGTGAAGTCCTCGTACCGGGTGCCGATGCCGATCACCACGTCGGCGTCCTTCGCGACGGCGTTCGCCGCGGTGGTGCCGGTGGAGCCGATGGCGCCCAGGCACTGCGGGTGGTCGAACACCAGCGTGCCCTTGCCCGCCTGGGTCTGGCCCACCGGGATCCCGGTGGCCTCGCAGAGCGCGGCGAGCGCCTCGTTCGCGCCCGAGTAGTGGATGCCGCCACCGGCGACGATCAGCGGCTTCTTCGCGCTCTTGATGATCTCCGCGGCGCGGGTGACCCTGGCCTTCTCGGGCAGCGGCCGCGCGACGTGCCAGACCCGCTTCGCGAACAGGTCGGCGTCCCAGTCGTGCTCCTGCGCCTGCACGTCCTGCGGGAAGCAGACGGTCACGGCGCCGGTCTCGGCCGGGTCGGTGAGCACCCGCATCGCGGACAGCAGGGCCGCGGGCAGCTGCTCGGGGCGCCAGACCCGGTCGAAGTACTTCGACACCGGGCGGAAGACGTCGTTGACCGTGACGTCGCCCGCGTAGGGCAGCTCGAGCTCCTGCAGCAGCGGGGACGCCGCGCGGTCGGCGAAGGTGTCCGCAGGCAGCAGCAGCACCGGGATGCGGTTGATCGTGGCGAGCGCGGCGCCGGTGACCATGTTGGTGGCGCCCGGGCCGACGCTCGACGAGACCGCCCAGGTCTGCAGCCGGTCCTTCATCCGCGCGTAGGCGACGGCGGTGTGCACCATCGCCTGCTCGTTGCGGCCGAGCACGTACGGCAGGGCGTCGGGCTCCTGCAGCTCGGCCTGCAGCAGCGCCTGGCCGAGGCCGGCCACGTTGCCGTGGCCGAAGATGCCGAAGCAGCCGGCGAAGAGCTTCTGCTCGACGCCGTCGCGCTCGCTGTACTGCGCGGCGAGGAACTTCACCGTGGCCTGCGCGACGGTGAGCCGGACCGTGGACGACGCTGCCATCACTGGCCTCCGAGGCGGGAGTCGATCGCCTGGTCGGCCCACGTGTCGCGGATCCAGGCCTGGTCGGGGTGGTCGGTGATGAGCCAGGCGCGCTCCTCGCCGGGGCCGGCCATCACGTTCAGGTAGTACATGTCGTGCCCGGGCGCCGCGGCGCACGGACCGTGCCAGCCCCACGGGATGAGCACGGTGTCGCGGTCGTGGACCTCGACCATGATGTCGATCTCGTGGCCCGGCGAGCTGCTCGTACGGTGGAAGCCCAGGCCGGGCTGGCCTGCGGGTCCGGGCGCGATCTCGAAGTAGTAGATCTCCTCGAGCTGCGACTCGTGCGGGCCCGCCTCGTCGTGCTTGTGCGCGGGGTAGCTCGACCAGTTGCCGCCGGGGGTGATGACCTCGCAGGCGATGATCGAGCCGGCCTCGAAGGAGCCGACGGTGCCGAAGTTGCGCACCTGGCGGCTGGCCTGCCCCGCCCCGCGCAGCTCGACCGGCACCTCGGCCTTGGGGCCGTACCGGAAGGGCAGCTCCTGCTCGCACTGCGCGCCGCACAGCGCGAACCGACCGCCGGCCTCCGAGGCGATCGTGACGGTGGAGTGGATCGGCAGGTAGGAGACGTCCGTCGGGCCCTCGAAGACGTTCGCGCGGCCCTGCAGCGTGTGGGTCTCCGACCCGAGGGTGACGGTGGCGGAGCCGTTGAGCGGCACCACGAACATCTCCTCGGTGCCGGTCTCGACGGTCCGCTCGGCGCCGGGCGCGAGGGAGACGATCCGCAGGCTGGAGTGCTCCCAGTGCCTACCCACCTCGCCGGCTCCGCCGGCTGCCGTCCCCCGGTCCGCGGACTTCGGGGTCACCTCGAGCTCGTAGCCGTCGGCGGCACCGGTGCCGGCGGGGATGTACAGCTCGCTCATGCGGCGACGACCTCCTGCGGGCGGACGAGGGAGACGGCGGTGTCGACGGCACTCGCGACGTCGCCGTCCTCGGGGTAGAGCAGCGCGCGGCCGACGATCAGGCCGCGCACGGACGGGAGCTCCAGCGCGGCCTTCCAGGAGGCGTAGGTCTCCTCGGGGGCACCGGTCGGGTCGCCGCCCAGCAGCAGCGTCGGCAGGGTCGTGGCCTCCATGACCCGCTCCATGCCGTCGACCACCGGCAGCTTCATCCAGGTGTAGGCGCTGGAGGCGCCCAGGCCCTGGGCGATGTGCACGGACTTGATCACGGCCTCGGTGGAGAGGTCGTTGATGATGCGGCCGTCGACCCGGCGGGACATGAACGGCTCGACCATCGCGACGACGCCGGCCCGGTTGGCCTCGGTGACCACCTGCGCGCAGGTCTCCAGGGTGGAGACGGTCGCGTGGTCGTCGAGGTCGATGCGGGTCAGCATCTTGATCGCCTCGAAACCCGCCTCCGCGGTGCCCGCGACGTCGTAGCCGGTGAGCCGGTCGTCCATCTCGAACACGGAGCCCTGCAGGCCGCCGCGGTTCATCGAGGAGACGACGACCTTGCCCTCCAGGGCGCCGAGCAGCAGCAGGTCCTCGAGGATGTCCGCGGTGCCGAGCACGCCGTCCACGCCGGGGCGGGACAGCGCCGTGACCAGGCGGTCCAGCAGCTCGGGGCGGCTCGCCATCGCGTCCGCCCGGCCGCGCGCCGACAGGGCACCGCGGGCGGGGTGGTCGGCGGCGACGATCATCAGCCGGCCGTCGGAGGGGACGAACGGGCGGCGCCGGCGCGCGGCCAGGAGCTCGGTGATCCGCTGCGGCTCGTAGAACCGGATGTCGCGGAGCTCGTCGTAGTCCTTGGCGAAGCTCACGCGCTCACCTTCTCGTTGGGGTCGCCGCCGGCGAGGAGGACGTCGATCTCCCCGGCGGTGGGCATCGCGGTGGAGCACTCCAGGCGGGACGCGACGATCGCGCCCGCGGCGTTGGCCCGGCTGAGCACCTTCTCCAGGGGCCAGCCGGCCAGCAGGCCGTGGGCCAGCGAGCCGCCGAAGCTGTCGCCGGCGCCGAGGCCGTTGTAGGGAGTGATCGAGATGGGCGGGGAGACGACGCGCTCGGTGCGGCTCTTCGCCAGCACGCCCTTGGGGCCCTGCTTGACGATGGCCAGCTCCACGCCCGCGTCGAGCAGCGCGTCGGCCGCCTTCTCCGGGTCGGTCTCGCCGATAGCGACCTCGCACTCCTCGCGGTTGCCCACGGCCACGGTGACCTGGCCGAGGATCTTCTGGATCTGCTCGGTGGCCGCGGCCGGGGTCTCCCAGAACATGGGGCGGTAGTCGAGGTCGAGCACGGTGTGGCCGACCCGATCCCGCCCGCCGTCGCGCGCGGCGAGCACCTCGTGGTGGGCGCCGCGGCTCGGCTCCTCGGACAGCCCGGTCACGGAGAGCCACAGCAGGTCGGCCGCGCGGACGGCGTCGAGGTCGATGTCCGCGGCAGTGACCTGCAGGTCCGGGGCCTTCGGCTTGCGGTAGAAGTACAGCGGGAAGTCGTCCGGCGGGAAGATCTCGCAGAACGTGACCGGCGTCGGGTACTCGTGGTTGGTCACGACGTGCGCGTCGCTCACCCCGAGCCGGCGCAGCTCCTGCCGGACGTAGCGGCCGAACGGGTCGTCGCCGACCCCGGTGATGATGGCGGCCCGCCGGCCGAGCCGCGCGGCGGCGACGGCGACGTTGGCGGTGGTGCCGCCCAGGAACTTGCCGAAGGACTCGACGTCCTCCAGGCCCACCCCGACCTGCAGGGGATAGATGTCCACCCCGGCGCGCCCGAAGGTCAACACCTCTGCTGGTTCGCTCATCGAGTCCTCTTCGACGTCTCGTTACGCGCTGTCCGACGGCTTCGAAGCTACGTGTCCGTCGGTACTTTGTCTATACATAGTTACGTACTCACTTGTAGCCTCGCTCCCATGGAGGACACCCCCGTCGCGTTCGAGGTCGAGCTGGACCGGACCAGCCCGGTCCCGCTCTACCACCAGCTCGCGCTGGCCATCGAGCGCGCGATCGAGACCGGGGTCCTCAAGCCCGGCGACCGGCTCGAGAACGAGGTGGCGCTGACCGCGCGGCTCGGCCTCGCCCGGCCGACGGCGCGGCAGGCGATCCAGGAGCTGGTGACCCGCGGGATGCTGGTGCGGAAGCGGGGCGTCGGCACCCAGGTCGTGCAGCCGCACGTGCGCCGCGAGGTGCGACTGACCAGCCTGTTCGACGACCTCGCCGCCGAGGGGCGGGTGCCCGGGACCGAGCTGCTGTCGCTGGACGAGTGCGGCGCCGAGGAGGTACCGGAGCCGCCCGGGCTGCCGGCCCGCCTGACCCGGATCCGGCGGTTGCGCAGCGCCGACGGGGTGCGGCTGGCGATCCTCACCAACTACCTGCCCGCGCACTTCGGCGTCGCCGGCCCGGACCTGGAGCGCACCGGGCTCTACGCGCTACTGCGGGCGCAGGGGGCGAGCTTCCGGATCGCGCACCAGAGCATCGGGGCGCGGCTGATGACCGAGGCGGAGGCGACGCTGCTCGGCGAGGAGGAGCCGGCGGCGTGCGTGACGGTCCGCCGCTCGGTCTACGACGACACCGGCGCCTTCGTGGAGACGGGCACGCACGTCTACCGCGCCTCCCAGTACACGGTGCGCACGTCGTTGGTGGTGTAGCGGGCCCCAGCTCTTGCGGCGGGCCGCGGGCCGGTCAGGCCTGGGTCGCGAGGGCGGCGGAGAGCTGCGGGACCAGGTGGTCGAGGGCGTAGGGGACCGAGAGGACGCTGTTGTAGGTCATCGCGCCCCGCGTGTCGGTGTCCGGGACGAGCATGCGCCCGTCCGCGACGACCGGGACCTGCTGCAGGACGGCGTCGCCGTCGACGGTGGAGCGGGCGGCGGGCTGGTCGGCCAGCATCACGAGGACGTCGCCGTCGAGGATCCCGGCCTGCTCCGGCGCCACCTCGACGAAGAACCGCTCGCCCGTGTCGAGCGCCGCGACGCCCTGCGGGAGCGTGAAGCCGAGCCCGGCCATCACCTGGCCGCGGGCGTCGCCGGGGGTGTAGGCGCCGTACTTGCCGTCGTAGGGCAGCACGACGGTGCCGACCTTGCCGCGGAAGCCGGGGTTGGCGGCGACGGCGGCGGCGTAGGCGTCGTCCGCCTTGCGGATCAGCTCCTCGCCCTCGGCCGGCTTCCCGAGCGCCTGCGCGATCACGCGGGTGGCGTCGCTGCGCGGGACGGCGTAGGCCGCGGTGCCCTCGGGCCGGGCGATGGTCGGCGCGATCGCCGAGAGCTTCTCGTAGACGGACCGGTCGAAGCCCGCGTTGATCCCGATGATCAGGTCCGGCCGCAGCCCGGCGATCTGCTCGAGGTTCGGCTGCGAGTCGCTCTCGAGGAGGACCGGCTGGTCACCGCGGACGAGCGGGCGCGCCCACGGACCGAGCCCGCCGGCCGACCTGTAGAAGGCGTAGCCGGTGAGCGCGACGGGCGTGGTGCCGAGCGCCAGCGCCGCGTCGGCGTCCGTGACCCCCAACGTGACGACGCGGGTGGGCGGAGCCGGGATCGTCGTCGTGCCGAAGAGGTGGGTGATCGTGACCGGCTCGGCCGACGGGGCGGGCGCCGCGGGCTCGGCCGAGGAGCAGGCCGTGAGCAGCAGTCCGACGAGCAGGACGAACGGGACGATCAGGCGGCGAGGCGGCACGCGAGAACATTAGGCCAGCCTCACCTTGTCGTGGAAGCCTCAGCGCGCGGCGCACTCCGCGCAGCGACCCCAGAACACGAGCTCGGCCTCGTCGATCTCGAAGCCCTCCTGGGGCCCCGCCTCCAGGCACGGTGCGGAACCGACGGCGCACGGCACGTCCCGGACCCGGCCGCACACGCGGCAGACCAGGTGGTGGTGGTTGTCGCCGTGCTGCAGCTCGAACCGGGTGGCCGAGCCGGCGGGCTCGATGCTGCGCACCAGCCCGACGCGGCGCAGGTCCTCGAGCACGTTGTAGAGGCCCTGCCGGGACAGCTCGGACACCGCCGACGGCCCCGCGGCCGCCCCCGCGTGCGCCACGACCTCCGCCACCTCGACGGCCGTGGAGTGCGGCCGGTCGGCGAGGGCGTGCAGCACCGCGCGCCGGTGCGGCGTGCTGCGCAGCCCCTTCCCCCGGAGCAGGGCGGTGAGGTCATCCATGCAGGTGAGGCTACCCCAATACTTTGGATGCGGTCACTAACTTGACCAGCATCACAACTTGACTCGGTCCAAAGTAGGGTACAAAGGAATCATGACCGCCACGAACACCACCACCAGCGCCCCCACCGCCTTCCGTCCCTTCACCGCCTCGCCCGAGCTCGAGGCGAACCTGCAGAAGGTGCTCGTCGACCTGGTCGCCCTGCACCTCGAGGGCAAGCAGTTCCACTGGAACGTGGTCGGGTCGAACTTCCGCGACCTCCACCTGCAGCTCGACGAGATCGTCGAGGTCGCGCGCGAGCACAGCGACACCATCGCCGAGCGGATGCGCGCGCTCTACGCGGTGCCGGACGGCAGCCCGCGGACCGTCGCCGAGACGACCTCGCTGCCCCGTCAGCTGACCGGCGAGCAGGACACCACCGCCGCCGTCAACGCGATGAGCGAGCTCCTCCACCGCACCGCGGCCACCGCCCGCCAGGTGCACGACGCCGTCGACGCCGAGGACCCCTCGACCGCCGACCTGCTGCACGCGGTGATCGTCGACCTGGAGAAGCAGGCCTGGATGCTCAGCTCGGAGAACCGGCGCGCCTGAGCGACCCGGGCGCGACGGGCGGCTGCGGCCGGATCCCTCCGGGGGTCCGGCCGCGTCCCGTTCTCGGGGTCGTCCGTAACGGCCGGATCGGCCGGAGCGTGATCTCCACGGAGAGGTCTGCACGGGGGTGGTCGACGTGGTGTTCGGGCGGCGCAGGCGCGCGGCGGCGGTGGAGATCCGCACGGACCGGGAGGTGTACCGGCCCGGCGACACGGTCCGGGCGCGGGTGCGGCTCACGCCGGGCACCGACCTGCCCGACCCCGAGATCGTCGTCGCGCTGCTGCACGCCGACAGCGTCAGCGAGAGCGGCAGCAGCTGGACCGACTCCTGGGCGGTCGACGGCCGGTACGTCTTCGAGGGCCGCTCCCTGCGCGCCGGCGAGGCCGTCGAGGTCGTGGTGGACCTCCGGGTCCCCGACCGCAGCGTGGCCTTCCCCGAGATCGACGACGACCCGCTCGTCGACGACCCCGACGACTACCGCTACGAGATCCTCCGCTCCGAGGTCTGGGGCGCCCCGACGAGCACCGGCAAGGCGCTGCGCTCGGAGTGGTTCGTGCAGGTGACCGCACCCGGCACGGACGAGCGCCTCGCGATCACCGTCCTCGCCGTCGGCGGCCCGGTCGACGCCGTGACCGAGCCCCGCGGCGACTCGGACCGGCTGGCCCGCATCACCCTCGACGGCCTGCCGCAGCGTTCGGTCCCGGCCGGCGCCACCGTGACCGGACGGCTGCGCGTCGACGCCCGCACCGAGCTCGACGCCCGGGCCCTGCGCGTGGACCTGCTGCTGGTGGAGACCCGGGCCGACCGGGTGCTCACCGCCGAGCGCAGGGCAGGTGTCACGGTGTCCGGGCCGGTGAGGCTCAGCCCTGGCGCACCCCGCGACCTGCCGTTCTCGCTGACCCTGCCGCCGGACCTCACGCCGTCGGTCACCACCGAGTCGTGGGCGGTCAGCTGGGTCCTGCACGGCGTCGTCGACCTGCCCCTGCGTGAGGACGCCGTGGGCAAGCGGGTGGTCGCGGTGCACGACCCACGTGCCTGACCGCCCGATCGGGTACTGCTCCCGGCGCCGGAGAAACGGCGGCCCGCCCGGCGTCGATCTTCCCCGCGGACGGCGCACGTGAGGGAGTTCGGCAGTGCAGGTACGGAACGGGTCGGGGGCCCTCGGCGCGCAGCAGGCGACGGAGGCCCGGGTACCCGCACCCCGGGAACCCGCGACCGGACCCATCCGCGTCCACCGCTCGTTCCTCGTGGCCGAGATCGCCGTCGCGGCGGCGACCCTCGTCCTGCTCTCCCTGACCGTCGTCACCTACCCCTTCCGCGGTGACCACGCGATCTTCTCCCTGATCGGCCGGCAGGTCCTGCACGGCGGAACGCTGTACACGGAGCTGTGGGACGTCAAGCAGCCCGGCGTCTTCCTCTGGTACGGCCTGGCCGACGCGCTCGGGCTCGGCGAGACCGGCGCCCGGCTGCTCGACGTGCTCGCCGCCGTCGCGTTCGGGGCCTGCGTGTGGGTGCTGCTGCGCCGCCGGACCGTCACGCCGTGGGTGCGCCGCCGGCTTCCCGTGCTGGCCACCGGCGTCCTGCTGGCCTCCGCCGGCCCGGGCGACTTCGGCCAGCTCGAGATGCTCTGCCTGCTCCCGGCGGTGGGCGCGTTCGCGCTGGTCGCGGCGGACCCCGCGGAGACGCCGGGCCGGCGGCGGATCGTGGGCGCCGCGCTGTGCGTCGGGGTGGTCGGGGTGTTCAAGCTGCCGCTCGCCGCCGTCACCGGCCTCGCGCTGCTCGTGTTCCTCGTGCTGCGGCTGCGTGGGCGTGCCCGGGTCGGCGCCGTGCCGGTGGTCGTCGTCGTGGCCCTGGTCCCGGTGCTGCTGGTGCTCGCCTGGCTGGCCACCCGCGGCGCCGGCGGTGCGGCCCTGCGGGTCTGGCTGGTCGACGCCCTGGACATGGGGGCCGCCCACGGCTCCCGCTCCCCCGCCCGGCTGCTCGAGGGTCTCGGGCGGTACCTCCTCTGGACCGCGCCCGTCGTGCTGCTCGCGGGGTGGCGGCTCGCGACCACGGTGCGCCGCCGGGACCCGCTCGACCTCGCGATGGTCGCCTTCGCGGTGCTTCACGCCGCGTCCGTCGCGGCGCAGTTCGGCTGGTGGTACCAGTGGTACTTCCTGTGCGCGCCGCTGGTCGTGCTGGCCCTGCGCGGGCTCGACGACCTCGCGCCGCGGCTCGCCCGCGGACCGCGGCGGGGCCGAACGGCCGTCCTGCTGGCCGTGGCCTGCCTGCCGATGCTCGCGCACCTCGCGAGCTGGTCCGTCCCGGCCGTGCTCGACGGCGGCGGGGTCACCGCGGCGAGCCGGGCGCGGATCGACGAGCGGGTCGCGGGCTACGACACGATCCGCGCCGAGATCGCGGCCGCCGGCCTGCGGCCCGACGACAGCCTCTTCGTCCTCGGCGACCCGCTCTACCACCTGCTGGCCGGCAAGCCGCTGGTCGTGCGCACCAACGGCTGGGACTACGACCTCATGGCCGACCGGCAGTGGCGGGAGCTGGCCGGGGAGGTCGCGGCCGTCCGGCCGACCGTCGTGCTGGTCGACGACCAGGCCGCGGGCTGGCTCGTCGAGCGCGGCCCGGACCTGCGGGCGGTCCTGGCGCGGGACTACGCGCCGGTCCGATCCGGCCCCGAGGGCACCTGGTACCGGCTGCGCTGACCCACGAGCGCCGCGACCTGCGCGGCGACGGGCGCGGCCCCGAGCCGGTTGTCGATCTCGTGGTGCGGGGCGGGCGGCGGCTCGTCCGGGCGCATCCGGGCCACGAAGGCGTCGAAGTGCGCGAGCTTGCCCGTGTCCCGCGGCGACCCGCGCCGCTCCAGGCGCTCCCGCAGGGTCGCGCGGTCCGAGCGCACCCAGACCAGCCGCACGTCGTCGCCGCCGAGCTCGGCCACCCACCGGCGCCAGCGGTCCGGGTCGCGGATCTGCCCGGTGAAGGGGCCGGAGAGCAGCACCGGGCAGCCGTACCCGCGGATCTCCCGGGCCGTGGCGGTGAGCCCGGCGTACTCGTGGACCTTGATCGCCGCGTCGTACCAGGGTCCCTCGCGCTCGCCCGGCGGCCGGCCCGCGGCGGCCAGGGTCGCGGCCACGAAGCCCCCGTAGAGCGTGTCCTTGTCCAGCAGCGCCGGGACGGGGTCGAGGGCGGCGAGCAGGGCCTCGGCGACCGTCGTCTTGCCCGCGCCGGGCGCCCCGGCGACCACCCAGACCGTCGCGGCCGTCGTGCCCATGGGTCCACCGTGCACGATCGCCCCCGGCCGGGCCAGGATCTCCCCGTGCCCCGCGACCCGATCGGCCCGGCCACCGTGCCCGGCGCCTTCGACGACCACGCCGCCTCGTACGACCGGCTCGTCGGCCGCAACCCCGGCTACCACGAGCACCTGCGACTGTCGGCCCGCCGGCTCACCCGATGCGCGGCTCCCCAAGCTCCGTCTCGGCGCGCCACCGGCCCGCGGCTGCTGGACCTGGGCTGCGGGACCGGGGCGTCGACGGCGGCGCTGCTCGCCGCCGCCCCGGACGCCGAGATCGTGGCCGTCGACGGCTCGGCGGAGATGATCGCCGAGGCGCGGCGCAAGCACTGGCCGGACCGGGTGACCTTCGTGCACTCCCGGCTGGAGGACCTGCCCGCGACCGGGATCACCGGCCCGTTCGACGGCATCCTGGCCGCCTACCTCGTGCGCAACCTGCCCGACCGGGACGCCGGCCTGCGGGCGATGCACGACCTGCTCGCGCCGGGCGCCCCGATCGCCGTGCACGAGTACTCGGTGCGGGACAGCCTGCGCGCGCGGGCGATCTGGACGGCCGTCTCCTGGGGGATCATCATCCCGATGGGGCGCCGGGTCACGGGCTCGGCCGACCTCTACCGCTACCTCTGGCGCAGCGTCCTGGACTTCGACGGCGCCGGGCGGCTCGCGGCGCGGATGCGCGAGGCCGGGTTCGCCGACGTCCGCGTGGAGCCGGTGACCGGCTGGCAGCGCGGCATCGTGCATTCCTTCACGGGCCGGCGCCCGGCCTGACGGTCACGCCCTGTCCCGAAGCGCCTCCCCGCCCTCGGCGTGCGACGCGCAGTGGGCGCAGCAGAAGAACTTCCCGCCGGCCTGCACCCCGTGCCCGATGATCTTGCAGCTGCAGTGCTCGCAGACCGGCGCCATCCGGTGGATCGCGCACTCGAAGCTGTCGAACACGTGCACCGCGCCCTGGGCGTGCACCTCGAAGGCCATGTCGTAGTCGTTGCCGCAGACCTCGCACTCGGCCATCACGTGCTCCTCTCCTCGACGGAGTCACCCGGCTACCCGCCCAGGCCCGCCCGAAGCACGCCTCTCGGCGTCGCGCAGAGCGACCGGCCTGCGGCGGACGGCGACGACGGTTCACCCGCGTGCCCGCGACCCCGCCGCGCCGGATCCCGCACCTCACCCTTGTGGTTAGGTGCAGCCGGAAGACGGTCACGGGAGGTGGCGATGACGCAGGCGGACGGCGGGCGCGTGCGGGCCCTGCTGCGCAGCGGGGACAAGGTGCTGCGGCGCTGGGTCGAGGCGGCGGAGGAGCCGCTGCGCGGCCGGCTGACGACCGGCGAGCTCGGGCGGACCTGCTCGGACCTGCTGTCCGTGCTGGTCGAGGCCACCGACGGGGGGCTCGACGTCCGGACGGACGCCTACGCCGGCGCCCGCGGGTTCCTCACCGAGCTCTCCCGGGACTGGGCGCGCCGCGGCTTCAGCCCGACCGAGACGGCCTCGGCGGTGTTCGCGCTGAAGGACGCCCTGTTCGCGGCGGCGGACGAGGACGGCGACGGCGACCTCGCCACGGTCCTGGAGGCCTCGCGCTGGGTCGACGCGTTGGGCCTGGTGACCTTCGAGAGCTTCGCCCGCGCCCGCGAGCAGGTGATCAGCGAGCAGGCCGAGCAGCTGCTGGAGCTCACCACGCCGGTGGTGAAGCTGTGGGAGGGCGTGGTCGCCGTCCCGCTGATCGGCACGCTCGACTCCGCGCGCACCCAGATCGTGATGGAGAAGCTGCTGCAGACCCTGGTCGACACCGGCTCCGAGCACGCGATCATCGACATCACCGGCGTGCCCGCGGTCGACACCGAGGTGGCGCAGCACCTGCTCAAGACGGTCGTGGCCGCCCGGCTCATGGGCGCGGAGTGCACGATCTCGGGCATCCGGCCGCAGATCGCGCAGACGATCGTGACGCTCGGCATCGAGTTCGGCGACATCACCACCAAGTCCACGCTGGCCGACGCGCTGCTGCACGCCATGCGCGGCACGGGCGTCGAGGTCGTCCGCCGGGCCGGGAGCCGCTGACCGTGGAAAGGGTGCCGGTCCTGTCCCTGGGCGACGCGCTGCTCGTCTCCATCCAGATCGACCTGCAGGACAACACCGTCCTCGCGCTGCAGGAGGACCTGGCCGAGCGGATCGTCTCCACGGGCGCGCGGGGCGTGCTCATCGACATCTCCGCGGTCGACATCGTCGACTCCTTCATCGGCCGCATGTTCGCCTCGATCGCGGCGCTGTCCCGGCTGCTCGACGCCGAGACCGTCGTCGTCGGGATGCGACCGGCGGTGGCGATCACGCTCGTCGAGCTGGGGCTCTCGCTGGCGGGCGTGCGCACGGCCCTGGACGTCGAGCGCGGGATGAAGATCCTGCGCGCGCTCTCCGACCGCCGCGAGGTGCGGCAGGCCGACGAGGCGGACGCGGACCTCGTCCCCGTCGCGGAGGGCGGCGGCCCGGCCGCCGGGGCGTGACCACCTCGACCGGGGTCGAGGAGCTGCCGATCCGGACCGGCGACGACGTCGTCCGGGTCCGGCAGCTGGTCCGGGCGCGCGCCCAGGAGGTCCGGCTGTCGCTGGTGGACCAGACGAAGCTCGTCACGGCGGCCAGCGAGCTGGCCCGCAACACGCTCGTGCACGGCGGCTCGGGCACGGCCACGGTCGAGACCCTGAGCCGGGACGGGCGGTCCGGTATCCGGGCCGTCTTCGCCGACGAGGGTCCGGGCATCCCGGACGTCGACCAGGCCCTGACCCCGGGGTGGACCAGCGGTTCCGGGCTCGGTCTCGGGCTCAGCGGCGCGCGCAAGCTCGTCGACGAGTTCGCGATCGACACCGCCGTCGGCCGCGGCACGACGGTCACCGTGGTCAAGTGGACCCGGTGATCGCGCCCCGGGTCGAGGACGTCGTCTGGCTGTCGTTGGACGACCCGAGCGGTTCCGGCGGGGCCCGCCGCGCGGCCGAGAAGCTGGCCGAGCAGCTCGGCTTCCCGGAGTCGCGGGTGGCCGAGGTCGGGCTGGCGGTCACCGAGATCGGCACCAACGTGCTCCGGCACGCCGGCGGCGGGGCCCTGCTGCTGCGCGCGGTGCACCTGGACCAGGTCGGCGGTGTGGAGGTCGTCGCCGTGGACTCGGGGCCGGGGATGAACGACGTGCCGGCGTCGAGCCGGGACGGGCACTCCACCGGCGGCACCCTCGGCGTCGGCCTGGGGACGATCGGCCGACTTGCCGACGCGCTCGACATCGGCTCGCGCCCCGGGAAGGGCACCGTGCTCGTGGCCCGGTTCCGGCCCGAGCGCGACGCCGGGCCGCCCGGGCCCGGCGCGGCGGGCATCACCCGCCCGCTGTCCGGCGAGCAGCTCTGCGGGGACGCCTACGCACTGCGGGAGGAGGGCTCCCGGCTCTGGCTGATGCTGTGCGACGGCGCCGGTCACGGCCCGCTCGCGGCCGCCGCCTCCCGGGAGGCGGTGCGCTCCTTCGCCGAGTCCGACCGCCCGCCGTCGAGCCCGGTCGACGCGCTCCGGGCCATCCACGGGGCCATGTCCGGCACCCGCGGTGGCGCGGTCGCGGTGGCCGAGCTGGACCCCGACGCCGGGGTCGTGCGGTTCGCGGGGGTCGGCAACGTGGCCGGCGCCGTCGTCACCGGCACGACCAAGCGCAGCATGATCTCGGTCGGCGGGATCGCCGGCTACCGCGTGCCCACGCTGCGGGCCTACGACTACCCGCTGCCGCCCGAGGCCGTCGTCGTCCTGCACTCGGACGGGGTCCGGCCGCGCTGGCAGGCCGAGGACCTGGTCCCGCCGCCCCGCCGGTCCCCGGTGGTCGTCGCCGCCGCACTGCTGCGGGACGAGGGCGTACGCCAGGACGACGCCTCGGTCGTGGTCGGCCGCGCGCCGCGGGCGGACCGATGACGGCCGCGCGGGGCGAGGTGTTCCGCCTGCGGATGCGCGGCGAGCAGGACGTGTTCGTCGCCCGCCAGCGCGGCCGCGAGGTCGCGGCGCTGGCCGGGCTCGAGCACCAGGACCAGATCCGGGTCGCGACCGCGCTCAGCGAGCTGAGCCGCGAGCTCACCACGCTGCCCGGCGAGGTCACGATCACGATCTCGCTCGGCGCCGAGCCCACGCCCGCGCTGGTGCTCACCGCGGAGTGGGCCGGCGCCGGCGGACGTCCCGAGGACCTGGAGGGCGTCCGGGCCGCCGCCCGGCTGACGGACGCGTGCGAGGTCAGCCACGAGGGCGCGGGCGGCTCGGTCCGGCTCACCAAGCGGCTGCCGCCGGGCAGCGCGGTCGACCCCGACCAGGCCGAACGGATTCGCGCCGCCGTCCGCGAGTCGCGGCCGGCCGACGCGCTCGGCACGCTGCGCAGCCAGAACCAGGACCTGCTCGAGGCGCTGGAGAGCCTGCAGGCCCGGCAGGAGGACCTGCTGCGCGTCAACGCGGAGCTCGAGGAGACCAACCGCGGCGTGCTGGCCCTGCACGCCGAGCTCTCCGAGGAGCTGGAGGAGACCAACCGCGGCGTCGTCGCCCTCTACGCCGAGCTCGACGACGCGTCCACCCGGCTGCGCGAGGCCAGCGAGGCGAAGACCCGCTTCTGGGCGAACGTGAGCCACGAGCTGCGCACCCCGCTCAACTCGGTGCTGGGCATCTCGCGGCTGCTGCTCGACCCGGACGGCGGCCGCCTGGACCCGGAGCAGCGCCACCAGGTCGAGCTGATCCGCGACGCGGGCGCGATGCTGCTGTCCCTGGTCAACGAGCTGCTCGACGTGGCGAAGGCCGAGTCGGGGCAGATCGGGGCCACGATCGTGCCGACCGACCTCGGCGCGGTGTTCGACGAGCTGCGCGCCACCCTGCGGCCGGTCGCCGACGCCGGGGTGGAGCTCGTCGTGGAACGGCCGGAGATCGACGTCGTGTGGACCGATCCGGTCCTGCTCGGCAGGATCCTCCGCAACCTGGTGAGCAACGGCCTGAAGTTCACCGAGCGCGGCGAGGTGCGGGTCCGGGCGGGCCTGGACCCGGAGGACGGGGAGGTGGTGGTCCGGGTGAGCGACACCGGGATCGGCATCCCCGCCGAGCACCAGCAGCGGGTGTTCGAGGAGTTCTACCAGGTCCGCGGGCACCTGCAGGCCGCCAGCGGCGGCACCGGCCTCGGGCTGCCGTACTCGCGGCGGCTGGCCGCGATCCTCGGCGGCTCGCTGGAGATGGACAGCCGGCCGGGCCGCGGGACCGAGCTGACGCTGCGCCTGCCCGGGCGTCCGGCGGGCGAGGCGGCGGCGGACGTCGTGCCGCTCGGCCGCGTGCTCGTCGTCGACGACGACCCGGCGGTGCGGGCGCTCCTGCGGAGGATCGTCGAGGGGCTCGAGGGTGAGGTCACCGAGGCCGCGTCGGGGCCGGAGGCGCAGCAGGCCCTCGGGGCCGCGGTCCCGGACCTCGTGCTGCTGGACCTGGACATCCCCGCGCCGACCGGCTCCGAGGTCCTCGCCGGGATGCGCGCGGACCCGGCCCTCGCCGCCGTCCCGGTCGTGGTGGTCACCGCCGCGCAGCTCGGCGACGCGCGGCGACGGGACCTGGGCCGGACCGCCGCCGTCGTCGACAAGGCTCAGCTGTCCGGGCCGGTGCTGGTGGCGGCGGTCGGCGCCGCCCGCGACCTCGTCGGGAGGGCGCCGTGACCGGCCCGGAGACGAGCACCGAGGTGGTCGACGGGACCACGATCCTGGTGGTCGACGACAACGCCGGGAACCGGTACGTCGCGGCCAGCTGGCTGCGCCGGGCCGGGTACCGGGTGGTGGAGGCCTCGACCGGCACCGAGGCGCTGGACCGGGTGGCGTCCGACCCGATCGACGTCGTGCTGCTCGACGTCGGGCTGCCGGACATGAGCGGGTTCGAGGTATGCGAGCGGATCAAGGCCGATCCGGTGCTCGCCCGCCCGGTGATCCACCTGTCCGCCACGGCCATTCGCGGCGAGGACCGGGCGCAGGGTCTCACCCGCGGCGCCGACGCCTATCTCGTCGAGCCCGTGGAACCGGACGAGCTGCGCGCCACGGTGTGGTCGGTGCTGCGCTACCACCGCGCGCGGGAGGCGGCGGAGCGGCTCGCGGCGCGGCTGGCCGGGCTCAGCCGCGCGACCATGGCGATGAACGCCGCCGTCGACTTCGACGAGCTGGCCACCACGATCGCGTCGGGCGCGGCCGCCCTGGCGCAGGTGCCGGCCGCCGCCCTGGTCGCCGCGTCGGACCGGACGGTGCGCCGCGCCGTCGTCGACCCCGCCGACCCGGAGGACGACCTCCCGCGCTGCGACGCCGTCCCGCAGCGGCTGCTCGACCGGCTCGCCGGCACGCTGCCCGACGGGCCGGTCTCCGTGTCCTGGGCCGAGGCGGTGGACCGCGGCGAGGCCGACGGTCCGGCGTCGGCCCTGCGGTTCGGGTTCCGGTCCGGCCGGGTCGCGATCGTGCTCCGGACGCCCGAGCTGTCCACGGAGCTGCGCGACCTGCTGGCCCAGCTGGGCAACGCCGCCGCGCTCGCGGTCGACTCCCTGCAGCTCTACGTCGAGGAGCACACCCTCGCGCTGACCCTGCAGCGCGCGTTCCTGCCCACCGCCCCGGTCGCGCCGTCCGGGGTCGAGGTCGCGGTGCGGTACGTGCCGGCGGCGCAGAACACCGAGATCGGCGGGGACTTCTACGAGGTCGTCGAGCTCGGCGAGGGGCGGCTGCTGCTCGCGATCGGGGACGTCTCGGGCCACTCGATCCACGCCGCGACGGTGATGGTCGAGCTCCGGCACGCGCTGCGCGCCTACGCCGTGGAGGGGCACGGCCCGTCGGCGATCCTGAACCGGCTCGAGACCATGGTGCGGCAGTACCACCCGCGCGAGTTCGCGACGGTCTGCGTGATGGTCCTCGACGCCGCGCGGGACGTCGTCACCGTCGCCAACGCCGGGCACCTCGCGCCGCTGCTGGCCTCCCCCGAGGGCACGGTCCCGCTCGCCGCGCACGGCCCGATGCTCGGCCTGCGCCGCGCGCACGGGGAGGACTCGGTGCTCGCCCTGCCCCCGCGCTGGACGCTCGTGCTCTACACGGACGGGCTGGTGGAGAAGCGGGGCGTGGACCTCGACGCGGCGCTGGAGGACCTGCGCGCCGCCGTGTCCGTGGACCCCGCTCCCGAGGAGCTGGGCGACCAGCTGCTCGGTCGGTTCGCCGGCGTCCGCGAGGACGACATCGCCCTGCTGATCCTGCGGGGCGGCGTCGCCTAACGGCGCCACCAGAGCGAGACCGTGGTCCCGCCGGGCCCGCGCTCGATCTCCGCGTGGTCGCCGAGGTTCGTGATCATCGCCAGGCCGCGGCCGCGGTGCCCCGGGTCCGCCGGGATCGGCCGCCAGCGCCCCTCGTCCCGCACCGTGACCAGGACACAGCCCCCGGCGGTGCACACCGCGCTGAGGTCGACCGGCCGCTCGCCGTCCGTGTAGGCGTGCTCAGCCGCGTTGACCATGGCCTCGTAGGAGGCGAGGAGCAGGTCCTCCACGGTCTCCTCGTCGAGCCCGGTCGCCGCGGCCCATGCGCCCAGCTCCCGGCGCGCCGCCGCCAGCCGCGCGGCCTCGCCGGGGAACCGGTGCTCGAGCAGCGGGCCGTCCGCGGCGGGCTCCCGGCCCCACGCCTGCGCGTCCGGCGGATCGCCGACCGGGTGCGGATCGGGCCGGACCGGGACGGTCACCATCAGGCGTCCCCGAGCGCCGCCGCCCGGGAGGGGTACAGCGCGAGGGTGCGGTCCATGCCGGTGATCTGCAGCGGGCGCAGCACCCGCCGCGAGTCGGCGACCACCCGCAGCGCGACGCCGCGCTCCTCCGCGCCGCGCTGGGCGAGGGCGACCGCGGTCAGACCGACCGAGGTGAAGAAGTCGACGCCGGTCAGGTCGAGGACGAGGACCGCCGGCCGGACCTCGAGCTCCGCCTGCAGGGTCTCGTCCAGCCCGGCGGCGGTGACGAGGTCGATCTCGCCGGCGATGGCGACCACCGTGGTGCGGCCGAGGTGCTCGATGTGGACGGTCAGCGCCTCGTCGTCCGGCCCGGCGCGCAGGAGTGAATTGATCTCGGCCGTGCCCGAGGTGCGCCGTACCTGCATCGTCCGCCCTTCACCCGCCCCGACGCCGCGGGACGATCAGTCCGGCGGGCCGGGTGCTCGGCGCACATGGCGTGTTCCGGTCCCCTGCCCCGGTCGGAGGCTACGCGTCCGCGTCCCCCGCCTCCAACGGGAGCGGACCCACTGCCGGACCTCACATCGAGGCCGCGCCGAACGGAGGAACGGAGTGGTCATCTCGGCCGCCGGACCGGACCGGTGGCGCACCGCACCCCTCGAACGTTCCACCCGGCCCGGCGCCGGTAGCTGAACGGCGCGTGCAGGCCTTTCGGACCACGGCGGCGGGTCCACCGTCGGCGTAACCGCGCCCGCAGACGGCGCAACATGTGCGGCACACACAGAGAACCTGCCGGTAACCCGCTTCGATGACCCCGGGTCGGCGCGCTCCCTCCGCCACCGCCTGCCCACCCCGTGTCGCCGCCGGAAGGGCATGTCGATGGGTTCCCCGACGGGCTCCGGCCCGACCCGCGCCAGGACGGACACCCGACCCTCGGACGGGCGGCCCACTCCCGAGGTCATGGCGGAGGTTCAGCGGTCCTGTCGGGCCGTGGCCGACCGGCCGGAGCGACTGGCCGAGGTGTTCTACGCGCACCTGTTCGAGATGGCGCCGTGGGCTCGGTCGATGTTCGGCACGGACATGACCGGGCAGATGCAGAGGATGACCGCGACCCTGCTCGCGGCGGTCCAGCAGCTGACGACGTCGGACACGGCCGACCTCGAGCTGGTGCTGCACCGGATGGGGGCCGATCACTACGTGCGCCACGGGGTCGAGCCGAAGCACTACCTCTACATCGCCCACGCGCTGACCAGAGCCGTTCGTGACGTGGCGGGCTGGGAGTACAGCGGCCACCTCAACTCGTGCTGGGTGTGGCTGAGCGAGTGGGTGTGCCGGCACATGATCGCCGGGGCCCGCGAGGCGATCGCCGAGCAGAACCCCGTCGAGGACGACGCCGGCTGGCGCCTGGGCGAGCGCGCCACCGCCGCCGCGATCCCGTCCCCGCGCGCGGAACCCGCGACGCACTCCCGGCCGAGGCACGCCAGACGCCTGTTCCGGAACCGGGGCTGAGCCGACCCGGAGCGCGGACCCGCCGGGGACGCCCGGCCCGCCGCACGCCGACGCGGATCGGGCACGACTCGTCGAGCCGCGTCCGGAATTGCCGATGGCGTCCGCGCCCTCGGTCCGGCATGGTCGTGACGAGGCTCACCGTGCGACGACATGGGACGCCGGACACGAGGAGGCGCCGTGATCGAGCCCTACCAGGTCGTCGGCCTCGTCCCGACGATGCGGGGCATCCGGTACCGCGACGAGATCAAGCGCAACATCGAGCACCTCGGCCACCTGATGAAGGCGGCGTCGTGGCTGTCGGCGATGGCCCTGCCGGTTCGCCTGATCACCATCCCCGAGGGCGCGCTGCAGGGTTTCAACGACGAGGTGCTCGACCACGACCACGAGTGGTTCGCCGCCGAGTGCGCCATCGACATCCCCGGCCCGGAGACGGACGCGCTCGGCGCGCTGGCCGCCAAGTGGGACGCCTACGTCATGGCCACCGCGAAGGCGCGGCACCCGGAGTTCCCGGGCCGGTTCTTCAACGTCGGGTTCGCGATCTCCCCGCAGGAGGAGATCGTCCTCGTCCACCACAAGGTGGTGCCGCTGCTCCCGGTCGAGCACTCGGTCACGCCGCACAACGTCTGGGACCGCTGGGTCGAGCTCTACGGCGACGGGCTCGACGCCTTCTACCCGGTGGCGGACACCGAGATCGGGCGCCTCGGCGTGATGATGGCCAACGAGGCGTCGTACCCGGAGAACGCCCGCGGCCTCGCCATGAACGGCTGCGAGGTCGCCTACCGCGGCCCGTACCCGCACCCACACGCCGGCAACGGCTTCTTCGAGATCCAGAACCGGGCCCGGGCGCTGGACAACAACATGTACGTGATCGGGAACCAGGTCGGCACGTACTACCTGGACGCCGACTCCGACATCCCGATCGACACCTTCGGCTCGGCGAGCATGGTCTGCGACTACCGGGGGGACGTCGTCGGGCAGGTCGGCTACGCCGGGCACTCCACGTGGGTCGCGGGCACGATCGACATCCAGGCGCTGCGCGACTTCCGCTCCCGCGCGCAGTTCGGCAACTGGCTCAAGGACCTCACGACCGAGCAGTACCAGGTCATCTACCGGGAGCCGATCTACCCGAAGAACCTCTACCTGCACCGGAAGCCGTACGCGCACGAGGAGTACCGGCGCGAGGTCACCGAGAAGCAGGTCGAGCTGCTGCACGAGCGGGACGTCTGGCGCCGCCCCGACCCGGGCACCCGGGACGAGGGCTGACGGCCGGCCTCAGCGAAGCTTCTCGATCACCGGGGCGAAGGCCTCCGCCGACGGCTGGAGCACCGTGACGTAGCTGATCCCGAACCGCTCGCGGGCCGCCCGGAGCTGCTCGACGATCTCGTCGACCGTCCCGACGAGGAGCGTGGGCAGCTCCAGCATCTGCTCGACGGTCAGGTAGTCGACGCCGAACTGCGCCCGCAGCTGCTCGATCGCCGCCCGCCGGTCGTCCACGACGGCGACGACCTGGACCAGCAGGTTCCGCTCCGGGTCGCGCTCCCCCGCCGCCTCGGCCGCCAGCGCGATCCGCCCGTCGAGCTCCTCGGCGGTGAGCAGGAGCAGCTCGCCGGTGGTGGAGCCGGGCTTGAGCGTGGCGCCCGCGAACGCGACCGTGTCCGCGTGCCGGGCGGCGAGGCGCAGCATCCGGTCGCCGTTCCCGCCGAGGAGCAACGGCGGCCGCGGCAGCTGGGCGGGCTTCGGCGTGCCGTCCGCGAGGGCCGTGCCGAGCCGCTCGACGAGGTCCTCCAGCGCGGAGACCCGCTCGCCGGGCGAGCCGAAGGGCAGGCCGGCGGCGTCGAACTCGGCGCGGTTGTAGCCCGTCCCCAGCCCGAGCTCGAACCGGCCCCCGGAGAGCTGGTCCAGCGTGGCGACCTCGCGCGCGAGCAGCGTGGGGTTCCAGAACCCGGCGTTGAGCACGAAGGTGCCGAGCCGCACCCGCTCGGTGGCGTCCGCGGCGGCGGCGAGCGCCGGGAAGGGCGCCGGCATGCCGAGATGGTCGGGCACGAGGACGACGTCGTACCCCTGCTCCTCGACGTGCCGGCACGTCGCCACCCACGTCGCCCGGTCCTCGAACGACGTCAGGTTCACGCCGAATCGGAACGGCCTCATTCCCCACCCCCGGATCCGTGACGGTCTCCGGCCAGCATCGCGCACCCGGGGGCCGGGATCAGGCCTCGGCCACCGGCTGCCGGAGGATGGTCCGCAGCCTCGACGGGTCGGCCCGCCGCGGATCACTCAGATAGATCTCGTGGTGCTTGCCGACCATGGTGAGGCCGTGCTCCGGGATGAACTCGTGGTGCATGTGCCGCAGCAGCTCGGCCTCGTCGTCGTAGGCGCCGACGTGCAGCGCCTGGACGCAGCGACCTTCCGCCAGGGTCGCCATGCGGACGTCGGCCAACCGGGAGGGCGGCGCCTTCGAGGCGACCTTCTCGACGGCCGCGTCGAACATCTCGCCCGTGGTCCAGCCGGGCACCATGATCATCATAGTCCAGTCCCACCGGGACTTGTCCCGCACGGTGGTGAAGGCGCCCATGTCCTCGGCCCACCAGAGCCCTTCCAGCGGCATCACGACGTAGTCGCGGCCGAGCTCGGTCCTGCTGGCGAACTTGAGCGCGTAGGCGAGGGGGTACAGCGCCGACACCGCGGCCTCGTACACCGGGGTGTTCGGGTCGCCGTGGCCGTCGATCATCAGATATTGGAGGTCGGGCACGTCCAGGACCTCCGGCGAGTCGCGCCGGGCCCGGTAGCACGGCAACTCCCGCTTCAGGTCCACCTTGGTGGCCACGCGGTCCCTCCCGACTGGTGACGAGTGCGTGCGGACGCCCGGAGCGTGTCGCACTCCGACCCGTCCGTCACGCGCGCCCTAGGATCGCCGGGATGCCAGGGGCCGACCGCAGGGAGCGCCGCATCCGTGGGTAGAGCTCGCTCCCTCGCCGAGGTGTACCGCCGCTTCGGCGAGGTCGAGACCGCCGGGACGTCGCCGCTGTACGAGCGCGTGGCCGTCGCGCTGAGCGAGTCCGAGGAGGCGCTGCGTGCCGTCGAAGCGGCACCGGCGCGCTCGCGGCACCCCACGGTGATCCTCGCCGCGCTGCACGACCTCGCCCTCGCCGGCCGCGCCCCGGCACTCGCCGCGGCCTACGCCGCTGCGGACGGCGACGCCGCTGCCCGCGCGGCGATCGACACGCTGGTGCGGATGACCGACGCGGTGGTGGCCGTCGCCGTGCGCCGGCCGACGCGGCCGAACGAGACCGGACGCTGCGCCGTGCTGTATCCGGCCCTCGCCGAGGCGGCACGGCGGGTGGGCGCGAAGGCCGTCGGGCTGATCGACGTCGGCTGTTCGGCCGGGCTCAATCTCAGTGTCGACCGCGTCGGCCTCACGTACGGCAACGGGCAGTCGCTGGGCGACCCGTCGTCCCCCGTACAGATGTCGTGCTCGATCGTGGGAGCCCGGCCCGTCCCGACGCGCACGATGCCGCAGGTCGTCGCCCGGATCGGCGTCGACCTCGATCCGGTCGACGTGAGCGACGCGGACGACGCCCGGTGGTTGCGCGCCTGCGTGCCGCCGGATCAGCCGGAGCGGCTCGCGAGGCTTGACGCGGAGATGGCGTTGGCGGCGACGGCCCCGCCGGTGCTGCTGAGGGGCGACGTCGTCGAGGTGCTGCCGGACGCCTTCGCCCGCGTGCCCGCGGACGCCCTGCCCGTCGTCACCACGACGTGGGCGCTGTCGCGCCTTTCGCTCGAGAACCGGTTGCGCTTCCTGCACCGCCTCGACGACGCCGCACCCGGCCGCCCGGTGGTGTGGGTGTCGGCGGAGGGGGTCGGCGTCGCGCCGGCCATCCCGACACTCGGCGACCGCCGCGCCTCCGGCCACAGCATCATCGGCCTGGCGGTGTTCGACGGGTCGACCCTGCACACCGAAGCCCTCGGCCGCGCCTGGTCGCAGGGCGGCATGCTGGCGTGGCTGGCAGGAGAGCCGTAGTGGACGTGCATGGCCCGTCACGTACTTCCCGGAGAGCGCCCATCCGAGCCGCCGGACGTTCCCCGACCTGACCGCGGCCCGCTGCCACACGAGCGACGGCGGGGTCCTCCCACCCACCGCGCCCGGCCCCGGCGTCGACGTCGACGAGGACATCCTCGGAGCACCCGTCATGACCTGGGCGACTGAACCGGACCGTATGGAGCGCGGTCAGCGGTCCTGGTAGACGCTGAGCTCGACGAGGCTCCTGTCCGGGTCGCGGATGTACACGCTGCGGATGGGGCCCGTGGTCGGCGACGGTGAGGACGAAGTGGTCGAGCCGGTCGATCTTCATGACGGGATCCCTACGGTCGCCTGGCAGCCTTTCGTGAGCCGCGGCCTTCATGGTTGATCGACCGACAAAGGCTCGACAAGCCGCGAGTGGACCACGGGCCAGGCCGACGACAGCGGATCGATCAACGCGAAATGCCCCGTTCCGGGGACGACGACGACGTCGGTCCCCGGGTGAGCCTCCGCGAAGCGATGAGCCTGCGCCGGCGGCACAACCGCGTCCCGCTCGCCGTGGACGATCGTCACCGCAGACCCGCCTGGGCCCAGTTCGATCGGGTCGAGATCGGGACGGCACTCCGGACCGACGCCCAGGAACGCCGCGACCGCACCGTCACCCAGCCCGGCCCGATCGGCCGCGACGAGGTCGGCCACCGGCGCGAGCGCGACGGTTGCGACCAGCCCCGGAGGCGGCGCCGACGCCGCGGCCCACAGGGCGAGGTGCCCGCCGGCGGAATGCCCCGCAACGACGATCGGTCCGCCGACCTCCGCCGCGAGCGCCAATGCCGCCCGGACGTCGGTCGTCGAGGCGTCCGGGTCGCCCGGCACCCGGCGGTACTCCACGGACACCACCGTCCGGCCCTCCTCGCGCAGCGCCGACGCGAGCGGCCGCAGATGCGTCCGGTCATAGGCAGGCCGCCAGAAGCCGCCGTGGATCAAGCAGATCAGGCCCGCCCCCGTACCGCCGCGGTAGATCTCGACCAGCTGGTCGCGATCGTCGCCGTACCTCCGCACCTCGTCCGGTCCGGGCGCAGGCCGAGTCAGTACGGAACGGTCCTCCTCGCCCACTGCGGCTTGCTCATCCGTCACCAGCTACTCCGTCTGGTCGCTTCGCCGGATCAGGACCCCGGCCCACGCCAAGGAGTATGTGACAGGAGGTGAGTGCTGCGACCGCGGATTCGAGCACGGGGCCGAATCCGGCGCACCGATCCCCACGCGCCGCCGAAGCCGACGGATCTCTGTCCAACCCGACCTGCGTCCTTCCACCCACGCCTCCGACCGTCCCGCCGCCTGAGGACCTGCGTGGGTGTCGTCAGGGCGTACTCGCTCGCAGGCCCGGGGGCCTACCGGGCGCTCGAGGCGGGGCGAGGTCTCGCGGCCGCCGGCCTCACTCTCGGCCGGAGACGGTGTCGCGTGAGAGCCGCCAGACAACGTCGGTCGTCGGTTCGTAGCGGCACATGCCGCCGGTGATCACGGAACGGTCGAGGTGCGCACCGAGCTCGGGCACGACCATCTCGATGCGGCGGATCGCCTCGCGGAGCCGGGAGGTGACGGTTTTCCGCGCTCGTTCGCTGGTGCTGGCGCCGAGCCGTCGAGGGCGTCCGGCGAGACCGGTGGCTCGGCCGAGCTCGGCGATCAGCGCGGCTCGTTGGTCGTCCAGGCGCTGGACGCGCCCGATGTCGTGATCGGCGCGGGCGTCGGCCAGATCCTGGTCGAGTTCGGTGAGGCGGTGTCGATAGGCGGCTCGCGCGGTGGGGTCGAGTACCGTTCCCGAGTCGCTCTCGGCACGGCCGGCGCCGGCCAGTTCCAGGACGTGCACGTCGGCGCCGGGTCGGGACAGCAGCGTGTGCAGGTCGGCCAGGCCCTTGGAGTCCCGCAGGTGCGCCGTCGCCGTTCCGTATCGGATCAGCCACAGCTCGCCGTCACGGCGAAGTTCCGCGACGCGCCCGGTCGATCGCTGGGGTGGCGCAACGCTCTGCGTGGCCGGGAGCCGGTCGAGCACACCGGAGAGGCCGAGCTCACGTGCGAGTCGGGCGGCACGCTCGACATGCGAGCCTGCAGCGCCGAGGGCGGCGAGTTCGAGGTGGCTTTCCGCCTCCCAGGTCCGCGCGCCGAGGCGGCGGTGCACCACCAGTGCCTCCTCGAGCCGGCGATGAGCCTCCTCGGTGCGACCCAGCGCGCGGGCGGCGAGGCCCGCCCAGTGCGCGTTGCTGCCGACGAAGCACACCAGCGATCCGCCGACGCCGCAGGTGCCGGTGTGGGGTTGCAGCTCGGTGAGCAGCTGCGCGCACAGATGCTCATCGTCGAGGCGGACCGCGGCGCTCACCATCCCGCCGATGAACAGCGACCACAGGTAGGAGCGATCCTCGCGCCAGGTGTCGAGCGCGATCACGGTGTCCAGGGCGCGTCGCGCGGCGTCGAGGTCCTCGGGTCCACCCGCGCGGGCGAGCAGACCGGCGGCAACGGCGTGTGCGTGCGAGGGGACCCCGACCCAGCACCGGATCGCAGCCGCGGCAACGGTGCGCAACCGGTCCCGCTCGCCACGCGCCCGGGCCAGCTCCGCCAGCTGACCGGTCCGGACGTTCTCGGTGTCCGGCTCGCCGATCCGCTCCCCCAGCGCACCCGCCTCGTCGATCAGCTTCTCGGCCTCGTCCAGGCGGCCGTCGACGAGCGCGAGCGCGCCGCGGCGGGTCAGCGCCAGGTAGTCGTGGCGAGGCTGGCCGAAACCCTCGGCGAGGTGGAGGTACTCGGTCAACGCGGCGCGGAACGCCGCGGAGCCTTCCTCCAGCAGGGCGGTGGCGGCGAGCAGGCGGCCTTCGGCCTGCCGCTCCCGGTCACCGGTGCGTGCGGCCAGGTCGGCGATCTCCCGACCCAGAGCGATCCGCTCGGCACTGCGACCGGGCGTCCACAGCACGTCGTGGTGGGCGAGCAGGCACGCGGCGAGGGTCGCCGGGTCGTCGTGCCGGCGAGCCAGTGCGACGGCCCTTTCCGACAGCGGCTGCGCCCGTGCCCTGTCCTCCGGGACGGAGTGCGCCAGTTCGCGGGCCAGGCTCGCCGCCAGCTGCGCCTCCAGAACGGTGCCGGACTCGCCCAACTCACGACGGGCCGCCTCGAGCCGGCCGATGACCGCGTCCCGGCGCATCGCGAACCGGGCGCCGAGCCGTTGCACGCCCAGGGCGACCCGCCCAAGTCGCTCGGCGTCCTGCAGCGCCGCGGCCCGGCGGCCCGCGTCCTCCAACCGGGCCCGGGCCCCGGACGGGTCACCGGCCCGGGCTCGGGCGTCCGCCTCCTCCACGAGCAGGTCGACCAGCGAGCCGCAGGCCGAGGCGTCACCGGCGTCCTCGATCGCCTGACGAGCGCGGGCCAGGTGACCGGCCGCCTCGGCGAACGCCAGACGGTCCCGCTCGGCTCCGGCCGCCGCTCGAGCCCACCGGACGGCGCGCTCCGGACTGCCCAGCGGCACGGCCGCCGCGCTGTGCCGGGCCAGCTCGGCGGGCTCGACCGCGCCGCCGCGGGCGTGACGGTGCTCGAGCGCATCGGTGACCCGCTGGTGCAGGGCCATCCGCTGCGGAGCCGCGAGCCGAAGGTAGATCGACTCCCGGAACAGGTCGTGTGCGAACAGGGCCGGGCCGGCCCCGGCATTGGCGACGAGCACACCCGCGTGCGCGGCCTCGGCGACCAGCGCCGCGACCGTCACCACGTCGACACCTGAGACCTCGCCGAGCACGTCGGGGCTCACCTCGCCCCCGGCGACCGCGGCCGCCTCGATCAGCTCCCGGCACGCCGGGGCGAGCCGATTCATGCGTCGTGCGACGAGGTCCTGCGCGGCCGCCGGCACGACACCCGCCGGCTGGACCGGATCGGCCAGCAGCTCGGCGAGCTGGCGGGCGAGGAACGGATGGCCGTCCGTGCGCCGGTGCACCTCGACGGCCCACCGCTCGGCCGCGTCGGCACCCACGGCGCCGGCGACGAGGTCGAACACCTCCCCCGGCGACAGCCCGTGCAGCTGCAGGCACTCCCCGCGGACCGCGGTCCGCGCCAGGGAGCGGGCGGCCTGGTCGGACAGCTCGTCGTGCCGGTACATGCCGACGACCACCAGCGGGACCGGCCGGACCGGTTGGGTGACGAACTCCAGCAGGTCCAGCGACGACTCGTCGGCCCACTGCAGGTCGTCGAGCACCACGAGCGCCGGGCGCTCGCAGGCCAGCCGCTCCAGCAGGCCGGCGACGGCGTCGAACAGGCGCAGCCGCGCCGCGTCGGTGTCGGCAGGCTCCTCCGGATCGACCGCGGCACCCGGCGAAGCGAGCTCCGGGAGCAGCCGGGTCAGCTCGGCCCGGTCGGTGCGCGTCAGCTCCGCAGCGGTGGCCGGCTCGACATCGGCGAGCAGCCGGCGCAGGGCCGCGCTCCACGGCCAGAACGCCGGAGTCCGCCCGGCCTCGGCGCACGTGCCCCAGCCGAGGGATAGCCCAGCGCGCGCGACCGCGACGCCGACCAGCATGCTCTTGCCCATCCCGGCCTCGCCTGCGACCAGCACGTGCCGTGACTGACCGTCCGCGGCATCGGTGACCGCGGCGAGCAACCGCGACAGCGCGTGTGTCCGGCCGACGAACAACACCCCGCGATTGTGTCGCGTCCCGCTCGCAGCGTCGGGCGCCATCCGGCGCAACTGCTGGCCGCATTCCAGCGGCCGCGTCCCCGTTCCCAGCGCAGTGACGGTCGTCCGTTTCATCGACGCGAAGGACCCGAGATGACCACCATCACGTTCGACCCGGCCGCCTACAAGGACACCACCCGCGCGCAGTGGGACCAGGCCGCCGGCGCATGGCACGGCTGGGGCCCGACCCTGGAGGACTGGCTCGGGGAGGCGACCACCTTGATGCTCGACGCCGCGGGCGTCGGCACCGGGAGCGCGGTGCTCGACGTCGCCGCCGGCGCCGGCGGCCAGTCGCTGGCCGCGGCGCGCCGGGCCGGTCCGTCCGGTCGGGTGCTGGCCACCGACATCTCCCCGGTCATCCTCCGGTACACCGAAGCCGCGGCCACCGCCGCCGGGATCACCACCGTGCAGATCCGCACCCTCGACGCCGAACAGCTCGACGTCGAGCCGGGCGCGTTCGACGCCGTCATCTCACGCCTCGGCCTGATGTACCTACCCGACCTGCCGCACGCCCTGGCCGGTATGCACCGGGCGCTGCGACCCGGCGGCCGCGTCGCCGCCGTCGTCTTCTCCACACCCGACCGCAACGGCTTCTTCTCCGTCCCGGTCTCCATCGCCCGCCGAAGTGCCGGGCTCGGCCCGCCGGCACCCGGCCAACCCGGACCCTTCAGCCTCGGCGCACCCGGCGCGCTCGAGCAGGTCCTCCGCCAGGCCGGATTCGTCGACATCGGCGCCCGGGCGGTACCTGCCCCGTTCCGGTTGCCGCGCGCCACAGACTGCCTCCGCTTCCTCCGGGAGTCAGCCGGCGCACTGCACCAATTGCTCGCCGCCCTCTCCGCCACCGAACGCGACCAGACCTGGCAACAGATCCACGACGAACTCTCCCGGTTCGAGCGCGCAGACGGCTTCCAGGGCCCCTGCGAGCTCATCGTGGCCTGGGGCACGAAGACCCGCTCGCACATCGCGCCGGACGTATGAGCGGTCAGCGGCGCTCGCCCTCAAGGCCATGTTGAGTCTGGGTTACCGCCAGGTCAGTGATCACCCGACTGTTCTCTCCGCGCTCGCCGCCCACTGGCCCGGTATTTCCTCGACCAGTCATACCCGTCTGTCACTCAGCTCGTGATCGCCGAACGCACACCGGTTCTTCGGGACCTGCAAGTCATGGAGGAAACATGTTCACGATCGATCAGTCCGTCGAGGCAGGAGCCGCTTCCGCTGACTCACCGGCTGCGAAACTCCAACAGGAAGGCGTGTCCGATCGAGCCTTCTCAAGGGGGTCCGCTGCGGATGCCGCTCCGGTTCCACCGGTCATGCGCAAACTCCCACCAACCCCTTTTGGGGTTCGCGTGCAACGCATCACACAAGAGGCGGAGGCGGCAGGAGAGACGTTCCGCGGATGGGAGGAACGTGACGTTGACGAGCTCCTCATCGACATCAGTGACACAATCGTCCGGGCCGCAAAGGATCTCGCGCGGCGAACCGTGATCGAAACAAGGATGGGAAATGCCGACGACAAGGCCGCGAAAAACGTCTTCGCGAGCCACGAGGTGTGCCGTAGCCTTATCGGTCGCCCAGCCGCCGGTACCCTCTCCTATGACCGCCACACCGGCATCGTCGAGACCGCCAGCCCGGTCGGCGTGATCTTCGGGCTCATCCCGGTCACAAATCCGGTCGCAACCATCGCGTTCAAGACGCTGATCGCCCTCAAAGGGCGCAACGCCCTCATCCTCAGCTGCCACCACAGGGCGCACAACGTAGGTGTTCATGCAGCGGAATTGATACGCGATGCCCTGCGGCGCCGTGGCGCACCCGTGGGCCTTCTGCAGTGCATCGAACGCTGCAACCGAGCAACAACCATGCGATTCATGCGTCACCCGCGCGTTTCGATGATACTTGCCACTGGAAGCGCCGGCCTCGTCAAGGCAGCCTACAGCTCGGGCAAGCCGGCCATCGGTGTCGGCCCCGGCAACGCCCCCGCATTGATCTGCGCTGACGCCGATGTAGCTGCGGCCGCCAAATCCGTTGTCGAGAGCAAGGCCTTCGACAACGGTGTCATCTGCGGTTCGGAGAACAACCTGGTGGTGGACACCGCGGTGCGAACCGCCTTCATCACAGCGTTGCGCGCCGCAGGAGCGGCCGTGCTGAGCTCCGCGGAAACCGCAGCATTCACTGCTCGCGCCTTCGATCTCTCGACCGGACGCCTCCACCGAGACCTCGTCGGGCAGTCGGCCCCCGAGATTCTGGCAGCCACGGGAATTCCCAGGGACACAAGCGTCCGACTCCTCGTTGCTCCGCTACCGATCGCCGCCGCTCGTGGGCCGTGGGGGCTCGAGAAGCTGGCCCCCGTACTGTCGATGTTCGACACCGAAGGAGCGGCAGCCGGCATCGCGCTCTGTCAGAAGCTGCTCGCCCGGAACGGAATCGGGCACACCGCAGTCATTCACACGCAATCCGAGAGTCTGGCGCGCCGCTTCGGAGATCAAATTTCCGCGAGCCGCATCATCGTGAACTCGGCCTCGGCGCAGGGGTGCATCGGAATCGGCAACGCGCTGCCGCCCTCCCTCACGTTGGGATGCGGAACGTGGGCCGGCACGTCGACGACAGACAACATCACCTACACCCATCTGCTCAACATCAAACGAGTGGTGTTCAGTCGAGACGTAGCTGAACGGCCGGCGTCGGGTAAGCTCCGGCCCGGATCTCCATCCGCGCCGACGAAGCGCCTCAATGCGCTCGTGCGGGGATTCGCGCCGATTCACACCGGCACTTTACGTCAATCTTTGGCCAGGGGTCCTGGAAGCCTGAAACCATGAAATTAAGGTCGACAGGTATTGACCGAGAAGAACGGCGATCGAGATCATGTTCCCCGACGACCAGATAAAACTTGTCGAGTGCCCGGAGTGCGGGCAGCCCGCTGAGATCATCGACGAGTTCAGGCTGGACAGTACGAGCGGACCCGTCGAACACGTCAAAATCCACTGCCTCCAGCGGCACTGGTTCACCATGTTGGCTCCCTGCTGCCATGGTCCGGCGACCGACGGAGCCGCGTCTGCTGCAATCCCGCCCAATCGTTGAGCGATCACCCCGGGGCTCTCGTTGAACCGGCAGCTGTCGTGAGGCCCTTGCAGAAAGGGTGTTCCCTGAACAGGGAAATCGACCACCAGACAACTGCGCACTCCACGCCTGATATTCGTTGTACAGCTGCTTCGCCGCCTCCGCGAGCAGAGCCGACTCAACTATCCTTCCTGACGAAGAATCGGGGCCGCTCGTCGAGTTCGACCATGGGACGGGTACGCCCCTCGATCTCGGCGAGGCTCGGTGCGCCCGCGTGATCGCCGCGGCACTAGCCCGGGAACACCCGTTGCGGGAACTCAGCGGCGTACGGCACCATCAAGTGCCGAAGCAGACGGGGATGCGCTGGCTGAACGGCCCGTATCGTGCCGGCCGTTGCAATCAACCTCATTCCGCACGCGGTTCCTCGTCCCCACTTGCGGTGATGTTGATCTCGCTCACGGGGGTGGCAGCGTGGCCGAGTATGCCGGAAGGGCGTTGGGGGGACCGGTGAGCCCGTGCGGTCTGCTCCGCGCTGGCCTCAGTGCTGATCCGGCCGGGCTCGCGCTGATCTCTGCGGATGCGCGCTGGACGTGGCGCACGCTCGATGACCTCAGCGATCGCTTGGCGGCCGGACTGCTGGGCATGGGGCTGAACCCGGGCGATCGGGTCGCTTCGCTGATGCCGAATCGTCCTGCGCTCATCGTTCACTATCTCGCCTGTTTCAAGGCAGGGTTGGTCGCGACGCCCCTCAATTATCGCTACATGGCCCCGGAGATCGATCACGCCCTCGCGGTCAGCAAAGCCCGTGCCCTGCTCGCGCACGCCGAGCGGGAGGAGGACCTCGCCGCAAGCCGGCTCGCCCCGCAGCTGCCATTGGGCACAATCAGCTACGGCGGTCGGCGGGGAGCGGGCCCAGCCTTCGACAAGCTGATCGAGGGGGAGGCCTGGTCTTCGCCTCTGCCGCCTCCTTCTCCGGCGGCGCCTGCCGTGATCTTCTTCACCTCGGGAAGCACCGGGCGTCCGAAGGGGGTCACGCATACTCACGAGACGCTCGGCTGGATGCTTGCGATCCTGACGGCCGCGCTTGAGCTCACCCCGGACGATCTGCTTCTCCCAGGCTCGTCGCTGTCGCATCTTGGTGCCTTCTACCTCTCCTTCGCCGCGCTGAGCGTGGGCGCTGGCGTGATCGTGGCCCAGACGTTCGACGGGGACGCGTTGCTCCCGCTACTTCGCAAAGACCGCCCGACGGTTCTGTCGATGCTTCCTTCGGCGCTGTTCGCGCTGATTCGGGACCACGGCGCCCGACACGACGATTTCGCCTCGCTGCGACTTTGCCGCGCCGCGGGCGACACCGTCAGCGCGGAGCTGGAACGGGAATTCACCGCGCTGAGCGGGCTCGTGATCGACGAGGCCTACGGGATGACGGAAGTGGGACTGGCGACGGTGAGCCCGCCGTCAGGCCTCATCAAGCCCGGTTCGGTCGGGCAGGTGGTTCCCGCGGTCTCGCTTTCGATACGGAACGATGACGGCGACGAGCTGCCGGCGGGAAGCGAAGGCCGCCTCTGGATCAAGACCCCCGCGGCCACCGTCGGCTACTGGGACGATCGAGGCGCGACCGAGGCGGCCTTCAGCAACGGATGGCTCGACTCAGGCGATGTGATGCGAGTCGACGAGGAGGGCTACTTCTTCTTCTGCGGGCGCAAGAAGCAGATCATCGTCCACGACGGCTCGAACATCTCTCCTCAGGATGTCGAGAACGCGCTGCTCGAGCACACGAGCGTTGCGACCGCCGGGGTGATCGGCATTTACGACCGTGTCCACGGTGAGAATGTCCGTGCCTACATAACCCTCACCGAAGGGCCCGAGCGTCCGACCAGCCAGGAGCTGATCCGGTTCGCGCGCGCGAGGGTCGGCTACAAGGCGCCCGAGGAGATAGTTGTTCTCGACGAGATGCCGCGCACAGCCACCGGGAAGGTGGATCGGGCGAGCCTGAAGCGAATGGCCGGGGCGAACCTCGCACGCGGATGAGCACCCCGCCAGCAGCAGCCTCGTGAGCGGCGCATCGGACGCCTCGGCGACCGTGGGGCCACAGACGCGTCGAACAGGGCCCCTGCCCCCATGACAACAAAGACGCCGTATCAGTTCGACGGCGGAGCCGTGCGGCTCCGGTCCACCGGCGTCGGGTTCTGGCTGCGTTGGCGCTGCTCGGCCCGCCGCTCGAAGAGCTGATCCTGGCGCCGCCGCTCGCGGATCCGCAGCAGCACCAGCATCGAGATGCCGTATGCGATCCCGACGACAATCAGCGCGATGCCGAACTGGGTGACGATCGGCACGTCGATCGTCGAGAGGAGGGCCAGGACGCCGAGGGTGAGCAGGTGGAAGAGCACCGAGAGCAAGATGTTGATCGAGTGAGCGGCTTCGTTGCTCTGGAACACCTCCTCCAGGAAGGGTTGGCCCCGACGGAGTAGCACCTGCCCGACCGCCACCGTCAGCAAGACCGCGGCGATGAGGTAGAACACGTATTCTGTGGTACCCATCGTCTCTCCTTCGGCAGGGGCCACCGTGCGGCGACGCGCCGTAGTCGATTACCCATTCGAGTGGCCTGTACGCCTCCGTCGTAGCGGTCGGTGCTCGCCTACCCGCTGAACGCCACGACCGCGTGCTCACGGGATCAGCGCTCACCTCGAGGCCGGGGGCTACATGGAGTTACGCCCATCTCCTCGACGCCCCGGCCGTCCCCGTAGCTCGCTGGTGGCGTTCGGGATCGGCGAGCGCCTTCTGGTGCGGCTCCAGGTCGTGTCCGCCCATCCCGCCGACGACCGGGAGGATGCCGTCGTCGAGCACGTGCATCCCGGCGAGGGTCTCGATCGTCGCCAGGCCGCAGAACGGCACGTAGACCGGGCTGTAGCCGCCGTCGTGCACCAGCACGAGCCGCCGCCCGCTGAGCGGGCCGCGGCCTCCATCACCGTCTCGGGTGGGGGTGATGAACCCTCGGGTCGTGACGAGCTGGCGGGCCAGCGGGTCCATGGCGTTCGGGTCGAAGCCCGACGCGACCAGGATCAGCTCGGGCGCGAACGCCTCCGGCGCCGGCCCGATCACCGTGCGGGCGGCGTACTGGTAGGCGCCGTCGTTGCAGCCGACCGGCATCGGGATGTTGATGTTGTAGTTCGCGCCCGTCGGCTGAGACAAAGAGGGCCGAAGACCCGTCCATGTCTCAGGACACCCGGCCATCCTGGGCTCACGAGGGTTCGAGGGGTCCGGAACCCTCCGGCTTCGAGGTCTCGGTGGTCGAGCAAGGAGCTGCCGGGGCCGACCGGGCCACGTCGACGAGCGGGCCCATCGGACAGACGCGCTGTCGAACGGGCCGCTGCTACCAGCGACGACCGCTGAGGTTGGCGGTGATCGACCGGGGCGCACCGCGCTACCCCGCCGGGAAGAAGGAGGCCGTCGATGAGCCAGCCCCGTCGTAACGAGCGGCGCTTCTACCTCTACCCGCAGCGCCGAGTCGTGGCGGTCCTCGACGACGACGCAGACGTCCAGGCTGCAATCGACGGCCTAAGACAGGCGGGGCTGGACGTGACGAAGGTGAACGTGCTCAGCGGGCCGGAGGGGGCGCGCCTGTTGGATCCCGCCGGCACCAGGCATGGGCCGGGCGCTCGGTTCGTGCGGTTCCTCCAGCGGGGAGTGTTCGAGGGCGAGGCGCTCCAGGTCCATGAACGCGCGCTCAACGCCGGACACCACGTGATCTACGTGCCGGTGCGCGGCGACGGGCAGCAGGCGCAGGTCGTGAAGATCCTGCGTTCGGCGAACGGGTACGCCCTCCTGCACTTCCGCCGGTGGAGCGTCGAGATGTTGCCCCCGTAGCTCCTGCCCGGCGCCGGCCGTCCAGGGGCTGGCTCGCACCGGAAGCATCCGCGACAAATCGCGCCAGACTTTCTTCAACCGCGGTGCATCCACGGGTGGACGTGCGCCGGTAGTGCGGGGTGTCAGGAGCCGGCCGGGCCTCGTCGACGAGGGCCGCGGTTCGACCCCCTCACGAGGAGTTTCAATGACCGTGTCAAGCCGCGTTGGCTGCGGGGGCCGGTGCCTCGGTGGTGAAGCGGCGGTTGTCACGGAGCAGCGCCCAGACGAG
>NZ_BSFQ01000054.1 GCF_027922425.1 Pseudonocardia halophobica | reverse complement strand
TGTACGAGATCAACAGTTGAGGTGCCGGGAAGGCCCCAGGCGTCAGTCTCAGAGACGGGTTCGCACGCACCAAGCACGAACGAGCACAGCCGACCCCGTCCAGATTCTCATCCCTCGAGGCGGCCCGGGGTAGGGCCATGACATCTCAGAGGGCCATGGCGTCGGTCCAGAGGCGGGCGGAGCGTCCGGTGAGGACGTCGAGCAGCGCGCCGGCCTGCGCGTCCGTGAGGGAGGCGACGTAGTCGATCACCGCCCGGCCGCGGGCGAGGTCGCCGACCTGCGCCGCCCTCACCACGCCCTCCTCCGCGAGCGCGGAGAACTCGCCGCGGGCCAGCTCGACGAGGTCGTGCAGCCGCGGCGGGAGGCCGGGCGCAGCGCTGACGGCCCCGCCCGCCCGGCCGTCGGCGAGCCAGTCGTGCAGCGCCCCGACCAGCCCCGTGACGACGGTGGCCTGGCCGCGCTGGTGCGAGGCCAGGTCCGCGCGGCGCAGCACGAACTGCTGGTGCACGAACTTCAGCACCGCCACCTCGTGCCACTGCGCCTCGCCGAGCGCCACGTGCGCCGCGCGGACCGGCGGCTCCTCCAGCACCCGGATGCCGCCGACGAGCCGGGAGGTCCAGCGCGCCGAGAACTCGGCGACCGCCCGTTCGGCGGCCATCGAGCCGTCGAAGGGCACGGCGAGCAGGCCGTCGACCAGTTCCGCCCGGACCCGGGACACGGCGGCGGCGAAGGCGTCGTCGGAGTAGACCCAGTCGTCGCGCTCGGCGAGCCTGCGGCGCAGGCGCTCCAGCGCGGCACCGGGCCCCGCGGTCGGGCCCGGCTCGGCCGACCGCTCCCACCCGCGCAGCTCGGAGGCCACCCCGGCCTGCTGGAGCACGCCGACCCGGTGGAAGTCCTCGACGTCGTGGATGGCGTAGGCGATGTCGTCGGCCGTGTCCATCACCGCGGCCTCGACCGTCTGCTGCCACGGCGTCACCGGGAACGGTGCCCGCGCGGTCCGCAGCTCGCCGAGCTCGGTCACGTAGGCGGAGAACTTGGCCGAGCCGGAGTCGGGCACGCCGGGCAGCGGGCCGCCGCCGCGGGGCGGCAGCTCCGCCTCGCTCGGGTGCGGGTCCGGGTACCCGCGGCGCGCCCACGGGTACTTGAGGACGGCGGCGCGCACCGCCGCCGTCAGGCCGAGGCCGGTGCGCCCGGGTCCGTGCAGGTCGATCGTGGTGATGATCCGGAAGCTCTGCGCGTTGCCCTCGAAACCGTCGGCGAGGCCGAGCCGCTCTCGGGCGAGCCGGTCGAGCACCTGCTCGCCGAGGTGCCCGAAGGGCGGATGGCCGAGGTCGTGGGCCAGCGCGGCGGCCTCGACGACGTCCGGGTCGCACCCGCCGAGCTTCTCGACGACCGGCCCGGACTCCTCGCCGAGCCGCTCGGCGATCGCTCGGGCGACCTGCGCGACCTGCAACGAGTGCGTGAGCCGGTTGTGCAGCAGCAGTCCGGCCCCGTTCGGGCTCACCACCTGCGTGACGCCGGCGAGGCGGGCGAAGAAGGGCGATGCCGCGATCCGGTCGCGGTCCACGCGGAAGGGCGAGCCCGCCAGCCCGGCCCCCGTCTCCGCCGCACCGGACGCGCGCTCCTCCCGGCCCTCGTTCATGCACGGCAGGCTATCCGCGCGCCCTCGCGGCCGCCGGGACCGCCTCCGGGGCGTGGGCGCGGGCTGCCGGGCGCACGAGCCACAGCACCAGCAGCCCGCCGAGCACCCCGGCCGCGCCGGCGACCAGGTAGCCCGCGTGCAGCCCGGCGGCGACGGCCTCGCGGACCTCGTCGACCCGCGGCGCCTGCCCCGCGACGACGGCCTCGACCAGCCCCGGGGCGGAGACGTGCCCCTCGACGTCGGCGAGGTCCTCGGGGTGTCGGACCGGACGGTCGCGCGGCGCTGGGCCCGGATGCGGGAGGCGGACCGGGTGCGGCTCGTCGGCGCCGTCGGCGGGGCGGGCCTCGGCGGCGCGCAGTGGATCATCCGGATGCGCTGCCGGCCGGGCAGCGCCGAGGAGGTGGCGCAGGCGCTCGCCCGCCGCGAGGACACCCGCTGGGTGCAGCTGCTGTCCGGGGGCACCGAGATCAGCGCCAGCGTGCAGGCGTGGTCGGCCGAGGAGCGCGACGAGCTGATCCTGCAGCGGCTGCAGCGCACCGCCCAGATCCAGACCGTGACCGCGCACAGCATCCTGCACGTCTTCGGCGGCGGGCCGGACATCTTCCACGCGGTCGACGTGCTCACCTCGGACGAGCTCGCCGCCCTGCGGCCGGTGTTCCGGGCCGAGCCCGCCGCCGGGATCACGGATGCGGACCGGCCGTTGCTGCGGGTGCTCAACCGGGACGGGCGCGCGCCCTACGCGGAGCTGGCCGCGGCCACCGGCTGGTCGGAGTCGACCGTCGCGCGCCGGATCGAGGCGCTGCGGGCCGCCGGCCTGCTGTTCTTCGACTTCGACGTCGACGACCGGCTGCTCGGCTTCCACGCGCACACCCGGATGTGGCTCACCGTGCCGCCCGCGCACCTGCTCGAGGCGGGCCGGGCGATCGCGGCGCACCCGGAGGTCGCGTTCTGCGCGGCGACCACCGGCCGGGCCAACCTCACGGTGTCCGTGGTCTGCCGGGACGAGGCCGACCTCTTCCGCTACCTGACCGAGCGGATCGGGGCGCTGCCGAACATCGGCGACGTCGAGACCGGCCCGATCATGCGGACCGCAAGCGGGCGGGGGCCTACCCGTGAGTGGCGATGGTCGCCAGAGCGACCATCGCCACTCACGAGGCCTCAGAGCCGGTGCAGCCGCACGGGAATGCCGCCGACGGGGACGGGCAGCGAGGTGTTGTCCCAGCGCAGCGTGTAGCCGGGCTCGATCTCCCAGCGGTGGGTCCGCAGCATCTCGTGCAGGATCGCGGTGACCTCGTAGGTGCCGAAGTGCAGGCCGATGCACTTGTGCACGCCGCCGCCGAACGGGACCCACGCGTCGCGGTCCGACCGGTCCTCGCGACGCGCCTCGGAGAAGCGGTCCGGGTCGAAGGTCTCCGGTTCGGTCCAGCACTCGGGGTCGTAGTGGTTGACCCCCTGCGCGACGACGACCCGGGTTCCCTTCGGCACGTGGTAGCCGGCGACCGCGGTGTCCTTGACCGCCGTGCGCATCACGACCGGGACCGGGGCGTCCATCCGGAGCGCCTCCTTGATCACGAGGTCGAGCGTGGTCAGCGACTTCAGCGCGGCCACGTCCGGGGGCGTGTCGCCCAGCGCGAGCGACTCGGCACGGGCCTTCTCCTGCCACTCCGGGTTGCGGGCCAGGTGGTAGGCGGCCGACGCGGTGGCGATGGTCGACGTGTCGTGCGCTGCCATCATCAGGAAGATCATGTGGTTGACGACGTCGTCGTCCGAGAACCGCTCGCCCTCCGGCGTCACGGCGTGGCAGAGGGCGGTGAACAGGTCGTCGCCCGTCCCCGCGCGCTTGGCCGGCAGCGCGTCGCGGAACCACTTCTCGAGCACGGCCCGGCCGCGCAGGCCCTTCTGCCACCGGGAGCCCGGGATCGGGTGGCGCACGAAGGAGTTGGCCGCGCGGACGCAGTCGACGAACGCCCGGTTGATCTCGTCGGCCTCCGGCCCGCTGCGGGCGTCCATGAACACCCGGGTGGCGATGTCGAGCGTCATGCTCTTGAGCGTGGGGTAGAGCCGCAGCGCGCCCTCCCAGCCCGGCACGACCTCGCGGATCACCGGCACGGCCTCGTCGACGTAGGACTTGATGCGGTCGGCGGTGAACGCCTCCTGCATGATCCGCCGGTGGGCGCGGTGCTCGTCGAAGTCCATGAGCATGAGCCCGCGGTGGAAGAACCGGTCGACCAGGACCCGCCAGCCCTCCTGGGAGAAGGCCTTGTCCCGGTTGGTCAGCACCTCGCGGGTCGCCGCGGCCCCGCCGACGACGATCGCGCGGCCGTTCGGGGTGCGCATCCACCAGACCGGGCCGTAGTGGGCGCTGCGGCGGCGGTTCATGTCGGTGCCGAACCGGACGTAGGCCAACGCGTGCCCGAGCAGCGGCAGGCCGTCGTCGCCGGGCACCGGGCGCAGGCCCTCCGGCGCGGCGGAGAACGGGGTGCCGACGCCGCCGCCGGAGCGCTCGAGCAGGGCACGGTCGACCTGCTCGGGCAGGGGCAGGGTGAGCACGGAGGAGAACCGCTCGCGGGCGCGGCGGGGGAGCGACCCCAGTCCCGCACCGACCTGCTGCACCTGCTCGATCACCGTCACGTGATTCTCCCTCGACCTCGACCTCGACCTCGGCTACGGCGCCGACGTTAGACATTGTGACGAGATGTGTCCACAGGATTGACGAATCAGGCGTGGACGTCCACGATGGCGCGATGGAACCGAGGTCGATGGCCCAGCGGGCGCGCGCCGGACTGCGCGACGACGCGCTCGACGTCGCCGAGGAGCTCGTCGTCGACCGGGGGTTCCGGGCCTTCTCGATGCGCGACCTGGCCACGCGGGTCGGGGTGAGCCGGCAGACCCTCTACAACGAGTTCGGCGACCGCCGCGGCGTGGCGTCGGCGCTGGTCCTGCGCTCGACCGAGCGGTTCCTCGACGAGATCGAGCAGGCCCTGGCCGGGGAGGCCGACCTGCACGCGGCGTGGGTGGCGGCGGTGCGCGGGGCGTTGGCGCGGGCCGAGGACAACCCGCTGCTCAAGACGCTGTTGACCGGTGAGGAGGGCACGCCGGAGCTGTTCGGCACGGACAGCGAGCCGATCGTGGTGGCCGCGCGCGAACGGGCCGCGGGCTACCTACGCCGCCGCTGGCCCGAGCTCGCCCCCGACGCCGTCGGGCTGGCCGCCGAGACCGCCGCCCGGCTCACGGTGAGCCACATCGTGCTCCCGCTCGCCCCGGCCGACGTCGTCGCCGAGCAGGTGGCCACCGTCGTCACCCGCGTCTGTGAGTGGCGATAGTCGCTATGGCGACTATCGCCACTCACGGGGTCAGCGGGTCAGGCGGGGGAGCAGAGCGCTCGCGATGGTGATCATCACCGCGGCCGCGAGGACGAGCACGCCGAAGCAGAGGCCCAGCCGCGCCGGTGTCCCGATCAGCAGCCCGCGGAGCGCCTCCACCTCGTAGGACAGCGGGTTGACGTGGTTGACCCACTGCAGCCACGTCGGCATCAGCTCCACGGGGTAGAGCGCGTTCGAGGCGAAGAACAGCGGCATCGTGATCGCCTGCCCGATGCCCATCAGTCGGTCCCGGGACAGCACCAGCCCCGCGATCGTGATCGACAGGCAGCAGAAGAAGGCCGAGCCGAGCATCAGCGCCACGACCACGCCCAGCAGCTTCAGCGGGTTCGCGGTCAGTGCCACGCCGAGGACCAGGGCCAGCAGCAGCACGACCACGGCCTGCGCCACCGCCCGCACCCCGGCCGCGAACGCCTTGGCCGCGACGAGGGCGACCCGCGGCGTCGGCGTGACCAGCAGCTTGGCCAGCACCCCGGCGTCGCGTTCCCAGATGATCTGGATGCCGTAGAAGATCGCGATGAACAGCGCGGACTGGGCGAGGATGCCCGGCGCGAGGAAGTCCAGGTAGGGGATGTTCCCGGTCGGGATCGCGTGGATGTTGGTGAAGACCTGGCCGAAGACGAGCAGCCACAGGGCCGGCTGCACGGCGCGGGTGACCAGCTCGGTCCGGTCGTGGCGGAGCTTCTGCAGCTCCACCAGGCACATCGTGGCGACGCGCGAGACCGCGGTCCGGACGAGCGCGACGGGACCCGGTTCGGCGTCAGCCCAGGCGGCCGGCGGTGCGGCGAGCGGCGCGGACATCGCGGATCCCTCCCTTGTCCTCCGTCAGGGTGTCGCCGGTGTGGTGGCGGAAGACGTCGTCGAGCGTGGCTGCGCCGCCGTCCCGCCCTTCCCCGATCGCGCCCTTGAGCTCGGCGGGGGTGCCGAGCGCCCGGATGCGGCCGCGATGCATCAGCGCGATCCGCTCGCAGTGCTCGTCGGCCTCCTGCATGGCGTGCGTGGTGACCAGCACCGTCATCCCGGTCTCGGCGCGGGTGCGCGCGATCCGCTCCCACACGCCGTCGCGCGCGACGGGGTCCAGGCCGACCGTCGGCTCGTCGAGCACCAGGAGCTGCGGTGCGCTGACCAGGGCCTGCGCCAGCTCGAGCCGACGCACCATGCCGCCGGAGTAGGTCTTGACGGGCCGGTCCGCGGCCTCGACCAGGTCCATCGCCTCGAGCACGCCCTCGACCTGGTCCTTCCGCGCGCGGCGCGGGACGTCGTACAGCCGGGCGAACAGCATGACGTTCTCCCGGCCGGTGAGCGTGCCGTCCGCGGACAGCTGCTGCGGGACGTACCCGATCAGCCGCCGGACCTGGGTCTTCTGCCGCGCGACGTCGCGACCGAGCACGGTGACCGTGCCGGGCGGGGCGGGCAGCAGGGTGGTGATCGAGCGGATCGTGGTGGTCTTGCCGGCGCCGTTGGGGCCGAGCAGGCCGAAGACCTCGCCGCGGTGGACCTCGAGGTCGAGGCCGTCGACCGCGACGGTGTCGCCGAAGGCCTGGCGCAGCCCGGTGCAACGGACGGCGGGCGGATCGGAGCGGGTCGCCGGGCCGGTCACGGTGCCTCCCGGTCGGACGGGCCCTCGAGCGTCGCGAGGAGGAGCTCCAGGGCCGGCAGTGCGGCGGTGATCGCGGCCCGGTCGCCGGCGTCGAGCCGGGCGAGGGCGTCGTCGAGCAGCTCGCGGCGGGCGGCGCGGCGCAGCGCCAGGCGCTCGACGGCCGCGGGCGTGAGGAAGAGCCGGACGGCGCGGCGGTCGGCGGGGTCGGGCTCGCGGCGGAGCAGCCCGTCATCGACCAGCTGGTTGACGAGCGTGCTCACCGAGTTGCCGGCGAGGTGGAGAGCGCGCGCGGCGGCGGCCACCCCGATCCCGGGCTCGGCGTCGACCTGCTGCAGCAGCTCCGCCTGGGCCCCGCGCAGCGGCGGCTGCCCGAACCGGGCGCGCAGGCGCCGGCGGAGCACGCGCCGCATCCCGACGACGACGCGCAGGACGTCGTCGGAGGTGGTGGTGGGTGCGGTCACACCACCGACGATAGCTCGCACTCAGAGCTGTTAGCAACGCTCACGATCACGCCGAATTGCACGAACGGCGCTCTCGCTCATGCCTGGTGAGCGAGAACGCCGTTCGCTCACCGGGTGGCGGGGGTGGCCGCGAGTTCGGCGGCGATCTCCTGCACCCTCGCGCGCAGTGCCCCGGCGGCGTCCGCGACCGGGACGTCGAAGGGGCCCGTCGCGACCGCGACGAGCCGGGCGCCGTGGCCCGTGCCCTCGACCAGCTCCCAGTGCACGGTCCCGCCGGCGAGGACGGCCGGCTTCAACAGCGGTTGCGCGGCGTCGGCCGGGGCGGTGAGCTGCCGTTCGACCCGGACCGTGTCGCCGTCGACCACGGGCTCGTCGAGGGCGAACTCCCGCACGTACCCCTCGTGCCGCGCCGTCATGTCGACCGTCGGTGCCGGGTCCTGCCCGGCGAGCACCTGGGAGAGGCCCTCGATGCAGGCGGACCAGCCCGTCGCGAAGCTGGCGGCGCCGTGGCGGTCGGTGAAGGCGTGGTGCAGGACCAGCAGCGACCCGCCGTCGGCCGGGTGGACCTCCCAGCGCAGGTGGTCCGCGTCGCCCCAGCTGAAGGCGAACAGGCGCGGCGGGTCCAGGTCGGTGACGACGCCGCCTGTGGCGCCGTCGTCGAACACGATCTCGCCGCCCTGCCGGAGGTCGAGCCGCACGGTCGACGGGAACCACTGCGCGAGGTGTTCCGGGGTGGTCAGGGCGCGCCACACCTTCTCCGGCGGGTGGGGGAGCGGCCGCTCCAGGCGGAGCACGGTGCGGCCGTCGCGCAGGGTGAGGCTGTCGGGGGTCACGGGCCCTCCTCGTCGGGCATGCGGTCGAGCTCTCGTTCGAGGGCGTCGAACCGGCGGTTCCAGAAGCGGCGGTAGGGGGCGAGCCAGGCGTCGAGCTCGGCGAGCGGCTCGGCCCGCAGCGCGTACCGGCGCCGTTGCGCGTCCGGTTGCACCTCGACCAGCCCGGCCTCGCGCAGCACCCGCAGGTGCTTGGACGTGCCCGGCTGGCTCAGGCCCAGCTCGGCGCCGATCTCGCCGACCAGGCGCGGGCGCTCCCGCAGCAGGTCGAGGATCCGGCGCCGCGTGGGTTCGGCGAGAACGGCGAACGGCAGCACCACGTCAATGTACCGCGACGGTTATATAACTAGCAAGGCATGTACGAGCGTGATCGGACGAGACCTGACACGCTCACCTCCATGAGCGAGCAGCAATGGTTCTTCTGCCTCAAGCACCACACCGTGGAAGGTCCGGAGGGCTGCCGGGCTGCCGACCGCCTCGGCCCGTACCCGGACAAGGAGACGGCCGCCCGGGCGCTCGAGATCGCCCGCGAGCGGACCGAGCAGGCCGACCGCGAGGACGAGGAATGGCGCGAACGGGGTTCCACGCGCTGATCACCGGCTAGGCTTCCCGTTCGGTGATGCAGGCGCATGAACGGAGGACGCCGATGGACAGCAAGGTCGCTGTCGTGACCGGGGGCAGCCGGGGCATGGGGCGCGAGATCTGCCGGGATCTCGCGCGCCGTGGCCACCGGGTGGTCGTGGCCAGCCGGAAGGCGGAGGCCTGCGAGGCCCTCGCCGCCGAGCTCCGCGACGAGTTCGAGGTGCAGGCCCTCGGGGTCGCCTGTCACGTCGGACGCTGGGCGGACTGCGACGCCCTGATGGACCACGTGCTCGACGAGTTCGGCCGGATCGACGTCCTGGTGAACAACGCCGGCATGTCGCCGCTGTACCCGTCCCTCGGCGAGGTGGGCGAGGACCTGTTCGACAAGGTGATCGGCGTGAACCTCAAGGGTCCGTTCCGGCTCGCGGTGCGTGCGGGCGAGGCGATGCAGAAGGGCGAGGGCGGGCAGATCGTCAACGTCAGCAGCATCGCCGCCGTCCAGCCGGCGCCCGGCGAGCTCCCCTACGCCACCGCGAAGGCCGGGCTCAACGCGATGACCCTCGGCCTGGCCCGCGCCTTCGGCCCGACGGTGCGGGTCAACGGCGTGATGCCCGGCATGTTCCGCACGGACATCAGCAAGGCGTGGGACGAGGAGATGTTCGCCAAGGGGGAGACGGCCGCGCTCGGCCGGATCGGCGAGGCGGACGAGATCGTCGGGGCCGTGCGCTACCTCACCAGCCCCGACTCCAGCTTCACCACCGGGGCGATCCTCAAGGTCGACGGCGGCATGGCCTGGGCCCCGGCATGACCGACACCGACACCAGGACGGACGGCCGGGGCGACACGCGCTCCCGGCTGCTCGACGCCGCCGAGGCGCTCTTCGCCGAGCGGGGCAGCGAGTCGGTGTCGCTGCGCGAGATCGGCCGGGCGGCCGGGGCGCGCAACGTCATCGCCGCGCAGTACTGGTTCACCGACCGCGACGGCCTGCTCAAGGCGCTGATCGACCGGCACCGCCCCGAGATCGAGGCGGCCCGGCACGCCCTGCTCGACGAGTACGAGGCCGCCCTCGCCGCGGGCACCGCCGGCGACGCCGACGCCCGGATCGCCGCGCTCGCCGGCGCCCTGGTCCGGCCGAGCGCCGTCAAGCTCGACCAGGGCGCGAGCGGCGCCGGCTACCTGCGCACCGTCGCCGACCTGCTCACCCGGCCCGAGCCGCAGACCGAACCGCTGGGCTACGACGTCGAGGGCGGCAGCATCCTGCGCTGGCGGGCGCTGCTGGAACCGCTGCTCGACCCCGACGCCGTGGTGCTGCACCGGCGCTTCCACGTGATCCGGTTCGTCGACGTCGAGCTGGCCCAGCGCGCCCGCGCCCCCGGCCGCCGCGACCACCGGTTGTTCGTGAGCCAGCTCGTCGACTCCGCCGCCGGGCTGCTCAGCGCCCGGACCTCCGAGGAGACCCGGCGGCTGCGGGCCGAGCGGAACGAGCGATGAGCGCCGTCGACACCGTCGACCTCGACGCGCTGGCCGCCTGGCTGCGCACCCAGGGCGTCGAGGGGCGGATCGGGGAGGTCACGCCGCTGGCCGGCGGGACCCAGAACGTCGTGCTGCGGATCGAGCTCGACGGCCGGCCCGTCGTGCTGCGCCGCCCGCCCGAGCACCCGCGGCCGACGAGCGACCGCACCATCGCGCGGGAGATCACCGTGCTGCGCGGCCTCGCGGGTACCGACGTCCCGCACCCACGGCTGATCGCCGGCTGCGAGGACACCTCGGTGCTCGGCGTCGTCTTCTACCTGATGGAGCTGATCGACGGCGTCAACCCCGGCGAGGAGGTCACGCCCGAGCAGCGGGCGGACGCCGAGCTGCGGCACGGTCAGGGTCTGGCCATGGCCCGCGCGCTATCCAGGCTCGGGGCGCTCGACCCCACCGCCCAGGGGCTCGACGTGCTGCGCAAGCCCGGCAGCTTCCTGGAGAAGCAGGTGCCGCAGTGGCTGCGCCACCTCGAGGGTTACCGCGAGTTCCCGGACTGGGAGCCGGGCGGGCTACCGGACGTCGAGCTGGTCGCGCGGTGGCTGGAGGAGCAGCGCCCGCCCGACGCCCCGCCGGGCGTGATGCACGGCGACTTCCACCTCAACAACGTGCTGCTCGCCCGCACCGAGCCCGAGGTCGCGGCGATCGTCGACTGGGAGATGTGCACGGTCGGGGACCCGCTGCTGGACCTGGGCTGGCTGATGGTGACCTGGCCGCAGGAGCCGACGGCGATGGACGTCGGCGGCCCGCTCGCGCAACTCGGCGGGCTGCCGACGCGCAAGGAGCTGGTCGCGGCCTACGCCGACGCCGGGGGCCGGGAGCCGGTGCACGTCGACTGGTACACCGCGCTCGCCGGGTTCAAGCTCGGGATCGTCCTCGAGGGGACGTGGGCCCGGGCCAGCGCGGGCAAGGCGCCGCAGGAGATCGGGCAGCGCCTGCACGACCACGCCGTCGGCCTCCTCACTCTCGCCGGCCGGGTCGCGCGGGGGGAGTGGTCGGTCCTCGACTGAGCCACCCTCGAATCGCGTTATGGAACCATAATGCGAATTCGACGCCGGTGAGAGCGCGTTATGGAACCATAATGCGAGTTTCGACGGCCTGAAAGCGCATTATGGTTCCATAACGCGTCAGGTGGCCGTGCGGTGGACGCCGGCGAGGTGCACGTAGGCGGCGGCGTTGAGGGCGATGCCCTTGCGCTCGTCCTCGCCCGTCTCCTTGCGCACCTTGCCCGGCACGCCCGCGACCAGCGAGTTCGGCGGGATCTCCACGCCCTGGGTGATCACCGCGCCCGCGGCGACGATCGTGCCGGAGCCGATCCGCGCGCCGTTGAGCACCACCGCGCCCATGCCGATCAGCACGTCGTCCGCGATCGTGCAGCCGTGCAGCACCGCCCGGTGTCCCACGCTGACCCCGGACCCGATCGCCACGGGGAACCCGGGGTCGGCGTGCACGACCGTGCCGTCCTGGATGTTGGAGCGGGCGCCGACCGTGATCGAGTCCATGTCACCGCGCAGCACGCACGTGTACCAGACGCTCGCCTCGGCCCCGAGCCGCACGCGCCCGGCCAGCACCGCGCCGGGCGCCACCCACGCCTGCGGGTCCACCGACGGCGTCGACCCCTCGATCGTGATCATCGAGCTCCTCTCAGACCTTCTCGAACGCGCGCAGGATCTCCGCGCTGAACAGCACGAACCGCGCCAGCTCGACCTGCGTGTCCGCCTCGCGCACGGTGGTGACGGCGATGCGGGCGGCGTCGGCGAGCGGCCAGCCGTAGATCCCGGCGGACACCGCCGGGAAGGCGACGGACCTCGCGCCGAGCTCGTCCGCCACCCGCAGCGACTCCCGGTACGCCGAGGCGAGCAGGTGCGAGCGGTCCTCCCGCTTCGCGTACACCGGCCCGACGGTGTGGATCACCCACCGCGCCGGCATGTTCCCGGCCGTGGTGGCCACCGCCCGGCCGGTCGGCAGCCCGTCCGGGTAGCGCGTGGCCCGCAGCTCCCGGCACTCGGCGAGGATCGCGGGGCCGCCGGCGCGGTGGATCGCGCCGTCGACGCCCCCGCCGCCGAGCAGACCCGAGTTCGCCGCGTTGACGACGGCGTCGACCTCCTGGGTCGTGATGTCGCCCTGGACCAGCTCGATCCGGGTCACGAGGCACCTCCCTGGTTCCGTAGCCCCTGGTTCCGCAGCTTCGCCAGCAGCGGGATCGCCGCGATCTTCTCGTCGGTGAGCGACTCCCACCGCACTTCCCCGGTCGGCCGCGTGCCCCGCGCCGGCCGGCAGTCGATCACCCGGTCCGGGGTGACGACGAGGTCCACCGGGACGTCGTGCGCCGCGGTCGGGACGACCCCGGCCGGGCGGACCTGCAGCTCGTGCACCGTGGTCACCACGACGGTCCGGTCGGAGATCAGCCCCGCGGCGCCGGCCAGCGCGAACTCCAGGTCGGCGAACCCGCCGCCCTTGCCCAGCCGGGCACCGTCCTCGCCGACCGCCACGCATCCCGTCACGACGAGGTCGACGGGGTCGAGGTCGTCGACGGCCACGCGGCGCGCCGAGCGGGTGGCGTTCTTGATCGACACCGCGCGCCGGGGCGGGTCGGCCAGGTGCTCCGGGTCCAGGAGGAAGAACGGGTCCTCCTCGGCGAGCTTCGGCACGGCCATGTAGAGCGTCTTGCCGTCCTCGAGGGCGCGCCGGCGGACCGGCAGCTGCGCGGAGTCCGGGTTGGACTTGACCGCCCGCGCCTTCTCCCACTCGGGCAACGAGCGCAGCAGCTCGGCGGCCTTCTCCGCCCCGGTGAAGTTGGAGATCCGGTTGCGGGCGCCGGGGAAGCGCGCGACCTTCGCCTCGGTCAACGCGGTCCAGACCTCCTCGCGCAGCGCCGCCTTGGCGTCGAGGAGGGCGCGGTCGCCGCCCGCGTCGTGATCGTGCCGCCGGGGCGTCCGTGCCATGGGCCGACCCTATCGGCGCCGGTCGGCCGCGGCGCGTGCCGCATGATGGGGGACATGACGGCGGTCCCGCACAGCGCGCACTGGGGAGTGTTCCGGGCCGAGTGGCGGGAGGGTGAGCTGCAGGTCCGACCGCACGAGGCCGACCCGAACCCGTCGCCGGTGCTGCAGAACATCCCCGCCGCCGTCCGCAACCCCGTCCGGGTGGCCCGCCCCTCGGTCCGGCGCGGCTGGTGGGAGCAGGGCCCGGGGCCCACCGACCGGCGCGGGCGGGAGGAGTTCCTCGAGGTCGGCTGGGACGAGGTGCTCGACCGGCTCGCCGCGGAGTTCCGCCGGGTCCACGCCGAGCACGGCCCGACCGCGGTCTACGGCGGCTCCTACGGCTGGGCCAGCGCCGGCCGCTTCCACCACGCCCAGGGCCAGATCCACCGGTTCCTGGGCCTGGCCGGCGGCTACACGCAGTCCGTCAACACCTACTCGGGCGGAGCGGCGGAGGTGCTGCTCCCGCACGTCCTGGGCCCCTTCGACGCGGTGACCCGCTCGGTGGTGACCTGGGACCAGATCGCCGCGCACACCGACACCGTGCTGGCTTTCGGCGGGATGGCGCTGAAGAACTCGACGGTCGCCGCGGGCGGGGTGAGCCGGCACGTCGAGCGCGACGCGATGCGGGCGGCGCACCGGCGGGGGGCCCGGTTCGTGCTGGTCAGCCCGCTGCGGCAGGACCTGCCCGACGAGCTCGACGCCCGTTGGCTCGCCCCGGAGCCCGGCACCGACGCCGCGTTGATGACCGGCCTGGCGCACACCCTGCTCGCCGAGGGCCTGCACGACCGCGAGTTCCTCGCCACGCACTGCGCGGGCTGGCCGGAGTACGAGCGCTCCCTGCGCGGGCGCGACGCCGAGTGGGCGGCGGGGATCTGCGGGATCGACGCCGAGGAGATCCGGGCACTGGCCCGCCGGCTCGCCGCAGGACGGACACTGATCACCGTCTCGCAGTCCCTGCAGCGTGCCGAGCACGGCGAGCAGCCGGTGTGGGCGGGGCTCGCGCTGGCCGCGATGCTCGGCCAGATCGGGCTGCCCGGCGGCGGCTTCGTCTACGGGCTCGGGTCGCTGGGGCACTACGGCCGGCCGCGCAACGCGGTCCCGGTGCCGACGCTCTCGCGGCGGCCGAACCCGGTGCGCAGCTACATCCCCGTGGCGCGCGTGGCGGACATGCTGCTGCACCCCGGCGAGCGCTACTCGTACAACGGCGAGGACCGGACCTACCCCGACATCCGGCTGATGTACTGGTGCGGCGGCAACCCGTTCCACCACCACCAGGACCTCGCGCGGCTGCGCCGGGCGCTGGGCCGGGTGGACACCTTCGTCGTCCACGAGTCGGTGTGGACGGCCACGGCGCGGCACGCCGACGTCGTCCTGCCGGCCACGACCACGCTCGAACGCGAGGACATCGGGGCGCACGGCACGGACCCGCTGGTCGTCGCCATGAAACAGGTCGCGGAGCCGTACGGGGAGGCCCGGGACGACCACGCGATCCTCGCCGCACTGGCCGGACGGCTCGGGTTCGGCCCGCGCTTCACGGAGGGCCGGACGACCCGCGAGTGGCTCGCGCACCTGTGGGAGCGGACCGAGAAGGCGTTGGCGGACAAAGGCTTCCCCGCACCGACCTTCGACGAGTTCTGGGCGGCGGGGGAGCACGAGCTCCCACCCGGGGCGGACGACGGCGGCCTGCTCGCCGCGTTCCGCGCGGGCACCGGCCGCCTGCCGACGGAGTCCGGGCGGATCCAGCTCGCCTCGCAGCGGATCGCGTCGTTCGGCTACGACGACTGCCCGGGCCACCCGCAGTGGCTCCCACCGACCGAGCCGCCGACCCCGGAGCAACCGCTCTGGCTCGTGTCCAACCAGCCGTCGACCCGGCTGCACAGCCAGCTCGACTTCGGTGCCACCAGCGCGGCGGGGAAGGTCGGCGGGCGGGAGGTCGTACGGATCCACCCCGCCGACGCCGCGCCGCGGGGGATCTCCGACGGCGACGTCGTCCGGCTGGTCAACGCGCGCGGCGCCTGCCTGGCGGCGGCCCGGGTCACGGACGAGGTGCGGACCGGCGTGGTGCAGCTGCCGACCGGGGCCTGGTACACGCCCGCCTCGGCCGACGACCCGACCTGCGTGCACGGCAACCCGAACGTGCTGACCCGGGACGTCGGGACCTCGCGGCTGGCGCAGGCCTGCACCGGGCAGCTCACGACGGTGCAGGTGGAGCGGTACGCGGCGGAGCCGCCGGAGGTGCGGGCGCACCGGCGGCCGCCGATCGTGCCGCGCGCCTGACGGGGTTTCCCCGCCCGCCGCCGGAGGGCTCTCGTCCGGCGGCGGGCGGGCGTCCGGCGTCGTCGGGGTACCGCTGGGCCGCGACGGCGCCGGGAATCCTCAGGAGGGGGCAGCGCCCCCCGGGTGCCGCTGCTGCCACGCGTGGATGCGGTCCTCGGGCCGGCGCACGCCGGCCAGCGCGCGCACCTCGGCCACCACCTCGGGCCGTGCGCGGTGCTCCGCGACCGCCCGCTCCGCCTCGGCCAGCTCGCGGGCCGCGGCGGCCTCGGCCGCACTCCCCTCCAGGTCGATGCCGCTGAGTTCGGGGCTCAGCTGCGGGTCCTCGAACGTGCCGACCGAGCGCTCGCGCGAGTAGGGGCTGTCGGCGCGGAGCCGGCCGGTGAACCGGCCCCAGGACCCGACCGTCAGCAGGATGCCGCCCACGACCAGGCTGAAGATCACGTTGGGCATCCGGAACGCGAGCAGGTTGAGGTCCGAGTTCAGGACCAGCACGTTCACGATGCCGGAGAGCAGGAACAGCGCGCCGACCACGACCTGCACGGTCGAGGACAGGCGCCCGCCGCGGATCCCGGCGCCGATCAGGATCGCGCCGAACACCACGGAGATCGCGGAGAGCAGGCCGTTGGAGGACAGGCCGAGCACCGGCTGGCCCTGGGTCGAGAAGAAGTCCAGGCGCTGCACGAACCCCAGCACCGCGAACACCCACAGGCCGAGCCCGATCACCACCGATCCCGTCCGGTGCAGGAGGCCGAGACGGTGCGCGGCGCGCTCCTCCGCGGCGCGCGCCTCGCCGGATGTGTCGGTGCTGCTCACGGTGCTCCTCCTCGTGGTGGAGACGAACGCGTCCGCCCTGCGACGAAACGCGCCGAACGTTGTTCACGTCCAGGATGGTGCGCTTCGCCGGAGGGCGCCACCCGAGCGGCCCCGAGGTGGGTCAGTGGTCGCGCAGGGCCTTGACCAGCTCGTCCTTCGACATGCCCGACCGGCCCTCGATGCCGACCTTCTTGGCGCGCTCGTAGAGCTCGTCCTTGGTCATGTCGTCGTAGGAGCCGGACTTGCCGCCGCGGGCCGAGACCTTCTTCTTGCCCTCGGACGCGGAGGCGTTCGCGATCCGGGCGGCCTTCTCCTTGCTCTCGCCGCGGTCGCGCAGCTCCTCGTACATCTTCTCGTTCTTGATGCTCGAGTTCGGCATGTCGGCGGTGGTACCCGGGCTCGCTCCGTGCTAAGCGCCGCGGGACGAGAAGAAGCCGGGCGGTCGGCGGGCGGCGCCGAACGGAGGGTGATCACCGAAACACCGTTTGAGCAGGCGTGACCGGGGTACCCGGGGCCAGTCGGGGGAGGTGTGCCGATGGGCCTGCTTCGTGGGGTCACCGGCCTGGTGTCCGGTCTGCTCGGGGCCGTCACGGGCCTGCTGTCCGCGGTGGTGCGCGCGCTGCTCGCGATCGTGCTGGGCCTGCTCGGGACGGTGCTGCTGCTCGTCGGGGTCCTGTTGTGCGCGACCGTCCTGTTGCTGCCGCTGGGCATCCCGGTCGTGGTTCTGGGGCTGTCCTGCTTCAGCCGGGCGGCGAAGCTCATGGTGCCCGGCAGCACCCGCGTCGAGGGGCTCGTCCGCCGGGCCGAGGACTCGGTGCGCGGCGGCGGTGCCCGGCTGCGGCGGCGTCTGCATCTGGGGTGAGCGACGATGATCCGCGCGCTGCGGGCGGTGGCCGGGGTGCTGCTGCTGGTGCTGGCCTCGCTGCTGATGGTCGTCGGGCTGGTGTTGTGCCTGACGGTGGTCCTGCTCCCGATCGGCGTCGCCCTCGGCTTCCTCGCGGTGAAGCTGGGGAAGGTCGGTGTCCGGCTCGTCATGCCGCGGAGGGCGGACGTGCAGCGGCGCCTGGAGGGGAGTGTGCGGATCCCCGAGATCCGCGCGGCCGTCCATCGGCTCGCCCGGTCGTCGCGCCGGCCCCGCCGACGGCTGCGGAAGCGGGTCGGCAGGGCACGTCGGCGGCTGGGGAAGCGCCTGTCCCCGTGAGTGCGGACGGTCGCCCGCACCCACGAGGCTGTCAGGAGGCGAGCAGCTCCAGGCCCGGGTAGGGGCGGATGTGGGCGCCCGGGGCGCGGGTCGGCGGCGTGGTCGTCGTCGCCGGGGTGAGGGCGGGCAGGTCCGCGGCGGCCCGGTGGACGATCGCCTTCCCGCGCAGCATCGCGGGCCGGGCGGTCACGGCGACCCGGGAGCCGGCGGTGCGGACGATGCGCAACGGCTGGGTGCGTGCGACCGCGGTGGCCGTGCGGGCGGCGAGGATCCCGATACCGGCCGGGTCGACGGGGCGGGCCGTGGCCAGCGCGACCCGGCCGACGGCCGCGCGCACCGGACGGACGGGAACGGGCAGCCGGCTCGGGAGCCGCAGGCGCGGCCTGTCCTTGGCGACGCCGATCGCCAGCCCGGTCGCGACCACGGCCAGCAGCGGCACCGACGCCAGCGCGGCCGGGAGCCCGGCGTGCTCCGCGAGGAATCCGATCGCGGGCGGCCCGCCGAGCAGCCCGCTGTAGCCGACGGTCGACGCGAGGGCCACGCCGCGCGAGCCCGAGTGCGCCCCGGCGCGGGCGATCGTGACCGGGAAGAGGTTGGCCAGACCCAGCCCGACCAGCACGAACCCGGCCAACGCCAGCTCGGGCGACGACGTCACCAGCGCGGCGGTCATCCCGGCCGCGGCGAGCAGCGCACCACCGCCGAGCAGCCGGGTCTCGCCAAGCCGGCGCAGCAGCACACCACCGGTCAGCCGGCCGCAGGCCATCGCCAGCGAGAAGCAGGAGTAGCCGGCGGCGGCCAGCGCCGGCGTGGCGCCGAGGGTCTCGCGCAGGTGCAGGGCACCCCAGTCGGTGATCGCACCCTCGCCGAAGGCGGTGCAGCCGGCGATCAGGCCGAGCAGCACGACGAGGGCCCGGCCGCGCCGCGGTGGGCCCGCCTCCGCCGGACGGTCGGTGTCCGGCTCGGCCTCACCGTCGCGCAGCCCGGCCAGCGTCGACCGGGTCGCGGCGACGAGCACGAGACCGACGACACCGACGGCCGCGAGGTGCGGCAGCACCGGGCCGAGCGTGGAGGCGACACCACCGGCGGCGGCGCCGGCGAGCCCGCCGAGGCTGAACGCGGCGTGCAGCGCGGGCAGCAGGGCCCGCCCGGGCCGCCGTGCCTCGACGGCGACGCCCGCGCTGTTGATGGCGACGTTGACCATGCCGGTCAGCGCGCCGAACAGCAGCAGGACGGCGGAGAGCTGCGGGATCGACGTCGCGAGCCCCGGCAGCGGGACCACCAGCGCGGCGCCCGCGGTGCCGGCGAGCGCGACCCGACCGGCGCCGAAGCGGCCGGCGAGCAGACCGGTGAGCTGCATGCTGGCCAGGGCGCCGAGCGACACGCAGAGCAGTGCGACGCCCAGCGTCGCGTGGGTGGCGCCGACCTGGGCGGTGACGTCCGGGATCCGGGCGGCCCAGCTGCCGAACACCGCGCCGTCGAACGCGAAGAGCGCGGTCACGGCCGTGCGCAGCCGGCGGAAGGAGGCCGGCGCGCGGCCGGCGGGATCCGGTCCGGCCGGAAGCGCCGTACGGGGGAACGGGCGGAGATCACGGAGGCGTACGGGTGCACGCCGGTGCGACCCGACGGGGGTGACGGGCATGAACGTGGGTCCTCGGGCGGGCCGCGCGCTCCGGCGGCGTCCGGGTTGCCGGCTCGGAGGGGCCCACCGTGACGGTCGCGACGCTCGGGGAGGGCGCGCGCGACGGGCGGTCGGGGTTTCGGACGCACGACCGCGTGCGTCGACGTTCCACGGTGGCAGAACCCGGGCCGTGAGCGCCAATCCTCCGCAGGTGAGACTGCTCACGATCGATTCAGATGAGGGTTCAGTGGGCGAACGGGCGGGGATCCGCCGGGGTTCGGGGCTCAGGCCGCGGCGAGGAGGGTCTCGAGCCGGTCGAGGAAGGGGAGCTGCCCCTTCACGAGCTTGATCCGCGCGGTCGCCAGGTCGAACCAGGCGGCGCGGTCGATCTCCGGGAAGCGCATCCGGCGGCCGGAGTTGCGCGGCCACTCGATCTCGATCCACGAGCCGTCGTCCGGCCGTTCGGCCACGGCGGCGACCTCCGCGTCGGGCACGTCGCCGCCCAGGGCGAAGCCCAGGACCGTCTTGCGCCGCCCGGACTGGACGACGAAGCCCAGCTCGTGCAGCTCCCCGGCGGGCGGCGGGAACCCGAGCTCCTCGGCGAACTCGCGGCGCGCGGCGGCGACCGGCTCCTCGCCCGCGTCGAGCTCGCCCTTCGGGATGGACCAGGCGGCGGCGTCCTTGCGGGACCAGAACGGCCCGCCCATGTGCCCGAGGAGCACCTCGACGATCCCGGCGCGGTCGCGGTGGAGCAGGATCCCGGCACTCGTCAGCACGGCGCGATTCTCCGCCCTGCCGCCGGGCCGGTGCCCGCCGGCCTCGATGGATCTGCTCGATGGATCTGCTGAGTGGATCTGCTGAGTGGATCTGCTCGGGGGATCAGCTCAGTGGATCTTCGAGCGCCAGTCGGCGGGCACCCGGCCGGCCGGACCCGGGACGGGCTGGGCCTCCGGGCGCGCCGACGGCGGCGCCAGCGCCGGGCCGGACAGTGCGACCTCGCGGTCGTAGTCCCAGAACCAGTCCTCGCCCGGCTCGAAGCTCTGCACCACGGTGTGCCCGGTGGAGCGGAAGTGCGCGGTCGCGTGCTGCTCGGGGGAGGTGTCGCAGCAGCCGACGTGCCCGCAGGTCGCGCAGCGGCGCAGGTGCACCCACCAGCCGCCGGCGGCCTCGCACTCCGCGCACCCGGTGCCCGAGGGCGGCACCGACGGGTCGATGGTCGTCACGATTCCTCCACTGTCACGATTCGTCGATCAGCGCGTCGAAGGGCAGCAGGACCTGGAAGCGGGTGTTCCCCGGCTCGGAGAGCACGCGCAGGTCGCCGTGGTGCCGGTTGACCACGATCCGCCAGGAGATGTCCAGGCCGAGCCCGGTGCCCTCGCCGACGGCCTTCGTGGTGAAGAAGGGCTCGAAGATCCGCGACCGGATCTCCGCCGGGACCCCGGGCCCGGTGTCGCCGATCTCGACGAGCAGCCGGTCGCCCTCCCGCGCGGTGCGCACCGTCAGGGTGCCGTGCCCGTCCATCGCCTGGACGGCGTTGTCGATCAGGTTCGTCCAGACCTGGTTCAGCTCGGCCGCGTAGACGGAGATCTTCGGCAGGCTGCGGTCGAAGTCCTTGACCAGCTGGACGCCGTTCCCGAACTTGCCGTGCAGCATGACGATCGTGGACTTGAGCAGCTCGTGCACGTCCACGGTCTGGTAGGGCGCCCGGTCCATCTGCGAGTACTGCTTGGCCGCGCCGACCAGCGTCGAGACCCGGGTCGTCGAGTCCGCGATCTCGTTCATCAGCAGCTCGGTCTCGACGGTGTAGTTCAGCCAGCGGACCGCGCTCTCCAGTATCGGCGCGGGCACGCTCGCCTTGACCTGCTGCAGCCAGTCGACGTCGATCCCCGCGGCCACGAAGTTCGGCGCGATGTCCCAGCCGCCCTCGATGCCCTGGTCGGAGATCCACTCGCCGACCTCGTCCTCGGCGTCGCCGGTCTCGAGCGGGCCGAGCTCGGGGGCCTTGCCGACCCGGTCGGCGGCGTCCTCCTGCAGGCGCATGAGGGTCTCGAGGTCGGCCCGCTCGTAAGGGCCGGCCGCGATCAGCCCGAGCTTGTGCCGCATCCCGGCGACGCGCTCGCGCAGGGTGGACGTGGCGCGCACCGCCGCGGCGGCCGGGTTGTTCAGCTCGTGGGTCAGCCCGGCCGACAGCGAGCCGAGGGCGAGGAGCCGTTCGCGCTGGCTGACGGCCTGCTGGGTGTTCTGGATGCCGAAGAACAGGCCCTCGAGCAGGTGCAGCGCCATCGGGAACCACTCGCGCATCAGCGTGGAGAGCTTCTCGGCGTCGAGCACGTAGAACCGCGAACGCACCGTGACCCGCAGCGAGTTGTTGTAGACCTGCGGGACCCGGTCGCCGAGGTAGGCGTGCCAGGCGCCCGCGTACACCCCGGGCTGGGACGTCCGCTCGACCTCGACGTCCTCCTCCCCGGACCGCCGGGCGAGCACCACCGTGCCCTCGACCAGCACGTAGAAGCACGTGGCCGGATCGCCCTCGCGGTACACCTGGCCCGGCTCGAACGTCTCGATCCGGCCCTGCCGGCACAGCGCGTCGAGCTGGTCCGGCTGCAGCTTCTCGAACAGGAAGAGCCGGCGCAGTTCGTCCGGGTCGCAGGCGATCGGTGCGCTCATCAGGGCCTCTCCAGGTAGCGGTGGACGAGCGACACGGCCATCGCCCCGTCGCCCACGGCCGACGCGACCCGTTTCACGGAGTCCGCCCGTGCGTCGCCGGCGACGAAGACCCCCGGCAGGCTCGTCTCCAGGTGCAACGGATCCCGGTCCTCGGTCCATCCCGCAGGCCGCCTGCCCTCGACGACGAGGTCGGGGCCCGCCAGGACGAACCCGCCGGCGTCGCGCTCGACCAGCTCGCCGAGCCAGTCCGTGCGCGGGGTCGCGCCGATGAACACGAACAGGTAGCCGGCGTCGACCGTCTCGGTCTCCCCGGTGTTGCGGTCCCGCAGGGTGAGCTTCTCGAGGTGCTCGCCGCCGGTGGCCTCGACGACCTCGGTGCACGTCCGGACGGTGATCTCCGGGATGCCCTCGATCTGCTCGATGAGGTACTGCGACATCGAGGCCTGCAGCCCCGGCCCGCGCACCAGCATCGTGACGCTGCGGGCGTGCCGGGAGAAGTAGACGGCGGCTTGACCTGCGGAGTTGGCGCCGCCGACGATGTAGACGTCGGCGCCCGCGCAGCCCGCCGCCTCGGTCAGCGCGGAACCGTAGAACACGCCGCGGCCGGCCAGGTCGGCCAGGCCCGGGGCGTCGAGCTCGCGGTAGCTCACCCCGGTGGCGAGCACGACGGCGTGCGCATGGATCGCGCTGCCGTCGGCGAACCGGACCGTGCGGGCCGGCCCGTTGGCCTCCAGCGCGACGACCTCGCGCGCGGTCAGCACCTCCGCACCGAGCCGGACGGCCTGGCGCCGGGCGCGGTCGGTGAGCTGGGCGCCCGAGACGCCGTCGGGGAAGCCCAGGTAGTTCTCGATCCGGGAGCTCTGCCCGGCCTGACCGCCGGTCGCGGTGCGCTCGACCAGGACCGTCCGCAGGCCCTCCGACGCGCCGTACACGCTCGCGCCGAGCCCGGCCGGGCCGCCGCCGATCACGATGAGGTCGTAGAAGTCCGTGACCGGGACGGTCGCCAGCCCGACGCGCTCGGCGAGCTGCATCTCGTCCGGAGCGACCAGGCACTCCCCGGCGGGGGAGATCACCACGGGAAGGTGCGAGTCGTCGACGCCCGCGGCCTGCAGCAGCCGCGCGGCCTCGGGCTGGTCGACGGGGTACCAGCGGTAGGGGACCTGGTTGCGGGCGAGGAAGTCCCGGACCTCGTGGGAGCGGGCGGACCAGCGGTGGCCGATCACGCGCGTCTCGCAGACCTCCTTGCGGGGAGCGGCCCGCCAGGCGTCGATCATGGCGTCGACGACGGGGTAGAGCTTCTCCTCCGGGGGGTCCCAGGGCTTGAGCAGGTAGTGGTCGAGGTCGACGACGTTGATCGCGGTGATGGCGGCGTCGGTGTCGGCGTAGGCGGTCAGCAGGACCCGCCGGGCCGCGGGGTACAGGTCCATCGCCTGCTCGAGGAACTCCAGCCCGTTCATCCCGGGCATGCGGAAGTCGGCGAGCAGGACGGCGACGTCGTTGCCGCGCAGCGCCATCTCCTTGAGCGCGTCCAGGGCCTGCTGCCCGGACTCGGCGCGCACGACGCGGAAGGTCTCGCCGTACCGGCGCCGCAGATCGCGGGCCACGGCGCGGGAGACGCTGGGGTCGTCGTCGACGGTGACGAGGGCGGGCTTGGCGGGGACGAGCGAGGAGGCAGCCTCCGGCATGGCACCCATCCTGCCCTGCCCGGCCGCGCCGGGTCACCGGCATTCGTCCGCTGTGCGCGCGTGTTCGCCCACGGCTGTACGGGCGGTCGGTCAACCCATCCGTTCCCGCAGGCCACTGGCCCGGCTGACGGGGCGGGCGACGGCGGCGCGGACCGCCTCCTCGCTGCCGACGATCCGGACGGCGGTGCGGGCGCGGGTCACCGCGGTGTAGAGCAGCTCGCGGGTGAGGAGCGGGGAGTCCGGGGGCGGCAGCACCACGGTGACCCGGGCGAACTGGCTGCCCTGGCTGCGGTGGACGGTCATCGCGTGCACCGTCTGCACCCCGCCGAGCCGGGCGGGCGCGAACGACTGGGGCGCGTTCGGCCGGCCGAACACCGCCCGCAGCGCGCCGCCCTGGCGCACGACCACGCCGGTGTCGCCGTTGTACAGGCCGAGGTCGTAGTCGTTGGCCGTGACGAGCAGCGGCCGGCCCGGGTACCACGGTCCGGGCTGGCCCGGCGCCACCTCGTCGAACCCGGGCAGCGCCTGGGCCAGCCAGCGTTCGACCTCCAGGCCCCAGCGCGTGACGCCGTAGGGGCCGCGGCGGTGGGCGCAGAGCAGGCGGTGGCGTTCGAGGGCGTCGAGCGCCTCGCCGGTGCGGCCGGCGACCGCCGCGGAGATCAGCGCGCCGGACGCGTCGACCACGTCCGCCCGCAGCCCCTCCAGGCCCGCCGGCTCCCGCACCTCCAGGTCGCTCTCCACGAACTGCAGGTCGGCGCGGCCCTCGCGGAGCAGGGCGACCGCGTCGTCCGCCCGGCCCGCCTGGACCGCGCCGGCGAACTCGGCGATGCCGCCCTCGAAGCGCCAGGTGTGCCGCAGCGTGACCACCCCGTGGACCACCGGCGGGTCCTCCACGGCGAGCGCCCCGACCTCCCGGAGCCGGTCCTCGAGCGCCGGTTCGGGGCGACCGCCCGCGCGGGCGAGGTCGCCGAGCACCGCGCCCGCCTCGACGGACGCGAGCTGGTCCGGGTCGCCGACCAGCACGAGCCGGGCGTCGGGCCGGACCGCCTCGAGCAGCCGGGCCATCAGGGTGAGGGAGACCATCGAGGTCTCGTCGACGACCACGACGTCGTGCGGGAGGCGGTTGGCCCGGTCGTGCCGGAAGCGGCTCGACGACCCGGGGCGCCGCCCGAGCAGCCGGTGGATCGTCGACGCCGCCGGGGACCCGACGCGCGCCCGGTCCTCCTCGGGCAGCTCGGCCGTGTGCTGGGCCACCGCCTCGCCGAGCCGCGCGGCCGCCTTGCCGGTCGGGGCGACGAGCGCGACCCGCAGCGGCGACGGCGAGTCGAGCTCGTGCAGGTCGTGGAGCAGCGCGATCAGCCGGGCGACCGTGGTGGTCTTACCGGTGCCCGGGCCGCCGGCGAGCACGGTGACCCGGCGCAGGGCGGCGACGGCCGCGGCGAGCCGCTGCAGGTCCGTGCCCTGCGGCGCGTCCGCCTCGTGGCCGGCCTCGGCCGGGTGGTCGAACAGCCGGGCGAGGGCGGCCCGGAGCCGGCCGGGGTCGACCTCGGGCTGCTCGGCGGCGGCGCGGTCCCGTAGCTCCCGGCGGACCAGCTCCTCCTCGGCCCAGTAGCGGTCGAGGTAGAGCAGGCCCCGGCCGCCCGCGACCGGGATCATCCGCAGCGGGCGCCCGGACGCGGCGTCGGCGCCGCTCGCGACCAGCGGGCTCTGCTCGACGGCCGCGCGCCAGGCCGCCGGCTCGGGCCACGGCAGGGCGGAGACGTCGACCGACTCCTCGCCCTCACCCAGGACGGTGTGGGCGACCTCGGCCAGGTCGACGCACACCGAGCCGTTGCGGATGGCGCGGACGGTGAGGGCGACGGCGAGCAGCACCTCCTCGGGCTCACCCCGGGGATCGCCGCCGAGGCGCCCGAGCCGGCTCGCGACGTGCACGTCCGCAGCCGACAGCACCCCGGCGACGTTGAACTCACCCAGCAGGCCCGCGGCGGTGCGGGCGGTGCGGAGGTCGTAGGGATCGCGCTCCGGGGCGGCGGCGGTCCGGGGGATGCTCACCGGCCGCCTCCGAGGTCACCGAGATCGAACAGCCCGGGCTCCTCGGTCTCCACGTGCGCTGATTTCCGCGGCCGTGAGGTCCGCTCCCGCGGATGCGGCGCCTCCGTGGGCTCGGGCAGGTCGAGCGGCAACTCCACCCGCTCTCCATCGCTCATGACCGCCGTTTCGGTCGGCCCACCGCGGCGGTCGGCCGGAAGCGGTCCGGATTGGTGATCTTGGACAGGAGGTGCGGCGGGGCCCGAGTCGGCGTCGCAGGTGATCGCCGTTCCGGACCGTTCCGGGCCGCCCTCGGCCGGGAGCGGTCCCGGCTGCCGATCTTCGGCAGGAGATGCGGTGGGGCCCGAGTCGGTGTCCGGGGTGATCACCGCTTCGGGCCGTTCGGCGCCACCTGCGGCCGCGGTCGGTCCGGGCCGGCGATCATGGCCGGTCACGCGGGCGTCGAGGACGTCCGAGAGCTCGGCGATCAGGGCGGCGGGCGGGTGCCAGCCGAAGACGCCGCAGGGGGTGCCGTCGACCTGCGGGGTGTCCGGGCCGCACATCCCGCGGAGGAAGAGGTACAGCGTGCCGCCCAGGTGCCGCTCGGGGGAGTAGCCCGCCAGCCGCCAGCGCAGGAAGCGGTGCAGCGCGACCGAGTACAGCAGCGCCTGCAGCGGATAGTGCGCGGCCTGCATCGCGGCGGCGAGGACCGGCGGGGCGTAGTGCGCGGCGGTCAGCGGTTCGCGGCCGCCGGGACCGGACGGGCCGAGCCAGTTCGTCTTGTAGTCGACGACCAGGAAGCGGCCGTCGACCCGCAGGACGGCGTCGATCGACCCGGTCAGGTACCCGCGCAGGGGCTGCCCCGCCAGGCCGGGCGCGGCGATCAGGTCCGGGTAGCCGACGAGGGGATCTCCGGCGGGCAGGTGCCGGCGCAGCACCGGCGCCAGGTCGCCGAGTGTGACCTGCCCGGACGGGGTGTCGCCGCCGGCCAGCGGCATCTCGAAGTCCAGCTCCGCCAGCCGGTCGGCGGGCCGGATCTCCCGCAGCGCGCGCCCGCGCGCGAGCGGCCCCAGCGGCGTCTCGACGACGGGCCGCAGCGCCGCCGCGAGCGCCTCCGGGTCGATCTCGGCGGGCTGCCGGGCCAGTTCCTCGTCGACCCGGGCCCGCAGCTCGGCGGCCAGGTCGGCCGCGGTGGTGTCGAGGTGCTCGAAGACGGCGTGGACCAGCGTGCCGAACCCGGTGCCCAGCGGCAGGTCGGCCATCGGCGAGGGCAGGTCCGCCCCGAGCTCGGACATGACGTCGAGCAGCTCGAGCTCGGCCTCGTCGTCCTTGCCCGGCTCCTCGGGCTCCGACCCGACGCCCGGCGTGGGCGGCTCCGGCGTCTCCACCGCCGTGTGGTGGCCGTGGGCGTCGGCGGTCAGCGCGCTGTAGGAGGTGCGCCGCCACGCCGCGTCGAGCCGGCGGGCGAACCGGGCCACACCCAGCCGAGGTGGGTCGCCGTCGCGGTCCGGGGCGGGGACGGGGGTGCGGTCGGAGAGCGTCTCGACGGCCACGCCCGGCAGCGAACGCAGGAGCTCCAGCGCCGACGCGTCGGACGGGACCCGGTAGCCGGCCTCGGGCACGGTGCCGGCGGCGGGCCGCCCGACCAGCAGCCGGTGCAGGGCCGAGCACTCCGTGGTGGTGGTCGGCGCCCACCACGCCACCACCTGGCAGCGCGCCCGGGTGAGCGCGACGTACATCAGCCGCAGGTCCTCGCCGGCCTCCTCCTCGAGGTGCCGCTGCAGCCGCTCGGAGCGGTGCGGCCCGACGGCCCCGCCCACGTCGAGCACGCGGGCGCCGGCGTCGTCGTGGACGAGCAGGACCTCGGCCTTGTCGTTGACCCACCGGTCCCAGCCGAACGGCACGTAGACCACCGGGAACTCGAGGCCCTTGCTGCGGTGGACCGTGACGATCTGCACGGCGTCGGCGTCGGACTCCAGGCGCCGGCTCCGCTCGGTGGTGGTGTCCCGCGCGGCGTCGGCCATGCGGTGGCGCAGCCATTCGACCAGCGCGGACGGGCCGAGGTGCCGCTCCAGCGACGCCCCGTGCAGCACCTGCCCGATGTGCCGGACGTCCGTGAGCCGCCGGTCGCCCTCGCGCAGCCCGAGCAGCCGCGACGGCAGCCGGGTGCGGCTGGTGACCGCCTCCAGCAGCGCCGCGACGCCGCGCTCGGCCAGCACCGCGTGCCACGCCCGCAGGTCCGTGCCCAGCTCGTCGATCAGCTCCTCGGCCCGCTCGCCGCACAGCTCCTCGACCGTGTGCCCGACGAAGCAGGTCAGCGCGGCGGCGCGCAGCCGGGTGGCCCGCTGCGGCTGCTCGACGGCCTCGAGCAGGGTCAGCCACTCCGCCGCGGCCTCGGTGGTGAACACGCTGGTGGTGCCGGTCAGGACCGCCGGCACACCGGCCGCGGTACACGCGTCCCGCACCTGGACGCCCTGGGCGTTGGTACGGACCAGGACCGCGACGTCGCCGGCGCGCAGCGGCCGGTCCTCGACGGTGGCGGGGGAGGCGAGCAGGGCGGCGATGTCGGCGGCGACGTCCTCCGCCACCACCTCCCGCGCCTTCTGCGCCCGGCCCAGCCGCCGGCCGGTGAGCGGCTCCAGCCGGTCCCGGTCGACCACCCGCAGCCGGAACGGCTCGTCCGACGGCGCTCCGGCGAGCCGCCGCGCGGTGTGGTGCGCCTCCACCGGCCGGACGACGATCTGGTCCGACCCCAGCGCGACCTCGCCGAACACCCCGTCGAGCGCCTCGAGCAGCGCCTCGTCCGTGCGGTAGTTGGTGCCCAGGGTCCGCAGCTCCCCGGCCTCCTTCGCCGCCTCCAGGTAGGAGACCACGTCGGCCCCGCGAAACGCGTAGATCGCCTGCTTCGGGTCGCCGATCAGGACGAGCGTGACGTGCCCGTGGAAGGCCCGCTGCAGGATCTCCCACTGCACCGGGTCGGTGTCCTGGAACTCGTCGACCAGCACCACGTCGTACCGGGCCTGCAGCCGCTCGCGGGCCGCGGCGCCGCGCACCGGGTCCCGCAGGGCACCGGCGAGACGGGTCAGCATGTCGTCGTACGAGAACAGCCGCCGCGCGCGCTTGCGCCGGTCGACCTCGCCACGGACGGCCTTGGCGAAGTTGTACCGGACCCCGGCGACCGAGCCGGGCGAGGCGTCCGCGGGTTCGAGCCGGGCCTGCGGGTCGCCGACCGCCTGCCGGGCGAGCTTGAGCGCCTCGTCCCGGGAGAAGTCCGGGCGGCCGGCACCGGGGGCGGCGTACTTGCGGACGTAGAAGTCGTCCACCACTTCGGTGACCAGGTCGTCGACGTGCTCGACGAACTCCGCGTCGGGGTCGCTGTCCCCGGCCACCCCGAGCCCGGCCAGCATCTGCTGGCAGAACTGGTGCGTGGTGGCGATCGTGGCCGCGTCGAACTCCGCGAGCGCCGCCCGCAGCCGGGCCCGCCGCGCCGTGACCTCCTCGGGGCTGCCCTGCTGCAGCAGTCGGGTGACCGGGTCCGCCGAGGGCACCCCGGCGGCGAGCCCGCGCTCGGTGGCGCCGAGCCGCTCCCGGACGCGTTCGCGCAGCTCCTGGGTGGCCTCACGACCGAAGGTCACCAGCATCAGCCGGGGCAGCGCGGCGATCCCCTCGGCGACGTACCGGGTGGCGAGTGCGGCGATCGTGAAGGTCTTGCCGGTGCCCGCGCTGGCCTCCAGCACGGTGGTGCCGGTGGGCAGCGGGCCGTCGACCTCGAACTGCGGGTGGGCCAGGAGCACCTGTGTCACAACAACTCCACGTGTTCCGCGTCGAGCAGGGGCCGCCAGATCCGCTCGGCCAGCTCGCCGAACCGGGTCTCCACCACCCCCCGCTGCTCCAGCAGCCGCTCGAACTCCGGGTCCGCGCCCAGCACCGCGACGATCGCCTCGTCCTCCTTCTCGAACGTCCACTCCTTGGCCGCGGCCAGCTCCGCGTCCCGCGCCGCCGCACCCGCCCGGCGCGCCTTCGCGTAGGCGGCGGTGCAGGGGGTGGAGACCGGCAGCGGCTCGCACAGCCCCTCGCGGTGCAATGTCACCAGGTCCGCCAGCGCCGCCCGGGCCTCGTCGGCGCCGAGCGGCCGGATCGTGGCGCGCATGGCCCCGCCGCCGCGCCCGCGGCCGAGCGTGACGGCCCGCCACTGGGTGTCCGGGCGGGTCACGGTGAGTGCGAGCAGCCGGGCCCAGGCCCGCAGCCGGTGCTTCGGCCCGAGCCGCGAGTACTCGACCGTGACCAGCGTGGACCCGTAGAGGCCGGCGACCGTGCCGACGACCCGCAGCCCGCCCAGGTCCGCCGCCACGTCCCGGGACACCGGCTCCCCGGTCCGCAGCTGCGCGCTCGCCTCGACCAGCGGCTCGACCGCGCTGTTGACCTTCTCCAGCACCGCCCCGCCGAGCGTGCCGGGCGGGAGCTCACCGCGCCGCCACTCCGCCTGCACGCACTGCTCGGCCGGGGCACCGGCGAGCCGGTCCCGCAGCATCCGGTTCCCGACCGCCCACTCGTCCAGCCCGCCCAGGCTGACGGGCAACGCGTCGGCCGGCTCCTCGTCCTCGGAGCGCGGCACCATGCCGACCCGCTGCCGCAGGAACGCCTTCATCGGGTGCTCGAGGAAGCGCACCAGGTCGTCGAGCTCCACGGTGTCGCCGGACTCCGGCGGCGCGAGCGGCGCGGCGAGGAACGGGGGCACGGGGCGGCGCTCGCCCTGCAGCGCCCGGGCACCGGCCAGGGCGTTGCGGTCGAAGCTGAACGGCGTGGTCCCCGCGGTGAGCTCGGGGGTGAAGTTCCGCGGGTCGAAGGGCTGCAACGGGTGCCGGACCGTGATCGCCTCGCTCGCCCGCCCGTCCTCGACCCGGACGGTCGTGTCGACCGCGTCGAGCAGCTCGCCGAGGGGGACGGCGGGCGGCCGGTCCGCCCCGGTCCGCTCGTTCATGCCCGAGTGCACCACGACCAGGTGCTCGGTGGCGGCCGTGATCGCGTCGAGCAGCAGCTGGCGGTCCTCGCTTCGCGGGTCCCGCTCGCCGACGCGCGGGTCGCGGGCCAGCACGTCGTCCCCGTCGGGGGCGCCGGTGCGGGGGAACACCCCGTCGTCCACCCCGAGCAGGCAGACGACCCGGTGCGGCACCGACCGCATCGGCACCAGCGTGGCGACGGTCAGCGTGCCGGTGCGGAAGTTCGCCCGACTGGGGCGGCCGCGCAGCCGGTCGGCCAGCAGACCCCGCACGTCCGACAGCGTGAGCGGGACGGTGCCGCCCTGCGGGCCGGCGGAGCGCACCACCTCGGCGAGCTCGGCCCGCGCCTGCGCGTCCTGCCACGCCTCGGACGCAGTGGTGGCGGTGAGGGCGGACAGCCCGTCGAGCAGTGCCGCGACCCAGGCGGTGAGCGGTTGCGGCCCGGCGAGCGCGCCGAGAGTCGTGTGCAACCGGTCGAGGAGCTCGGCGAGCGAGCCGACGAGGTCGACGTCCGAGGAGTCGACGTCGTCGAGCGGGAGGGCGGTGCCCAGCCAGCCCTGCTCGCCGGGCCGCTCGGCCATCGCGACCCCGAGCAGCATCCGGTCCAGCCCCGCCGCCCAGGTGTTCTGCGGGAACCCGTCGAGCTTGAACGGGCGGCGGTGCTCGCCGTCGAGCCCCCAGCGCACTCTGGCCCGGACGACCAGCTCGCCGATCCGGTCCAGCGCGTCGTCGTCGAGGCGGAAGCGGCGGCGCACCGGCGCGGAGCCGACCAGGTCGAGCACCTGCGAGGCGGCGACCCGGGAGTCGGCCAGCTCGAGCAGCGCCGACACGGTGCCCAGCAGGGGATTGGCCTGCCGGAGCGCCCGGTCGGCGAGCCGGACGCGCAGCCGGTGCCCGGGATGCGTGTCCTCGGGGTCGGCGCCCGCCGCGCCCGCTTCGGGCAGGGCGGCGGCCAGCCCGAACGACGCCGAGATCAGCGGCGCGAACGCCTCGATGTCCGGGCACATGACGATGACGTCCCGCGGTTCGAGGGTCTCGTCGGCCGCGAGCAGGCCGAGGACGATCTCGCGCAGCACCTCCACCTGCCGGTCCGGCCCGTGGCAGGCGTGCACCTGCACGCTGCGGTCGGCGGAATCGAGCAGCGGCAGCTCACCGGCGGGCAGCCGGTCCTCCCGCAGGTTCTCCTGCAGACGCCCGAGCAGGGTGGCCGGCGCCGGGTCGGCCGGATGGTGCACGTCCGCGACCCCGGCGGGCAGCCGCAGCTGCAGCTCCCGCACGTCCCGCCCGAGGGACCGGAGCAGCGGGTTGACCACCTCGCCGGCCGACCCGTCCTGCTGACGCGGGACGGCGGCGCCCTGCGCCGGCGACAGCTTCCCCCACAGTGCGGGGGAGGGGTGCGGCAGCCAGAGGTGCACCTCGCGGTGCTCGGCCAGCGCGGACAGCACGGCGAGGTGCTCGGCGGCCAGCCGGGTGGGACCGAACACCGACAGCCGGTCCGGCAGCTCGACCAGGCCCGGGTCCGCGCGCAGCGCCCGCTCGGCCTGCTCCAGGCGCTCGGCCGGGCCGGGGACGCCGATCCGGGCGCGCAGCCGCCGCCACAGCTCGACCTGCCAGCGCAGGTCCTCCGGCACGCCCTGCGGCGAGCCCGCCCACCAGGCGCGCAGCATGTCCGGCCGGTGGACGGCGTAGCCGGCGAAGAGGTCGGCGAGGCGGCGGGCGACGGCGTAGGTCCGGCTGCCGCCGCTCTGCGAAAGGTGCGCGGCCAGCGCCGCGAACGTCTCGCCCGGCGCCTCGACGGCCGCGACGACCTCCTCCAGCAGCGGCCACACCGCGCGCGCCGGGTGCCAGGGGTCGGTCTCCGGGTCGGTCCCGGTGGCGGCGTCGACCGCCTCGGCGAGGACCTGCCCGGGCGGCGGGAAGAGGACGTTGGCACACACCCCGTCCGCCCCCGCGACGGTGCCCAGCCGGTGCGCGAGGCGCTGCCCGAGCCACCGCTCGACGCCGCGCTCGGGCACCGCGACGATCTCGGGCACGAACGGATCGGCCGCCGGCCCGCCGATCACCTCGGCGAGCGCGTCGGCCAGCCGGTCGGCCCGCTCGGCCCGGTGCACCACCCACACGTGGGCCAAGTTAGCGACGCCCACCGACGGTTCCGGCGAGGCCCCCGCGGCGTGTCCACAGGCCCGGCGCCGACCGGTGGGCGGCCGTCGGCGAGGGACCGGCGCAGGACCGGCGCGGGATCGTCGCGGGATCGGCGCGGCGGGTCAGTCGAGCTCGGCGAGTGCCTTCTTGGCCTGCTCCAACTGGGCCTCGAGCTCGGCGACCTTGGCCTCCCGGGTGGCCCGCGCCTCGCCGATGACCTCCTCGATCGGCCCGGAGATCTCGGCGTGCAGCTCGGCCGCGGCCTTCTGCACCGCGCCCGCCGACACCGGCAGCGCCCGGGCGAGCCAGGTGGTGCCGCGCTTGAGCTCGGCCTGCCACTCGCCGTCGGCCGTGCCGCTCACGGTGAGGGTCAGCTCGACCACCCGGGTCGTGCGGGCCGTCGAGCCCTTCGGCCGGCCCCGCTTGCGCTTCTCCGGCTCGGCCGCCGTCGCCCCGGCGGGGGCCGCGCCCCCCTCGGGCGTCGCAGCGGCGGAAGGAGCGGTGTCGGGTGCGGCACCCCCGGTCGGGGCGGTGTCGGTCGAGGCGGTCGTCGAGGTGCTCTCGGTCTCGGCGGTCACGTGCTCCCTCTCCTCACGGGCGGAACGTCCAAGGGTGACCGTAGAACAGGCGTTCGACCGCTCCGGGATCCGGGTGTGAGCCACGGTGCATCGACCACTTATATAGTTGCGTGATGTAATGGTGCACGTGACCCCCACGGCATCCGTGCGCCCGGCGCGCGACGACGCGCAGGTGGCCGAGCTCGCCCAGGTCCTCGAACGCACCGCGAGCTGGCTGCGCCGCACGCTGCGGGCCGAGGAGTGGAACGCCGTCGCCCTCGCCGTGCTCGACGACCTCGACCGGCACGGGCCGCGCCGGGTCACCGAGCTGGCCGCCCAGGAGCGGACCTCGCAGCCCGGGATGACCGGCATAGTCGGGCGGCTGGAGGCCGCCGGGATGGTCGAGCGCGCCCCCGACCCGTCGGACGGCCGCGCCACGCTCGTCTCGGCCACCGCCGCGGGCCGCGCCTACATCGCGGGCCGGCACGCCCGGCGCACGGAGTTCCTCGCCGCGCGGATCACCACCCTGTCGGCCGACGACCGGCGCGCGCTGCTCGGCGCGACGCACGCCCTGGCCGCCCTGACCGACACCCCGTACCCGACGACCCCGACCGGCCCCACCGGGCCGGGCGGCGAGGCCGCCGGCACCCCGACCACCCGCGAGACCCGTACCGAGGGGGAGCCGTCGTGAGTTCTCACGGCACGTCCGCAAGTCCGTTCCGGCAACCGAAGGCCGTCTGGGCCGTCGCCTTCGCCTGTGTCATCTCGTTCATGGGCATCGGCCTCGTCGACCCGATCCTGCCCGCGCTCGCGACGCAGCTGCACGCCAGCCACACCCAGGTGGAGCTGCTCTTCACCAGCTACCTCGTGGTCACCGCGGTGGCCATGCTCGTCACCGGCTGGGTGTCCAGCCGGATCGGCGCCAAGCGCACCCTGGTCATCGGGCTGGCGCTGATCGTCGTGTTCGCCGCGGCGGCCGCACTGGCCGGCGGCATCGGCGGGATCGTCGGCTTCCGGGCCGGCTGGGGCCTCGGCAACGCCCTGTTCATCGCCACCAGCCTCGCCGTGATCGTCGGCTCCGCGAGCGGTGGGTTCGGCGGGGCGATCGTGCTCTACGAGACCGCGCTGGGCGTCGGCATCGCGTCCGGGCCGCTGCTCGGCGGCCTGCTCGGCAACATCTCCTGGCGCGGCCCCTTCTTCGGGGTCTCGGCGCTGATGCTGATCGCGCTGGTCGCGACCGTCGTGTTCGTGGACAAGACCCCCAGGCCCGCCGAGCCGTCGAGGCTCTCCGAGCCGCTGACCGCCCTGCGGCACCGCAGCCTGCGCACCACGAGCCTGGTCGGCCTGCTCTACAACTGGGGCTTCTTCACCCTGCTCGGCTACGCGCCGTTCCTCATGAACCTCTCCGCGCTGCGGCTGGGCGCCGTGTTCTTCGCGTGGGGCGTGCTCGTCGCGCTCTTCGCGGTGTTCGGCGCCACCTGGCTCAAGGACCGCTTCGGCACCGCGCGGACACTCTACGGGAGCCTGATCTGCGTCGCCGTGATCCTCGCGGTGATCGGCACCTTCTCCGGCTCGGTGCCCACCGTGATCGTCGCGGTGGTCCTCTCCGGCGCGTTCGTCGGCCTGAACAACACCCTGGTCACGACCGCGGTCATGAGCATCTCGCCGGTGCCGCGCAACGTCGCCAGCGCCACCTACGGCTTCGTCCGGTTCATCGGCGGCGGGCTCGCCCCGTTCGTCGCGGGGCTGCTGGCCGAGGGCCTGAACGTGCACGTCCCGTTCTGGATCGCCGCGGTCGTCGTCCTCGCCGGGGCGCTGCTGCTGAGCACGGTGCACCGCGCGCTGGAGGACGCCGACGAGAACGCCGCGGCCGAGGACGCGGCCGCCGAGGAGGCCGTCACCCGGGTGCCCGCGGTCGAGGAGGAGGCGATCCTCGCCGAGCAGGCGCTGGGGCGCGAGGGCGGGCGACGGTGAGCGGCGGCTTCGAGTACGGCTGCGACGGCCCGCGGGCCGTCGTGGTCGGCATCGACGGGTCGGAGACGGGCTGGCGGGCACTGCACTACGCCGTCGGCCAGGCCCGCCGGCAGGGCGGCCGGGTCGTGGCGGTGTACGCCGACCGGATCCCGTCCGTCGCCTTCGCCACGGCGGTGCCCCTGGCGGCCGCGGCCGTGACCGACCCGCAGGAGGACTCGCTGCTGCAGGAGCTGCGGTCCGGGGCCGAGGAGCTCGGGCCGCAGTACGGCGTCGAGGTGGCGTTCGAGGTGGTCGTCGGCGATCCGGTGCCGGCGCTGACCCAGGTCGCCGAGCGCGAGCGGGCCGACGCGATCCTCGTCGGGGCCAGCGTGCAGGCCGGGCACAGGCTCTTCGGCTCGGTGGCCGTGCGCGTGGTCCGGGCCGGGCGCTGGCCCGTGACCGTGGTCCCGTGACCGATCAGGTCCCGATGTAGGTCCCCGGGGCCGGGTGGATCGGGTGCAGCCCGCGTCCGCCCAGCTCCGGCGGTGCGTCGACCACGGCGCCCGATCGCTCGCCCAGCCAGGTGACCAGGTCCTCCCACCACGAGCCCTGCTCGACGTGCGAGGCCGCCCGCCACCGCTCGGCGTCGGCCGGGTTGCCCGCCGACACCGCACCCGCGGCGACCCGGTGCGCGTTCGTGCCGTAGCCCACCGCGGCCGCCGTGCTGCCGGGGACGGCCACGAACCGGCACTTGCCGCCCAGCACCTGCGAGGTCCGGTAGACGGCCTGCCAGCTCCCCACCCGGTCGGCGACGCCCGCGAGCAGGTAGACGTCCCGGTCCACCGCGGAGAGGTCGATCGGGCCGCCGAGGACGTGCGCGGCCCCGGGCCGGGTCAGCGCACCCGTCAGGGCCAGCCCGGCGAGGTCGCGGAACAGCGCGGCGGGCACGTGCAGCGCGTCGAGGTTCCAGGCGCGCAGCGGATCGGGCCGGATGTCGCCCTCGTCGACGCCGGCGAGGTAGCGGCGCTCCCAGGCCGGCCAGACCAGCGCCTCCGGGCAGAGCAGGGCGTGGATCTCGGCGAGCCGGCGCCCGTCGAGCAGGCCCGCCCGGCCGATCGAGGCGACGGCGGCGCGCACCTCGGCGTCGTCGACCGGCGCGGCGGAGGGGCCGGTGCGCGAGCGCTCGCGGTCGAGCGTCGTGCCGGCCAGCACGAGCGCCGCGACCCGTTCCTGCCGCTCCAGCCGCGCGGTGACGGCCGCGGCCAGCAACCCGCCGGTGGAGATGCCGAACAGGGTGGTCCGGTCCACCCGGCAGATCCGCTCGCACGCCGCCAGGGCCTCGACGACGGCCTCGGCGTAGGCGTCGAGCCCCAGCCCCGCGTCCTCCGGGCCGGGATCGCGCCAGGACAACGCGAACACCTGCTGACCGGCCGCGACGAGCCGGCGCACCAGGCTGCGGTCCGGGGCGAGGTCGACGAGGTGGAAACGGTTCACCACGCCCGGCACGACCAGGACCGGCACCTCGGCGACCTGCTCGGTGGCGGGCAGGTAGCGGATCAGCTCGAAGAGCGGGGTGCGCAGCACGACGGCGCCGGGCGCGGTCGCGGTCTCGGTGCCGGGCTCGAGGCGGGCGCCGCCCTCGGGCAGCCGCGGCGGGGACGCGAGGTCCGCCGCCAGGGCGCGCACCGCCCGGACGGCGCTCGAGCCGCCGGAACGGACGGCGTCGCGCAGCCCGCGCGGGTGCAGCAGCGGGTTGGTGCCGGGGGCGAGGAGGTCGGCGAGCCGGGCGACGGCGACCCGGAGGCGGTCCGGGTCGTCGGCGTCGGCGGCGAGGTCCTCGACGAGCTCCAGCGCGGAGGAGCGGGCCGCCCGGGTGCCCTGGAGCAGCCGGGACAGCAGCGGGTCGTCCGCCCAGGCGGGGTCGGCGTGCCGCGGGTCGTCCGTGCGGCCCGAGGCCGGGCGCGCGCCCAGCCCGATGCGGCCGAGCTCGGCGAGCAGGCCCGCCGCCCGGCCGGCGGTGGCGCCCGGGGAGCGCAGC
>NZ_BSFQ01000053.1 GCF_027922425.1 Pseudonocardia halophobica | reverse complement strand
CAACGCGACCGGCTCATCCACCAACTCCACAACCTCGGCTACCGGGTCACCCTCGACAAGACCGCGTAGCCCGGCTGCGGTCGATTCTCTTCACAGCGCGCGATCGTCGACGGCACGTCGTCGCGCATCTTCTCGGCCTCGTCGTGCTTCCCGGCCATGTCGCTCTCCTCCCCGGTCAGCTCTCGGCCGAGCCCGGCTCGGCCATCTTCCGGTGCGCCCCGGCCTTCAACCGGTCCGGCAGCACGTCGTTCGCCAGGGCCTGGGCCTTGGTCGACAGCGAGCCCGCGACCACCTTCTGGTCCCCGGACAGCAGCGCGTCGACGCCCTGCCGCGCCACCTGCGCGGGGTCGTCCTTGTCCGAGGCGCCGACCTTCGTGTCGTCCATCTCGGCGCGGTGGAAGAAGTTCGTCTCGGTGGGGCCGGGCATCAGCGAGGTCACGGTGACGCCGCTGTCCCGGGCCTCGAGCTCGGCCCGCACGGCCTCGGCGAACGACTGCAGGAACGACTTCGAGGCGTTGTAGACGGCCTGGTAGGTCCCGGGCATCTGGGACGCGATGGACGAGGTGATCAGCACCCGGCCCGCGTGCCGCGCCTCCATGTCCCGCAGCACGTGCTTGGACAGGCGCACGGTCGAGGTGACGTTCACGTCGATGATGTCCTGCTCGGCGTCGAGGTCGTTCTCCACGAACGGGCCGCCGAGGCCGAGGCCGGCGTTGAGCGCGGCGACGGCCAGCGGGCGGCCCGTCTGGCCGACGGCCGCCCACACCTCCTCGACGCCCTCGCGGCGCCGCAGGTCCGCGTGCACGGTGGTGACGTCCGTCCCGTCGCCGGCCTCGCGGATCTTCCCCGCGGCGGTCTCGAGGGCCGCGTCCTCGGCGGTGACGACGAGGTCGTAGCCCCGGCGGGCGAGCTCACGCGCGAGCTCCAGCCCGATGCCGCTGGAGGCGCCGGTGACGAGGGCGAGTTCTCGGGTCGACATGCCCGTCGGCTACCCGCCCCGCCCCCGGCCAACCGGCGCCCGGCCCGGTCGGCAGCGCTCGGCAGCGCTCGGCAGCGCTCAGCACGGCTCCAGGGCGTCGGGCTTGTGGACGGCCTCGCTGTCGCTCTTCTCGCTGCGCACGAGGTACTGCGGCTCGTCCTTCGACGCCCGCACGGTGCGCCCGGCGGCCTCGGTGTCCTCGGTGATCTTCTTGAGCACCTCGCCCTCGGCCCAGCCGCCGTGGCTCTTCCAGCGGACCTTGTCGCCCTTCGCGAACTCGCTCATCGTGTCCTCCCGGTGTGCGTCCGAACGGTCGACGGGGCGATACCCCGCGCGCCGCGCCTTCTCACACCGCACCTCTCACACCGCGGGCCGCCCGGGCCTCGTGGACGAGCCGGCGCGCCTCGCGGACCTCGGGCGGCGCGGGCGGGTCGGGCAGCAGGTCGGTGGCCCGGCGCAGGCCGACCAGCAGCGCGGACGCGGCCAGGTCGGTCGTCGGCAGGCCGGGCAGCCCGTACATCCGGCGGGCCCACCGGGGCAGCGTGGCCAGCGCGGCGGTGGCCGTGGCCGAGATCGCGGCGCGGGTCCAGGCCGGCGCCTCGCCGGGCGGGACGGGCGGGGCGAGGAGCCCGCCGACGGCGATCCGCGCCTCGTCCGTGACGCGCAGCCGGGGCCGCATCCGCGCGAAGTACTCCGCGAGCTCCGTGCGCGACGCCGGCACGACCGCCGGATCCAGCCCGATGACCTCGGCGGCCCGCACGCTCTCGGCCACGTACGCGTCGGCCTCCGCGACGGTGACGATCCCGGCCCGGCGGGCGACGTCGACGTAGGAGTCGATCTCGCCGCAGTGCACCCAGAGCAGGCCCTCCGGCGCGTCGATCGGGAACCGCCGGCCGCTCTCCGGGTCGACCCCGCGCAGCCGGTGGTGCAGCCGCCGCACCCGGGCGCCGGCGATCTCCACCTCGGCCCGCGAGCCGAAGGTCCGGGTACCCACGAACTCCACGGTCCGCTGGAACCGCGGCCACGCCTTGGCGGGGTCGAACAGTGCGCTGTTCTGGTAGGTCCCGCGCATCACCCACGGGTGCAGGGACTGCAGCAGCAGCGCGCGCATCCCCGCGACCCACATCACGGGCTCCAGGTGCACCCGCCAGGTCACCGACTCCGGCCCGAACAGGCCGTGGTCCACCGGTCGGCCGGTCTCGACGGTCATCAGCGACCTCCTCCGCGCGCGGTCCCCCTCAGAAGGCGTACCGCACCCGCAGCCACGGCGCGTGTCGGGCGATGAGGTCGGTGACGGCCTGCACGCCCTCCCGCTTGGGCACGTTGCGGTACCGGACGTTCCACATCCCGCTCTCGCTGCGCTTGGCCTGCTGCAGCTCGGGCCGCCACAGCACGTCCTCGGCCTTCGGGTGCCAGCCCAGGTTGACCTCGTGCAGCTCGCGGTTGTGGGTCAGCATGATGATCTCCGCGGCGGCCTGCTCCTTGAACGCCGCGCCGAGCTCGTCGTCGAGCCGGACGAGCAGCTCCGCCCAGTCCCGCTCCCAGCCCTCGCGCAGCACGATCGGCGAGAGGTTGAGGTGCACCTCGTACCCCGCGGCCACGAAGTCGTCGATCGCCGCGATCCGCTCCGCGACCGGGCTCGTGCGCACGTCGAGCAGCTTCGAGTCCCGCTCGGGCATGAGCGAGAAGCGGACCCGGGTGCGGCCCCGCGGGTCGAGGTCGAGCAGCTCGCGGTTGACGAACTTGGTGGCGAAGCTGGCCTTGGCCGTGGGCAGGTCGCGGAACGTCGCGACCAGGTCGGCGACGTTGTCGCTGACCAGCGCGTCGACCGAGACGTCCGAGCTCTCGCCGACGTCGTAGACCCAGGCGTGCGGGTCGACCTGGTTCGGCTCGGGCTTGGGGCCCTGGCGCGACACGTGCCCGCGCAGGTACTTCGTGATCCGCTCGATGTTGGTGAACACCGTGATCGGGTTGGCGTAGCCCTTGCGCCGCGGCACGTAGCAGTAGGCGCAGGCCATCGCGCAGCCGTTGGCGGTGGAGGGCGCGATGAAGTCCGACGACCGGCCGTTGGGCCGCGCGCTCAGCGACTTCTTCACGCCCAGCACGAGCGTCTCGGTCTTGACCCGGACCCAGCGGTCGACGTTGCCGGCGTTGCCGTGCAGCTCCGGGATCTGCCAGTGCGACGGCACCTCGATGATCTCCGCGCCCGGGAACCGCTCCAGCACCTGCCGGCCGCGCGGGGAGTCGCGCGCCGCGGGCTCGGCGTAGATCGTGCGGACCTGCAACAGCCGCTGCGCCGGCGTCGGCGTGCCCGTGAGGGTTCCGGCGGGGCCGTCGGTCATCCCGTGCCGCCCCGCCCGGCGGCGACCGGCTGCCCGCTGTCCTGCTCGCGGTCCTGCTCGCTCTCCAGCCGGGCGGCGATGAGCTCGAGGGCCGCCTTCGCCGCGGCGCCGCAGATGTCGGCCGGCTCGCCCTCGAGGTCGAGGCGGAGCACCTCCTCGCCGCCGGGCTCGCCGGCCACCGCCATGTAGACGGTGCCCGGCGGCTGGCCGTCCTGCGGGTCCGGGCCGCCGGAGCCGGTCAGCGCGACGGCGAGGTCGGCGCCCAGCAGCTCGCGCACCCGTCCGGCCATGGTCCGGGCCGCGGGCTCGCTCACCACCGGTCCCTCCGGGACCTGCAGCAGGTCGTGCTTGACCTCGCTGGAGTAGGCCACGATCGAGCCGCGGAACCACTCCGCGGCGCCCTCCGCCCGGGCCAGGGCGGAGGCGACCATGCCCCCGGTCAGCGACTCGGCGACGGCGACGGTGCGGCCGGCCGCCGAGGCACGCTCCGCGATCGTCGCGGCGATGTCGTCGGGAGTCTGCTGTGCGCTCATGGGATGTCGTGCCTCGCGGTGGTTCGGGGACGGTGCCGGCGGTCGTTCGACCTGCGGGGCCGATACCCCTCGCGGCCCTGCCGAAACGGGGGGCGCCCGTGGCACGCTCTGCTCCCAGCGTACGCAGCGGAGGTGGTCCGTGGATCCCGAACGCCCCGACTCCCCCACCGAGCCGAAGGACCCCACGGACCCCGACGTCGACGACGGGATGGACGACGACGCCGCGTGGGACCTCCGTGAGCGGAGGGAGACCCCGACCGAGCGGCTGGACCGGAACTGGGCCGACCTGCTGCAGGAGCTGCGGGTGTCGCAGACCGGGGTCCAGCTGCTCACCGGACTGCTGCTGACCGTCCCCTTCCAGAGCCGGTTCGCCGAGCTCTCCACCAACCAGCGCGTGATCTACCTGGTCACGACCTCGCTGTCGGTGATCGCCACCGGCGTGCTGATCGCGCCCGTGATGCTGCACCGGGTGCTGTTCCGCCTGCACGCGCGTCGGCCGCTCGTGCAGGCGAGCCAGCGGTTCGCCATCGCGGGGCTCGCGACGCTCGGGCTGGCCGTCGTCGGGGTCGTCGGGCTGATCTTCGACGTGGTCCTCGGGGCCGTGGCGGGGCTCGTCGCCGGCCTCGCGGCGCTGGCCCTGCTGGGCGTGCTGTGGGGCGTGGTGCCCGCCGTGGTGCGGCGCCGGTTCCACGAGGGCTGAGCCGCCGGGCGGCCGGCCGTCACCACCTCGGCTCCGATGGCCGGTGCGGGCGCTCGGCGCTAGCGTCGGGACGGCGGCGGGTCGAGGAGAGGGGGGACCGCGTGCCGGACGGTGGGACGGCCGACGCACCCGTGCTGTGGGCGGAGCTGGCGCAGGCCTTCGACCTGGTCGAGCGCACCCTCGGGGTGCTCGACGAGGAGCTGCGGAGCGTGGGTGCGCCCGCGTGCGCGGAGGCCCGCGACGATGCGAACGGCGACGGTGCGGCGGACGGCTCCGGCCCGGACCCGGTCTCGATCCCCGGATCGGTCACCGGGTCGCGGCGCAGCCCGGTCCGCGGCACCGGCCCGGAGGCGCAGGAGAACCGGGCGGTGCGGCTCGCCGCGGCACGGCTCACCCGGGCTCGCGCGGCGGAGCTGCGGCGCCGGCACGCAGAGCTGTCCGAGCGGTTCGGCGACCTGCACCGGCGCGTCGCACAGGTCCGCCAGGACTCCCACGCGTTGCTCCGGTACACCGCCGAACCCGCGCCCGGGACGCACGACCGGCCGGCACCCGACCTGACCGACGTGCTCGAGGAGACCGCCGGCGCCCTGCTGGCCGCGCGCGGCACCGACGGGGTGTGCACCGCCGCGGTCGAGGCGGTCCGGCGCGCGGTGCCCGCGGCGCCGCACGGCGGCCTCCTGCTCGCGAACGGGGCGGCCGGGCCGTCCGTCCGCGCCGTCACGGACCCGCCCGCCGAGCTGGCCTGCGCGCTGCAGGCCCGGCTGGGCGAGGGCCCGGGTCCCGACGCGCTCCGCGACGCCGCGCCGGTGGTGGCCGACGACCTCGACGCGGCCGGGCCCCTCGCGCGGTGGCCGGGGTTCGCCGGTCCGGCGTCCCGACTCGGGTTCCGTTCGGCGGCGGCCTTCCCGCTGGTCGCCGGCCCGGGACGGCCCGCGGCCGCCCTGGTACTGCTCGCCCCCGCGCCCGGCGTGTTCGGCGCGGACGAGATGGTCCGCGGACGGCTGTGCGCGGCGCAGGCGGCCGTGGCCCTCGCCGGTGCCCTGCAGACGGACAACCTGGCCCGGGCCCTGGGCAGCCGGGACGTCATCGGGCAGGCCAAGGGCGTGCTCATGCACGCCTACGGCGTCGACGAAGGGGCCGCGTTCGAGATGCTGCGGGACATCTCCCGCAACACCAACACCAAGCTCGTCGAGCTCGCGAGGCGGGTCGTGGCGGGCGGCCCGGGCTGAGCCCCGCGGCTCATGCGCCGCGGCCGCGCGTGAGCCGCGCCCGCACCAGCCGCGCCAGCTCCGCGGAGTGCTCGGCGGCGCGGGTGTAGGCCTCCCCGGCGTCGAGGTCCGGCCCGGCCCCCTCGTCCAGGTAGCGTGCCAGCGCGGCGTGCTCCTCGAGCGCGGCGATCGCCGTCCACAGCTTCGCCTCGGCGGCCTCCCGCTGGGCGGCCTCGAGCGAGCGCGGGCTGTACTGGTGTCCCACGTGGCAGCGGAAGTAGCCGATGCGCGGCAGGTCGATCCGGGCCAGCCCGCCCCCGCACTCGGGGCACGCCATGCGGGTGGCCGTGGTCTCGTCCGGCCGCAGGAAGACCGGGTCCCGGCTCCTGGCCATCCCGTCGTCGTCCGCCGGTACCGGCGGCGTGTCGGCCATGATGTCACCCCCCAGGGGAAGCTCCTGCACCGTCGTCGTGAGCAGCCGGCCGAGCACGGCCGCGGGCGCCGCCCGGGCGTCCGGGACGGCCGCCGCCGCGGCCCGCGGCATCGAGTCGAAGAGGGCGTCCACCGGATCCTGGACGAGGACCCGGCCGCCTGCCCGGTCGACGAGCGCGGCGCCCACCGCGCCGTCGTCGAGGGCACCGGAGAGCACCGCCGCCACCACCCGGGGCCCCCGCGCCCGCGCGGCCGAGGCGAACATCGCGTCGACGGCGGGGCGGTGCCGGTTCACCTTCGGCCCCGCGCTGAGCACCGCGGTGTCCACCGCCCCGTCGCGGCCCACGAGCAGGTGCCGGTCCGGTGGGGCCACGAGGATCCGGCCCGCCCGCAGCGGCTCCCCGTCCGTCGCCTGGGCGGCCGGCAGCGGGCCGGCCCGGGTGAGGACCCGCGGCAGTGTGCTGTGCGGCCGGTCCCCGGTGTGCACGGTGACGAGGACGGCGGCGGGGAGGTCGGCGGGCAGGCCGGCGACCAGGTCGATGAGCGCCTCGACGCCCCCCGCGGAGGCGCCGAGAACGAGCAGCGGGTCGGCGGCCATCCGTGCGGTGTTCCCGGCCCGCGCAGGTCCAACCGCCCGGCGGACGATTCGGTGGACCGGGAAGGGGGTACCGTTCGACGAGGCCCGGACACCCGGGCCCGCCCGACGCTCGAGAGGCGGTTCCCGTGCCGGACGTGTCCGCGGCCGGACCGTTCCCGGACGGACCGGTGGGCCGCGTGGCCGGCCCGCACGCCCACCACCCGGGTGAGGTGCCCGCGCCCCGGCACGCGGCCGCGGTGACGGACGTGGTGGTGGTCGGGGCCTCGGCCGGCGGGGTGGAGGCGCTGCGGGCGTTCGCCGCCGCGCTGCCGGTGGACCTGCCCGCGGCGGTCGTCGTGGTGCTGCACATCCCGAGCGACGCACCCAGTGCGCTCGCCGCGATCCTCGGCCGGGCCGGGCCGCTGCCGGCGGTGACCGCGCGGCACGGGATGCGCCTGGAACCCGGCCGGATCTTCACCGCACCCGCCGACCACCACGTCCTCGTCGCCGACGGGCACCTGCACCTCTCGCGCGGGCCGCGGGAGAACGGGCACCGGCCCTCGATCGACCCGCTCTTCCGTTCCGCGGCGGTCGACTTCGGGCCGCACGCCGTGGGGATCGTGTTGTCCGGCAACCGGGACGACGGCACCGCGGGCCTCGCCGTGCTCGCGCGCCAGGGCGGCGCCGCCCTGGTCCAGGAGCCCACGGAGGCGCTGTACCCCGGCATGCCGCAGAGCGCGCTCGACCACGTACCGGGAGCCCGCGCCCTGCCCGCGGGGAAGCTCGGGGCCGCGGTCGCCGAGCTGCTCCAGGACCTGCTCGACGACCCCGCCGACGCGGACCCGGCCGACCCGGCGGACCCGCTCGCCGCCGAGGAGGCCGACATCGCCGACACCGTGCCCGGGACCGCCCCGCAGATCGAGCTGGGCGAGCCCTCGCCCCTGTCCTGCCCCGACTGCGACGGGGTGCTGTTCCGGCTCGAGGGCGAGCCCTCCCCGCGCTTCCGCTGCCGGGTCGGTCACGCCTGGTCCCCCGGCAGTCTCGCCGCCGAGCAGTCCGACGGCGTCGAGGTCGTGCTGTGGGCGGCGCTGCGGGCGCTGGAGGAGAAGGCGGCGCTGCAGCGTTGGCTCGCCGACACCGCCGACGCGACCAACCGGATGCACGCTGCCCGGTCCCACCGGCACAAGGCCGAACGGACAGGTTCGGAGGCCTCGTTGTTGCGCCGGATGCTCACCCGCGACCTGCCGGAGGGATGAGCGGCGGAGGGCCCGGGATCGGTTAGGCTCCCGGCGCGCCCCGCCCCGTGGCGCACCCCCGAGGGGAGCGGGAGAGAAGTCGTTGTCCCAGCCGGATCCGGCCTTCGAGGCCCTGCTCCAGCATCTGAAGGTGAGCCGCGGCTTCGACTTCACGGGCTACAAGCGGTCGAGTCTCATCCGCCGGGTCGACCGGCGGATGTCGCAGGTCGGCGTCCCGGACTACGCCGAGTACCTGGACTACCTCGAGCTGCACGCCGAGGAGTTCACGGCGCTCTTCAACACCATCCTGATCAACGTCACCGGGTTCTTCCGCGACCCCGAGGCCTGGGAGTACCTGCGCGCCGAGGTGCTGCCGGCGCTGCTGGCCACCAAGGGTCCCACCGAGCCGCTGCGGGTGTGGAGCGCAGGCTGTGCCTCCGGCGAGGAGGCCTACACCCTCGCGATCGTGCTGGCCGAGATGCTCGGTACCACGGAGTTCCGCGACCGCGTGAAGATCTACGCCACGGACGTGGACGAGGAGGCCCTCACCCACGCCCGGCACGGCACCTACTCGGACCGCGAGGTCCGCGGCATCCCGCCCGAGCTGCTGGAGAAGTACTTCGAGCAGACCGGGGGCCGCTTCGCCTTCCGCAAGGACCTGCGCCGCTCGGTGATCTTCGGTCGCAACGACCTGGTGCAGGACGCCCCGATCTCCCGCATCGACCTGCTGGTCTGCCGCAACACCCTGATGTACTTCAACGCGGAGACCCAGGCCCGCATCCTGACCCGCTTCCACTTCGCGCTCTCCGAGCCCGGCGTGCTGTTCCTCGGCAAGGCCGAGATGCTGCTCAGCCACGGCGCGCTGTTCCTGCCGATCGACCTCAAGCGCCGTACCTTCCGCAAGGCGCCGCGGGCGGCGCCGCAGAACGGCACCCTGTTCGCCGACGCCCCGCCCCCGACCGGCCGGCCGCCGCTCACCGGTCTGGACGTCCTGCGCAACGAGGCCGTGCTCGCCTCCCCGCTGGCCCAGGTCGTGGTCACCGACGACGGCGTGATCGCCGTGGTCAACCGGCAGGCCGAGGTGCTGTTCGGCGTCTCGACGCGGGACGTCGGCCGGCCCTTCCGCGACCTGGAGCTCTCCTACCGCCCGCTGGAGCTGCGCCGGCACATCGAGAAGGCGCAGACCGAGCGGCGCACGGTCCGGGTCACCGACGTCACCTACCACCGCGGGCCCGAGGCGATGAACCTCGAGGTGCAGGTCAGCCCGCTGGTCGGGTCCGGAACCGAGGTGCTGGGGGTGAGCGTCGCCTTCCACGACGTCACCGACTTCCGGCGGCTGCAGGACGAGCTCGAGCAGGCCAACCGCCAGCTCGAGACGGCCTACGAGGAGCTCCAGTCCACCAACGAGGAGCTCGAGACCACCAACGAGGAGCTGCAGTCCACGGTCGAGGAGCTGGAGACCACCAACGAGGAGCTCCAGTCCACCAACGAGGAGCTCGAGACGATGAACGAGGAGCTCCAGTCGACCAACGACGAGCTCCAGACCATCAACGACGAGCTGCAGGACCGCACCGGTGAGCTCGACCGGACCAACGACTTCCTGGAGACCATCCTGACCAGCCTGCGGGCCGGCGTCGTGGTCGTGGGGACCGAGCTGCACGTGCAGGTCTGGAACCACCAGGCCGAGGAGCTGTGGGGGCTGCGCCGGGACGAGGCCGTGGGCCAGCACTTCCTGAACCTCGACATCGGCCTGCCGCTGGACCTGGTGAGGCCGGTCGTCCGCAGTACGCTTGCAGGCGAGGACGGTCCGCAGGAGGTCACCCTTCCCGCGATCAACCGACGCGGCCGCAGCATCGACGTGCGCGTGATCGCCAGCCCGCTGCGGGGCGACGGCGGCTCGGTGGTCGGCGCCATCCTCACGATGGAGGAGTCGGCGGGCGCCGAGGGCGCTCCGGCCCGCTAGCGGCCCGTCGACGCGGCAGGAGCGGGCGTGACCGGGGACGAGGCCGAGTACATGGCTGCGGTGGAGCGCCGTCGCGCCGAGATCGACGAGCGGCTCGAACAGCTCCGGGCGCGCCGGCGCGAGATCGCGGCGCGCGGGCGTCGAGGCTCCTCGCTCGCCGACGTCGAATCCGCGGAGGAGCGGGCCCTGACGGCCCGGCGGCACGCGGTGACCGCCCACGAGCGGTCGGCCCGCCGGCACCTGCTCTCCGCTGAGAGCCACGAGAACGCGGTTCGCACGTTGACGGCCGCCGGTGACCTCGACGGCGCCGAGCGGCATCGGCAGGCCGCCTTCGAGGCCCGCTCGGCCGCGGCCCGGGCCTTCGAGGAGGCCGCCACCAGTCGGCTCCCGGACCCGGGCTGACCGGGCCGTCGGACTGCGGTGTCGTCGGGCGCGTCGAAGGCGGGTCGGAAGGGGCGTCAGAAGGCGCGGAGCAGCGCCCAGACGGTCTTGCCCACGGCGTGCCGGCTCGTGCCCCAGCCGTCGGACAGCTCGGCGACCACGTGCAGCCCCTGTCCGGCGGCGGACTCCGGGTCGGGCGCGCCCGCCCCCTCGTCCCGCACCCCGACGCGCAACCCGGGGCCGTCCAGGGTCAGCAGCAACGTCCGCCGCCCGCCGCCGTGCACGACCGCGTTGGCCACCAGCTCGTCCGCCACCAGCTCGGCCCGGGCGGGGATCCCGCCGGTCAGCTCCCACTCGCGGCAGGCCTCCCGCACCAGGGCCCGCGCGTAACGCACCGCGACCGCGGTGTCTGGCAGCTCGGTCCGCCGTCGGACGCGGGCCGGCCGGCGCCCCAGCAGCGTCAGCCCCTGGCCGCGGTTCGCGGCCACGCCGATCTCCCGGACCACTCCGCTGCGCCCCAGCGCGACGGCGAGCGGCTCGGAGGGCGCGACGAGCACGAGCCGCGCGGCGGGCCAGCCGCCCGCCCCCGACAGGGTGCTGGTGAAGAGGGCCACCAGCGAGGGGACGACCGGTTCGAGGTCGCGCACGTCGACCAGCAGCGAACCGCGGTCCATCAGCAGCTTGCGGACATGCACCTCGACGTCGACGGCGGTGGCCAGGGTCAGCGGTCCGGCGAGGACGAGGACCGGGACCGGTCCGTCGTCGATCCGGCTGGTGAGCCCGCGCCGGGGCATGTCCGCCCCCTGTGATCGTCGTGAAGCTTCCGGGAGCCCGTCGGGATCCGTGAAACGGTCCGGGTACCCCGGGTTCACGAGATGATGCCTCCCATCCGGAACGGATCTGCGCCGCGTCAGAATGGCTCGTCGCTCACGAGCGCCCACACGGACTTGCCGGTCTGCAGGGGCGTGACGCCCCAGGTCCGGCTCAGCTCGGCGACGGCGCGCAGGCCGAGCCCTTCCGCCTCGACGGTCAGGACCGGCCGGGCGGACGAGCCGTCGCGCACCGAGATCCACAGCCCGCGCCGGGAGTGGGCGAGGCTCAGGTCTCCCGGTCCCGTCGTGTGCTGCACGGCGTTGGTGACCAGCTCGTTCACCACGATCGAGGCCCGGTCCGCGGCGTCGCCCGGGATCTCCCAGTCCTCACATGCCGACCGCAGCATCAGGCGCGCGAAGGGCGCCGCCTCCGGTCCGTGGGGCAGGTCGATGGTCCGGCGCACCCGCGCGGGGCGCCGCTCGAGCAGGACCGAGGCCTCGGCGAGGTCACCGGCGACGGGCACCTCCCGGTGCCGTCCCGCCTGCCACATACCCTCGACGACGGGACAATCCCGCCCGAACACCACCATTCGTGAGGCGGGCCATCCGCCGGTGGCCGCCAGCGCGGCCGGGAAGGAGGCCAGGACCGCGGTGGACGACAGGTCGAGCCCGGACACGTCGACCAGCACCCGGCCGCGGTCCAGCAGCTGCTTGCGCAGGACGCGGTCGAGCTGCGGCGCGGTGCGGACGCCGAGGACCCCGTGGACGGCCAGCAGACACACCCCGGAAGCCTCGGCGACGTCCGTGCCCAGCAGCGCCTCGTCCCGCATGGCTGTCCTCCGGTCACGGTGTCGCGCGGGGTTTCCCCGCCACCTTCCCCGCCCGGGCGCCCGTCCGCAACGTGCGGGCCGACATCGCCGCTCGCCGAGTGCGGGGGCCTGATTCGTTTTCCCCCGGACCACCCGGGTAGGCGAGCCCGTGCCCACCACGACCTTCATGCAGCCGGGCAGCGGCCCGGCCGACGCCCGGGACGGACCGCACGCCTACGACGACCTGGAACCCCTGCTGCGCAAGCACGCCGCCTCCGCCCCCGACGACCCGGAGCACGGAGCGCGACGCGAGTACCTCATCACCCAGTTCCTCCCGTTGGTGCGCAACATCGCCCGGCGGTACGCGAGCTCCGCCCCGGCGGAGGACCTGGAGCAGGCCGGCGTCGTCGGGCTGATCCGGGCCGTCGACAACTACGACCCGGACGAGACGACGGGCGGGCCGCTTGCCTACCTCGTCCCCAGCATCCGCGGCTCCATGCTCCGCCACCTGCGCGACCACACCTGGGCCCTGCGCGTGCCGCGGGCTATCAAGGACCTCACGGTCTCGGTCAACCGCGCCACCATCGACCTGACGCAGCGGCTGGGCCGCGCACCGCGGCCCAGCGAGATCGCCGCCGAGCTCGACCGGTCGCTCGACGACGTCGTCGAGGCCCTCGACGCCCTGGCCGGCCACCGCGCGGACAGCCTCGACGAGCCCGAGTCCGAGACGGGGTTCACCCCCGCGGACCGGCTCGGCGCGGCCGACGCCGCGCTCGACCTCGTCGACCAACGGGGCGACCTGCGCCGGCTCGTCGCGGCCCTGCCCGAGCGCGAGCGCACGATTTTGCTGCTGCGCTTCTACGGCGAGCACACTCAGACGCAGATCGCCGAGAAGGTCGGCATCTCGCAGATGCACGTCTCCCGGCTGCTCGCCCGCACGCTTGCCCACCTGCGCGCCGAGCTGGGCGGCTGACCGACGCCCGGGCGCGTAGCGGCGCCCGGGCGGCGGAGTCCCCCGGCCCGGTCGTCCGTTCGGCAGGGCCGGCGGTCCGCCCGGGTCAGCCTGTCGATCGGTTGGTGAGCCGGTCGCGGAGCCGGTCGACGAGACCGACGCCCGGGCCCGCCATCTTGTGGAACAGCTCCGCGTTCGGCGCGTCGGGGTGCGGGCGGGTCGGCGCGACCTTCTTCGCCGCCTCGACCTTGCGCCGCAGCTCCACGAGCGTCTCCTGCGGGATCCGCTCGCGCATCTTCGGGAACTGCTCGGTCTCCTCGTCCTCGGCGTGGTGGCGCAGGGCCCGCGTCATGTCGCCGACGAGCACGTCGAACCGTGCGTCGTCGCCGTCGACGCCCTCGAGGTCCTTCATGATCCGCTCGAGCTTGTTGTGCTCTTCCTTGTCGTGCTCGACGGTGTCGCCGCCGTGCTCCAGCGCGTCGGACATGGCCGGGTAGACGTACATCTCCTCGGCCACCGAGTGCCGCACCACCTCGGCGATCGCGGTGTCCGCGAGGTCGCGGCGCTCCTTCGCGTCCCGCGTGGCCGTGATGCGCTCCAGCAGGTCCAGTACCTCGTGGTGGTCGCGGGTCAGCTCGTCGACGACGTCGGCGCCGGCCGGCACGTCGTCCCGCGCGACGGTCTCGGTCATGGGTGTCTCCTCGTGGTGGTGGTTCGCGTCCGGGCCGCGGCTACCCCGGCCGGACGGGACCAATCCGGCGGCATCCGACCGAATCGACCGGTTTACGACACCCGGCGCCGGGCATCCGCCGCCCGCCGGTCGAGCCACCGAGCCGGCCACCGCCGCGGCCGCACGCACGCCGCGCGTCCTCGTCGCCCACGGGCGGCACCACCGGAGTCCCCGAGGAGCACGCATGTTCCTGCACCGTCAGGAGTTGCAGTTCAAGTCCACCCCCGAGAAGCCCGACGCGGTCTACGCCCGCAAGCTGCAGGAGGTGCTGGGCGGGCAGTACGGGGAGATCACCGTCGCGATGCAGTACATGTTCCAGGGCTGGAACATGCACACCCCCGGCAAGTACCGCGACCTGGTCTTCGGCATCGCCTCCGAGGAGATCGGGCACGTCGAGATGCTGGCCACGATGATCGCCCAGCTGCTGGAGAAGGCACCGCTGGGCATCACCTCCGACGCCGTGCAGGACGACCCGACGGTCGCCGCGGTCATCGGCGGCACGGACGTCCAGCACGCCATCGTCGCCGGCGCGGGTGCCCGGCCCGTCGACAGCAACGGCAACCCCTGGCAGGGCAGCTTCATCACCGCCAGCGGCAACCTGCTCGCCGACTTCCAGGCCAACGCCAACGCGGAGATGCAGGGCCGCCTGCAGGTCGCCCGGCTCTACCACATGACCGACGACCCGGGCATCCGCGACCTGCTGTCGTTCCTGCTCGCCCGCGACACGATGCACCAGAACATGTGGCTGGCCGCGGCCGAGGAGCTCAAGGAGGAGGGCGCGGAGAAGCTGCCGGTGCCGAGCAACTTCCCGCAGGGCAAGGAGGCGACCGAGTTCTCCTACCAGTACCTCAACTTCTCCGACGGCGCCCAGGCCGGCGAGGGCCGCTGGGCCAAGGGCCCCAGCCCGGACGGCAACGGGGAGTTCACCTACCACGAGGGCCCGACGTCGTCGGTCCCGATGCCGCCGCCCACGCACCCGGACAGCCGCTTCTACGGCACCACCGAGCTGCCCAACACCATGGAGAAGGCCGCCGGCCTCGCCCAGGACAAGCTGAACAAGGAGTGACCCCGCCGCCGGCCGCGGGGACACTGCGGCCGGCCCGGCTCACCCCGGGACGTCGGCGGCGTCGTCGAGCAGCTCGTCCCGCAGCCACCGCAGCGTGCGGGAGAGCAGTCGCGACACGTGCATCTGCGAGATCCCGATGCGCTCGGCGATCTGCGTCTGGGTCATCTCGCCGAAGAACCGGAGCAGCAGGATCGTGCGCTCCCGCTCGGGGAGCCGGTCCAGCAGCGGCCGCAGCGCGTGCCGGTACTCGACGAGGTCGAGCGCGCGGTCGAGCCCGCCGAGCCGGTTCGTGATCGGGTTGTCGGCGTCGTCCTCGCCGAGCACGGCGTCGAGCGACCCGGAGTGCTGGTTGGCCTCGGCGTCGAGGGCCTCGATCACCTCGTCCACGGGGGCGTCGAGGTGCGCGGCGAGCTCGCTCGGCCGCGGGGCGCGCCCCAGCTGCTGCGAGAGCGGGCCGGTGACCTGCCGGATCGACACCGTCAGGTCCTTGAGCCGGCGCGGTACCCGCATCGTCCAGGTCCGGTCCCGGAAGTAGCGCAGGATCTCCCCACGCACGCACGGGATGAGGTAGCCGAGGAACTCGCCGCGGGCCAGCTCCGGGTCCCAGCGGTCCAGCGCGCTCAGCAGGCCGACCGTGCCGACCTGCACCAGGTCCTCGAGCCCGCCCGGGTAGCCGCGCGCGAGCCGGGCCGCGACGTGCCGCACGACCGGCAGGAAGCCCAGCGCCAGCTGTTCGCGCAGGCGCGCGCGGTGCGGGTGGTCGGCGGGCAGCGACGCGTACCGGTGGAGCGCGGGCATCAGCCCGATGTACTCGCTCGCGGTCGCCTGCCCGTCGGGCTCGGCGAGCACCTCGCGGCTCACGGGCGCGCGCCGGGGAAGGGGACGGTCGTGGGGCGCACAGGGATCCCTCCGCCGTTGCATCCGACGAGGGCGGCCTGCTTCACCCCGGCTCGCTCGCGAGCATCCCGGACGCTACCGGGATACTCCGGATGGGCGCGCGTCGAAGTGCCGGGGCCTGCGCAAATGGTCCCGGGTGCTCAGCAGCGCGGCGACGGACCCGGTCCGGCCGACATCCGCTGGATCCGCCGCAGGACGTCCGTGCTCGGGAAGCAGCCCTCGCGCGACTTCTCGATGAGCACCTCGACGTACTCGGGCACCATCGCCGCCGGGATCGACTCCTCGATGAGGTCGAGCTGGGTGCCGCTGGGGTACGGGTCCTCGCGCACGGTGTCGAGGAGGAAGCGGATGAACATCTCGCGCGGGTGCGGGCGCGCGTTCTCGTTCGTCGCGTCGTCCCGGCTGTCCGCTGTCGGCCGGTCGGTCGAGGTCATGGTCGCTCCCCAGGGGTCCGTCGGTCCGGGCGCGTCACCCGATCGGGGAACGGGTTCCCGCACGGGCGCCCGCCTAACCGTCCGTCACGGACCGTCGGGGGTCTCGGACCGCAGCTCCTCGGAGTAGGCCACGGGATGGTCCTGGCCGCGCTCGGTGAACCACTCGTTGAGGGCCGCCGCGACGACGTCGTGCTCGGCCCAGGTGGGCTCGCGCCGCAGCTCGAGCGTCTCGCGCAGCTCGTCCTCGGACAGCATCCCGCCGAGGGCCACCTGCGCCGTCCACAGCTCGCGCAGGGTGAGCTCGCACAGTGCGAAGCCTGCGCGCAGTGCCGGTGCCGACCGCATCGTCTCCGCCGCCCGGGCCCGCTCTCCCCTGTCGTCACTCATCCCGGCCACACCGCCCGCATTGCCGGTCGCCCGGATTCCAACCGCGTGCGCGACACCGGGTTCGGGTCGGGCTCACCCGCGCTCCTCGGTCAACCCCTCGCGGAGGCGCGCCAGGGTGCGCGCCAACAGCCGCGAGACGTGCATCTGCGAGATGCCGAAGTGCTCGGCGATCTGCGTCTGCGTCCGGTCCCCGAAGAAGCGCATGGTGAGGATGCCGCGCTCGCGCTCGGGGAGCTCGGCGATCAGCGGGCGCAGCGCCTCGCGGTTCTCCACCTTCTCGAGGTCGCGGTCCAGGTCGCCGAGGGTGTCGACGACGCCGGTGCCGGGCTCGTCGCCGGCCACGGCCTCCAGCGGGGCGGTGTGCTGGTTGGCCTTGGCGGTGAGCGCCTCGACGATCTCGCCGACGTCGACGCCCAGGTGCCGGGCCAGCTCGCTCGGCTTCGGGGCGCGGCCGAGGCGGTGCGAGAGCGGCCCGGAGGCCCGGGTGATCTCGACGCTGAGCTCCTTGAGCCGCCGCGGCACCCGCACCGACCAGGTGCGGTCACGGAAGTAGCGCAGCATCTCGCCGCGGACCGAGGGGATGAGGAAGCCGAGGAACTCGCCCTGGGCGCGGTCCGGGTTCCACCGGTCGATCGCGTTGATCAGCCCGACCGTGCCCACCTGGACCAGGTCCTCCTGGCCGCCGCGGTAGCCCGCGCCATGCCGCTTGGCGAGGTTCCGCACCACCGGCAGGAACGCCACGATCAGCTCGGAGCGCAGCCGGGCGCGCTCCGGCGAGCCCTCGGGCAGGCCGGCGAAGCGACGCAGCCGCGGCATCTCGTCGGCGTACTCGCTGGGGCGGGTGAGCTGCGGATCCGGCTCGGGGCCGGTCTCGGACAGGGCGTGCAGGGTCACGTCGCTCCTTGCCACGATCGGGGGCGGGCGGGCCGGAGCGGCCGCAGCGTACGGGTCGCCCGACGGGGACCCGGACGACGCCACGACCCGGGGGCCGGCTCGCCGGTTCGGGCCGTCGGTCTCGACCCTCGTGATCGGCGGGTCCCACGGCAGCAGGAGCGCCAAACACCCGGTGTCCTGCCTCACACGGATGTCGGGGACGTGCGCCGTCCGGCGGAACCGCGACGGCCCCGGACGTCCTACCGTCGTCCGATGGCGGACGAACGGGACCGGACGTGGGTCGACTCGATGCCCGAGGCCTATGCGTCCGGGCTGGAGGCGCCCGTGTTCGCGCCCTTCGCCGCCGAGCTGGCCGCCCGGGCGGCCACCACCGCGCCCCGCCGGGTACTCGAGATCGCGGCCGGCACCGGCGTCGTCACCCGGGCCCTCGCCGACGCGCTGCCCGGCACCGACCTGCTCGCCACCGACCTCAACCCGGCGATGGTCGGGCACGGCGCGTGCCGGGAGGCCCGGGCGCGCTGGGAGCAGGCCGACGCCGCGCACCTGCCGGCCGCCGACGGCTCGGTCGACCTGGTCGTCTGCGGCTTCGGGGTGATGTTCTTCCCGGACCGCCCGGCGGCGTACACCGAGGTCCGGCGGGTGCTCGTGCCCGGCGGCCGGTTCCTGTTCACCGCGTGGGACGAGGTGGGGGCGCACGCCTTCGCCGAGGCGCTCTGCGCCGGCCTGCGCGCGGCCTTCCCGACCGACCCGCCGTCGTTCGTCGAGGCGGTGCCGCACGGCTACACCGACCCGGAGCGGATCCGGGCCGACCTGGGCGAGGCCGGGTTCACCGTCGTCGACGTCGAGCGGGTGGTGCGGACCGGGACCGCGCCGTCGGCGGCCGCGGTGGCGGAAGGGTTCTGTGCGGGCACCCCGCTGCGCGCCCAGATCGCGGAACGGGACGGGTCGGCGGACGCGCTCCGCACGGTGGGCGACACGATGACCGCGCTGCTGGGGTCCGGCGAGGTCAGCGGGGAGATGGCCGCGTACGTCGTGGAGGCGCGGCGGTAGGTCTCGGGAGACGAGCGTGGGGTGAGCTGCAGCCCCGGCCTCAGGAGGCGAGCGCGACGTCGAGGGTGGGGGCGAGCCGCAGCACCTGGTCCATCGCGGTGAGGGCGACGGGGCGCAGCACCGCCTTGTTCTCCGCGCCGGTCACCACGACGAGCGCGCCGGAGCGGGCCCGCGCCGCCACGTCGAGATCGGCCAGGACCGCGATCCCGTGCGAGCCGAGATAGGTCAGGTCCGAGAGATCCAGCACCAGCCGCACACCCCGGCCGAGCCGCAGCTCCGCGGCCCGCCGCACGGCATCCGCGTGCGCGACGTCGATCTCACCGGCGATCGCAAGGACCACCGTGCCCTCGGCGGGCTCCGCCGCCCGCACCCGCACCCCGTCGACCCGTACGCCGTCCACCCGGAGGTCGACCTCCCACCATTCGAACGTGCTCACCGGGGTGTCAGCGTCGGTGGGGGGTGCGGGCGTTACACCGCGAGGCGTGCATCACGAGCGACCCACGAGGTTCGCGCAGGGGACGTCCGTCGGGTCGCAGGGAGCAAGGGGGCGCCGACGCGGGGTCGCCGCACATGCCTCCGGGTACGGCACGCCCCTCGCGGCACCACCTCACACCGGGCCGGCACAGGTGCGGACGCGCAGCAGCCCTGCCCGCGGGTGTGCGGCCACCGCGATGCCGCACGTCCCGCCCCCCGACCGGGCGGAGTCCCGCCACCACCCCGCTCCCGCCCTGCGCCCGATCATCCGCGCGGGTAGCGTCCGGACCGGCGTCCCGGCGCCGGGGTGAAACAGTCCGCCCGTCGATCAGCACGTCCACGACGGAGGGAGCGCCCCACGTGACCGTCGAGCCCCGACTCGACCGCCCCGTCAGGGCGCCGCACCCGCGTACCGGAGGCGTCCGGTGACGGCCGGGCTCAGGACGCCGCCCGCCGGCGGAACCGGCGACGCGGAGCGTCCCGCCGGCATCACCGCCGACACCACCGCCGACATCACCGCAGACCCCGCCGTCACCCCTGCCGACACCACCGACACGACGGACGTGCCGCCGGACAGCGAGTACGTCGATCTCATGCCCGGCCTCTACGCCTACGCGGAGCTGGACCCGGCCGATCCCCGGCGGCGCGCGCTGCGCGACGAGCTGGTCCTCGGGTTCCTGCCGGTGGCCCGGCACCTGGCGAAGAAGCACAGCCGCGGCTACCCCGGCGGGCTCGACGACCTGGTGCAGGTCGCGACGGTGGGGCTCATCTCGGCGATCGACCGCTGGGACCCCGAGCGCGCCCAGGGCGAGTTCCTCGGCTACCTCATCCCGTGCGTGCGCGGGGAGATCCTGCGCTACTTCCGCGACCGCACCTGGAGCATGCGGGTGCCGCGGCGGCTGAAGGACCTCGGCGTGGCCATCCGCCGCGCCACCGGGCCGCTGTCCCAGCAGCTCGGCCGGGCGCCCAAGCCGAGCGAGCTGGCCGCGCACCTCGGCGCCGGGGTCGAGGAGGTCATCGAGGCCCTCGACGCCCAGGCGAACCAGAGCGCCGGCTCGCTCGACGCCGTCGCGGGCGACGAGGAGGGCGACAGCCCGCTGGCCGACCGGCTCGGCGAGCTGGACCGCGAGCTCGACCTCGTCGAGTACCGCGACGCGCTGCGCCCGCTGCTCGACCGCCTCCCCGAGCGCGAACGCACGATCCTCATGCTGCGCTTCTTCGGCGAGATGACCCAGACGCAGATCGCGGAACGGGTCGGCATCTCGCAGATGCACGTCTCCCGGCTGCTCTCGCGGACCCTCGCCGAGCTCCGGCGGGGGCTGCTCGACGACCGGGCACCCGTCGCGCCGCCGGCCGACGACGTCAGCCGGGCACGACCCGCGCGGCCGGCTCCAGCTGGGCGGTCTCACCCCGGTGCAGCACCCGCAGCCCCGCCGAGAGCCCACGGTCGTACAGCTCCTGCGTGAAGTGGCTGAGCGGGGACCGGAAGACGTCGTAGTCGTCGTGGTGCACCGGGATCGTGGTGCCGGGCCGGAACGCCTCCACGAGGTCCGCGCCCTGCCGCGCGTCCATCGTCACGAGGACCCCGGCGACCCGTGTCCCGCCCAGGTGCGCGACGAGGACGTCGGGCGGGCCGAAGCGCTCGTGGACGCGGTGCAGGAAGGGACGCATCAGCGTGTCGCCGGTCTGGTAGAGCCGCAGGACGGTGCGACCGGCGCGTTCGAGCTCCAGCACCGCGCCCATGACCGGCGGGAGGGCCCGGTGCACCAGCGCCGGACCGTGCTGCCCGGGCACCGCGGTCACCCGCAGCACCTCGTCGCCGCGTGAGGTCTCCCAGCTCTGCCAGGTGCGCAGCCCCTCGGCCGCGCCGAAACCCTGCCGGCGCAGGCGTCGCTCGGCGTGCGGGGTGGTCACGATCGGCACGGATCGCGGGAGGCCGCGCCGCGCGCGCCGGTCGAAGTGGTCGCCGTGCAGGTGTGACAGGACCACGGCGTCGAGCGGCGGCAGGTCCTCGGGGCCGAGCGCCGGTTCCGTTCGCCGCCTGCTGCTGAGGCCGTGGCCCAGGTATGCCCGCTCGCCGCGGTGCAGGAAGTTCGGGTCGGTGAGGACGGTGAAGGGGCCGAGCCGCTGCAGGGTCGTCGCGGTGCCGACGAAGGTCAGCGACGAGCCACCGGGCGCGGGAGCGGGATCCATCCGGGCCTGGTACCCGGGCCCGGGCCGCCCACTCCCCCGCATGTCGGGCGCCGGGCGACCTCGCACGTCGGGGGCCGGGCGGCAGGAGGTGGTGTGACGGCGTGCGTCCGCAGCGCCGTGCTCCCGTCGCCCGGCCCGGTGGGTGATCCGATCTCTTCTGCGTATGTCTCCGCTGTGTGTGACCTCCTCTCGGTCGTCGTGGACTCTGAAGGTTCGTCGACCGTCCGGTGCCCCGTGGCGGCGGACCGTCCGGCCGGTGCGGGACGACGATCGTGGGCGGGAAACGGACCGGTCAGCGGGGGCCGGCGCCGCTCCCCGCGAGTGCGGCCCGGCGGGACCGGTCCTCCGCGAGCTCCTCCGGGTCGTCCGGGGTGACGACACCGTCGAGCGCCGTGCCGGGCTCCGCGCCGGCGAAGGCGGTGAAGCCGAGGCGGACCTCACCGGCGCCGAGCGTGTGGTCGGGGTGCGGCAGGTGCCGCACGTGCGAGGTGTCGGCGTGGACGACGCCGGAGGCGTCGGCCGCGTCGAGCCGGGCGAGCAGCCGGGCCAGGGCCAGCGGCGCGTCGGTCGGCGGCGTGGAGGTCTGGGCGAGCGTGCGGTGCAGCTGTTCGGTCCGCCAGCCCCCGCGATCGCCGCTGCCCACGGACACGGGCACGGAGACGGTGAGCAGCCAGTGGGCCGGCTTCCCGGACAGGGCCGGGGTCGGGTGCACGGTGATCTCGGTGGCCTGGTCGGCTCGGACGAGGCTGCCGTCGTGCAGCTGCAGCCAGACGGAGGCGAGGCTCACGGGGGCTCCTGGGGTGCGGCGGGGTCCGCGTGGCGGGCGGAGGGAGGGGCACGGGAGGTCGCGGGGTCCGCGACCGCGCGGGTGCACGCGGCACCCGCGCGGTGCGGCGGCGACGGGGCGGCGACCGCTCCCGGGGCAGGGCGTGGGGGATCCCGGCGCGCCCGCGCGCGGCGGGCGGCCCGCCGAGGTCGCGTGCGCTCATCGGGCCTCACCTGCGTTCTGCTCCGAGGAGAGCCGGCCGGGCCCGGGTGGCCCGGTCGGTCGGACGGTCAGGCGTCGATCTCGCGGCGCCCCGGATCGTTCGCGGTGGAGATGGCGATGCTACGCGGCTTGGCCCTCTCTGCGACAGGGATGCGGAGGGTCAGAACTCCGGAGTGGTAGTCGGCGTGCACGTGTTCGGTGTCGAGCGTGTCGCCGAGGAACAGCTGGCGCGAGTAGACGCCCAGGGGCCGCTCGGACACCTGCATCTCGACGTGCTCGTCGCGCAGCGTCGGGCGGCGCTCGGCCTTGACCGTGAGCACGTTGCGCTCCACGGACAGCTCGATCGCCGAGGGATCGACGCCGGGGAGGTCGAACTCGACGACGAACTCGTCGCCGTGGCGGTAGGCGTCCATCGGCATGGCGGCGGGGCGGGACCACGTCCCGGCGGCCGTTCCGAGGGCCTGCTGGGCGAGGCGGTCGAACTCACGGAACGGGTCGGTACGCATCAGCATCGCGGGTCGCTCCTTCCAGTCCGGCACTGTGGCGATGCGCTCCGACCGGAACCTCCAGGCTCCGATCGGGATATCTCGATTCTGCACTACAGGTTTGGGCACGCGCAAGCGCCCGTGCCACTGGACCGTTCCAGATCAGCGCTCGCGGATGGGGACGATCTCGCCCAGCCCCACGAGCAGCACGGCCTTGCGGACCGGCGAGTCCGCGGGCAGCACGATCTCGAGCCCCACCTGCAGCAGTTCGAGGCGGTTCGCGAGGGTGAACAACGAGCGCAGCCCGGCGCTGTCGAGGTAGGTCAGCCCGCCCAGGTCCAGCACCACCGACCGCGCCCGGTTGGTGATCACGTCCTGCAGGCGCTGCTCGACGGCCGCCGCGTTCTCCAGGTCGACCTCACCGCCGACGGCGATCTCCCAGTGGCCGGGCTCGGCCTCATGCGCGTCGACGCTCACGTCGGTCACGAGTTCCTCCCCAGAGACTTCTCCAGCACGACCCGGGTACCGGTGGCGTCGCGGTCGACGTGGACCTCGTCGACGAGCCCGTGCATCAGGGTGGTCCCGCGCCCGCGGTTGACCCCACGGGCCTCGCGCCACGCCCCGGTGTCGCGGACGGTCGCCCGCACCCGACGCCCGTGCATCTCGAGGTGCACCTCGAGCACGCCGCCACCCGGCCCGTAGGCGTGCTCGACGACGTTGGCGCACGCCTCGCCCACGGCCAGGACCAGGTCGGAGATCTCCTCCGGGGTGGCCCCGACCGAGCCGAGGTAGGCCCGCAGGGACTGCCGCACGGACCGCAGCGACCGCGGCTCGGCGGGCTCGGCCAGCCGCAGCGGCGCCGTCCCGTCGTCGCCCGGCCGGGCCACGACCAGCAGCGCGACGTCGTCCGCGGACGTCCGGCTGCCGATGAGCCGGCCCATGATCCGTGCGCAGAGCTGCTCGGCGGGCCCGGGCCGCACCGCCTCGGTGAGCCGCGCCAGCCCGACGTCGAGCGACTCGCTGCGGCGCTCCACCAGGCCGTCCGTGTAGAGGACCAGGCAGGACCCGACGGGCAGGTCGACGGCGCGGGCGCGCCGGCGGCGCACCGGCGTCAGGCCGATCGGCGGGTCGGGCTCCACGTCCATCAGCTCGCCGGACTCGCCCGCCAGGCTGCGGACCGGTGGCGGGTGTCCGGCCGAGGCCACCCAGGCCACGCTCTGGTCGACCTCCACGACCGCGCACAGCACGGTCGCCATCACGTCCCGCTCGAAGTGCTGGACCTGCACGTCGAGCTTGCGCAGCAGCTCCGCCGGGTCCTCGGTGAGCAGGGCGTAGGCGCGCACGGCGCTGCGCAGCCGGCCCATCGCGACGGACGCCTGCAGCCCGCGCCCGACGACGTCGCCCACCACCACGCACAGCCGTCCCGACGGGAGGTCGAACACGTCGTACCAGTCGCCGCCGACCTCGCCGCCGTCGCCGGGCACGTACCGTGCGGCGAGCTCCAGCCCCGGCACGGTCGGCAGCTGACCGGGCAGCAGGCTGCGCTGCAGGGCCGCAGCGGCCGTCCGCTCGGCCTGGGTCATCCGGGCCTGCGTCGCCAGCGCGATGCGGTCCGCCGCCAGCTGCAGCAGCTCGGCGTCCTCGGGGGTGAACGCGCGCGGGACCAGCACGCCGACGTGCAGCACGCCGATCACGTCCCCCGCGACCAGCAGCGGGACGCCGAGCAGGGACCGGATGCCCTTCTCCCGCAGGATCGGGTTGAGGACGTTGGAGTGGTCGACCTCGTCGATGATCACGGGGCGTCGCTCCGCCGCGATCCGGCCGGCGAAGCCCCGGCCGATCGGGATCCGCACGCCCTGGCTGGTCTCCTCCTCCAGCCCGCGGGTGGCGGTGGCGACGAGGAACGTGGCCGAGGGGTCGAGCAGCAGCACGGCCACGGTGTCGACCTCGAGCAGGTCCCGGACGCGCTCGAGCACCTCGGCCAGCATCTCGTCGACCCCGAGCCGGGCGAGCTCGGTGTCGGTGAGCGTCTGGATCCGGCGGAGCCGGTCACCGGTCGTGTGGGGGCCGGCGTCCGTGGCCGCTCCGCTCTCGGCGGGTCGCACCATCGGAGTCTAGGCGCGCCGGTCGCCGGCGCCCCGGGCGCCCGGCACCGGTCGGCGTTCGAGGGGGCTGACCGCGGGGCCCTCGAGGACCGCGCCGTCGACGTCGAACCGGGAGCCGTGGCACGGGCAGTCCCAGCTGCGCTCGGCGCCGTTGAACCGCAGCAGGCAGCCGAGGTGCGTGCAGCGCACCGAGACGGCGTGCAGGCCGCCGCCGGGGTCGCGGTAGACGCCGGTGCGGTCGGTGCCCGAGCGGACGATCCGCCCCTCCCCCGCGGGGACCGCCGCTGCCGACCCGGCCTCCCCCGGCCGCAGCCGGTCGCCGACGAGGTCGAGTGCGACCTTGGCGTTCGTCCGGGCCAGGGTGGGCAGCGCCCGCGGGCTGACGCGGTGCGGGGTGAGCACCGGGGAACCGGGTCCGCCCGCGAGCTGCTCCGCGAGCAGGGCCGCCGCCATGCTGCCGCCGGAGAGCCCCCACTTCGAGTAGCCGGCGGCGACGAACACCCGCGACGAGACCGGGGTGTAGGTGCCGACCATCGGGGTGTGGTCGTAGGGCAGGGCGTCCTGCGCCGACCAGCGGTGGGTGACCCGTTCGACGGCGAAGTGGCGGCGCAGGAAGTCCTCGAGCACGCCGTAGCGGCCCGGGTCGACGCCCCGCTCCCCCGCCGGGTGGTCCTGGCCGCAGAGGATCACCTGGTCACCGAGCGAGCGGAAGGACCAGCTCGGCGAACCCGCGGTGATGGACATCGAGCGCGGCGGGCCGCCGCGGACCCGCGCGGCCACGCAGTAGGCCCGCACCGCCTCCATCCGCGCGAAGTAGACCCCGCGGTCCCAGACCGGGTAGTGCGTCGCGACGACGACCCGGTCGCCGGTCAGCACCCCCCGGGTCGTCCCGACGCGGACCGGGTCGTCCTCGGTGAGCGAGGTCGCGCGGGTGCGCTCGAACACCGCGGAGCCGCCGCCGTGCACGGCCGCGGCCAGCGCGCGGGCGTACCGGACCGGGTGCAGCTCGACCTGGCCGGGCAGCCGGACCGCGCCCGCGACCGGGAAGGGCAGGTCGGTCTCCTCGGTCCACTCCACCGGCAGCCCGGCGGCCCGCGCGGCCTCGAACTCCTTCTCCACCGACCGCAGCTCGGAGCGGTCCGCCGCGACCGTGCAGGCCTCCCGCCGCCGCAGGTCGCAGTCGACGCCCAGCTCCTCCACCACGGCCGCCACCAGCTCGACGCCGCGCAGGCTGTGCTCGGCGTAGTAGGCCGCCGCCTCCGCGCCGCGGGCCGACCGGATCCGCGACAGCATCGTGGCCTGCAGCGCCGTCACCTTGGCGGTGTTGTTGCCGGTCGCGCCGGAGGCCACCCGGTCCGCCTCGACGACCGCGACCCGCGCGCCGCGCTCCTTCAGCAGGTACGCCGTGGTCAGCCCGGTGATGCCGGCGCCGAGGACGAGCACGTCGAAGTGCCGCTCGGTCGAGGGCCCGGTGTAGCGGACGGCGGCGTGGTCGGCCAGCCAGGGCGAGCAGGTCTCGGTGGTGGTGGACACGGGTCGGTCCGCACGCGGGTGATCGGCCACCCGGGTGCCATACCCCGCGTCCGCGTGAACCAATCCGCGCGCCCCCGTGTCCGGCGGGCCGCGCCGGGTAGTGCCCCCGGGCGAGGGAGGGAGCACGCGATGGCGGGGACGACGGGGACGGACCGCGCGGTCACGCGCCGGGCGGGGCGGCGCAACGCGCTCGCGGGCGTGCTGCTGGGGCTCGGCGCGGTGGCGTTCGTCGACGAGACCGTGTTCCACCAGCTGTTGCACTGGCACCACTTCTACGACCGGGCGAGCTCGGCGGCCGGCCTGGTGTCGGACGGGATCTTCCACGCCTTCAGCTGGTTCGCCACCGTCGCCGCGCTGTTCCTGCTCGCCGCGCTGCGCCGGGACCGCGAGGTCCGGCCGCTGCGCGTGGTCGGCGGGGCGCTGGCGGGCGGCGGCGCCTTCCAGCTCTACGACGGGCTGGTCCAGCACAAGCTGCTGGGCCTGCACCAGATCCGGTACGTGCCCGACGTGCTGGTCTACGACGTCGTGTGGAACGTCCTCGCCGCCGTCCTGCTCGTCGTGGGCCTGGTGCTGCTGGCCCGGACGCGGCGCGCGTGAGCGGGCACGAGCTCGCGGGGCTGGTCGGCGCCGTCGTCGCGGGGGTGTATCTGGCGGCGGTCCTCGGGCGCCCGTGGCCTGCCGGACGGACGGCGTGCTGGCTCGGCGGGGTCGCGGCGGCCGTGGTCGGTGCCCCGCTGACCGGGCACGGCGACCTGCGGCTCCACGTCGTCGGGCACCTCCTGCTCGGCATGTTCGCGCCGCTGCTCCTCGTACGTGCCGCGCCGGTCACGCTCGCGCTGCGGACGCTGCCGGTGGTCCGCGCCCGCCGGCTGGCCGGGGTGCTGCGGTCGGGGCCGGTCCGCCTGGTCGGCCACCCCGTCGTCGCCGCCCTGCTCGACGTCGGCGGGCTGTGGGTGATGTTCCGGACCGGCCTGCACGCGGCGGCGGACCCGGCCGTGCACGCGCTGGTCGCGGTCCACATGCTGTCGGCCGGCACGCTGTTCGCCGCGGCGCTGGTGAGCCCGGACCCGGCGCCGCACCGGGCGCGTCTCGGCCTCCGCGCGGCGGTGCTGGTCGCCGCCGTCGCCGCGCACGACGTCCTCGCGAAGACGCTCTACGCCACCCCGCCGCCGGGGATCCCGGCCGAGCAGGCCCGGGCGGGTGCGGAGCTGCTGTACTACGGCGGCCTGCCGGTCGAGCTCGCGCTGATGGTGCTGCTCGGCGCCGAGTGGTGGGCGCGGGACCGCCGGGCCGGGCTCAGGCCGGCCCGAGCCGCCGGCTCATCGTGACGGTCGTGCCGTCCTCGCGGTGCTGGCGGTAGCGGGCGCGCGCTCGTCGCTCCCGCGGGTGCGCCTCACCCGGGCTCCCCGGTGCGGTGCACGTAGATCAGGGCCACGTCGTCGTCGTGCGTCCCGCCGGTCAGCTGCGCGACGAGCCCGTCGCACGACTCGACGGTGACCGGGCGCGGCAGCGCGGCGACCGCCTCGAGCAGCCACTCCAGACCCTCGGTGACGTCCCGGCTGCGGCTCTCCACCAGCCCGTCCGTGTACAGGAACAGGTCGTCCCCCCGGCGGAACTCCGCCGTGCGCTCCGGGAACACGGACCCGACGCCGAGCGGCTGGGCCAGCGCCTCGCCGAGCTGCTCGATCGGGCCGTCGGCGCGGAGCAGGAGGGCCGGCAGGTGCCCGGCGTTGGCGTAGACCAGGCCGTCGTCGGGCGTCTGAACGGCGTAGAAGCAGGTGACGAAGGTCGAGTCGGTGAAGCTGTCGAGCAGCGCCGAGACGTGCCGCAGCACCTCCGAGGGCGGCAGGCCGAGCAGGGCGTAGGAGCGGATCGCGGTGCGGACCTGCCCCATGACGGTGGCGGCGGTGACCCCGTGCCCCACGACGTCGCCGATCACGAAGGCGGTGGCGCCGGACGGGAGCCGGATGACGTCGAACCAGTCGCCGCCGATCTTCGGCCCGGTGGCCGCGGGCAGGTACCGGGTGACCAGCTCCAGCCCGGGGACCGTGGGGGTCTCGGGCAGCATGCTGCGCGAGAGCTCGCGGGTGAAGTCGCGCTCCCGCTCGAACATCCGGGCGTTGTCCAGCGCGATCGCCGAGTAGCCCGCGATGCCCTCGGCCACGTACTCGTGGCGCCCGGTGAACCGAGCCGGCTCGGGATGGCCGAAGAAGAAGCCGCCGAGCACCTCGCCGCTCGTCGGGCTGATCACCGACACCGCGAGGTAGCTGCGCACGGGCAGGTGACCCTCGGGCATGCCGTGGTACGGGGCGTTGCGGCCGAAGCGCGGGTCGGCAGTGATGTCGTCGCTGCGGACGGTGCCCTTGCCGTCGAAGGTCGGCGCGAACACCTCCGTGTTGCGGGGCATCGGGAAGCGCGAGAACGCCTCCCGCGGCACGCCGGACAGCGTGTAGAGCGTGTAGGACTCGCCGAACTGGTTGACCAGGTTGTAGAAGAACGCGCCGAACGCCGCGCCGACGGCCGTGGTCGCCGCGTCGGTGGCCTCCTGGACGATGCGGCCGATGTCGAGCTGCGCGGTGAGCCGGCGGCCCACCGAGTGCAGCGCGTCGATCACCGCGGCCTCGGTGCGCAGGGCACCCATCGCGCGACGGAGCCCGCCCGTGGCCGCGGCGACCGCCTCGGCCGCGAGCAGGTGCGACCGGCCGACCGCGGCGTGGGTCACCAGGGCGACGGCGTCCTGCGTCCCGTTGCTCCCGTCCCCGTTCTCCGTGCCGTCCCCGTCGAGGACGACGAGCGCCGCCGTGGCGCCCGGGAGCAGCGCGGCGAGCTGCGCCGCGTCGGGGACCAGCACGCCCGCGCCGTCGACCGGGCGCAGGCCGGCGAGCTGGCCGGCGGTGAGCACGAGCCGCTCGACGGGCACGGGACGCCCGTCGGGGCCGGTGAACGCCGACGCCAGGGCGGCCAGCAGCGCGTCGGACCCGGGGATCGCCCCGTCGGCCCCGTTCCGCTCCTCGATCATCGGCGGCTCATCCGGCGGCTCATCCGGCGGCGAGGGCGTCGGCGAGGGTGGGGTGGATCGTGAGCTCGTCCGTGAGCCGGGTCAGCTCCAGCGGGCGCAGGACGAGCCGGCCGGTCGCGACGACGCGGACCGGGACCTGCCCGCCCAGCTGCCGGTTGGCCCGGACGAGCTCCGCCATGCCGGCGGACGCCAGGAAGGTCACCTCGGTCAGGTCGATCACGAGCAGCGCCGGGCGCAGCCGCGCGGCGCGCTCCACCGTGCGCTGCACCTTGGGCGCGAGCGAGAGGTCGAGGGCACCGGCGACGGCGAGCACGACCCCCTCCGGCACCTGGTCGAGCCGGACGGAGCCCGCGGGCTCGTCGTCGAACGGGCCCGCGGCCACCCGTTCGGGTTCGGTCATGCGGTCATCCTCCCGTGCCACGGCCACGGAAGCGACACCGGATCCGGGGAGAGTCGTCGGGAGGGGGGCGATGGTCAGTGGGCGACCAGCCGGCGCCCGGTGAGTCGGGCGAGCGGCATGCTGATCGTGTGCCCGCCCCGGCTCGGGGGCCAGGGCGAGTGCAGGAGCCGGACCAGCGCGGACAGCCGCGAGCGGTCCGTGACCTCGTAGGCCTGCCCGATGCCGAGCACGCTCCACCCGGTGTGGTCCTCGGCGTCGATCCGGTCCACCTGGAAGGCGACGACGGCCCCGCGGGTCGCGGCGACCAGCGTCGGCCCGCCCGCGGAGCGGAAGACGATCTCCTCGCCGTCGAGCACGTAGGTGACGGGGTGCGCCGCGGGCATGGCCCCCTCGGTGTAGATCACCCGTCCGAGGTCGGCGGTCGCCAGGAGCCGCAGACACTCGGCACGGTCGATCTCGACGAGATCGGCCCTGCCGTCGGACACGGCTGTGGAGGACTCCGGCACATCGGGGATTCTCGTTCCCGACCGACCGTGCGGCAGGGGTCGAAAGCCCTTACTTGGGCTTTGGTGACCTCGGTCACAAGAAGATCTCAGAGGCCGTGCCGCCGGCCCCCCGCGACCAGGGCGGCGACGCGCTCCTCGGACCCGGCCGAGAAGGGGTCCCGGCGGGCGTCGACCGCCGCGCGGGTCTCCTCGACGACCAGGTCCGCGTTGATCTGTGCCGCTGCGTACGCCCCTGCCGCCGCGGCCCCTCCGACCTGCGCGGACGGGTCGGCGACGTTTCCCGCCGCCCACACGCCGGGCACGTCGGTCCGCCCCGCCGGGTCGGTCCGCAGGTGCTCCCCCATCCCGCTGGGGTGCTCGACGGCGTGCAGGCCCAGCGACCCGAGGAATCCCGCCCGCGCGACCATCCGGGTCGCCAGGGCGAGCGCCTCGCGCGGGACGCTCCGGCCGTCGGCGAGACACACCCCGGCGAGCCGGTCGTCGACGACGTCCAGCGACTCCACCGGGCCCTCGACGACGGCGATGTCGCGAGCGGCCAACTGCTCCGCCACCTCGTCCGTGAGCGGCGCCGCGGTGTGGGTGAAGAACGTGACGTCCGCGCTCCACTGCCGGAACAGCAGCACCTGGTGCACCGACATCGGGCCGGTCGCCAGCACGCCGATCGCCCGGTCCCGCACCTCCCAGCCGTGGCAGTAGGGGCAGTGCAGGACGTCGCGGCCCCACCGCTCCCGCAGCCCCCGGACGTCGGGCAGCTCGTCGACCAGCCCGGTCGTGACGAGCAGCCGCCGGGCGCGGGTGGTCCGGCCGTCCGCCAGCGCCACCCGGAATCCCGTGCCGTCCCGCGTCACCGTGGCGACCTCACCGGCCACGACCTCGCCGCCGTACCCGCGCACCTCCGCCCGGCCCCGCTCCAGCAGCTCCGCCGGGGACATCCCCTCCCGGCCCAGCAGCCCGTGCACGCCCGACGCCGGCGCGTTGCGGGGCTCGCCGCCGTCGATCACCACCACGGACCGCCGCGCCCTCGCCAGCATCAGCGCGCCGTTCAGGCCCGCCGCGCCGCCGCCGACGACCACCACGTCGTGACCCGTTCCCAGTTCCTCGGCCATCTCGACCACCTCCGGGGGCGAGAGTGCGCGAAAGACCTGAGCAGCGGCAAGTTCCGTTGCCGATCCGGCAACTCGGGTGCCTCGACGGGAGCGCGAGCCGGGTTCGTCGCGGAAAGCCGGCCCGAGGCATGAACGATCACCGCACCGGGAACGCGACGGGCAGGCACGAGGAAGGAGCAGTCGTGAGTGTTGCCGCCCCGATCCGGCCCGGCCGGCTGGCGATCTCCGGCCCGCGGGCGGACGTCCACGTCATCGCCGTCGAAGGAGCGCTCGACCAGATCGTGGGCACCCGCCTGCTGCGCCTGGTCGACGCCCGGATCCGGCTCCGCGACGTCAACCGCGCGACGACGCGGCACATCGTCCTCGACCTGACCGCGGTCGACTCCGCCACCGGCGCGGCCGTCGAGACGCTGGCCCGCGCGACCGGCACCGCGCAGCGGCACGGGATGGGCCTGCACGTCGTCGGGTTCGACGCGGTCGCCGGGCGCCTCCCGCTGGCCGCGCAGCAGCTCGTCAGACGGATGAGCCGGTACCCGAACCTCGACGCCGCCCTGCGGTCCCTCTGACCGCCGGACCGCCGAGCACCACGGCTCCACGACGCGCGCCAGCATCGCCCGCGAACGCGTTGTGGATCCATGACGCGCGCCGGTGCCGCTTCCGGGCGCGTGATGGAGCCATCCTGCGAGGCGTCAGGGGCGGCTGCCCCTGGCGTCGAGCCGCTCGCGCTGTGGCACCACGACGTACTTCGGGTCCTTCGTGGACGCCACGCCCGCCTCGAACACCCCGAAGCGCTGCAGCGCGCTGCCCGCGAGCAGCGCCAGGCCCGAGGCGGCGGCGCCGACCCGGCTCCGGTGGGCGACGAGCAGCGTCCCGGCCAGGCCCGCCGCCGTCAGCGCCTCCGAGGCGTGCCACAGCCGCGCGACGTGACCCTCCCGGTACACCTCGCCGACCAGCCCGAGCCGGTGCTCCATCACTCGCGAGGCCACGATCTCGCCCGCCGCCCCGACCGCGGCGAACGCCCGCGCCGGGCCCGCCTCCGCGACCGGCGCGCAGAGCATCCCGAACCCGCCGCCGCTGGCCGCCGCGGACCCGACGAAGACGAACGGCAGCTCGTCCCGCACCTCGTTCCACCCGGGAACGGCGGTGTGCGACAACAGGACCGCGGTGTACGACGCCACCCCGGGCGCCGTCGCGGCCGCGCTCAGCCCGAGCGGCCGGGCCAGCCGGCGCAGCAGCCGGGCGGGCCAGGTGCGACGCCACCGGCGCGGCACCAGCTCGTCGACCGCGGCGGCTCCCGCGCCCGCGCCGAACGCGCTGAGGATCCACGTCCCCACGCTCATCGGGGAGGTCGGCTTGAGCACCCGCAGCATGTGGTGGAAGCGCTCGGGCCGCCCCAGGTCCGACACGAGGAAGTACAGGCTGGCCAGCAGCGCGCCCAGCGAGCCGAGCCGGCTCGAGCGCCGCAGCGCGGGCCGGCCGGTGAGGTCCGCGCCCGCGGCGACCACCGACGACCCGGCGGCCAGCCCGCCGCAGAACAGGTAGGCGGCGATCTTCCACTCCCACACCGGCGCCTTGAGCACGGGACGCCCGTAGTAGGACCGGAACTCCGCCTCGGGGACGACCGTCGGCTCGCCGCCACCCCGCCGACCACCGTGTCGACCGCCGCGCCGCCGCCGGATCCCCTGGAACATCTCCGCGGAGCGCGCGGCACCGCCGCCCGCGTCGCTGGGCAGCTCGGCGGGCTCGGGGCCGGTCACCGCCGACCCCCCGCCACGAAGGCCGCCACGCCCGCCAGCAGGAACGCCGCCGCGGCCTGGCCCGCCCGCTTCCACATCGCCGGCGCGTCCCGGGTCGGGACGTGCGGGTCCGGCGGCAGGCCGTACACCTCGGGCTCGTCGAGCAGCAGGAAGAAGGCGCCGTCGCCGCCCACGCCGTCGTCCGGGTCCCGGCCGTACAGCCGCGCCTCGCCCACCCCGAGGTCGTGCAGCTGGGCGAGCCGGCGGTCGGCGCGCTCGCGCAGCTCGTCGAGCTCGCCGAACTGGATCGAGTCGGTCGGGCACGCCTTGGCGCAGGCGGGTTCGAGGCCGTCGCCGATGCGGTCGTAGCAGAGCGTGCACTTGTTGGCGCGGCCGTCGTGCTGCCGCCGGTCGATCACCCCGTAGGGGCAGCCGGACACGCAGTACCCGCAGCCGTTGCAGATGTCCTGCTGCACCACGACGGTGCCGAACTCGGTGCGGAACAGCGCCCCGGTCGGGCAGACGTCGAGGCACCCGGCGTGCGTGCAGTGCTTGCAGACGTCCGACGCCATCAGCCACCGGAAGTCGGTCCGGCCCTCGGCACCGGTGAGGTCGCCCGGCCGGTCGAAGCCGGGCATCCCCAACGCCTGCGGCTCCGGCCGGCCCGGCGGCAACGGTTCCGTGCCCAGCTCCGATCCCCCGCGCGGCGCCGCCTCCAGCCGCGCCTCGACCGCCCCCGCGGTCTCCGGGATCCCGCTCGGCCCGGTGGGCAGGCCCGCGAAGCCCGGGTCCTGGCGTCCCGTCACCCGCGCCTGCTCGACGAACGCGACGTGCCGCCACGAGTCCGCGCCGAGCATCCCGGTGTTGTCGAAGGACATGCCGAGCAGGTCCAGCCCGTCCTCGGGGACCGCGTTCCACTCCTTGCAGGCCACCTCGCACGCCTTGCAGCCGATGCACACCGAGGTGTCGGTGAAGAAGCCGACGCGGGGCGGGTGCTCCACGTGCCCGGCGTCGCCCGCCACGTCGTCGAGCGGCCCGTACAGCCGGTTCATGAACCCTCCTCGGTGTGCGGCACGCCGTGCGACGTGGCGATCCGCGTCCCGGTCTCCACGGTGATCCCGGCGGCGGCCCGCACCTCGTCGAGCAGTGCCCGCAGCGCCGGTCCGCGCGGCCGCGGGCCGGGCCGGACGTCGCAGGTCGCGACCTTGCTCTCCTGGATGAACACATTGGAGTCCTGGACGACGCCGAACAGGTCGTTGACGACGTCGCCGGACACCAGACCCGTGTGTCCGAAGTGGTAGGGCAGCCAGACCTGGTGCACCACGCGGTCGTCGACCCGCAGCGGCGCCAGCCGGTCGGTGACCACCACCCGGGCCTGCACCGCCGCCCGGCTCGTGACGACGTGCGCGTCGCCGAGGTGCGCCAGGCCCCGCTCGCGGGCGAGCTCGGGCGACACCTCCACGAACAGTGCGGGCTGCAGCTCCGACAGGTACGGCAGCTGCCGGCTCATCCCGCCCGCGGTGTGGTGCTCGGTCAGCCGCGCCGCGGTGAGGACGTACGGGAACACCTCGGACCCGTGTTCGGGCGGCGCGGGGTTCGACGGGTTGTCCGGCCTGCCGTACACCTTGCGCGTCGGGTTGCCCTGCTGCCGGTACAGGGGGTTGCGCACCGGGGACTCGTGCGGCTCGTAGTGGGTCGGCAGCGGCCCGTCGAGCAGGCCGTGCGGCGCGAACAACCAGGCCTTCCCGTCGGGCTGCATGACGAACGGGTCGTCGCCGGACAGCGCGGCGGGCCCCGTCGCGTCGTCCGGCGGCCGGTGCCCCGGCGGGGTGGTCCGCGGGAAGTCGGGGATGTCGTGCCCGGTCCAGGCGCCCTCGTCCGCGTCCCACCAGACGAGCTTCTTCCGCTCGCTCCACGGCCGGCCCTCCGGGTCCGCGGAGGCCCGGTTGTAGAGAACGCGCCGGTTCATCGGCCAGGTCCAGCCCCACTCGGCGTCGTAGGGCCCCTGCTCGGTGTGGGGCTTGCGCCGCGCGGCCTGGTTGACGCCGTCGGCGTAGACCCCGCTGTAGATCCAGCAACCGCAGGAGGTGCTGCCGTCGGCCTTGAGTCCGAGGTAGCTCGGCAGCAGGTCACCGGTGGTGAGGTCGTGGCCGTTGATCCGGCGCAGGACGTCGTCGGCCGACGGCTCGACCCAGACGCCTTCTCCTTCGGTGACGTAGTCCCACGCCAACTTCAGGATCGGCTCGTCGCGCTCCTGTGTGGACCCTGCCAGCCGCTCCCGGACCAGCCGGCCCAGGTGGTAGGCGAACCACAGCTCGGAGCGCCGGTCACCGGTCGGCTCCACGGCCTTGGTGCGCCACTGCAGCATCCGCTGGGTCTGGGTGAAGGTGCCCTCCTTCTCCACGTGCGACGCCGCGGGCATGAGGAACACCTCGGTGCGGCACCGCTCGGGCACGATCTCGCCGGTCTCGATCTCCGGCGAGTCCCGCCAGAAGGTCGCCGTCTCGATCTCGTTGAGGTCCCGCACGACCAGCCAGTCCAGGTTGGCCATCCCGAGCCGCTGGAGCTTGCCGTGCGCCGAGCCGACGGCGGGGTTCTGGCCGAGCACGAAGTAGCCGGACACCTTGCCGTCGATCATGTCCATCACGGTGCGGTAGGTGCCGTGGTCGCCGTCGATCCTCGGCAGCCAGCCGAAGCCGAAGTCGTTCTCCGGGGTGGCCGCGTCGCCGAAGTACTCCTTGAGCAGGGAGACCATGTAGGCGTCGACGTCGTAGCCGTAGCCCTTGTGCCCGCCCGTGCGCTGGTCGGCGATCCACGCGTCGAGGTCGGTGTGCGACACGTTCGGCATCGCCAGGTAGCCCGGCAGCAGGTTGAACAGCGTCGGGATGTCCGTGGAGCCCTGGATGCTCGCGTGCCCGCGCAGCGCGAACACGCCGCCGCCGGGCCGGCCGATGTTGCCCAGCAGCAGCTGGAGGATCGCGCCCGCGCGGATGTACTGCGCGCCGACGCTGTGCTGCGTCCAGCCCACGCTGTAGACCAGCGCGGTGGTCCGGTCACGGTTCGAGTGGGCCGTCCATGCGCGGCAGACCTCAAGGAACTCCTCCTGCGGGGTGCCGCAGACCCGCTCGACCATCTCGGGCGTGTAGCGGGCGAAGTGCCGCTTCAGGACCTGGAAGACGCACCGGGGGTGCTGGAGCGTCGGGTCCCGCTCGGCCTCCGCCGCGCGGTCGATGCCGGCGCCGCTCGCGCCGGCCTGGAACGGCTCGCTGAAGGTCTTCGCGCGGTCGCCGTCGTCGTCCCGCGGCGGCTCCGTGCCCTCGTAGAACCAGCTGTCGCGGTCGTAGGTGCCGGTGTCCGGGTCGTAGCCGGAGAACAGCCCGTCGAGGTCCTCGGTGTCGGCGAAGTCCTCCCGGACGAGGAACGACGCGTTCGTGTACGCCGCGACGTACTCGCGGAAGTCCAGGTCGTTGTCCAGGACGTACCGGATCACGCCGCCGAGGAAGGCGATGTCCGAGCCCGCGCGGATCGGGACGTAGGTGTCCGCGACCGCGCTGGTCCGGGTGAAGCGCGGGTCGATGTGGATCACCCGGGCGCCGCGCGCCTTCGCCTCCATCACCCACTGGAACCCGACCGGATGGGCCTCGGCCATGTTCGAGCCCATGATGATGATGCAGTCGGAGTTCGCGAGGTCCTGCTGGTAGTCCGTCGCGCCGCCGCGACCGAAGGAGGTCCCCAGACCGGGGACGGTGGCGGAGTGTCAAATACGGGCCTGGTTCTCGATCTGGATCGCGCCCATGGCCGTGAACAGCTTCTTGAGGAGGTAGTTCTCCTCGTTGTCCAGGGTGGCGCCGCCGAGGGCCGCGAGCCCGACGGTCCGGTTCAGCCGCCTGCCCTGCGCGTCGCGCTCCTGCCAGCCGCGTTCGCGCGCCGCGACGACCCGGTCGGCGATCATCTCCATCGCCTCGTGCAGGTCCAGCTCGGTCCACTCGGTGGCGTACGGGGCGCGGTAGCGGACCTTGTCCAGGCGCTGCGGGCCGGTCACCAGCTGGAGGCTCGCGGAACCCTTGGGGCACAGGCGGCCGCGCGAGATCGGCGAGTCCGGGTCGCCCTCGATCTGCACGACCTCCTCGTCGCGCACGTAGACCTTCTGCGCGCACCCGACCGCGCAGAAGGGACACACCGAGCCGGCCACGCGGTCCGCGGAGGCCGTCCGCGGTCGCAGGCCGACGTGCTTCGGCGACTGCGCCGCGGCCCCCCGGCCGAGCGGGTCCGCGCCCGTCAGCTGCCGGTACACCGGCCACGCCCCCAACGGCGTCGAGGCCCCGATCGACCCGAGCCACGTCCGCACGCCCATGCGGTCCCCCTTCGTCCTCCCGCGTCACTACCCGTGTCACCTCGGCCGAAACCGACCGCGGATCTTCCCACGGCCACCCGTTCGGCGGCGTCGTCACGGCGGCCTGGGCCGTCCGGGTGATTGAGCGACGGCGCGCCGTGGGCCGGTGTCCCCGGACCCGGGCTCGGGTACCGCCCCGGCCATCTCCGAACGGAAGGAGCGGGCAGTGACGGAGAGCACCAGCGAGACCGTCCGGGCCGAGGGCGCCGAGGTCGGTCGCACCGCCGCCGAGGCGGGCGGGCAGGTCGCCGGTACGGCGGCCGAGGAGGCACGCAACGTCGCCGGCGAGGCACGCCGGCAGGCGAAGGACCTCGTCGGGCAGGCGCGCGGCCGGTTGCAGGAGCAGGCGGGTTCGACGCAGCGTCAGGCCGCCGACGGCGTGCACGACGTCGCCGACCAGCTGCGGCAGATGGCGGGGTCGGCCGACGGCGGCCCGGTCGCCGACCTGGCCCACGAGGCGGCCGACCGGGCCGAGCGCTTCGCGTCCTGGCTGCGGGAGCGCGAGCCGGGCGACCTGGTCGAGGAGGTCCGCCGGGTGGCCCGCCGCCGCCCGGGCGCCTTCCTCGCCGGCGCCGCCCTGGCCGGGGTCCTGGTCGGGCGGTTGACCCGAGGCGTCGTCGAGCACGAGAAGGGCACGTCGCAGCCGGACGACGCGCCCACGCCGTGGCCGAGGGACCACCACGCCGCCCAGGGCGTTCCCCCCGGTCACGGCCCCGGACAGGCCGTGCCCCCGGGCTACGGGGTGGCCGGGCAGGGCATGCCCGCGGCCCCACCGCCGCCGGCGCCCGTGACGCCGGGCCCGGGGTCCACCCCGCCCGTGCCCCCGGGACCGGGCGCGGTCGGGCAGGGACCACCGCCGAACGCGCCCACGCCGCCGCAGGGCGGGCCCCTGGTGCCGCCACCCCCCGCGCCGCCGGGCTCCGGTCCGGCGCACGCGCCGCGACCGGGCTCGACGACCGTCGGCGAGTACGTCGACGAGCTGGGCCGCCGCGGTGACCCGCGCGTGAACGACCAGGACGGCCGGTGAGCGCGCCGGGCGGCGGCCCGCCGCGCGACCTCTCGCGGGACCTCCCGCCGAACATGCCGCCGAACGTGCCGCCGGGGATGCCGCCGGGGATGCCGGCCGACCACGGAGCGGGTCGGCACTCGGCTCCCCCGCCCGTTCCGTTCGACCAGCCGCAGGCGGCGCCCCATCCGGCCGGGGCGAGCCCGGCCGGCGGCCCGCCCGACGTCTCCGACGTGTCGGTCGGCGACCTCATGGGCCGGGTCTCGCGCGACCTCTCGACCCTGATGCGGCAGGAGCTCGCGCTCGCGCAGGCCGAGCTGAAGCAGGAGGCCCGCAAGGCGGGCAAGGCCGCCGGCGGCTTCGGGGCCGCCGGGTTCGCCGGCTACATGGTGCTGCTGTTCCTCTCGGTCGCCCTCTGGGCGGGGCTGAGCAACGTCATGGACAGCGGCTGGGCCGGCGTGATCGTGGCCGTGGTCTGGGCGGTGATCGGGGCGATCGCCTTCGTCGTCGGGCGGAACAACGCGCGCCGCACCCACCCCACCCCCGAACGCACGGTCGACACGCTCAAGCAGGTTCCCGACGCCCTCAAGGGCCGGTGAGGAGTTTCAATGACCGTGTCAAGCCGCGTTGGCTGCGGGGGCCGGTGCCTCGGTGGTGAAGCGGCGGTTGTCACGGAGCAGCGCCCAGACGAGGT
>NZ_BSFQ01000052.1 GCF_027922425.1 Pseudonocardia halophobica | reverse complement strand
AGCGCTACTTCCGGGACGCCCCGCTGATGATCGTGGGTGAGGGCACCAACGAGATCCAGCGCAACGTCATCGCCGCCCAGCTCGTCAAGCGCGGCGGGCTCGACTGATGCCCGGAGACGTGCGCGGCGCTGCTGTCCTGCCCCAATGACCGGCCGGAGCGGTTCGACAAGGCGCGCGCCGCCGCCGACTCGGTGATCCTCGACCTCGAGGACGCCGACGGCCCCGAGCACAAGGACCTTGCCCGGACGCATGTCGTCGGAGCCCTGGCCCGCCTCGGCCGCGGTCCGTGCTGGTTCGGGTCAGTGCTCCCGGGCCCTCGTGGCACGTCGACGTCCTCCGCAGCCGTTCCGACGCCCTCGTCCCGCCCAGCACCTTCGGCGCGCAGTACCTCGACGACCTCAGGCTGCCGTCGGATGAGTGTCCCCCTAAGTGCACTGGGTCACAGTGATCGTCCCTCCCTACCGTCTCACCAGCGCAGATGCGCGCAGGTCACGAGCGCCCCAGCGTCGGGGCGGGGACGGAGAAGCGATGAGCGGGGAGCTCACGGACGTCGGGACCGGCGTCACCCTCTTCACGGCCGGCGAGGTGCGCGGCACCGCCCGGTGGTTCCACGACACGTCCGACGTCCTGTCGATCGACGACGACGACCTCGAGGAGACGATCGCCTTCGTCAACAAGGGCGGGATGACCTTCCTGTCGCCGATCCTGCCGGACCTGAAGGCGATCGTGTGCACCGCGGGGAGCCGGGAGTCGCACCTGGCGATCCTGTCCCGCGAGTCCGACGTGCCGTGTGTGCTCGCGGCGGAGCTGGCCGGGGAGGTCACGGACGGTGACACGGTCGTCCTCGACCTCTCCGACGTCGAGACCGCCCGGATCGGCGTGGCCGCGGCGGTGACGGCGTGACGGCGCAGCTCAGCGCCCCGGAGAACGTCAAGGCGCTCTACACCGACGCCTCCTACGAGCCCACCCTCGAGGAGTGGAACTGGCTCGTGCACGAGGGTGGTGCCGCCTACAAGAGCGAGCTCTCGGCGCGCACGGTGTTCGAGTCCGAGCTGTTCGGCATGAACACCTACATCCTCATGTCGATGATGGAGGACTACCTCCGAGTGCCCGAGCGGCTGCGCGCGATCCGCCGGCACGCCACCCCGGCGGAGCTCGTAGGGCGCGCGCTGCCGATCGGCAACAAGCGCAGCTTCATCAACCTGGCGGCGATGCCGCTGCACTACCTGACCGGTCGCGAGCTGTTCGTCGACCTCGGCGAGAACTCCCTGTCCGACGGGCTGGAGGACCAGCTCGAGGTCCTGCGGTTCTGGCGCGAGGCCACCATCGCGATGCGCACCGACGGCGTGCTCTACAACATGCACGCCGACCCGACGAACTCCAGCCACGTGGTCGACGACCGGCTGCTCGACGAGATCCGGGCGAACCTCGTGCCCGCCGACGAGGAGGTGAAGACGGCGATCCGCAAGTTCGGTGCCCGGCTCACCGCCTACGCGTTCCTGGAGAACTGCGACGCCCGCACCGCGGTCTGCGACACCGGTCCCTACCAGCTCGAGGACGGCACCTTCCTCGCGCTGCGCGAGACCTGCGCCGACGGCGACGGCGACTTCCCGTGGCTCGACGGGATCCGGGAGACCCTGCCGTACCAGCACTTCGTCATCGCCTACCGGCTGCCGAGCACGGTGCAGATGGACAACAACGTCTGGGGCACAGCCTGGTTCACCCCCAGCGACTACCAGGCGGACATCCTCGAGACCCGCGTCTTCTGCACGGACGGCGACGTGCTGCGCCCGCTCGACCTCGCGGAGATCGAGGAGGCCACCAAGGCGATCCGGAAGGCGCACCGGGCGCTCTACCAGCGGCTCGCGGAGACCGACCCGGAGGAGCGCAACCTCTACGCGACCCAGATGTACGCGTGGAAGACCAAGCCGTGGGCCCGGCTCGCCGGGTGCTACGACGAGATCGACTGGACGGTCACGCCGCGGATCGCCGAGTCCTACGAGAAGTTCTCCGACCCGGATCTCGCTCTGCAGCTGATCGGCGGGATCTTCGTGCCGCAGGACCGGGACAGCTGTTTCCGGCCGTTGGGAGGCTGAGCATGTCCGTCATCGGTAAGGGCACACCGTCCTACACCTTCACCCGCACCACCGGCCGCGTCCGGAACTTCCGGTCGCCGCAGGACGTCATCGAGTCCCTCGACACCGACCTCGGGTCGACGATCGCGCTGGTCGCCTCGGGCGGGACCACGTTCCTCTCGCCGATCCTCGGCCAGCTGGGCGGGATCGTGTGCCTCGACGGCACGCTCCGGTCCCACCTGGCGATCGTGTCCCGCGAGTTCGAGGTGCCGTGCCTCGTCGGGACCGACCTCACCGGCGAGCTCGCGGACGGCACCGAGATCGTCCTCGACATCGACGACGGGGCGGGCGTCGTCCGTGCGGGGGCCGAGCCGGACAGCACCGCGCCCGCGCAGGACGTCAGCGCCGCCTGGTGGTCGTACGTCCGGCGCGTCGGCGACGAGATCGCCGTCAAGGACTTCGACGTGCAGGTCACGCCGGAGGCCCTCGACGCGCTGCTCGCCGAGGAGCTGACCGACGACCGGCTCGACGACCTGGTCCAGCACATGGGCCGCGCGTTCAAGCCGGAGATGACCCGGCGCTCCGGCTTCACCTCCGAGCTGTTCCCGATGCTGCCGTACATGTCCCTGTCGGTGATCGAGGACTTCCACAGCTACGCCGAGCGGATCGCGGTGATCGACGCCGCGGTGCCGGCCGAGGAGCTCGGCCGCCGGCTGCGGGAGGGCCCGAACCGGGTCAGCCCGCTGTGGATCTGGATGATCGGCTACCACTACCTGTGCGGCCGCGAGTGCCTGATCCGGATGGGCAAGCTGGGCCGGGACGAGCGGCGGGAGGAGATCCGCACCGTCGTGGACTTCTGGCGCCGCCTCACGCTGGCGCACCGCGGCGACGGCACCCTCGACTACAAGGACGCCGGCTTCACCAACCGCTACCTGCCCCAGCCCGTGGTCGACGAGCTCGCCGACGCCGGGACCGTGCTCGACCCGGCCACGTCGAAGGCCCTCAAGCGGCTCAACGCCACCGTCTCCGGCTACTCGTTCCTCTACTTCTGCGACTCCCGCGTGGGCATCTGCGACTCCGGCCCGTACCCGCGGCGCGGGGCAGCGGCGCGCCGGACGATCGTGCGGGACTACCTCTCGCTCGGCCCGAGCGCGTGGGCCTACCCGTGGGCCGAGGACCTCGAGCCGCCGTTCGCGGGCCTGACCATGGCGCTGACCTTCGATCCCGCCTCCTTCCGCGAGTTCGAGATCAACGACTGGGGCACGACCTTCACCGAGCCGGACCAGCTGCTGGCGTCGGTGACCGAGGCGGCCGTGTTCGGGTACCGCGCGGACGGCTCCCGGGAGCTGCTGCCGCCGGAGGCCTGGCCGGAGGTCGCGGCGGCGATCAGCAAGCAGCACATGACGCTGTACCAGCGCTTCGCGGCGATGGACCGGCGGGAACGGATCTTCGCCGCCACCCGGATGTACACCTCGGGCCTGCGCCCGTTCGCGGCCCTGGCCGGGGTCACCGACTCGATCGACTGGTCGATCTCGGACGACACGCTGGCCCTGTACCCGGAGCCGTTCGACGACGACGACCAGGCCGCCGCGATCTTCGGGACCGCGCTGGTGGCCAACGACATGCCGGGCTCGTTCTCGCCCGTGCACAGTCGGGACAGCTAGGAGAGTCATGCGCCAGTCGATGCAGATCCTCACCGCGGCCGACGAGCTGCTGTGCCACCAGACCCCGGAGACGTTCGCGACGATCGCTCACGCGGACATCTCCTGGACCGAGAAGCTGTGGGGCTCGCTCTTCGCCCGGGACGGGTCGCTGCAGGTCGACGTGGGTCTGGGCAAGTACCACAACCGCAACGTGATCGACATGTTCGCCGGGATCTCCCGGGGGAAGGAGCAGCTGACCGTCCGGGCCAGCCGGCAGCTCGACCTGGACCCGGAGCGGGTCGGCGTGGGGCCGCTGGACTACGAGGTCCTCGAACCGCTGAGGAAGGTGCGGTTCGTGCTGCGGGAGAACCACATGCTCCCGATCCGGTTCGACCTCACCGTCACCGGCGTGCTGCCGCCCTTCCTCGAACGCAAGGACGCGCAGCGCGAGCCGCACGGCTTCCGCATCCAGTCCGACCTGCTGCGGTACCACCAGTCGTCGACCGTCAGCGGCGCCGTGTGGATCGACGGCGAGAAGATCGAGGTGCGCGACGAGGAGTGGTTCGGCTTCCGCGACCACTCCTGGGGCGTGCGGATGGACGTGGGCGAGCCGGCGCCGGACGTGTTCAAGCCGCAGCGTCTGGAGCAGGACTTCCTCCTGACCTGGAGCCCGATGTACCTGCGCCGGCCCGACGGGTCGCACTACGAGATCCACCACTACCACCAGGCCGTGGACCACGAGACGACCTACTTCTCCGGGTTCGTCAACGAGGCGGACGGCCGTCAGGTCCCGCTCAACGGCATGGTGGACGAGCTCAAGTTCGACCCGGTCAACCGGAGGCTGCTGGGCGGCAAGATGACCTTCGACGCGGGCTGGGGCGCCACCCGGACCGTGGAGATCGAGCCGATCAGCGACACCGGCTTCCACCTGGGGACCGGGCTCTACTTCGGGTTCAAGGGGCACCGGCACGGCCAGTGGCACGGCCCGCAGCACATCGACGGCGAGCGCTACGCCGACGTGTCGGCCCGGGAGACCGTCGAGGAGGTCCACCAGCTCCGCGACTGCGTGATCCGCGTCCGCGAGGGCGAGGCCGTGGGGTACGGGATCTTCGAGTCCATGGTGATCGGGGAGCACCAGCGGTACGGCCTGACCCGGGAGAGCTCCTTCCTGTGACCCTGTGAGTGGCGATGGTCGCCATAGCGACTATCGCCACTCACGACCGTGGTCAGGGACCGAGCAGGCGCACCGAGACGTCGGGCAGCTCGTCGAACCGCGCCCGTGCATCCGTGGTCAGCAGCACCCGGTCGGTGGCCCGGGCCGTCGCGGCGATGATCAGGCCGTCTGGGCCCCGTGGGCGCCCGTGCGCCGGACGTGGGCGAGCAGGGCGGCGTGGTGCTCGGCGACCTTCACCGTGTAGTCCACCACCGGGACGATGGCCAGCAGACCGTCGAGGTAGGGGCGCGGCGACGCGCGGCGGCGCGGATCAGGGTCCTGTTCGATGCCGGCGAGGAACTCGGCCACCGCGACCGCGGGGAGGGCGAGCTCCTCGCCGTCGCTGCTCGTGGCGAGGTCGAGCCTGCCCCGTGCGGTGGCGACCAGAGATCTCCGACACTCAGCGGGAGCGGGCGAGCAGCGCCAGCTCCATGCGGGACTGGCAGCCGGTGGCGGCCAGGATCCGGCTGACGTACTTCTTCACGCTGTCCTCGGCCAGCGACAGCGTCTCGGCGATGTCGGCGTTCGAGAGGCCCTCCGCGACCAGCTGCACCACCTGCCGCTGCCGCTCGGACAGCCCGGCCAGCGCGGCCTTGGGGCGGGACACCGGCAGGCTGCGGGCGATGGCCGACAGCTGGCGGCTGAGCAGCCGCAGCGTGGCGAGCTCGGCGGGCCCGAGCTTGTCCGCCCGCGGATCGAACATGCCGACGAGCGCGGTGTGCCCACCCGGCAGCTCCAGGCGCAGCGCCGCCGCGCACTCCATGCCCCACGTCGCGTGCAGGAAGTGCCGCACGTAGGCCTCGGCGGAGGCGGGGAGGGTGCCCCGCGCCTGCAGCTCGCTCAACGACGCCAGCCCGCTCGACACCAGCTGGCGCATGGCCATCGGCGTGCCGAAGACGTCGTGGCGCGACCACCGCTCCTGGTACTCGGGGAGCATCCGGGCGGTGTTGCCCTCGGTCAGCGGCGACAGGTCGCCGAACACGTTGTGGAAGGTCGCCCCGGCGAAGAACGAGACGTGCTGGAGCGCGAAATGGCTGCTCAGCGCGCCGACCATCTGCTCCTTGAAATCCGGGAGCGAGGCTGCGGTGTCGCAGCACTCCAGCACGTCGAAGGCCCGTTCGTAATCGGCCTTGCGCAGCACGGGACGAGTCTGGCGGCGAGGGGACCGGGGAGTCGTCGCTGACGCCTGACTGTCCACCAACGTGGACTGGGTCACAACGCTCACGGTACCTACCTTTCCACCTCGTGAACAGCAGGGGATCCGATGGGGTGAGGGCCCGGATCCGCCGCCGGTGGCTCACCCGCCGCCACGACCTCGACGGTTCCGCTCACAGTGAGGTGACGATGTCCGATTCCCGCGACGGCACGGTGGCTGCGCAGACCCCACCGAAATGGGGAGCCACCGAGATGCTCCCGCTCCCGGCCCGGTTCAACGGGGCGGTCCGCGCGTTGGCCGCGAAGCGCTTCGCCGCGACCGACGCGGACTGGAAGGACGTGGTGTTCGACCGCCAGTTCGACCTGTTCTCGCTGGCCGACGCCCGCGCGATCGAGCAGGAGGCGCTCGACTCCGGCTACCGCTTCGACTTCTCGGCGACGGTGTCGCTGGAGTCGGAGCCGGACAAGTACAAGCGGCCGGAGAAGGCCGCGTCGTCCTTCGCCGAGGGGCCGTCGGCCGACGGCCGCCGCCAGGTCGGCGTCGGTGACAACGTCCTGCGCAAGGCCGAGACGGTCACCGGCCCGGTCGCCCTGATCTCGACCACCGAGCAGGTCATGGGCTTCCTGGCCGACGGGGTGCCGGCCGGCACCATTGCCGTGATCGACGACTCCGGCGGCACGCTCACCGCGCCGATCATCGAGGGCTTCGCCGGCGTGATCTGCCTTGGCGGCTCGGTCCGCTCCCACCTCGGGATCCTGGCCCGCGAGTACGACGTGCCGACCCTCATGAACTGCACGATCGACACCCTTCGCGACGGCGACGTCGTCGAGATCGAGGTGACCGCGGCCCCGCCGGCGGCCGACGCGTACGAGACCGGCGACACCGGGCACGCCCGGATCTGGATCCTGGAGAAGGGCGCCTGAGATGGGTACCGAGCTGACCTACGCCAAGCTGCTGGAGAGCAACAACTACCTGCGGCAGCTCTCCGACACGACCTACTGGCTGTGCATCACGCGCACGGTCCAGGAGTCGAAGCTCTTCCCGATGAACCCGTACATGCTGCTCAGCTACCTGAACAGCTTCTACCGGCTGCCGACGCTGCTGCGCGAGATCGACTCCGTGACGCCGGCGGAGGAGCTCGGCGACCGGGCCCGCGAGGTCAGCCTCAAGGTCGACACCGTGAACGCGGCCTGGGGGATGCCTGCCTTCTACCTGATCGGCCGGGAGATGCTCATGAACTGGGGCCTGCTCGGCCCCGCCGACGCGGTCGACGACGTCGTGGACGTCCTGGACTTCTCCCGCCGCTTCAACCTGGCCTACCACCGCAACGACGGGCACCTGACGAACAAGGAGTTCGGCGACCGCTCCCAGTTCCTGCCGGAGCGGACCCTGCAGGTGTTCGAGGCCGACCTGCACGGCGTGACGCCGGGGGACCGGTTGCACACCGCCGCCACCAAGCTGATCGCCCAGCTGTCGCAGTACGCCTTCCTCGCCCACTGCGAGTGCCGGATCGGCATCCACAACTCCGGCCCGTACAACTTCGGCGACAACCGCCAGCTGGTCGTCCGGGACTTCTTCGAGCTCACCGAGGGCGACTACCCCTGGCTCGACGGCATCGCCACGCAGCTGCCCTTCTCGAACCTGACGATCCCGATCGTCTTCAAGGACACCAACTTCCACCTGATGGACGACTGGGCCTCGTTCGAGGCCGAGCCGAGCTACGCCGCGGCGAACATCGCCGCGGTCGGCATGTACACCTCGGACGCGCTCACCGACGGCTACGTGCCGGTCGGGATGGAGAACGCCGAGGTCCTCGCCGAGACCATGGAGCAGTACCGCGAGATCCTCAACCAGGCCACCGCGGACCTGTGGAAGCGGATCGCCACCTGGACCCGCGAGCAGATGATCGACGCCGGTGCCCTGGTGTACTCGTCGGTGGCGAAGGACTTCGCGCACCTGGCGGGCACCTACCGGCAGTCGGACTGGTTCGAGCTCGACGACCGGGTGCAGCGGTTCAAGCCGCTGATGAACGACGAGTACGGCCGGGACAACCTCGGCGAGATGGTCGGGTTGCTGGGCTTCCCGCACCAGAAGACCAACGAGTACACGATGGCCCGCTACTCCGGCCTCAACCAGAACATGCTCACCGGCATCCCGTACACCGTCCTGACCGACGACGACTTCGCCCGGACCGCGGGCGCGGCCCTGTCCGGCTCGTCGAGCCTGCCGCCCAAGAACGGGCTGTGGACGACGAGCGCCGGCCGGCTCGAGCTCGACGAGTACAACCGCCGGGCCCGGGAGTTCACCCCGGCCGTCCTGACCGGTGGCAACCGCTACCTCGACGAGGAGTGGGTCAAGCGCAACCACACCTCCGAGCGCGCGGACGCCCTCTACAGGCTGGCCCAGCGCGGCAGCCGGAACCTCGAGGGCCGGGGCGCGGGCCTGCGTCGCGCCGACCTTCCCTGACCCTGTGAGTGGCGATGGTCGTTCCGGCGACCATCGCCACTCACGAGGCACTCCTAGGAGACCTCTGTGCAGATCGGAGACCTGATCCGCCGGGCGGGGCGCCAGTTCGGCGCCGCCCCCGCGCTGATCGACGGCGAGCGGGTGGTGACCTTCGCCGAGTTCGACGAGCTCACCGACCGGCTGGGCACCGCCCTGCTCGCCCGCGGCCTGGCCCCCGGCGACCGGGTCGCGGTGCTCATGCCCAACGGGATCGACGGCGTCGTCGTCTACTACGCGCTGGCCAAGTCCGGCCTGGTACGCGTGCCGCTCAACGTCCGGGAGACCCCGCACGAGCACGCGTACAAGATCGAGGACTCGCAGGCCCGCGGCCTCGTCCACGCCGGGGAAGCCCCGGCGGAGGTCGAGATCGCGATCCCGGCCGACGACCTCCCCGCGCTGATCGCCGGCGCCGCGCCCGGGCCGTGCGACGTCCGCCGCGACCAGGACGCCCCGCTGCGGCTCGCCTACACCGGCGGGACCACGGGCCGGCCCAAGGCGGTGGTGCTCACCACCCGCAGCGAGCTCGCCGAGGTCGCCAACTTCCTCGTCGACCTGCTGCCGAACCTGCGGCCCGACTCGGTGATGCTGCACGCCGCACCGATCACCCACGGCAGCGGCGCGTTCTTCCTGCCGCACCTGGTCAAGGGCGCGGCCAACGTGATCGTCCCGAAGTTCTCGCCGGCGGCCTTCCTGGAGGCCGCGCAGAAGCACCGCGCGACCTCGACCTTCGTGGTCCCGACCATGATCGCGATGCTGCTGGAGGACCCGGCGACGGCGGCGGCGTCGTCGTCGGGGGCTCTCGCCCTGGAGCGGCTCTGCTACGGCGGCGCCCCGATCGCGACGACCGTGCTGCAGCGGGGGATCGACGTGCTCGGCCCGGTGTTCGCCCAGCTCTACGGCCAGGCGGAGGCGCCGCTGGCGATCACCTGCCTGCAGCCCTGGGAGCACACCCCCGAGCGGCTGACCTCGGCGGGCAAGCCCTACACGTTCGTCGAGGTCGACATCCGGGACGCCGAGGGCCGCTCGCTCGGCGTCGACCAGGTGGGGGAGGTCCTCACCCGCGGCCCGCACACGATGGACCACTACTGGCGTCGGCCGGAGGCCACCGCCGAGACCAAGGAGCCCGACGGCTGGCTGCACACCGGCGACATCGGCCGGTGGGACGCCGACGGCTACCTGCACCTGCTCGACCGCCGGCACGACGTGATCATCTCCGGCGGGTTCAACGTCTACCCCCGCGAGGTGGAGGACGCCCTGCTCGCGCACCCGGCCGTCGTCGAGGCGGCCGTGGTCGGGATCCCCGACGAGAAGTGGGGCGAGCGCGTCACGGCCGCCGTCGTGACCCGCGCCGAGGTGGGGGCCGACGAGATCCGTGACTTCTGCGCCGGCCGCCTGGCCGGCTTCAAACGACCCCGGGCCGTCGAGATCTGGCCCGACCTGCCCACCAGCCCGGTCGGCAAGTCGCTGCGCCGCGAGGTGCGCGACCGCATGCTCTCCCGGAAGGACGCCTGATGCTCGATCCGTACCAGCTCACCGTGCACTCCCTGACGCTGCGCCAGCTCGCGTCGGCCGAGCAGCTCGCCGAGGTCACCGGGCAGCCGGTCGCCGAGATCGAGGCCGGGCTGGAGAAGGCGGCCGCCGACGGCGCCGTCGTCGCCGCGCGGGGCAACTACATGATCAGCCCCGCCGGCCGGGCCCTGCTCGACGAGGCCTACCCGGCGGCGTTCACCGACATCCGGGCCTCGCAGGAGATCGCCGACGCGATGGAGGCGTTCGAGACCGGCGTCAACAAGCAGGTCCTGGCCCTGACCACGGACTGGCAGACGAAGGAGGTCGGCGGCGACCGGGTGCCCAACGACCACGGCGACGCCGACTACGACGCCGCGATCATCGACAAGCTCGCCCGGGTGCACGAGAAGACCGGGAAGGTGCTGCGGCCGCTCGCCGCCGCCGATCCGCTCGTCGACCGCTTCCTCGACCGGATTGGCGGTGCGCTGACCCGGGCCGAGGGCGGCGAGACCGACTACGTCAGCGGCGTGCGGGTCGACTCGGTGCACACGGTGTGGTTCCAGATGCACGAGCACCTGCTCCGGCTGACCGGGCGGGAGCGCCCGGAATGAGCGCGACGGTGAACGCGGCGGTGGGCCACCGCTGGCTGGTCGTCCCCGACGATCCCGCGCTCGAGCCGGACCGGGAGCTGGTGGGCGGCAAGGCCTGGAGCCTGTGGCGGATGCGGTCGCTCGGGCTGCGGGTCCCGCCCGCGTTCGTGGTCACCACCGAGGCGTGCGCGGCGTACTTCGCCGGGGGCGGGCTGCCCGCGGGGCTGGTGGAGGAGCTCGAGGCGGGGATCCGGCTGCTGGAGGCGGAGCTCGGCCGCACCTTCGGCGGCGGCGACCGGCCGCTGCTCGTGTCCGTGCGCTCGGGCGCCGCGGTGAGCATGCCGGGGATGATGGACACGATCCTCGACCTGGGCTGCACGGACGAGGTGGAGCGGGCGCTCGCCGCCGAGACCGGCGACCCGGCCTTCGCGGCCGAGGTGCACCGGCGGTTCACCGGCTTCTACGGCCGGCTGGTGCTGGGCTGCACCGAGGAGCTCGAGGACCTGCCGGACACCGCCGCCGTCCGGGCCGCGCTCCTCGCCGACACCGGTGCGCGGATCCCCGCGGACCCGTGGGAGCAGCTCCGCGAGGCCGTCGCGGCGGTCTTCGCCTCCAGCCGGTCCCGGCGGGCCACGGCCTACCGCCGGCACTACGGCATCCGGGACGACCTCGGCACCGCCGTCACCGTGCAGGCCATGGTGTTCGGCAACCTCGACGACGACTCCGGCACGGGCGTGCTGTTCACCCGCAACCCGCTGACCGGGACCAAGGAGCCCTACGGGGAGTACCTGGAGCGGGGCCAGGGCGAGGACGTCGTGTCCGGGCGGGTCACGCCGAAGCCGCTGACGCACCTGGCCTCCCGCGCGCCGGCGGTCCACGCCGAGCTGCTGCGCGCTGCCGAGTGCCTGGACACCGAGGGCCGGGACGCGCAGGACATCGAGTTCACCGTCCAGCGCGGCGAGCTGTACCTGCTGCAGTCCCGGCCGGCCAAACGCACCGCCCGCGCCGCCGTCCGGATCGCCGTCGCGCTCGTCGACGAGGGGGCGATCGACCCGGCCGAGGCGGTCCGGCGGGTCACCGCCGAGCAGGTGCGGACCCTGCTGCGGCCCGAGCTCGCCGCGGGTGCGGCGGACTCCGCGGAGCTGCTGGCCTCGGGTGCCGCCGCCAGCCCCGGGGTGGCGACGGGCCTCGCGGTCGCCACGCCGGAGGAGGCGCAGCGCACGCCGGGGTCGGTGCTCGTGCGCCGCTCGACCAGTCCCGACGACGTGCACGGCATGATCGCCGCGGCCGCCGTCGTCACCGAGCAGGGCGGCGCGACCTCGCACGCCGCGGTGGTCAGCCGCGCGCTGGACACGCCCTGCGTGGTCGGGTGCGGGGCCGGCACCGTCGAGGCCCTGGTGGGCCGCGAGGTCACGGTCGACGCCACCGGCGGCCGGGTCTACGCGGGAGCCCTGCCGACCTCCGCGGTCACCGAGGCGGCCGACGACGACCTGCGGCGGCTGTGCGAGTGGGCCGACGCGCTCGCCCCGGTCCGCGTGGTGGCCGACGGCGCCGAGGCGGTGGAGCCGGTGTTCGACGCCGGCGCCGTGCCGCCCGACGAGCTCGGGGAGGCCCTGCCCGCCATCCCGCCGGGCACCCGCACCGTGCGGGGCGCCCTGTTCACCACGACCGACGGCGTGCGGGCGGCGGTCGACGCCGGGGTCGAGGTGATCGTCGCGGAGAACCGGCTGCCGGTCCTCCTCGCGGCGGTCGCACACGGGGGAGGAGCCCGATGAGCGCGCCCACCGAGCCGGAGGTCCCGGAGGCCGTCACCTACCGCGAGATCCGCGAGATCCTGCGGACCTTCGGCGACTCGGACTGGACCGGCATGACCGTGGAGCTGCACGGCATGCGGATCACGGTGGGGAAGAACGGCCCGCCCGCGGGCGGGGCCCCGCAGGCCGGGGGTGCGCCCGCGGGCCCGGTCGCCGCCCCCGCCGCCTCCGCGCCGGCGCCGGCGCCGGCCCCGGCTGCCGCTCCGGCACCGGCTGCGGCCCCCGCCCCGGTCAGCCCGGCACCGCCCGCCGCGACCGTCGACACCACGGGCTGCGTCGCCGTGACCTCGCCCGCGGTCGGGGCGTTCTGGGTGGCCCCCAGCCCGGGGCAGCCGCCGTTCGTGCAGGTCGGCGACACCGTCGAGCGGGACCAGCAGCTCGCGATCGTCGAGGTCATGAAGCTGATGAACCCGGTCGTCGCGCCCGCGGCGGGCACCGTCGTCGAGGTCTGCGCGGCCAACGCCGAGATGGTCGAGTACGAGCAGGTGCTGTTCTGGATCCGGCCCCATGGCTAGCCCGGCGGTCCTCGACGCGGGCGTCGCCGCCCGCCCACTGCGCCGCGTGCTCGTCGCCAACCGCGGGGAGATCGCGGTCCGGGTGATCCGGGCCTGCCGCACGCTCGGGCTGCAGACGGTCGTGGTGACCTCGACGGCCGACCGCGACGGGATGGCGGCCCGGCTCGCCGACCGGGCGGTGTGCATCGGGCCGCCGCCGGCCGGGCAGAGCTACCTGGCCGTGCCGTCCGTGCTCAGCGCGGCGCTCGGCACCGGCTGCGACGCCGTCCACCCCGGTTACGGGTTCCTCTCCGAGAACCCGGAGTTCGCGGCCGCCTGCGTCGCGGAGGGGCTCACCTTCGTCGGCCCCCGGCCCGAGGCCGTGGCGCAGGCCGGGGACAAGGCACGGGCCCGCGAGCTGGCCCGGACCGCCGGCATCCCGACACTCGACGGCTCGCCGATCCTGGAGACCACCGAGGCCGCCGTCGCCGCGGCTCGCGAGCTGGGGTTCCCGGTGCTGGTCAAGGCGGCTGCGGGCGGGGGTGGACGCGGCATGTCCGTCGTCGAGGACGAGGGCGAGCTGCGCGGCCGGTTCTCCGCCGCAGCCGAGGAGGCGCGGGCGGCGTTCGGCGACGGGCGCGTCTACCTGGAGCGGTTCGTCCGCAACGCCCGGCACATCGAGGTGCAGGTCGTCGGCGACAAGCAGGGCACCGTCGTGCACGTCGGCGAGCGGGACTGCACCCTGCAGCGGCGGCACCAGAAGGTGGTCGAGGAGTCGCCCGCCCCGAACATCCCCGAGCAGGTGCGCCAGGACATCCGGTGCAGCGGCGTCGCGTTCGCCGAGGCGCTCGGCCTGGACAGCGCCGGCACCGTCGAGTTCATCTACGACGCCGACCGGCAGACCTACGCCTTCCTCGAGTTCAACGCCCGCATCCAGGTCGAGCACCCGGTCAGCGAGCTGGTCTCCGGGATCGACCTGGTGGCCGCGCAGCTGCGCGTGGCGGGCGGCGCACCGCTCGGGTTCACGCAGGACGACGTGCACCTGGCCGGGCACGCCGTCGAGGTCCGGATCACCACGGAGGACCCGGCGCGGGGGTTCGTGCCGCACCCCGGCACGGTCACCGCCTGGGAACCGCCTGCGGGGCAGGGCATCCGCGTGGACAGCCACTGCGAGCCCGGGTACGTCGTCACGCCCTTCTACGACTCCCTGCTGGCCAAGATCGTGGCCCACGGACCCGACCGCGCGACCGCGGTCGACCGCATGATCGCCGCGCTCGACGCCCTGCGCGTCGAGGGCGTGCCGACCACCCGCGAGTTCTGCCGGGGCGCGCTCGACCATCCCGACTTCCGCGCCGGACGCGTCACCACCGACTGGATCGCGACCCGCGGACTGCCCGACTACCTGGAGAAGGTCCGATGAACTACCTGGACGTGGCCCCGCGGACCGAGGGCGGGGGCCGGCGACGCATCGAGATCGTCGACCAGACGCTGCGGGACGGCCCGCAGAGCTGGTGGGGGATGAAGCTGCGCCGGGACATGGGCCTGCCGATCGCCGGCGAGCTCGACCGCACCGGCTTCCACACCATCGACCTGGTGGGCAGCTCGATCTTCGAGGTCCTCGTGCGGCACTGCAAGGAGGACCCCTGGGAGCAGCTGATCTCGCTGTCGCGGGCGATGCCGCGCACCACCGTCCGGGCCGGGACCCGCAGCAACGGCATCGTGACCTTCGGGCTCACCGCCGACAGCGTCATGGACCTGTGGGTGCAGCGGCTCGTCGCGCACGGCATCGGCAGCTTCTGGATCTACGACGGCCTGTTCAACACCGACAAGATCGGCCGTCTGGTGAAGACCGCGCAGGCCGAGGGCGCGAAGGCGATCCCCTGCATCCTCTATGCGGACAGCCCGTACCACACGGACGAGTACTACGCGGCCCGCACGAAGGAGCTCGTCGCGCTCGGTGCGGACGGCATCGAGCTGGAGGACGCCGCCGGGCTGCTCACTCCGGAGCGCACCCGCACGCTGGTCGCCGCGATCAAGGCCGCGGCCGGCGACCTCCCGGTGGAGATCCACTTCCACAGCAACAACGCGCTCGCCCCGCTGAACTACCTGGAGGGCGTGCTGGCGGGCGCGGACGTCGTGCACACCGCGTCGAAGCCCCTCGCCGCCGGGGTGTCCCTGCCGTCGACCGAGAACACCGTGGCCAACCTGCGCTACGCCGGGTTCGACGTCGACCTCGACGAGACCCGCTTCGCCCCGGTCGCCGAGCACCTGCTGCGGGTGGCGGAGTACGAGGACCTCCCGGTCGGCACGCCGGCGGAGTACTCGCTGTTCCTCTACCGCCACCAGCTGCCCGGCGGCATGACCGGCACGTTCAAGGACCAGCTGCGGGCGCGGGGCATGGAGGACCGGTTCGAGGAGGTCCTCGACGAGATGTCCCGGGTCCGCGAGGAGCTCGGCTACCCGGTGATGGCCACCCCGTTCTCGCAGCTCGTCGGCACCCAAGCGGTGCTGAACATCGTGACCGGCAAGCGCTACTCGGTCGTCCCGGACGAGGTGATGATCTATGCCCACGGCTTCTACGGGAAGCCCGTCGCCCCGCTCGACCAGAACGTCCTCGACACGATCATGAGCTCGGCCAAGGCGAAGAGCTACGCGGACTGGCAGCCGCCGCAGCCGAGCCTCGCGGAGCTGCGCCGCCGGTTCGGCGAGTCGATCTCCGACGACGAGCTGATCCTGCGCCTGCTGGTGCCGGAGAGCGACATCGACGTCATGCGGGCCACTCCGCAGCGCAACCGGGACTTCGCGCCGACCACCAGGCAGGCCCGGTTCATCCGGGAGCTCGTGGAGACCTCCGTCGGCGCGTACCTGCACATCGACGGCCCCGGCTTCGAGCTGACCCTCGAAGGGGACCACTGATGAGCACCGAGCTGGGTGTCGGTCGCCCGACGAAGCGCCGGCCGGGGGCCGCGGTGGGCGGGCTGCCCGTCGCCGACCCCCGGCCGCTGCTCGACGGCGACGCGGTCCTCGGGGTCCGCTGCACCGCCTGCCGGTACCCGGTCGCGCAGGACGGCGTGCCGTGGTGCCCGGCCTGCTACGGGCCCGTCGAGCCGGCCCGGTTCGCGACGACGGGCGCGGCCTGGTCGTCGACCGTCGTCGCGATCCCGGTGGGAGAGCGGCGGCCGCCGTTCGGCCTGGCCTACCTCGACCTGGACGACGGGCCGCGGGTCCTCGTGCACCTCGCGGAGCCCGCCGTCCTGCCGATCGGCACGCGCCTGCGGATCACCGGCACGGACCTCGGCGACCTGGTGGCCGCCACGATCGACGACGAGGTGACCCCGTGAACCAGCCGATGCTGTGGGGCGTCGGGACCAGCGACTACGGCCTCCAGCCCGAGCGCCGCGTCGAGTCGCTCGCCTGGACCGCGGTCGCCGAGGCGGTCCGCGACGCCGGCATCACGCCGGGGCAGATCGACGCGATCGTGGTCGGGTCCGTGTTCGGCCCGCCCGGTGTCGCGACGCGGGTGCAGCGGGGGCTCGGGCTGCCCGGGGTTCCGATGTGGACCGTCGAGAACGCCTGCGCGAGTGGCACCAGCGCCTACCACGAGGCCGTCGAGGCGGTCCGCCTCGGCCGCTTCGGCTGTGTGCTGGTCCTCGGCGTCGACCAGATGTCGACGCTGTTCTCGGGAGCGATCGTGCCCGAGGCGACCGACCCCGAGGGCGCCGCGTCGCTGCCCCTGCCGGGGCTGTACGCGTTGCAGGCCCAGCGGTACGTGCAGGAGTTCGGGGTCACGCCCGAGCAGCTCGCCGCCGTCGCCGTGAAGAACAAGCGCAACGGCCTGGACAACCCCCGTGCGCAGCTGCGGAAGAAGGCACCGACGGTCGAGGAGGTCCTCGCGTCCCGCATGATCGCGGACCCACTGACCTTCCTGCAGTGCTGCCCGACCAGCGACGGGGCAGGCGCCCTGATCGTGGGACCCGAGCGCGGCAACCCGGACGACCTGCGGATCGAGGCCTCGGCGATGGTCTCCGGGGCGCTGTGGGACCACCGCACGGACGACGTCTGGGGCTATGCCAGCGTGGTCCGGGCCGCCGAGCAGGCCTACGCGCAGGCCGGACGGACGCCCGGGGAGATCGACGTCCTCGAGGTGCACGACGCCTTCACCATCGGCGAGATCCTCACGCTCGAGGCCCTCGGCCTCGCCCCCCGCGGCAAGGGCGCGGAGCTGGCGCCCTCCGGCCACACCGCCCGCGACGGCGCCCAGCCGGTGAACCCGAGCGGTGGGCTGCTGTCCCGCGGACACCCGTTGGGCGGCACGGGAACCGCGCAGATCGCCGAGATCGCGTGGCAGCTGCGCGGCCGGGCCGAGGCCCGGCAGGTCGCCCGGCACCGCGTCGGCCTCGTCGAGACGATGGGTGGCGGCGCCGCGGGCATGGACGGCAACGCCTGTGTCGTCACGATCCTGTCGGTCCTGTGAGGTACCCCGGGTTGCTGGGGTTCCGCGAGGTCGCGGGTCTGCGGACCCGCTCCGGCGGGCGGGTGCGGCCCGGCCTGCTGTACCGGAGCGGCACGCCGCAGTTCCTCGACCTCGCGGCCGGTCGCCGGCTGCTCGCGGACACCGGCATCGCGTCGACGATCGACCTCCGCCTGCCCCACGAGGTCGACCAGGAGGGCCGGGGCCCGCTCGACCGGCTCGGGGTCCGCCACGCCCCGCACCCCGTGCGCCTGCGGGCCCTGGTCGCCCCGGGGTCGGCGGTGGCGCCGATGCCGGGCGACGACCCGCTCGTCGGCACCTACCTGCGCTACCTCGACGAGGGCGCCGAGGCGGTCGCCGGGTCCGTCGCGGAGCTGCTCGAGCCCGGTACGCTCCCGGTCCTCCTGCACTGCACGGTGGGCAAGGACCGCACCGGTGCCGTGGTCGCCGTCCTGCTCGACGCCCTCGGGGTGGAGCACGAGGACATCGCCGCCGACTACGCGCGGGGCGCGGCGGACGCCGCCGAGGCCATGGCCCGGCTGCGGACCATGGCCTCCTACGGCGACGCGGTCGACGTCTACCCGCCCGAGGCGCTGACGGCCGAACCCGGCACGATCCTGCGCTTCCTCGCCGCCGTGGACGACCGCCACGGCGGCAGCCGTGCGTTCCTGCTCGACCACGGGCTCACCCCGGCGATGCTCGACGAGCTCGACGCGCTCCTCGTCGAGCACCCGGGGTAGATGGTCAGTCGTCGGACAGGGCCTGCTGCGGGGTGAGGCCGAGCTGGTGCCCGGGCACCCCGCCGCTCTGCGCGGGGTGCGTCACGACGGCGACGGCGACACCGCCGAGGAACGCCGCCGCGACCACGGCGAGCAGGACGCCGGCGAGCACGGCCGAGCCGCTGATCAGCGTGGTGAAGTTCAGCAGCACCAGGACGGTGACGAACACGATCCCGACGAGCCCGAGGGCCGGGGCGATGCGCGTGTTCCACACGCGCTCGTCCACCCGGTGCCGGGCGAAGAACACCAGGATCGCCACGGCCGTCAGCACCATCAGGACCAGGACGCTCACCGTCGCCACCCCGGACATCCAGGTGAACAGGGTCAGCACCGGGTCCGCGCCCGCGAGCGCGAAGACGCCGAGCAGCAGCACCGCCGAGGTGCTCTGGGTGAGCGAGCCGACGTACGGCGAGCCGTGCCGCGGGTGCGTGCGGGCCAGCGTCTCCGGGCCGACGCCCTGCCGGCCGAGGGCGTAGAGGTAGCGGGAGATGGCGTTGTGGAAGGCCAGCAGCGCGGCGAACAGGCTGGTCAGCAGCAGGACGGCCATCACGTCGGCGTAGACCGGCCCGATGTACTGCGCTGCCGCCGCGAAGACGAGGCCCGCGGTGTCGGCCTGCGCCGCGGCCTCGACCTGGCTCGGGCCGTACGCGATGACGATCGTCCAGCTGGCGATCGCGTAGAAGACGCCGATCAGGATGACCGCGATGTAGGTGGCCCGCGGGATCGTGCGCTTCGGCTCGCGGGCCTCCTCGCCGTAGATGGCGGTGGCCTCGAAGCCGACGAAGGAGGCGACCGCGAACATGACCGCGATCCCGGCCCCGCCCTGGAAGAAGGTGGCGGGCGAGAACGAGGTGAGCGAGTAGCCCTCCGGCCCGCCCTTCACGAGGATCGTGACGGCGAGGACGGCGACGACCGCGATCTCGAGGACGAGCAGCACGCCGAGCACCTTGGCGCCCACGTCGATGCTGCGGTAGCCGAGCAGGCCGACGACGCCGATCAGCACCGCGGCCAGGACCCACCAGGGGATCTCCGGCCCGCCGTACTGCGTGATCAGCCCCTGCAGCGTGGTGGTGGCCAGGCCGTAGACCGCGGCCTGGATGGCGGTGTAGGTCAGCAGCGCGAGCCCGGCCGCGCCGAGCCCGAGCCGGGCGCCGAGCCCGCGGGTGACGTAGGCGTAGAAGGCGCCGGCGTCCACGACGTGGTGGCTCATCGCGGCGTAGCCGACGCTGAAGACCAGCAGGACCACGGCGACGACGAGGAACGCCATCGGCACGCCGGGGCCGTTGCCGATCGCCAGCATGACCGGTAGCGCGCCGCCGATGGCGGTCAGCGGGGCGGCCGCGGCCACCACGAGGAAGACGATCCCGGCGACGCCGATGGAGCCGCGCAGCGTGTGGCCGCGGTCGGCCGTGGGGGCGGGGGCGGTCTGCTCACTCATGGTCGGCTCCCGGGAGGGGCTCGCCGGCCCCGTTCGCAGCGGCCCGGGCCGCGCAGTGCGCGCTTCGGGTGCGGGGGACGTCGAGGGCGGGGTTGCGGTCGAAGAAGCCGACCGGCCTGAGGACGAACCCCGTGTGGTCGACGGGCATGATCGGCCAGTCCTCGGGGCGCGGGAAGTGGGTGAGCCCGAAGGTGTGCCAGACGACGAGGTCCTGGCCGTCGATGTCGCGGTCGTGTGCGACGTAGGCGGGCAGGCCTGCGCCGCCGGCGTGCTGGTTGACGAAGTCGCCGGCGGCGTAGCGCTCGGCCGGGTCGAAGCGGGTGACCCACAGGTGCTTCGCGGCGAACGTGGCGCGGCGGTGGATGGACGAGTCCTCGTCGGCGAGCAGCTCCGGGTTGCCCTCGGGAACGAGGGCGTAGGCCACGGGGTCGCCGAGCCGGTTGCGCGAGTCCGGGTTGGTGACGTGCCAGACCCGGCCCTTGCGGGTGTCGGCGAGGCGCTGGGCCTCGGACTCGCGGCGCAGCGGGGTGCGGCTGTGGGTGAAGGCGTTGCCGCGCGGGTTGTCCGGGCCCGTGGGCACGCGCCGGACCTCGACCTCCTCGACGAGGTTGACCGGACCGTCGACGGCCATGTCGAGCCGGGCGCTGAAGAGGTGCTGGTGGTAGGGGGCGCCCAGGCCGGGGGCGAGCTGGGAGGCGTAGGGGTTGACCTCGTCGTACCCGGGGCCGGGGTAGGCCGAGGTGAAGACGACGCCGGTGGCCTTGGCCTCGCACTCGATGGTTCCGTCGAGGTAGAGGTACCAGTAGAAGCCGTAGTCGTAGTTGCCGATGGTGGTGAAGAAGGAGATCACCATGCGGCGCTGGCGGCGGGTCTCCGCGGAGCCGGCCCACAGGTCGGTGTGCTTCCAGAGGATCCCGTAGTCCTCCTCGTGGAGGCAGATCGCGTTGGGCAGCACCCGGGGGTGGCCGAACTCGTCCGCGATCACCGCGTCGAGGTAGGTGATGTCCCCGACGCAGTCGCAGCCGAGCTCCAGCGCGTTGGCGTACCGGCCGATCATGTACTCGCCGGTGTCGAAGTAGTTCTGCCAGGACCGGACCGGCGAGGGATCGGCGTAGGGGACGACCATCTCCGAGATCGACGCGCGGTGGACGATCGGGCGGTCGCGCTCGCCGTCGCGGAAGGAGATCTGGTGCAGCACCAGGCCCTCGCGCGCGTCGAAGCCGATGCGGACCGACCAGTTCTCCCACTCGAGCAGGCTGCCGTCGAGGGTGAAGCTGGGGCCCTCGGGCTGGGTGATCTCGATCGGCTTCTGCGAGGTGCGCAGGGGGCCGGTCACGGCGACGTCGTCGAAGTTGCCGGACTCGGTCGGGATCGGCACGACACCGAGGTCGATCACCTGGGTCACCGTCCGGTCGACCACGTCGACATAGCCGACCAGCCCGTCGACGGGGTGGGCCCAGGCGTGGTCGGTCGGGTGCTCCTGCACGAAGGCGAGCCCGCGCAGGATCCGGCGCCCGGTCTCCTCGGGGTACTCGAACACCCCGGCCGAGAGCGGGGCGACGCGGACCGTGGCCACGTCGAGGTCGCGCGCGGCCAGCGCGGCGAGCCAGCGCTCGTCGGTGGCCAGGACCTGCTCGACCAGCTCGAACTCCTCGTCGAGCACCGGCAGCTGCCCGTCGGCCGCGGGGTCGAGGCGCCGCTCGGCGAGCACCGCCTTCGCGCTGACCGAGACGAGGACGTCGCGGCCCCCGGGCGTCACGGTGTCGTGCAGGAGGGCACGGACGACGCGCTCGGCGGCGGTGCAGTCGGGCCCGTACAGCACCTCCTTCGGTGGCTCCTCGAGGCCGAGGTAGACCACGCGCGAGGTCTCCGGGAGGAGGCCGGCGTCGGTGAGGACCTGGCGGGCGATGCTGATCTCGTCGCCGGTCAGCGGGCTGAGCGGGTGCGCGGGACCGGCGTCGGTGGCGATCGGCGGCATGGGTGATCTCCGTTTTTCTCCGGGTGTAGACAAAAGGGTGGGGCAGACCGGCCGGCAGGGGAAGTGGGGATTCCTTTCGGCATCGTTCAAGACGCCGGTCGGGTGGTCGCCCCGCGTGGCACCTCGACCAGCGGAGCCGCGCGTGCGGAGCAGGCCGTCCCGGTTACCGTGGACGGGCGCGGCGGTGAGGGGAGCACGGTGCCCAAGCAGGTTGACCACGACGAGCGCCGGGCCCTGATCGCCGAGGCGACCTGGCGGTTGATCGCGGAGCGCGGCATCGACGCGGCGACCATGCGCGAGATCTCCTCGTCGATCGGCATGGCCAACGGTGCCCTCAAGTACTACTTCCCGGACAAGAACGCGCTCGTCCGGACGGCGTTCACGCACGTCTTCGAGGCGACGAACGCGCGGATCCGGGCGCGGCTGGCGGGGACGACCGGGCTGGCGGGACTGCGGGTCTTCTGCCTCGAGGTGATGCCGGTCGAGGACGTCACCCGGCTCGAGGCGCGCGTGGTGCTGCCCTTCTGGCAGCGGGCCCTCGCCGACGCCGAGCTGGCGGCGGTCTATGTCGAGGCCATGGCGGTGTGGCGCGAGCAGATCCACGGCTTCCTGCGGGCGGGCCGGGCGGACGGGTCGGTCACCACCGGGGTGCCCGACGCCGTCCTGGCCGAACAGCTCCTGGCGATGCTCAACGGCGTCCAGGCGCTGGCCCTGCTCGACGGCGGCGCCGCCACACCCGACCTGCAGCGCCGCATGATCGACGCCTTCCTCGACGGCCTCGGCTAGACCGTCGCGGCGTGCTGCTCCTGCAGGCGCCGGCCGGTGCGGTCGGGCCGCAGGAAGAGCGCGGCCGCCAGCCCGGCGACCAGGAGCACGGCGCCGGTCAGCAGGAACCCGTGGTTCAGGCCGGAGGCCATGGCGTCGACCATCTCCGGGGTGCGCTGCTGTCCCGCGGCCGGGGCGCGGTAGCCCGCCGACTCCATCAGGACGCCGATGACGAACGGCGAGCAGATCGCGCCGATCGACGCGACACCGCCGAGGACCGCCATGACCAGCCCGCGCTGCTGCGGCGCGACGGCGTAGGCCAGTGCGCTCGGGACCATCGGGTAGATGATGCTGCAGCCTGCGGCGACGGTGAGCAGGACGACCGCGAGCGCACCGCCGGTCACGGGCAGCAGCAGGAACGCGACGCCCGCGACGACTGCGGCGACGCCGAACGGCACCGCGATGGCGGAGCGCACACTCGCGCCGCGGCGCATCAGCCGCCTGCCGAGCACCCCCAGCCCCAGCAGCAGGCCCGCGCCGAACAGCCACGGCAGGGTGGACACCACCCCGACCTCGCCGAGGGACAGACCGATCACGCCGGTCAAGTACTGCGGGGACCAGGTGGTGAGGAAGCCCTGGGTCCAGAAGTTGCCGAACCCGCCGATCACGGCGGCGGCGAAGGTGCCGCTGAGCAGCAGGGCACGGACGGGCACGACCCGCAGACCGTCGACCCCCGCCACCTCCGCCGGAGCCGCCGCGTCCCGAGCGGTCGTCCTGCGGCCCGCGAAGGGCCCGTCGGACCTGACCAGCAGCCAGACGACCGACCATACGAGCCCGACGACGCCGAGCACGCCGAAGGCCCAGCGCCAGCCGAACTCGACGATCACCCAGGCCAGGGCCGGGGCCGCGACCACCGGTCCGAGAGCCGACCCCGCGGCGACGAGGTTGCTGGGCAGGGCCCGGTCCTCCGGGGCGAACCAGCCGTGCACGGAGGTCAGCGACATCGCGGTCGCCGGCCCCTCGGCGCCGCCGAGCAGGATCCGGGTGACCAGCAGGATCGCCGCGCCCCCGCCGAGCAGCATCGGGAACTGCATGACGGCCCAGAACACGCCCATCGCGAGCAGGATCCAGGTGGCCTGCACGCGCCGGGACAGGATCCCCACGCCGAACGACACCACGGAGTAGAGGAAGAAGAAGGCGCTGCCGATGAAGCCGAACTCGACGGCGGAGATGCCGAGCTCGGGCATGGCCTCACCGGCCACGAGGCCCAGCACCGCCTTGTCGGCGAACGCGACCACCTGGAACAGGACCAGCAGGGTCGTGACGACCCAGGCCCGGCGGTTCATCCGCCCCGTCCGGACGGCGGCGGTCAGCGTCCCGGTGCCGGGCGCGTCGGTGGAGGAGGACATGGTTCTCCGATCGGACGGGTCCGGGGCGTCGTCGCCCGGCGGACCGGTGGTGGACGTCGATGACGAGCAGCGACCGAGGGGAGTGCAGGGTTCGGGTCAGTAGAGTTCGATCTTCAGGCGGGCGGTGCGGGCGCGGGAGACGCACAGCGCCATCTGGTCGCCCGCGGCCCGGTCCGCCGCGGACAGGCAACTGTCGCGGTGGTCCGGCACGCCCTCGAGGACCCCGGACACGCAGGATCCGCAGACGCCCTCCTCGCAGGACGTGAAGACCTCGATCCCGTTCTCGTCGAGGACGGAGAGGATCGAGCGGCCGGCGGGGACCTCGAACTCCTCGCCGGTGTCCAGCTCGACCACGAATGCCTGGTCGGCGGAGGTGTCGATCTCGGCGGCCACGAAGTGTTCGACGTGCACGTGGTCCGCCCCGACGGTCGGTCCGAGCGTGGCGGCGACCTGGTCCATGAAACCGTCCGGACCGCAGGTGTACACGCGGCTCGCCGTGGTGAGGCCGCCCGCGTGGGCGCGGAGCACCGCGGGCTGGTCGGCACGGGGCACGCCGAAGTGCAGGTGGACGCGGTCCCGGAAGTCCGCCCGGTGCTCGAGCAGGTCCGCGAACGCCGCCTCCTCCCGGGAGCGGGCGAAGTAGTGCAGCGTGAAGTCCGCGCCGCGCCGGTGCAGCTCGTAGGCCATGCTGAGCAGCGGCGTGACGCCGATGCCGCCCGCGACCAGGAGGTGGTGGTCGGCGTCGTCGGCCAGGGCGAGCAGGTTGCGCGGGGCGCCGATCGCGAGGGTGTCGCCGACGCGGACCTCGTGCAGGGCGGCGGACCCACCCCGGGACGCCTGCTCGCGCTTGACCGCGATCAGGAGGGAGCCGGCGTCGTCCGGCGGGCTGCACAACGAGTACTGGCGCAGTACGCCCGTCGGGCCGACGACGTCCACGTGCGCGCCCGCCTCGTAGGGGCCCAGCGGGGCCCCGTCGGTGGTGACGAGCCGCAGGCTGCGGATGTCGGCCGCCTCCTCGGTGACCTCGCTGACGCGGACCGCGACGGTAGCCGTCATCGGACCATCCTCCTTCCCGTGCGATCAGGTGTGAGCGATCAGGTGTGAGCGATCAGGTGCGAGCGATCAGGTGCGGTGCGGTGTCACCGCAGGTAGAGGCCGCCGTTGACGTCCCAGCAGGCGCCGGTGACGGACGCGGCGTCGGGGGAGGCGAGGAGGGCGACCATCCGGGCGACGAATGCCGGGTCGCCGAGCCGCCCGACGGGGATGCCGGCGCGCAGCGCCTCGATCCCGTCCTCGCCGACGACCGTACGCACGGTCTCGCCGTCCTGCGGCCCCGGCGACACGGCGTTGACCGTCACCCCGCGCGCCGCGAGGTCACGGGCGAAGACCTTGGTCGCGGTGAGCACCGCCCCCTTGGACGCGGCGTAGTGGGCGCCGGTGGCGGTGCCGCCGTTCTGCCCGGCCAGCGACGCCATGTTCACGATCCGGCCGTAGCCCTGCTCGGCCAGGTGCGCGCCGAAGACCTGGCAGGCCCGGAAGGTCCCGCCGAAGTTGACGGCCATGACGGTGTCCAGCTCGTCCGCGCCGATCTCCATGACCGGGGTGGCCTGGGTGCGGGCCGCATTGTTGACCAGCACGTGCACGGCCCCGAAGGCCGCCAGGACGTCCCGCAGGAGTGCTGCGGGCGCGTCCCGGTCGGCGACGTCGACGGTGAAGGCGCGGGCGGTCGTCGCCGTGCCGTCGAGCTCCTTGGCGAGCGCCTCGGCGGAGGCGCCGCCGAGGTCGGCGACCGCGACCCGGTAGCCGTCGGCGTGCAGCCGGCGGACGATCGCCTCGCCCAGCCCGCGTGCGCCACCGGTGACGACCGCGACCTGCGGCGCGCTCACAGGAGGAACCCGGCGGCCGGGACCGCCGACTCGCTGTCGACGAGGCGGACGATCTTCTGTACGATGCGGTCCCCGGCGGGCCCGTCCGGCGAGAGCCGGATGCGGTGGACCAGGTCGGCCGCCCACAGGTCGTGGTTCTCCCGCTTGTAGGCGACGAGGACCTGCGCGGACCGGACGACCACCTGGTCGTCGGACACGGACTCGGGGACGAACCGGGACACCGTGCGGACGGTGCGGGCCGCATCGACGGCGGCGATCGCGTAGCCCTCGGTCATGCGGGCCACGCGCATCCGCCGCATCCGGGCGTCGTCGTAGACCATGTTGAGGATGTCGTCGAAGCGCTCCGCCTCGGGGTCGATCGGGATCACGTAGAACCCGTCGTCGGTGTAGAGCGCGTCCCAGGCCTCGTAGGCCTTGCGGTCGAGCAGCTCGGCCTCGCGCCAGATCAGCTCGATCGCCCGCGCGACGCGAGGGTCGGTCGTCGGGATCGGCACCGGGAGGGCGGCGGTGGGGGTGACGGTCTCAGTCATCGCTCATCATCGCCTTCCACTGGGCGTACGCGGCGCGCATGCCGGTCTCGTCGGTGACGTGGGAGGTCGGCCAGCCCTCGGGGCCGGGCTTCTCCCGGGCCAGGCCGCGGTTGACCAGGATCGGCATCGCGGGGGCCGCCGCGGCGCCGCGCTGGACGCGGTCCCAGCCCTCGGCGTCGTCCGGGGTGCCGAAGCCGAAGGGGCCCTGGAAGTGCTCGTGGATCCGGAGCCGCTCGCGGTTGACGGCGTCGAGCTCCGGCGGGCCGTCCGGGCCGATCGCGACGTGCTCGATGCGCGTCTCGTTCACCGAGATCGGCCGCAGCACGCGGAAGAACGCCGCGGACATCGACACGTTCGGGAACAGGTTCAGGTTGAAGCCGGTGCCGTGCATCGCGCGCACGACCTTGCGCACCTGCGCCTGGTCGAGGGTCTTCGACAGCTCGGCGACGAGGTCGTCGAACCGGCCCTGCAGCGGCTCGGAGCCGTCGTCGGCGTCGAGGTCGGAGTGCTCGGGCACCATCTGCATGACGCTGTGGCCGTGCCCGAGGTCGTGCGTGGTGCACGTCGGGTCGGTCATGAACGACATCATGTCCGCGGTCTCGGCGTCGACCGACGCCATCCACGAGCGGTGCACGATCGGGAAGTGGTACCCGTCGGTGGTGTTCTCGAGCTGGATCTTCCAGTTGCCGCGGAAGCTGAACCGGTGGCGGCCGAGCACCTTGATCGGGTAGCCGCCGCCCTGCTTCATGAAGCGGTCGATCCACAGCCGGGCGTCGCCGAGGAAGTCCTCCAGCGGCTCGGCGTCCTCGTCCAGCGTCGCGAAGATCATGCCGCCGTAGGACTCGGTGCGGAGCCTGGCCAGCGAGAGGTCGCGCTTCTCCATCACGCCCTCGTAGCCGTCCGGGTACGGGATGCCCCGCAGCGACCCGTCGAGGCCGTAGGACCAGGCGTGGTACGGGCAGGTGAAGCCGTTGACCTGGCCGCTGGGCTTCTCGCAGAGGCTCGCGCCGCGGTGCCGGCAGCGGTTCAGCAGGGTCCGCACGACCCCCTTGCGGTCCTTGGTGACGATCACCGGCTGGCGGCCGACGAAGGTCGACTTGAACGACCCGGCCCTCGGCAGCTCGCTGGAGTGGGCCACCCAGATCCACGAGCGCTCGAAGATGCGGCTCATCTCGAGCTCGAACAGCTCGGGGTCGGTGTAGAGCCGGCCCGCGACCCGGTCCTCGCGGACGAGGTCGGCGGGGGCGGTGCCCAGGACGTTCTCGATCATCGCTCGCCTCCGGTCGCGGGGAGCGCGACGTCGTCGCGCACGGTGAGGGCCCGGCCGATCCGGGCCTCGATCTTGGCGAACCGCCAGAGCTTCACGTCCCCGCCGCCGACGGGCGTGGTGCGCAGCAGGTTGCAGGCGGCCTTGACGGTCTCCTGGGTGTCGACGTCCGCCAGGATGTAGCAGGTCCACGGCCACCCGTCGGACGGCCCGACCATGTGCGCGTCGTCGTCGATGTCGCCGATGAAGTCCACCCCGGGCAGGGCCTTGAGGCTGTCCGTCATGGCCACGAAGGACTGCCAGACGTGGCCGGTGGTGATGCCGTCGGTGGGGAGGTCGAAGAAGTTCTGGTTGATGCCGATGCAGAACAGCACCCGCAGGGGCGCGGCCATGGGGTCTCCTCGTGGTGGTCGGGGCGGGCCGTCAGCGGAAGCCGGGGGTCGTCGGGGGCAGGCCCATCAGGACCGCGCCCGCCGCGTCGTAGATCGCCGGCCCCAGGAAAGCGTGCTGCTTGGGGACGAGCGCGTCCCCGAGCAGGCGCTGCAGCGGGTGGGTGGTGCCGATCGGCGCGGTGCCCGACACCTCGACCAGCCCGCTCACCACGTCCGACGCCGTCTTGGCCAGGTGGGCCGAGGCGAGCCGCAGCTCGGCGTTCTGCTCGTCGGTCGCGGGGTCGCCCCGCAGCACGGTCTCCCAGGTCTGCGCGGTCGCCTCGTAGAAGAAGGCGCGGGCCGAGCGCAGTGCTGCCTCGCTCCGCGCGACCTCGGTCCGGTAGTACGCGCGGTCGGCCAGCTTCGGGGCGCCGGTGACGCCCTTGTAGCCGCCGCCGACCTCGCGGGCGTGGTCCAGTGCGGCGCGGGCGACGCCGGCACCGACCACGGCGAGCACCTGCGCGGCGTAGGCGATCGTGGGGTAGCGGTAGAGCGGCTCGTCGACGGTCGGCTCGCCGCCGCGGACGAACGTCCACTCCCGGGCGACCTCGACGCCGTCGACGACCAGGTCGAACGACCCGGTGCCCTGCATGCCGACGACGTCCCACTCCTGCACGATCTCGACCTGCTCGGGCCGCAGCACCGCCGTGCGGGGCTTGCCGCCGGAGGCCTCGTCGCCGGGCATCCCGACGCCCAGGAGGTCCGCGCCCATGCAGCCGCTGGCGAACTTCCAGCGCCCGGTGAGCCGGTGGCCCCGCGCGGTCTCCTCGCCGCGCTGCGGCGGGAAGAGCGCGCCGGCGAAGGCCACGTCCGGGCCGTCGGCGTAGATCTTCTCCTGGGTCTCGAGCGGCAGCGCCGCCAGGTAGATCTGGGCGGAGCCGAAGCTCGCCACCCAACCGGTCGACCCGTCGACCTCGGAGATGCGCTCGACCTGAGAGAGGAACGCCGCGGGCGGCAGCGGGTCGCCGCCGAAACGGGCCGGGGTGGCCGCGCGGTAGAGACCCGCCTGCTTGAGCCGCGCGACGAAGTCCTTCGGGACATGTCGCAGCCGGCGGAACTCGTCGCGGCGGCCGATCAGTTCGGCCAGCACGTCCGCGAGCGGAACGGTCTCCCGCGCTCCGGGAAGAGTCCGTTCTCCCGATTCCTCGATGCGCAGCATCGCTCCTCCTCGTCGCCGCGGTGAACGGATTCGAGAGTAGGAACGGCGAGGGGGCGGCGAAATCAGAACCATCCCTGCCCGGATAGGGACATCCCGCCCGTTCCGTAGGGGATTCCTTCAGTCCGCTCCCGCGAACGTGCGTCCTACGCTGTGCCGATGTCGGTCGACCCGAGCGCGCCGGAGATCGTCACCGAGGACCTGGTGACGCTGATGAACGCGGCCAGGACGTGCGTCCTGGTGCACGACGCCGAGACCAAGAACATCCTCTGGGCGAACCCGGCCGCCTGCGAGCTGCTCGGCTGGCCCCTCGACGAGCTGCGCCCGCTCAAGGCCAACGACATGAGCAGCACCGCGCCGCAGTACCACCGGGTGCTCGGGCGGGCGTGGCTGCAGGAGGCGGTGGAGCGGGGCAGCAGCCGCATCGAGTGGCACTACCGCACGCGCAGCGGCCGGGTCGTGCCCACGGACGCTCTGGCCAGGCGCGTCGAGCTGGCGCAGGGGCCCGCGGTCATGGTCGAGTTCCGCGACATCGAGCGGGAGCAGGCCACCGAGCAGGCGCTGCGCCGGACGACCTCGTCGATCGACGCGCTGGCCCGGCACACCTCGACCATCGCCCTCACGCTGGACGCCGCCGGGACCGTCCGGTTCGCCACGGACACGGCGCTCGCCCTGCTCGGGATGGTGCCGGAGGAGATGGGCCGCCGGCTCGACGAGTTCGGCACCCTGCGGGCCGGGGGACGGCCCGTGAGCTGGGCCGACGTCGCCGCGCAGGCCGATCCGACGATCGAGGTGCAGCTGCAGGTGCCGCGCCCCGCGACCGACGAGGCGGTCTGGCTGGAGGGCACCCTGGAACGGCTCGCCGAGCCCGACGGCGACGGCCTGCTGATGATCCTGCACGACGTCTCCGGTCGCGTGCACCGCGAGGTGCTGCGCGAGCGGGAGCTGCACCGGGAGAACTACCAGGCCCGCTACACGGCCATGGGCGACATGGCGATGGCGATCGCGCACGAGCTGGGGCAGCCGCTCGCCGCGGCCGGGAACTTCCTGGCGGGCACCACCCGGCACGCCGGCGTCCTCGAGGACGAGGGGACGCTGTCGCGCGAGTCCGCGGACCGGCTCCGGTTCGGGATCGGCAGCGCCGTCCGCCAGATCGACCGGGCCAGCGCGATCGTGGGTGCCGTCCGGGCGTTCGTCGGACATCTCGAGCACTCCCGCCAGGTCGTCGACCTCCACGACGTGGTCGACGAGTGCCTGTACTTCGTGCGCCTGCGGGCCGTCGATCCCGGCGTGCGGGTCGTGGTGCACCGGCACCCGGAATCCCTGCCGACGGTCTGCGAGCGGGTGCTGACCGGGCAGGTGCTGCTCAACCTGTGCTTCAACGCCGTCGACGAGATGGCGTGCTGCGCGCCGGAGGAGCGGGAGCTCGAGATCACCACGAGCGTCCGCGACGGCGAGGCCGTCCTGACCGTCGACGACCGCGGCCGCGGGCTGCTGCGGGACCCCTTCGCCGAGTCGTTCACGTCGAAGGAACAGGGCAGCGGGATCGGGTTGGCGCTGAGCTACCGGATCATCACCCGGCAGCACGGGCGGATCTGGGCCGAGCGGCGCGCGGGCGGCGGATCCCGCTTCGGGTTCGCCCTCCCGCTCGCCGCGGAGCACCGGCCCGAGTAGGGGAAAGCCTCAGGGGGAGCGGAGGAAGTCTCGATACCGGAGCCGCACGACCGGGCCATACCTTGCGAATATCCCGCCGACCGGACCCCGGCCGGCCGCGACAGTCCAGGAGGAGCAGTGCCCGAACCGACCCGGACCCAGTCAGACTTCCGCTCCGCCATGGCCAACCTGTCCGCCGCCGTCAACGTGGTCACCACCGACGGCCCGCACGGACGGGCCGGCATGACGGTCAGCGCCGCCTGCTCGGTCACCGACTCCCCGCCCACCGTGCTGGTCTGCGTGAACCGCTCCAGCCGGTCGCACTCCGTGCTGGTCGGCAACGGCCGGCTCTGCGTGAACGTGCTGGCCGGCGAGCACGAGGACCTGGCCATGCACTTCGCGGGCGCGACGAAGGTCCCGACCGCCGAGCGCTTCACCGACGACCGGTGGGACCTCACCAGCCACGGCGTACCGGTGCTGCGCGGCGCCGCGGCCACCGTGATCGGCCGGATCCGGGCGCGGCGCGAGCTCGGCTCGCACACCGTGCTGTTCGTGGACGTCGAGCAGGTCGGCACCCAGGACGACGGCGGCGCACTCGTCTACTTCCAGCGGCGCTTCCACAGCCTGGGCGCCCCCCGGCTCACCGCGTGACCGGCCCCGTCCGCGAGGAGGAGCGCCCGTGACCCAGGCCGAGGACACAGGCCAGCGCATGACGCTGACCTGCTACAACGACACGCACGGCTTCGGCTGGCGGCACGTCGACCTGTTCGTGCACGACGCCGAGGGCCGCGAGCTGAACTGGGTGCACTGGCAGGTCCCCCGGGACGGCCCGGAGGAGGCCGACCTCGTCACCGCCCGCGTCGAACCGACGCTGCGCCGGATCTCGGAGTGGCGGCACTCCGTCGGGCCGAGCGGCGTGCACTACTGGGTCGCCGACGTCGAGTGGGAGGACGAGTGAGCGCGCTGTACGCGCCGTGGTCGCTGCGCGGGCTGGTCGCGGACCTGGCCGCCGGACGCACCACCCCCGCCGCGGCGGCGGAGCGGTCCCGCGAACGGATCGCGGGGACCGAGCCGGAGCTGCGGGCGTGGGTCGTACCGCCCGCGGAGGCCCCGACGGACGAGGGATCAGGGCCCCTCGGAGGGATCCCGCTGGGGGTCAAGGACATCATCGACGTCGCGGGCCTCCCCACGCGGTGTGGCTCGTCGCTGCGGGCCGACGCCGCGCCCGCCGGGGCGGACGCCGCCGTCGTCGCCGCGTGGCGCCACGCCGGGGCCGTCCCCGTCGGCAAGACCGTGACCACCGAGTTCGCCTACTTCGCGCCGGGTCCGACCGGCAACCCGGCCGCCGCGGGACACACCCCCGGCGGCTCGTCCAGCGGCTCGGCCGCCGCCGTCGCGTCGGGGCAGGTGCCGCTGGCGCTCGGGTCGCAGACGGCGGGGTCGGTCACCCGGCCCGCGGCCTTCTGCGGGGTCGCCGCGCTGGTCCTCACCCACGACCGGCTCCCGGTCGACGGGGTGACGGGCCTGAGCCCGAGCCTGGACAGCCACGGCGTGTTCGCCGCCCACGTCGACGACCTCGCGCTGGCCTTCGCCGCGCTGACCGGGGAGCCCGAGCGGGCGGGCGCGCGTCCGCCTCGCCTGCTGTTCTGGTCGGCGCGGTCGAGCCCGGTCGATCCCGAGATGCGGAAGGCGCTGCTCGGGGCCCGCGACCGTTGGACGGCGGCGGGGGCGGTCGTCGACGACCTGCCGGAACCCGAGCTGGTCGACGCGTTGACCGCGGCCCACACGGTGGTGATGGCCGCCGAGGCCGCGGTCGAGCGTGCCGCCGAGGCGAGCCGGGCGGACGAGCTGAGCGCGCCCCTCGCGGAGCTGCTCCGCCGCGGCGCCGCCACCGGCCCCGCGGACCTGGAGGCCGCCCGTGCGGTGGTGGCCGAGGGCCGTGCGCGGATCGCCGACCTGCTCGCCTCCTACGACGCCGTCGTCGGGCCCGCGGCCCTCGGACCGGCGCCGGCCGGGCTGGGGGCCACCGGCGACCCGGTGCTGAGCCGGCCCTGGCAGGCCCTCGGGTTCCCGGCCCTCACGGTGCCGGGTCTCTCCACCCCGGACGGCCTGCCCCTCGGCGTCCAGCTGGTCGGGGCCCCGCGTGGGGAGACCGCGCTGCTCGGGACGGGGTGCTGGGTGGAGTCCCGGCTGCGGTGACGCGTGCGGGGGCGGACGGGACACGCCCGTCCGCCCCCGTCAGACCTCGACGCGGTGCAGCAGGATGTCGCGGACCAGCGCCCCGAGGCTGTCCGCCCCGGTCTTGGCCTTGATCCGGGCCCGGTGCACGTCGATCGTCTTCACGCTGGTGCCCAGCCGGCGGGCGACGGCCTGGCTGGCCATGCCCTCGATCACCAGCCGGAGCACCTCGCGCTCGCGCTGGGTCAGCTCGGCGACCCGGCGTTCGACGTCCCGGCGCTCGGTGTCCGCGACGAACCGCTGCCGGGCCAGCGCCTGCTGCTGCTGGACGACCTCGAGGATGCGCTGCGGCTCGTACGGCTTCTCCAGGAAGTCGACCGCGCCGTGGGTCAGTGCACGGACCGACATGGGGATGTCGCCGTGCGCCGAGCAGAAGATCATCGGTGCCGGGTAGCCGCGACTCTCCAGCTCCTCCTGCAGCTGGAAGCCGCTCATCCCCGGCATCCGGACGTCGACGATCACCACCGCCGGCTCCGTCGGGTCGAACTCGGCCAGGAAGGTGGGCGCGTCGGGGTAGTCGAGCGCCTGGATGCCCACGCTGGCCAGCAGGAACCGCAGCGACTCGCGGAGGTCCTCGTCGTCGTCGACGATGTGGACCACCGCGTCGCCGGGCTCCGGTGGCATGGTCACGGCCGCATGAGGACCGAGCCGGACGGGTGGTCGCTCGCCCAGCGACCGGGCAGGGGAGCGACGAACACGTTCTCGGTCCGGGTCCGCGAGATCTTCCAACCCCCGCCGACCTTGCGGAAGGCGTTGTTGAGCCGGCTGGAGCGCAGCAGGGACGTGCCGTCGGCGAACAGCCAGGGCTGCATGTGGATCCACTGGCCGGTCGCGGTGTCGCCGTCGACGTGGATCTGCTCGGAGGTGAGGTAGTGGGCGTTGAGGACCAGCGCGGGATCACGGTCCCGGGACCAGAAGCCCTCGAAGTGCGCGCGCACCGCGGCCGCTCCCTCCGCCCGCCCGAACTGGCCGTCGTAGTACTCTCCCACACCCTCCCAGACGGCGTCGTCGGTGTAGAGCTCCATGATCAGGTCGATGCGCCGCTCGTCGTCGGTGACCCCGAACTCGGGCAGCGGGGTGTCGCAGAGCCACATGTAGCGCGCCTGGAGGCGGCGGATGTCCGCCTCGGCCTCGAGGACCTCGACGCGGCGGGTCAGGGCGGCGATCGTGTCGGTGTCGGTCATGTTCGGATCCCGATCCTCAGAGGACGACGGTGACGGTCATGGCTCGGTGTCGGCGAGTGGTCGGTGTGGGCGTGCTCGTCATCAACGCGCTCCTCGTGGGGTGGGTCGTGCTCGGGGACCGGTGGCGCGGCGGCCGCCCGGCGGGCACACGAGCGGCGGGCCGCCGGCCCGGATGCCCCACGGTCCGACGTGGCGACGGAAGGAGCAATTGGAGGAACTACCTATGGCGCGTGGACCGGGCGAGGGCCGAACCTGGAGGGTCGACATCGCGCCGGCGCGCGGCGCGGGAGACATTCCGAAACGGACAATGAACGGCGTGATCATCAGCCCGTGATACGGCTCCGATGCCTAGGGGAAACCCTTCCGAGGGGACGAGGAATTCCCGATGCCCCTGCCGATTCCCGCCTCTACCGTCCGGAATCACTGGAATTACTGAACCTTCGCCAATGGCCGGCCCAGGAGTGCGCTCGGGGTCCGTTCGCCCCGAGTCGATGCGCGCCGCCGCGTCCGCGTGGCGGCGTAGCCTCATCCGAGAGCGTGGTCGAGGTTGTAGGCGGCGCTGATCAGCGCCAGGTGGGTGAACGCCTGGGGGAAGTTGCCGAGTTGCTCGCCGGTCGGCCCGATCTCCTCCGAGTACAGGCCGACGTGGTTGGCGTAGGTGAGCATCTTCTCCAGGGCCAGCTGTGCCTGGTCGAGCCGGCCTGCCCGGGTCAGCGCCTCCACCCACCAGAACGAGCACATCGAGAAGGTCGCCTCCTGGCCGGTCAGCCCGTCCGGGGATGCGTCGGCGTGGTAGCGGTAGACGAGGCTGTCGGAGACCAGCTCCGCGGTGATGGCGTCGAGCGTGGAGATCCAGCGCGGGTCGGTGGGCGCGATGAACTTGACCAGTGGCATGAGTAGCAGCGAGGCGTCGAGCACGTCGCTGCCGTAGTGCTGGACGAACGCCTGGCGGTCGGGGTGCCAGCCGCGCACGGTGATCTGGCGGTAGATCCGGTCCCGGACGGTCATCCAGCGGAGGATGTCGAAGGGCAGGCCACGCTGGAGGGCGATCCGGATCGCCCGCTCGACGGCGACCCAGCACATGAGCCGGGAGTGGGTGTAGTTCCGGCGGCCGCCGCGGGTCTCCCAGATTCCCTCGTCGGGCTGGTCCCAGTGCTCGATCAGCCACTCGATGGTGCGGGTGACCTCGGCCCAACCGTCCTGGTAGACGGGCAGACCCTGCTTGTTGCACAGGTAGAGGGAGTCCATCAGCTCGCCGTAGACGTCGAGCTGCAGCTGGGTCGCTGCGCCGTTGCCGATCCGGACCGGCCGTGAGCCCCGGTAGCCCTCCAGGTGGGGGAGCTCGGCCTCCGGCAGGTCCTCGCGTCCGTCGATGCCGTACATGATCTGCAGCGGGCCCGACTCGCGTCCGACCCCGTGCCGGACACGCTCCTGTAGCCAGGACATGAACGCGCCGGCCTCCTCGGTGAACCCCAGCCGCAGCAGCGCGTAGAGAGAGAAGGCGGCGTCGCGCATCCAGGTGTAGCGGTAGTCCCAGTTGCGTGCGCCGCCGAGCTCCTCCGGCAGGCTGGTGGTGGGGGCGGCCACGATCGCCCCGGTCGGCGCGTAGGTGAGCAGCTTCAGCGTCAGCGCCGAACGGTGCACCATCTCGCGCCAGCGCCCGCCGTAGCGCGACCGGCGCACCCAGCCCCGCCAGAACGCGACGGTGGCGTCGAACGCGGCGGCGATCTCGACGTCGGAGCACGGCACCGGTGCCTCCCCGTCCTCGACGCGGTCGAGCACGAACGTGGCCGCCTCGCCGGCGCCCAGCTCGAGGCGGGCGCGCACGTCGCCGCCGTCGAGGACCTGCAGTGGGCAGCTCGTCGACAGGCCGAGCTCCAGCTGAGGGGAGCGGAAGAGCGCACCGTGCGGGGTGAGCGTGACCTCGTGGCGGGCGCGCGCGTAGTCGAAGCGCGGGGCGACGTCGACGACGAAGTGCATCCGGCCGCGCACGGCGAGCACCCGCCGGATCAGACGGTGACGGTGCGTCGTCGCGCCGGTGCGCGGCGGGGGCATGAAGTCCTGCACCTCGCCGACCCCGTCGGGTGTCAGGAAGCGGGTGATGAGGATGGTGGTGTCGGGCAGGTAGAGCTGCTTGGAGCTCCAGCCGACGGAGTCGGGCGAGATGCGGAACAGGCCCCCGTGTTCGGCATCGAGCAGCGCCGCGAAGACGCTCGGCGCGTCGAAGCGAGGGCAGCAGTACCAGTCGATCGTGCCGTCGGTGCCGACGAGCGCGACGGTGTGCAGGTCGCCGATCAGGCCGTGCTCGGCGATGGGCAGATAGCGCTGGTGTCGGGCTGCACCGGACACCCGATTCTCCTCGAGCTGCATCGGACGCCTGCCGGCCGCGTGCTGCGCCGGCCTACGGCACGAGCGCGAGCTTGCCCTTCGCCGCGGAGGACTCGAGCATTTCGTGCGCGCGTGCGGCCTCGGACAGCGGCAGGCGCTCGGCCACGACCGGGTGGATCTTGTCCGCGGTGAGCAGATCGAGCAGCACGCCGAGGTCCTCCCGGAACCACTGCGGGTTCCGCGGGCCGCCGCCGACCAGCCGGGCCGGGCGGCGTCCGGATACGGGCAGCCACTGGTGGCTGTCGCGCAGCCGCTGGACGCGGTAGGTCATCACCTTCCGGCGGGGGTCGAGCAGGCCCCACAGCGCGACGGTCGCGGTCGTGCCGTACCACTCGAGCCACCCGGCGGCCCACCGTCGCCGACTGGTGCGCCCCCGGGCGAGCATGGCGTAGTGGCCGTAGACGACGAGCCGTCCGCCGGACCGTAGGGCCCGGAAGGAGCGGATCGACGTCGCGCCGCCGATTCCGTCCAGGACGACGTCCACCCCGTCGCCGGTCAGCCCGCGGATCCGGGCCAGGAAGTCCTCGGTGCGGTAGTCGATCGCCACCGCGCCGAGCCGCTCGACGGCGGCGCGGTCGCGGGCCGCCGCGGTGCCGTAGAGGCGCAGCCCGGCAAGCATGCCGAGCTCGAGGACCGCGACGCCGACCCGGCCGGCCGCGCCATGCACCAGCATCGACTCACCGGTCTGCACGTGCGCGCTGCGGTGCAGCATCTGGTAAGCGGTCGTGTAGGTCAGGACCAGGCCCACGACCTCTGCCGGGTCGAGGTGCCGGGGCACCTCGACGGCCTCCGCCTCGGGCACGCAGACGTACTCGGCGTAGCCGCCGTAGGCGGTCAGCGCGGCGACCCGGTCCGCGACGTGCAACCGCGCGCACGCCGGGCCGAGCTCGTCGACGACGCCGACGATCTCGTAACCGGGCGTGAACGGCGGTCTGGGCACGCCCAGGTACGTGCCGGCGCGCAACTGGGCATCGGTCAACGACACCCCCGCGGCCAGGACCCGGACGCGCACCTCACCCGGACCTGGTCGGGGGACGTCGTCCTCCACCACCCGCAACACCTCGGGTCCGCCGTAGTGATCGACGACGACTCGCTTCATCGCCCTGAGGCCTCCCCACGGTGATCAGCACTCGGCAAAGGCCCACTGAAGTCTCCGCCGAGTAGCGGGACGCCTGTTCGGAAAGGCGGGAAAGTAGTCGCGGGCGGACCGTCCTGGCCAGGGGCGAAGGCCACCGGTCCCGCGGCCGTTCGACCTCGGCGCCGCGGACAATCCCCTGAGCCTGCGCGCCGACCTCATCCTCGGTCGGTGACCGCAGGACCGGCCGACGCGGGCGGTCAGCGGCAGGCGGCGGCGACGGAGTCGTAGAGGTCGAAGGAGCCGACGAGCCGCAGCACCCGGCTCAGCACCGGGTTCCCCGACACCACGACCCGCACCACGGAGCCGCGCCGGCGCAGCGTCTGTTGGGCCTCGGCGAGTCTCCTGGCGGCCCGCGCCGCGACGAACCCCACGTCGCTGAGGTCCAGCACGACGCGGTCGGCCTCCTGGCCCTCCACCCAGGCCCCGACGTCGGCCGAGCCGGTCAGGTCGATCTCACCGAACAGCATCAGCAGGGCCAGCCCCGGGGCGGGGCGCACGGCGAGCATCTCGGCCAACCCGTCCCGCGAGTACTCCCGCGCCGAGGACGTCACGGGCTCCGGAGGGTGTACCGGACGAGCTTCTTCCACGCCACGATCCTTCGAGTCGACGGGGCTCCGGGGAGCGACACACGGCCGACTGCGTGACCGGGCAGAACGAGGAACGGGCACCGACCTCGCGGTGCCGCGGCTGCCACTGCATCAGGGGAACGGCGCGAACGCAAACCCGATGGGCGACGTACGGCCGAACGATCCCCACGGCTACTCCGGGGGCCACCCGGTCGGAGGGTGAACGGGCGATCCGGGGTTGAACGGGAAGGTCACCCTGTCGAAGGGCCAGTCCCGGCTGATCCAGCCGGGGACGAACTCGTCGAGCGTCCGTCGGAGAGGCTCGCCCGCGCGACGGTCGGTCCACCAGGAGGCCTCGGCCGCGCGCCGACCCTCGACGGCCACCGCCACGCCTGCCCGTAGACCGCCCACAGCTCCGGCTGGTTCGCGAGCACCACGGGGAGGTCGATGTCGACGTCCGACGCCCGGATCGGACGCAGGTGCAGCGTCGGGATCAGCGCGACGTGCAGGGGATGGACGAAGTCGGCGGGCAGCCAGGTCTCGTCGGTCACGGGGCACCTCCGGTGCCGGGGCCCCCATGATCGCCGACACCGGACACACCGGCGCGCCCGCCCGGAGGGACCCGGCGGGCGCGGCGTCGAGGGAGTGGTCGAGGCGTCCGGTGCCGTCCGGGTGCGTGCCCGGTGCCGCCCGGCTCACGTCGTGCGGCGGTCCAGGAGTCGCTGGAGCTTGCCGACGGATCGTTCGAGGGTGTCCGGGTCGACTACCTCGCAGGTCACCGAGACGCCGATGGTGTCCTTCACGGCCTTGATCAGTTCCGCGGCGGCGGCCTGCCGGCGCTCGGGTGTGGCGTCCGCGCGGGCTTCGACCCGGACGGTGAGGGCGTCCATGCGGCCCTTGGTGGTGAGTTCGAGTTGGAAGTGTGGGGCGAATCCGGGGGTGCGCAGGACGATTTCCTCGATCTGGGTGGGGAAGAGGTTGACCCCGCGCAGGATGATCATGTCGTCGCTGCGGCCGGTGATCTTCTGCATGCGGCGCATGGTGGGGCGGGCGGTGCCCGGGAGCAGGCGGGTGAGGTCGCGGGTGCGGTAGCGGATGATCGGGAGGGCCTGCTTGGTCAGTGAGGTGAAGACGAGTTCGCCTTCCTCGCCGTCGGCGAGGACGGTGCCGTCGAGGGGGTCGAGGACCTCGGGCAGGAAGTGGTCCTCCCAGATGTGCAGTCCGTCCTTGGTCTCCACGCATTCCTGGGCCACGCCGGGGCCCATGACTTCGGAGAGGCCGTAGATGTCCACGGCGTGCATGTCCATGCGGTCTTCGATCTCGGCGCGCATCTGCTCGGTCCATGGTTCGGCGCCGAAGATGCCGA
>NZ_BSFQ01000051.1 GCF_027922425.1 Pseudonocardia halophobica | reverse complement strand
CCTCGTCTGGGCGCTGCTCCGTGACAACCGCCGCTTCACCACCGAGGCACCGGCCCCCGCAGCCAACGCGGCTTGACACGGTCATTGAAACTCCTCGTCGCGGGCCAGCAGGTCGCGGCGCTCGTAGACCTCGGCCGCCTCACGGACCAGGGCACCGCACACGGTGGCCTGGTACTTGCCCTCCAGGTTCTCGGCGATCTCCAGCAGCTGCGCCTTGCTCGAGGCGCGCGGGCGGAGCGCGTTGTACATCGCCAGGACCTCGGCGTCGGGCACCGCGGTGAGCTCGGCCGCGCGCCGGAAGTTCGCGGCGAGCTGCCGGCGGTGCACCGACTCGGCCAGGGTGGCCTGCAGCTGGAGCGTGTCCGGGGCGATCCGCAGGTCCTCGGCGGAGATCTCCCCGGCGACGACGGCGTTCATCGTCAGCGCCGTGATCGGCTTGCCCGTCGGCGTGCGCAGGAGGTCCTGACGGTTGACCGAGAGCGGGTAGTCGGCGGGCCCGAGGTCGGGGCCGGACCCGGAAGCTGGAGCGGACACGCGCATCACCTCTCGTCGTTCGCCGGGACGCGGGCGCCGGGGCTCGGTCGGTCGACCGCGGCGCCCGTGCCACCCACCAACCGTTGCGCAGTTGCGCAGGTAGCGGGAACCCCTCCGGGGAGGGGCAACCCGAACGGCGCCTCTCCTGCCGGTGAGGTCACGACACACCCGCGCTGAGCAGGCCCGCGAGCACCGCGCCGATGATCGGTCCGACGATCGGCACCCAGGCGTACCCCCACTCCGGGCTGCCCTTGCCCCTGATCGGAAGTACGGCGTAGGCCAGCCGGGGGCCCAGGTCGCGGGCCGGGTTGATCGCATAGCCCGTTGGCCCGCCGAGCGAACAGCCGATGCCGATGACGACGAACGCGACCGCCGCGTAGCCCAGCGCCCCGTTGCCGAACTGGGGCACCCCCGCGCCGTCGGGCGCCTGGGCGGCCGGGTTGCTGAGGATCCAGAACACCAGCACGAAGGTCGCGACGACCTCGGTGATCACGTTCCAGCCGGACCGCGCGACGACGGGGCCGGTGCAGAAGATGCCCCGGGTGTCGCGGTTGCCCTCGGGGTCCTCCTCGACGTTCTTGTCGAAGTTCGCCTTGTAGGCGAGCCAGCCGACGGTGGCGCCGACGAACGCGCCCACGAGCTGCCCGATCAGGTAGAAGGGCACCATCGACCACTGCGTCGCGCCCGCCACCGCGAGGCCGATGGTCACCGCGGGGTTGAGGTGCGCCCCGGAGGGCTCGGCGATGCTCGCCCCCGCGAACACCGCGAAACCCCAGCCGAAGGTGATCATCAGCCAGCCGCCGCCGGTCCCGAGCGTCGGGCGCAGCACCACGTTCGCCACGACGCCGACACCCAGGAGGATGAGCACCGCGGTGCCCAGTCCCTCCCACAACACGATCGATCCTGCCGTCATGCCGGACCTCCCTGTCCCGGCCGCCCTGCGCGGCCCGGCGCTACGCTCCACAGTGCTACCTGTGTGACGGAAGAGGTTGGGCGACAACGGCCCGCGAAGTCTCACCCTCCGCGGGGGTGGGACCTCACCACGGGGCGAGGAGGAACCTGACCCAAGGCGGAGCTGTCGGCGGGCGCGCCCGTCCGGTTGGGTGGAGACGGCCCGCCGGACCGGAGGGGCCGCGGCACTGCGGAGCGCGAGAGAGGACTCGACGATGAGTGGCCTGACCTATGCCGAGGCACAGAAGGCGATCGAGGCCGGCCTGGCGAAGGCCGACGAGATCGGCCAGCCGATGAACATCGCCGTCGTCGACGCCGGCGGGCACCTGCTGGCGTTCGCCCGCCAGGACGGCGCGATCCGGGCGAGCATCGACATCTCGCAGCGCAAGGCGCGCACGTCGATCCTCATGAACCTGCCGACCGGCGACCTCCTCCCGCTCGTCCAGCCCGGCCAGGAGCTGTACGGCCTCGAGCAGCTCTCCGGCGGCATGGTCGCCTTCGGCGGCGGCATCCCCGTGCACCGCGGCGGCGAGCTGGTCGGCGCGGTGGGGGTGAGCGCGGGTTCGGTGGACCAGGACACCCAGGTGGCGCAGGCGGCGGTCGACGCCCTCACCTGACGCGGTAGGGAACCATAACGCTCGATTTCCGCCCTCCTGTACGCATTATGGAACCATAATGCGAATTCAGGGCCCGGATATGAGCGTTATGGTTCCATAATGCGGCGTCAGGGCTGAGTGATCCCGTCGACGCGGCGGGGGCCGGGGGCGTTCTCGCGCAGCTCGGCGGGCAGAGCGGCCTCCGGGACGTTCTGGAACGCCACCGGCCGGAGGAAACGCGCGGCCGCCGCGGTGCCGACCGAGGTGGTCAACGGCGCGGTGGTGGCCGGGTACGGGCCGCCGTGCTGCTGCGCGTCGCTGACCGTGACCCCGGTGGGCCACTGGTTCCAGAGCACGCGCCCGGCGTGCTCCGCGAGCCGCGCGACCAGCTCCGGGGCGTCGGGATCGGCCCCGCCGTCCGCCGCGGCGCCCTGCACGGTGCCGGTGAGCTGGCCGCCGACGGCGTCGAGGACCTGCAGCGCCTCCGGCACGTCCGCGTACTCGAGGATCAGCGCGGCCGGCCCGAAGACCTCCAGCTCCAGCAGGTCCGGCCGCTTGAGCACCTCGGCGGCGGTGCTGCGGAACAGCACCGGCCCGCCGCCGACCTCGCCGCGCACCACGGTCACGGCCTCGGCCATCTCGCCCGCCGCCGCGCAGAAGCCGGACTCGATGCGCTCGTTCAGCATCGGGCCCGCGGAGAGCTCCGGGACCGCGGCGAGGAAGGCCTCGGCGTCGGGCACCAGCACGATCCCGGGCTTGGTGCAGAACTGGCCGGACCCGAGCGTGACCGATCCGGCGAACCCGGCCGCGATCTCCTCGGCCCGCGCGGTCCAGCCCGCCGGTGTCACGACGACGGGGTTGGTCGACCCCAGCTCCCCGTAGAACGGGATCGGGTCCGGACGGGCGGCGGCGAGGTCGAACAGCGCGCGCCCGCCGCGCGTCGACCCGGTGAACCCCACGGCCCTGATCCTCGGGTCCTGCACCGCCGCCGAGCCCGCGTCCTCCCCCTCGATCAGCGCGAACACACCCCCGGGAAGGTGCGGTGCGACGACCGCGGCGGTCCGGCGGGACAGCTCGGGGTGCCCCGGGTGCGCCTTGACGACGACCGGGCAGCCGGCGGCCAGCGCGGAGACCGTGTCCCCGCCGAAGACCGAGAAGGCGAAGGGGAAGTTGCCGGCCGCGAAGACCAGCACCGGCCCGATCGGCACCTGGGTGCGCCGGATGTCCGGGCGCGGGCCCATCGGCCAGTCCGGGTCGGCGTGGTCGACCCGGACGTCGTGCAGCAGGCCCTGCTCGAGCCGGTCGGCGAACAGCCGGGCCTGGAAGGTGGTGCGGGCCAGCTCCCCGGTGAGCCGCGCCTCCGGCAGCCGGCTCTCGGACATGGCCAGCGGGACGAGCTCGGCCGCGGCGGCGTCGAGCGCCGCGGCCGCGGCACGCAGCCACCCGGCACGCTCGGCGGGGGTGGTACGGGCGGTGCTGCGGGCGGCGCCGGCCGCCCCGGCCAGCGCCTGCTCCAGCGGTGTTGTCACGAGTGTCCTTCCCGCGACCCCGCGCTCAGGTCGAGATCGCGTTCGAGTCCATGTCGGCGACCGTCCACTCCTCGACCTCGTCGAGGTGGACGGCCGCGGCGTCCTGGGCGGCGGCAACGTCCCGCGCCGCCATCGCGTCGAGGATCTGCAGGTGCCGTCGCGTCGAGCCCTTCGCGCGGTGCGGGCCGGTCGCGCCGAGGATCCGCAGCCAGGCGACGAACGGCTCGACGGACCCGCGGGCCCGGACCAGCCGTTCGTTGCCGGTGGCGGCGACGATCTCCCGGTGGATGCGGAAGTCGCTGGCGAAGAAGGGGTCGAAGTCGCCCTTGTCCACCGCGGCCTCCGCCTCCACGGCCTCGGCGCGCAGGTCGGCGATCAGCTCCGCGGACATCAGCGAGGTCGCGAGCCCGGTCGCGACCCACTCGATGCCCTTGCGGAGCTGGCAGACCTCGCGCACGTCCCGCACCCCGGGCCGGGCGACGAAGGTGCCCGAGCGCGGCCGGGTCTCGATCAGCTGGTCGTGCTCGAGGCGGGCCAGCGCGTCCCGCACCGGGGTGCGGGACACGCCGAACTCGTCCGCGACGGCCTGCGGGTCCAGCCGGGAGCCGGGCTCGAACACCCCGGTGACGATGCGTTCGCACAGGATCCGGTAGAGCTGGTCGGCGATCGACTCCACCACCAGCGAGGACTTCCCCGGCGTCGGTACGGTCACGGCTCCCCCACAGATGTGTGACGTCTAGTCGATCAGATTAGCGGTCCGCAGGGCGGCGGCGATGCGCTCTCGCTCCTCGGCCGAGGCCGGCGCGAAGGGCTTGCGCGGCAGCCCGCCCTCGCGGCCCTGCAGCTGCAACGCCGCCTTGAGCGTGGCCGGGAGGTTGGGCTCGTCGATGGCACGCCACACCGTGAGGATGCGCTCGTGCAGCTCCAGCGCGGTCTTGTGGTCGCCCGCCTGGACCGCGTCCCACAGCTCCACCGACAGCTTCGGGGTGACGGTCGGGATGGCCGCCAGCGCGCCGTGCGCGCCCATCACGAACGCCGGGTAGTGCAGGTCGTCGAGCGCGGCGAGGATCGTGTAGCGGTCGCGGACCCGGTGCAGCAGGTCGGCGAGCCGGTGCATGTCGCCGCCGGACTGCTTGACCGCCACGACCTGCGGGACCACGGACATCTTCTCGATGGTGCCGACCGGGACCAGCGCCCACGGGACGACGTTGTAGAGCACGATCGGCAGGTCGGTGGCCTCGCCGACGAGCCGGTAGTGCTCGATCGTCTCCTCCTCCGAGGGGGAGAAGACGTAGTGCACCGGGGTGACCTGGAGGGCGTCGACCCCGGCCTCCTTCAGCGCGAGCGAGTAGCGGATCGCCTGGGCCGTCGAGTTCTGGATGACGCCGCCGATGACCGGCACGCGCCCCGCCACCTCGTCGACGACGACCTCGCAGATCGCCCTGCTCTCCTCCAGCGACAGGGTCTGCCCCTCGCCGGTGCTGCCGCAGGCGCAGATCGCGGTGACGCCCTGGTCGAGCAGGTACTTCACCTCGCCGCGCAGGAGCTCGAGGTCGACCTGGTCGTTCTCGTCGAACGGGGTGACGACGGTGGAGATCATCCCGTGCAGGGCCAGGTCCTTCATGGTTCTCCTTCTCGGCCTCCGCGAGGCCTTGTCTTACATCTGGTGTCTGATACATTAGCGCTCACATGGCAGGAACACCAGCAGGTACGAAGGAGTGCCCAGTGACAGCACCGACTGCTGCACAGAAGGACGGCGGGACGCCGGTCAAGAGGGTCGTGTGGGCGAGCGCCCTGGGCACGACGGTCGAGTACTACGACTTCACCCTCTACGCGACGACCGCCGCGCTCGTCTTCAACAAGATCTTCTTCCCCGCCGGCACCGCGCTGGTCGGGACCCTGGCCGCGTTCGCCACGTTCTTCGTCGGCTACCTGGCCCGCCCGCTCGGCGGGATCGTCTTCGGCCACTACGGCGACCGGCTCGGCCGCAAGACCATCCTGATCATCACGATGGTGCTGATGGGCGGCGGCACCTTCGCCGTCGGCCTGCTGCCCTCCTACGAGACGATCGGGATCTGGGCGCCGATCCTGCTCGTGCTGATCCGGCTGCTGCAGGGCCTCGGCATGGGCGGCGAGTACGGCGGCGGCGTCCTCATGGCGCTCGAGTACAGCCCGAGACGACGCCAGGGCTTCTTCACCTCTCTCGTGCACATCGGCACCCCGGCGGGTGTGCTGCTCCCCGTCGGCATCGTCACGATCCTCGACGCCGCCCTCCCCGAGGGCGCCTACGAGTCCTGGGCCTGGCGCATCCCGTTCCTGGCCAGCATCGTGCTGATCGGCCTGGGCGTGTACATCCGCACGCACGTGAGCGAGAGCCCGGAGTTCGTGAAGGCCCGCGCCGAGAAGGAGGCGCACAAGCTGCCGGTGAAGGAGCTGTTCCGCTCGAACACCAACCGGGTCGTGCTGTCGATCCTCGCCAAGGTCGCCGAGTCCGGGCTGTTCAACGTCTACTACGTCGTCGCGATCGCCTACGTCACCACCGAGCTGGGGCTGCCCCGGGAGCCCGTGCTGATCGCGGTGCTGATCGCCTGCGCGGTCGAGTGCCTGACGCTCCCGCTGTTCGGCGCGCTCTCCGACCGGATCGGGCGCCGCAAGGTCTACATCGGCGGCGCGGTGTTCCAGATCGTGCTGGCGATCCCCTTCTTCCTCATGGTCTCGACCGGGAACTTCTGGCTGACCGTGCTGGGCATGACGCTGGGCCTCGCCGTGGGGCACGGCGCGATGTACGGCGCGCAGGCCGCGCTGTTCGCCAACCTCTACCCCGTCTCCGTCCGCTACACCGGCCTGTCGGTCACCCAGCAGGTCGGCGCGACGCTGGGCGGCGGGCTCGCTCCGCTGGCCGGCACGGCCCTGCTCGCCGTGGGCGGCGGGCACTGGACGTGGCTGGTCGTCTACGCGATCGGGATCGCGGTCGTCTCGTCGATCGCCGCGAGCCGGCTCACGTGGGGCGAGGCGCGCACCGGGGGTACCCCGGAGATCGAGAGCAGCCCCGCCACCAGCACCGACGAGCGTCCCCGGGAGAACGCCTGATGTCCCTTCCCTTCCACCCCGCCGACGGGGACCCGGTCGCGCCCGCCCTGCGCGGGTTCGCCCGGGCCCACGCCGACCTCGTGGAACTGCACGAGAAGCCCGCGCACCTCGTGGCGCGGCACCGGGACCCCGCCCGCCGCGTCGGGCTGGTCTCCGGCGGCGGCTCCGGCCACGAGCCCCTGCACGCCGGGTTCCTCGGCCGCGGGATGCTCGACGCGGTCGCCCCCGGCAAGGTCTTCGCCTCGCCGCACAACACGCAGGTCCTCGAGGCCTCGCGGAAGGCGGCGGGCCCGGAGGGCGTGCTCCACGTCGTGAAGAACTACACCGGCGACCGGATCAACTTCGGGATCGCGGCCGAGCGGCTGCGCCTGGAGGGCATCGAGGTCCGGCGCGTGCTCGTCGACGACGACCTCGCCACGGAATCCGACGAGACCGCCACCGGGCGGCGCGGGACCGGCGCCACCGTCGTCGTCGAGAAGCTGCTGGGCGCGGCCGCCGACACCGGGCTCGGGCTCGGCGAGCTCGCCGACCTGGGTGCGCGGTTCGCCGCCGCGTCGCGCAGCCTCGCCGTGGCCTCCCGGGCGCAGACCTCGATGCACACCGGCGAGCCGTCGTTCGAGCTCGACGCCGGCGAGCTGGAGTACGGCGTGGGCATCCACGGCGAGCGTGCGCAGAAGTCGATCGACCGGCCCGGCACCGAGCAGCTGGTCGACCGGATGCTCGACGAGCTCGTGGCCGGCCTGCCGGAGGGCCCCGGCGAGGTCCTCGCCGTCGTCAACGGGATGGGCGGTACCACGCTGCTGGAGCTCTACGGGCTCACCGACCTGGTCACGACCGGGCTGGAACGCCGCGGGCTCACCCCCGCCGCCGAGCTCGTCGGCACGTTCGTCCCGGCGCTGGACATGGCGGGCTTCTCGCTCACCCTCACCCGCCTGCAGCCGGAGTGGAAGGCCTGGTGGGCGGCCCCCGCCGTCACCCCCGCCTTCCCGCGCACGATCGAGGAGGCCGCCTGATGGCGTTCGACCAGGAGGCCGTACTCCGCCGGTTCGCGCAGGACGTGGAGGACGCGCACGCCGAGCTGACCGAGCTCGACCAGCGCAGCGGCGACGGCGACTTCGGCGACAACCTCCGCGGCGGGCTGCGCGGCGCGGTGCTGCGGTTCGAGAAGGGCGGCACCTCGGCCTTCGGCGCGCTCGGCGAGGAGTTCCTCGACGAGGTCGGCGGCACCAGCGGCCCGCTGCTCGGGCTGCTGTTCACCGAGATCGCGCACGCGCTGGGATCCGGCACGGACTCCGCCGCGGCGTTCGGCGCCGGCGCGAAGGCCGGGCTCGCCGCGATCCAGCGCGTCGGGGAGGCACAGCTCGGCGACCGCACGCTGGTCGACGCCCTGGCCCCGGCCGTCGAGGCCGCGCCGCAGGGCCTCGACGCGGCCGCCCGGGCCGCGCAGGAGGGCGCCGACCGCACCGCCGACCTCCGCGCGCGGAGGGGGCGGGCGAGCTACGTCGGCGACCGCGCGAAGGGCGAACCCGACCCCGGGGCCGTCGGCATCGCCCTGTTCTTCCGGGCCGCGGCGGCCGTCGCGGAGCCCGACGTCCAGAACCTCGGGCGCTGATCTGCGCGAACGGCACTCTCGCTCATCACATGTGAGCGAGAGTGCCGTTCGTGCACGTGCGTCACGCGGCCGGCGGCCCGTCGGGCACGCCGGCCGCGCGGGCTCTAGACGATGCCCTGCCGGGTCGCGGTGTAGACGATCTCGGTCCGGCGCCGGACGTCGAGCTTGTCGCGCAGGTTCCGGACGTGGAACTTCACGGTCGCCTCGCTGATCACCAGCTCGGTGGCGATCTCCCGGTTCGACATGCCGGTCGCCAGCAGCTTGAGCACCTGGTTCTCGCGCTCGGTGAGGAGCGGGCCGCGCGGGCCGGTGGGGACGGCCGGCTCCCGGGGGTCGCGCAGCGCGTCCATCATCATCGTGGTGATCCGCGAGTCGAACACGGCGTCGCCGCGCAGCAGGGTGCGGACCGCGGCCACGATGTCGGCCGTGTCGGCGCCCTTGCGCAGGTATCCGTGCACGCCGAGGCGGACCGTGCGGAGCATCGTCTCCCGGTCGCGGCAGGCCGTCAGTACGAGGATCCGGGTGCCGCGGTGGCGCTGGAGCAGCGCGCGGGCCACGTCGATGCCGGCCGAGTCGCCGCGGCCGAGGTCCACGTCGAGGAGCACGACGTCGGGACGCAGCCGGTCCGCCGCGACGAGCGCGTCGCGCGGGGTGGCGGCCTCGCCCACGATCCGCAGGTCGGGCTCGGCGGCGAACAGCTGGCGCAGGCCGAGGCGGACGATGCCCTCGCCGTCGACGACCAGGATCCGGCCGGTACGGACGGTGGCGAACGGGGAGTCCCCGCGGCCCGTGTCCGAGGCCCCGGCGACCGTGGGGATGCGCGTCGGCTGCGCCGGCCGCGCGTCGAGGACCCTGATATCGGCGAGTTCTGCGGTCATCGCTGAGCCTTTCGAACGTCGACGGGTCGTTGTCGCGGCGACGGTAAGGTGAATCACGTTGCCCGTTCGTTGCACGCTCACGCTGCCCGCTCGGACAGGCGCAACCTCGCCTTGCTGATCCGGGTGGAGGTGAACGATGATGGGTGCCGGAAGCACGCGGACAGTCGGGGAGCCGATGCCAGTCGACAAGGTGGTCGAGCGCGAGCCCGGGTCCGGCCTGTCCGCCTCCGCGTCGGCCGCCGCCCGCGCGATCGACGAGCTGTTCGAGGCGGTCCTCGACGACACGGGCGACGCCACGGTCCGCCGGCTCGTCTCCGAGTCCTGGGAACGCAGCCTCGCCGCCGCGATCGACCCCGCCACGGCGCTGCCCCCGTTCCGGTTCGACCGGTCCGAGAGCGCCGCGCGGCTGGCCGCCCACCCGCTGCACAACGTCATGCCGCTGCTGCGCAGCAACCTGGTGAGCATCGCCGAGGAGGCGATGCACGTCGTCGTGGTCACGGACGAGCAGGGCATCGTGCTGTGGCGCGAGGGCGCCAACGCCGTCCTGCGCCCCGCGGACCGGGTGGGCCTGGTCGAGGGCTCCTGCTGGTCCGAGGAGGCCATCGGGACCAACGCGATGGGTACGACCCTCGCCGTCGGCCGGCCCGTGCAGATCCACTCGACCGAACACCTCGTGCGCGCCGTGCACGCCTGGACGTGCGTGGCCGCGCCCGTCACGGACCCGGACACCGGCCGGATCGTCGGCGCCATCGACATCACCGGCCCGCGGCGCACCATCCACCCCGCGATGCTCGCGCTGGTCGGGGCCACCGCGCAGCTCGCCGAGAACCAGATGCGGATGCAGCTCGCGATCGCCGACGAGCGGCTGCGCGCCCGCAACCAGCCGCACCTGCAGAGCCTGCGCGGCACACCGGGCGCGCTCGTCACGCCGACCGGACGGATCATCGCCGGCGAGCCGTTCGGGGAGTGGCCCGAGCGGGTCGACCTCGAGCAGATCGCCGCGGGCGCCGACCGGGTCCGGCTGGCCGACGGGCGGGAGATGCACGTCGAGCCGCTGGCCGAGGGCTTCCTGCTGCGCGCCGCGAAGCGCAGCGGCCGCACCACGGCGGTGGACACGCCCCGGCACGCGCTGTCCCTGCGGTTCCTGGGGGACGGCAGCCCCACCGTGGTGCTCGACGGCGAGAGCCACTCGCTCACCCTGCGCCCCGCCGAGATCCTCACCGCGCTCGCGCTGCACCCGGAGGGGCTCACCGCCGAGCGGCTCGCCTTCCTCCTCTACGGCGACGACGGCAACCAGACCACCGTCCGCGGCGAGATCCACCGGCTGCGCGCACTGATCGGCACGGACGTGCTGAAGACCCGCCCGTACCGGCTCGACGCCGTGGTCGACACGGACTTCGGCACCGTTCGCCGCGCGCTGCGCGAGGGCCGGATCGCCGACGCGCTGCGGGCCTGCGCGGGCCCGCTCCTCCCCCGGTCCGACGCCCCGGAGATCCGTGGCGCGCGGGACGAGATGGAGGTCGGGCTGCGCCGCGCCGTCCTGGAGTCGGACGACGTGGACCTCGTCCACCGCTACGCCACCCACCGGCTGGGGCGGGACGACCTCGAGGCCCACGAGCTGCTCGCCGACATGCTGCCCGCCGGCGACCCGCGCCGCGCGGTCGCCGGGTCGCGGGTCGCGCGGCTGCTGGCGGAGTAGCGAGCGGCGCATTCGCTCAGTACGTGGGAGCGAGGGTGCCGTTCGGGAGCTCCGCGTAGACGCCGGCGTGCACCTCGGCGGAGTGCTCCCAGGTGAACCGGGCCGCGGTGGCCGCGCCCCCGCGCACGAGTGACGCCCGCAGCTCCGGTTCGGTGATCACCCGGCGGAGGGCGGCGGCGAGCGCCTCGTCGTCGCCGACACCCGGCAGCAGCGCGTCGACCCCGTCGGTGAGGTGCTCGCGGAAGACGGGCAGGTCGCTCGCGACGACGGGCACCCCCAGCGCCATCGCCTCGATCGCGACGAGCCCGAAGCCCTCGGCCGTCGAGGGGTAGCAGAGGGCCCCGCCGGCCGCCGCCGCGGCGTACCAGCCGGCCAGCTCGGCGTCGGTCAGCGTGCCGAGCTCGACGACGTCCCGGCCGGGCGTCAGCCCCAGCGTCGGCAGCTCCGCGAGCGCAGCCTCGCGATAGGGCGCGAAATCCTGGAAGGAGTGCCCGCCGACGATCGCGAGCATCGGATCGAGGCCCTCGCGGCGCAGCCGGGCGAGCGCGCGGAAGGCGTGCACCGTGCCCTTGCGCGGCTCGATCCCGCCCACCGCGAGCAGGAGGAACCGGCCGCCGTCCCGCCGCACGGGCACCGGGTCGGCGAACCGGCGCCGATCCACGCCGTTGGGCACGATCGTCGCGTCGACCCCGAAGTCGCGGGCGAGGATCCCGCGCCACTGCTCCGACACCACCAGCACCCGGTCCGGCTCGGTGATCGCGCGCCGCTGGCACTCGACGAGGACCGGGGTGGTGAAGTCGTCGACGTGGTGGGCGGTGCGCAGCACCGTCACCTCAGCGCCGGTGCGAGCCCGGGCGGCGAGCGCGGCCCGCGCGGCGATGCAGTCCTGCGCGTGCAGGACGTCGAACTCCCCGATCCGCGCGGCCAGCGCGGTCGCGAGCCGCTCGATGCCGTCGAGGGTCCGCTCGGTGAGCGTGGTCCCCTCGCGGCGCGGCCCCGGGACGATCGTGTGCGGGACGTCGACGGGCCGGTAGAGCCCCTTCGCCGGGTCGCCGAGCGCGAACAGGTGTACCGGGCGCCCGGCGCGGTGCAGGGCCTCGCCCAGGCCGAGCGTGTGGACGTGCCCGCCGCGGGGCGACGTCGAGTGGGTCAGCAGGGCGACCCTCGTGACCCCGGACCCAGTCGCGTTGACGATGTTGCGCACGCGTCCACCATAGTGAATTCTCCGATGAGAGACGACCGTGTCCGATAGTGGAGGAGCTCTCGCATGACCGTGACCGACGAGCGCAGGGCGCGCGACGCCGTCGAGGCGCCGACGACCGACACGGCAGCGCTGATCATGGACCTGCAGAGCGTGGGGCTGCGGATCGAGACGACACTGGAGACCTCGCGGACCGGCGGGGCCGGCCCGTCGGACTCCGGGATGCTGTGGATCGAGGGCGTGCCCGTCACGGTCCCGCCGAACACCACCTCCCCCTACGCCCTGCGCGCCGAGGACGAGGGCCAGGGCATCTACCGCGACGACGTGAAGGTCGCGTCGGTCTCGGGCACACGGCGCCCGCGCTTCTACGACCTCGAGACCGCCGACGGCGTGCCGTACCACCAGATCGCGCTGCTCCACCTGGACTCGCTGGCCTCGACCGTGGTCCAGGCCTGCAACTACTGGGGCAACTCCGACCAGTGCGGGTTCTGCGGCATCGGCGTCTCGCTCGCCGCCGGCGCCACCATCGCGAAGAAGACGCCCGAGATGCTGGCGGAGGTCGCCGTCGCGGCCCGCGACCTCGACGGGGCCGTCGACGCCACGCTGACCACCGGTTCGTCGGTCGCCCCGGACCGCGGCGCGCTGTACGTCGCGAAGTGCGGGCAGGCGGTCAAGGAGGCCGCGGGGCTGCCGGTGGAGGTGCAGTTCGAGCCGCCCCGCTCGCTCGACGTGCTGCACGAGGTGCACGACATGGGCGTCGACTCCGTCGGCATCCACATCGAGTCCTTCGACCCCGCGGTGCTGGCGCGTGTGGCACCCGGCAAGTTCCGCACCGGCGTCGACACCTACTTCCGCACCTGGGAGCGGGCGGTGCAGCTGTTCGGCGAGGGCCGGGTGTCGACCTACGTGATCCTCGGCATGGGCGAGGACCCGGACCTGACCGTGGAGATGTGCCGGCGGGCGGTCGACATCGGCGTGTACCCCTTCGTCGTGCCGCTGCGGCCGGTGGCGGGGTCGCTGATGGAGGCGGTGCCGGCGCCGGCCCGGGAGTACACCGAGCCGATCTACCGCAAGGTCGCCGGCTTCCTCGCCGAGCGCGGGCTGGGCGCGGACACCGCCGTCGCCGGGTGCGCCCGGTGCCAGGCCTGCTCCTCGCTCAACCTGGTCCAGCAGTCGGGCGGGGCGACGCCGTGCGGGTCGGCCTCCGGCGGCGGCGCGCCGTTGCTGCAGATCGGGAAGCGCCCGGGCGCATGACCGCCGTGATGCCGGAACGGGCCGGGTTTCCGGCGCCCCACGCCGTCGGTCGGCCCGACAACCCGGGGCTCGGTGCCCCGCGCCCCGGCGACGCGCGGCTCGGCGACCCGGGGCCCGGCGACCCGCGGCCCGCCGGCACGGTGCGTCCGGCCCGGATCCGGCCCGTGCGGGCGGTCAACGTGCTGGTCGGCGTCGACCCGGTCGCCTGCCGCCCGGCCACCGACCCGGCAGCCCGGGCCGCGCACCTCGCGATCCGGCACGCGGTGTTCGTCGAGGAGCAGGGCGTGTTCGAGGACTCCGACCTCGACGCGCACGACACCCGCGAGGACGTCGTCCACGTCCTCGCCACCCACCTCGGCCGCCCCGCCGGCACGGTCCGCCTCTACCCGACCGGCCGCCCCGGCGAGTGGCTCGGCGACCGCCTCGCCGTCCTGCCCGAGTTCCGCTCCGCCGCGATCGGCGGCCCGCTGGTCCGCTTCGCCGTCGAGACCGCCGGCGCCCGCGACGGCCTGCGGATGCGCGCCCACGTCCAGCTGCCCAACGAGCGCTTCTTCCACCGCCTCGGCTGGACCACCGACGGCCCGGTCGAGCCCTATGTCGGCCACCCCCACATCCCCATGAGCACCCCCCTCGCAGGCCCGACGACACCCTGGCTCGCCGGCCCCCGCCGCGCCGCCTGAGGACTCGTTCGCGCGTCGGTCTTCGGCAGCTTCCCTGTCATGATCGCCGTCTGTGACCGTTGACCGCCGGATATGGCCGACTTCGGTCATGGACGACGATCACCGCCTCGCTCGAGCCTTGCCGGCGTCGAGCGAAGGGGTTATAAGTGGGGTTATAACCCCACTCAGGGAGCAGCTCGTGCCGAAGATCAACGTCTATCTGCCCGACGACCTGGCCGCCGCCGTGAAGGAGGCCGGGATCCCCGTGTCGTCGGTGTGCCAGCAGGCCCTGGCGGAGGCGGTCACGGCGGCCGGTGGCGCTCCCCCTGCCGGAGGAGCGGACATGAGCGGAACGCCGGGCTGGAACAGGTTCACCGCGCGGGCGCGGACCGCGGTGCGGACCGCGCTGGAGGCGGACCGGCCGAGCACGGTCGACCTCCTCGCGGCCGTCGTCGAGGAGGGCGGGAACCTCGCGCTGACGGTGCTCGCGACGCTCGACGTCGAGCCGCCGGACGTCCTCGCCGAGTCCCGCGGGCTGGGCGAGGGCACCGACCTGGCCGCCGCGCTCGAGCGCGCCACCACCGAGGCGCTCCGCCTCGAGCACAACTACATCGGCTGCGAGCACCTGCTGCTCGGCCTGGCCGCCGGCCCGGAGGACGACGCCGTCCGCCGCGCCCTGGTCTCCACCGGCGCCGACCCGGACAAGCTCAGACTCGCGGTCTCGTCCGCGGTCGCGGGCGTGGCGTTCACGCGCAGCCAGCAGGCGGCGTCGGGGCTGTCCGCGCCCGTCCGGACGATCCTCGAGGACATCCGCTCGCGGCTGACCCGGCTGGAGCGCGGCACCGCCTCCTGAAGGTCGGACCACAGCAGTGCGCCCCGCCCGGAGAACGGGCGGGGCGCACGGCGCGTGAAGGCGAGGATCTACTCCACCGTCACGGACTTCGCGAGGTTGCGCGGGCGGTCGACGTCGCGCTCCAGCGCCACCGCGGCGTGGTAGGCCAGGAGCTGCAGCGGCACCGACATCAGGATCGGGTCCAGCTCGGGCTCGCCGCGCGGGATCACGATGGTGCGGTCGGCGAGCTCGGCCGGGAGCTCGCGGTGCGCCAGCGCGACGACCGGGCCCTTGCGGGCGCGGATCTCGGCGAGGGTGGAGACGTTCTTCTCGTACAGGTCGTCGTCCGGCACGCAGGCCACGGTCGGCAGCTCCGGGCTGACCAGGGCGAGCGGGCCGTGCTTGAGCTCGGCGCTGGCGTAGGCCTCCGCGTGCACGTAGGAGACCTCCTTGAGCTTCTGCGCGCCCTCCTTGGCCACCGGCCAGCCGCGGCGGCGGCCGATGAACAGCACGCTGTGGTGCTGCGCGACCTCCCGGGCGACCGCCTCGATCGTGCCGGTGCGCTTCTCCGCGTCGAGGATCTCCTCGATCTGGCCGGGCAGGGCGACGAGGCCGTCGAGGACCCGGCGGCCCTCGGTCGGCGCGAGGTCGCGCATGCGGCCCAGGTGCACGGCGAGCAGCGCGAACGCCACGACCGTCGAGGTGAAGGACTTGGTCGCCGCGACCGACATCTCCGGGCCGGCGTGGATGTAGATGCCGCCGTCGACCTGGCGCGCGATCGTCGACCCCACGACGTTGACGATGCCGATCACCCGGCCGCCCTTGCGCTGCAGCTCCTGCACCGCGGCGAGGGTGTCGACGGTCTCGCCGGACTGGCTGACCGCGACGTACAGGGTGTCCGGCTCGACGACCGGGTTGCGGTACCGGAACTCCGACGCCGACTCCGACGTCGCGGGCATCCGGGCGAGATCCTCGATGAGCTGGGCGCCGAGGTCGCCGGCGTAGCAGGCGGACCCGCAGCCGAGGATCTTGACGCGGCGGAACTCGCGCGCCTCGCGCACGGTCAGGTTGAGCCCGCCGAGGTGCGCGGTGTTGAAGCGCTCGTCGATGCGCCCGCGGATCGCCCGCTCGATCGAGCGCGGCTGCTCGCCGATCTCCTTGACCAGGAAGTGCGCGTGGTCGCCGATCTCGGCGCCGACCACGTCCCAGTCCACCTCCGACGGGGTCTTGGCGGTGGAGCGGGCGTCGAGGGTGAAGGTCCGGTAGCCCCCGGCGGTGATGGTGGCGAGCTCGCCGTCGTCGAGGTAGACGACCTGGCGGGTGTGCCCGACCAGCGCCGCGACGTCGCTCGCGACGAACATCTCCTTCTCGCCGATGCCGAGCAGCACGGGCGAGCCGTTGCGGGCGACGACGATCCGGTCGGGGTGCTCGGTGTCGACGACGGCGATCCCGTAGGCGCCGACGGCCTGGCGCAGCGCGATGCAGACGGCCTGCTCGAGGTCCTCCGCCCCGCCGGTCGCGAAGGCGGCGGCGACGAGGTGCGCGACGGTCTCGGTGTCCGTCTGCGAGACGAACTCGACGCCGTCGGCCTGCAGCTTGGCCCGCAGCTCCTCGGCGTTCTCGATGATCCCGTTGTGCACCACGGCGATCCGCCCGGCGCTGTCGACGTGCGGGTGGGCGTTGTCGACGGTGGGCTCACCGTGCGTGGCCCAGCGCGTGTGCCCGATGCCGGGCGCGCCCTTGAACCGCGCGGGCAGGTCCGCCTGCAGGTCGGCGACCCGGCCGCTGACCTTGCGCACCTTCAGCTGGCCGCGCTGGATCACGGCGATCCCGGCCGAGTCGTAGCCGCGGTACTCGAGCCGGTTGAGGCCCTCGATCAGGATCGGCGCCGCGTCCTGCGCGCCCACGTATCCCACGATGCCGCACATCGGTGTTCCTCCTCGCTTGTCGCCGGCGCCGGTCGGTGCTGATGCTCGTCCGCGAGCTCCGCTCGGTGCCGATGCTCGCTCCGCGAGCTCCCGCTCAGCCGTAGACCAGTCGCCGGAGCTGACGCGCGGACAGCGGCGGGGGCACCACGCGTCGCGCGTCGAGCTCGTCCCGGATCACGGTGAAGATCCGGTCGTTGCGGAGCCCGCGGGTGCGGAGCTCCGCGTGCCGCCGCCGCACGAAGTCCTCGGTCGGCTCCGCGAAGTAGGCGAGCACCTCGTCGACGACACGGGCGGCCTCGCCCGGGTCGAGCGCGGTGCTGCGGACCAGGTGACGCACCAGGTCCGGGTGCGGACCGGCGAACGCATCGGGGTGCGTCGGACGGTCCGGGGCGGTGTGCACGGATCGAACTGTGCCCGATCACCCCCCACTTCGCCAAATTCCTGCCCGATTTCGGGCAGGAATCCGGCAGAACTACGTACGGACGGCGCAGCGGAGCCCACCCACAGGAGAAATCGGACGGCGAGGGGCCGCCCGTTACGCCCGGGTGCGCACGTCGGCGTCCGGGCGGGGAGCACTCAGCTCGGGCGACCCCGGAGGCTCAGGCCGAGCGGGCGGCCGAGAGATCCTCCGTCTCCGCGTCGGCCGCGGGTTCCAGCTCGCCGGCCCGCCACAGGGCGGCGTACCGCCCGTCCGCCGCCAACAGCTCGGCGTGCGGCCCCTCCTCGGCGATCCGCCCGGCGTGCAGCACGACGATCCGGTCCGACGCCGCCGCCGTGGCCAGCCGGTGCGCCACGACGAACGCGGTGCGCCGTGCCGTGAGCCGGTCGCCGGCGGCCAGCACCGCCGCCTCGGTGGCGGGGTCGAGCGCCGCGGTGGCCTCGTCGAAGATCAGCACGTCCGGGTCGACGAGCTCGGCGCGGGCCAGCGCGACCAGCTGCCGCTGCCCGGCGGACAGTCCCTGCCCGCGCTCGCCCACCGCGGTCCGGAACCCGCCGGGCAGCGCGCGGATCATCTCCAGGGCACCGACGGCCCGGGCGGCGGCCTCGATCTCCGCCTGCGTGGCGCCGGGGCGGCCGTAGGCGATGTTGGCCGCGACGTCCCCGGTGAACAGGTGCGGCTCCTGCGGCACGAACCCCAGCCGGCGCCGGTAGCCCTCGAGCGGATAGCGCCGGACGTCGACCCCGTCGACCAGGAGCTCGCCCTCGCCGACGTCGTAGAACCGGGCGAGCAGCTTGACCATGGTGGACTTGCCCGCGCCCGTGGCCCCGACCAGCGCGATCGTCTCGCCCGGCCGCACGCGGAGGTTGACGTCGGCGAGCGCCGGCTGCTCGACGCCCGGATACCGGAAGGTGATCCCGCGCAGCTCCACCTCGCCCCGCAGCCGCTGCGGGACGACGGCGGCGTCGGAGTCCGGCGCTGCCGGCACCGACGTCGGGGTGCGGAGCAGGTCGGCGATGCGCAGCAGGCCGATGCGGGCCTGCTGGTAGCCGTCGAACACCTGGGACAGCTGCTGCACCGGGGAGAAGAACAGCCCGAGGTAGAGCAGGAACGCCGTGAGCACACCCGGCGTGAGGTCGCCCGCGGCCACCCGCGCGGCACCGACCCCGAGCACCGCGGCCTGCGCCACGTCGGACAGGAACGCGACGCCCGGGAAGTACGTCGCGATGTAGCGCTGTGCCCGGATGCGCGTGCGCCGGTAGGCGTCGCTGCGGGCGCCGAACGCCTCGGCGCTGCGCTCCTCCCGGACGAACGCCTGCGCGACGCGGACACCGGTCACGTTCTCCTGCATGTCCGCGTTGACGACGCTGACCCGCTCCCGCGCCTCCGCGTACGCCCGCGACGACAGCCGCCGGAACACCACGGTGGCCACCAGCAGGACCGGCAGCACCGCGAGCGCCACCAGGGCGAGCTCGGCGTCGGTGACCAGCAGCGCGACCGCGACGCCGACCAGGGTGAGCAGGCTGACGACGGCCTGGGCGAGCCCGGTCTGCAGGAACGTCGACAGCGCGTCGACGTCCGTGGTCATCCGGGTCATGATCCGGCCGGAGAGCTCGCGCTCGTAGTAGTCCAGCCCGAGCCGCTGCAGGTGGGCGTAGCTGCGGGTGCGCAGCAGGTAGAGCAGGCTCTCGCCGGCCCGCGCGGTCACCACGGTCTGCGCGGCGACCACCAGCGCGTCGGCCAGCACGATCCCGATCCCGATGAGGGTGGCGATCAGCAGGATCCGCGTCGACCCGGCCGTGATGCCGCCGTCGACCGCGAACCGGGCGACCGACGGGAAGGCCAGGGTCGCCAGCGCGTCGAGCGCCACGAGGGACATGCCGAGGGCGAGCGTCCAGCGCACCGGCCTCAGCAGGCGGGCGAGGCGGAAGCCGGGGTCCGGCGCCGCAGGGTCGATCCCGCCGAGGCGCGGGGTCTCGTCGGCGGGTTTCAGCCTCGCGACGGCGTCGAGGAGCTCCGGGGTCGCCGCGATCCCGCCGACCATGCCCGACGCGCCGGGTCCGGTGCGGGCCTGCGGGCCGCCGGCGCGCGCCGAGCCCTGCTCCGCCGCAGCCCGCACGGCCCGGTCGGACTCCACCTCGCCGGCGGCGGCCTCCGGCCACAGCTCGGGCGTGACTCCGCCGGCGGGCACGGCCACCGCCGGCGCGGCCGCCGGCAGGGGCGCGACCTCGGGCTCCGCGACGGTCCCGGCCTCCTCGGCCGGCTCCTCGTCGGCGTGCGCCTGCGCGCCGGTGGCCAGCAGCTCGCGGAACAGCGCGCAGCGCCCCCGCAGCTCCTCCTCGGTCCCGACGTCGACGACCCGGCCGGCGTCGAGCACCGCGATCCGGTCGGCCAGGGCGAGGGTGGAGCGCCGGTGCGCGACGAGGATCGTGGTCCGCCCGGCGGTCAGCTCGCGCAGGGCCTCGTGGATGGCGGACTCGGTGGCGGTGTCGACGGCGGAGGTCGCGTCGTCGAGCACCAGGACGCGGGGATCGGTGAGCAGCGCCCGGGCCAGCGCGATCCGCTGCCGCTGCCCGCCGGAGAGCGTGAGCCCGCGTTCGCCGACCTGCGTGTCGTAGCCCTCGGGCAGCGCCTCGACGAACGTGGCGACCTGCGCGGCCGCCGCGGCGGCGCGGATCTCCTCCTCGCTGGCGTCGGGCCGGCCGTAGGCGATGTTGGCGCGGATGGTGTCGGAGAAGAGGAAGGCCTCCTCGAACACCACGCCCAGCTCGGCGCGCAGGTCCCGCAGCCGCAGCTCCCGGACGTCGACGCCGCCGATCCGCACGGCCCCGTCCCAGGGGTCGTAGAAGCGGGGCAGCAGCAGCGCGACCGTGGACTTGCCGGAGCCGGCGGTGCCGACCACGGCCAGGGTCTCCCCCGGCTCCGCACGCAGGGTCACCCCGTCGAGCACCGGCCGGCCGGGCTCGTAGCCGAAGCGCACGGCGTCGAGCTCCACGCCGACCGGGCCGGCCGGCAACGCGCGGGGCGCGGGCGGGTCCTGCACGTCCGGCTCCGCGTCGACGAGGTCGTACACCCGCTCGACGCCGGCGCGGGCCAGCTGCGCGCTCACGACCAGCGACCCGACCAGCCGGGCCGGCCCCACGAGCTGCGCGACGTAGGTGGTGAAGGCCAGGAAGGTGCCGAGCGAGATCGACCCGCGCACCGCCATCAGCCCGCCGATGCCGATCACCGCGACCTGGCCGAGCGTTGGCAGCGCGAGCAGCACCGGGTTGAGCCGGGCGGTCATCCGCGCGGCGCGCATCCGCTCGCCGAACAGGCGCCGGGCCAGCCCCTCCAGGGTGCCGACCTCGCGGGTCTCCTGGCCGAAGCCCTTGACCACGCGGACGCCCGTGACCGTCTCCTCGACCTGCTGCGCTACGTCCGCCGCGCGCTGCTGGGCCGACCACGTGGCCGGGAACAGCGAGCGCCGGGTGCGGCTGGTGATGTACGCCGCCAGCGGCAGCATGATCAGCGACACCACGGTGAGCAGCGGGGACAGCCACAGCATGGCCGCCACCGAGGCGATCACGAGCGCGACCGTGCCGGCGGTGAGCGGCACCATCGACAGCAGCGACTGGACCTGCTGGAGGTCGGTGATCGCGCGGGAGGCGACCTGGCCGGTGCGCAGCGCGTCCTGCCGCCGCCCGTCGAGCCGCTGGACGGCGGCGAACACCTGGCGGCGCAGGTCGTGCTGCACGTCGAGGGCCATCCGCCCGGCGAGGTAGCGGCGCAGGAACGACGCGGTGAACCGGACGAGCGCCAGCCCCAGGATCGCCAGCACGATCGGCAGCAGCACGTCCGTGACGCCCCGCACCGCGTCGTCGACCGCGACCCGGGTGAGCAGCGGGCCCGCCGCGTCGAGGCTCACCCCGAACACCGACGCGACGAGCGCGCCGACGGTGACCCGGCGGTGCCGCAGGCACTCGCGGGTGAGCCGGCGCAGCCAGCCGGCGGGCCGGGTGCCCGGGGCGGGCGAGGTGGTGGGGAGCGGGTCGGGCACGGATCCAGGTTAGGACGCCGGTCCGACAGTCCGCCGCCCGACGACGTCCGGGCTGGTCACAGCCGTCTCAGGTCACGTCCCGGCGGCCGCCGACGACCCACGCCACGGCCACCCCGGCCCCGGCCCACACGACGAGCACGAGCAGGGCGCCCCACGCCGGCGGGGGTCCGGCGACGCCCGCCAGCCCCTCGACGATCGAGGACGCGAACCGGCCGCCGAGCTCCTGGGCGGGCAGGTCGTAGAGCGCGACGTCCCCCGCGTTGGCGGGCAGGAACGAGGTGAGCCGGGCGACCGCCGTCGGCGCGCTGCCCTCCTGCGTGCCCGAGCGCAGGATCAGCGAGACGAGGTTCTCCACCGCCAGCACGTAGACGAGCAGCGCGACGACGGCCCCGGCCTGGTTGACGACCAGCGTCCCGAGCGCGACACCGAGCACCGCCCAGAGCGCACTCACCAGGATCCCGATCCCGCTCAGCGCCAGGATCCCGCCGACCGACGGCAGCGGCGCGGCGCCCTGGCCCAGCAGGCCGGCGAGCAGCCCGAGCACGATCGCGAGCAGGGCGTACGCCGCCCCGGCACCGGCCGCCACCGCCGACTTGGCCAGCAACGTCGGCACCCGCCCGGCCAGCAGGTAGGTGGTGCTCACGGTGCGGTGCCGGAACTCCGAGGTGGCCAGCACGACGCCGTGCAGCGCCGCGAACACAGTGGTCAGCGACAGCGCGTAGGCCAGCGAGGCGAGCAGGATCCCGGGAAGACCGTCGCCGACGCCGGCGACGGCCGAGCTGAACAGCCCGCCGAACAGGTTGACCATCACCGCGAGCAGGGCCACCGGGATCGCGAGCGCCCACCAGGTGCGCACGGACAACGCCTTGAGCGCCTCGGCCCGCAGGACGCCCGCGGTGGGGAGCAGGTCGGTCGTCACGCCACACCCCCGCCGGTCAGCCGCAGGAACATCGCCTCGAGGTCCGCGCGCTCCTCGACCAGCCCGTAGACGGCCACCCCCGCGGCGAGCGCGGTGTCGCCGACGAGCACCGCGTCGGCCGCGACGGCGAGCCCGCCGTCGGCGACGTGGTCGATCTCCAGCACGCCCCGGGCGGCGAGCGCCTCGGCGAGCCGGACGGGGTCGGAGCAGCGGACTCGGACGGCGGGCCGGCCGTGCAGCCCGTCGGCCGCCCCCTGGTAGACACACGCCCCCGCCGAGATCACGACGAGCCGGTCCGCGGTCTGCGCGATCTCCGCGAGCTGGTGGCTGGACACGAGCACGGTCCGCCCGGAGCGCGCGAAGCCGCGCAGGAACTCCCGCAGCCAGGCGATGCCCTGCGGGTCGAGGCCGTTGCCCGGCTCGTCGAGCACCAGGATCCGCGGGTCGCCGAGCAGCGCGACCGCGAGGGCGAGCCGCTGGGCCATGCCGAGCGAGTAGCCGCCGGCGGCCCGGTCGGCGGCGTCGGCGAGCCCGACGAGCGCGAGCACCTCGTCGACCCGCTCCTCCGCCACGCCGATCGCCGAGGCGCAGACCTGCAGGTGCCGACGGGCGGTGCGGGCGGGGTGGGCGCCCTGGGCCTCCAGCACGGCGCCGACGACCCGCCCGGGCGCGGTCAGCTCCGGGTAGGGGGCGCCCTCGACCAGCGTCGATCCCGCGGTCGGTGCGACCAGGCCGAGGATCGCGCGCAGCGTCGTCGTCTTGCCGGAGCCGTTGGGCCCCAGGAAGCCGGTCACCGCACCCGGCTCGACCGTGAACGACAGCCCGCGCACGGCCTCGACCGTGCCGAACCGCTTGGCCAGGCCGGACACCTCGATCCGGCCGCTGCCGTCGGGTTCGCGTCCCACACCTCTCCTCACGCTCGCCGGGCCCCATCCTGCCCCCGTTCCGCGCGCCCCGGGCCCGCGGGTGGGCCGGCGAGGTTCGTCCCTCGATTCCGGTTCTCCCCGACGCTAGAGTGGCGCCCGCCGTGATCCACCTCACGCCCGACGAGGGAGCACCGATGACGCTGTCCCCCGACCGCCCCGCCGACGTGTCCGGCCTGCTGGGACGCTGGGCCGCCGAGCGTCCCGCCGCCGAGGCGCTGCGGTTCGCCGGCGTGCGCCGCACGTGGGCCGAGCTCGACGAGCGGGTCCGCCGGCTGGCCGCGGCGCTGCGGGCCGAGGGCGTCGGGCCCGGCGACCGGGTGTCCGTGCTCGACCTCAACCACCCCTCCTGCCTGGAGCTGACGCTGGCCTGCGCGCGGATCGGCGCGGCCAACGCAGTCGTCAACTTCCGGCTGGCCCCGCCCGAGATCGTCTACGTGCTCAACGACTCCGGCGCGGTGCTCCTGCTCGTCGGGCCAGAGTTCGCGCAGGCGGCCGAGGCCCTGCGGGACAAGGCGCCGGCGCTGCGCCGGCTGGTCCGGGTCGGCGGGCCGGACGACGAGTACGAGGCCTGGCTGGCCGCGCACGAGCCGGACGACGGCCCGGCCGAGGCCGATCCGGACGCCTGTTTCGTCCAGCTCTACACCTCGGGCACGACCGGCTTCCCCAAGGGCGTGATGCTCACCCACCGGGCGATGCTGGCGCACTCGACCAACGTGGCGGAGAGCTTCGAGGTGGACCACGACGCCGTCGTCCAGGTGGCGATGCCGCTGTTCCACGTCGGCGGCACCAGCTACGCCCTGCTCGCGGTCCACTTCGGCGCGCGGATGGTGATGCTGCGCGTGCCCGACCCGGCCGCGGTCGTCGAGCAGCTGGAGACCGAGCGGATCACGCACACCTTCCTGGTGCCCGCGCTGCTGGCGGCGGTCACGAAGGTGCCCGGGGTCGAGGCCCGCGACCTCTCCGCGATCAAGGTCCTCTCCTACGGCGCCTCGCCGATGCCGCTCCCCGTGATGCGGGCGTGCCTGCCGCTGTTCCCGGGGCGGATGCACCAGGTCTACGGGATGACGGAGGCGTGCGGCGTGGTCACCGCGCTGCCCGCCGCCGACCACGAGGACCCGGCCGTCGCACACCGGCTGGTCTCGGCCGGGACGCCGATCCACGGCGTCGAGATCGAGGTCCGGGACCCCGCGACGGGCGAGCCGGTGCCGACCGGCGAGCCGGGCGAGATCTGGGTGCGGACCGCGCAGCTCATGGCCGGGTACTGGCGCCGGCCCGAGGCCACCGCCGCCGCGATCACCCCGGACGGCTGGCTGCGCTCCGGCGACGGCGGCCACCTCGACACCGACGGCTACGTCTACGTGACCGACCGGGTCAAGGACATGATCGTCAGCGGCGGGGAGAACGTGTACCCGGCCGAGATCGAGCGCGTGCTCGCCGAGTACCCCGGGATCGCCGACGTGGCGGTGATCGGCGTGCCGGACGAGCGGTGGGGCGAGGTGCCCCGCGCGATCGTCGTGCCGGCCGACGGCGCCGAGCTCGACGAGGCCGCCGTGCTCGCGCACTGCCGCGCGCACCTGGCCTCGTACAAGTGCCCCAAGGGCATGGACGTGGTGGCCGAACTGCCCCGCAACCCCACCGGCAAGATCCTCAAGAAGGACCTGCGGGCCCCCTTCTGGGCGGGGCGGGAGCGCCGGACCGTCTAGGCCGACGGACTCGCCGCCACCTCGACGTCCCCCGCCGATGGTGTTCACGGTCCGAACGTGACAGTCTCACTGTCATGAAGCTCTCGACCCAGCTGCCGTACAGCGACGACCCGGTGGCGGGCGCCACACGCATCGTCGAGCTCGAGAAGGCCGGGCTCGACGTCGTGTGGGTCGCCGAGGCCTACAGCTACGACGCCGTGTCCCTCATGGGCTACCTCGCCGCGCGCACCGAGCGGATCGAGATCGGGTCGGGGATCCTGCCGATCTACAGCCGGACCCCCACCCTCACGGCGATGACGGCCGCGGGCCTCGACGCGCTGTCAGGGGGCCGGGCGATCCTGGGTCTCGGCACGTCCGGGCCGCAGGTGATCGAGGGCTTCCACGGCGTCCCGTTCGACAAGCCGATCGGGCGCACCCGTGAGGTCATCGAGATCTGCCGGGCCGTCTGGCGGCGCGAGCGCATCCAGCACGAGGGCATCTACACGATCCCGGTCCCGGAGGGCCGCGGCACCGGGCTCGGCAAGCCGTTGAAGCTGATCAACCATCCGCAGCGGGCGGACATCCCGATCTGGATCGCGGCGCTCGGCGACAAGAACGTCGAGATGACGGCCGAGCTCGCGCAGGGCTGGCTGCCGCACGCCGTCGTCCCCGAGCGGATGCAGGAGGCCTTCGGCGCGCCGCTGGCCGCCGGCCTGGCCAAGCGGGCCCCCGAGCTCGGCCCGCTGCAGATGACGGGCGGCGGCTTCCTCGCGATCGAGGAGGAGATGTGGGAGCCGGCCCGGCAGGCGGCGCGGGCGATGTTCGCGCTCTACGTCGGCGGGATGGGCGCGCGCGGCAAGAACTTCTACAACACCGTGATGCAGCGCCAGGGCTGGGCGGACGCCGCACGGACGGTGCAGGACCTGTACCTCGACGGGCGCAAGGAGGAGGCCGCGGCCGCGCTGCCCGACGAGTTCATCGAGAAGTCGACGCTCATCGGGCCGCCCTCGTTCGTCAAGGAGCGGATCGCCGCGCTGCACGAGGTCGGCGTCACCCACCTCCAGGTCAACCCGGTCACCAACGACGCCCCCAAGGTCCTCGGACAGGTGCGCGAGTGGCTGCCGTGACCCGGGGCTGAGCGGAGCGGACATCGGCGCTGAGCAGCGCACGGTCACGCGAACCGGGGGTGGCGTCACGGGCCGTGTCGGGCCCGTTCCACAATGCCGGGTGAACCTGCCGACCCCCGGGAGCTGCGTGGTGCCCGACCTTCCCGTGCGCACGTCCGACGAGCCGATGGAACCGGAGCAGTACCGGTACATCGCGACGCACGCGTGGTGGATGGGCACCTTCATGGGCCCCGACCCGGCGGAGCCGGTGCACGTGCACCTGTCCGAGCACCTGCTCCAGCAGTGGACGCCCGCGGTGCAGGACGCGGACTGGCTGCTCGACCGCGAGCTCACCGGCCGCGTCACCTGGCTCGCGGGCTCCGGCGAGGCGGCGGACGACGCCGGGTTCGACCTGCGGGACGCCTGGCCCACCGGCCGCTTCCGCGCGAAGTACGGCGACTTCTACGCCGAACTGCACGACTCGGCCCCGCACCGGCCCGCGGGGAACTGGGCCACGCCCACCCCCGAGTTCCTGGCCCTGCTGCCCCGCGAGCCCGGTGAGCTGCTCGCCCGGCTGCTGGCCGACGCGCCGCAGGGGCGCACCTACACCGGCCCGTTCCGCAGCGCCGTCGACGCCCTGCGGACCTGCTCGGTCCCGGCCGACCTGCGCGCACCGCTCTACGCCGCCCTGCTCGAGCTCCCGGCCGTCTCGCTCGTCGACGAGGTCAAGGACCTGGACGGCAACCTCTGCCTCGCGCTGGTGCACGACGCCGGGCCCACCCGCACCGAGCTCCTCGTCGACCCAGTCGACGGGCAGTACGCCGGCGAGCGGGACACGCTGCGGCGCGACTCCACGTGCGGCCTGGTGGAGGGCACCGTGATCGCGGAGACCTCCGTGCGCACCGCCGTGGTGCCCGCGATCGGGGCCCTCCCGGTTTTCTGACCCGGCCCGACGGGCACCCGCCGGACGGAGGTCACAACGCGACCGAGCACATACCGGCTCCGTCCCGGGGAGGACTACCCTGGGAGGGCGGTCATCGGCGATCGAGAAGCTTCAAGCGAACCAAGGCGGTTGAGAGCGCGTGTCCACCAGTAGTACGACCGGCCATACCGGGGAGTTCGGCGCCAACCAGTTCGGCCCGAACGAGTGGCTCGTCGAGGAGATGTACCAGCGCTTCCTCGAGGACCCGAAGACGGTCGACCCGGCCTGGCACGACTTCTTCGCGGACTACAAGCCCGGCGGCTCGCTGTCGGGCGCCGCGCCCGCCGAGGACAGCCCGACCGCGCAGGGCGAGGCCGAGCGCGCGGAGGCCGACCGCTCCGCCGACGCCGAGGCCGCCGGCGCGCCGACCGCCGCCCCGGACCGCTCCGCCACCACCACCAACGGCTCCTCTCGCACCGGAAAGCAGGACGTGCCCCCCGCCAGCACACCCACGACCAGCCCCGCCGAGCCGACCGAGGTCCGCCGCGCCGGCGACCGCGCCGCGTCCAACAGCAACGGCGCCGCGCCGCCCGCGACGAAGCCCGCCGCCGGCAGCACCTCCAAGGCCGCCGCCAAGCCGGCCGCGGAGAGCCAGGACCAGGTCCTGCCGATCCGGGGCGCGGCCAACGCCGTCGTCAAGAATATGAACGCCTCGCTCGCCGTCCCCACGGCGACGAGCGTGCGCGCGGTCCCGGCGAAGCTGCTGGCCGACAACCGCATCGTCATCAACAACCAGCTGAAGCGCACCCGCGGCGGCAAGATCTCCTTCACCCACCTCATCGGCTACGCCGTGGTGAAGGCGCTGGCCGACTTCCCGACGATGAACCGCCACTTCGTCGAGACGGACGGCAAGCCCACCGTCGTCCAGCCCGAGCACGTCAACCTCGGCCTGGCCATCGACCTGCCGGGCAAGAACGGGCAGCGCTCGCTCGTCGTGGTGTCGATCAAGGGCTGCGAGCGGATGACGTTCGCGCAGTTCTGGTCCGCCTACGAGGGCATGGTCCACAAGGCGCGCAACGGCTCGCTCACCGCCGAGGACTTCCAGGGCACCACGATCTCGCTGACCAACCCGGGCACGCTGGGCACCAACCACTCGGTGCCGCGGCTGATGCAGGGCCAGGGCACGATCGTCGGCGTCGGCGCGATGGAGTACCCGGCGGAGTTCCAGGGTGCCTCCGAGGAGCGGCTCGCCCAGATCGGCGTCAGCAAGATCATCACGCTGACCTCGACCTACGACCACCGGATCATCCAGGGCGCCGAGTCCGGCGACTTCCTGCGCCGGGTGCACCGCCTGCTGCTGGGCGACGACGGCTTCTACGACGACATCTTCACCTCGCTGCGGGTGCCGTACGAGCCGGTCCGCTGGGTGCAGGACTTCCCCGAGGGCGAGGTCGACAAGACCGCGCGCGTCCTCGAGCTGATCGAGTCGTACCGGACCCGCGGCCATCTGATGGCGGACACGGACCCGCTGAACTACCGGCAGCGCCGCCACCCCGACCTCGACGTGCTGTCCCACGGCCTCACGCTGTGGGACCTCGACCGCGACTTCGCCGTCGGCGGGTTCGGCGGCGAGGCGCACATGAAGCTGCGGGACGTGCTCGGCCTGCTGCGCGACTCCTACTGCCGCACCGTCGGCACGGAGTACATGCACATCGCCGACCCCGAGCAGCGCGCCTGGCTGCAGGAGCGCATCGAGGTGCCGCACCAGAAGCCGTCGGTGGTCGAGCAGAAGTACATCCTGTCGAAGCTCAATGCCGCGGAGGCGTTCGAGACCTTCCTGCAGACCAAGTACGTCGGGCAGAAGCGGTTCTCGCTGGAGGGCGGCGAGACCGTCATCCCGCTGCTCGACGCCGTGCTGGACAAGGCCGCCGAGAACGAGCTCGACGAGGTCGTCATCGGCATGCCGCACCGCGGCCGGCTCAACGTGCTGGCCAACATCGTCGGCAAGCCGATCAGCCAGATCTTCCGCGAGTTCGAGGGCAACCTCGACCCGGGCCAGGCCCACGGCTCCGGCGACGTCAAGTACCACCTGGGCGCCGAGGGCAAGTACTTCCGGATGTTCGGCGACGGCGAGACGGTCGTGTCGCTGGCCTCGAACCCCTCGCACCTGGAGGCCGTCGACCCGGTCCTCGAGGGCATCGTCCGCGCGAAGCAGGACCTGCTCGACAAGGGCGAGGGCGGCTTCACCGTCCTGCCGCTGATGATGCACGGCGACGCGGCGTTCGCCGGGCAGGGCGTGGTCGCGGAGACGCTGAACCTGGCCCTGCTGCGCGGCTACCGCACCGGCGGCACCGTGCACGTCGTCGTCAACAACCAGGTCGGTTTCACCACCGCGCCGGAGCACTCGCGTTCCTCGCAGTACAGCACGGACGTGGCGAAGATGATCGGCGCGCCGGTCTTCCACGTGAACGGTGACGACCCCGAGGCCTGCGTCTGGGTGGCCAAGCTGGCGGTCGAGTACCGCGAGCGCTGGAACAACGACGTCGTGATCGACATGATCTGCTACCGCCGCCGCGGCCACAACGAGGGCGACGACCCCTCGATGACGCAGCCGGCGATGTACGACGTGATCGACGCCAAGCGCTCGGTGCGCAAGATCTACACCGAGTCGCTGATCGGCCGCGGCGACATCACCATGGAGGAGGCCGAGCACGCGCTCAAGGACTTCTCCAACCAGCTCGAGCACGTGTTCAACGAGGTCCGCGAGCTGGAGAAGACCCCGCCGGCCGTGTCCGCCTCGGTCGAGAAGGAACAGCTCGTGCCGAGCGACCTGGACACCTCGATCCCGCTCGAGGTGGTGCACCGGGTCGGCGACGTTCACGAGCACCTGCCCGAGGGCTTCACCCCGCACCAGCGCGTCAAGCCGGTGCTGGTCAAGCGGGCGAAGATGTCGCGCGAGGGAGACGTCGACTGGGCCTTCGGCGAGCTGCTCGCCTTCGGCTCGCTGGCGATGGACGGCAAGCTGGTCCGGCTCTCCGGCCAGGACTCGCGGCGCGGCACGTTCGTGCAGCGGCACTCGGTGCTGATCGACCGGAAGACCGGCGAGGAGTACTACCCGCTGCGCAACCTGGCCGAGGACCAGGGCCGGTTCCTGCCCTACGACTCCGCGCTGTCGGAGTTCGCCGCGGTCGGCTTCGAGTACGGCTACTCGGTCGCCAACCCGGACGCGCTGGTCATGTGGGAGGCGCAGTTCGGCGACTTCGTCAACGGCGCCCAGTCGATCATCGACGAGTTCATCTCGTCCGGTGAGGCGAAGTGGGGCCAGTTCTCCGACGTCGTGCTGCTGCTGCCGCACGGCCTGGAGGGCCAGGGCCCGGACCACAGCTCCGGCCGCATCGAGCGGTTCCTGCAGCTGTGCGCCGAGGGCTCGATGACGGTCGCGCTGCCGTCGGAGCCGGCGAACTACTTCCACCTGCTGCGCCGGCACGCACTCGACGGCGTCCGCCGCCCGCTGGTCGTCTTCACGCCGAAGTCGATGCTGCGGAACAAGGCGGTCGTCAGCCCGATCTCCGACTTCACCGGCGGCCGGTTCCGCCCGGTGATCGACGACCCGGAGTTCCGCTCCGCGGACGGGCCCGCCTCGTCGGTCAAGAAGGTCCTGCTGTGCAGCGGCAAGATCTTCTGGGAGCTGCACCAGCAGCGGCAGAAGCGCGAGATCACCGACACGGCGATCGTGCGCGTCGAGCAGCTGTACCCGGTGCCGGACCGCCAGCTGGCCTCGGTCCTGGAGCGCTACCCGAACGCGCAGGACATCCGCTGGGTCCAGGAGGAGCCGGCCAACCAGGGCGCCTGGCCGCACATGGGCCTCGAGCTGCCGGACAAGCTGCCGGAGCGGCTCTCGGGCCTCACGCGGATCAGCCGCCGCCGGATGGCCGCGCCGGCCGCGGGGTCGTCGAAGGTGCACGAGGTCGAACAGCGCGAGCTGATCGACAAGGCGTTCTCGTAGGGAACCGGTGTACTTCACCGACCGGGGCATCGAGGAACTGGTCGAACGCCGCGGGGACGAGGCGGTCAGCGTCGAGTGGCTGGCCGCCCGCCTCCGGGCCTTCGTCGACTCCCACCCCGCCTACGAGGACGCGGTCGAACGCCTCGCCACCTTCCTCGCCCGCGACGACGAGGACGACTGAACCGCATTATGGTTCCATAACGCATCCAGGAGTGGTTCTGGAACGCGTTACGGAACCATAATGCTGCCAGCTCCTCACTTCTTGGCGCTTCATGGTTCCATAACGAGGACTGAGCCGCGGCCTTCTTCGCGCTGTGGTTCCACAGTGCGACTCACCGGGCCAACGCACCGCGGACCTCGGCAATCATCTTGCGCGGCTGTCGCAGAAGCGCCGCCGTGACGAACACGACGTCCCATCCGGCCGCCTGGATCCGGTTGAGGCGTGTCCGGTCATGGTTCAGCGCCCACATCTCGTTGTTCCGCCAGCCGCCGTCGTACTCGACGGCGACTTTCCGAGCGGGGAAGGCGAAGTCCACCTGCGCGACCTGCTCGCCGTCGACCTCGATCCAGTGCTGTGCCACGGGGTCGAGCCCGGCCAGGACGAGATGCACACGGACCTGCGATTCGGGGATGGAGTCGGCGATCCCGGTCGCAAGCTGCTCGGCCTGCCGTGCCACGACGATGCCGTTGTCCCGCCTCGAGCGAAGTGACGCCGTGAGGAGGTGCCTGTCGATCAGGCCGGCCTTGAGCACTTGATCGAGGTCCGCGACGGAGTCGGGCAGCGGGCGTCCGAGCAGCAGGTCGAGAGCCATGCGCAACGGCGATGCGATCAGACCGTCCCCCCACGGGCCGTACTCGTCCGGCCGGAGCGCGGTACGCCTCAGCAGGACACCGCTGCGTCGGCCAATCCGAAGCTCGAGTGGCGCGACCACATGGACCGGATCGTCCGTCCAGCACACCGGCGCTCCTCGAACCGTGGCGGCGGACCTTCCGGTGACGACGGCGCCGGGCGGGAGCGCAAGCGCAGCGGCCCTCGCTCGTAGTTCGTGGGTGATCGAAGTCTCGGCCCAGGTGTAGACGTCGCGGAACAGCCGGACAACTCGATCACCTCGGAGGTCCGACTTGGCGAGGAAGCCTGCCCCGACGGCCTCCGACCCACGGAAGACCTCGAGGTGCGCGATCCCGGCGCGTTGTGTCCTTTGCATGACGACAGCCTCGCTCATGCGAAATCACGACCGCGGTTTCTCGGTTCCGACCGCCGCCACCGATCCACAAGGCCACCTGCCGGTCCACAGGTTTCAACACCGGCTTGCATCGTGGGGCCATACTGTGCGTAGGTCGCCCGCCGATCACTATACCTCGATAACGCATGCATTCGGCAGAGCGCATTATGGTTCCATAAGGCGACGTCTACGCCCCTCTGAGCGCATTATGGAACCATAATGCGCACAATCACCCGCCATCAGCGGATTATGGTTCCATAGTGCGATTCCTCAGCGGCGGAAGCCGAAGCGGCGGCGGGCGACCAGGTCCATGAGCTCGGTGTAGGTGCGGTCGACCTCGCGCTCGTAGCCCTCGAGCCGGGCGGGCTCGGCGTCGGGGTCGGGGCGGGGGAAGGGGCGGACCGTCATCCACGGCTCCGCCCACAGCGCCTCCAGTGCCGACTCCCAGTGCAGCTCCACCGAGAAGCGGGTCAGGGCGGCGCGCTCGCCCACCCGCCGCATGCGCGCGTCGATCTTCGCCAGCGCCTGTTCGAGGCGGGTGGCGCGCAGCTCGTCCTGCCGCCGGACCGCGCCGACCGCCTCGTCGATCCCGCTCGCGATGCGGCGGTACGCGGCGGCGGGCGACTCCGGCTGGTCCGGCGTGCTCATGCGTCCTCCTCCAGCGGCCCCGGCACGATCACGACCTCCGGGCGGGCGTGCACGGCGCGGTCGAAGAACAACCCGCGCCCCGGGCGCGGCGCCCAGGTCGTGCCCAACCCCGGGGCCAGGGCGCCCAGCTCGGAACCCTGGACGTCGAGCCCGATCCAGGCGCCGACGTCGTCGACCCCGGCCGAGAGGGTCAGCAGCTGCCGCAGCCGGGTCGCCGAGCGCCACCACCCCACGACGTGCAGCCCGACCTCGGGCCCGAACCGCAGCACCGTGCGCAGCGCCTCGGTGCCGGAGCGCTCGAGCAGCGGGTCGGCGGCGTCGGCGCCCAGGAGCAGCACGAACACCGGCCGCCGGTCGCCGCTCCCCACCCTGTCCTTGACCTCGCGCGCCAGCTCCTCGATCCGCGTGCGGATCCCGTCGAGCCCGACGGTCTCGACCTCGCGGCCGGCCAACGCGGCAGCAGGCAGCTCCCCCACCAGCGGCGCGACGACGAACCGGGCCTCGGCGGGCGCGCTCGCCGCGAGCGCCGCCGCGGCCGCACCCATCACCCGCAACGCCTCGGCCGACGCCGAGGCGAGGACGGCGACGTTGCGGCCCGGCGCGTCGGGCAGCTCGACGGCCGCGGCACTGCCCGCCATGTCGATCACCTGGCCGAGGAGGGCGCGCGGGGCACCGCCGAGCGGCACCGCGGCCAACAGGCCCCGCACCGCGGGCGACCGGGCGCCGTCGAACAGCCGGGGCGGCGGGCCGGTGTAGCGCTCGTGGGCGGCGCGCTGCACCTCGTCGAGGTCCGACCCGGCGCCCGCGTCGGGGATCCGGGCGATCTCGTTGCCGTGCTTCATCCCGGACTCGTGGTTGACGATCGCGTGCCAGCGCGGCAGGGCGAGCGCGGCGTCGTTGAGGTTGGCCAGCACGCGCCGCGCCCGGGGCAGCGCGATCCGCAGCACGAACTGCTCGAAGATCGCCGGACGGCCCCAGAAGGCCTCGATCCCGGAGACGTCCTGGCTGGCGAAGACCAGGTGGATGCCCTGCGAGCGGCCGCGCCGGGCGACGTCCTCCAGCAGGGCCGTGGCCTGCCGCGTGACCTGGTCCTTCTCGGCGAACAGGTACTGGAACTCGTCGACCACCGCGACGATCCGCGGCCAGTGCCCGCCCGGATCGGCGCGACGCAGCTCCTCGAGCTTGGTCACCTCGAAGGACTTGGCGGCCTCGGCGCGGCGGCGCATCTCCTCGGCGAGGAACTGCAGCAGCGCCAGCCCGAACTCGCGGTCGGTGTTGACGTTGATCCCGATCAGCTGGGCGTGCGGCAGCCAGCTGGCGTCCCGGCGACCGGGCGCGAACTGGGCGAAGGACACGCCCTCCTTGAAGTCCAGCAGGTAGAAGTGCAGCTCGTCCGGGTCGTACCGGGCCGCCATCGACCCGATCATGGCCAGCAGCAGGTTGGTCTTGCCCGACCCGCTCGGCCCGCCGATCAACGCGTGCGGGGAGGCGTCGTCGAGCGCGAGCTCCACGTGCATGCCGTCGGTGAAGCCGACCGGGGCGCGCACCCCGGACTCCGACGTGAGCCGGCCCTGGCGGTCCTTCGGCAGCAGGTCGGCGAAGGTCGACACCTTCGCCCGCCACGCCTCGTGCGCGCGGACGATCGCACTGCACGCGTCCGTGACCTGCTGGCGCGGCAGCGGCGGGTCCGGCTCCACCCGCACGTGCTGGCCGGTCATCGAGCACCGCACGCCCTGCCGGCTGAACCGCACGGTCTCGACGGGCGCGGCGACGGTCACCGGGACGTCCAGCATCACGAGGTGGATCCCGCAGGCCAGGCCGCTGCGTGCGATCCGCTGCAGCTGCCGCTGCTGGTCCTCGGGCAGGGCGGTCCGGTTGCCCGCCAGCACCACCACGACCCACGGCTCGCTGCGCCGGCCCTCGTGCGCGGCGTGCGCCCGCAGCGACGGGAAGCCGCCGACCAGCACCCGGCTGTGCACCTTGCGGATCCGCTCGGACAGCTCGTCGAGCAGGTCGCCCAGACGGTTCGGGTCGTGCGAGGTGACCAGGCCGGTGCGGGCGAGCGGGTACAGCGCGGGCATCAGGCCGTACTGGCCGACGTCCCAGACGTCGACGGTGAGGATGCCCGGCCGGAAGCACGCGAGCATCCGCATCAGCAGCTGCTCGACCAGCGCCTCGGCGGCGGGCCGGGACTCCGGCACGGAGTCGATCCGCAGGTGGGACTCGTCGAGCAGGGGCAGCGCGACGGGGAACGCGTCGCCGATCTCCAGGTGCCCCGCGCCGATCCGCCACAGCTCCGGGTGGTCCTTGACGCCCTCGTTGCGCAGCAGGTCCGTGCCCGACGCGTCTGGGTCCGCCGCCCGCACCACCTCGTCGAGCCACGCCGTGCCGCGCGCGCCGGCCGGGCCGGGGGCGGCGTCGGCGACGACGTCGGCGAGGGCCCGCGGCCCGTCCGGCAGCCAGCCGGAGAGCCCGGCCAGCCGGTCCCGTTCGGCCCGCTCGACGGCGGCGGCGAGCACGGGCGAGCGGAAGGCCGGTGCCAGGGACGGGTCGGCGCGCACGGCCGCGACGCCCTCGCGGCGCAGCCACAGCTCGAACATGGCCTCGGCCTGCGCGCGCACGGCCGACTCGCGCTGCCGTGCGGCCGCGCCGAGCGCCCGCGCGGCGGCCGCGTGGAACGCGTCGAACGCCGCCGTGACGCGGTCCCGGCGCGCCTTCCTCCCCGGTGCCACGACTACAGCCGACCGCCCAGGTCGGCGACCGCGTCGCCCGCCAGCCCCACCGTCGCCACCAGCTCGTCGACCTCCTCCCGCGCCTTCTCCAACGCCGCCACCGGCAGGTCGGCGCCGGTCCGCTCGGTGAGCTCGGCCAGCAGGGCGGCCGCCTCGCCCAGCCGCTCGGCGGCACGCTGCGCGTGGGCGCGGGCCTCGCCGGTGGCGCCGCCGACGCCCTCCAGCGCCGCGCGCAGCTCGGCGATGCTCACGGTGTGCCTCTCCGCCCGGGCACCTGTGTTACAGCCGGGCGGCGACGCCCTCGGCCGCCTCGATCGCCGCGTTGATCGCCTGCTGGACGTCGTCGATCTTGCTGGCGGCCTCCGCGTAGTACGCGTTGGCCTGCTCGACGTCGCTCTGCGAGCTGCCCTCGGTCACCTGCTGCAGGGCGCGCTGCGCCTCCTCGATGCTGGAGCGCGCCTGGTCCAGCGCCCCCATGCTCTCCGAGGCCTTGTCGTTGGCCTGCGCGATGCCGTCCCTGACCTCTTCGATGCTCGCCACGGCCGCTTCTCGCCTCTCTCGTTGGACCCGATACGACGGTAACGGCGGAAACCTACAGCGCGCACCTGGGCACGATCGGTGAGCCCGGTCGCAGCCAGACGCTGCGGGACGGACCGGACATCCCTACCGTTCCCCCGTACGGGGTCATTGGAGTCGCCGAGGGCCGGGAGGTCGCCGTGAGTACACAGCCAGGAGTCGACCGGACCACGGAGCTCACCCCGCCCACCGGCTTCGGGGCGAAGGTCCGCCAGGTCGGCCCCGGGCTGCTGGCCGCCGCGACCGGCGTCGGCGCGGGCGACCTCGTGGCCACGATGGTCGCCGGCGCCCGGTTCGGCACCGTGCTGCTGTGGGCGGCGATCCTCGGCACCGTCCTCAAGCTCGCGCTCGGCGAGGGCGTCGGCCGTTGGCACCTCGCCTCCGGGACCACCCTGCTCGACGGGTGGCGGCGGCTCGGGCGGTGGGCCACCGTCTTCTTCGGCGTCTACATCGTGGTGTGGGGCTTCGTCTACGGCGCGACGGCGATGTCCGCGGTCGGGCTGCCGCTCAACGCCCTGTTCGGCGGGCTGTCCGTGCGGTACTGGGCGATGATCGCCGGCGTCGTCGGGCTGGTGCTGGTGTGGACGCAGCGCTACGCCTTCTTCGAGAAGTTCATGACGGTGCTCGTGCTGATCAAGTTCTGCACCGTGGTCGCGGTCGCCGTGCTGGTCGCTCCCGACCTGGGGAACCTCGCCTCGGGGCTGGTCCCGCGACTGCCCGAGGGTTCGACGATCTACGTGCTGGGCCTGATCGGCGGCGTCGGCGGCACCATCACGATGGCGGCGTACGGCTACTGGATGTTCGCCAAGGGTTGGCGGGGCACCGGTTGGCTGTCGATGATGCGGCTGGACAACGCCGTCGGGTACGTCATGACCGGCATCTTCGTGATCGCGATGCTGGTGGTCGGCTCCACCCTGCTGTTCGGGCAGAACCTCACCGAGTCCGACAGCGGCCTCCTCACGCTGGGCACCGCGCTCGACGAGCGCTACGGCGCCTGGGCCCGGATCCTCTTCCTGGTCGGGTTCCTGGCCGTGACCTCGACGTCCCTGCTCGGTGTGTGGAACGGCGTCTCGTTCATGTTCGCCGACTGGACGCGGGCGGTCCGGCTGCCGCACGGCAAGGCGGCGGAGACGGGCACGACGATCGAGCGGTTCGCGTCGGGCGAGACCGAGCGGTCCCTGCCCTTCCGCGGCTACCTGCTGTGGCTGACGCTCCCGCCGATGGCGCTGCTGTTCATCGACAAGCCCTTCGGCCTCACACTCGTCTACGGCGTGCTCGGCTCGGTCTTCATGCCGTTCCTGGCCATCACGCTGATGCTGCTGCTCAACTCGAAGCGCGTGAGTGGCAAGGGCCGCTCGGGATGGCTGTCGAACCTGTTCCTCGGCGCCGCCTCCGTGCTGTTCCTGGCGCTGCTCGTCACGGACGTCGTGAACCGGTTCTAGATCATCCCGAGCAGCATGACGGCCATCGACGCGGCCATGACCAGGTGCGCGACGGCCGCGGCCTGCGGCGCGCGCAGCGCCGCGAGCCGGCCCTCGACCACCGCCTCGCCGTGCCCGCAGCTCGCCATGTCGACCATGGGCGGAGCGATCTCGGCGGGCACCCCGGCCGGTACGGGCTCGGCGAGGGCCGTCCGGGCCCGGCGGGCGGCCGCGAAGCGGTCCCCGCACCGCATGACGTGCCAGGCGAAGTAGCCGGCGAGCGCGATCGCGACGACCGAGGTCCAGGCGGCCGGGCCCGCCGCGGCGTGGTGGGCGTGCGCGCCGCCCGACGCCGCCCGCTCGCCCAGGCCGAGGGAGAGCATGAACAGCATCGCGACCCCGCACACGACGTGGTGCGCGGCGTCGTCGGACGCGGGGCCGGTGCGCAGGGCAACCGCCGCGAACCAGGCCGCGCTCAGGCCGAAGGCGGCGATCCACACCGCGGCTGGGACCGGATCGCCGACGGGCGAGAACATCGCCGCCATCCCGAACCCCATCACGGCGTGCGAGACCTCCCCGGCGACCGGGCGGCCGTCGCGCCGCGCGGTGGCGAGGCGGACGAGGTGCAGCAGCCCGAGGCCGAGCGACAGACAGGCGAGGAGGGCGTTGAACCAGGCCATGGAAAGGTCGACTCCCTCGCTCGTGCGGACTCATCGGTCGCCGGGAGCGTAGGCAGATCGGAGCAGAGGAATCCATACCGTGCACGGGTACCCACAGCGGGTGACGACCGCGGGGGTGGTGCAGGTCAGGCGCCGGGGACGGTCCGGATCGTCGCCATCATCGCCATGTCCTCGTGCTCGAGGTTGTGGCAGTGCAGCACGAACCGGCCGGCGAAGTCGGTGAACCGCACCGCGACGTCCACGATCTCCCCGGGCCGCAGGTCCACCGTGTCCTTCCACCCGGCGTCGGACGGCCCCGGTCCGCGGCCCCCGCGAGCGAGGACCTGCACCGGGTCGAGGTGCACGTGCACCGGATGGTGGACGTCGGTGCGGAAGCGCCACGTCTCCGTCGTGCCGAGCGGGACGTCGGCCAGCGAGCCGTCGGGGTCGAAGGACCGGTCGTTGATCGTCCAGCCGGCGTGGTCCCCGATCGCGCCGCGGCGGAACACGAACTCCCGGCGCACCGGCCCCGGGACCAGCGGGTCGATCTCGGACAGCACGGCCGGCACGGCGCTGTCGTCGCGCGCGGCGCGGACGACCCGGAACCGCAGCACGTCGCGGGTCGGTCCCGTGCCCGGCAGGTTCACGACCGTGACCTCGGTGCCGACGGGGACGCGCCCGAGGTCCACGACGACGTCGCACCGCTCCCCCGGCGCGAGGTCGACGGTCGGCCGCTCGACCGGCGCGGCGAGCAGACCGCCGTCGGAGCCGATCTGGATGACCGGGAGGTCCGGCGCGCCCGGCACCTGGAAGGCGAGCGAGAACCGGCGGGCGTTCGCGCCGTTGAGGATCCGCAGCCGGTGGCGTGCCGCGTCGACCTCGGCGACGGGCCAGGGCGCGCCGTTGACCAGCACGACGTCGCCCAGCACGCCCTCCATCCACGCGGCCTCCACGCCCGGGACGCGGCGCAGGCTGCGGTCCAGGCTCGGGTAGGCGAGCCGGCCGTCGGCGTCGAACGACCGGTCGCAGAGCACGAGCGGGATCTCGCGGTCGCCGCGCGGCAGCGGGAGGGCGTCCTCGACGTCATCCCGGACCAGGTGCAGGCCCAACAGCCCGCGGTGGACGTCCGGGCCGGTGAAGTCCATGCGGTGGTCGTGGTACCAGAGCGTGGCCGCGCGCTGGGTCATCGGGTAGTGGTGGTCGCGGCTGCCCACGGCCAGGTCGCCGGGCATGCCGTGGTGCTGCGGCGGTGCGGCCCCGGCGGGGAGCAGCAGGTCCAGCGGCCAGCCGTCGGAGTCGGCCGGGGTGTGGCCGCCGTGCAGGTGCGTGACGGTCGGGACCGGCAGTTCGTTGCGGTGCCGGACGACGACCGGGCGGCCGGTCCGCGTCTCGAGCGCCGGTCCGGGGAAGGTGCCGTCGTAGCCCCAGACGGTGGTGCGGACGCCGGGCAGGATCTCGACCTCCGCCGCGCGCTGGGTGATCTCGTACAGGTCGGCGATGGTGCCGTCGGGGAGCGTGAGCGTGCCGGTCGGGCGGGCTGTGCGGGGACGGGGCAGCGGAACCTCGTAGGGGCGTGGAAGGGGTCGTTCGCTCCGGAGCGCCTCGCCGGTCTGGCCCGGTGGAGTGTCGATGCCGAGGGCTCCGCAGCCGGAGAGGGCCGTGGTCCCGGCCGCCGCGGCCAGGGCGCCGAAGAAGGTGCGGCGGGTGAGGTGGAGTGCGGAGCGCCTCATTCCTGGCTGCCGGGGGTGGGCGGGGTCGGGGTGGGCGGGATCGGGGTGGTCGAGGTCGACGCGGGTGGGGTCGACGCGGTCGCGGGTGGGGCCGTCTCCGGCGGGGTCGAGGTCGGGCGGCTCGCCGTGGGCGAGGTGGGCGCGGTCATCGCCGGCCCCGGCGGGCGGCGGGGGTCCAGACCCAGGCGGCGAGCAGGATCGACACCGTCACGACCAGCACCCCGAGCGGGACGTGCAGGTTCAGCTGCCGGGCGTACCCGAACCCGACCTGCAGGCCCTCCGCGAGGAACAGCACCACCGTGGCCGGCAGCACCCACCACCGCCCGCGGCCGACCAGGACGTACGCCGCGGCCGCCGCGATCAACACCAGTCCGAGCGCCGCCAGGGCGGAGCCGACGGCCCCGTGCACCGCGATCGCGTCGACGTCGCCGGACAGGTACAGCCCGGCCAGCAGCGGCTGGGCCAGCACCGCGAGCACGTGCAGCGTCAGCAGTACCCGCAGCGTCCACAGCGTCGCGCGCGGCCGGCGGGGGTCGGGCAGGCGCACGGGACCCGGCGCCCGCTCCGGGCCGGGGAGGGTGGTGTCCACGCCTGGGACGCTAGGAATCCAGCCTGCCGCGGGGATCCGGGACGAACCCCGGCCCCTCCCTGAGCGGGCCGGTCAGGGTCTCGGGGTGGAGGGCCTGAACCGCCCCGGGTTCAGTGGAGGCTCGGTTGTCCCGCTCCGAGGTGTTCGGGCGGGGGTGTGCGAGCGTAGTAGGTGGCTTCGGCCTCGTCCGGG
>NZ_BSFQ01000050.1 GCF_027922425.1 Pseudonocardia halophobica | reverse complement strand
CCGCGGCGTCGGGCCTCGCGCTCGGCGCGCTCGCCTTCGGCGTGCTGCCCTCGTCCGCCGTCGCCCCCGGCGCGCCGGCCCAGCCCGAGCGCGGGGTGCTCGGCGGCAGCGTGCTGGGCGGCTCGGCCGGTTCCGAGGGCGCGGCCCGGCTCGACACGGGCGCGACCTTCCAGCCCGCGGCGATCCGGAACAGCACGCCGCCATCGGCGGCGCCGACCCCGACGACCCCGCCCGCACCGGCGAGCGAGCCCCGCACCGAGCGCTGATCGCCGGGTGATCGCGCCCGGCTACGCGGACTTCACCGGCCGTCGGGCAGGCTGGTCGGCACCATGAGCGACGCGCAGGACCCGGCCGACGAGCGCGGGACGAGCGGGGAGGACCCCGCCGGGCCGCCCCGGGAGGAGCCGCCCCGGCTGGGACCCCGCGGCCTGGACCGGCCCGCCGTCGACCCGGACTCCGCGGAGGTCTTCGGCCGCCCCAGCGGCGTCGAAGGCGCGTTCGCCGACCGCGGCGCCACCAACGGGCGCGCCCGCTCCACCCTCGCCCCCGCGCCCACCGCGGCGCTGGCCAGCGCGTTCGGCCGGCCCGGCGCCGACGCGCCCACCCTGCAGCGCCCGCCCGGCCCTACCGGCGAGCGCCCTGGCGACGACGACGCGTTCTGGCCCACCGGCGACGCCGCCGGCACGGACGGCCGGGAGGACCCGTGGCGGCGCCCGGAGAGCCCGGTCGAGCTCGGCCCGCCGCCCGCGGGCGACGCGGCACCGGCGGCCGAGCCCGGACCCGGGGCCCGGCTCAGCGTCCGCGAGGTGCTGTTCGGCCGCCGCGTCGAGCCCAAGGCGCTGGCGATCCTCGGCGTGCTCGCGCTCCTGATCGGCGCGCTCGGCGGCCTGGTCGGCCGGTACACGGCGGAGGGCGCGAACTCGCTCACCGAGCCCGGCGCCACGCTCACCACGACCGCCGAGGGCAAGGAACGGCCGCCCGGTTCGGTCTCGGACATCGCGGCCCGGGTGCTGCCCGCCGTCGTCTCGCTCGACATCAAGGTGGGCCAGCAGGGCGGCACCGGCTCCGGGGTGGTGATCGACCCGGCGGGCTACATCCTCACCAACAACCACGTCGTCGCGCCCGCCGCCGACGCGCAGGGCTCGACCGTCCAGGCCGTGTTCAGCGACGGCAGCCGGGCGCCGGCCGCGATCGTCGGCCGCGACCCGAAGACCGATCTCGCCGTGGTGAAGGTGCAGGTCACGAACCCGACCGTCGCCCAGTTCGGGTCCTCCGGGTCGCTCGCGGTCGGCGACGCGGTGATCGCGATCGGCTCGCCGCTGGGGCTGGCCGGGACCGTCACCACCGGCATCGTCAGCGCGCTCGACCGCCCGGTCCGGCTCGACGGCGACGGCAACGACGTCGCCGTCATCGACGCCGTGCAGACGGATGCGGCGATCAACCCCGGCAACTCCGGCGGCGCGCTCGTGGACTCGACCGGCGCCGTCGTCGGGATCAACACGGCGATCCGCAGCCTGGGCGGCTCCGGGCAGTCCGAGGGCGGCTCGATCGGCCTCGGCTTCGCCATCCCGATCGAGACCGCGCGGACCATCGCCGAGGAGCTCGTTCGGACCGGCCGGGTCACGCACGCCGATCTCGGCGTCAACGTCCGTTCGGTGACGGACGGGCAGGCCGACGGCGCGCAGGTGCAGAACGTGGTGGCGGGCGGGGCGGCCGCCGGCGCCGGGATCGTCGAGGGCGACGTGATCGTCAAGGTCGGCGACCGGGACATCGCGGGGGCCGACGAGCTGATCGTGGCGGTGCGCGAGAAGAACCCCGGCGACGTCGTCCCCGTCCAGCTCGTGCGGGACGGGCGGCCGCTCACGGTCAACGCCACGCTGGCCTCGGACTGACACCGCGTAGGCTGGGCCCGTGTTCGACAGCGTCGGCTGGGGAGAGATCCTCGTCCTCGTCGTGGCCGGGCTGTTCATCCTCGGCCCGGAGCGGCTGCCGTCCGCCGCGGCGTGGCTCGGCAAGACGGTCCGTCAGGTGCGCGAGTACGCCACCGGCGCGCAGACGAAGCTGCGCAACGAGCTGGGCCCGGAGTTCGACGAGCTGCGCAAGCCGCTCGAGGACCTGCGCGGCCTGCGCAACTTCAACCCCCGCACCGCCGTGCGCCGCACCCTCTTCGACGACGACCCGGACCCGCTGGGCATGAACACCCTGCGCTCCAACGGCAACGGGAGCACGGGTGCGAGCGACACCGCTCCCGCGGCCCCTCCGGCGGCCAGGCCCGTCGAGCGCCTCGCCCCCGACGAGCGCCCCCCGATCGACCCCGACGCGACCTGACCCCGTCCCGCGTTATGGAACCATAACGCGTGAATCCGGCCCATCCATTCGCGTTATGGAACCTTGATGCTCAGGATCGTCCTGGAAATGAGCATTGTGGTTCCATAGTGCATCACCGGAGCAGGGTCGGGACCTGCCTGTGGTGGTCGGTGGCCTGCTCGTAGGCGTGGGCGGCGGCCAGGACGCGGCCGTCGGCGTGCCGCGGACCGACGATCTGCAGGCCCACCGGCAGCCCCTCGCCCGTGAACCCGCACGGCACGCTCGCGGCCGGCTGCTGGGTCATGTTGAACGGGTAGGTGAACGGGGTCCAGCTCGTCCAGCGTCCCTCGCCCGAGGGCGTCTCGCGCCCGCCCTCGAACGCCGGGATCGGCAGCGTCGGGGTGAGCAGCAGGTCGTACTCCTGGTGGAAGCCGCCCATCAGCGAGCCCATGTCGTTGCGCACCGCCATGGCGCCCAGGAAGTCGGTCGCGGAGTACCGCGCCCCCTGCTCGGCGATCTCCACCAGCGCCGCGTCCATCCGCGACCGCTGCTCGGCGGAGTACGGCTCGAGGCACTTGGCCGCACCGGCGAACCAGAGCACGTGGAAGGGCTCCACGCAGTCGGAGAACCCGGGGTCGGCGCGCTCGACGGTGGCTCCCAGCCGCGCGAACACCTCGGCGGCGGTCTCGAAGGCGGACTTCACGTCCGGGTGCACATCGACATAGCCGAGCGTGGGGCTGATCGCGATGCGCAGGCCCGCGACACCGTCCGTCGCCTGCTCGGCGTAGGGGCGCGGCGGGCCCCCCTCGATCGACACAGGGAGCAGCCAGGGGTCGCGGGCGTCGAAGCCGGCGATCACGTCGAGCAGCAGCGCGGCGTCGAGCGCGGTGCGGGTCATCGGCCCGACGTGGGCCAGCGTGCCGAACGGGCTGCCCGGGTGGTGCGCGACGCGGCCGTAGGTCGACTTGTGCGCGACCGTCCCGGTGAACGCGGCGGGGATCCGCACCGAGCCGCCGGCGTCCGTCCCGAGCGACAGCGCCCCCATCCCGAGCCCGACGGCCGCGGAGGAGCCTCCGGAGGACCCGCCCGCGGTCTTCGTGGCGTCCCACGGGTTGGTCGTCACGCCCCAGCGCGGCGAGTCCGTGACGCCCTTCCACGCGTACTCCGGCGTGGTCACCTTGCCGAGCAGCACGGCACCGGCCTCGCGCACCCGCGCGACCGGCGGGCCGTCGACGTCGTACGGCTCGGGCTGCTCGGCGACCCAGGAACCGCGGGTGGTCGGCCAGCCCTTGGTGAGCAGGATGTCCTTGATCGAGGTCGGCACGCCGTCGAGCGGGCCGACCGGCGTGCCCGCCTTCCACCGCTCCGCCGACTCGCGGGCGGAGGCCAGCGCCGAGTCGGCGTCGACCAACGTGTAGGCGTTGACCTCCGCGTTGTGCTCCTCGATGCGGTCCAACGCGTCCTGCGTGGCCTGGACCGGGGAGATCTCGCCCTTCTCGTAGCCCGCGAGCAGCTCGGTGGCGGAGAGATCAGCAGTACTCACGAGGTGCCCTTCACGTATCCGAGGCTCTTGTCGACGACGTTGTGCAGCGGCTCGCCCGCCCGGTAGCGCGCGAGGTTGTCGAGGAACTGGTCCACCAGCATGCCCCGCCACCCCACGACGTCGCCGGACATGTGCGGGGAGACGATCACGTTCTCCATCTCCCACAGCGGCGAGTCGGCGGGCAGCGGCTCGGTCTCGAACACGTCGAGCGCGGCGCCGGCGATCCGGCCGCCCTGCAGCGCGGCCACGAGGTCCCGCTCGACGACGAGTCCCCCGCGGCCGACGTTGACCACCCGGGCCGTGTCCGGCAGCAGGTCCAGCGCGGCCTTGTCGAGCATCCCGCGGGTGGCGTCGGTGAGCGGGGCGGCCAGCACGAGCACGTCGGCGGAGGGCAGGAGCCCGGGCAGCGCGTCGAACGCGTGAACGCCCTCGGCGGCCCGGCGGCCGACCAGTTCGGTGCGCAGTCCGACGGCGCCGAGCATGTCGGCGATGGCCCGCCCGATCGGCCCGCTGCCGACCACGACGGCGGTGCGGCCGTGCACGGTGGACGTCTCGCGGTGCCGCCACTCGCGGCGGACCTGCAGCCGCAGCGTGGTCGGGAGGTCCTTGGCGAAGGCCAGCACCACGCCGGTGACGTACTCCGCGATCGGCCGGTCGAAGACCCCGCGGGCGTTCGTGATCTGCGCGGGGTGCTCGAGGATCTCCGGGAACGTGACCTTGTCCACGCCGGCGCTGGCCGTGTGGACCCAGCGGACGGCGCCGGTGTCGGCGGCGCGCCACGCGTCGGGCACGGCGGGGGAGAGGAAGTCCCAGACGAGCAGGACGTCCGCCCCTGACAACGCCCCGGCCAGCTCGGACGGGCCGGCGAGACGGATCTCGGCGTCCTCCGCGCGCTCGTCGAGGCCGATCGGTGGGTCGTCTCCGGTCAGCACGGCGATGACGGGCTGACCTGCGGGAACGGGCACGCCGAAGATCCTTCCGGAAGCGGGGGAGGCGATTGACACGCTAGGAAGCGCTCGTATGATTGTCAACAATCCGCGTCCTGTGCGGAGGTGTCCTGCTGCCTGTCGCCGTATGAGGTGTGTGCGTTGCCCAAGTTCATCCGGATCAGCCTCGAGCGCCGCGCCGTGTCCTGCATGGCCGAGCTGCTCGAGAAGGAGGCCCCGCGGACCACCGCCGCGGTCTGGGAGGCGCTGGCCGACGGCCCGCTGGGCGGCCCGGCGCAGCACGCGAAGTACGCCCGCAACGAGGTCTACTCGATCGTCCCGCGGTTCGGCCCGACCATCGGCCAGGAGAACCCGACGGTCACCCCCATCCCGGGCGACGTCTGCTACTTCGACTTCCACGGCGGCATGCTCGACGCCTCCTTCAAGGAGGACCAGGACATCGACCAGGCCGCCGGCGGCATCGACCTGGCGATCTTCTACGGCCGGAACAACCTCCTGCTCAACGGCGACGTGGGATGGGTCCCCGGCAACGTCTACGCCACGATCGTGGAGAATCTGCCGGCGATGGCGGAGGCGTGCCACGACGTGTGGCGGTCCGGCAGCGTGGGTGAGCGGCTCGTGTACGAGCGGCTCCCCGAGGGTTCCTCCGAGTAGGGCGGTCTACTCGGGGCGTTCGAGTGGAGTAGCACGATGCCCGCTGAACTCTCCGTCGGTCTCGTCGACCCGGATGCCCACCACGGCTCCGGGTCGGACACCGACGAGGCGAGCGACGAGACGCCGGGGGTCGGCGTCGTCGCCCCGTTCGACTTCGCGCTGGACCGCGAGCTCTGGCGCTGGGCACCCGACGACGTCTCGCTGTACCTGACCCGGCTGCCGTTCTTCACCACGCCGGTCACGGTCGAGATGGCCGTCGCGGTCGGCGACCGGCGGGCGGTGCGGCGGGCGACCCGGGACGTCCTCACGCCGCGGCCCGGCGTGGTCACGTTCGCGTGCACGTCCGGCAGCTTCGTCAGCGGGGTGGCAGGCGAGTTCGTGCTCCGCCGGACGATGATCGAGGCGGGCGCCCCGGAGGCCACGACCACCAGCGGCGCCCTGGTCGACGCCCTGCACCTGCTCGGGGTGCAGAACCTGGCCATCGCCACGCCGTACATCGCCGCGGTGACCGACCGGCTCGTGACCTACCTCGCCGACAGCGGGATCAGCACGGTCGCGAGCGAGGGTCTCGGGCTGCTCGGCAACATCTGGCGGGTCGGCTACGAGCAGGTCGTGTCGATCGTCAAGGCGGTCGACCGGCCCGAGGCCGACGCGCTGTTCATCAGCTGCACCAACCTCCCGACCTACGACATCATCGAGCCCCTCGAGCAGGCCCTGGGCAAGCCGGTGATCACGGCGAACCAGGTCACGATGTGGGCCTCGCTGCGCGCCATCGGCCGGCAGGCCGTGGGCGGCGGGCGGCTGCTCGAGGTCCCGTTGCAGCGCTCGGCGGCGTGACCAAGCGGGGGGCGGGCTTGTACGATTGTCGACAACCTGCCCGGCCCGACCGCGAGGAACGCCCGTGACACAGACCGCCTCCGTGACCCCGACCGTCGGGATCCTGTACCCGGGGTACTCCGCCGAGGACGACTACCCGCGCGCCGAGCAGCGGCTCGGCGACGGCAGCCGGCTCCCGCTCGTGCACACCCTGATGCGGGAGGACGCGCACCGCGTCGACGCCCTTCTCGACGTCGGCTCCGAGGACATCCTGGCCGACGGCGCCAAGGCCGTGGCCGCCTCGGACGGGCCGCTGGACTCGATCATCTGGGCCTGCACCTCCGGCTCCTTCGTGTTCGGCTGGGACGGCGCCACGGCGCAGGTCAAGGCCCTGCAGGAGGTCGCCCGGGTGCCGGCGTCGAGCACGTCGTTCGCCTTCGTCGACGCCTGCCGCCGGCTCGGGATCGACACCGTCGCCGTCGGGGCCACCTATCCGGACGACGTGGCCGAGCGGTTCGTCGAGTTCCTCGGCAAGGCCGGGATCCGCGTCCTCACCCTGACCTCGCGCGGGATCATCACCGCGGCCGAGGTGGGCACCCTGACCGACGACGTCGTGCTGGAGTTCGCCGCAGCCGTGGCCGGCGACCCGGCCGCGGCCGGGGCGCAGGCGATCCTCATGCCGGACACCGCGCTGCACACAATCGACGTCCTCGACCGGCTCGATGAGCGGGTGGGCAAGCCGGTGCTCACCGCCAACCAGGTCAGCGTGTGGCAGGGGCTGCGGCTCGCCGGGGCGGACCGGGCGCGGACGGGACTCGGCGCGCTCTTCGCCGCCGGCCCGGAGGCGGGCTGAGGCCATGGCGGGTGCGGGCGGACTCTCCGGGATCCGGATGGGCGACCTGGAGCCCATCGACCGCCGGTCGACGGCCGCGATCGTCGCCGACCGCATCCGGGCGGCGATCATGCGCGGCACCTTCCCGCCCGGCACCCAGCTGGGCGAGGTCGACCTGGCGGCGCGGCTCGGGGTGAGCCGCGGGCCGCTGCGCGAGGCCATGCAACGGCTGGTCGCCGAGGGGCTGCTGCGCAGCGAGCGGCACCGCGGGCTCTTCGTCCGCGACCTCGACGCCGCCGACGTGCGGGACGTCTACACCGCCCGCACGGCGGTGGAGCGGGCCGCGGCGCTGCTCCTGCTCGCCGAGCCCGACCGCGGCCCGGCCGTCGCCCGGCTGACCGCGGCGATCGCGGCGATGGAGGCCGCGGCGGCCGCCGGCGACGCCGTCGCGCTGGCCGACGCCGACCACGACTTCCATGCCGAGCTCGTGGCCGCGTCGGGCAGTCCGCGGCTGCACCGGATGTCGCGGACGCTGCTGGTGGAGACGCGGATGTGCCTGGCCGCGCTGCAGCAGACCGCCCCGCCGTCGGAGGACCTGCTCGCCGAGCACCGCACGCTGCGCGACGCCCTCGCCGCGGGCGACGCCGAGCTCATGACCCGGGTCCTCGAGGCCCACATGGCCGACGCCGTCTCCCGCATCCTCGACGTGGCGCCCCCTCCCGCCCTGCCCGCCTGACCCCGTGAGCGGCAACTGCCCCTAGAGGGGCAGTTGCCACACACGACCCTCTGTGACCTGCGGCGGGAGACCTGCCGCGGGACCCGCCCCGGCCGTAACCTCGGGACACGTGACCGGCTTCCTCGCGCGCTCGTGACGGGCATCCTCGAAGGCTTCCTCGTCATCGGCGTGGTCATCGCCGTCGGCTACGGCATCGGCCGGGCCGGTGTGCTCGGCCCGTCGGCCACCCAGGTGCTCTCCCGAACCGCGTTCTTCGTGGCGTCGCCCGCGCTGTTGTTCGTCACGCTCGCGCGGGCGGACGTCGGCGCGGTGTTCTCGTCCTCGCTGGTCGTCACCGCGCTGACCAGCACGCTCGCCTGCGCGCTGTACCTGCCTGTCGGGCTGGCGCGGCGGCGCCCGGCGGGGGAGACCGCGATCGGCTCGATGGCCAGCGGGTACGTCAACGCCGGCAACCTCGGGCTGCCCATCGCCACCTACGCGCTGGGCGACGCCGCCGCCGTCGCGCCGGTGCTGCTGTTCCAGCTCGCCGTGCTCACCCCGCTCTACACGACCGTGCTCGACGTGGTGTCGGGCGAGCGCACCTCCTGGGTCCGCACACTGACGGCGCCGCTGCGCAACCCGATCGCGATGGCGACGGCGGCCGGGCTGATCGTCTCGGCGACCGGCTGGCTGCCGCCGGAGCCGGTCATGGCGCCCCTCCAGCTCATCGCCGACCTCGCGGTGCCCGGCATGCTCCTGGCGTTCGGGATCTCGCTGCGCGGGGCCGCGCGCCCCGGGACCGGCGACGTCGGGCCCTCGCTGTGGTGCGTCGTGGTGCTGAAGAACCTGGTCCATCCGCTGCTCGCGCTCGTGCTCGGCGGGCTCGTGCTGGGGCTGTCCGGACCCGCGCTGACCGCGGTCGTCGTGTGTGCGGCGCTGCCCACCGCACAGAACGTCTTCGGCTACGCCGTGCGCTTCGACGAGGGCGTCCGGCTGGGCCGGGACGCCGCGCTGACCACGACGATCGTCAGCGCACCGGTGCTGGTCGCCGTCGTCGGGCTCCTGTCGGGCTAGTCCCCCTTGCCGGGGTACGGTCCGGCATGGTTCCCTGAGATTGTCGACAACACGACAATCATCGACTCGTGGAGCGGAGTTCCATGGCACAGCTGTCCCCGGTCCTCACCCAGGCCACGCCCGTCAAGGCCGCGCGCGGCGAGGGGGTCTACCTCTACGACACCGAGGGGCGCCGGCACCTGGACTTCACGGCCGGGATCGGCGTCACCTCGACCGGGCACTGCCACCCGAAGGTCGTCGCGGCGGCGCAGGAGCAGGTCGGCACGCTGATCCACGGCCAGTACACCACCGTGATGCACCAGCCGCTGCTCAAGCTCGTGGAGCGCCTCGGCGACGTGCTGCCGCCGGCGCTCGACAGCGTCTTCTTCCTCAACTCCGGCTCCGAGGCGGTCGAGGCGTCGGTGCGGCTGGCCCGGCACGCCACCGGCCGGCCGCTGATCCTGGCCTTCGACGGCGGCTTCCACGGCCGCACGATGGGCGCCGCCGCGCTCACCACGTCGGGCGCCAAGATCCGCGCCGGCAACGGGCCGCTGATGGGCGGTGCGGTGTTCGCGCCCTTCCCCTACGCCTACCGCTACCGCTGGAGCGAGGAGCAGGCCGTCGAGTTCGCGCTGGCCGAGCTCGACCGCCAGCTCGTCAGCACCGCCCCGGCGGCCGACGTCGCCGCGTTCATCATCGAGCCGGTGCTCGGCGAGGGCGGCTACGTGCCCACCCCGCCGGCCTTCCTGCGCGGCCTGCGTGAGCGAGCCGACCGGCACGGCATCCTGCTGATCGCCGACGAGGTGCAGACCGGCTTCGGCCGCACCGGGAAGTTCTGGGGTCACCAGCACGCCGAGGGCGTCACCCCGGACATCCTCATCACCGCCAAGGGCCTGGCCAGCGGCTTCCCGCTGTCCGGCATCGCCGCCTCGCGCGAGCTGATGAGCAAGGCACGCCCGGGTTCGCAGGGCGGCACCTACGGCGGCAACGCCGTGGCCTGCGCCGCCGCGCTCGCCACCCTCGAGGTGGTGCAGGAGGAGGGCCTGGTCGAGAACGCCGCCGTCCAGGGCCGCCGCCTGCTCGAGGGCCTGCGCCACGCCTCGGCGGACGTCAAGCAGGTCGGCGACGTCCGCGGCCTCGGCCTGATGGTCGCCGTCGAGTTCACGGCGCCGGACGGCTCGCCGGACACCGCCACCGCCGTCAAGGCGCACGCGGCTGCCGCCGAGCAGGGCCTGCTGCTGCTGACCTGCGGCCCGTTCGGCAACGTCGTGCGGTTCATCCCGCCGCTGATCACCACCGCCGAGCAGGTCGACGAGGGCCTGGCGCTCTGGACCAAGGCGCTGGCGAACGCGGTCTGACCATCTGCGCTATGGAACCATAATGCGCATTCCGGCCCGGCTGGATCGCATTATGGTTCCATAACGCGATTTTGGCGGGTTCCTCAGCGCATCATGGTTCCATAACGCGATTACTTGCGGACCGGGGAGAGGCCCAGGGACATGCCGGCGAGGCCGCGGGAGCGGACCGTGAGCTTGTCGGCGATGCCGTTGAGCACCTGGGCGGCCGCGGTCTCCGGGCTGCGCAGCACGATCGGGGTGCCGGAGTCGCCGCACTCGCGCACGCCCGGCTCCAGCGGCACCTGGCCGAGCAGCGGGACCTGCGCGCCGAGGGCCTGGGTCAGCCGGTCGACGACGGTCTGGCCGCCACCCGACCCGAAGACCTCCATCCGCGAGCCGTCGGGCATCTCCAGCCACGACATGTTCTCGACGACGCCGGCGATCCGCTGCCGGGTCTGCAGCGCGATCGAGCCCGCCCGCTCGGCCACCTCGGCCGCGGCCTGCTGCGGGGTGGTGACCACCAGCAGCTCGGCGTTCGGGATGAGCTGCGCAGTCGAGATCGCGATGTCGCCGGTGCCCGGGGGCAGGTCCAGCAGCAGGACGTCCAGGTCGCCCCAGAACACGTCCGCCAGGAACTGCTGCAGCGCGCGGTGCAGCATCGGGCCGCGCCACACGACCGGCGTGTTGTCGGCGACAAACATGCCGATCGAGATGACCTTCACGCCGTGCGCCTGCGGCGGCATGATCATGTTGTCGACCTTGGTCGGCCGGTCCGCCGCGCCGAGCATCCGCGGGACCGAGTGCCCGTAGATGTCCGCGTCGACCACGCCGACGTGCAGGCCCTTCGCAGCCATCGCCGCGGCCAGGTTGACCGTGACCGAGGACTTGCCGACGCCGCCCTTGCCCGACGCCACGCAGTACACGCGGGTCAGCGAACCGGGCTGGGCGAACGGGATCTCCGGCTCGTCGGAGTCGCCGCGCAGCTGCCGGCGCAGGGCGGTCCGCTGCTCGTCGCTCATCACGTCCAGCTCGACGCGGACCTCGCTCACCCCGGGCACGGCCGACACCGCGTCGGTCACCCGGCGATTGATGGTCTCCCGCATCGGGCAGCCCGCGACCGTGAGGTAGACGCCCACCTGGGCCACGCCGTCCGGGGACACCGTGACGCCCTTGACCATGCCGATCTCGGTGATCGGTTTGCGGATCTCGGGGTCCTCGACCTTGCTCAGCGCGGCGCGGATCGCCTGCTCGACGGTCTCGGTGCTGGTGTTTCCCATGAGGGACATCTGGGTCTCCGCTGAACCTTCCTCGTCGACGAGTGCCGCGAGTGCGGTCACGGCCTGTCGGTTCCCATGCTACGTGCGGTCCCGCGCCCGCTCTCGCGTCCGTAGCATCTACGGGCGTGACGGACATCGCCGAAGGGCGGGCTGGCTCGGACGGCCTGCGCACCACGGGGTCCGCGCACGGGGGGAAGGACCGGTCGGGGCAGGTCGTGCCGAGGCCGGAGGAGATGGCGTCGTGGCGGGCGTTCCTGAGGGCGCACGCCACGATCACCCGGGCGCTGGAGACCGAACTCGTCGCGGAGCAGGAGCTCTCGCTGGCGGCCTACGACGTGCTGGTCCAGCTCGCCGAGGCGCCCGGGAGACGGCTGCGCATGACCGAGCTGGCCGACGCCGTGCTGCTCTCGCGGTCCGGGGTGACCCGGCTGGTCGACCGGCTGGAACGCGCCGGGCTCGTGCGCCGCACGAGGGTCGAGTCCGACGGCCGGGGGGTCGCCGCGGGACTCACGCCGGCCGGTCTGGACCGGTTGCGGACCGCCTCGCGCACCCACCTGCGCGGGGTGACCAGCCACTTCGCAACGCGGCTCGACGCCGACGACCTGGCGGCGCTGGAGCGCATCTGCTCCCGGCTCGTCGTGACCTGATTCCGCCGCGACTCGCGGAGGGCCGGAGCGCGACTCGCGGGGGGTGACGGCGCGGCCCGCGGTCAGCGGCGCCGCGGCTTCGCCTCCCGCTTCTCCGGCCGCCGGTCGGGCTCCTCGCCGCGGACCGCGGCGTCGACGGTGGCCTCGAGGCTCTGCGTGACCCGCTCGAGCTCGCCCCGCAGGTAGTCCCGCGTGGCGACCTCGCCGATCGCGAGGCGCAGCGCGGCGAGCTCGCGGGCGAGGTACTCCGTGTCGGCCTTCGTGCGCTCGGCGCGCCGCCGGTCCTCCTCGAGGGCGATCCGGTCCCGGTCGTCCTGCCGGTTCTGCGCGAGCAGGATCAGCGGCGCCGCGTAGGCCGCCTGGGTGGAGAAGGCCAGGTTGAGCAGGATGAACGGGTACGGGTCCCACTGCAGCCGCCAGCTGACCAGGTTCAGCCCGATCCACACGAGCACGATCACCGTCTGGATGCCCAGGTAGCGACCGGTGCCGAGGTACCGCGCGATGCGCTCCGCGGCGCTGGCGAAGCCGTCCGGGTCGAACTCGATCCGCCGCCGGCCGAGCAGCGGCTGGTCGAGGCGGCGGCCGGTCTGCAGCTCAGGCATCGGCGGCCCCCGTCCGTCCGGACCCGTCGGGCCCCGTCCCGTTCCGTGCGAGCTCGCCGACCCCGGGCTCGACGTGCCCGAGGGCCGGCTGGTCCCGCCAGCCCTCCGGCAGCAGGTGGTCGAGCAGGTCGTCGACGGTGACCGCGCCCAGCAGGTGGTCCTCCGGGTCGACGACCGGGCCCGCCACCAGGTTGTACGTGGCGAAGTAGCGGGTGATCTCCTCGATCGAGGCGTCGGGCTCCAGCCGGGCGAGCTCGCTGTCGACCAGCCCCGCGACCAGCTCGAACGGTGCCTCGCGCAGCAGCCGCTGGCTGTGCACGCAGCCCAGGTAGCGACCGGTCGGGGTGGCGCTCGGCGGGCGGCAGACGAACACCATGCTCGCCAGCGCCGGCGGCACGTCCGGGTTCCGTACGTGCGCGAGCGCCTCGGCCACCGTCGCGTCCGGCCGAAGCACGATCGGCTCCGGGGTCATCAGGCCGCCGGCGGTGCGCGTCTCGTAGGTCATCAGCCGCCGGACGGGCTCGGACTCCTCGGGCTCCATCAGCGCGAGCAGCCGGCCGGCCTCCTCGTCGTCGAGCTCGCCGAGGAGGTCGGCGGCGTCGTCGGGCGCCATGGCCTCGAGGACGTCCGCGGCGCGCTCGGAGTCCAGGTGCGCGAACAGCACGCGCTGGTCGTTCTCCGACAGCTCCTCGAACACGTCGGCCAGCCGCTCGTCGTCGAGCGAGTCGACGACCTCGCGCTGGCGCTTGCGGGGCAGCTCGGACAGCGCCGCGGCGACGTCGGCCGGGCGCATCGAGTCGAACACGGCGAGGAGGCCCTCGGTGCCCTGCCGGTCGGACAGGGTCAGCCCCTGGACGGCGCTCCACGGCAGGACCTGCACGGGGCTGCGGCGCCCCAGGCGCCGCGGGCCGGTGCGGAGGGCCAGCCGGCTCACCATCCAGTCCCGGCTGCGGGTCGGCTCGATCGCGGCGTCGACCACGGTGGCGGGCTCGCCCGACTCACGTACGGTGACCGGCGCGTCGAGCATCTGGCCGAGCACGAGCGTCTCGTTGGGGCGCTGGTGGAAGCCGGAGAGGCTCACCGAGCCGCTGGCCAGGGTGACGGCGGCGGGGTCGACGTCCGCCACACGCAGCATGGGCACGAAGATGCGCCGGCGGCTGGACAGCTCGACCACGAGGCCCAGCACCCGCGGCGGGGTGGCGTCGAGCCGCAGGGTGGCGACGACGTCGCGCACCTTGCCGATCCGCTCCCCGTCGGGCCCGAACACGGCGAGGCCCGCCATCCGTGCCACGAAGATCCGCGCCGCGCCCATGGGGCACAGACTAGGCCGTCACCCCAGGTGGGGGCCGGGTCGGACCGATCCTCAGGCCGACCGGATACGCCTGACCCGGCGGGTGATCGTCAACCGGTGCCGGGCAGGGGCGACCAGTCTGCGGTAGGCGCGGTGCAGCACGATCCCGATCACGACGGCCACCGGCAGCGCGACGAGCACCTGCCACCACTCCGTGGCCCAGAAGTGGATGACGCCGACGAGGAGCGCCGCGGTGACGAGGGCGGCGGTCTTGATCAACATCACCTGGGTGCGGGTCCGCCGGTCCCGGATGCCCCGGCGCAGCTGCGGCGCCGTCGACAGCACGATCCACAGCCACCAGGCCAACAGCACGGCATGTGCGACGTACCCGGTGACCTCGCGCAGCAGTGCCATGGGGTCCGTCCTCGTGTGGTCCGGCGCACAGCGTAGGAGCCGTGACGGACCGGACGGCCGCCGTTCGGCGACGGACGCCGGACGGCGCAGCGGCGCGCCCGCCCGGTTCCGGCGGTCGGCCCTAGTCTCCGTCCCGTGCCGAGCCTCCGCTTCGACGTCGTGGACGTGTTCACCGACCGCCCGTACGCGGGCAACCCGCTCGCCGTGGTCCGCTGCGAGCAGCACGAACCCTCGGGCGAGGCGATGCAGGCGATCGCCTCCGAGTTCCACCTCTCCGAGACGGTGTTCACCCTGCCGCCGAGCACGCCCGACGCGGACTACCGGGTGCGGATCTTCACCCCGGCCGTCGAGCTGCCGTTCGCCGGGCACCCGAGCGTCGGCGCGGCGTGGACGCTCGCGCGGGACGGCGCGATCCGGCACGGCGACGTCGTCCAGGAGTGCGGAGCCGGGCTGCTGCCCGTCGCGGTCGACGCCGACGGCGCGCGCGTCGCGGGCGGGCGGCCCGAGGTGGGGGAGGACCTCGACGCCGCCCTGCTCGCCGCCGCGGCCGGGCTGACCCCCGACGACGTCGACGGCGCCGCCGCCCCGGGCGTCGCCGCGGCGGGTGTGCCGTTCGCGTTCCTGCTGGTGCGGCCCGACGCCGTGGCCCGCGCCGTGCCCGACGCGGAGGGGGTGCGAGCGCAGACCGCCGGTCTGACCGGGCTGGTGGTGGCGAGCGTGTCCGGCGACGGCGGGCAGGTGCACCTGCGGATGTTCGGCGCCGGGGTCGGGGTGGACGAGGACCCCGCGACCGGCTCCGCCGCCGTCGCGCTCGGGGTGTTCCTCGCCGACCGCGGCCTGCTCGACCCGGACGGCGCGTCGCGCTTCACCATCGCGCAGGGCGCCGAGATCGGCCGCCCCTCCCGCCTCGACGTCGAGGTCCGCGCCGAGGACGGGCGGGCGGTCGCCACCACGGTCCGGGGTGGGGTGGTCCCGGTCTCCCGGGGCGAACTCACCGCCCTCCCCTGACTCGCCTCGGAAAGTCCGTCGAGCTCGCAGACCCGGCGGGAGCAGCCCCGGCGGGTGTGCCGCGCCGTCCCGGGTGTGGAGACAGCTCCTGCAGGTGCCATGCGCTTCGGGCGTGCGAGTCCGCGGATGAGTGCGCCGTTCCGGGTGCCGAAGCGGGCCCGGAGGGTTCGCCGGACCAACCTGGGCCCCCACCTGGGTCGCGGTCGGCTCGCCCAGTCTGCCGCGCCATCCTGGGTGTGCGGGCCGGGGGACCGCACCAGCAGCGCAAACCACCCGCCCGGACCGTCCGGTCGGAGGGGGCGGTACCGGCCGGTAACCCCCGTCCACCTTGCATGGGTGAGAAACCAATCACCTGACGGCGCGCTGGGCGCCGGGACGTGCCAGCATCCGTAGCGGCCCCGATCAGCGACGAGGAGTACGACAGTGACGTCCGAGAGCACCCGCCCGCTCCGCCCCCGCCGGTCCTGCCTGGCGGTTCCCGGTTCGAGCCAGAAGTTCATCGACAAGGCCCGGACGCTGGACTCGGACCAGGTCTTCCTCGACCTCGAGGACGCGTGCGCGCCGCTGGCCAAGCCGGGCGCCCGCAAGACGATCGTCGCCGCGCTGAACGAGGGCGGCTGGGGCGAGAAGGCCCGCGTGGTCCGCGTCAACGACTGGACCACCGAGTGGACCTACCGGGACGTCACGGAGGTCGTCGAGGGCGCCGGCGCGAACCTCGACGCGATCATGCTTCCGAAGGTGCAGACGCCGCAGCAGGTCGTCGCGCTCGACCTGCTGCTCACGCAGATCGAGAAGACCATGGGCTACGAGGTCGGCAAGATCGGCATCGAGGCGCAGATCGAGAACGCGCTGGGCCTGACCAACGTCAACGAGATCGCCACCGCGAGCCGGCGCGTCGAGACGATCATCTTCGGCCCGGCCGACTTCATGGCGTCGATCAACATGAAGTCCCTGGTCGTGGGCGAGCAGCCGCCGGGCTACGACGTCGGCGACGCCTACCACCACATCCTCATGTCGATCCTCATGGCCGCCCGCGCGCACGACAAGCAGGCCATCGACGGGCCGTACCTGCAGATCAAGGACGTCGACGGCTTCAAGCGCGTCGCCGGCCGCTCCGCCGCCCTGGGCTTCGACGGCAAGTGGGTGCTGCACCCCGGCCAGATCGACGCGGCCAACGAGGTCTTCAGCCCGTCGCAGGAGGACTACGACCACGCCGAGAACATCCTCGACGCGTACGAGTGGTTCACCTCCGAGGCCGGCGGCAAGCGCGGTGCCGCGATGCTCGGCGACGAGATGATCGACGAGGCCTCCCGCAAGATGGCCCTGGTGATCTCGGGCAAGGGCCGCGCCGCGGGTATGCAGCGCACGGACAAGTGGACCCCGCCGGAGGCCTGAGCGGCCCCTGACCCGACTCGACGAGGAGAGGCACCATGGCCCGCCTGGCCCAGACCGCCGGTCTCACCGACGTGCAGGAGGAGATCATCTCCACCGTCCGCACGTTCGTGGACAAGGAGATCATCCCGCACGCCACCGCCCTCGAGCACGAGGACGCCTACCCGCAGGACATCGTCGACGGGATGAAGGAGATGGGGCTCTTCGGCCTCACCATCCCCGAGGAGTACGGCGGCCTGGGCGAGTCCCTGCTGACCTACGCCCTGGTCGTCGAGCAGATCGCGCGCGGCTGGATGAGCGTCTCCGGCGTGATCAACACCCACTTCATCGTGGCGTACATGCTGATGCACCACGGCACCGAGGAGCAGAAGCAGAAGTACCTGCCGCAGATGGCGCTGGGGGAGACCCGGGGCGCCTTCTCGATGTCGGAGCCGGACCTCGGCTCGGACGTCGCGGCGATCAAGACCCGCGCCAAGCAGGACGGCGACGACTACGTCATCGACGGCGCCAAGATGTGGCTGACCAACGGCGGCTCGTCGAACCTGATCGCGCTGCTGGTGAAGACGGACCTCGGCAACCCGAAGCCGTACCAGAACCTCACCACGTTCCTGGTGGAGAAGCCGTCGGGCTTCGGCGAGGTCGTCCCCGGCCTCACCATCCCCGGCAAGATCGACAAGATGGGGTACAAGGGCGTCGACACCACCGAGGCGGTGTTCGACGGCTTCCGCATCCCGGCCGCGCAGATCCTGGGCGGGGAGGCCGGCAAGGGCTTCTCGCACATGATGGACGGCGTCGAGGTCGGCCGGGTCAACGTCGCGGCGCGCGCCTGCGGCATCTCGATCCGCGCCTTCGAGCTGGCCGTGGAGTACGCGCAGCAGCGCGCCACCTTCGGCAAGCCGATCGCCGAGCACCAGGCCATCGCGTTCAAGCTGGCCGAGATGGGCACCAAGGTCGAGGCCGCCCACCTGATGATGGTCAACGCGGCCCGGCTCAAGGACCGAGGCGAGCGCAACGACGTCGAGGCCGGCATGGCGAAGCTGCTCGCGAGCGAGTACTGCGCCGAGGTGACCCAGGAGGCCTTCCGCATCCACGGCGGCTACGGGTACTCGAAGGAGTACGAGATCGAGCGCCTGATGCGCGAGGCGCCCTTCCTGCTGATCGGCGAGGGCACCAGCGAGATCCAGAAGACGATCATCTCCCGCGGGCTGCTCAAGGAGTACAAGAGCCGCTGACCCCTGTGAGTGGCAATAGTCGCTATAGCGACTATTGCCACTCACGAGGCGGTCACTCGTCCCCGGCGCCGAAGCGGCGCACCCGTCCGCGCCCTTCCGCCCACCACGAGTCCGGCCAGCACCAGCAGCACCAGCAGTCGGCCGGGGGGAACCATCGGCCGACCGCCGTACGCACAGGACCGACCGAGTGGCGGTGGGCCGACGTCCGGGAGCGGGTGCGCCGGCAGCGGTCCCGGCGGCGTGCCTCTATCGTGACCAGCGCGGAGGGCACTTCGGCGCGGTCCCGGTCGTTGACATCATGGGCACCGAGATGTCCGAGGTGTCCAGTCGGCCGTACCGAGGAGAGAGCCCGTGACCACCCCGTTCGGCGGAAGCGGACAGCCCGCGCCGGGCCTGCCCAATCTGCCCACCCCGCCCACCGGCTGGCCGGTCGGCTCGTACGCCACCTACGAGGAGGCGCAGCGGGCGGTCGACCATCTCGCCGACAGCGACTTCCCCGTGCGGGACGTCACGATCGTCGGCGTCGACCTGATGCTCGTCGAGCGGATCGTCGGGCGGCTGACCTGGGGCCGCGTGCTCCTCTCGGGGGCGGCCTCCGGTGCCTGGTTCGGTCTGTTCGTGGGCCTGCTGCTCAGCCTGTTCAGCACCGGGGGCGGCGGCGTCGTCCGGATCGTGGTCGCGCTGCTCGGCGGCATCGTGTTCGGCCTGGCCTTCGCGGCGGCCCAGTACTGGGGCACCCGCGGCCGCCGGGACTTCACCTCGGCCAGCCAGATGGTCGCCGGCCGGTACGACGTGCTGTGCCAGCCGCGCAACGCGGAGAAGGCCCGCGAGCTGCTGGCGAAGCTGGCGATGGGTACCGCCGCGGGCGCCTGAACGCAAGCCGGACTCGTCCGTTGGTGTCCATTTCGGTCTGATCAGGTCTCGGCTTGGTCACTGCCGCGATCTCGGATTGCGGGGTGCCCGGAGCCGACATAGGTTTCCCGTACCGATCGCCGCTCGTGATCGGGGTCACACGACTGTGCGATGCCGCGCCGCTGCTCCCGTACCGGCCGCCCGCGTCGCCGGAACGGGAGGCCGGAATGGGGCAGCCGCCGGGCACGCGGGCCGGGGGAGCCGAGGTGCGGCGTCGCAGACGGCGTCGCGGGCGAGGCCGCTGGGCGGCCGCGGGCGGCGTGGTGCTCGCCGCGGCGGTCCTGGCCGGCTGCGGGGCCGAGGCGGCCGGGCCGCCGACGCTGAACTTCTACACCCCGGCGGACGGCGCGACGCAGTACGCCGAGGCCGCCAAGGACTGCACCACGGCCGCGAACGGCCGGTACACGATCGCCCAGCAGACCCTCCCCAAGGGCGCGGACGACCAGCGGCTCCAGCTGGCCCGGCGGCTCGTCGCGGGCGACACCGCCGTCGACATCGTCGGCATCGACGTCACCTGGACCGCCGAGTTCGCCAAGGCCGGCTGGCTGGAGAAGTTCCCGCCGGCCGTCCGGAGCCAGGTCGAGCAGGGCACCCTCGCCGGTCCGCTCGAGACCGGCACCTACCAGGGTGACCTGTGGGCGGCCCCGCTCAACACCAACACCCAGATCCTCTGGTACCGCAAGGACCTCGCCCCCACGCCGCCGACGACGTGGGACGAGATGATCCAGATGTCCGAGGCGTTGCACCAGAAGGGTCTCCCCTCCTACATCGAGGTCCAGGGCGCCCAGTACGAGGGCCTCACGGTCTGGTTCAACACGCTGGTCAACAGCGCCGGCAGCCAGATCGTCGACGAGAACGGCAAGGTCCTCATCGCCGAGCAGCCCGGGTCGGGAGACGCCGAGGAGGCCGCGACGATCATGAAGCGGGTGGCGTCGTCGCCGGCGTCGGACCCGTCGTTGTCGGTCGCCAAGGAGAACGACGGCCGGCTCGCGATGGAGGCCGGCACCGCCGCGTTCCAGATCAACTACCCGTTCGTCTACGCCTCCATCAACACCCCGCCGCCGGACGGTGGCGGCGGTGGCACCTTCATCGACGAGCAGGGCAAGCCCGCCGCCACGGACACCGGGCGCCAGGTCGTCGACGAGTTCGCGTGGGCGCCGTACCCGTCGGTGAACCCGGGCGAGCCGGCGAAGGTCACCATCGGCGGCCTGAACCTCGGCGTGAGCAGCACGTCGCTGCACAAGGACCTGGCGTTCGAGGCCGTGCAGTGCCTGCGCAACCGGGAGAACCAGCTGCGCAACGCCGTCGACGGCGGTGTCCCGCCGACGCTCGAGGCGCTGTACTCGGACCCGTCCTTCCAGCAGGAGTACCCGGCCTGGCAGGCGATCAAGGAGTCGCTGGACAACGCGAGCGTGCGGCCCAAGACCCCGGCCTACCAGAGCATCTCGATCGTGATCTCGGACCTGCTCAACCCGCCCGCGGAGATCGACCCCGCCGCGGTCCCGGCCGAGCTCGCCGACCAGATCGTCCGCGCGCAGAACTCCGAAGGGCTGGTCCCGTGAGCATCGACAGCGGGGCCCTCGCGGCCTCGACGACACAGCAGACCGAGCAGCAGGGCGGGGCGCACCGGAAGGGCAAGCCGGCGCTGTCCGAGGGCAAGAAGGCGGAGCGCAGGCTCGGGCTCCTGCTCTGCGCCCCCGCCGCGATCATCATGGTCGCGGTCACGGCGTACCCGATCGTCTACGCGGTCTGGCTGTCCTTCCAGCGCTACGACCTGCGGTTCCCGGCGGACCGCGCGTTCGCCGGGTTCGCCAACTACGCCGCCGTGCTGACGTCCGAGTACTGGTGGCGCGCCTTCCTGGTCACGATGATCATCACGATCGTCTCGGTGGCGATCGAGTTCGTGCTCGGCCTGGCGCTGGCCCTGGTCATGCACCGCACGATCGTCGGGCGCGGCCTGACCAGGACCGTCGTGCTCATCCCGTACGGCATCGTCACGGTCGTCGCGGCCTTCAGCTGGCAGTTCGCCTGGACGCCGGACAAGGGCTACCTGGCGGCGATGCTGCCCGAGGGCGCCGCGCCGCTGACCGGGCAGGTGTCGGCGATCCTGCTGATCATCCTGGCCGAGGTCTGGAAGACCACGCCGTTCATGGCGCTGCTGCTGATGGCCGGCCTCGCCCTCGTGCCGGACGACCTGCTCAAGGCCGCCCAGGTCGACGGCGCCGGCCCGTGGCAGCGGCTGACCCGGATCATCCTGCCGATGATGAAGCCGGCCATCCTGGTCGCGCTGCTGTTCCGCACGCTCGACGCCTTCCGCGTGTTCGACAACATCTACATCCTCACGCAGGGCTCCAACGGCACCGGCTCGGTGTCGATGCTCGGCTACGACAACCTGTTCAAGGCCTTCAACCTGGGCATCGGCTCGGCGATCAGCGTGCTGATCTTCATCGCCGTCGCTCTGATCGCGTTCCTGTTCATCAAGATATTCGGGGCCGCGGCGCCCGGGTCCGACGAGGGGAAGCGCTGATGGCCACCGCAGTGGAGTCCCGGCCGGCCGCCCCGGCGAAGGGCTCGTCCAAGGGCGCGGGCATGTCCGAGGGGCAGAAGAAGACCTGGTGGGCGGTCGCCGACCTGGTCGTGCTGCTCTACGCGCTGGTGCCGGTGCTGTGGATCCTGTCGCTGAGCTTCAAGACCACCGACACGATCACGGACGGGAACTTCTTCCCGCGCAGCTGGACGCTCGACAACTACGCGCAGATCTTCCAGATCGGCCTGTTCACGGCGGCGCTGCGGAACTCCATCGGCATCGCGCTGATCTCCACGGTGCTCGCGGTCGTGATCGGGACCATGGCGGCCTACGCCATCGCCCGCCTGGACTTCCCGGGCAAGAAGGTCCTCGTCGGCGTCTCGCTGCTCATCGCGATGTTCCCGCAGATCTCGCTGGTCAGCCCGCTGTTCGACATCTTCCGCGGGATCGGCATCTTCGACACCTGGCTCGGTCTGATCCTGCCGTACATCACGTTCGCGCTGCCGCTGGCGATCTACACGCTGTCCGCGTTCTTCCGGGAGATCCCGTGGGAGCTGGAGAAGGCGGCGAAGATGGACGGCGCCACGCCGCTGCAGGCCTTCCGCTCGGTCATCGTCCCGCTGGCCGCGCCGGGCGTGTTCACCACGGCGATCCTCGTGTTCATCTTCTGCTGGAACGACTTCCTGTTCGCGATCTCGCTGACGTCGACCAGCCGCTCGCAGACGGCGACGGTGGCGATCGCGAACTTCACCGGCGCCTCGCAGTTCGCGGAGCCGACCGGGTCGATCGCGGCCGCGGCCGTGCTGCTCACCATTCCGATCATCGTCTTCGTGCTGTTCTTCCAGCGCCGGATCGTCGCCGGGCTGACCTCCGGCGCAGTGAAGGGATAACCCGATGGCCGACATCGTCCTGGACCACGTCTACAAGCGTTACCCCGACGGCACCCTCGGCGCCGACGACGTCAACATCGAGATCGCCGACGGCGAGTTCATCATCCTCGTCGGCCCCTCCGGCTGCGGGAAGTCCACGACGCTGAACATGATCGCCGGGCTCGAGGACATCTCGGACGGCGAGCTGCGCATCGGCGGTCAGCGCATGAACGAGCGCGCCCCCAAGGACCGCGACATCGCGATGGTGTTCCAGTCCTACGCGCTCTACCCGCACATGACGGTGCGGGAGAACATGGCCTTCCCGCTCAAGCTGGCCAAGGTCGACAAGGCGGAGATCGACCGGAAGGTCACCGACGCCGCGAAGATCCTCGACCTCACCCAACACCTGGACCGCAAGCCCGCCAACATGTCCGGCGGCCAGCGCCAGCGCGTCGCGATGGGCCGCGCGATCGTCCGCAGCCCCAAGGCCTTCCTCATGGACGAGCCGCTGTCGAACCTCGACGCCAAGCTGCGCGTCCAGATGCGGACGATGGTCTCCAAGCTGCAGCAGCGGCTGGAGACGACCACGGTCTACGTCACGCACGACCAGACCGAGGCTATGACGCTCGGCGACCGGATCGTCGTCATGCGCAGCGGCGTGGTGCAGCAGATCGGCTCGCCGCAGCACCTGTACGACCACCCGGCCAACCTGTTCGTCGCCGGCTTCATCGGCTCGCCGGCCATGAACTTCCTGCCGGCGCGGCTGGAGAACGACTCGCTCCGCACGGCCCTCGGCGACCTCGCGCTGTCCGACCAGGTGCGGCAGACGCTGTCCTCGTCGGGCGCGGAGCGGGACGTGATCGTCGGCATCCGGCCGGAGCACTTCGAGGACGCCGCCCTGATCGAGGAGGGCATCCGCCACCAGGGCTCCACGTTCTCCGCCCAGGTCGACGTGCTGGAGTCGATGGGCTCGGACAAGTTCGCCTACTTCACGATCGAGGAGCAGGCGACCTCCGACGAGCTCGCCGAGCTGGCCGCCGACGCCGGCACCGCGGACGTCCCGGGCGGCGACGCGGGCCAGCTGGTCACCCGCCTGTCCGCCGCGTCGGGGGCCAGCGAGGGCCAGTCCGTCGACGTGTGGGTGGACACCTCGAAGCTGCAGGTGTTCGACCCGAAGAACGGGAAGAACCTGACTGCGAGCGAGGCCGCCCCCGCCACCGTCTGATCCCGTCCCGCGAGCCGGGAGATCCTGCAGCGCGAGTCGTGAGATGCAGGATCTCCCGACTCGCGCGCTCGGAAGTCCCGACTCGCGCTGCCGGACGTCCCGACTCGCGGGAGGGGAGAGCGGGTCAGGGGGCGGGGAGGAGGAGGCCGATCGACTCCGCGGAGAGCACCCGCTCGATGCCGAGGACCGTGGCGCCGGCGACGCCCGCGTACTCCCCGAGCACGCTGTTGGTCAGCACCAGGTTGCGCGTTGCGAGGGGTAACGCGCGCTGGTAGACCACGCTGCGGACCCCGGCGAGCAGCTCGTCGCTGGCGGCGGTGAGGGAGCCGCCGATCGTCACCCGCGCCGGGTTGTAGAGGTGGACGAGCGTCGCGACGAGCTCGCCGATCAACCCGGCCGCCTCGCGCACCGCCGCGACCGCTCGCGCGTCGCCGCGCCCCAGCATCGCCCGCAGGTCGGCGATCGAGGGCACCTCGCCGCGGCCGCCCAGCCGGCGCGCGATGGCCCCGGCCGAGGCGACGGCCTCGATGCAGCCGACGTTGCCGCACACGCACGCGTCGTCGGGCGCCCCGCGCACCCGGACGTGCCCGATGTCGCCGGCCGCGCCGTCCGCACCGTGGTGCAGCGAGCCGCCGCCGGTCACGAGCCCGCCGCCGATGCCCGTCCCGACCTTGACGAACAGCAGGGGAACCTGGTCGGCGGGCAACGCCCGGGCCTCGCCGAGCGCGCGCAGGTTGACGTCGTTCTCCAGCACGGCCGGGCAGCCGAAGGTCTGCTGGAGCCGGGCCGTCACCGGGTAGGCGTGCCAGCCGGGCATGATCGGCGGCCGCACCGGGATCCCGAGGTGGTTGTCGACCGGCCCGGGCAGGCCGATCACGACCGCCCGCGCCGGGACGGCCGATCCCGTACGGAGCCGGGTGAGCTCCGTCTCCACCGTCCGGAGCACGGTGTCCGGCCCGTCCGTGACGTCGAGGTCGACGTGGGTGTGGGCGAGCACCCGCTGGGCGAGGTCGGTCACGGCGAGGTGCGCACCCCGCGCGCCGACGTCCGCGAGCAGCACCTGGCCGCCCTCCGCGGCCAGCGCGAGCCGCTCGGCGGGGCGGCCCCGGCCGGCCGTCGGCCGCAGCCCGTCGAGCCGGAGGAGCCCGCCGGCGAGCAGCCCGTCGACCGCGGTGCTCACCGTGGTCCTGGCCAGGCCGGTCGCGGCGACCAGGTCGGCCTTGCTCACCGCGGTGTCCGACGCGACCAGCCGGGCGACGGTGCTGAGCAGCAGCGCCGGGTCGATGCGCCCGGACTGCGGCGGGGCGCTGAGCCGCAACGGGGGCAGCAGTGCGGGACCCGGCAGCGGAGGCCGGGCCGTGGTCGAGTGCGGCAACGCCATTGTCACGCCCCGATATCGTCCGATAAATAGCGCGAAAGGGCATTATTCGGTCGTTGTACGGCGCTGGTCAACGCTTCTACTTTCCCCTCGTGGCGTCACTGCTGACGATGCGCGGGATCGTGAAGACCTTCCCCGGTGTGCGCGCGCTCGACGGCGTCGACCTCGACGTCGCCGCCGGCGAGGTCCACTGCCTGCTCGGGCAGAACGGGGCCGGCAAGTCGACGCTGATCAAGGTGCTGGCCGGTGCCCACCGCCCCGACGCCGGCGCGATCACCTGGGACGGCGACACGGTCACCTTCGGCTCGCCGCACGCCGCCGACGCCGCGGGCATCGCCACCATCCACCAGGAGCTCGACCTCGTCCCCGGGCTGTCGGTCGCGGAGAACGTCGTGCTCGGCCACGAGCCCGCCCGGCTGGGCTTCACCCGCCCCCGCGACGCCGAGAAGATCGCCCGCCGGCTGCTGACGCGGCTCGGCCACCCCGAGATCCCGCCGCGCCGCGAGCTGGGCGACCTGTCCGCCGCCGGCCAGCAGATCGTCAGCATGGCCCGCGCGCTGGCCCGCGACGCCCGCCTGATCGTCATGGACGAGCCGTCGGCGGTGCTCGACCCGGAGGAGGTGCGCAACCTCTTCCGCGTGATCCGCGAGCTCACCGCGGACGGCGTCGCCGTCGTCTACATCTCGCACCGGCTCGAGGAGATCCGCGAGATCGGCGACCGCGTGACCGTGCTCAAGGACGGCCGGACGGTCGCCCGGAACCTCCCCGCCCGGACCACCCCGACCGCGGACGTCATCCGGCTGATGACCGGCCGCTCGCTCGAGTACGTGTTCCCGCCGTCGACGGGCGAGGTCGGCGAGGTCGTCCTCGAGGTCGACGGCCTGGGCCGCGGGACCGAGTTCTCCGGCGTCTCGTTCACCGTGCGGGCGGGGGAGGTGGTGGGCCTCGCCGGCCTGGTCGGCTCCGGCCGCTCGGAGATCCTCGAGACGGTCTACGGCGCCCGGCGCGCGGACGCCGGCGAGATCCGGGTGCGCGGCCGGGCGCTGCCCCGCGGGTCCGTGCCCGCCGCGGTGCGGGCGGGGCTCGGGCTGTGCCCGGAGGAACGCAAGACCCAGGCGCTGCTGCTCGACGAGCCGGTGATGCGCAACGTCTCCCTCCCGGCCCTGCGCCGCTTCGCGCGCGGCGGGTTCCTCGGCGGCGAGGCCGAGCTGGCCGACGCCGGCGTGGTCACCGCGCAGCTCGACGTCCGGCCCGCCGATCCGCGCCGGCCCGCCCGCACGCTCTCGGGCGGCAACCAGCAGAAGGTCGTCCTGGCCCGCTGGCTGCTGCACGGATGCACCGTCCTGCTGCTCGACGAGCCCACCCGCGGCGTCGACGTCGGCGCCCGCAGCGAGATCTACGCGCTGGTCCGTCGGCTCGCGGGCGAGGGCGTCGCGGTGGTGCTGGTCTCCAGCGAGGTGCCCGAGGTGCTCGGGCTGGCCGACCGGGTGCTCGTCGTGCGGGAGGGCCGGATCGTGCACGCGGGCCCGGCCGCCGAGCTCGACGAGCACCGGGTGCTCGACCTGGTGATGGAAGGAGCCGACATGACCGCCGACGGACGGCCGACCGCGGGGGCGGGATCGTGAACGAGCCGAGCCCGACCTCCGAGGCGCGAGCGCCGGAGGCACCGGAGGCCCACCCGCCGGCGCGGCCGGAACCGTCCCGCGTGGTGCGGCTGCTGTTCGAGGGCGGCATCGGGCGCAACATGGGTCTCGTCGCCGTGCTGGTGCTGCTCGCGGTGGTCGGCGTGGTGACGGCGCCGCAGACCTTCCCGACGGCGTCGAACCTGCTGACCGTGCTGACCTCGGCGTCGATCATCGGGGTCCTGACGGTCGGCGTGACGTTCGTGATCATCGGCGGCGGCATCGACCTGTCCGTCGGCAAGGTGATGGCGCTGGCGTCGGTGTGGGCCACGACGGTGGCCACGCAGTCGTTCGGCGCGCTCGTGATGATCTTCTGCGCGCTGGCGGTGGGGGTCGGCGCGGGGCTGATCAACGGCGTGCTGATCGCGTACGGCCGGATCGTCCCGTTCATCGCCACGCTGGCCATGCTGATCTCCGCGCAGGGCCTGGCGGAGCTGATCTCCGGGCGGCGCAGCCAGATCGTCACGGACCCCGTGATCGCGGCCATCGCGAGCACCCGGATCCTCGGCATCCCGCTGCTCGTCTACATCTTCGCCGTGGTCATCGCCGTCGGCTGGGTCGTGCTGAACCGCACCACCTTCGGCCGCCGCACCTTCGCGATCGGCGGCAACCCCGAGGCGGCGCGGCTGGCGGGCGTGGACGTGCGGCGGCACACCGTGCTGCTCTACGTCGTCTCGGGGCTGTGCTGCGGCATCGCGGCGATCATGATCGCCTCGCTCACCACGACCGGCTCGAGCACCCACGGCACGCTCTACGAGCTCGACGCCATCGCCGCGGTGATCATCGGCGGCACGCTGCTCACCGGCGGCCGCGGGACGCTGATCGGCTCCATCCTCGGCGTCCTGGTGTTCACGGTGATCACCAACCTGTTCGTGCTGAACAACCTGGCCATCGAGGTCCAGAACATCGCCAAGGGCGCGATCATCGTCGTCGCGGTGCTCATCCAGGCCCGCGCCCGGCGCTCGTCCACCACCTGACCGGCCCACCCGACCCGCCCGACCCGCTGTCCCGCAAAGGAGCGCGAGAGCCATGACCGATTCCCTGCTGCCCGGGGGCCTCGGCCGCCGCGGCTTCCTCGCGGCGCTCGGCGTCGGCACGGTCGCCACGGTGGCGGCGTGCACGAGCAACGAGGCCCCGTCCAGCGGGTCCGGCGCCAACGTCGCCGCGGCCGGCGGCGACAACGCCACGCCGGGCGCCCCGGTCACCATCGGGTTCTCCGCGCCCGCGGCCGACCACGGCTGGATCGCGGCGATCGCGAACAACGCGAAGGCGCAGGCCGAGCAGTACCCCGACGTGACCTTCGCCCCCGTCAACCCGACCAACGACGTCGCCCAGCAGATCGCCGCCGTGGAGACGCTGATCAACCAGAAGGTCGACGCGCTGGTCATCCTGCCCAACGACGGCAGCCAGCTCACCAGTCTCGGCCGCCGCGCGATGGACGCCGACATCCCGGTCATCAACCTCGACCGCATCTTCGACTCGCCGCTGGCCTACCGGACGTGGATCGGCGGCGACAACTACGGCATGGGCGTCAGCGCCGGGACCTACATCGGCGAGCGGCTCCGCGCCGCGAACGTCACGAACCCGGTCATCGGCGAGGTCGCGGGCATCGACAACCTCCCGCTGACCCAGGAACGCAGCAAGGGCTTCTCCGACGCCCTGGCCTCCTACGGCTACGCGGTCGGCCCGCGGCAGGCCGCGGACTTCACCGCGCAGGGCGGGCAGCGGGTCACGGCGAACCTGCTGCAGGCCGCACCGAAGCTCGACGCCCTCTGGAACCACGACGACGACCAGGGCATCGGCGTGCTCGCCGCGATCAACCAGGCGGGGCGCAACGAGTTCTTCATGGTCGGCGGGGCCGGCTCGGCCAACGCGATGCGGGACATCCAGGCCGACAACACCGTGCTCAAGGCGACGGTGACCTACAGCCCGACCATGGCGTCGTCGGCCATCGCGCTGGCCCGGCTCGTCGCGCAGAACCGCGGCATGAGCGACCTGGTGGAGAAGGAGGTCCCGACGTCGATCACGCTGGCCTCGGCGACCATCACCAAGGAGAACGTGGCCGACTACCTGCCGCTGGGCTTCGAGTCGTGACTCCTCCGCTCGGCGTCGGCATGATCGGCTACGCCTTCATGGGCGCGGCGCACTCGCAGGCGTGGCGCTCGGCGGCGCACGTGTTCGACCTCCCGCTCGCCCCCGACATGGCGGTCCTGTGCGGCCGCGACCCCGCGGCGGCGCGGGCGGCCGCGGCGAGGCTCGGCTGGCGGTCCGTCGAGACCGACTGGAAGCAGCTGCTGACCCGGGACGACGTCGCGCTCGTCGACGTCTGCACGCCCGGCGACACGCACGCGGAGATCGCGATCGCGGCACTCGACGCCGGCAAGCACGTGCTGTGCGAGAAGCCGTTGGCCAACAGCGTCGACGAGGCGCGGGCCATGGTCGCGGCGGCGGAGCGGGCGCGGGCCCGCGGGGCGCGCTCGATGGTCGGGTTCAACTACCGCCGGGTGCCAGCGATCGCGCTGGCCCGGCGGCTGGTGGAGCAGGGCCGGATCGGCCCGGTGCGGCACGTGCGCGCGGTGTACCTGCAGGACTGGATCGTCGACCCGGAGTTCCCGCTGGTCTGGCGGCTGCAGCGGGACAAGGCCGGCTCGGGGGCGCTCGGCGACATCGGCGCGCACATCGTGGACCTCGCGCAGTACGTCGTGGGCGACCGGCTCACCGGCGTCTCCGCACTCACCGAGACGTTCGTGAAGGAGCGGCCGCTGGCGACCGCGTCCGGCGGCCTGTCCGGGGCCGGCGGTGCCCAGCGCGGGCCGGTGACCGTCGACGACGCGGCCCTCTTCCTCGGCCGCTTCGCCGGCGGCGCGGTCGCCTCGTTCGAGGCCACCCGCTTCGCGACCGGGCGCAAGAACGGCCTGCGGCTGGAGGTCAACGGCGGGTCGGGCTCGCTGGCGTTCGACTTCGAGGCGATGAACGAGCTCTGGTTCCACGACGGCACCGAGGCGCCCGACACCGCCGGCTTCCGGCGCATCCACGTCACCGAGCCGACCCACCCGTACATGGAGGCGTGGTGGCCGCCGGGGCACGGGCTCGGCTACGAGCACACCTTCGTGCACGAAATGGCGGACCTGGTGCGCGACCTGGCGGCGGGGACCGACCCGACGCCGTCGTTCGCCGACGGGCTGCAGGTGCAGCTGGTGCTCGACGCGGTCGAACGGTCCGCGGCCGGGGGCAGCTGCTGGGAGACGATCGAGGGGGACGCGTCATGAGACCGGTCACGCTGTTCACCGGGCAGTGGGCCGACCTGCCCTTCACCGAGGTGGCGCGGCTGGCGGGGGAGTGGGGCTACGACGGACTGGAGATCGCCTGCTGGGGCGACCACTTCGACCCGTGGGCGGCCGTCGAGGACGACCGGTACGTGCAGGAGCGGCTGGACATCCTGGAGAAGCACGGGCTGCGGGTGTACGCGATCTCCAACCACCTCACCGGCCAGGCGGTCTGCGACGACCCGATCGACGAGCGGCACAAGGGGATCGTGCCCGCGCGGGTGTGGGGCGACGGCGAGCCCGAGGGGGTGCGGCAGCGGGCGGCCGAGGCGATGCAGGTGACCGCCCGGGCGGCGGCGAAGCTCGGGGTGCGCACGGTCGTCGGGTTCACCGGCTCCGCCATCTGGAAGACCGTCGCGATGTTCCCGCCCGTGCCACAGTCCATGGTGGACGCGGGCTACCGGGACTTCGCCGACCGCTGGAACCCGATCCTCGACGTGTTCGACGAGGTGGGCGTCCGGTTCGCGCACGAGGTGCACCCGTCGGAGATCGCCTACGACTACTGGACGACGGTCGCGGCGCTGGAGGCCGTCGGGCACCGGGAGGCGTTCGGGCTGAACTGGGACCCGAGCCACTTCGTGTGGCAGGACCTCGATCCGGTCGGGTTCCTGTGGGACTTCCGGGACCGGATCTACCACGTCGACTGCAAGGACGCGAAGCGCCAGGTCGGCAACGGGCGCAACGGGCGGATGGGCTCGCACCTGCCGTGGGCGGACCCGCGGCGCGGGTGGGACTTCGTGTCCACCGGGCACGGCGACGTGCCGTGGGAGGCGTGCTTCCGGATGCTCAACACCATCGGCTACGACGGGCCCGTGTCGATCGAGTGGGAGGACGCCGGCATGGACCGGCTGATCGGGGCGCCGGACGCGCTGGCGTTCGTGCGGCGCAACCTGTTTGACCCGCCCGGGGCAGCGTTCGACTCGGCCTTCGGCGGCAACTGAGGTTTCCGCAGCTCGGCGGGGGTCGTGAGTGGCAACTGCCCCGCTAGGGGCAGTTGCCACTCACGGGGTCAGCCGGGGTTCGCGCGGAGCCGCTCGACCACGTCGTCGTCCCAGCGGTGGGTGCGCAGCAGGCGGTAGCGCTGGCAGGCGAGGTGCAGGTAGGCGTCCGTCTCGGTGCGGTCGCCGATCAGCGCGGCCTGGGCGAGCAGCCGCACCACCGGGCGGTACTCCTCGGCCCACCAGCGGCGGGCGACGGTCTCGCGGTCGAGGTAGCGGCCCTCGCTCTGCATCAGCCGGAAGCCCCACGCCTCGACGGTCTCGGACAGCTCCGCGTAGTTCCAGGCGTCGCCGACCTCGATCGTGGCCAGCTGGGTGCGGCCGAGCGGGACGCGGTCGAGGAAGACGCGCCGCAGGTCCTTCGTGATGAGGTCGCCGCGGTGCACGATGCCGTTCGGGTCGATCTTCGTGGTGACCTCGGTGATCAGCGCGTCGATCGTGCGCAGGCCCAGGGCGTGGGCGACCGAGACCCGGTGGTGCCCGTCCCGGACGAAGTGCAGCCCGCCCACCCGGTACAGGTCCACGGGCGGGATCGTCTCGCCGCGCCGCTGCGCCCGGGCCAGCCGCTCCCAGCGCTCCCGGCTGTGCCGGCTGCGCGGCCGGAACCAGCGGTCGAAGTCCGTGGTGCGGTCCACGCTGCCGACGATCGTGTCCAGCTCCACGATGTGGATGCCCGGCAGGCGACGCTCGCCCGTGCGGCCCAGGGCGGCCACCACCTCGTCGAACGGGAGGATCTCCGAGACGTCGTCGGGTTCGTGGCGCAGCCACGCCACCAGACGCGAGAGCACCTGCCGGCGGCGCTGGCGGAGGAAGTCGTGCTCCGCGTCGGCCTGCGGGAAACCCGTCTCCACTAGAGGTCCAGCACCTTCCTGCCGACGACGTTGACGACCCGGGTGGTGCCGAGCATCCGGTCCGGTACGGGCTCACCGTAGGGGTGGATGTGACCGTGCACCAGGAACCGCGGCTGCAGCTGCGCGACCACCCCGTGCAGGCAGACGAAGCCGCGGTGCGGGCCGTCCTCGCGGTCGCCGCAGTGCCGGGGCGGGGCGTGCGTGAGCAGGACGTCGACGCCCCTGCCGTCCTTGCGCCGGGCCCGCTTCGCCAGCCGGACGAGCCGCTTCGCCCGCCGCGTCTGCTCGGCCTCGGTCCACTGGTTGGGGCCGGCCCGGTAGCGCAGGCAGCCGCCGAGCCCGGCGATCCGCAGCCCGCCGGCGTCGACGATCCGGCCGTCGGCGTTCTCGAAGCCGGCCGGGCCGGGCCATTCGCAGGGGTGCCCGGCGCTGGTCCACAGCCCGCGGCGCTGGCGGAAGCCGCTCAGGTCGCGGTCGTGGTTGCCGGGGACCATCACGGCGGGCCGGTCCACGTCGTCCGCGATTGCAGCCAGGTAGTCGAAGGGCAGGTCGCCCGCGGCCAGCACGAGGTCGACGGCGCCGCGCCGGGCCGCGCCGCAACGCAGTCCGGGGATCTCCTCGTCGGCCACCGCCAGGGTTCGCACCATCGCCCGACCAGCCTATTCGCTCCCGTCCCGGCGCGCGTCCCCTTGGGCGGCGGCCTTCCATGGGCCAGGATCGTGCGGGTGAGCGGAACGGACACCAGCGCGCCGGAGACCGTCCTGCCGGCGGCCGACACCGCCCTGGACCAGCCCGCCCGGGCCTTCGACCGGATCGTCCGCAACAGCGACGCCTACCGCGCGCAGCTGCGGACCACGATCCACCGGATGGGCCTGAGCGGGCGCAAGCGCACGCTGCTGGTCCTGGGCTGCGGCAGCGGGGCGCCGGTGCAGGGGGTCGTCGACGAGGCGCCGGGATGGAAGGTCGTGGCCGTCGACGAGTCCGCGGAGCTCGTCGGCACCGCGCGGCGGCTGGACTGGGCACCGGACTACCGGTTCCTGCACGGCACCCTCGGCACGCTCGACGACGCCCTGCGCGCCGAGGGCATCGAGCCGCGGTTCGACGGGATCCTCGTCGTGTTCCAGATGCGCCACCAGCGCAACCTCGACGACACCCTCGACTACCTCCTGGAGCTGCTCAAGCCGGGGGCGCCGCTGGCGGTGCACGAGTACTCGGTGCGCGGCGACCGCGCGGCCCGGACGCGCTGGACCGCGGCGTGCTGGCTGGACTACCTGCCGCGGATCCGGATGCGCGGGCGGGTGCCGGGGATGGCGTCGTACCTGTGGCACTCGGTGCTGCGGTTCGACTCCCCGTCGATGTTCAAGGAGCGGCTCCAGGTCGCCGGGTTCACGGACGTCCGGGTCCAGACGGTCGGCGGCTGGCAGGAGCACATCCTCCACACCTTCCTCGGGCGCAAGCCGGAGGACGAGCCCGACGAACCGCTCGACGACCTCGACTCCGGGGACCCCGGCACGGACTCCTGGGCGGACCGCGGCACCGACACCCCGCCCGCGGCGTCGGCGCCGGTCCCGGCGCCGCGGCCGAGCCCGTCGGAACGGCGCGAGTGGGGCCCGGTGTCGCGGCGGGAGGAGCCCGCCGACGACCGGGGCGACGTCTTCGACCTCGACGAGGAGGAGGACGAGGCCGGCTACGCGGCGCGGGACGGGGGCGCCGACCCCGACTCCGACCTCGGCTCCATCGACACCGACGACGACGGCCCCACCTCGTACGCGGACATGGACGAGTTCGAGGACAACCACGACCTCGACGGCACGCAGTACCTCGACGACCCGGACGAGACGGTGCTGTTCACCCACGCCGACGCGGACGCCGAGACGCCGCCCGTGGGGATGCCGGTGGTCGAGGAGGAGGGGCAGCGGTCCGGCCGGGCGGAGAGCGCGGAGACCGAACAGCACCGCCAGGAGCCGCCGCGCGAGGAGCCGACGGAGGTGGTGGAGCGGGAGGCTCCGGCGCCGCCCGTCGAGGCGGACGCGGTCGCGCGGACCGGGATCGTCGACGCCCCGACCGTCGCCGAGGACGCCGACGCGGGCCGGCCCGTCGAACCCACCGAGCCCGCTGGATCGACCGAGCCCGCCGAATCGACCGAGCGCACGGTGCGCACGGTGCGCACGGAGCCCGCCGAGCCCGCCGCCTCCGGCGAGCGCACGGAACCCGCCGAGGCCACCGCTTCCGGCGAGCCCACTGAGCGCGCCGAACCCGACGAGCTCGTCGGGCAGGACCCGGAGCCCAGGCAGGACGCGGAGCCCAGGCAGGACCCGGAGCCCAGGCGGGACCCGGAGCCCAGGGAGGAGCCGGAGCCCCGGGAGGAGGCGCCGCGCGCTGCGGCGACCCGCCGCGTCCGCAACCTCTTCCGCGGGTCGCGCCGCGGCGCCGCCCAGGCCGAGCCGCCCGGCTCGCCCTGGCTGCGCCGGGCCGAGCGGGAGGCCACGCGCGGGGGCGACCCGGAGGACGCTGCCGAGGGCGACCCGAAGGACGCTGCCGTGGCCGATTCCGGGGTCGGAGCCGAGCAGCGCGAGTAGCGCCTACCGCGTCCGGACCGTGTACCGCCGCTCCGCGTAGGCGATGTCGTCCTTCCACAGCCGGGCGGCGGTGGCGCGGACCAGTGGGCGCAGCGCCCCGCCCACCTTCGCGACCTGCGCGAACCCGCCCCGGTCCGAGTACGCCACGACCGCCTCGATCACCGCCGTGCGGGGCGCACCGTCGGGACCGGGGCCGAGCGGCGTCGCGTGCGTCTCGACCACGCTGCCGGTGCCCTCGCCGTCGACGATCTCCATCGTGACCGTGCGCGGCTCGGGGCAGCTGAACGCGGCGTGCACCGGCACCCCGATCCGCCCGGCGACCCGGAAGCTGACCTCCACGAGGAACCGGTCCTCGGCCTCGGTGACCCCGGGGGAGGGGGCGTCGAGCACCCGCAGCGACGCGAACGAGTAGGGGTGGAACCAGGCGCCGTGCCACGGGTCGAGCCGGTTGGCGACCACGTCCTGCGGCTCGCACCGCCCGATCACCGTCGCGACGGCGGCGAACGACCCCTCGGCGGGCGGCCGCGGGCCCAGCACGGGCGCTCCGGTGGGGCTCTCGCCGGGGGCCAGCAGGTCGTCGAGCCGGACCCAGGCCAGCACGCCGTCGTCGTGCGCGGGCAGCGGCGACCAGCCGGGTCGCCCGCCGGCGCCGAGGGCGAGCCCGTGCCACCGGCAGATGAGCTGCCCGTCGTGGACCGGGGCGTCGCAGAGCGCGGCCCCGAGGTGCGGACAGGCGCCCGGCCCGACGTGCAGCGCGCCTGCCGCGTCCCGCCAGGCCACGAGCTCGCGACCGGCCACCGTCCGCCCGAACGCCTTCCCGGGGCGCACCTCCCGGCTGGCGGCGAGCACCACCCAGCCGCCCGACGGCCGTGCGGCCGCCCGCTCGGTCGCGGCGCGGATCAGCGCGGGGCTGGCCCCCCGCCAGGACGGCTCCTGCTCCGCCCACGGGGGAGTGCGCAGCAGGCGGAGGGGGGTGACGGGGCGGCGCTTCGACACGGGTCGAAGGCTAGCCAGGTCCGGCCGATCCGCGAGTCGAACCCGACCTCCGCTGCCCCGAAGCTCCGGGGCGCGGTGGTGGCCCGGACAAGATCCCCGCCGTACCCTGTTCTGCCCGCGGACCCGAGGAGGCGTCTGATGAAGGTGGATCTGGGCTTCGACGCAGGCGTGCTCACCGAGCTCATCGACAGGGTGCGCTCGGAGCCCGAGGCCGGTGCGACCGTGTGGAAGGCGGGCACCCGGTGGGAGAAGGGCCTGCGCAGCCGTGCCGTGATCGCGCGCCCGGACAAGGAGCATGTCGTTCCGATGGACGAGCCCACCGTGCTCGGCGGCTCCGACAGCGCTCCGAACATGGTGGAGGTCGTGCTCGGTGCTTACGGCTGCTGCCTCACCACCGGGTTCGTCGCCAACGCGGCCCTGCGGGGGATCGAGCTCGAGGGTGTGGACATCGAGATCGAGGGCGAGCTCGACCTGCAGGGCTTCTTCGGGCTCCGCGACCCGGACGAGGTCTGGCCGGGCTACACCGACGTCCGGGCGACCGTGTCGCTCAGGGCGCCCACCGCCACGCGGGAGCAGCTCGAGGAGCTCTTCACGGCCGTGGTCCCCACCTCGCCGGTGGGCAGCATCATCTCCCGCCCGGTCCGGCTCCGTACCGAGCTCGGCTGAGCCGAGTCGAGCCGACCGTGCGCCGGATGTGCCGTCAGAGCCAGTTGTTCTTGCGGAAGTTGCGGTAGAGCAGCCCGCAGGCCAGCACGATGATCATGATCACGAGGGGGTAGCCGAACTGCCAGTGCAGCTCGGGCATGTAGTCGAAGTTCATCCCGTAGATGCCGGCGACCATCGTGGGCACGGTGATCAGCGCGGCGTACGCGGTGATCTTGCGCATGTCGGAGTTCTGCCGCATGGACACCTTGGCCAGCACGGCGTCGACCAGCGTCGTGAGGAGCTCGTTGAAGCCCGCGACGCGCTCGGCGACCCCGGACAGGTGGTCCTCGACGTCCCGGAAGTAGCTGCGGACCTCGTGCGGGATGAGCGAGCTGTACCCCTCGGTGATCTTGTGCAGCGGCTTGAGCAGCGGGGTGACGGCGCGGCGCAGCTCGAGGATCTCGCGCTTCATCACGTAGATCTGCTCGGGATCCATCGTGGTGCGCGGGGCGAAGACCTCGGCCTCGAGCTCGTCGATGTCGTCCTCGATCGCCTCGGTGACCTCGAGGTAGGTGTCGACGACGTGGTCGGCGATGGCGTGCAGCACCGCCGCCGGGCCGAGGGCGAGCTGCTCGGCGTCCTCCTCCAGCTTGCGCCGCACCGCCGCGAGGCCGGTGTGCTTGCCGTGCCGGACCGTGACCACGAAGTCCCGGCCGACGAAGGCCTGCACCTCGCCCGTCTCGACGATCTCGTTGCTGGTGGTCGGCTCGACGTGCCCGACGTAGCTCACGGTCTTGAGCACCATGAACAGCGTGTCGTCGTAGCGCTCGAGCTTCGGCCGGTTGTGCGCGTGCACCGCGTCCTCGACGGCCAGCTCGTGCAGCCCGTAGGTCTCGGCGATGCCGGTGATCTGGTCCTCGGTGGGCTCGTGCAGCCCGATCCAGACGAAGCCCTCGCCGCGCTCGCGGACCTCGTCGATGGCCGCGTCGTGCGTCCAGCGACCGGGCAGCCGCTCGCCGTCGACGTACACGCCGCAGTCGACCACGTAGGCCGAGACGGGTACACGCAGCCGCGGCAGCACGCTGGTGTGGGCGTTGCGACCCAGGCGGGCACGCGAGCCGGCCGCCTTGATGGCGGGGCGGAGGGAGGACAGGGGCGGCACGGCGCACCTCCTGCGGCGAGAACGGGCGGGGACGCGGGGAAGGCACGTCTCGCCGGACGCCGCAGGGCGTGACTCAGCCCACGACGGGAGCGGCGGGGACGCGCTCGGTACTACTGCCTGGCGCCGGATCCATCGCGCGTCACCTCCTCCGCCACTCGCGGTCCTCGTGCGTGACCGTGATCGCGCCGCGCCTCTCGGGAAGCGGGCCACCGGCTAGATTACCCGGCCGTACGGATTGTCGGCGATGGAGGCGAGAACGTTGCAGTTCGGCCGTTACTACGAGGAGTTCGAGGTCGGGGCGGTGTACAAGCACTGGCCCGGGAAGACGGTCACCGAGTACGACGACCACCTCTTCTGCCTCCTGACGATGAACCACCACCCCCTCCACATGGACGCGAACTACGCGGAGGAGACGACGGACTTCAAGCGCAACGTCGTCGTCGGGAACTACATCTACTCGCTGCTGCTGGGCATGTCCGTGCCGGACGTGTCGGGCAAGGCGATCGCGAACCTCGAGGTCGAGTCGCTGAAGCACACCAAGCCGACCTTCCACGGGGACACGATCTACGGCGAGACCGAGGTCCTGGACAAGACCGAGTCGAAGTCGAAGGACGACCGCGGCGTGGTCTACGTGGAGACGCGCGGCTACAAGCAGGACGGCACCGTCGTGTGCACCTTCCGGCGCAAGGTGATGGTCCCCAAGCGCAGCTACGGCGACTCCCGCGGCGGCGAGCAGCCGGGCCGCCCGGTCCCGGCCTCCTGAGCCGGCCGAGTCGATCTGAGACGAACGGCACTCTCGCCCGGTAGATCCGAGCGAGGGTGCCGTTCGTCCGTTCGGGGAGGCTCAGCGCGGCAGGACCGCCCAGCCCGCGAGGGTCTCGGCGAGGCCGTCGACGAGGGGGAGCGCGGCGAACTCGGCGGCGTCGACCCAGCGGGCGTCGGCGGCGTCGTCGCCGGCGGTGAGGGTGCCCCCGACGAGCGTGCAGCGGTAGTCCGCGATCCGGTACGGCCCTACGAGAACGGTGCCGACGTGCGGCCCCGCCGACACCGCCAGCCCGGTCTCCTCGGCCATCTCGCGGACGAGCGCGGCGGCGTCGTCCTCGCCCGGCTCGACGTGCCCGCCGGGGAGCGACCAGAGCCCTCGCCCGGGCTCCGTCCCCCGTTTGATCAGCAGTAACCTGCCATCTGCATCGTGCAGGATTGCCCCCACACAGGGGACGTGTCGGCTACCCTCGGTCATCGGCCGAAACGGTACGCTCCCCGCGTGGCCGTATCCTCACGCCGGGGATGTCGGTATTTTCTGATCTTGCCAGCTCCTCCTGCCGGAACGGTGGTCGTGTGAACGTCAAGAAGCTGACCGGGCTGATCGTCATCGCCCTGGTTGTGTTCTTCATCGTGACGAACCCCAGCGGCGCCTCGGGCGCCGTCAACGGCATCGGCAACTGGCTCTACGGCGTCGGCACGAACATCACGAGCTTCCTCTCCAGCCTGGCACCCTGATGCTCGCCCCCCGGGAGATCGACGAGTACCTGCTCCCCACGGAGCGGCGGGTCATCCGGGTGCGGCAGCACTGGGCCGTCATGATCCCGCACATCACGCAGACGGGGCTGTTCCTCATCGCGATGATCGCGATCGACCGGGTGCTGCAGGGGCGGGTCGGCGAGGCCGGCGGGTTCGGCGAGGCGCTCGTCGACAACCTGACCTTCTACCTGGCGCTGGTCGCGGTGCTGCGCTTCGTGGTGAACTCGATCCTCTGGTGGATCGAGCGGATCGTCATCACGGACAAGCGCGTGATGCTCGCGCAGGGGATCATCACGCACAGCGTGGGCATGATGCCGCTGGGCAAGGTCACCGACCTGACCTTCGAGCGCAGCATCGGCGGCCGGTTCCTGGGCTACGGCACGCTGATCGTGGAGTCCGCCGGCCAGATCCAGGCGCTGAACCGGATCGACTACATGCCGCGGCCGGAGGAGATCTACGAGGCGCTCTCCGAGCTGGTGTTCGGCGAGAAGGGCAAGACCCGGGCCACCGGCATGCTCGCCCGCAACCGCTGGCGGCGCTGACGCCCGTCACCGGGCCGGGACCTTCGTCCCTGTCCCGGCCCGCATCGGTCCCGTCCCGGACCGCCCCTGTGCCCTCGCGACGCCGCGCCGTCGCCCGGGAGGGTGATCACCGGACGTGAGCGCAGCCGGGATCGGAGGGCCGGATGACACCCGATCCCGCCCGGCGGCCCCTCGACCCGCGGCTGCTCCGCCACGCCGCGGCGGCCCGCCGGTTCGTGCTGGCCGCCCTCGCGATCGCCGTCGCGACCGCGCTCCTGGTGATGGTGCAGGCCCAGCTCCTGGCGACCGTCGTCGCCGACGGGTTCCTCGGCGGCGCCGGGCTCGCGGCGCTGCTGCCGCTGCTGGGGTTCGCCGCCCTGGCCGTCGCCGGACGGGCCGGGCTCGCCTGGGCGGGCGAGGTGGCGGCGTACCGGGCGTCGGCCGACGTGGTGCGGGAGCTGCGGAGCCAGGTCGTCGGGCACGTGCTCCGGCTCGGGCCGCGGCACCGCGCCCTGCCCCCGGCCGGCGAGGTCGCCACGCTGACCTCCCGCGGGCTCGACGACCTCGAGGCCTACTTCGGCCGCTACCTGCCGGCCCTGCTGGTCGCGGCCGTGGTCCCGGTCGTCCTGGCGGTCCGCATCCTCACCGCCGACTGGCTGTCCGGGCTGCTCGTGGGGTTGACGGTGCCGCTGATCCCGCTGTTCGCGGTGCTCGTGGGGCTGCACACGCAGCGCTCGACGGCCCGGCGCTGGCGCACGCTCGCCGTGCTCGGGCACCACTTCCTCGACCTCGTCGCGGGACTCGACGTGCTGGTCGCCTTCGGCCGCGCGGGGCACCAGTCCGGCCGGCTGCGCACGATGACCGAGGCCTACCGGCGGGCGACGATGCGCACCCTGCGCGTGGCGTTCCTGTCGGCGCTGGTCCTGGAGCTCGTCGCGACCCTGTCGGTGGCGCTGGTCGCGGTCTCCATCGGGCTCCGGCTGGTCGGCGGCTCGCTCGACCTCGCCACGGGGCTGCTCGTGCTGCTGCTCGCGCCCGAGGTCTACCTCCCGTTGCGGGCGGTCGGGGCGCGCTTCCACGACGCCGCCGCGGGCACCGCCGCCGCCTCCGCCGCGCTCGACCTGCTCGACACCCCGGTCCCGCCTCCCGGTCCGGCCGCGGCGCCGGACCCCGCGACGCACCCCGTCGTGCTCGACGGGATCCGGGTCGACGGCCGCGCCGCACCGATCCTCGACGGGCTCGACCTGACCCTGCACCCCGGCGAGATCGTCGGCGTGCGCGGACCCAGCGGCTGCGGCAAGACGACCCTGGTGGAGCTCCTCGCCGGGCTGCGGACGCCGGACGCCGGCCGGGTGCTGGTCGGCGGGACCGACCTGGCCGACGTCGACCCGGCCGCCTGGCGCCGCCGGGTCGCGTGGGTGCCGCAGCGACCCGTGCTGCTCGCGGGCACCGCTGCTGAGAACATCGCGCTCGCCGATCCGGACGCCGGACCGGACGCGGTCGCGCGGGCCGCTGGGCTCGCCCGGCTCGACGTCCCACCGGACACCCCCGTCGGGGAGGACGGCGCCGGCCTGTCCACCGGACAACGGCGCCGGGTCGCCCTCGCCCGTGCCGTGCTCGCCGACCGCCCGCTGCTGCTCCTCGACGAACCGACCGAGGGTGTCGACGCGGCCACGGAGGCGGCGATCGGCGACGGCCTCGCGGAGATCGCCGCCGGTCGGACCGTCGTGCTGGTCAGCCACCGGCCCGAGCTGCTGGCCCGGTGCGACCGGGTCGTCACGCTCGCGCCCACGCCCGTCGCGGGGGAGGAGATCACGCAGACCCCAGGTGCGCGAAGCCCGGAGCCGACCCCGGCCGACGACGCGCCCCGGCCGGGCCCTTCCGCGCCGCTGCGGTCCGTCGCGCGCGGGCAGCGGGGCCGGCTGGTCGTGGCCGTGCTGCTCGGCGCCGCGGCGCTCGGCTCGGGCGTCGCGCTGACCGCCACCTCGGCCTGGCTCATCTCGGCCGCGGCCCTGCAGCCGCCGGTGCTGACGCTGATGGTCGCGATCGTGGGCGTGCGCGCGTTCGGCCTCGGCAAGGGCGTGTTCCGGTACGCCGAGCGGCTCGTGTCGCACGACGCCGCGCTCCGGGTGGGCAGCGCGCTGCGCGTCCGGGTCTGGGCAGACCTCGTCCGGCTCGGCCCCGCCGCCACCGCGCGGCACCGCCGCGGCGACCTGCTGACCCGGCTCGTCGCGGACACCGACGCACCGCAGGACCTGCTCGTCCGCGTGCTGCTGCCGGCCACCGCCGCCGCGCTCGTGGGCGGTGCCGCCGTGCTCGGCTTCGCGCTGCTGCTCCCGTTCGCAGGGGCGGTGCTGGCGGCCGGGCTGCTCGTCGCCGGGATCGGCGCGCCCGCGCTCGCCGCGACCGCCGCGC
>NZ_BSFQ01000049.1 GCF_027922425.1 Pseudonocardia halophobica | reverse complement strand
AACGCGACCGGCTCATCCACCAACTCCACAACCTCGGCTACCGGGTCACCCTCGACAAGACCGCGTAGCCCGGCTGCGGTCGATTCTCTTCACAGCCTGGTCTGCACGCCTGGCCGGTTCTCGGTACGGTCGCTCGAATGCTGGCAATCACCGACACCGCGGCAGAAGCCATCAAGTCCCTGACCACGGACGCCGAGCTGCCGGACGGCGGGGGGCTGCGGATCGCGGCCACCGACCCGGAGCAGGGCCTCGAGCTCTCGCTGGCGGCGCAGGCGGACCAGAGCGACACCGTGCTGACCGGCGAGGGGCTGAACGTCTTCCTCGAGCCGATGGCGGCCGAGGTGCTCGACGACAAGGTCCTCGACGTGCAGCCCTTCACGAACGAGCAGGGCCAGGAGGAGCTGCGCTTCGCGATCGGCCCGCAGGGCGAGCCGCAGGCCTGACGCACCGCACGTCCGACAGGGGCGGTCCCTCCACCCGGAGGGGCCGCCCCTTCGCCGTGCTCGGGACTGTCTGCAGGGCCGTCTGCAGGCCGTGTTCAGCGCCGCACGGGCACGGCGATCGACACGCCGGTGAGTGCCTCGGCGCGCTCCCAGAGCGCCCGCTGCACCGCGCGGTCGTGCGAGGCGCGGCCGGACCCGACCGGCCGCGGCGCGCCGCGGGTCTCGCCCGGCCCGCCGGGCCCGACGTAGGTGCCGCCGGGCAGGTCCGGCACCGTGGCCGCGTACAGCGTCGGCAGGGCCCCGGCGGCCGCGTCCTGGGCGACGACCCGGTTCGCGATCGCCATGAACCGGTCCTGGACCGTCCCGGTGCGGGTCTGCAGGTTGGTCGCCGCGTACCCGGGGTGCGCGGCCACCGAGCGCAGCAGCGATCCGGCGGCCACGAAGCGGTGCTGCAGCTCGTAGGCGAACATCAGGTCCGCCAGCTTCGACTGCCCGTACGCGAGCCAGCGCTGGTAGCGGCGCCGCTCCCAGTTCAGGTCGTCCAGGTCGATCCGCCCGATGCGGTGCATGAGGCTCGACAGCGTGACCACCCGGTCGGTGATCCGCGGCAGCAGCAGCCCCGTCAGCGCGAAGTGGCCGAGGAAGTTCGTGCCGATCTGCATCTCGAACCCGTCGGCCGTCCGCTGCTCGGGCACGGCCATCAGGCCGGCGTTGTTGACGAGCACGTCGACGGGACGGTCGAGGTCCGCGGCGAACCGGCCGACCGAGCTCAGGTCGGCCAGGTCCAGCTCGCGGACCTCGGTCGAGCCGGTGAGCGAGGCGGCGGCCGCCTCACCCTTCGCCGTGTTCCGGCAGGCCAGGACGACGTGCGCGCCCGCGGCCGCGAGCGCCCGCGCCGCCTCCAGCCCGATCCCGCTGTTGGCGCCGGTGACGACGACCGTCCGGCCGGTCAGGTCGGGGACGTCCGCTGTGCTCCAGGAGGCCATGCGGCGTTCCTACCAGCGGCGCCCCCGACCGGCTCAGCGGGTGACCGCCGAGATCATCGGGAACATCTCGAACCGGGCGATCCCGGCCACGACGGCCGGGTCCCCCTCGCCGAGCGCCCGGGCGTCGTCGAGCGACTCGCCGTTGACGATGCCGAGGCCCCACGCCCCGGCGGGGTCGGCGACCGGCCCGAAGAAGATCGTCCGCCCGGCCTCCAGGAGGCCCCGCCAGTACTCGCCGTGCTCCGTCATCGCGGCGCGCTCGCGCTCGTCCATCGTCATGGCGAAGTCCGGGCGCGGCGGCACGAGCCGGTACAGGAACCAGTTCACGGTGCGTCCTCCCGCACGGCGTCGGCGAAGGCGCCGAGGATCGTGGCCCAGCCGCGCTCGAAGGCGCCGCCGGAGTAGCCCCCGGGCAGCGCGCACGCGGCCCGCAGCTCCTCGAGCGAGAGCCGCTCCCAGCCCCGGTGCTCGAGGTCCACCCGGGTGGTGGTCCCGTCCAGGGCGACGAACCGCAGCTCGACCTCGGTCGGGGTGCCGGTGACGTTCCACGTCATCGTCAGCCCGACCGGCGGGTCCCAGGCCAGCAGCGTGCCCCAGTCGTGGCTGCTGCCGTCGTGCCAGTGCTCGGTGACCGTGCCGCCGACCCGGCGGTCGACGGTCACCGAGGCGATCCGGTCGCTGCCGCCGAGGGAGAACGGGTCGAGGGGCCACCACTCGGCGAGCCGGTCGACGAACACGCGGAACGTGCGCTCCCGGGCCGCCGCCACGACGGTCGAACGGTGGATGGGTGGGCGGGCGAGGTCGACCACCTCGCCGTAGGTCTCGCTGCTCACGACTCCTCCTCCACGAGGGCGCGCGCCCGGTCGAGCGCGTCGGACCAGATGCCGTCGAGGGCCGCCTGCAGCTCGCGGACCGCCTCCCGCCGGGCACGGTACAGCCGGCGGGTGCCCTCGCGGCGCTCCGCGATCAGCCCGGACTCCTTCAGCACGGTGAGGTGCTGGCTGACGGCCGTGCGGGACACCTCGAACTCCGCGGCGATCTCGCCGGCCGCGCGTTCGGTGGTGGCGACCAGCCGCAGGATCGCCCGGCGGCGCGGCTCGGCGAGGGCCCGGAGCATGGCCCCGACCCGGTCGTCGAGCGGGGCGGGAGAGGTCACGATCCCCCCGTCGGTCCCGCCCACAGGCCGACCGTGTTGCCGTCCGGGTCGGCGAACATCGCGAACGAGCCGTACCCCTCGGGCAGGTCGGTGGGCTCCACCAGCCGGGACGCCCCGAGCCCCTCGGCCTTGCCGAGCCAGGCGCCGAGGTCGTCGACCCCGACGTAGAACTTCACGCCTGTGTCCCCGGGCTGGTACGACGGCCCGATCCCGCCCATCAGCGGTCCGGGCTCCGAGTGCGTGTCGACGAGCCCGTAGCCGCCCCAGGCGGGGTCGGCGTTCACGGTCCAGCCGAAGAGCTCGCCGTAGAAGCGGCCCAACCGGCTGGGGTCGGTGCTGACGATCTCGAACATCGCGACCGGGTTTCCCATGACGACCTCCCGAGTTGTTCTGTGCGTGTTCGCTAACGTTAGCGAGAACTGACAGAAGGCGCAAGGGCCGATCCCGCCCGGTCGCGCAATGAATCAGGCCTCGGTGAGGCGGCCTTCCTCGACGCGCCACCGGCGGGTGGCGCGGACCGTGTCGAGCATCCGGCGGTCGTGCGTGACCAGCAGGACCGTGCCGGGGAAGGCGTCGAGGGCCTGCTCGAGCTGCTCGATCGCGGGGAGGTCGAGGTGGTTGGTGGGCTCGTCGAGCACCAGCAGGTTCACCTCGCGGGCCTGCAGCAGTGCCAGCGCCGCCCGGGTGCGCTCGCCGGGGGAGAGCGACGAGGCGGGCCGCGGCACGTGCTCCTTCGACAGCCCGAACTTGGCCAGCAGCGTGCGCACCTCGGACTCGGGCCAGTCCGGCACCGCCCGGCCGAACGCCGTGACCAGCGGCTCGTCGCCGAGGAAGAGCCCGCGGGCCTGGTCGATCTCGCCGACGGTCACGCCCGCCCCGAGCCCGGCGGAGCCCTCGTCGACCGGGATCCGCCCGAGCAGGGCGCCGAGCAGCGTGGACTTCCCGGCCCCGTTCGCCCCGGTGACGATCACCCGGTCCGCCCAGTCGACCTGCGCCGTGACCGGGCCGAGGACGAAGTCGCCCCGGCGGACGACGGCGCCGTCGAGCCGCGCGGCGACCGCCCCGGACCGGGGGGCCGCGGCGATCGTCATCCGCAGGTCCCACTCCTTGCGGGGCTCCTCGACGACGTCCAGCCGCTCGATCGCGCGCTGGGTCTGCCGGGCCTTGGCGGCCTGCTTCTCGCTGGTCTCCGCGCGCTTGGCCCTGACGTTCTTGTCGTTGTCCTTCGACTTCCGCCGCGCGTTGCGCACGCCCTGGGCCATCCAGTTGCGCTGCATCTGCGCGCGGTCCTTCAGCGCGCCGAGCTTGTCGTCGTACTCCTCGTAGGCCTCGCGGGCGTGCCGGCGGGCAATCTCGCGCTCGACCAGGTAGCTGTCGTAGCCGCCGTCGTAGACCCCGACCTGCCGCTGGTGCAGGTCCAGCTCCACGATCCGGTTGACGGTGCGGGCGAGGAACTCGCGGTCGTGGCTCACGATCACGGCCGGGCTCCGCAGACCCTGGACGAACTTCTCCAGCCGCTCCAGGCCGTCGAGGTCGAGGTCGTTGGTGGGCTCGTCGAGGAGCAGCACGTCGTAGCGGGAGAGCAGCAGCGCGGCCAGCCCGGCGCGCGCGGCCTGGCCGCCGGACAGTGCCGTCATGGGGGCGTCGAGCGGCACGCCGAGGCCGACCTCGGCAGCCACCTCGCCGGCCCGCTCGTCGAGGTCCGCGCCGCCGAGGGCGAGCCAGCGGTCGAGGGCCGCGGCGTACCTCTCCCCGTCCCCGCCCGCGCCGAGCTCCTCGGCCGCGGCGTCCATCGCGACCTGCGCGGCCGCCACCCCGGTGCGGCGGGCCAGGTACTGCGCCACGCTCTCGCCCGGGCGGCGCTCCGGTTCCTGCGGCAGGTGGCCGACCGTCGCGTCGGGCGGGCCGAGGGTGACCTCGCCCTCGGCGTCGCCTCCCCACCCACCCGGCTGCTCGCCGGCGAGCAGGCGCAGCAGGGTGGACTTGCCGGCGCCGTTCACCCCGACGAGCCCGACGACGTCGCCGGGCGCGACCACGAGGTCCAGGCCGCTGAACAGGACGCGGGCACCGTGCCCGGCGGACAGGCCCGTGGCCCGGAGGGTCGCGCTCATGACATCGCCGAGGGTACGGGGACGATGTGCGCATGACGCTCCAGCCCTTCCCCGACGACTGGTCGCGCGCCCTCGTCGTGGTCGCACACCCCGACGACATGGAGTACGGCGGGTCGGGCGCCGTCGCCTGCTGGACGGAGGCGGGCAAGGAGGTGACGTACCTGCTGGTCACCCGGGGCGAGGCGGGCATCGACACGATCCCGCCCGTGGAGGCCGGGCCGCTGCGGGAGGCCGAGCAGCGGGCGGCCTGCGCCGCCGTCGGGGTCGCGGAGGTGGAGTTCCTCGACCATCCGGACGGTGTGGTCGAGTACGGGCTCCCGCTGCGCCGCGACATCGCCGCGGTGATCCGGCGGCGCCGGCCCGAGCTGGTCGTCACGGGGAACTTCGCCGACCGCTGGCCGGGCGGCTGGCTCAACATGGCCGACCACGTCCACACCGGGCGCGCCGTCCTCGACGCCTGCCGCGACGCGGGCAACCGCTGGGTCTTCCCCGGCGCGGGCGGCGACCCGTGGACGGACGTGCGGTACCTCGCCGCGACCGGCGTGCCCGAGCCCACCCACGCCGTCGACATCGGGCCGGTGTTCGACCGGGCAGTCGCGTCGCTGTCCGCCCACCGGGCCTACCTGGCCGCGCTCGGCGACGACGTGATGGCCGACCCGGCGACCTACCTGCGGTCGCACGCCGAGGCGGTCGCGCAGCAGTTCCCGGGCGCGGACCTGGCCGTCGGCTTCGAGCTGTTCCCGATGTGACGGGGTGGTGTGAGCAGCGGAGCACGGCGGGACCGGCGGGTGGCGACATAGGGTCGGAGGCGTGAACCCGGCACCGACGAGCGACCCCGCGGCAGGGCCCGTCCAGGCCCGCGTGGTCGTGGACGAGCTGGTGCGCCTCGGCGTCACCGACGCGGTCCTGTGCCCGGGGTCGCGCAACGCGCCGCTCGCCTTCGCCCTGCACGCGGCCGACGCGGCCGGCCGGCTGCGCCTGCACGTGCGGATCGACGAGCGCACGGGCGGGTTCCTCGCGCTCGGCCTGGCGCTCGGCTCCGGCCGCCCGGTCCCGGTGGTCACGACCTCGGGCACCGCCGTCGCGAACCTGCACCCGGCGGTGCTCGAGGCCTCGCACTCGGGGGTCCCGGTGCTCGCGCTCACCGCGGACCGGCCCCCGGAGCTGGTCGGCACCGGCGCCAGCCAGACGATCGAGCAGCAGGGGATCTTCGGCGGGGCCGTCCGCCGGGCCGGCACCCTGGCCGTCGCCCGGCTCGCGCCCGGGGAGCCGGGACGGTGGCGCGCCGCCGTCGACCGCATCGTGGCCGCGGCGACCGGCGCCCTCGGCGAGCCGCCGGGTCCGGTCCACCTGAACATCCCGTTCGCCGAGCCGCTGGTTCCCGACCCGGCCGCGGAGGTTCCGCCCGGGCGCCCCGACGGCGCCCCCTGGACGGTGGTGCCGCCGGCGCGCCGGACCGCGCCGCCGCTGCCGCTGGACCCCTCGGCGCCGACCCTCGTGATCGCCGGTGGCGGGGCGGGGGTCGACCCGGCACTGCTGGGCGGGGCCCCGATCGTCGCCGAGCCGTCGTCGCCGCTGTGGCCGCACGCCCTGCGCAGCGGGCCCTGGCTGCTCGGGGCACCCGGCGGCCCGCCGCGGCCGCGGCAGGTGCTCGTCGTCGGGCGACCGACCCTGCACCGGTCCGTCGCGCGCCTGCTCGCCGCGTCCGACCTGCAGGTCTACGTCGCGGCGGACCCGCAGGGCACGCCGTGGACGGACGTCGCCGGCACCGTGCGGGCGGTCGGCGACGTGCCGGCCCTCGCGCCACCGCGGGCGTGGGTGCAGCGCTGGCGGGAGGCCGACGAGGTCGCGTCCGCCGCGCTCGACCGGGCGCTGCCCGAGGGGCCGCGAGGACTGTCGCTGGCACGCGAGCTGGTCGGCGCGCTGCCCGACGGCTCCCGGCTGGTCCTCGGCTCGTCGAACCCCGTGCGGGACGTCGCGCTCGCCGCGGTGCCGCGGACCGGCCTGTCCGTGCTGTCCAACCGCGGGGTCGCGGGGATCGACGGGACGGTGTCGACGGCCGTCGGCGCCGCGCTGACGCATCCCGGCCCGACGGTGGCGCTGCTCGGCGACCTGACCCTGCTGCACGACACCACCGGTCTGCTCATCGGCCCGGACGAGCCGCGGCCGGCGCTGTCGATCGTGGTGCTCAACGACTCCGGCGGCGGGATCTTCGGGCTGCTCGAGCAGGGGGCACCGGCACACTCCGCGTCGTTCGAGCGGGTCTTCGGCACTCCGCACCGGGCCGATCTCGCCGCGGTCGCGACCGGCCTCGGCGCCGCGCACGTGCTGGTCACCGCGCCGTCGGAGCTGGTCGAGGCCGTGCTGCCGGCCGGTCCGGGGCTGCGGATCGTCGAGGTCCGCGCCGATCGGGCGACGCTGCGCGCGGGCCACGCCGCGCTCGCCGACGAGGTCGCCACCGCCCTGGCCGCCCTGCCCGCCCGGACCTGAGCCTCCTCGCTACGGCGTTGGCCCGCAACGAGTATGGGCCGTCCGTCGCAGAGGGCTCGTCCGGGCGGTCACTGTGCGGCAGCTACTGTGCGGTCTGCGTAACGGCCGGTGGTGGAGCGCCGACAGGGGAGCGGAGCCGACGCTCCCGGCCTCGCCCGCTCCCCGCGCCCGGCCGCCCGTCGAACGACCGAGGTACCGGTGACTTCCAGCACCCGGAGCCGCGCGGACGCCCCCGCCGCGCGGCCCGCCGCCCCCGACGCATGGCCCACGGGCCGGCGCCGCCGCGGGGCCGGCCCCGGCGTTCCCGGCCGCGGTGCCGACGCACGCCCGTCCGTCCGCTTCCGTGTGCGGCCGGTGGCCGCGCGGGCCTTCGCGCTCGAGGTCGGTCTGGTGGCCCTGACCGGCGGGCTCGCGTGGACCGCGGTGCGGGGCGTCGACGCCGCGGGGCTGCCGGCCGCGCGGATCGCCTCCGTGCTCGTGTTCGCCGGGGGGATCTCGGCGGCCGTGATGATCGCCGTGGCCGGCCGGGCCTCCGGCAGCCGGCGCGCGGCCGGGATCGCCGCCGCGGTCGGCGGGGCCGCCCTCGTCGGGCCGCTGCCCGTGGCGCTCGACCTGGGCGGTGCGGCGGGCCTCTGGCCGGCCGTGGCCGTGGTGGGGCAGCTCGCCGCCGTCGCCCTGCTGGTGGTGGCGGTGCGCCGGCGGTCGCCCGCGCACCGGCCCGTCGTGACCCTCGCCGCCGCGGTGCTGGCCTGCGCGGCCGCCCTCGCCGGGACGCTGCACGGCCTCGCCCCCTCCGTCGGGCTGCCCGCCGCGCTGGTCGCCGACGCCGCCCTCGCCGCCTGGGCCGGCACCGGCGCGGCCGGCCTGCTTGCCGTCGGGGCGGGGCTGCGGCGGGACCGCCCGCTGCTGCGCCGGGTCGGGGTCGCCTTCGCCGTGCTCGCCGCCTCCCATGCCGTGCGGGCGTCGGGGGCCGCGGTCGTCGTGCCCGTCGCACTGACCTTCGCCGCCACCGCCGCGCTCCTGGCTGCGGCCGTGCCGTTCCTGTTCAGCGCGGTGCGGGGGCTGTGGGAGCAGCGCGAGGCGTACCGGGTGGAGGCGGAGCGGCTGCGCGCCGCCCTCCGCTCGGCCGGGTCCGAGACCCGCGCCCCGGCCGTCGCCGAGGTCGTGGCTCTCGCCGACGCGGTCGACGAACGCCGCAGGACGACCCGTGCCCCCCTCCGCCTCGTCGCGGCCCCGCCGCCGCGCGGCGAGCCCTCCCCGGCGCCGGAGGGGGCGCCGGGGAAGGTGAGCCGGGGGTAGTGCCCGCGGTCCGTGGACGGTCGGGGATCGTCTGCGCCGCTCCCGACGTGGTGATCGTTTCCGTGGTGATCTTTTCCGTGGTGATCGCTGTCCGGGACGGGATGCGGCCGTGGGTGGCCGAGGTCGGTCCGGGGCGGTGATCTTCGCTGGCCGGCAGGGCCGCTGCTGTGTGCCGCCGCTCAGGTGGGTGGGGCGGAGCTGGTGGGGTCGGCGGAGCCCTCCGGGACGGCCGCCGGGGCGCTGCTGCCGGGCGGCGGGTCGGGCGCGATCGTCGTCGGGACCGCGGTCGTCGTGGTGACCGGGGCGGGGGAGGTGGTGGTCGTCGGGTCGGCGCCGCCCTCGACGGCCGCGGCGAGGCAGCCGGTGGTCGTGTCGGAGGCGTCGGTGGTGCAGGTCGCGCCGTCGACCCCGCCGTCGAGCAGGTCGGCGCCGGCGCCGCCGTCGAGCGTGTCGAGGCCGGGTCCGCCGTGGAGACGGTCGGCGCCCGCATCGCCGGAGAGGCGGTCGGCGCCCGCCCCGCCCACGAGGACGTCGTCGCCCGTCCCGCCGGACACGACGTCGTCGCCGTCGCCCGTGGACACACAGTCGGCGCCCGCGGAGCCGATCACCGTGTCCGCGACCGGGGAGCCGAGGACCAGGAACGGTCCGGCGCTGCCCGGCCGGTCGCGCCCGGCGTCGAAGCTCGGCCGGGTCGCGGTCAGCGTGATCTTCTCGACGAAGGAGGCCGCGGTCATCCCGGCGGCCGTGCACTCGGCCGGCACGTCCCCGCCCGCGACCGGCGTGCCGGTGGGTGCGGTGGTGGTCGTGGGCGCAATTGTGCTCGTCGGCGTGGTGACGACGGCCAGCGACCGCGGGGTCGGCGACGCGCTCGTCGCGACGCCGAGGGTGCCGGACACGACGTCGGAGAAGCCCGAGCCGCTGGCGCCGTAGGCGTGGACGAGCAGCGGCACGTTCTGGTCCTTCTTGGGCGTCGCTCCGCTCAGCAGGCCGAAGGTGGCCGAGGTCGCCACGGCGGCGGTGCTGCCCGCCGCGACCGAGCTCGCGAGCGTGACCTCGGCGCCGTTGAGCAGGGTGCAGTAGTCGACCGTCGTGCCCCCAAAGGACAAGGTGATCGGTGTCGCCAGGGTCGTCCGCGACCAGGACCTCGTCGACGCCGAGTACGTGCAGAAGGCCGACGAGTAGGTCGAGGCCGGCTTGGCCTGCAGCGTCAGGCGCGCCGGCGTGGTGCCGGTGTAGACGACGTTCAGGATGGCGGAGGACACGCCGCCGAGCAGGACTCCGGTGTAGCTCAGCGCCGGCGCCCGGGACGACGTCCCGATCACCACGGTCGCGGCGCCCACGGTGCCCGGTTTCGCCTCGACGTCCGTGTACCGGGCGTAGGTGCCACTGCCCCCGGACAGGACGCCCGTGGCGGTGACGACCACCGCCACGAGCGTCCCGGCGATCACTCGGCGTCGCATCGAAATCCTTCAATTGCGGCGGCCGATCCTGAATGACGTGAACCGCCGGACGTTCATATCCTCGCAGTGACCCGCTAATGGTCTGTTCGGGTCAGCTCGTCACCTGGTCGAGGTTGAAGGTCGAATTCAGGGTGACCGTGTCGCCCTGAACGATGTTGCCCGTGTCTGCCGGGAGCGAGAAGACGAGTGTGTAGGTGGCGCTCTTTCCGCCCTCCAGGGTGCCCCCGGTAGGCAGCTTCTTACCGGACACGAAGTCCGCGAGCTTCGTCTTTCCTACCGTCGCGCCCGACGGGCTGCCGGTCACCTCGACCATCAGGTAGTCCTGCAGGTCGCCGGTCGACTTGCAGCCGCCTGTGAGCTCGCTCTCGGGCTCCGGACAACTGCCGTCTCCACCATTCACGGTCAGGGAGTTGGATAGGGTGCCTGCGATGGTCCCGGCGTTGCGCACGGTGATCGTCACCGGCGTGGGGCTCACATAGCCCGGCGCGATGTTGGAGGCGCTGAACAGCGTCGCGTTTGCAGGGGCGCTGCCCACCTCGAGGTCCAATGTGCCCGCGCCGATGGTGCCGCTCGGCCCGGTCTCCGTGTCGCTGAAGGCGGCGTAGGTGCCCGCCCCGATCGCGGCGGCGGCGACCACCAGCGCGACGAGCCCGACGATCAGGCCCGCCTTCCGCTTGCGGTTCTTCTTGTCTTCCGACTGAACGGCCATGCTGATGCTCCGGGGAGTGGATTTCGACGGGGCCGCGGGAACGGTGCGGAATCGACGCGGCAGGCTTCGAGTATCCGCACGGCACAACGCACGCGCCGATTCCGGAACCAATCGCCATTCGATCGGGTGGTGTTCCGTCGGGTCGGTGTGTGTTCCGGGTACGACTCGGTCGGACGACTGCACCGGGAGGGCGGATGGGCTCGCACGCGCGTACGGCGGACGCCGACCAGGAGACGGCGCGGCACGCCTCGGCGCCGCCACGGGTGCACCCGGTCCGCCGGGTCCTGAACCTGGTGCTCGGCCTCGTCGTGCTGGTCGTGGTCGCCCTCGCGGCGGCGGTCGCGCTGGTCCCCGCCGTGGTGGGCGGGCACTCGCTGACCGTCCTGTCGGGCTCGATGGAGCCGACGCTGCAGGTCGGGTCGGTCGCCGTGATCAAGCCCGTCGACACCGCGCAGGTCAAGCCGGGCGACGTCCTGAACTTCACCGACCGCGACGCCGCCACCGGGCAGGCGCGGGTCGTCACGCACCGCGTCGTCGAGGTCCTTCCGGGACCCGCGTTCGTCACCAAGGGCGACGCCAACCGCACGAACGACCCGGCGCCGGTCGCGGCGCAGGACGTCCACGGGGTCCTCTGGTACGACGTCCCCTACGTCGGCGGCCTGCGCGACCGCCTCGTCAGCCCCGCCGGCCTTGCCATCGCGGGCGGGATCGTCCTCCTCGCGCTCGCCCTCGCCCTCCTCGTGCCGAAGCACGCGAAGCAGCGGTAAAGGCCCTCAGTACTGCTCCTTCGGCACGAGACCCTGCTCGCAGGCGTACGGGAACTGGGCCTCCCCCCGTCCCCCGACGTGTCGGCCGCCCGAACCGACGGCATCCGCGCCCTCCGTCGCGCAGGGACGTGAAGCTGTTTCAGCGGAGTAACGGAATACATCGACGGGGCAGTGAGCTCGCCGGCTCCTACCCCTCCAACGCCTCCCGCACCGCGAGGAGCTTGGCGGCGGCCTCGCGGACCTCGGTGTCGGGGTCGGAGTCGGCGACGATGCCGCAGCCCGCGAAGAGGCGGGCGACGGGTCCGGCGAGCTGGGCGCAGCGGAGGGCGACGCCGAGCTCCCCGCCGCCGTCGGCGCCGACCCAGCCGACGGGGCCGGCGTAGCGGCCGCGGTCCATGCCCTCGAGGGTGGCGATGAGGGCGACGGCGTCCTCGCGCGGGGTGCCGCCGACCGCAGCGGTGGGGTGCACAGCGCCGGCGATGCGGAGCAGGGAGGCGTCGCCGCGGACCCGGCCGCGGACGTCGCTGGCCAGGTGCGAGACGTTGTGCAGGGCCAGCACCGTCGGCTCCGACGGCACCTCGAGCGAGCGGCAGAAGGGGCGCAGCCGCTCGGCCAGCGAGTCGACGGCGTAGGCGTGCTCCACGCGGTTCTTGTCCGAGCTCAGCGAGCCCTCGCCCGGCCACACCGTGCCGGCCAGGACCCGCGACTCGACGACCGCGCCGCGCTTGCGCAGCAGCAGCTCCGGGGTGGCCCCCACCAGCCCGTCGACGGCGAAGGCCCAGCAGGTGGGGTAGCGCTCGGCGAGCCCGCGCAGCAGGTGCCGGGGGTCGTGCGGGGCCTCGTCGACCGCGAGCAGGTCGTGGGCGAGGGCGGCCTTGTCCAGCTCGCCCGCCCGCATCCGCCGGACGGCCTCGGCGACGGCGGCGCGATAGCCCGCGACCGGCAGGTCGCCGTCGGCGTAGCGGAGCCGGGTGCTGGGCCGGACCGGCTCGGCCGCGGTCATGGGGTGCGGGTCGCCGAACTCGGTGACCCACGCGCGCCCGCCCCGCATCCCGACGATGACCCGCGGCACCACCAGCACGGACCCGGGCGAGCGGTCGGCGAAGGTCAGTGACGCGAAGGCGACCGCTCCGGTGCCCGGCAGGCCCACCTCGTCCGTGACGTCGAGCTCGGCGAGCAACCGCCGCCACCAGGCGTCGGCCTCGGCGAACCGGCCCGCGCCCGTGCCGGTGAAGCGCGCGACCTCGCCCCAACCGACCAGTCCCTCGCCGCCGCGCACCCAGGACAGCGCGCCCCGCGCCTCCGGCAGGAGCGACAACAGGCCGCCCGCGGGCGGGTCCACCTCACGGGTCCGGACCTCCAGACCGGTGGGCAGCGCAGCGGTCGTCACGCCGTCGAGCGTAGGCACCGCGACCGGCCGGCGCCCGTCCCCGGCGGGGAGGCGGTAGCCACACTCCTATGCTCGACCCATGGCCGGAGGCGTGGCGGGCGAGGTGTTCGTCGAGGCCGGGCGCACCGCCCGGGCCGTCGGCCGCACCCTGTGGCGGCGGCTGCCGACGATCCTGACCGGGCTCGCCGTGCTGGCCACGTTCCTGTCGGTCGTCGGGTTCCTCGGGGCCGTGGCGGACGACGTCGCCATCAACCGCAACCGCGCCACCGCCACCGCCGAGGTGCTGGACGGGTCCACCTTCTCCCGCACGCTCGTGCGGTTCCCGGTACCCGACGGCCAGCTGCTGGTCCCCGAGCGGGGCGTCTACCACCCGCGCGGCCTGCAGCCGGGCACGACCGTCCTGGTCGAGTACGACCGCGCCGACCCGGACCTGGTCCGCGTGGCCGGGCGCACGGCGTTCTCCGGCCTGCCGCTGACGATCGGGTTCGTCGCCCTCGCCTGGGCGGCGTTCGGCGGGGCGGCGGTGCTCGTCCGCAGGCGGCGTCAGGCCGCCCACCACGAGTAGACCTGCTCGACGACGGCGGGGACCGCCACCAGCAGCCCGTCCGCCGGCATCGGGTCGGGCCGCCCGGCCCGGTCGACGACCACGGCCCCGGCCTCCAGCGCCAGGCAGAGCGCGCCGGCGACGTCCCACTCGTGGTAGTCGTCGATCACCGCGGCGACCGCCCGGCCCAGCGCGACCTGCGTGATCGCGAGCGCGGTCGAACCCAGCACCCGCACGCCCGTGTGGTGCGCGGTCGCGCGCTCGGTGAGCTGCGGCGAGGGCGACTCGGCGCAGACCAGCGCCCCGACGGCGGTGGTGCGGGTCGCCGCGCGCACCGGGGTGCCGTTGGCCCGCACGCCGCGCCCGCGGGCCGCCGCGTACATCTGCGCGCGACTCGGGTCGGCCACGACCCCCACGACCGGCCCGTCGCCGTCGACCAGGCCGAGGCTGTAGGCGCACCACGGGAAGCCGGCGACGTAGTTGGCCGTGCCGTCGACCGGGTCGACGATCCAGCGGTAGGCCGAGCCGGCCGCCGTCGCGTCGGCGCCGTACTCCTCGCCCACCACCGGGATGCCGGGGAACTCGGCGGCCAGGACCCGGCGGGTGTGCCGTTCGAGGGTGCGGTCGGTGTCGGTGACCCAGTCGAAGGGATCGGCCTTGGCCTCGGACCCCGGCGCGCGGCCGGCGGTCGCGGCGATCACCTCCGCCGCGTCGTTGGCGAGCCGGCCCGCGACCTCGAGGGCGCGGGAGAGCAGCCCGGGGTCCACCGGGGTCGGGGTGCGGGTGAGGACCGTCATGGCGCCGAGGGTCCGCGAACGGGGTATCGCCGGGGCGTCCCGCCGGTGACGGCCCGGGGTGGGCCCGCGTGAACTCTCGCGCTGTTGTCCGGACGTTCCCCCGCAGGTCACGTCGCCGACGGCGGGTGGCGCGGCGGGCACGACAGCTTCTCCGACGTGCGTGTCGCGATCGTGTCCGAGTGCTTCCTCCCCGTGGTCAACGGCGTCACGAACTCGGTGCTGCGGGTGCTCGAGCACCTGCGCGACGCCGGGCACGACGTCCTCGTCGTCGCCCCCGGCGCCGACGAGCCGGACTCCCACGACGGCGTCCCGGTCGTGCGGGTGCCGGCGCTGGAGCTGCCCGTCGTGTCCTCGATGCCGGTCGGGGTGCCGAGCCGGCGGATCGTGAAGGCCCTGCGCGCCTTCCGGCCCGACGTCGTGCACCTGGCCGCGCCGTTCGTCGTCGGTGCGCGGGGGTTGTGGGCGGCCCGCCGGCTGGGGATCCCGACGGTCGCGGTCTACCAGACCGACGTTGCCGGGTTCGCCTCGTCGTACGGGCTCGGGCTGACCGCGCGCGCCGCCTGGCGCTGGACCTGCCGGCTGCACGCGCAGGCCGACCGGACGCTGGCGCCGTCGAGCTGGGCCACCGAGGCGTTGCGCGAGCGCGGGGTGCCGCGGGTGCACCAGTGGGCCCGCGGCGTCGACACCCGGCGGTTCACCCCGGCCCGGCGGTCGGCCGCGGTGCGGGAGCGGCTGGCGCCGAACGGGGAGCTGCTGGTCGGCTACGTCGGCCGGCTCGCCCCGGAGAAGCAGGTGGAACGGCTGGCCGCGCTGCGCGGGATGCGCGGCACCCGGCTCGTCGTGGTCGGGGCCGGGCCCAGCGAGGAGCGGCTGCGGGCGGCGCTGCCGGGGGCGGCGTTCCTCGGTTTCCGGGGCGGCGACGAGCTGGCCGAGCTCTACGCCTCCCTCGACGTCTTCGTCCACACCGGCCCCGCCGAGACCTTCTGCCAGGCCGTGCAGGAGGCGCTGGCCAGCGGGCTCCCGGTCGTCGCACCCGACGCCGGCGGCCCGCGCGACCTCGTCCTGCCCGGCCGGACCGGCTACCTCGTCCCGCCCCTGCCCGACGACGAGGCGGGCCGGCCCGCCGCCGACGCCGCCCTCCGCGCCGCGGTCGACCGGCTCCGCGACCCGGGCCTGCGCGCCGAGTTCGGGGCGGCCGCGCGCCGCTCGGTCCTGCGCCGGACCTGGTCGACGGTGTGCGACGAACTGGTCGGCCACTACTGCGAGGTCGCCGGGGTCACGGGGCTCCTCCACGACGAGGCCGCCTGACGTGCGGATCGTCCAGCTCGCCAACTTCTACGGGCCGCGCTCGGGCGGCCTGCGCACGGCGCTCGACGCCCTCGGCACCGGCTACGCCGCCCGCGGCCACGAGGTCGTGCTGGTCGTCCCCGGTCCGCGGGCCGAGGACCGCCGGCTTCCCGGCGGCACCCGCCGGATCACGGTTCCGGCGCCGCGGATCCCCGGCACCGGCGGCTATCGCGCCGTCGACCCCTGGCGGGTGCAACGCCTGCTCGACCGCCTGCGGCCCGACGCCCTCGAGGTCTCCGACCGGCTCACCCTGCGTGGGCTGGGCGCCTGGGCCGCGCGCCGCGGCATCCCGAGCGTGGTGATCTCGCACGAGCGGCTCGACCGGCTGCTGCACCAGTTCCTGCTGCCCGCGGGCACCGCCCGCCGGGTCGCCGACCACGCCAACGCGCGGATGGCGGCCGCCTACGACACGGTCGTGTGCACCACTGGGTTCGCGCGGGCGGAGTTCGACCGGATCGGGGTGCGCAACGTCCGGCAGGTCCCGCTCGGCGTGGACCTCGCGACCTTCTCGCCGCGGCGGCACGACCCGGCGTTGCGGGCCCGGCTGGGTGGCGGTGCCGACGCCCTGCTCGTCCACTGCGGGCGGTTGTCGCCGGAGAAGCACCCCGAGCGCAGCGTGGACACGGTCGCCGCGCTGTGCGATGCCGGGCACCGGGTGCGGCTGGTCGTCGCCGGGGACGGGCCGCGGCGGGCGGCGCTGGAGCGGCGGGCGGCCGGGCTGCCGGTGTCCTTCCTCGGGTTCGTGCCGGACCGGGCGCGGCTGGCGGCCCTGCTGGCGTCGGCCGACGTCTCGCTCGCCCCCGGCCCGCACGAGACGTTCGGGCTGTCGGCGCTGGAGTCGCTGGCCAGCGGCACGCCGGTGGTGGTGTCGCGGTCCTCCGCACTGCCCGAGATCGTCGGCGACCCCGGGGCCGAGGACTCGCCCGAGGACTTCGCCCGCGGCGTCACGACCCACCTCGCCGCCGACGAGGGGGTCCGCCGCAGCGCCGCCCGCACCCGCGCCGAGGGTTACGGCTGGCCCGCCTCCGTGGAGCGCATGCTGTCCGTCCTCACCCCGTGAGTGGCAACTGCCCCTAGAGGGGCAGTTGCCACTCACGACCCCTGCTGAGCTGCGGGTTTCGGACAGCGCCGGGCGCTCGACCTCGGGAGCCCGGGGCTCGGTGGACTGGCTCAGGCGAAGGACCGGGCCACGATCCGGGCGGCCTCGGCGACGGTCGGGGCGGCGTCGGCGTCGGGATCGGGCGGCTCGGTGTAGACCGCGATCACCAGCGGGGCCCGCCCGGGCGGCCAGACGACCGCGACGTCGTTGATCTCGCCCCGCGCGCCCGCCCCGGTCTTGTCGCCGACGACCCAGTCCGCGGGCAGTCCCGCGCGGATCCGGGTCACGCCGGTGGTGTTGGCCTTGAGCCAGCCGACGAGGACGTCCCGGTTGTCGGGCGTGAGGCCGTCGTCGAGGGCGAGAAGGCGGGTGTTCGCGGCCATCCGTGCCGGGGTGGAGGTGTCCAGGTCGCCGTCGCGGGCGTTGAGCGCGGTCTCGGTGCGGTCCAGCCGGCTGACCGGGTCACCCGCGCTGCGCAGGAACGCCGTGACCTTCTCCGGTCCGCCCAGCACGCCGAGCAACAGGTTCATGGCGGTGTTGTCGCTCAGGGTCATCGCGGCGTGGCAGAGCTCGCCGACCGTCATCGACGTGTGCTTGCCGGTCTCGGGGGAGTTCGGGACGAGCACGGACGAGGTGTACGGCACCACCCGCTCCAAGATGTCCCGGTCGGCCTCGAACTGCCGGCGGTGCAGGATCGCCGCAGCGGCCAGCAGCTTGCCGGTCGAGCACAGCAGGAACCGCTCGTCGGCCCGGTGTCCGAGCGCGGCGCCGGAGCCGGTGTCCAGCGCGGACACGCCGAGGCGGCCGCCGGCCCGTCGTTCGAGGTCGGCCAGCTCGGCCTGGGCGGGGGCAGGGTCGAAGGTGGGTGTGGCCGGTGGGTCGGCGCAGCCGGTCGCGAGAGCACCCAGGCCGGCGAGTCCGGCGAAGAGGACCGCGCGACGGGGAAGCGAGGCGATCATGTGACGCACGGTAGGCGGCCGCGCACGCTCCGTCCTCCGTAGAGTCACGGATGCCCGGAGGTGGTCGTGCGGGCGAGGCTCACGGACATGAACAGGACCGTGGTGGTCGAGCCCACCGGCGAGCACGCGACGATCGACACCGCCCTGGCCCGCGACGCGATCGCCGGCCTCCTCGACGCCGACCCGGACGTCCGGCGGCGGGTGGCGGAGCTGGTCCAGCTCGAGCCGGAGCGCGTCGCGCCGCCCGTGCTGTACGCGCTGTCCGAGGTACTGCTCGACCAGGGCCGTCCCGCCGACGCCGCCTTCTGGTTCTACGCCGGGCAGGTCCGCGCCCGGTTCGACGCCCGCCGCTGCACCGACGCGACCGCTGCTGCCGCCGTCGACGCCCTCAATCAGCGCTTCGGCGGCCCCATCAACCGCTTCGCCTTCACCGACCCCGAGCGGTTGCGGCGCACGGTGATCCGCGCCGTGGCCTGGGACCGCCGCACCCAGCACGCCTACGACCACCGCTGGATCGCGCTGCACGGGATGGGCGCCTACCTCGGCTCGGACGGCCCGCTCTCGGTGCCGGAGGGGGAGTGGGACGCCCTCGCCGCTCGCACCCGCGCCGAGTACCTCGAGGGCCTCCGCACCGCCCTCCGCGCCATCCCCCACCCCCGCTGACCCGACATCGCCGACTCGGTGAGCGAAAGTGCCGACTCGGGAGTCGGGGGTGGGCGCGACTCGCAGGGGGTGAGGTCCCGACTCGCGAGCGCGGAGACCCCGACTCGCACAGCTCCCGACTCGCGATCCCAGAATTCGCGACTCGCGGCCCCAGAACTCCCGACTCGCGGGCGGATAGCTGTCGCTCCGCGAGTCGGGAGTTCCTGCACCGCGAGTCGGGAGTTCCTGCTCCGCGAGTCGGGAGTTCCTGCACCGCGAGTCGGGAGTTCCTGCACCGCGAGTCGGGAGTTCCTGCTCCGCGAGTCAGGGTGTGAGGTTCCGCGAGTCGGGGTGTGGGCTTCTGTGAATCGGGGCCGGCCGCCCTCCGGCCCACGGGCGGGACGCAGGGGCGGGGCCGTAGGGTTCCCGCTGTGGGCAGGGCCGAGCTCGACAAGGACCCGCACGACGTCGCGGCGATGTTCGACGACGTCGCGCGGCGGTACGACCTCACCAACACCGTCCTCACCGCCGGGCAGGACCGGCGCTGGCGGCGGTTGACCCGGGAGGCCCTGGAGCTGCGGCCCGGTCAGCGGGTGCTGGACCTGGCCGCCGGGACCGCGGTGTCGACGGTCGAGCTGGCGAAGTCCGGGGCGTGGACCGTCGCGGCCGACTTCTCCCTCGGGATGCTGAAGGCCGGGGCGCAGCGCCCGGTGCCCAAGGTCGCCGCCGACGCCCTGCACCTGCCCTTCGCCGACGACGCCTTCGACGCCGTCACCATCAGCTTCGGCCTCCGCAACGTCGCCGACACCGCACGCGCCCTCGCCGAGCTCGCCCGCGTCACCCGGCCCGGCGGGCGTCTCGTGGTGTGCGAGTTCGGCACCCCGACGTGGACGCCGTACCGCGTCGCCTACCAGGACGTGGTGCTGCGCCGGGTCCTCCCGGCGATCGCGCGCCGGGTCTCGTCGAACCCCGAGGCCTACACGTACCTGAGCGACTCGATCCTCGACTGGCACCCCCAACGCCGGCTCGCGGAGATCATCGCGGGCGCCGGGTGGTCCCGCGTGGCCTGGCGCGACCTCGCCGGCGGGGCCGTCGCCCTGCACCGCGCCACCAAGCCCGCCTGACGACCGACTTCGCCCGCAAGCCCACCCGACGAGCGACTGCGCCGCCAGGCCCGTCTGACGCCCGAGCCCCTGGTGGGCTTCCGCCCGGCTCTCCTCCTGCGCGCACAACCGTTCGCGCCGCTCACACCTCGTCGACGCCCTGTGCGGCTGACCTTCCGGGTGTGCGACGGCGCTCGGCGGGTGTGCCGCGCTCGCCCGGGTGTGCCGATGGTTCCTGCAGGTGTGCCGCTCCGCCCCGACGACGCCCGTCCCTCTCCACCGTGGCGTCGCGCCACCTGATCAACCCGCCGGGGCGCAGCTCCCCGACTCCCCGGAGCCCAACTCCCGACTTGCGTGAGCCCAGCCCCCGACTCGCGGGAGCCCAGCCCCCGACTCGCGGGAGCCCAGCCCCCGGCTCGCGGGGGCCTCGCCGATCTTCCCGCTGATCGTTCCCCAGCTCGCGACCCGATCGGTCGGGGGTGCCTGGACATCCCGCCGAACTTCGTGAAACAGTTCACAAGAACCTCGTGAACCAGTTCACAAGGAGCGGAATGCAGGCGCCCGAGCCCACCACCAACGGCGCCGCGGCCCCGCAGGCCGCGGGCTCGCGAGGTGCTGCCGGGCGCACGGCGGGAACGGCGGACGCGGACGTGCTCGTCGTCGGCGCCGGACCCGCGGGCTCGACGGCCGCGGCCCACCTCGCGCGCGCGGGCCTGGACGTGCTGGTGCTGGAGAAGGCGACCTTCCCCCGGCCCAAGGTGTGCGGCGACGGCTTCACCCCGCGCGGGATGAAGCAGATCATCGACCTGGGCATCGACTGCTCCGAGGGGAACGGCTGGCTGCACAACCGCGGCCTGCGCGTGGTCGCCGGCGGGGTGAGCCTCGACCTGCCCTGGCCCACGCTCGCGAGCTTCCCGGACTTCGGCGCCGTCCGCCCCCGCCAGGACTTCGACGAGCTGCTGGTCCGGCACGCGGAGAAGCAGGGCGCCCGGCTGCGCGAGGCCACCACGGTCACGGCCGCGGTGGCCGACGAGCGGACCGGCCGGGTCGTGGGCGTCGAGGGCCACGAGGGGCCGGAGAAGCGGCCGGTGTCGTACCGCGCGCCGCTGACCCTGGCCTGCGACGGCGTGTCGGCGCGGGTCGCGCTCTCGCTCGGCATCGCCAAGGACGACCGCAGGCCCCTCGGGGTCGCCGTCCGGCGCTACTACGAGAGCCCCCGCACCCACGACGACCACCTCGAGACCCACCTCGAGATCTGGGACCGCTCCGACCCGGAGCACCCGCGGCTCCTGCCCGGCTACGGCTGGGTCTTCGGGATGGGCGACGGCACCTCGAACGTCGGGCTCGGCGTCCTCGGCACCGACCGCAGGGCCGGCGGCTCCTGGGACTACCGGGCGCTGCTGCGGTCCTGGCTGGACGGTCTGCCGGAGGAGTGGGGCTACCGGGAGGACAACGCCGTCGGCGGCATCGGTGGCGCCGCGCTGCCGATGGGCTTCAACCGGACCCCGCACTACCGCCCCGGCCTGCTCCTCGTCGGCGACGCCGGGGGCATGGTCAACCCGCTCAACGGCGAGGGCATCGCCTACGCGATGGAGTCGGCCACGGTGGCCGCCCGGTGCGCGGTGCAGGCCCTCGCCCGGTCCGGCGACTCCCGCGAGGCCGCACTGGCCGCGTACCCGCGGGAGATCAGCCGGGCGCTCGGCCGCTACTACCGCCTCGGCACCGTCGCCGCCCGCCTGATCGGCAACCCGACCGTCATGCGGGTCGCCACCCGGCACGGGCTGCCGCGGCGGTCGGTGATGCAGGCCCTGCTCAAGCTGCTCGCCAACCTCTACGACGACCCGACCACCGCGCACGACCGGAAGGAGGGCGAGTGGAGCGACCGCATACTCGGCGCGTTGACCCGGCTCACCCCGGCCCTTTGAGATCCCAGGCCCGGGACCGGTAAGGCGGGCCTGACCACCCGGGCGTGACCCCGCACACGTAGGGTCACGCCGCGGACCGGCCGGGTCACCCACCGCCACGTTCAGACCAGTCGGCAGTGCAGACAACGAAGGTGCACGATGCTCGATCCCTATCTCGCGTTGTTCCTGATGTTCGTCCTCGCGGGAGCGTTCGCGCTGTTCTCGGTGACGGCCGCCCCGTACGTCGGGCCACGTCGGTACAACCGCGCCAAGCTGGACTCCTACGAGTGCGGGATCGAGCCCTCGCCGAAGCCGGTGGTGGGTGCCGGCCGGATGCCGGTCGCCTACTACCTCACGGCGATGCTGTTCATCCTCTTCGACATCGAGATGGTCTTCCTCTACCCGTTCGCCGTGAACGCGGACGCGCTCGGCCTGTTCGGCCTGGTGGAGATCGTCCTGTTCATCGTCACCGTGGGCTTCGCGTACGCGTACGTGTGGCGCCGCGGCGGCCTCGACTGGAACTAGGGGAACCGGAATGGGACTCGAGGAGCACCTGCCCAGCGGCGTCCTGCTGACCAGCGTGGAGAAGCTGGTCAACTGGACCCGCAAGTCGTCGCTCTGGCCCGCCACCTTCGGTCTGGCCTGCTGTGCGATCGAGATGATGACCACCGGTGCGCCGCGCTACGACCTGGCCCGGTTCGGCATGGAGGTCTTCCGGGCCTCGCCCCGGCAGGCCGACCTGATGATCGTGGCCGGCCGGGTGAGCAACAAGATGGCGCCGGTCCTGCGCCAGATCTACGACCAGATGCCCGAACCCCGGTGGGTGCTGGCGATGGGCGTCTGCGCCAGCTCCGGCGGGATGTTCAACAACTACGCGGTCGTGCAGGGTGTCGACCACGTCGTGCCGGTCGACATGTACCTCCCCGGCTGCCCCCCGCGCCCGGAGATGCTCATGGACGCGATCCTCAAGATCCACGCGAAGATCATGGACGAGCCGCTGGGCAGCAAGCGGGCCGCGGAGCTGGCCGCCAGCGGGCACAAGACGGAGCTGGTCCCGTCGTCCGTCAAGTACGCGAAGAAGAAGTAGCGATGACCGAACCCACGGGAACGTCCAAGGACGACCAGGAGCCCACCGGCGGGAAGCAGTCGTCGGCCGAGGCGAGCGGTGCGGCCACCGAGGAGCAGCGCACCCGCGGCGGCGAGCCGCCGCGCGAGGGCGAGGTGGAGCAGAGCGCGGACGGCGCGGCCGACACCTCGCCGGAGGGCGGCACCCGGCTCGCCCCGACCCGCGAGCGCCGCGGCATGTTCGGTGTCCGCGGCACCGGCGACACCTCCGGCTTCGGCGGGCTCACGCTGCCCGGCTATGCCCCGGCCCCCGCCGAGCGGCCCTACGGCGGCTGGTTCGACGAGCTGGCCGACGAGCTCGCCGATGCCCTGGACCGCAACGGGATCGCCCGCTCGGCGGTCCGGCAGATCACGATCGACCGCGGCGAGATCACGTTCTACGTGGAGCGCGAGCGGATCCTCGAGCTCTGCCGGCTGCTGCGGGACGAGCCGGCGCTGCGCTTCGAGCTCTGCTCGAGCGTGTCCGGCGTGGACTACACCGCGCCCGACGGCGCCGAGGTCCGCCAGCCGCTGCACGTCGTCTACCAGCTGCTGTCGATGACCCACCGGCGGCGCATCCGGCTCGAGGTCGCGCTCGACGTGGCCGACCCGCACGTGCCGAGCGTCGTCGAGGTCTACCCGACGGCGGACTGGCACGAGCGCGAGACCTGGGACATGTTCGGCGTGATCTTCGACGGCCACCCGGCGCTGACCCGGATCCTCATGCCGGACGACTGGGAAGGCCACCCGCAGCGCAAGGACTACCCGCTGGGCGGGATCCCCGTGGAGTACAAGGGCGCCGAGATACCGCCGCCCGACGAGCGGAGGGCGTACTCGTGAACGGCTTCCTGGCGCCGAGATCTCGGCTGCGAGGCGACGAGCGGAGGGCGTACTCGTGAGCACAGATCCGTACGCGGAGGCGCGGGAGACCACCGAGGGGACCGTCTACACGGTCACCGGCGGGGACTGGGACTCGTTGCTGGACAGCGTGTCCACCGACGAGCACGACGACCGCATCGTGATCAACATGGGCCCGCAGCACCCGTCGACGCACGGCGTGCTCCGGCTCGTGCTGGAGCTCGAGGGCGAGACGGTGACGCAGGCCCGGTCGGTGATCGGCTACCTGCACACCGGCATCGAGAAGAACTGCGAGTACCGGAACTGGACCCAGGGCGTCACGTTCGTGACGCGCATGGACTACCTGGCGCCGCTGTTCAACGAGGCCGCGTACTGCCTCGGCGTGGAGAAGCTGCTCGAGGTGGAGGCCCCACGGCGGGCGCAGCTGATCCGCGTGCTGCTCATGGAGATCAACCGGATCGGCTCGCACCTGGTGTGCCTGGCGACCGGCGGCATGGAGCTCGGTGCGCTCACCGGCATGACGGCCGGCTTCCGCGAGCGCGAGGAGGTCCTGCACCTGCTCGAGTACCTGACCGGGCTGCGGATGAACCACGCGTACATCCGGCCCGGCGGGCTCGCCCAGGACCTGCCGGAGGACTGGAAGGAGAAGGTCACCGATTTCGTCAAGGTGATGAAATCGCGCCTCCCCGACTACGACAAGCTCCTCACCGGCCAGCCGATCTGGAAGCAGCGCCTCGAGGGCGTCGGGTACCTGCCGGTCGACGGCTGCCTGGCGCTCGGCGCCACCGGCCCGATCCTGCGCAGCGCGGGCCTGCCCTGGGACCAGCGCAAGATCGAGCCGTACTCCTGCTACGAGGAGTTCGACTTCGAGGTCCCGACGGCGACCGAGGCGGACTGCTACGCCCGCTACCGGCTGCGGGTGGCCGAGATCCACGAGTCGATCAGGATCATCGAGCAGGCCGTGCAGAAGATCGAGCCCGGCCCGGTGATGGTCGAGGACCGCAAGATCGCGTGGCCCGCCCAGCTGTCCATCGGCAGCGACGGCATGGGCAACTCGCTCGAGCACGTCCGCAAGATCATGGGGCAGTCCATGGAGTCCCTGATCCACCACTTCAAGCTGGTCACCGAGGGCTTCCACGTCCCGCCGGGGCAGGTGTACTCGTGCGTCGAGTCGCCGCGCGGCGAGCTGGGCTACCACCTCGTGTCCGACGGCGGCACGCGCCCGGTGCGCGTCCACGTCCGGGACCCCAGCTTCGTGAACCTGCAGACCATGCCGGCGATGAGCGAGGGCGGCATGGTCGCCGACGTCATCGCCGCCGTCGCGAGCATCGACCCCGTCATGGGAGGTGTGGACCGATGACACCGTCCACGGAGCGCAGCGGAGTGGCGCGATGACACTGCCCGAGGGGACTCCCGAGAAGCTGCCCGGGCCCGCGGCCCCGGCCGAGCGGACCTGGGAGGCGCAGCCCGACCAGCACCCCGTCTCGCCGACGTTCGACGAGCTGACCCGGCAGCGGGCGAAGGAGGTCATCGCCCGCTACCCGGTGGCGCGGTCCGCGCTCCTGCCGCTGCTGCACCTCGTGCAGTCGGTGGAGGGGTACGTCAGCCAGGACGGCATCCGCTTCTGCGCCGAGCAGCTGGAGCTGACGACCGCCGAGGTCAGCGCGGTGGCCACCTTCTACACGATGTACAAGCGCACCCCGTGCGGCGAGCACCTGGTGAGCGTCTGCACGAACACGTTGTGCGCGGCGCTCGGCGGCGACGCCATCTACCGCAGCCTCACCGAGGCGCTCGGCGGCCCCGACCGCCCGCTCGGCCACGAGGAGACGGCGGGCGAGCCCGGCACCCCCGGCTCGGTCACCCTCGAGCACGCGGAGTGCCTCGCGGCCTGCGACCTCGGCCCCGTCCTGCAGGTCAACTACGAGTACTACGACAACCAGACCCCGGAGTCGGCCGTCGCGCTCGTCGAGGCGCTGCGCCGCGGCGAGAGGCCGCCGCCGACCCGCGGCGCGCCGCTGACGGACCTGCGCACCGTCGAGCTGGAGCTGGCCGGGTTCACCGACGACGTGACGGTCGCCGCGGCGGCCGTGGCCGGCCCGTCCGCCGCGGTCGAGTCCCTGCGCGGCACCGCGCTGGCCGCCGAGCGCGGCTGGGCCGCCCCCGCGCTGCCCGACGAGCCCCCGGCCCTGCCGCCTCTCCCGGAGAAGTGAGATGACAGGCACCGAGATCACACCGGACACCCTCACCCCGGTCCTCACCCGCCGGTGGTCCGAGGAGCGGTCCTGGACGCTGGAGACCTACGAGCGGACCGGCGGCTACCGGGCGTTGCGCACCGCCCTGGCGGCGCACCCGGACCAGCTGATCACGCTGGTGAAGGACTCCGGCCTGCGCGGCCGCGGCGGCGCCGGCTTCCCCACGGGCATGAAGTGGTCCTTCATCCCGCAGGGCGCCGAGGGCCCGGGCGCCAAGCCGAAGTACCTGGTGGTCAACGCCGACGAGGGCGAGCCAGGGACCTGCAAGGACATCCCGACGATGATGGCGGACCCGCACTCGCTCATCGAGGGCTGCGTGATCACCAGCTACGCGATCCGCGCGAACTTCTGCGCGATCTACGTGCGCGGGGAGGCCCTGCACCCGATCCGCCGGGTCCGCGCGGCGGTGGCCGAGGCCTACGCCAAGGGCTACCTGGGCAAGGACATCCTCGGGACCGGGTTCGACCTGGACATCGTGGTGCACGCCGGCGCGGGCGCGTACATCTGCGGCGAGGAGACGGCACTGCTCGACTCGCTCGAGGGCCGCCGCGGCCAGCCCCGGCTCAAGCCGCCCTTCCCCGCCACGGCCGGCCTGTACGCGTCGCCCACGGTGGTCAACAACGTGGAGACCATCGCGTCGGTGCCGTTCATCGTGGCCGGCGGCTCGGACTGGTTCCGCACCATGGGCTCGGAGAAGTCCCCGGGCCCGAAGATCTACTCGGTGTCGGGGCACGTCGAGCGGCCCGGGCAGTACGAGGCCCCGATGGGCATCACGCTGCGCACGCTGCTGGAGCTGGCCGGCGGGATGAAGGACGGGATCCCGCTCAAGTTCTGGACGCCCGGCGGCAGCTCGACCCCGATGTTCACCGCCGAGCACCTCGACGTCCCCCTGGACTTCGAGGGCGCGGCCGGCGCGGGCTCCATGCTCGGCACCACCGCGGTGCAGGTCTTCAACGAGACCGTCTCCGTGCCGTGGGCGGTCATGAAGTGGACCGAGTTCTACAAGCACGAGAGCTGCGGCAAGTGCACGCCGTGCCGGGAGGGCACCTACTGGCTGGTGCAGATCCTGGAGCGGATGGTGCACGGCGAGGGCACCGCCGAGGACGTCGAGACCATGCTCGACGTCTGCGACAACATCCTCGGCCGCTCCTTCTGCGCGCTGGGCGACGGCGCCACGAGCCCGATCACCAGCGGGATCAAGTACTTCCGCCAGGAGTTCCTGGACCTGATCGCCGAGCAGCCCGCGGTCGCGAGGCCCGCCCAGCTGGCGGACGTGGAACGGGCGGCCGACACCGAGCTGAGCGGAGCCCCCGCATGACACTCGCTCCCGAGAACGAGAAGGCCCCCGTCCCCGAGGGCCACGTGCGGCTGACCATCGACGGCATCGAGGTCGACGCGCCCAAGGGCGAGATCCTCATCCGCACCTGCGAGCGGCTGGGGATCATCGTCCCGCGGTTCTGCGACCACCCGCTGCTCGACCCGGCAGGCGCCTGCCGGCAGTGCCTGGTCGAGGTGGAGATGGGCGGCCGGCCGATGCCGAAGCCGCAGGCCAGCTGCACCATGACCGTGGCCGACGGGATGGTGGTCAAGACCCAGCACACCTCGCCGGTGGCCGACAAGGCTCAGCAGGGTGTGATGGAGCTGCTGCTCATCAACCACCCGCTGGACTGCCCGATCTGCGACAAGGGCGGCGAGTGCCCGCTGCAGAACCAGGCGATGTCCTCGGGCCGCACGGACTCCCGGTTCGTCGAGACCAAGCGGACCTTCCCCAAGCCGCTGCCGATCAGCTCCCAGGTGCTGCTGGACCGCGAGCGCTGCGTGCTCTGCCAGCGCTGCACCCGCTTCTCCGAGCAGATCGCCGGCGACCCGTTCATCGACCTGCTCGAGCGTGGCGCGAACCAGCAGATCGGCACCGCCGAGGACAAGCCCTTCCAGAGCTACTTCTCCGGCAACACGATCCAGATCTGCCCGGTCGGCGCCCTGACGAGCGCGGCCTACCGGTTCCGCTCGCGGCCGTTCGACCTGCGCTCCACCCCGAGCGTGTGCGAGCACTGCAGCTCCGGCTGCGCGCAGCGCAACGACTCCCGGCGCGGCACGGTCATGCGCCGGCTCGCGGGCAACGACCCCGAGGTCAACGAGGAGTGGAACTGCGACAAGGGCCGGTTCGCCTTCCGGTACCTGCAGTCCAAGGAGCGGATCACCCGCCCGCTCGTCCGGGACGCGTCGGGCCAGCTGGTCGAGGCCTCCTGGACCGAGGCGCTGCGGATCGCCGCCGAGGGCCTGCTCGCCGCGCGGGCGCGGCGGGGCATCGGCGTGCTGGCCGGCGGCCGGCTGACCGTCGAGGACGCCTACGCCTACGCCAAGTTCGCGCGCGTCGCCGCCGGCACCCACGACGTCGACTTCCGGGCCCGCCCGCACAGCGCCGAGGAGCTGGAGTTCCTCACCACCACGCTGGGCACCACCCCCGAGACCGGCGTCGGCTTCGCCGCGGTCGAGGCCGCGCCGTCCGTCCTCACGGTCGGGCTGGACCTCGAGGAGGAGGCGGGCATCGTCTTCCTCCGCATCCGCAAGGCCGTGCGCAAGCGGGGGCAGAAGGTCTTCCAGCTCGGCCAGTGGACCACCGAGGGCGCCCGTAAGACCAAGGCCACGCTCGTCCGGTCGGTGCCGGGCGCCGAGGCCGCGGTGCTGCGCGAGCTCATGACCGCCACGGACGACGCCGGCAAGGAGCTGGTCGACGCCCTGTCCGCGGCGGGCGCGGTGATCCTCGTCGGCGACCGCGCCGCCGAGGTGCCCGGCCTGCACTCGGCCGTCGCCGCGCTGGCCACCCGGACCGGCGCGAAGGTCGCCTGGATCCCGCGCCGGGCCGGCGACCGGGGCGCCCTGGAGGCCGGCGCCGTCCCGACCCTGCTGCCCGGCGGCCGCCCGGTCACCGACGCGGCGGCCCGCGCCGAGGTCGAGCGGGCCTGGGGGCTGCCGGAGGGGTCGCTGCCCGCGGGCCCGGGCCGCAGCACGGACGAGATCGTGGCCGCGGCCGCCGCCGGCGAGCTGTCCGCGCTGGTCGTCGGCGGGGTCGACCCGCACGACCTGACCGATCCGGCGGTCGCGCTCGCGGCGCTGGAGAAGGTCGGCTTCCTGGTCAGCCTGGAGCTGCACGCCTCGGCGGTCACCGAGCGCGCCGACGTCGTGCTCCCGGTGGCGCCCGACGCCCAGCGCGAGGGCAGCTACCTCAACTGGGAGGGCCGCCGCCGCCCGTTCGGCGTCACGCTCGACGCCAGCGGTGTCCTGCCGGACTGCCGGGTGCTCGACACCCTGGCCGTCGAGATGGACGCGGACCTGTTCACGCAGACGCCGGCGGCCTCCGCGGGCGATCTCGAGCGGCTCGGCCGGTACACCGGCTCCGCCGCCGCGCCGACGGCCGAGCCCGGGCACACGCCGCGTCCGGCGCAGGTCGGGCAGGCCGTCCTGGCCACCTGGCGGCAGCTGATCGACGAGGGCTCGCTCCTCGTCGACGAGCCCGCACTGGCCGGCACCGCCCGCCCGCCGCGGGTGCGCACCAACGCCGCCACGGCCGAGCGGCTCGGCCTGGTGGAGGGCGAGGCGGCCGGCGTCGCCACCGACCGCGGCGCGATCACGCTGCAGGTCGAGCTGGCGGACCTGCCCGACGGCGTGGTCTGGCTCCCGGCGAACTCGCCCGGCTCGGCGGTGCGCAGCACCCTCGGGGTCGGGCACGGCGCGCTGGTCCGGGTCGCCCCGGCCGGTGCTCTCGGAGGTGCCCGGTGAACCCGGCGATCGACCCCGTCGACGGCATGACGCGCACCCAGCAGCTGCTGGCGGACGACCCGCTCTGGCTGGTGGTCCTCAAGGTCGTCGTGCTGTTCGCGGTCGGCGTGGTGCTGACCCTGTTCATGATCAACTGGGAGCGCAAGGTCGTGGCCCGGATGCAGCAGCGTCCGGGACCGAACCGGGTGGGCCCCAACGGCTGGCTGCAGTCGCTGGCCGACGGGCTCAAGCTGGCCTTCAAAGAGGACATCATGCCGGTCCTCGCCGACAAGAAGGTCTACTTCATCGCCCCGGTGATCTCGACGATCCCGGCCTTCCTCGCCTTCTCGGTCATCCCGTTCGGCGGCGAGGTCTCGATCTTCGGCGAGCGCACGGTCCTGCAGCTGGTCGACCTGCCGGTCGGCGTGCTGGTGGTGCTGGCCTGCTCGTCGATCGGCGTCTACGGCATCGTGCTCGGCGGCTGGGCCTCCGGCTCGCCGTACTCGCTGCTCGGCGCGCTGCGCTCGGCCGCGCAGGTGATCTCCTACGAGATCGCGCTCGGCCTGTCGGTGGTCGCGGTCGTGCTCTACGCGCGGTCGATGTCCACCGCCGACATCGTGGCCGCGCAGGGCTCGGGTTGGTACTTCTACCTGCTCATCCCGAGCTTCGTGGTCTTCGTGGTCGCCATGGTCGGCGAGACGAACCGGGCGCCGTTCGACCTGCCGGAGGCGGAGTCCGAGCTGGTCGGCGGCTTCCACACCGAGTACACGAGCCTGAAGTTCGCGCTCTTCTTCCTGGCCGAGTACGTCAACATGGTCACGGTCTCGGCCATGGCGACCACGCTGTTCCTGGGCGGTGGGCGCTGGCCCTGGCCGCTGTCGTCGTTCAACGACAACGGTTGGCTGATGTTCGTCGCGTTCCTGATCAAGACGCTGATCTTCCTGTTCGTCTTCATCTGGCTGCGCGGCACGCTGCCCCGCTTCCGCTACGACCAGTTCATGAAGCTGGGCTGGAAGGTGCTGGTCCCGGTCAGCCTCGGCTGGATCCTGGTGATCTTCGCGATCCGCGCCTACCGCAACAGCACGGGCGGCGAGTCCACCGCGGCGCTGCTGATCACGATCGGCATCGTGATCCTGGCGATCCTCGCGGTCGCCTTCCTGCTGCCGGACCGCGGGACGCCGGACCAGGAGGTCGAGGTCGCGTCGGACTACCCGGTGCCGCCGCTGGACCTGAAGGTCCCTTCGGCGCCGAAGCGGCGCCGGCCCGTCGAGCGGCGACAGCCCGCCGGTGCGCTCACCGGGAAGGAGGAGGAGTAGACGATGTTCGAGTTCTTCAAGGGCTTCGGCGTCACCTTCTCGACGATGTTCAAGAAGGTCGTCACCGAGGAGTACCCCGAGGACTTCCCGCCCGCCGCGCCGCGCTACCACGGCCGGCACCAGCTCAACCGGCACCCGGACGGGCTGGAGAAGTGCGTGGGCTGCGAGCTGTGCGCCTGGGCCTGCCCGGCCGACGCGATCTACGTCGAGGGCGGGGACAACACCGAGGAGGCGCGGTACTCCCCGGGCGAGCGCTACGGCGCGATCTACCAGATCAACTACCTGCGCTGCATCGGCTGCGGGCTCTGCATCGAGGCGTGCCCCACGCGCTCGCTCACGATGACGAACTTCTACGAGCTCGCCGACGACAACCGGCAGGACCTCATCTACACCAAGGAGCAGCTGCTGGCGCCGCTGCTGCCGGGGATGGAACAGCCGCCGCACCCGATGCGCCTCGGCGCGGACGAGCAGGACTACTACGTGCAGGGCCCGGTCCTGGCGCGGAAGTCCGCCGCGGGTGAGGACGTGCCGGGCGAGCCGGTGGGGGAGCAGGTCCGATGACCGCGCTGCTGGCACAGGCCGCCTCCACCGCCGGCGACGCCGGGGTGGGCGAGGCGGTCGTCTTCTGGATCCTCGGGCCGGTCGCACTGGCCGCGGCCATCGCGATGGTCCTCGCCCGGAACGCGGTGCACTCGGCGCTGTTCCTGGTGCTGACCATGCTCTCGCTGGCCGTGTTCTACCTGATGCAGCAGGCGCCCTTCCTCGGGTTCGTGCAGATCATCGTGTACACGGGCGCCGTGATGATGCTGTTCCTGTTCGTGCTCATGCTGGTGGGCCGGGACAGCTCGGACTCGGTGGTCGAGGTGCTGCGCGGCCAGCGGGTCGCGGCGGTGCTGCTCGGCCTGGCGTTCGCGTTGCTGCTGGTCGCCGGCGTCGGCCGCGCGGCCTTCGCGATCCCGTCCGCCGGGCTCGGTGTGGCGGCGTCGAACGGCAACCTCCCGGGCATCGGGCGGCTGGTCTTCACGGACTACCTGCTGCCCTTCGAGCTCACCTCGGCGCTGCTGATCACCGCCGCGCTGGGCGCGATCGTGCTGGCCTTCGCGCAGAAGAAGCCGAAGGCCAAGCTCGGCCAGCGGGCCACCGTCATCGCGCGGCTGCGCGGCGAGCACGCCCGCGTCTCGCCGCTGCCCGGCCCCGGCGTCTACGCCACGGCCAACTCGGTGGCGGTGCCGGCGCTGCTGCCGGACGGCTCGATCGCCCGCGAGTCGCTCTCCGAGATCATCGAGGGCCACGAGGTCGACGAGCACCCGCGGCCCCCGGCCGACGCGCACGCCCTCACCGACGGGCGGCGGGCCGAGCCGGAGAGCGCGGGGACCGAGGCGCGGACCACGGGCGCCGCCACGGGTGGCGAGGAGGAGCGCGCATGAGCCCCACCAACTACCTGCTGCTCTCCGGGCTGCTGTTCACCGTCGGCGCGATCGGGGTGCTGGTGCGCCGCAACGCGATCGTCGTGTTCATGTGCATCGAGCTGATGCTCAACGCGGTGAACCTGTCGCTGGTGACCTTCGCCCGCATCAACGGCCAGCTCGACGGCCAGGTCATGGCGTTCTTCGTCATGGTCGTCGCCGCGGCCGAGGTGGTGGTCGGGCTGGCCATCATCATGTCGATCTTCCGGACCCGTCGTTCGTCCTCCGTGGACGACGCGAACCTGCTGAAGTACTAGGAGCCTCATCGATGACCGCTCCCCCTGAGGTGCTGCCGGCGGGTGGCGCCGCGTCGGCGGCCTGGCTGCTCTTCGCGATCCCCGCCCTCAGCGCGGTGGTGCTGTTCCTGGCCGGGAAGCGCGCGAACGCGTGGGGCCACTGGCTCGGCGTCGGCTCCGTGCTCGCGTCGTTCGCGCTGGGCGTGGTGATCTTCGTCCAGACCCTGGGCGTGGCCCCCGAGCAGCGCACCACCGAGGTGTCGCTGTACTCCTGGATCGCCTCCGGCACGCTCGACGTGGACTTCGGGCTCCGCATCGACCCGCTGTCGCTGACGTTCGTGCTGCTCATCACCGGTGTCGGGTCGCTGATCCACATCTACTCGGTGGGGTACATGGCACCGCACGAGGGCGCCGAGCCCTCGTCGGACTCCAGCCGGCGGCGCTTCTTCGCGCAGCTCAACCTGTTCGTCGCGGCCATGCTCGTCCTGGTCCTCGGCAACAACTTCGTGCTGCTGTACCTCGGGTGGGAGGGCGTCGGCCTGGCGTCGTACCTGCTCATCGGCTTCTACCAGGACCGCCCCTCGGCGGCGACGGCCGCGAAGAAGGCCTTCCTGATGAACCGGGTCGGCGACGTCGGGCTGGCCCTCGCGATCTTCCTGCTCTGGCTGGAGCTCGGGACGCTGCAGTACACCGAGGTCTTCGCCCGCATCGGCGAGCTCGGCGGCGGCACGATCCTGGCGATCACGCTCCTGCTGCTGCTCGGCGCGTGCGGCAAGTCCGGCCAGTTCCCGCTGCAGGCGTGGCTCCCGGACGCGATGGAGGGCCCGACCCCGGTCTCCGCGCTCATCCACGCGGCCACCATGGTCACCGCGGGCGTCTACCTCATCGCCCGCACGAACCCGATCTACGACCTCAGCGCGACCGGACGAGTGGTCGTCGCGCTGATCGGGGTGGTCACGCTGCTGATCGGGGCGATCATCGGCTGCGCCTACGACGACATCAAGAAGGTGCTCGCCTACTCCACGGTCAGCCAGATCGGGTACATGATCCTGGCCGTCGGGCTCGGCCCGGCGGGCTACGCGCTCGGCATCTTCCACCTGCTCACGCACGGCTTCTTCAAGGCCGGGCTGTTCCTCGGGGCCGGGTCGGTCATGCACGCCATGAACGACGACGTGAACATGCGGCACTTCGGCGGCCTCGGCCGGCGGATGCCGATCACGTTCGTGACGTTCGGCCTCGGCTACCTCGCGCTGATCGGCTTCCCGTTCCTGTCCGGGTACTTCTCGAAGGACGCGATCATCGAGGCCGCGTTCGGGCAGGAGGGTTGGCAGGGCTGGGTGTACGGCGGCGCGGCGACCCTGGCCGCCGGGCTCACCGCCTTCTACATGACCCGCCTGATGATCATGACGTTCTTCGGCGAGGAGCGGTGGCAGAAGCTCACCGCACCGAACGGCGAGCACTACCACCCGCACGAGTCGCCGCCGGTGATGACCGGGCCGATGATCCTGCTGGCGATCGGCTCGGTGTTCGCCGGCTTCGTGCTCAGCGCCGTCGGGCTGAACCAGTGGCTGGCGCCCTCGCTCGGCGAGCTGGAGGAGTCCACGCACGGGGTGCTGCCGCACGCGCTGGTCCCGTGGCTGGTCCTGGCCTTCTCGGCGCTCGGCGTGCTGGTGGCCTACCTCGTGGTCGGCCGCCGCCCGACGCCGGTGGAGCGGCCCGAGCCGGTCTCGCTGCCGGTCCGCGCCGCCCGGCGGGACCTCTACGCCAACGCCGTCAACGAGAGCGTCATCGAGCGGCCGGGCATCTGGCTCACCCGGGCGCTGGTCTTCCTCGACAACAGGGGCGTCGACGGGCTGGTCAACGGCCTGGCCGCCGGCCTCGGCGGCGGGTCGGCCCGGTTGAGACGGCTGCAGACCGGGTTCGTGCGCTCCTACGCGCTCTCGATGCTGGGCGGCAGCGTGTTCGTCGTCGCGGCCCTGCTGGCGGTGAGGTTCGCATGAGCACCGCTCCGGACACCGGCGGCAACGTGATGCTGCTGGTCCTGCTCCTCCTGCCGGTCGTCGGCGCGCTGCTGATGTACCCGCTGCGCCGCAACGTCCCCGCCGCCAAGGCCGCGGCCATGGCGACGGCGCTGCTGGAGTTCGTCCTCGTCGTCGTGACGTGGGTGGGGTACTCCACGGACGCCGCGAGCTCCGGCGAGCGGTTCCAGTACGTGTTCTCGGTGCCGTGGATCCCGGCCTTCGGCACGCACCTGGCCGTCGGGATCGACGGCATCGCGCTCGTCATGATCGCGCTGACGGCCTTCCTCGTGCCCGGCCTGATGCTCTTCGCCTGGGCGGAGAAGCTGCCGGAGGGCCGCACGGCCTCGGGCTACTTCGCCCTGCTGCTGGCCACCGAGGCCACGCTGATGGGCGTCTTCACCGCCACGGACGTCTTCCTGTTCTACGTCTTCTTCGAGGCGATGCTCATCCCGATGTACTTCCTCATCGGGCGCTTCGGCGGGCCGAACCGGCAGTACGCCTCGGTGAAGTTCTTCCTGTACTCGCTGCTCGGCGGGCTGATCATGCTGGCCTCGCTGATCGGGCTGTACGTGACGAGCGCCGACCAGCTCGGCGCCGGCACGTTCACCTGGAGCGACCTGCAGTCGATCGCGCAGAGCACCCCGACGTCGACCCAGATCTGGCTGTTCCTGGGCTTCTTCGTGGCGTTCGCGATCAAGGCGCCGCTGGTGCCCTTCCACACCTGGCTGCCCGACGCCGGTGCCGAGGCCCCGATCGTGGCCGCGGTCCTGCTCGTCGGCGTGCTGGACAAGGTCGGCACCTTCGGTTTCCTGCGCTACTGCCTGCCGCTCTTCCCGCAGGCCAGCCAGGTCCTGGCGCCGCTGGTGCTGGTGCTGGCGGTCATCGGGATCATCTACGGCGCGCTGCTCGCCGTGGGGCAGAAGGACATGAGCCGGTTCGTGGCGTACACGTCGATCGCGCACTTCGGCTTCATCGCGCTCGGCACGTTCGCCTTCTCCAGCCAGGCCTTCGCCGGCGCGACGCTGTACATGGTCAACCACGGCCTCTCCACCGGCATGCTGTTCGTGATGGTCGGCCTGCTGGTGGCCCGCGGCGGGTCGCGGCTGATCAGCGACTACGGCGGCGTGTCCAAGCTCGCCCCGCTGCTGGCGGGCTGCCTGCTGCTGGCGGGGATGTCGTCGCTCGCGCTGCCCGGCACCAACTCGTTCGTCAGCGAGTTCCTGGTGCTGGTCGGGTCGTTCCCGCGCGAGCCGGTGGCGACGATCATCGCGACCGTCGGCATCATCTTCGCCGCGCTCTACATCCTGTGGTTCTACCAGCAGACGATGCAGGGCCCGGTCCGCGGCAACGCCGTGATCCGGGCCCTGGAGGCCGGCGGCGTGGGCGGGCCGGGCGCGATGATCGACCCGGCGGTGGCCGCCGAGCGCGGCGCCGGGTTCCCCGACCTCACCAAGCGTGAGATCGGCGTGCTGGCCCCGCTGGTCGTCGTGATCGTGGTGCTCGGGTTCTTCCCGGGCCCGGTGCTCGACGTCATCAATCCGTCCGTGCAGGCGACGATCACCGAGGTCGGGCTGCCCGACCCGGTGCCGGCCGGCGGCGTCGTGGGAGGTGTCCGGTGATCGCGCTCGCGCAGGTGGCCCCGCTGACGGCGCCGCCGATCGACTATGCGGCGATCGCGCCGCTGCTCGTCGTGCTCGGCGGCGCGTGCGTCTCGGTGCTGTTCGAGGCGTTCCTGCCGCGGCACCAGCGCTGGCCCGCGCAGGTCGCGCTGTCGGTGCTGGTCGTCGCGGTCGCGGGGATCGCGCTCGGCGTCTACGCCGGGTCGGCGCCCGTGGCGGGGATCGTCACCCTGGCCAGCGCGCTGTCCGTCGACGGCCCGACGCTGTTCCTCTGGGGCACGCTGCTGGTGCTCGGGTTCGGCTCGCTCCTGCTGATCGCGGACCGCTCGGTGGAGCCGGGCGGCGCGTTCATCGCGTCCGCGGTGGAGCGGGCCTCGGTCGCGGCCGCGCCGGGCACCACGACCGGGCCCACCGGCGTCGACCCGGAGCACGTCGACCGGTCCTACGGGGCGCCCGGCGAGGCGCCGACGATGCAGACCGAGGTCTTCCCGTTCGTGCTGTTCGCGCTCGGCGGGATGATGGCCTTCGTCGCGGCGAACGACCTGCTCACGATGTTCGTGGCGCTCGAGGTGCTCTCGCTGCCGCTGTACCTGGTGTGCGGGCTGGCGCGGCGCCGGCGGCTGCTGTCGCAGGAGGCCGCGGTCAAGTACTTCCTGCTCGGGGCGTTCGCGTCGGCGTTCTTCCTCTACGGGCTCGCGCTGCTCTACGGCTACGCCGGCTCGGTCAAGCTCGTGGCCATCGCGACCGCCGCGGTGGGCACGCCGAGGTCCGACGCGCTGCTGTTCGGCGGGCTCGCGCTGCTCGTCGTCGGGCTGCTGTTCAAGGGTTCGGTCGGCCCGTTCCACACCTGGACGCCGGACGTCTACCAGGGCGCCCCCACGCCGATCACCGCGTTCATGGCGGCCTGTACCAAGGTCGCGGCGTTCGGGGCGCTCCTGCGCGTGCTCCACGTGGCCTTCGGGTCCACGCACTGGGAGTGGCGCGGGGTGATGTGGGCGGTCGCGATCGCCTCCATGGTCATCGGCGCGGTGCTCGGCCTCACCCAGACCGACCTCAAGCGCATGATCGCCTACTCGTCGGTGGCGCACGCCGGGTTCCTGCTGCTCGGGGTCATGGCGATCACGCCCGAGGGCGTGTCGTCGACGCTGTTCTACCTGCTGGCCTACGGCTTCACCACGCTCGCCGTGTTCGGTGTGATCTCGCTGGTGCGCAACGCCGACGGCGAGGCCACGCACCTGTCCCAGTGGGCGGGGCTGGCGAAGCGCTCGCCGATCCTCGCCGGGGTGATGACCTTCCTGCTGCTCGGCCTCGCCGGGATCCCGCTCACCAGCGGTTTCACCGCCAAGTTCGCGGTGTTCTCGGCGGCCCTCGGGGACGGGATGGCGCCGCTCGTCGTCATCGCGCTGGTGGCGTCGGCGGTCGCGGCGTTCTTCTACCTGCGGGTGATCGTGCTGATGTACTTCAGCGAGACGCCGGAGGACGGGCCCACGGTCACGGTGCCGGGCGCGTTCACCACCGTCGCGATCACGCTCGGTGTCGTGGTGACCCTGTTGCTCGGTGTCGTCCCGACGCTCGTGCTCGGCTGGGCCGGCGCGGGCGGGCTCACAGGCTGAGCGCAGGAACGCCTCGTAGGCTGGTGCGCGTGGAGACGCAGAGCGTGGCGGGTGTGGAGCTCGCCGACCCGGACCTGGCCGCCGCGACGGCGCGCGGGCTCGAGCGGGTGGAGGAGCTGCTGCACCGCGAGGTGCACAGCGAGTACCACTTCGTCAGCGAGACGTCCCTGCACCTGATCGATGCCGGGGGCAAGCGGTTCCGGCCGCTGTTCACGCTGCTCAGCGCGCAGATCGGGCCCTCGCCGAACGGGGACGACGTGGTGCGGGCGGCCGCCGTCGTGGAGCTGGTCCACCTGGCCACGCTCTACCACGACGACGTCATGGACTCGGCCACCATGCGCCGGGGCGCGGAGAGCGCGAACCACCGCTGGGACAACACGGTCGCGATCCTGACCGGGGACTTCCTGTTCGCGCACGCGTCGCGTCTCGTGGCCGACCTCGGGCCCAACGCGGTGCGGATCATCGCCGAGACCTTCGCGGAGCTGGTCACGGGGCAGATGCGGGAGACCCGCGGCCCCGGCCCGTCGGACGACCCGGTCCAGCACTACCTGCAGGTCATCGCCGAGAAGACCGGCTCGTTGATCGCCACCTCCGGCCGGTACGGCGGGATGTTCTCCGGCTGCACCGCCGAGCAGGTCGAGTCGCTGCACCGCTTCGGCGCCACGATCGGCACGGCCTTCCAGATCTCGGACGACATCATCGACATCGCCTCGCCCTCGCTCGACTCGGGCAAGACGCCGGGCACGGACCTGCGCGAGGGCGTGCACACGCTGCCGATGCTCTACGCGCTGCAGGACCCGGGCTGCCCGCCGCGGCTGCGAGAGCTGCTGGCCGCCCCGATCGAGGCGGACGCCGAGGTCGAGGAGGCCCTGGAGCTGCTGCGTTCCGGCCCGGGCATCCCGCGGGCCAAGGACACCCTCGCCGGGTACGCGGAGGAGGCCCGCGCCGAGCTGGGCAAGCTCCCGGCCTGCCCCGCCACCGAGGCCCTCGGCACCCTCACGGCCTACACGATCGACCGCATCGCCTGATACCCGCGAGTCGCGCTGGGCCTCCGCGAGTCGCGCTGTGAGCTTCCGCGAGTCGGGAGTTCCGGCAGCGCGAGTCGGGAGTTCTGGCAGCGCGAGTCGGGAGTTCTGGCAGCGCGAGTCGGGGGTTCTGGCAGCGCGAGTCGGGGGTTCCGGCAGCGCGAGTCGGGGGTTCCGGCAGCGCGAGTCGGGGTCAGCGGGTCTCGGGCTCCGGCACGGGCTGCAGCTCACGGTCGGGGCGGACGCGGGTCGCGCGGATCAGGTCGACGGTGAAGACGGCCAGGGCGATCCACACCAGCCCGAAGCCGAGCCACCGGGAGAGCGGCATGTCCTCGCCGTTGACCAGCACGCCCCAGAGGAACTGCATCGTGGGCGTGAGGTACATCAGCGTGCCGAGCGTGGTGAGCGGGATCAGCCGGGCCGCGGCGCCGTAGAGCAGCAGCGGAAGGGCGGTGACCGGGCCGGCGAGCACCATCATCGCCATGTGGAAGCCGCCGAGCTCCGTGAACGTGCCCTGCCCCGTCACCTGCAGGTAGACCACGAACGCGAGGGCGATCGGGCCGACCACCAGGCCCTCGCCCGTCAGGCTCGCCGTCGAGGGCAGGGAGACCTTCTTCTTCAGCAGCCCGTACACCCCGAAGGACACGGCCAGGCACAGCCCGAGCCAGGGCGGGCTCCCGGCGCCCACGCTGATCACGACGACCGCGAGCGCCGCGATGCCGAGCGCCACCACCTGCGCGCGGTTCGGCCGCTCGCGCAGGACCAGCACGCCCAGCAGCACGCTGACCAGCGGGCTCATGTAGTAGCCGAGGGCGATGTCGACGACGCGCTCGATCGAGACGCCGTGGATGAACACACCCCAGTTGACGGTGATCACCGCGGCCGCCGCGGCGACCGTCAACCAGCCGCGCCCCGGCAGGGCCCGCAGCGTGCCCCAGCCCCGCAGCAGGGTCAGCACGCCCGCCATCAGCACCATCGTCCACAGGATCCGGTGCGCCAGGACCTCGACGGGGCCTGCCGGGTCGAGCAGCGGCCAGAACGCCGGGAAGAGCCCCCAGGCGACGTGTGCGCCGACGCCGAGGCCGACGCCCCGGCGGTCCAGCTCCGGCGCGGCTTCGGTGACGGTCACGTCCCCATCAGAACATCCGAGCGCGGATTGTTCGAGCGCGAAACGGCTCGCGCACCCGGCACGCTCTCGTGACGCCGACGAGACCGCCCTGTGATCCGGATGGGTGACCGTCGTCCTTCCGGTCGACGGAAGGGGAGCGGTGGGAACGACCGCGGGAGTCGGCCGGTCGCGGCGTGCGCTCTGGATCGCCGCCGCCGTCCTGGTGCCGGCGGTGCTGGCCGGGATCGGCCTGCTGTGGGTCCGTCCCGCCCCCGAGGGCCCCGGCCCCGAGGACCGGGCGGCCGCCACGGGGCCGGCGTCCTCGGCCGCCCTGCCGACGGCCGCCACCGAGCCGCCGCCCCTCGTGACCGCCGACCGGTCGGGCGTCGAGCGTCTCCTCGCCGAGGCCCCGCTGCTGTTCGACGGCGAGAGCGCGCAGTTGCGGCCCGTGACCGCCGACACGGTGCGCCGGCTCGGTGGCATGCTCGAGGTGATGCCCGACGTCCCGGTGCGGCTCGTCGGGCACACCGCGGACCTGCCCGGACCGGCCGAGCGGGCGCGGCGGCTGTCCCGGGAGCGGGCGGAGGCGGTCGCGGCGGCGCTGGTCGCGGCCGGGATCGAGCCGCAGCGGATCAGCGTCGACGGCGTCGGCGAGGCCGGCCCGCTCGGCACGCCGGAGGCCAGCCGGCGGGTCGACGTGCTGCTGGGGTAGGCCGGTAGCGGACCACACGGCCGGAGCGATGAACGGGCAAAGGGGGGTGACGGCGTGGCGGCACTGTTCGCGCAGATGTGGCTGCTCTGCCTCGCCGCGTTCTTGCTCGGTGCGCTGCTGACCTGGCTGCTGGTGGCCCGCCCGGCACGGCGGGAGGCGGATCGGGCCCGGGCCGCGCTCGAGCAGCGCGACGAGCCCGTCGACCCCGTCCGCGCGGCCCAGGCCCCGCCGACGCCGATCCCCGGCGTCCCGCGGCACGCCCGGACCACCGGCCCCGGCAACCCCGCGCTGTCGGCGCTCGGCCGCCGGCGTCGTTCCGGATCGTCCGCCGTGGGCGCCCTGGACCGGCTGCGCCACGGCAGCCCGGACGGGGCGCGGTCGGGCGACGGACCGGTCGTGCCCCGGCAGCCCGGCCCCGGCTCCCGGGGCTCCTCCGACCGGCCCGACGACGGCCCCTCCGTGCCGTCGCAGGACCGCGGGCACTCCCTGTTCACCCCGCCCGAGCCGCGCGCACCCGAACCGGACGAGCCGCCCGACGTCCCGCCGCGCCGCGAGCGCCCGGACGACCCAGCGCACTGACCCCGGACACACCACCGCCCGGCGAGGCGGTGCCTGCCGGGCGGTGGGGGCGTGCGCGCGGACGGTCAGCCGGCGATCGTCCAGGTGTCGCGGCCGGTCAGCAGGGCCTGCAGGTCCGTGCCACCCGGCTTCTGGGCGGCCAGGTCCTTGGCCTGCTGCAGCTGGGCGCGGGCGGCGTCGTCGTAGGTGGTGCGGTCGACGTTGCGGAAGATGCCCGTGACGGTGTGGTTGAGGTCCTGGTCCGACAGCCGGGACAGGGCGAACGCGAGCTCGAGGTTGTTCGCGTCGTGGACCATGATCTCCGACGGGTCGACGTCCGCGGCCTTGACGACCTCGAGCCGGAACCCGCGCTGGACCACGGCGAACTTGTCGTCCTCGGGGCCGAAGGTGATCGGCTCGCCGTCGACGACGTGGACGAGCCGCTGGTCCTTGGTCTCGGGCTTGCGGAGCACGTCGAAGGAGCCGTCGTTGAAGATCGGGCAGTCCTGGAAGATCTCGACCAGGGCCGAGCCGCGGTGGGCCGCAGCGGCGCCGAGGACCTCGGTGAGGCCCTTGCGGTCGGAGTCCAGCGCCCGGCCGACGAAGCTGGCCTCGGCGCCCAACGCGAGGGAGATCGGGTTGAACGGGTGGTCGAGCGAGCCCATGGGGGTGGACTTGGTGACCTTCCCGACCTCCGAGGTCGGGCTGTACTGGCCCTTGGTGAGCCCGTAGATCCGGTTGTTGAACAGCAGGATCTTGAGGTTGACGTTGCGGCGCAGCGCGTGGATCAGGTGGTTGCCGCCGATGGAGAGCGCGTCGCCGTCGCCGGTGACGACCCAGACGGACAGGTCGGGCCGGGAGACGGCGAGGCCGGTGGCGATGGTCGGGGCGCGGCCGTGGATGGAGTGCATCCCGTAGGTGTTCAGGTAGTACGGGAAGCGGCTCGAGCAGCCGATCCCGGAGACGAACACCGTGTTCTCGCGCTTGATCCCCAGGGTGGGGAGGAACTGGCGCACCGCGGCGAGCACGGCGTAGTCGCCGCAGCCGGGGCACCAGCGCACCTCCTGGTCGGAGGTGTAGTCCTTGGCGGTCTGCTTGGCGTCGGTGGTCGGGACGAGGTCCAGCCCGCCGATCGACGGCAGACCCAGGTCGGTGC
>NZ_BSFQ01000048.1 GCF_027922425.1 Pseudonocardia halophobica | reverse complement strand
AAGCCACCAACGACAAGAACCGATCAGCCACACCCTGCCGTCGCGGGCGTCCGGAACACCTCGTCCCGAACATCAACAACCTTACGGAGGACCGATGGGCCACGAGGCGATGCCCCGAGTCGAACCGGAAACGCTCGACCTGGACGGGGTCGCGGTGGCAGCACTCGAGCTGGGGGCGAGCGCCCGGGGTGCGGTGGTGCTGCTGCAGGAGCGCGCCGCCGCCCGTGGTGAGACGGCCGAGCGGCTAAACCTGGTGGTGGAGCGCGGCTACTGCACCCTGGCGGTGCCCCACGAGGGGGTGGGAGTCGCCCTGCCCGCGGCCCGGCGGCGGCTGGCCGCGGCCGGGTGGGGCCCGGAGCAGACGGGGGTCGTCGGGATCGGGGCGAGCGCGGGCGCCGCGCTCGCCCTGGCCGGGCAGGGCGAGGTCGGCGGGGTCGTCCTGCTCGCCCCCGACGACCTCGAGCCCACCGCCCTGGCCGCGGTGGCGGTCCCCACGCTCGTCGTCCTCGGGGGCCGGACCCTCGGCCTGACCGCGGCGCAGGTGGCCGCGCTCGACGCCGCGGGCCGCCGCGCGTCCGAGCTGGTCCGGGTCGTGGTCGAGCCGGAGGTCGGCCACGGCTTCGTCGCCCGCTCCGGCGAGACGGCCGGGCACGCGGCCTGGTTCGACACCTGGCAGCGCACCGTCGAATGGTTCGACCTGCTGGTCAGCCCGCGCGCCACCCCGCTGGCCCTGGCTTGGGACCGGCGCCACGACCTCAGCACGAGGAGCTGACGGAGATGTCGCAGTACATCGTCGACGACCGAGAGATGCCGAAGTTCCGGGTCGACCGCGCCGTGATGGTCGATCCCGACGTGTTCGCCCGCGAGAAGGAGCTGATCTTCGACCGGTGCTGGCTGTACGTCGGTCACGAGACCGAGCTCGCCAAGCCCAACGACTTCCGCACGCGGACAGTCGGCGGCCGACCGGTGATCTTCTTCCGGGACAGCAAGGGCGTGATCCGGGTCTGGGTGAACTCCTGCCCGCACCGCGGCGCCACACTGTGCCGGGAACCGAGCGGCAACGCCCGGTTCATGACCTGCTTCTACCACGGGTGGAGCTTCAGCAACGCGGGCAAGCTCGTCTCGCTGCCCGACGACGAGTCCTACGGCCCCGACTTCGACCGCCCGGGCCTCGCCGCGCCGGCGCAGGTCGACTCCTACCGCGGCTTCGTGTTCGCCACCTTCGACCCGGAGGCACCCGACCTGCGGACCTACCTCGCGGGCGCCGCGGACTACCTCGACCTGGTCTGTGACCAGTCGAACGAGGGCATGCGGGTCCTGGCGGGGACTCACGAGTACTCCGCGAAGGCGAACTGGAAGCTGTTGGTGGAGAACAGCTTCGACGGCTATCACGCCGTCACCACGCACCAGCGGTACTTTGAGATGGCGATCGCGGCACGCTCGGGCAGCGAGGGCGACGCGGTGCGCGCCCGCGCCACCGGGGCGGGCAGCACGAACACCCTCGTCCAGTCGCGGGGGATCGACCTGGGCAACGGACACGCCGTCACCGCGGGCTCGCCGGTCACCGGCGGCATCTTCGGCAGGCCCCTGACCCCCGCTGGGCAGGCCGAGCGCGAGAAGCGCTTCCGCGGCTTCGCCGAGACCTACGGAGAGGCGTGGGTGGACCGCATGCGCGGCACCCGCAACCTCGTGATCTTCCCCAACCTGGTGGTGATCGACCTCGTCATGGGCGTGGTCATCCGCAAGATCGACCCGGTGTCGCCGGACTACATGGAGGTCTCCGCCTGGCACCTGGCACCACCGGACGAGGGGCCGGAGCTCCACCGGCAGCGGCTGGACAACTTCCTCACCTTCTGGGGCCCGGGCGGGCTCGCCTCCCCGGACGACGTCGAGGCGCTGGAGACGTGCCAGCGCTCGTTCGCGAGCCGGGGGGAGCTGCGCTACTCGGACATCTCGCGGGGCATGAACAAGGAGCGTCCGACCGGGTCCGACGAGTTCCAGATGCGCACCTGGTGGCGGCGCTGGAACGTGATCGTGACCGGCGAAGAGCTGCCGCCCGAGGAACACGCGCCCCTCGACGGCGTGTGGGCGGGTACCCGGCGGGACCCGGCCGACACCACGACGAGCGCGCCCGCCACCGCGGGCTGAGCAGAAGGCGACCGATATGACCCTGGCCCACCCCACGGCCGTGCCGACGCCACACTCCGCCGTCGGCTGGTCCACCGTGGACGACGCGACGCTGCGCGCACTTGAGCGTTTCCTGACCGAGGAGGCGGACCTGCTCGACCGCTGGCAGCTGCACGAGTGGCTCGACCTGTTCACCCCCGACGGGCGGTACCTGGTGCCCGCCACCGACCTGCCCGAGGGCGACCCCGAGCAGGACCTGTTCCTCATCCAGGACGACCGGTTCCTGCTGGAGCAGCGGGTCAACTCGCTTCTGACCCGCTCCGCCCACGCCGAGTACCCGCACTCGCGGACCCGGCGGCTGGTCACGAACGTCCGGGGCCGGTCCACGGACGGGGACCGGCTACTGGTCCGGGCGAACTTCGCCGTCTTCCGGATGCGATCCGGGGTCATGGACACCTACGTGGGGGAGTACCGCCACGTCGTCGTGCGTGAGGGGGCGATGTTCCGGTTCGCCGAGCGCAAGGCCGTCGTCGACCTCGACGCCCTGCGCCCGCACGGAAAGGTGAGCATCGTCCTGTGAACCGACTCGAGGGACGGACCGCGGTCGTCACCGGGACCAGCCCGAACATCGGGGGAGCCATCGCCCTCGGACTCGCGGCCGAGGGCGCCCAGGTGACCTGCACCGACATCGACCCCGATACCGCGGAGGCCTGTGCGGCGAAGATCGTCGCGAACGGCGGGGAGGCCATCGCGGTGGCGGGGGACGTCACCGACCCGGCGCATGCCGAGGACGTCGTCGCCCGCACCGCCGAGCGCTGGGGCGGGGTGGACGTACTGGTCAACAACGCGGTCCAGTTCAACCACAAGGGCCTGCTGGAGATGCCGATCGAGGAGTTCCGCAGGCAGACCGACATCATCCTGTCCGGCGCATTCCTGTTCACGCGGGCGGTGGCGCGAGACCTGATCGCCCGCGAGGCACCGGGCAGCATCGTCAACATCCTGTCCACTGCGGCGTGGCAGGGGCAGCCCGGCAACATCGGGTACTGCACGGCCAAGAGCGGCCTGATCAACTTCACCCGCTCCGTGGCGATGGAGCTGGCCGCGCACAGGATCCGGGTCAACGGGTTCACCCCGACCGCCACGCTCAGGGAGGGGCCGCCCCCGCCGGGGCCTGCACCCGCGGCTCAGGGGTTCCGGATGGACTTCCGGGGCCTGCACCCCTCGGGCAGGCTGCCGACTGCTGCGGACTACGTGCCCGCGGTCGTCTTCCTGGCCTCCGACGACGCCGCCATGATCACAGGAAGCAACATCACCGTCGACGGGGGCGCGACGGCCAAGTACTGGCCGTGGGCGCCCGGCACCGACGGGGGAGGGACGCCGTGACCGCACATCCTGTTGGCCCGAAGGCCGACTTCGAGCCGGGCACCGCCCGCACCGTGAAGTTCGAGGGGGTGGAGCCGATCGCCGTCTTCCGCACGGAGGACGGCGAGTTCCACGCCACCAGCGACACCTGCACCCATGAGGAGTGGTCGCTGGGCGAGGACGGCGACCTCGAGGGCACCGAGGTCACCTGCCCCCTGCACCTGGCCCGCTTCGACATCCGCACCGGCGCGCCGCTGTGCTTCCCGGCGAGTGTGCCGCTGACCTCGTACCCGGTCGAGGTCGACGCGGACGGGACGGTGTCGGTCGTTGTCTGAACCCACCGCGGTCGACGTCCACGCCCACCACTTCTCCCTCGGGGCCTGCCCGGGCACGGGTGCGGGGGCGCCGGCGCTGGTCGACGACGGCGACGGGCGCGGACGAATACTGCGGGACGGCGAGGTGTTCCGGGTGGTCACCGACACCTTGTGGCGCACCGCGCCCCGGCTGGCCGAAATGGATCGCGCCGGGGTGTCGCACCAGGTCGTCTCCCCGGTGCCGGTGGCGATGGAGTACGCCGCGGAGCCCGCCGCGCCCGCAGCCTATGCGGCCTGGACGAACGACGGCATCGCCGACGTCTGCGCGGAGGCGGGCGGTCGGCTGTACGGGCTGGGCTGCCTGCCCACGGCGGAGCCCGGCGTGGCGCTGGCCGAGCTGTACCGCTGCCTGCGGTTGGGGCTGCGCGGTCTCGAGGTCGGCACCAGGATCGGCGCGCTGGAGCTCGACGACCCGGAGCTGGAGCCGCTGTGGGCGGCGTGCGAGGACGCCGACCTGGCTGTGTTCGTGCACCCGTTGGACGGTGGCCGCGGAGTGGTGCGCCGTACCGGTCAGCCCTACGACCTCGGCCTAGGGATGCTCACCGACACTGCCATCGCCGCGACCGGGCTGATCTTCGGGGGTGTGCTGGAGAGACATCCCGGGCTCCGAGTCGCACTGGCGCACGGGGGTGGGGCGTTCGCCTGGGCCTATCCGCGGCTGCGGGTCGCGGCCTCGCGCGGCGCGGACCCGGGCGCGGTGCAGCGGTGGGACGCCGCTGCCAGCCGGCTCTTCGTGGACACCCTCGTGTTCGACGACGAGCACCTGCGCCTGCTTGTGCACCGCTTCGGTGCCGACCGGCTGGTGATCGGCAGCGACCTGCCGTTCTTCCCGGACCAGCTGGCCGAGTCGGTATGCGCGGTGCGGCGCTCTAGCGGAAACGCGCTGCCCGCCGGCACGGACCTGGCCGCGCTCGCCGCCAATGCCGAGATGTTCCTCGGACTTCGTCGCTCCGCGTAGGCTCACCGTCGTTCCAGTGGCTGGAACGGGTGGTCCCCCCCGCCGGCGGCCACCGGGCAAGGTGGTCGGCGTAGGCGAGGCGGACGCGATGGAGCGGTCGATGGGACGTGAGGGGCCGCCGCCGTCCATCCTTTCCAAGGCCTTCGACCTGTTGAACGCGTTCAATGCCCAGGAGCGGGTGATGACGCTCAACGAGCTGACCAGCGCGTCCGGCCTGCCGAAGTCTACGGTGCACCGACTGCTGGCCCGGCTGGTCGAGCTGGGGGCGATCGAGCAGCACCGCTCCGGCTACAAGATCGGGCTGACTATGTTCCGGCTCGGCTCAATGCCGCCCGCGGTGGGCATGCGGGACCGCGCGGTGCCGTACCTAGCCGCCCTGCACCGCTTCACCGGGCAGACCGTACACTTCGCGGTGCTCCGCGGCTTCGAGGTCGTCTACCTGGAAAAACTGCCCAGCGAGCACTCGGCTTCGGTGCTCTCGGGGATCGGCGCGCGGCTGCCCGCCAGCTGCACCGCGGTGGGCAAGGCACTGCTCGCCCACGAGGCGCCCGAGGACCTGCCGGACCTGCTGCCGTGTCCGCTGCCGCGGTTGACGCCGAGCTCGATCCGAGACGCCGACGAGCTTTTCGCCGAGCTCACTGAGGTGCGGACGAGCGGTCTTGCCCACGAGTACGAGGAGGCGCAGCCCGGTCTCGCGTGCATCGGGGCGCCGATCGTGGTGAACGAGTACGCCGTCGCGGCGGTGTCGGCGTCGTACCGCACGAACGCGCCGCTGCCCAAGGGGGCCGAGTCGATGCTGCGGCAGACGGCGGCGGCCATCGCCTCCTCTGTGCGGTCCTCGCTCGAGAGCGGCAGGCAGCACTGGTTCCCGCGGGAGATGTGACCGACGCCGCGCCGTTCTGCGCATGCCGCAGACCTGGTCGAGGTTGTAGCCCTCCCTCATCGAGCCGTGCCCGACCCGGCCCTCCTGGTCGCTCCACCGATGCAACGTGTGGAAGATGTCGGCGAAGGAGTACCAGGTCTCCGGCATCGACGACACCGCCCCGCCCTGCACGGCGACGTACCGCCCTCGGCATCTCGCCGGACCACTACTGCGTCACGCCGGCGGGGCCCATACGGTGGGCGCGCAGCTCGGACTCGACCAGGCCGTGCAACCTGGCCGTCGCGCATAGCAGGTAGCCGCGGTGGAAGCGGTACTGCTCGGTGGGCGCGGCAGCGGGTCGAAGGTGAAGACTCGGACGTGCCTTGTCGAGTAATCCGGCGCGAACCATCAGATCAGAGCCAGTGTCCTACAGGTCGCGGCGGCCGTGAGGTTCTTGCCCGCGGTCCCGAGAATGCCCATGTCGAACGACCTCCACGATGAGGTGCGATGGCGGCGGAGGCGGACCGGAGTCAGCCGAGAGTACCGTGACCCAACTTTTCAACCGGTGTCAAGAGTTGTCCGGAAAAGTTCGGAACGCCCCTCCAACTACGACCGAAAGGAGGTGCTTACCTTGACTCGGCGCCTACTCCGCATCCATTTTCCTCCAGGTTTCTCGCCCCTTCTCTCCGGAGGTGACCAGCGATGCCGACTGAGATCGCCCGGCCCGTCGAGGTCCCGGTCCTCGACGACGACCCTTTCGACCCCGAGAACCTCCGTGACCCCTATCCGATGTACGCGCGGCTGCGGGAGGCGGGGCCGGTCGTGTACCTGCCGAGCTGCCGGCACTACGCTGTGGCCCGTCACACCGAGGTGGCAGCCGTCCTGAAGGACTGGCAGACGTTCAGCAGCGCGGCCGGGGTGGGCCTGCAGGACCCCCGCGAGCCCGGCTACTTCCGCGCGCCGGGTCTGCTGCTCGAGCAGGACCCCCCGGACCACGCGCGGTTCCGCAAGGTGTTCACCCCGATCCTCGCCGCGCCGTCGGTCCGCAGGCTGCGCGAGGGCGCCGAGCAGCGGGCGCGTGCACTGGTGGATGGACTGCTGGCCCGCGGAACTGTCGACGCGGTGCGCGACCTGGCCGAGGTGTTCCCGCTGCAGGTGCTGCCCGACGCCATCGGCCTGCCCGTCGAGGGCCGCGAGCTGCTGCTGCCGATGGGCGAACTTGTGTTCAACGGCTTCGGCCCGCCGAACGAGCTGTTCGGCGCCGCGCTGGAGCGGGCCGCCGAAGCCCGGGCCTGGGTGGCGCGGTGCATGCTGCGGGAGAACCTGGCGTCCGTCGGCTACGGCGCGACGATCTACGGTTTCGCCGACGAGGGCACGATCACCGAGCACGAGGCCGGGATGCTCGTGCGCAACTTCCTCACCGCGGGCATCGACACCACGGTCAGCGCCCTGTCGGGGGCCCTCTTCCACCTCGCCGCCGACCCGACGCAATGGGCCGCGCTGCGGGCCGACCCCGCCCTCGCCCGGCTCGCCTTCGAGGAGACCGTCCGGATGCTGACCCCGGTCCAGGTCATGGCGCGCAGCTGCACTCGGCCCGCCAGGATCGGCGACGCGGAGCTGCCCCCAGGGGCCAGGGTGCTGGTGTTCTTCGGGTCGGCCAACCGCGATCCCGCGCGCTGGAAGGACCCCGACCGCTTCGACGTCCACCGCCGCCCGGCGGGGCACCTCGGCTTCGGCTCCGGAGTGCACTCGTGCCTGGGGCAGATCGCAGCCCGGCTGCAGGGTGAGGTGATGGTGGCCGAGCTGGCCCGCCGCGTCGAGCGGATCGAGCTCGTCGGCGACCCGGTCTGGCGGCTGAACAACGTGATGCGGGGCCTCGGGTCCCTCCCGGTGCGGCTGGTGGCGGCGTGAGCGGCGAGCTGACGGGCCGGTCGCGCTGGTGACCGGGGGCGCCGAGGGCATCGGCGCCGCGCTGTGCGACGGGCTCGGCGCGGCGGGCGCCGCGATCGCCGTCTGCGATGTGGTCGACCCGACCGACACCGTCGACCGGCTGCTCGCGGCAGGGTGAAGGCCCGGGGCGGGATCGTGGACGTCACCGACGGCGCCGCGGTCGAGCGGTTCGTCGCCGAGTCGGCGGCGGAGCTGGGGGAGGTGAACGTCCTGGTCGCCAACGCCGGGCTGTTCACCGGGCTGGCGCACACGCCGATCACCGAGATCACCGACGAGGAGTGGGACCGGGTCCAGGCCGTTAACGTCCGCGGTGTGTTCGCCTGCCTTCGGGCCGTGGTGCCGGGCATGCGCCGCGCGGGCAGCGGCAGCATCGTCACCATCGCCTCGACGTCCGTCGCTGGCGGGCTGGCCGACCTGGCGCACTACGTCGCCTCGAAGGGGGCTGTGATCGCGTTGACCAGGGCTGCGGCGCGCGAGCTGGGGGCAGACGGGATCCGCGTCAATGCCGTCGCGCCGGGGTTGGTCGCCAGCGACGGGATGCTCGCCAACGACGAGCACGCCGCCCTGCGGCCCTACGCGGCGGCCAAGCGCCCCCTCGCCCGCGACGAAATCCCCGCGGACCTCATCCGGCCGGTCGTCTTCCTGGCCGCGGGCGGTGACGGCTTCGTCACCGGGCAGACCCTCGTGGTGGACGGCGGTGCCTACATGGGCTGAGAACTACCGTCGAAAGGAGGCGCCGGGCCTGGCCGTCGAACGTCGTCGTCCGCGAGACTGGAGCCCTGATACGGGCGTCGGCGCCTGGGCGTCGTCCGGCGAGTCCCGGCGCGGGCCGTGCCGACCGGCCCACGGGAGGTGCGAGACGATGCGGGACTCTGACCCCTCACGGGGGGATCTCGTCGTGTTGGACGGGGCACTAAACCGGCTGCGTGCCGAGACCGGCGTGCCCCTGGTGGCGGGCGGGATCGTGCGCCACGGTTCCGGCGGCGAGCTGCTCGTGCTCGACCGCACCCTGGGCTCGCTCGACGACGCCCTCAACGGGGCGCGGGTCCGTCCCGGTCGCGGGCTGGGCGGCGCGGTCCTCGCCGCCAGAGCGCCCTGCTCGGTCGACGACTACATCACCGACGGCACCATTACCCACGAGTTCGCCGAACGCGTCGTGCGCGAGCGGTTGACCTCCACCTTCGCCCACCCTGTGGTCGTGGATGGGCGCATCCGCGCAGTCCTCTACGGCGCGGCGCGCGACGGGTGTCCGCTCGGGGACCGGGCGCTCGACGGGGCCCGCCGGGTCAGCAACGAGCTGGCCCTCGTCCTCGGGGCCGCACCCGCGACCCACCATCGGCGGCCCTGGACCCCGGCCGAGGCGTTGCGCGAGCTCGCCCGCGCTGCCGCGGAGGTCCGGGACCCGGTGCTCCGCGGCCGTCTGGAGGGCATACACCGATGCCTGGTCGAGGAACCCCCCGCACCCGCGGACCCCGGCACGGCGGTCCTCGCGCCCCGCGAGGTCGACGTGCTCCGCCGGGTCGCAGTGGGCCGTAGCAACCAGCAGGTCGCGGACGACCTCGGGTTGAGCCCGCTGACCGTGAAGGCCTACTTGCGGTCGGCCATGCGAAAGCTCGGGGTGTCCAACCGGACGGCCGCGGTGCACGCCGCGCGCACCGGGGGCGTGCTGACCTGACCATGGTTAGTCGCCCACTCGTCCCGTCCACCGGAACGGGGACTGGGCCGGGTCGGCCTCGGATGATGAGACTCGGCCGACCGGCGGGCCCGAACCCACTCGCCGGGGAGCCGGGAGGATGCATGAGCCAGAGCCAGGACCACGGCGTCGAGGCGGCCGCCACGAGATTGCTGGACGCGGCCCGCACCCTGATCCCTTGTGACCCGGTTCGGGGCCTGCTGCCGGACAGCACTGCCGCGACCGGCTACGCCGTGCAGACCCTTCTCACCCGGGCCGCCGAGGAGGCGGGACGGCGCGTGGTCGGCCGCAAGATCGGGCTGACGTCGGTTGCCGTGCAGACCCAGCTCGGCGTGGACCAGCCGGACTTCGGCGTGCTGTTCGCGGACGCCGAGGTCCCCGACGGCGGGGTGGCCCCGGCGGACCGACTGCTCCAGCCGAAGGTCGAGGCGGAGATCGCGTTCGTTTTGGGGGCGGACCTCGCCGACGACGACCTCGACGAGGAGACGGTCCGGCGGGCGACGAGGCACGTGGTCCCTGCGCTGGAGATCGTCGACTCGCGGATCGCCGGCTGGGACATCACGTTCGTCGACACCGTGGCCGACAACGCGTCGGGGGCGATGTATGTGCTCGGCGGGCGGCCCACGCCGCTGTCGGAGGTCGACCTGCCCGGGGTACGCATGGAGATGCGCGACGGGGCCGGTGAGCTGCTCAGCCGGGGCACCGGCGCAGACTGCCTCGGCGACCCGGTCCTGGCCGTGCTCTGGCTCGCGCGGACCTGCCGGGGGCTCGGCGTGCCGCTGCGGGCCGGAGAGGTGATTCTCTCGGGCGCGCTCGGGCCGATGGTCTCGATCAGCGCGGGCGGGTCCTACACCGCGACGCTCTCCTCGCTCGGCAGCGTGTCGGTCGCCGTCAAGCCTGTCGTCGACCCCGCCGCCGGTCCGGCGGTCGTGCGGACGGTCGGGCTCCCGCGATGAGGACGAAGGTCGCGATCGTTGGGTCCGGCAACATCGGGTCGGACCTGATGATGAAGGTGGTCCGGCTGTCCGGGGCGTTGGAGATGGGGGCGATGGTCGGCATCGACCCCGAGTCCGAGGGCCTCGCCCGAGCCCGTCGGATGGGTTTCGCCACCACGGCCGACGGCGTGGCGGGTCTGCTGGAGCTGCCGGTCTTCTCCGAGATCGGCATCGTCTTCGACGCGACGTCCGCCCGGGCACACGTTGCGAACGCCGCGCTGCTGGAGCCGCACGGTCGGATCCTGGTGGACCTCACGCCGGCCGCGATCGGTCCGTTCGTGGTGCCCGCGGTGAACCTCGAGCAGCACCGCGACGCGCGCAACGTCAACATGGTGACCTGCGGCGGGCAGGCGACGATCCCGATGGTCGCCGCCGTCTCGCGGGTGACCGACGTGCCGTATGCGGAGATCGTCGCCTCCATCGCGTCGAGGTCCGCGGGGCCCGGCACCCGGGCCAACATCGACGAGTTCACCGAGACCACGAGCCGAGCGATCGAGGTCGTGGGCGGCGCGCGGCGGGGCAAGGCGATCATCGTGCTGAACCCCGCGGAGCCGCCGATGATCATGCGGGACACGGTGCTGTGCCTCGCCGCCGGCGGGGATCCCGACGAGATCCGCGCGAGCGTCGCGGCGATGCACGAGGAGGTGTCGCGGTACGTGCCCGGCTACCGGCTCAAGCAGGAGGTGCAGGTCGACCCGGTTCCCGACGACGAGCCCCTGGGCACCCTGATCGGGGAGGGCCCCCGGCCACGGTGGCGGGTGTCGGTGTTCCTCGAGGTCGAGGGGGCGGCGCACTATCTGCCGTCCTACGCCGGGAACCTAGACATCATGACCTCGGCGGCGCTGCGCACCGCGGAGCAGTTGGTCGCGCGGTCGCGCGTAAAGGTGGCTTCGTGAGCGAACAGCCCGTGCTATACGTTCAGGACGTCACGCTGCGAGACGGCATGCACGCCGTCCGGCACCGGATGTCGCCGGCGGACGTCAAGGCGATCGCGGCCGCCGTGGACCGGGCGGGGGTCGACGCGATCGAGGTCGCGCACGGCGACGGCCTCGCCGGGGCGAGCCTGACCTACGGCCCCGGCAGCAACACCGACTGGGAGTGGATCTCCGCGGCGGCCGAGGTGGTCGAGCACGCCCGGCTCACCACCCTGCTGCTGCCCGGCATCGGCACGATCGCCGAGTTGGCCAAGGCCTACGACTTCGGCGTCGCGTCGGTGCGAGTTGCGACGCACGCCACCGAGGCCGACATCGCCGTGCAGCACATCGAGAAGGCCCGCGAGCTCGGTATGGACGTCTCGGGCTTCCTGATGATGTCGCACGTGGCGCCGGCCGCGGATCTTGCGGCGCAGGCGCAGGTCATGGAGAAGGCGGGGGCGCACTGCGTGTACGTCACCGACTCGGGCGGCAGGCTCACCATGCGGGACGTCCGGGACCGGGTCCGCGCGTACCGGGATGTGCTGAGCCCGGCGACGCAGATCGGCATCCACGCGCACGAGAACCTCTCGCTGTCGGTCGCCAACTCCGTGATCGCGGTCGAGGAGGGCGTCACCCGCGTCGACGCCTCCCTGGCCGGGCACGGAGCCGGCGCGGGCAACTGCCCCATCGAGGCGTTCGTGGCGGTGGCGGACATCTACGGCTGGAAGCACGGCTGCGACCTGTTCGCCCTGCAGGACGCTGCGGACGACATCGTGCGCCCGTTGCAGGACCGGCCGGTCCGCGTCGACCGGGAGACCCTGACACTTGGCTACGCGGGGGTGTACTCCAGCTTCCTGCGCCACGCCGAGCGTGCCGCAGCTCAGTACGGCCTGGACACGCGGGCGATCCTGGTGGAGGTCGGCCGCCGCAGGATGGTCGGCGGCCAGGAGGACATGATCACCGACGTGGCCCTCGACCTCTCGCAGCGGGGGTAGCCGCGCCCGGCGGCGTCAACGATCCGTTGGCGCCGCCGCGTCGGCGACCACGCGATCCGCGCAGTCGGTATCACGGAGGTCCAAGACCAAACTGTTACGAAGACCACGGGCGACGATGCCAAGGACTTTGCTCCTCGATGACGAGGTGGCTCCATGGGAGACGAACGAGAAGCCACCACCCGGTCCGTGGTCGACGGAATCTGCGCCGGTCGGCACCCGCGCGTCGTCGCGGATGTGTCGATGTCGCTGCCGCGGACAACTGCGGTTTCGAGTTCCGCCGACCCGAACCCGAGCGGCGGTCGCGGACCGGCTCGGACAACTCTTCATTCTGGACAGACATCGAAGAGATGCCCCTTGGGACGAGTCGACGGCAAGATCGCTTTCATCACCGGCGCGGGCCCGCGGCCCGGAACACGTCCACGTGCTGCGGCTGGTGCAAGAGGGCGCCGACATCATCGCAGTCGACATCCGGGTCGATTTGAACGTCGCCCGCGACGGAGGCCGATCTGGCGGAGACCGCCAAGCTGTTCGAGGTCCTCGACCGGGAGGGTGGTGACCCGCAGAGCCCAGGCGTAGACGTCCGGACGTTCAAGGGACTTGACGTGTGGCGCCAGGACGACACGGCTCTTCGCATGCGGAAGCGGACGCGCTCAGCTGGCGAGCGTCTGCGAGCGGGGTACGAGCGCCTCGTCGGGCGGGCCTTTTGGCGCTGAGTACGGTGTCCTCTCGACCTCAGTCAACGCCGCCGTCGTGCCGGGTTGCCGCGGCGCCGCCCTCGCGGCGAGGAGGCCAGGGCACTCCCGCTGCTGCTGCCCGAGCGTGCAGCTCCATCGTCTGGACAAACAGTCGCTCGGTCAGCCGTAGCAGGCCTGCCGCGCCGTGCTCTCGCTCGAATTGTTCAAGGATTGGGCGCGCTGCCAACTTCTTGGCGTCACGGTCGCCGTCTGCGGTGATCTGCGCACGAACGACCTCGTACATCGCTGCACGGATCTGCTGATCGGTGGTGAGCTCTTCGTCCGCCATGAGTCATGATCATGCCGCAGGCGGATCTGGCATGCCCGACCCACGCCCGGCGGCCGGCTCCTGCAGGCGGACGGGCTCGACGTGGTCCGAGAGCCCCCGGGCCTGCAGCCGCGCCTTGCTCGTCCTGACCTCCCCATTCGAGGGTCCGCGGCGACGCGTTGTCGAGTCCAGCCTGGCTATCCGAGGTCCTCCAAGACATCGGCCGCACCCGTGTCAAGGATCGCCCGGCCGTAGTACCGGTCGCTGGTCATCGACGGCTTGGCATGGCCGAGCTGGTCCGCCGCGGCGCGACTCGAAAGACCGGCTCCGTCCATCATCGACGCCACCGTCTTGCGGAAGACATGGCTCGTGACCCACTCGTAGCCGCTCGCGATCAACGCCTCTTTGAGGTCGGCCTGGGTATTGGACGGGTCGCGCAGCCCGCCTTTGGCGGCTGGGAACACCAGCGGCTCGGAGGTCGTGTCATGGGGTCTGCGCCGCCGCAGCATCTCAACTGCCCACGTGGGCAACCGGAGTCGGCGGCCCTTTACCTTCGATGACGGGTCACGACGGACTCGCAGCCCCTTGCCTCGTTCGCGAACGACCATCCCGCCCGTCCGAACGGTGCCGGACTCGAGATCAACGTCATCCCAGTCCAGCGCGCAGATCTCGCCGATCCTCAGGCCCGTGGCAAACATCGCCGATACGAGGTCCGGGATGTCGCGTCGTACCGCCACCTCGTCGTAGGTGAGCAGGGCGCGGAGCTGCCGTGCCTGCGCAGCGGTGAGAGCGACCGGGTCCTTCTTCGGGGTGCCGGAGATCCGTGGGGCGTCTCGGACGGGGTTTCGCTCGAGTGCGTCGTGCCTCAAGGCTAGGGTGCACATCCCCGAGAGGACCGTCCGCACGAGCTTCGTCACCGCGACGCCGTGCCGCTCGCGCACGGCCTTGAGGTGACGGTCGACAACGCCTGTGCTGAGCTCACGGACGCGGAGGCTGCCGAGGGAGGGCTTCACCTGGCGATCGAGGCGGTCGCGGTACGCCCGGAGCGTGCCCGGCGACTTGGCGCCGTCGTTGATCTCCGACCACCAGGCCTCGGCGAGGGCGTCGACCCGAGAGTCCGGAGTGATCTCCGCGCCTCCGTCGATGCGGACGCGGTCGCGCAAGGCCTCGGTGAGTGCGCGTTTCGCGGCGTTCTCCGTCGGCCCGTTCCTCTGCACCTGCCTTGTCACGCCGTCCCAGTCTCTGAACAGCGTTCGGGCCCACCACACGCCCCCTCGATCGTAAGTGCGTATCGAGGAGTACGTACCCAGCGGCATGGCGGGGCGGCCCATGAGTCACATCTTAGTCACAGGAAACCCTGGCAATTCAAGCGCAACGCTGATTGACGTGGTCGACAGTTCGCCCAGCTCATGGCTGGTAGTGAGCAGTCTTCACAAGCGTCGAGAAGTGGTCGAAGTAAATCGCAGGGTTACTGGTTCGAGTCCAGTCGGAGGAGCTTCTCCCCAGCTCACAGGCCTGATCACGCCTGCCAGCAAGATCACGCACCCACAATCGACGTCGTTCTCGACATCGCCACGCCACGCGGGCCGCTGTCTCCAGGTTGCGCAGCCGGATGACAGGGCGTTGCCTGACCTGATGACGTCCGACGACCGGACCGACAACGCCGAGCACGCCAACGGTCCCGGCGAGCGGGTGGCCGCGGCGCGTCGCCGCCGGGAGCAGATCGAGGAGCGCATCGAGCAACTGCGCGATCGGCGGGGCGAGATCGAGCAGCAGCGCACAGAAGGCCACGGCTCGCCGATCGAGGCCGCTGCCGAGGCCCAGGCCCGCGCCGAACGGGCGCACGAGCATGCTGCGGAGGCACACCAGCGGGCGGCCGTGCAGCACGAGGAATCCGCCGAGGTGCACGAACACGTGGCCGACGTGCTCGACGAGTACGGCCGGACGGACAACGCTCAGACGCATCGCCGGTCGGCTGAGCTGGCTCGTGAAGCGGGCGACGAGGAACATCGGACCGCGGCGGAGGAATCCTGACGGGGTGCAGCCGAAGCGTGAACCGCACGACCGTCGGTGTGGGCGGCTCGATCAGGGAGCTGCAGCCGAATGTTCGAGCTCGATCGAGGCGATGGCCGCCGGGACGGGGCTGTGCTCGCGGATGCGCTGTGCCTCGGAGCGGATCGCGATGGCCATGGCCTGCGTGGCGATCGCGTCCTGACGAAGCCAGCGTGCGTCGTCGATCAGCTTCTTCCACCCGGTGGCGTCCATGCTGCTCCTCTCCACGCGGAGGTCCTCACACTGCACCCGTGGGCACGGTCCCGCACCTGGTAGGGGGTCTGCGGCCGTTGGGCCGCGGGCCGGTTGCCGGGGTCGCGGGGGGGTAAGCAGAGGACATGGCAGAGACGCGCGAGACCGATGAAGTCATCGCGGCGGCGCGGGACATCTGGCGCCGCGGCCAGTTGCTGATCGACGAGGCCAAGACGCTGCGCCTCGCGGCGACACGGGCCCGTGAGAAGAGCAGGGCGGTGCGTGCGCGCATGACGTCCGAGCACGGCCTTCCGCACTGGCCCGACCTGCACGTCCGATCGGACCAGCACCCCGTGGGTGAGCGACGGTCATCATCCGTGTCGGGTCGGCCTCTCGGGAACCAGGGCCCTCACACGTCCGGGTCTGCGCATCCCGGGCCAGAAGAACCATCGCTCACGGCGTGACGCTCGCGCGACCCGGCGCTCCGACAGCCGTCGGCGGCCTCGCGGTACCTCTGAGGCAGTGTCTGATCGCCGCGGGCCTCGAAGACGTCTGCCAGGCGTGCGTGCAAGTCCGCGGCGCATCGATAGCGCTCCGCCGCCTGCTTGTGCGCCCGTAGCGCACACTCGTGTGCCTTCACGGCGTGGGCCTGCGCTTCGGAAACCTGGACAGGTCGCTGTGCGTGGAGCAGGTCCACGCGGGCCGCTTGTCGTTCCGCACCGCCGGACGCGAGCTCCACACCGTCGCCGGGGACGTATGCCTGGTCCCGCCGCACGAGCCGTGGCGGGCGACCAGCGAGGAGATCGACCTCGCCCCGCTGACCCTGGACCGCGACCGGGTCGCCGCGGCCGCCCGGGTCGGCCCGCGCGAGCTGTAGTACCTGTTCCGCGAGCACGAGGACGGCAGCCCGCTGGACCACCTGCGTCGGGTCCGGCTCGCCCGGGCCCACCGTGACCTGCAGGCCGCGGACCCCACCGAGGGCGACCCGGTCGCGGCCGTCGCCGCGCGATGGGGCTTCGCCCATCTCGGCCGCTTCTCCGTCCAGTACCGCCAGAGGTACGGGCAACGCCCGACGCCACCGTGCGATCCGCCGGCGGCACCGCTCGAGAGCTGCGGTCGCCACACGAGCACGGTCGGCGCGGTTCGACCTCGACAGCCGGAGCGCAGGCTCAGGCCCGGGCCGACGATGCGCTCGCCCGCGCCCGGGAGGCGCACGCACGAGCAGCGCGACTGCATGACGAAGCAGTGGAGACTCGTCGGCGCGTCAGGCAGGAGCGCGACCACCTCGGTCAGCCCGGCGCAGCCGTCGCCACGAACGTGGCCGGGCCGGGCGAATCCCCACCGGCTCGGGTCCGGTCGGAGGAGCTCCTCCCCGGCTCGGATCTACCGCCGGAAGTGGATCCGGATGACCGTGCCGCGACCCGTGGCGTGGACGCGGACGAGGTCGGTGACGTGGTTCACCAGCAGCAGGCCTCGTCCACCGACCTGTCCGGGTCGGGCAGGGCGGCGGCCGACGAGCGGATCGCCGATCCGGCCGGCGTCCTGCACCTCGCCGACCAGGTGGGCGTCGTCGATCCACACCCGCAGCGCACATTCGCCGGTCGCGTGCTCGATGCTGTTGGTGACCAGCTCGTTGATCGCGAGCTTGAAGTCCGCGACCCGGTCGGGGGTCAGGCCGGCCCGCTGTGCCTCCGCCACGGCCAGCGCCCGCGCCTGCGACAACGTTCGGATGTCGACCTGCACGGTGGACGGTCGGCGCGGCGGCTCGGGGAGGACCTCGTTGTACTCGGCGAGCACGTGATGCGGCTGGTACTGCCCGCTCGGGCGGTGCCCGGCGGGTCCGATCACCGTCGGGTGCGTCCGTTCGGCGTCGGCCACGACACGCTCGGGGAGGCCGTTCACGTCGTAGGGGCAGAGGATGTCGACGGGCCGGCCGGCGAAGGCCTGGTTGATCAAGGCTTCGTGTTGCACACAGGCCGGGTACTCGACCTCGCTCCGACCGGGCCAGATGGGCTCGCCGATGATCCGGACCCGGTCGGCACCGACATGGTGGTCGGCGAAGGCGAACAGCACCTCGGGCAGGATCCGGCCCGGGTTGCGACCTGCGTGCGTCATATCGATCAACCGCACCCGACCGGCGGATTCGCCCAGGGCCGCCCGCAGCGGTCCCAACTTCGGACCCGGCACGGCCACCGCCACCGGTTCACCGGCGCGGAGGCCCTCCGCGATGAACGACAGCGTGCCGGCGAGGTACTCGTCCAGCCCCCGGTAGAACAGTGCCGGATGCCGGAACCGTCCACCGTCCTCGGCGCCGGACGTCGTGGGCAGCGCAGTCACGGCCGGGTCCTCTCGACGAGAAGGCCGGGTACCCCGTTCGGCCAGCATGCGTCGAACACACGGAGGAACGTCGGACACGGGTTGGTCACGTGGAGGTGGCGGCCGGGCGGCAGCCGTGCGGACGCGGCGACCAGCATCGCCACCGCTCGAACGCTGACGAACCGTAGATCGGTCAGGTCCATCCGCCCGCCTCGGCCGCCCGACGCGATCCGATCCAGAGCCGCGGCCCAGAAATCATGGTTCCGTATGTCGATCACACCACACACCTGCCAGCCCCCATCGCTCAGCGCGATGATGTCGGCCAATGAGGCGGCGTCGCCGCCGTCGAGACCGGGCTTGTGTGAGTGATGGGCCTGGAGGCGCCCTCGCGGCCCCGCGTCCCGGGTCTGTACGGGATGGGCGTCGGGTGGTTTCCCGTCTGCCATGCAGGAAGTCTAGGCGCGGCGCGGCCCGGCGAGCGCCTCGCGCGTTCGCCGGGTGCGCGGGAAACGTCCAGCCGGGCACGGTGACGCGACGCCGGCGGGGCGCGCCGATGGTGTACGGCCGGGGAGCCGCAGGCCGACGGCTCGCCGCCCGCCGGGCGCCAGTGCGCCTTCCGTTCAGCCGCAGCACTTCACCGCCGCGTCGCCCACCAGCTCGGCAGGGGTCCCGCACTCGCAGGCCGTGTCCGGTGACGCACCGGCCGGGTGGACCGAGGTGGCGTCGGGGGCGTCGGCCTTGACCGTGTAGACCTCCCACGGCTCCGTACCCGGGCCGTGCACCCAGACCTTGTCCTGCAGCGCGTAGCAGCAGGTGGTGTCGTTCTCGACCTGCGTGAACAGACCCAGCTCGGACAGCCGGGCGGTGGCGGCGTTCACCTCGCCGCTGGTCTCGACCTCGACCCCGAGGTGGTCCATGACCGTCGGCCGGCCGGGCTCGCCCTCGATGAGCACCAGCTTCAGCGGCGGCTCGGTGACGGCGAAGTTGGCGTAGCCCGGGCGGAGCTTGGCCGGCTCCACCCCGAACAGCGACCGGTAGAACGCGATCGAGCCCTCCAGGTCGGAGACCCGCAGGGCGAGCTGGACACGGGACATGGCGTCCTCCTTGTTTCGATGACTGTCGAGACAGAGGTTGCATGCTGGTTCGAGGCTTGTCAAGATAGGCGCATGTCGAAGCAAGACCTGCCGGTCGTCGACCTGAGCGCGCCGGCCTGCTGCTCGCCGTTGACCAGTGAGCCCCTCGACGCGCAGCGTGCGGTGGAGCTGGCCCGGGTGTTCAAGGCGCTGGGCGACCCGGTCCGGCTGCGGCTGTTGTCGCTGATCGCCTCGCACGAGGGCGGTGAGGCGTGCGTGTGCGAGCTGACCGGCGTGTTCGACCTCAAGGGGCCGACGATCAGTCACCACCTCAAGGTCCTCAAGGAGGCCGGGTTGATCACCGGCGACCGCCGCGGGACCTGGATCTACTACCGCGTCTCACCCAGCACGCTGCGCACGCTCGGCGACGTCCTGACCGTCGACCCGGCCGACGAGCCCGCGGGTGTGTCCGCGTGAGCCTGACCGACCAGCCCACGGCCTCGTCGAACCCGGCGGTCGTGGGCAGGCTCTCCACGCTCGACCGGTTCCTGCCCGTCTGGATCCTCGCCGCGATGGCCCTCGGCCTCGGTGCCGGCCGCCTGATCCCCGGCCTCGGCCAGGCCCTCGACGCGATCTCGCTCGGCGGGGTCTCGCTGCCGATCGCGCTCGGCCTGCTGGTGATGATGTATCCGGTGCTGGCGAAGGTCCGCTACGACCGCCTCGACACCGTCACCGGCGACCGCCGCCTGCTCCTCGGCTCGCTGGTCCTGAACTGGGTCCTCGGGCCCGCGCTGATGTTCGCCCTGGCCTGGCTGCTGCTGCCGGACCTGCCCGAGTACCGCACCGGGCTGATCATCGTCGGTCTCGCCCGCTGCATCGCGATGGTCGTCATCTGGAACGACCTCGCCTGCGGCGACCGCGAGGCCGCCGCCGTCCTCGTCGCGCTCAACTCCGTCTTCCAGGTCGTCGCCTTCGCCGGGCTCGGCTGGTTCTACCTCTCGGTCCTGCCCGGCCGGCTCGGCCTCCCCCAGACCGACCTCGACGTCTCCGCCTGGGAGATCGCCCGCTCGGTGCTGATCTTCCTCGGCGTCCCGCTGCTGGCCGGCTACCTGACCCGCCGGATCGGGGAGCGGGCCAAGGGCCGCTCCTGGTACGAGGAGAAGCTGATCCCGCGGATCGGGCCGTTCGCGCTCTACGGGCTGCTGTTCACCATCGTGGTCCTGTTCGCCCTGCAGGGCGACGCGATCACCTCCCGCCCTCTCGACGTCGCCCGGATCGCGCTGCCGCTGCTGGCCTACTTCGCGATCATGTGGTTCGGCTCCCTCGCCCTGGCCAAGGCCGTCGGCCTGGGCTACGAGCGCTCCGCCACGCTCGCGTTCACCGCCGCCGGCAACAACTTCGAGCTCGCCATCGCCGTGGCCGTCGCGACGTTCGGCGTCACCTCCGGCCAAGCCCTCGCTGGCGTGGTCGGACCGCTGATCGAGGTCCCCGTCCTCGTCGCCCTCGTCTACGTCTCCCTCGCCGCCCGCCGCCGTTGGACCCGCTCGAGCCACTCGACCCAGGAGGCCTCGCCATGACCAGCCCCGACAGCCCGACCATGCCCGAGGTGCTGTTCGTCTGCGTCCACAACGCCGGCCGCTCACAGATGGCCGCCGCACTCCTCCGTCACCACGCCGCCGGCCGGGTCCGCGTCACCTCCGCCGGCTCCGCACCGGCCGACCAGATCAACCCCGCGGTCCGCGCCGTCATGACCGAGCGGGGGATCGACCTGTCCCACGAGTTCCCGAAGAAACTGACCACCGACGCCGTGCAGGCCGCCGACGTCGTCATCACCATGGGCTGCGGCGACACCTGCCCGGTGTTCCCCGGCAAGCGCTACCTCGACTGGCAGGTCACCGACCCCGCCGGCCGCAGCGTCGACGAGGTCCGCCCGATCCGCGACGAGATCGACGCGAGAGTCCGCGACCTGCTCGCCACGCTTCTCGGTGAGCCGGCGGTGTAGCCGTGGCCGGCCCGGGACGGGTCTGCCCGGTGGCCTACCGCTACCGGCCCGAGGACCTCGCCGAACCTCCCGCGTTCGCCTGCACGACCCTGTTCGTGGTCGGCGGGCTCTACGGCAACCCGCACGCCCTCGACGCGGTCCTGGCCCGCGCGGCCGCCGAGCCCGCCCCTCCCGAGATCGTGTTCAACGGCGACTTCCACTACCTCGACGTCGACCCCGATCACTTCCGGGCGGTGGACGCCGGCGTGCACTCCCACCACGTCACCCAGGGCAACGTCGAGTACGCCCTGACCGCCGACGACGACACCGTCGGCTGCGGCTGCGACTACCCCGACTACATCGCCGAACCGGTGGTCACCAACTCCAACCTCGTCGTCGAGCAGCTCCGTGCGAGCCCGGCCCTGCGGAACGACGCGGTCCGACGCCGCCTGGCCGAGCTGCCCCGGCACCTCACCGTGCTCGTCGGGGACCACCGGGTCGGGATCGTGCACGGCGACCCCGAGAGCCTGGCCGGATGGCGGCTCGCCCTCGAAGCCCTCGACCCACCCGACCAGGACGCCCGCACTCACACGGCCTTCGCCGGACCGACCACGACGGTCGAGCAGGTGGTCGACTGGTGCCGCCGGGCCGGGGTCGACGCGCTGTGCTGCACCCACACCGGCCTGCCCTACGCCCAGGTCGTCCCGCACGCCGACCGCCGCTGCGTCGTCGTGAACAACGGGTGCGCCGGCCTGCCGAACTTCGCCGGCACCCGCGTCGGCGTCCTCACCCGCCTGTCGGCCGATCCGGGCACGCCGCGGGACAGCCTGTACGGGACCACCCTCGACGGCCTCCGCGTCGACGCCCTGCCCGTCCGCTACGACCACGACCGCTGGCAGGCCGACTTCCTGCACTCCTGGCCGCCCGGCTCACCCGCCCACGACAACTACGCCACCCGCGTCGAGCACGGGACCTGGCTGACCGTCGACAAGGCCGCCCGGGGCACGGCCGCCGCCCCGGGCGCCACTCCGCGGGCTTGACGACGGCCTTCGTGCGTCTACACTTACCGTTTGTGTCGGCTTACGGAGATGCGGGCCTGGGGCTCCTCGGCGACCCCAGCCGGCGCGCCATCTTCGAGCTGCTCGCGCGCCGGCCCAGTTCGGTGCAGGAGCTGGCCGACGAGCTGCCGATCAGCAGGCCGGCGGTGTCCCAGCACCTGCGGGTGCTGCGCGAGGGCGGGCTGGTGGTCAGCCACGCCGAGGGGACCCGGCGCATCCACCGGCTCAACCCCGAGGGCGTCGGCGCCTTGCGGACGTGGCTGGACGGGGTGTGGAGCGCCGCGCTGACCGACTTCCAGAAGACCGCCGAGGCCACCACGCCGGGCCTGGAGTCCCGGCCCGAGGACGTCGAGGAGCAGCCATGAGCGGCACGGCCCCGATCCCGCCCATCACGGGCACGGTCAGTCTCGCGGTCCCGGTCGAGCGGGCGTTCGAGGTGTTCACCGGTGCGGTGAACACCTGGTGGCCGCACCAGTACCACATCGGGCAGGCCGAGCTGGCCGAGGTCGTCCTCGAGCCCGGCGTGGGCGGGCGCTGGTTCGAGCGCGGCGTCGACGGCAGCGAGTGCGACTGGGGGCGGGTGCTGGTCTGGGAGCCGCCGCACCGGCTGGTGATCACCTGGCAGATCAACGGCTCCTGGCAGTTCGACCCCGACCCGGAGAAGGCCAGCGAGATCGAGGCCCGGTTCACCGCGGGCGGGCCGGGGGAGAGCGTGGTCGAGGTCGAGCACCGCTACTTCGAACGGCTCGACGGCGGGCAGGCGATCAACGACGCGATCAACGGCGGTGGCGGCTGGGCGCTGCTGCTCGACGGGTTCGCGAAGACCGTCGCCGAGCAGGGCTGAGGCCCTCGATGCACGCCGTGGACACGATGGCGATGGCCCGCGAGGAGCGCGGCGAACTGGTCGACCTGCTCGGCACGCTCACTCCGGCGCAGTGGGAGGCCCGGACGCTGTGCAGCGAGTGGTGCGTCCGCGAGGTGGTCGCGCACATGTTCAGCTACGACGAGCTCAGCCGCCCCCAGCTGGTTGGACGGTTCCTGCGCCGCGGGCCGGGACGGGCGAACGAGGTCGGGGTCGCCGCCTACGCCGACCGCAGCCCGGACGAGCTGATCGCCCTGGCGAAGAACAACCTGCAGCCCCGGGGGCTGACCGCCGGCTTCGGCGGCCGGATCGCGCTGACCGACGGCATGATCCACCAGCAGGACATCCGACGCCCCCTCGGCCTGCCCCGCCCCATCCCTGCCGAGCGGCTCGACGTCGTCCTCGACTACGCCAGGACCGCCCCGCCGATCAGGGCGAGGAAGCGCATCCGTGGGCTGACCCTGACCGCGACCGATCTCGACTGGACCACCGGCGAGGGACCGGAGGTCGCCGGGCCCGGCGAGGCGCTGCTCATGGCGCTCGCCGGCCGCCACGGAATCACCCCCGAGCTCTCCGGGCCCGGGCTACCCGAACTCGCCAGGCGCATCGGCGACTGACGGCACCGTGCTCAGCTGCGGTGACGGTCGCTGCGCATGGCCAGCCGGCTCCACACCGCGGACGCGGCGGTGAGCCCGGCCGCGACCAGGACGGCGGCTTCGAGGGAGGCCAGGGCGGCGGTGACGCCGCCGACGAGGGCTCCGACGGCATAGCCGATGTCGCGCCAGAAGCGGTAGCCGCCGAGGGCGGCCGCGCGCGCGGCCGGGTGGACGCCGTCGCTGATCGCGGCGAGCAGGGCGGGGTAGACGAGCGCGGTGCCCACCCCGAGCAGGAACGAGCCGACCAGCCCGGCGAGGAAGGCCCGGGACAGGCCGAGCACGATGATCAGCAGCCCGACGGCCTGGATCGCCATCCCGGCGACGACGGGGATCTTGCGGCCGATCCGGTCGGCGAGGTGGCCGGTGCCCAGCATGCCCACGGCCCACATGAAGGGGTAGAGGGCCTTGATGGCGCCGACCCCGCCCACCGAGACCCCGGCCTGGACGAGCAGGACGGGGAGCAGGACCCAGGTCAGGCCGTCGTTGAGGTTGTTGACCAGGCCGGCCTGGCTGATCGAGGCCAGGTTCCGGTCGCGCCACGTGAGCTCGGCGAACATCGTGCCGAGGCCCGGGGCGGCGGTCGCCCTGGACCGGCCGCCGGGGTCCTGCTCGTCGGTACGCCGGTGTGCGTGGTGCTGCTCGGCCTCCAGCCTGGCGTGGGCGCTGGTGTCGCGGACGAGCGTCACCGTGAGGGCGAGCCCGGCGATCGCGTAGACGGCGCCGAGGAGCTCGGGCGCGGGCTGCAGCCCGTAGGTGGTGGCGAGGTACCCGGTCGCCAGCGCGGTGACGGCGACGCCCAGATAGCCGGCGGTCTCGTTGATCCCGAGGGCCAGGCCGCGGCGGGCCGGCCCGACCAGGTCGATCTTCATGTTGACCGTCATGGACCAGGTGAGGCCCTGGTTCACGCCGAGCAGGACGTTCGCGCCGATCACCCACCACCAGTTCGGGGCGAAGGCGAGCAGGAACGGCACCGGCAGGCCGACGATCCAGCCGGCGACGAGGACCTTCTTGCGGGTGTACCGGCCGACGACCGCGCCGCCGACGAGGTTGGTCACCGCCTTCGTCACGCCGAAGGCCATGACGAACAGGGCGACGGTGAGATCGCCGAGCCCGAAGACCTGCGCACCCACCAGCGGGGTGACCGTGCGTTCGAGGCCGACCATGCCGCCGACGAGCAGGTTGACCAGGGCGAGCAGCGTGAACTGGCCGAGGTTCTCACGCAGCCCGAGGCGGACCGGCACGGTGGTGGCCCTCGTGGACGCGGGCATCAGCGCGCCGCCTCCTCCGTCGCGGGATCCGGTGATCCGGCAGTGACGGGCTCGGCATCGGCCCCGGTGACCAGTGCCCGCCCGCCGGCGTCGGCCCAGTCCTGGGCGCCGCCGACGACGACGGCGAGATCCCGGTGCCCGGCGGACTCGAGGAGGCTCGCCGCGGTGGCGGCGCGTTCGCCGTGCCCGCACATCACCGCGGTCGGGGCGGGAACGAGCTCACCGACTCGGCCGGTGAGTGAACCGAGCTCGAGGTGTCCGGCGCCCGGCAGGTGCCCGGCGAGGTACTCGGAGCTCTGCCGGACGTCGAGGACGCGCAGGCCCGCGGGGTCGAGCTGCTCCGAGCGCAGGACGCGGGTGGCGGCGATGTCGTACCCGGCGGCGGTCCAGGCGTCGAGTCCCCCGGCCAGCTCCCCGACGATCCGTTCCATGCCGATGTCGAGGGCGGGCCAGACGATGTCGGCCGGGTCCTGGTCCGGGTTCCGGACGACGACGATGTCGTTGTCGGGGGAAGCGACCCAGCCCAGCCACGTGGCGAACTGGGCGCGGAGCGCGTCGGACAGGGAGCCCGGGATGTGTGCCGCGGCGTACTCGACGACCGGGCGGACGTCGACGAGCGTCGCGCCCTCCGCGCGCAGGCGCCGGACCGCCGACGCGGGCAAGGCGGTGAGGGTGCCGGCGCGCTCCGTGTCGAGGACGGCCGGGCCCTGCCGGTTGATCTCGCCCAGCCGGCGGAAGTAGTCGGGGTAGCTGCCCAACGATCCGAGCAGGGCCTCGACGAAGCCCTGCTCCTCGTCCAGGCGGAGCAGCGGGTTCGTGGCCAGCTCACGGCCGATCGTCGAGGTGCGCTGCGCCCCGGGCGGGGCCGAGCAGAAGGACCCGGCGCCGTGCGTGGGCCACACGGCGGTCGCCGCGGGCAGGGCGGCGAGCCGGCGCAGCGACGCGAACTGGGCGCGGGCGAGGTCGTCCGTGCGGTTCGGGCCGAGCAGATCGGGCCGCGCGGCCGAACCGACGATCAGCGACCCGCCGGTGAACACCCCGGCCGGAGCGGCGCCGTCGGAGACCAGGAAGGACACGTGCTCGTCGGTGTGTCCCGGGGTGGCCAGCGCGGTCAGCCGCAGCCCACCGAGGTCGACCTCGTCGCCGTCGTGCAGCCCGCGGTGCGGGAACCGCCGGGCGCCGGCGGCCGAGGCCAGCACGGTCGCCCCCTCGTCGTGTGCGAGCTGTACCGCGCCGGAGAGGAAGTCGGCGTGGAGGTGGGTGTCCGCGACGAACCGGATCCGCAGCCCCTCGGCGCGGGCCCGCGTGTGCACCGCGCGCAGATCCCGCGGAGGGTCGACCACCAGCGCCGCCCCGTCGCCCAGGTCGAGCAGGTAGCTGGAGTTGCCCAGCCCCTCGTCGACCACGGCGTGGACGCGGACCTCCGTCGGCGTGACCATCGCTTCCCACCTTCTCCGCCGGACCGGCCGGGGCAGCGATGTTACAGTAATCCATGGATTTATGGAGGAGCTGAGGCCGGTGTCGGACGAGACCGCGAAGGGCGCGCTGTTCACGCACCTCGCCCGGGTCGGGAAGGCGCTGGGGCACGGCAAGCGCCTGGAGCTGCTGGACCTGCTCGCCCAGGGCCCGCGCAGCGTCGCCGACCTCGCCGCGACCGCGCGGCTGGGCCTGACGACGGCCTCGGCGCACCTGCAGGCGCTCAAGCAGGCCGGCCTGGTGACCACGACCCGGCACGGCACGACGATCGAGTACGCCCTGGCCGGGGACGACGTCGCCGCGCTGTGGCTGCGGCTGCGGGAGGTGGCCGGGGCCCGCGTCGCCGACGTCGGACCGGCCGCCCAGGCCTATCTCGGCCCGGACGACACCGAGGAGATCACCCGCGAGGAACTGCTGCGCCGGGTCGCCGCCGGGCGGGCGGTGGTCCTCGACGTGCGGCCCGGGCCGGAGTTCGCCGCCGGGCACATCCCGGGCGCGGTGTCGATCCCGATCGGCGAGCTCGCCGACCGGCTCGAGGAGATCCCCGCCGACCAGGAGATCGTCGCCTACTGCCGCGGCGCCCTGTGCGTGTTCTCCCACGACGCGGTCCGGCTGCTCGCCGCGCACGGCCGGCGCGCGGTGCGGCTGACCGAGGGCTTCCTGGAGTGGCGCCTGTCCGGGCGGCCCGTCGTCGGCGAGCCCGGTCGATGACCGACCGGCAGGACCGAGATCGCTCCCGGAGCCCGGACCACGGCCCGGCGTCGACGGAGCCGCCGGAGCAGCGCCGCATCCTCCGCACCCTGGTCCTGGCCCAGGTCTTCAGCGGCGCCGGGCTCGCGGCCGGGATCACGGTCGGCGCCCTGCTGGCCCAGGACATGCTCGGCGCGACCAGCCTGGCCGGGCTGCCCATCGCGCTCTTCACCGTCGGTTCGGCCGCGGCGGCCGCCGGCGTCGGTCGGCTCTCGCAGCGGTTCGGCCGCCGGCCCGGCCTGACCACGGGTTACGCGGTCGGCGCTGCAGGCAGCGCCGGGGTCGTCCTCGCCGCGGTCGCCGACAGCGTCCCGCTGCTGTTCGCGGCGTTGGTCGTCTACGGCGCGGGTACCGCGACCAACCTGCAGGCCCGCTACACCGGTGCCGATCTCGCCGCCCCGGCCCGTCGCGGCCGCGCGGTCAGCACCGTCCTGGTCGCGACCACCCTCGGTGGGGTGCTCGGTCCGACCCTGGTCTCCCCGATGGGACGACTCGCGACCGCGTGGGGCCTCCCTCCGCTGGCCGGGCCGTTCCTGCTCTCCGGCACCGCCTACCTCCTCGCAGCCCTCGTCCTCGGCCTCCTGCTGCGCCCCGATCCGCTGCACCTGGCCCGGGAACGCGCCGCCGCAGTTGCGATCTCGTCGGAGTCCGTCGGACCGTCGCCCACCTCGCACGAGGCAACCGGAACGGCGGGGACCGGCGGCGCCGAGCCGGGCGGGGTCGCCCTGGGCGCCTCGGTCATGGTGCTCACCCAGCTCGTGATGGTCGCGATCATGACGATGACCCCGGTGCACATGGCCGCCCACGGCCACGGGGTCGGCGCGGCCGGGGCCGTGATCGCCGTGCACGTCGCCGCCATGTACCTGCCCTCGCCGCTGAGCGGCTGGCTCGTCGACCGGTACGGCCGGCTCGCCGTCGCGGCGCTGTCCGGAATCACCCTGCTGGCCGCCGGTGTCCTCGCCGCCACCGCGCCCACGGACTCCGTGGTCCTGCTCGCCCTCGCGCTCGCCCTCCTGGGTCTGGGCTGGAACCTCGGGCTGGTGAGCGGGACCGCGATCATCACCGACGCCGTGCCCCTCGAGCGGCGCGCCGCCACGCAGGGGACCGTCGACGTCGGCATCGCCGTCGCCGGAGCCGGTGGTGGGCTGGCCTCCGGCCTCGTCGTCGCCGCGGCCGGCTACCCGGCGCTCGCCGTCGCCGGAGGAGTGGTCGCCCTGGCGATCATCCCGATCGTCGCGGCAGGTTCCCGCGCCCGTCGCCACGCGGACCCCGCCGCCGGAACGACGGCCTGACGCTCGGCACCACTCGGATGGTGCGGGTCAGCAGCAGTGACGACCCTTCCAGGCCTCGCGCCCTTCCCGGACGGCGACGGCGGCGATGACCAGTGCCGCGATCGGGTCGGCCCAGGACCAGCCGAGGAGGCTGTTCAGCAGCAGTCCGGCGAGCAGGACCCCGGACAGGTAGGTGCAGAGCAGGGTCTGCTTGGAGTCCGCGACGGCGCTGGCCGACCCGAGCTCGCGGCCGGCCCGGCGCTGCGCGGCGGACAGCAGGGGCATGACCACCAGCGAGAGCGCCGCCAGCACGATGCCCACGGCGGAGTGTTCGGGCTCGCCGGCGCCGAGCAGGCTGCGCACCGACTCCACGGCGACGTAGGCGGCGAGCGCGAAGAACGACAGGCCGATGACCCGGAGCGCGGCGCGTTCGCGCTGCTCCGGGTCCGAGCCGGAGAACTGCCAGGCGACGGCGGCCGCGGAGGCGACCTCGATCACCGAGTCGAGGCCGAAGCCGATCAGTGCGGTGGAGGAGGCGACGTGCCCGGCGCTGATCGCGACGACGGCCTCGACGACGTTGTAGCTGATGGTCGCCGCGACCAGCAGACGTACCCGGCGGGTCAGGACGGCGCGACGGTCGGGCGTCGTCGCGCCGGCGGTCCGGGCCGGAGCGGTGCCGCAGTCGTCCGTGCAGCGGGGGCTCCCGGCGTCGGGCACGGATCGGCTCGGGCCGGTCACGGCTGCCCGGCCCCGGGTGCGGGGGAGCGGTCGTCCTCGTCCAGGCAGGCCGGGCCGGTGTCGACGGCCAGGACGACCGCGAGCAGCTCGTGCAGCGCACGGGCGAGGTGGGGATCGGCGATCTCGTAGCGCACCTGCCGGCCCTGGTAGGAGGCGGTGACCAGGCCGCATCCGCGCAGGCAGGCCAGGTGGTTGGACACGTTCGGCCGGGTGAGGCCGAGCCGGTCGGCGAGCTGCCCGGGGAAGCCCGCGCCGTCGAGGAGGGCGACGAGGATGCGGCACCGGGTCGGGTCCGCGAGGGCCTTCCCGACCCGGGCGAGCGCCGCCTCCCGCGTCTCACTGGTCAGCATGCGCTGAACTGTAAAGCACGGGCTGACGTCTGACGACCCGCCCGGGTTCCGGCGAGGGCTTGACCTTGACACGGTGACAAGGTCTTGAATCGCGGGTGGAGGTGATCGAGATGTCGAGAGTGCACGAGGGAGCGGGCGCGGGGTTGAGGTCCGCCCTGGAGAGTTCCGCCGCGTCGGCCCGCCTGCACGCGGCTCTCACGGCCGGGATGCACCCGAATGCCGAGTACGTCGAGGTGCTGGTCGAGCGGTGCGCGGTCGAGCCGGACTTCTTCGTCCGCGACATGCTGACCTGGGCGCTCACGCGGCACGACGCCTCGGCCACGGCGGAGCGGTTGCTGTCCGAGCTCGGGTCGGAGGTCCCGCAGGGGCGGAGCCAGGCGCTCCACACGCTCTCCAAGATCGGTGACGCGCGGACCTGGCCGGCGATCACCACCGAGCTCCTGGAGGACGAGGACGACGAGGTCGCCCGTACGGCATGGCGCACCGCGGCCGGACTCGTCCCCGAGGGGCGTGAGACCGAACTCGCCGAGACGCTGTTCACCCAGTTCGACCGCGGGAACGGCGAGGTGCAGCGGAGCCTCAGCCGGGCCTTCGTCGCCCTCGGGGAAGCCGTCCTGCCCGTCGTCGAGCGCGCGACGACCGCCCGCGACCCGGGCGTGCGCGCGCACGCGCTCGCCACGAAGCGGCTCATGCAGCATCCCGACGAGGGGTTCGAGGCCGCGATCGCGGAGGCGCGCCGGGTCGTCGCGCTGCGCGGGGCGCCGCTCGTCGGGGAGCACGCGGGGTGCTGATCGGTGAGGTCTCCGCGCAGTCCGGGATCAGCGCCCGGATGCTGCGCCACTACGACCGGATCGGGCTGGTGTCGCCGACCGGGCGTACGCAGGGCGGGTACCGGCAGTACTCGGACGACGACGTCCGGCGCCTGTTCCACGTGGAGGCCCTCCGCTCGTTGGGCCTGAGCCTGCAGGACATCGCGGACGTGCTCGGAGACCTCTCGTTCAGCCCGGCCGCGATGGTCGAGCAGCTGGTCGCCCGCACGCACGACCGCCTCGCCCGGGAGGAGGAGCTCCTGCGCCGGCTCGACCAGGTCCGGGCGAGCGACCCGGCTGCGTGGTCGGACGTGCTGCGGACCATCGGCCTGATGCGGGGGCTCGATGCGGGCGATCCCTCGGCACGTCAGCGGTTCGCCCTCTCGCTCGCCGGCGAGGGGGAGCGCGACGTGGTACCCCTCGCCGAAGCGGCGTTGAAGGAGGCGGACCCGAACGTCGCCGGCGCGCTCGACTGGGCCCTCGCCCGGACCGGGGACAGCGCGATCCCGGTCCTGGCGGAGGCCCTGGAGTCACCGGTCCCCGAGCGGCGACATCGCGCGCTGGCGGCACTGGTGAAGATCGGATCGCCGCGCGCCACGGCCGTCCTGGCCGACGCGTTCCGGCATCCCGACCCGGTGGTGAGCGGACGTGCCGCGCTCGTGCGGGCCGCGCGCGGTGAGGCGGACGCCGTCCCCGCGCTCGTCGCCCTCGTCGTCGAGGGACGCGACGACGTGGACGCCGCGGACGCGCTCGGAGGGCTCGCCTCCCGGCACGGCCGGGCGGACGAGATCGCACGCGCGATCGCGGACGAGCTCACGCGCGCCACCGGCGCGGCCCGGCGGCGCCTGGCGTCGGCTCTCGCCGACGTCCCCGGACCGCGGGCCGAGGCGACGCTGACCGGCCTCGTCGACGATCCCGACCGCGGCGTGGCCCTCACCGCCACGTTCCTGCTGCGGGTACGTCGGTCCGACGACTGATCGACCTGGTCCGTCGAGGCTTGGCCCATCCGCAGGAGGGCGGGATCGTGGCGAGGTGACATCGCGCCGTCCTCCCGCCGACCCTGCGCCTGCCTCGTCCGCGGCCGTTCCCCGGGGTGCGTCGCGGGTCGTCACCCGGGCTGCCGTGCTCGCGGTCGCCGTACCGGTCGCCGTGCTCGTCTCGCCGATCCCGACGCACACCTGGCAGGCGACGGCCGTGACCGCGGCGATCGGCCTGGGCGGGGTCGCGTTGGCGGCGTCCGGCCGCCTCGGGCGGGTCGGCGGACGCCCTCGGGTCACGCTCCGATCGGCGGCGCCGTGGGTCGCGCTCGTCGTCGTCGCCTCCGTGCTGGAGATCGGTGCGCTGCTCCACGGCCACCGGCCGGGGTTCCCCACGATCAGCTACCTGGTGGGGCCGGAGTTCGTCGACCGCACGGTCCGGCTCGTCGGTTACGTCGCATGGATCTGCGGCGGGTACTGGCTGACCCGGCGATGACCGGGTGGGACGCGACGATCGCCGCGTACCTCGCCGTCGTCGTGCTGGCCGGCGTCGTCGAGCTGACCGGGAGGCGCCCCGGCACCGCGACGCCGACCTTCGGCGAGCTGGTCTCCGCGATCGCGACGACGCTCCCCGGCCGGATCGCGCTGTTCGCGTGCTGGTGGTGGGTGGGCTGGCACTTCCTGGCCCGCAGCAGTGCCCACGTGGCTCCCCACCTCGTCGACATGCACTGACCGAACTCCTGTGTTCCGGCCTCCTGTGTTCCGGCCTCCGGCGCTCCGGTCGGCAGGAGCCGGAGGCCGCCCGGTCCCCTCGCGAGGCGAGTGCATAGGGTGTCGCGGTGCAGCTGACGGTGACCCGGCGGACCGGCGATCGCGAGTGGACCTGGACCGTGGTCGACGAGGAGGGGTTCGTCGTCTCCGGAACCGCGAACAGCCGCCGGCGGGCGCGGGACATCATCGCCTGGGTGCAGACGGAGATGCGCTACCCGCCCATGCTGCGGCCGCAGTCCGGGATGCTCCGGCACCTGGCCTTCAAGCTCCCGCTCGTCGACGACTGACCCCGACCTCCCCGAAAGCGGCAGCATCTCCCCAGGTCAGCGGGGTGTGGAGCGCTCCGGGGCCGAGGGGAGCCGGCCGGTGTGGGTGACCTCCTCGGCGACCTCGCGGAGCTTCCTGTTCAGCCACTGGGACGTGTCGCGGAGCACGTCGAAGGCCCGGTCGCGGGTGATCCCGTGCGAGGCCATGAGGATGCCGATGGCGACGCCGATGTCACGGTTGCTGTCGAGGGCCTCGCTGAGGTTTCTGCGCTGCTGCCGGTCCCGGCTGTGGGACAGCGCGAGGGTGGCGTGCCCGGCCAGGATCGCGCCGACGGCGACGGCGTGGTCGTCGAACGCCCGGGGCGTGCGCGAGTAGAGGTTGAGCGCCCCGTGCACCTCGTCGTCGAGGTAGAGGCGGTAGGACAGCATGCTGCGCACGCCGGTGCGTTCCGCCGCCGGGCGGGCGAAGTCGGGCCAGCGCGTCTCGGCTTCGAGGTCGTCCGAGCGGTAGAGCCGGTCGTGTTCGAGCGCCTCCAGGCAGGGGCCCTGACCGGTCTCGTACTGCACCGCGTCGACCTGGGCCGGCAGCTCGTCGGTCGCCGCCACGGTGGTGATCGTCCCGTTGCGCCGGACCAGGGAGATCGCGGCGTGCGCGCAGCCCGGCACGGTCGCCACCGCCGCGAGCGTGATCTGCTCCCGGGCCCCCGCCGGGTCGTCCTCGGCGTGCAGGTGACGCGCGATACCCACGAAGAGCCGCGCGAGTTCCTCGTTCCTCTCGGCCGCCATCGATCGACGGTAGCGGGCTCGCCTCCGGAGTGCAGGCGGGCGTCACCGCCCGAGGAAGCGGTGGTGACGCCGCGGATCTGGTCAGCGGCCGGCCACGGGACTACGATCTCCTGCGGCGATGGAGCCCGCCCTCAACCGCCCGGCAACGGGCTGATGGCCCCTACCTGATCACGGTAGGAGTGCGCCATGAGGCGGTCGGCACCTCGTCCCCCTTCCATCCGAGGCCGCGCCGAGCAGACGGGCGTGTCCGCCGATTCCTCGTGTCCTGCTGCCACGACCCGGCGTCGCGGTGCCGCGCCCGTCCCGACGGCCTGCTGTCGAAGGGGAACCGAACCCGTGACCGATATCGGGGAGGAACGGAGATGAGGCTCACCCGCCGGCAACGCCGTGAGCTCGCCGCGCTCGCGGAGCAGCTCGCCCACGACGACCCCGACCTGGCGGCACAGCTGTCCCGCCCGGCCGGGCCGGCGCGGCGGTCGCCGCCCGGCCGGACCGGCGTCGGCGTGCTGATCGGCCAGATCCTGTTCGTCCTGGGGCTGCTCGCGCTCACGTGGGGCGTGCTGATGTCCGCCCCGACGGCGACGACGGTCGGCACCCTCGGCCTGCTGGTCTGCTGGGTCCCGTGGCAGTTCGGATCGGGGGACCGCGGGGGGTGAGCGTCCACGGCGTCGCGTGTCGGTGGGCGGCGTCCGGATTCGTGTGTCCGGATCTGGCCAGCGCGTGCCCGCAGGTACGCGGGGCCGTACCGTCGACGGCACCGCCGCATCCGTGGCAGGTGAGGAGTCCGGCGCGATGGACGAGTGGCACGGCGGGCGCGACCCGCGGCCCGCAGCCGACCGGCGGGACGTCGCCGCCTGCGCCCGGGACGACGCCGCCGGGGTGCGCGACGAGGTCTCGCGGGAGCGCGACGCCGAGGCAGACCTACGGGACATCCGGGCCCGCACTCGCGACGCGGAGGTGGTGGGCCGGTCGCAGCAGGTGGTCGGCCGGCTGCGCGACCTCCGCCGGAGCCTCCTGGAGTCGTTGGACCGGCTGGAGCGCGACGGCGCGGCCCCGGTCGGGTCCGCGGAGGCCTGGAGGCGGGACCGCGCCGCCGTCAGCCTCCTCCTCGAGGAGGCCATCATGATCGTGGCGCGGGACGAGTCGCTGCGGCGGAACGCGGCGGGGGACCGGCGGGCGTCGGCCCGGGACCGGTGCGCCGCCGCCCGGGACCGCCGGGAGTCCGCGGGGGACCGTGAGGACGCGGCCGCGGACCGGGAGCAGTCCGCGCTGGAGCGCGAGCAGCTCGGCCGGGCGGAGGCCGATGCCGTCCGGCGCCGGACCGAGGAGGCCCGCGACCGGACGGTCGTCACCGCCGCCGCCGTCTCGCGGGCGGTGCGCGGCAGCCGGCTCCAGGTCGCGGAGAGCAGGGACGTGCTGGCGCGCGTGCGGGCGCGCCGGAGCCGGCGGGCGCCCTGACCGAGGTCGATGATCGCGGTGCCGGTCGGGCGCACGCACACCCCACGAGGAACGGAGGAGGTTCGGATGCACGGCGACGAGCAGGCGGAGAGGGGTGAGTCGCTGAGACGGCAGACGGCACGGCTCCGGGCGGAGGGCGAACGCGTCGCGGCACAGGTGGCGGCCCTCGCCGAGCAGCGGGCGAGCGTCGAGGACGCCGTCGCGTCCACCCTGGACCACGCGGCCGAGGTGCGGCCCGACGACGCCGACCGCCTCCGAGGTCTCGCCCAGCACGCCCGCGACTCGGCGCGACACGAGCGCGAGGAGGCTCTGCGCTGGGCGAGGTACAGCCGGACGGGCGACGACGCCGACCGGTCGCCGTAGGGGTATGGCCGGTCGAGGGCCGGGATGTCGCCGGCAGGGGTGGCACGATCAGCTGGACGCGCCGCTGACCAGGCAGGGTGCCTCGGATGGCCGTTGCGGGGAGGTCCGCTCCGGTACGACACTCACCCACCTCGCCGGACGGTGTAGGGCCGCGGCAGGCGCCGGAATGTTGGGGGAGCGCCGTGAACGCGTGTGAGAAGTCCTTGCCGGGGGGTCTGCTGCTGACCGTGCGACGCCCGTCCTCCGATGTCGTCGTGGTGGCGATCGAGGGTGAGGTCGACCTGGCCAACTGCCCGGAACTCGATCGCGTGGTGATGCGGGTGACGGCCGAGCCCGGGATCGAACGCGTGATCATCGACCTGACCGGTGTCGGTTTCCTCGCGGCGTGCGGCGTGCGCTGCCTGGCCCGGCTGCAGATGCGGCTGGCCGCCGGTCGGCACCGGATGCAGCTGGTGGTGTCGCCGGACTCGGGGACGGTCCGGCGGGTGCTCGTCCTCGTCAACGGGTTCGAGATCGTCGACTCGCTGGCGGAGACCGGCGCGACGTGCTGAGTGGCGCGGGCCCTCGGAGTCAGCCCTGCCGCACCCCGTCCAGCCCCGCCGCCAGGTGGGCGAGGGCCTCGTCGACCTCGTGCCGCAGCACGGCGAGGGGCGGGGCGTGCTCGGGGTCGTGCTCGGGGTCGTGCTCGGGGTCGGACGCGTGGTCGAGCCAGCGTTCGAGGACGACCCGCAGAGCCGCCAGCGCCGCGGCCGCGCACAGCTGTGGGTAGATCGGCCGCGGTCCGCCGTCCGCCCAGGGCAGGCCGACGCGTCCGGCGACGGCACGGGCGAGCGACTGCTCCTGCGCCGTGAGCACCGCCATCTGCTGCGGCACGAGCGAGGGGCTCTCCCGCATGAGTCGCAGCGCGCGGAGATGGTCGCGGCCGGCCGCGTCGTGCCGGTCCATCACCACGAGGACCGCCTCGCGCAGCGCCTGCAGCACCGACTCCGCGGGCGGCCGGGCCCGGAACTCGGCGACGAGCGCCTCCGCCCCGGCGGCCGCCGCCGCGACGACCGCCTCCTCCTTGCTGGAGTAGTGGTTGAAGAAGGTGCGCAGCGCGATGTCGGCCTCGGTCGCGATCTGCTCCACCGTGATGTTCTCGACGCCGTACCGGACCGCGAGCCGCAGCGCCGCGTCCCGCACCGCGGCGCGGGTGGCGAGCTTCTTGCGCTCCCGGCGGCCGACCTCCGCGAGCGCGGGCGCGACGGGGGGAGTGGGCGGTGCCGTCCCTGCCATCGCGTCCCCTCTCGTGGCCCGGTCGTCGTGGCCGTCGTCGTGGCCCGTCGTCGTGGCCGCCCGATTATGACGACCGGCCGGGCGCGGCCCGGCCGGTCGGCCACCCGCCGTCAGGCCCAGGTCACCGGCAGCGAGTGCACGCCGAAGATCAGCATGTCGTTGCGCAGCGGCACCTCGCCGGCCTTCGCGGCGAGCCGCAGGTCCGGCAGTCGTGTGACCAGCTCGGCGAACCCCACCCGCATCTCGATGCGGGCCAGCTGCTGGCCCAGGCACTGGTGGATGCCGTGGCCGAACGCCAGGTGCGGCGCGCGCTCGCGGCCCAGGTCGAGCCGGTCCGGGTCCGTCCAGTGCCGGGTGTCGCGGTTGACCTCCGGCGTGGCGACGACGACGGTCGCCCCGGCCGGGATCTCGACGCCGCCGACCGTCACGGTCTCGGTGGCGATCCGGCTGACACCGAGCTGGATGATGCTCAGGTACCGCAGCAGCTCCTCGACCGCGGTGTCGATCAGGCCCGGATCGGCGCGCAGGGCCGCGAGCTGGTCCGGGTTCTGCAGCAGGGCGAACGTGCCCAGGGCCAGCATGTTCGCGGTGGTCTCGTGCCCGGCGCCGAGGAGGACGAGGGCGACGTCGATCAGCTGGGCGTCCGTGAGCGGCGGTTCGGCCTCGTGGACCAGGCCGGAGAGGATGTCGTCCGCCGGGTTCGCCCGCTTGGCCGCCACCAGCTCGGAGATGAACGTGTAGAGCTCCCCGCCGGCGCGGGCGCGCTCCTCCGGTGTCGAGTGCGAGTTGAGGGCGACGGCGGTGTTCTCCTGGAACCGCGCCCGGTCGGCGTAGTCGACGCCGAGCAGCTCGCAGATCACCAGCGACGGCAGCGGCAGCGCGTAGGCGGGGACGAGATCGGCCTCGGTGCCGGCTGCCTTCATCGCCTCGATGTGCTCGACGGCGATCTCGGTGATCCGCTCCTCCAGGGCCTTCATCCGGCGCACCGTGAACTGGCCGGTGAGCAGCCGCCGCAGCCGCGTGTGCTCCGGCGGGTCCATGAAGACGAACATCCCGTCGGTGCGGGCCTCGATCGGGGCGGGGCACACCGGCTCACCGCGCTCGATCGCGGCGGCCTGCGCGGCGGCCTCCTCAGGCGGCATCTGGGTGGCCTCGCGATAGCGGACCCGGTCGGAGCTGAACCGGCGGTCCGCCAGCACCGCACGGGCCTCCTCGAAGCCGGTGACCAGCCAGGCCCGTGCCCCGTTGAGCAGCGGCAACGGCTGTACCGCGCCCTGTCCGCGGCGGCTCTCCAGGCCGGGAGCGGGGTCGAAGGGGCACTCGGTACGCCGCTCCAGCAGGTCGGCGGGCAGCACCCGGGTGCCCGCGGCCGGCGAGTTCTTTGCGGGCGCGGTGTCGCGGTCGGTCTCCATGCCAGTGGCGGTGGTGGTGTCCTGCTCGCTCGGGGCACTCATGCGCGTCCTGTTCCCGGGTGCCGCCGGCGGGCACCCGTCGTCCGGGTCGCCTCAGGCTACCCACCAACGTGCACGTCGTGCAGCGATGCACAGCGTGCACTCAGGTTCGGCGCCTCATCGCGGGTCCTGGTCGTCGACGGTGGTCTCCCGGTCGTACCGGCTCCGGCCGCCCATGTGCGCCTCCGCATCACGTCCGCGCGTCCCCGTGCCCGCTCCGGACGGGGGCGCGGCGGCCGGGGTACTTCCCCTACCCCGGCCGCCGCGCGCACCACGACGGTAGCAGAAGTTCGAACAAAGGTTCGAGTCGAGGGAGGGTGACCGGCGCCCGCCGCGGCGCCCTCGTCGGGCATCCTGACGCCCGACGGGCACGGGCCGAGGAGGACGTCGGAGCGGATGGCGGAGACCGGGGGGCGCCGGGCCGGCGCGGACCTGCAGGCCGTGGTCGACGAGCTGGCCGACGAGCTGGGCCGCTCGGTGGTGGTGAACGACCCGGTGGTGCGGATGCTCGTCACGAGCCGGCATTTCGGCGACGAGGACGAGGTGCGCGTCCGCGCGGTCCTGCAGCGCGACGCCGGGGCGGACGTCGCGCGGCACGTCCTGGACCAGGGGGTCGCCCGGTGGTCCCGGGCGGGCGTCGTGCCGGAGCGGCCGGACCTGGGCCTGCGGGCGCGGCTGTGCGTCCCGATGCGCCACCGCGGGGAGCTCCTCGGCCTGCTCATGGTGATCGACGCCGACGGCAGCCTCACCGACCCGCAGATCCGTCGTCTCGAGGAGGTGGCGGCGGCCGCGGCCGCGCTGCTGGCCCGCGACGAGGAGTCCGAGGAGGACCGCGCCGAGCGCGCTCGGCTCCTCGGCCGGCTGCTCGGCGACGACGTCGTCGCCCGTGGGGCGGCCGCGGCCGCGGCGGTGTCCGGCGGCCTCGTGGCCGACGCCGAGCAGGCCGTCGTCACCGTGCTGCACGCGCCCGGCTCCGCGCGGCCGGAGGTGGCGACCGCCCTGCGCGTCGTGCTCGACTCCGCCGCGCACCGCCACCCGCACCGGTCGCTCGCGGCGCCGGTCCCGGGCGGCGGCGCCCTGCTCCAGGTCGGTGCCCAGCTCGATCCCGCGGAGGTCCGCGGCACGGCCGAGCGCATGGTCGCGGCCGCCGGGCGGCTCCTCGGCGGAGCCGACGGGGCAGGGGCCGGCGTCGTGGCCGGGATCGGCGAGATCGTCCCCGGCCTGCGGTCGGCGTTCCGCTCCGCGCGGCAGGCCCGGGCGGCGGCGCGGGGCGCGCGGGCGCTGCCCCGCCTGGGCCCGGTCGCGCAGTGGGACGCGGTGGGCCCCTACGGGTTCCTCCTTCAGCTGCCCGACGACGTGCTGGGCCCCGCCCTGATCCCGGAGCCCGTCGTGCGTCTGCTCCGGCACCGGAGCGCGCCGCGTCTGGTCGCGACCACGCGCGCCTTCCTCGACCACGGCGGCTCGATGCCCCGCACGGCCGAGGCGCTGCACCTGCACCGGACCTCGCTCTACTACCGGCTCGAGCGGATCGCCGAGATCACCGGCCTCGACCTGCAGGACGGCGGCGACCGGCTGCTCCTGCACACGGGCCTGCTGGTCGCCGACCTCACCGGGAGCGACGGCGAGGACTGACGGTTCTTCCTACGGACCGTGGAATTTCGGTGCGTGAGTTCCGGCGCCCGTCCGTAGCGGGCGGTGCGGTGGCGCGGCGAGACTCGGCCGGACGCGGGCCGGGTCGGTCCGGCCAGGATGCAAGGAGGCGGCAGCAGCGATGACGGTGCACGGGACCGGGCCGGTCGGACGCCCCCGGCTGGCCGGCCGGACCGCGCTCGTGCTCGGCGGCGGCCACGGCCCGTGCGGCCCCGACCAGAGCGGGGGCACGGTCGGCATCGGCTTCGCCACCGCGACCACCTTCGCCCGGCACGGCGCCGCCACCGTCGTCGTCGACCGGGACCCCGAGGCGGCCGCCCGCACCGTCGAGGAGATCCGGCGGTGCGGAGGTACGGGCCACGCCGTCGTCGCCGACGCGACCGACCCGGACCAGGTCGAGGAGGCGGTGGCGGCGACCCTGCGCCTGACCGGCCGGCTCGACGTGGTGCACAACAACGTCGGCGCGACCCGGCTCGGCGGGCCCGAGGAGCTCACCCTTGAGCAGTGGCGGGCGACCCTGGCGGTGAACCTGGACAGCGTCTTCCTCAGCGCCCAGAAGACGATCCCGCACCTGCTCCGGCACGGCGGCGCCATCGTCAACGTTTCGTCGACCGCCTCGATCCGCTGGACCGGCTACCCCTATCCCGCGTACGCCGCCGCGAAGGCCGCGGTCAACCAGCTCACCCGCAGCCTGGCGGTGCAGTACGCGGACCGCGGGATCCGCGTCAACGCCATCCTCGCCGGGCTGATCGACACCCCGCTGGTCTACCGGCAGCTCTCGGGCGGCCGGGCAGCCGCCGACGTCCGGGCCGAGCGCGCCGCGCTGAGCCCGACCGGCGCGATGGGCAGCCCGTACGACATCGCCCACGCCGCCCTCTTCCTCGCCTCGGACGAGGCCGCCTACATCACCGGCACGCTGCTGCCGGTCGACGGCGGGCTGCACGTCCGGGCCGCCTGACACCGTTCCCCGGCCCTCCACCGACGACGCAGGAGCGACCATGAGCACCTTCACCACCCAGGACGGCGTCGAGCTGGCCTACCGCGACACCGGGCCGGCCGGCGACGCCCCGCCGCTGGTGATGCTGCACGGCTGGGGCCAGACCCAGGCGATGTTCCGGCACCAGGTCGACGGCCTCGCCCCGCGGCGCCGGGTCGTGACGCTCGACCAGCGCGGGCACGGGGTGTCGGAGAAGCCGCACCACGGCTACCGGATCGCCCGCCTCGCCCGCGACGCCCACGAGCTGCTCGACCACCTGGGCGTCGAGCGCGCCGACGTCCTCGGCTGGTCGATGGGCGTGTCGGTGTGGTGGAGCGTCGTCGACCAGTACGGCACCGGCCGGATCCGCCGGTTCGTGGCCGTCGACCAGCCGGCCGCGGTCGCCGCGGTGCCGTGGATGTCGCCGCGGGCGCAGGCGGACAGCGGCGCGATCTTCGACGTCGCCGCGCTGCTGTCGCTGTGCGAGGCGCTGCACGGGCCGGAGGGGGCGAAGGCCACCGAGGACTTCGTGCGCGGCATGTTCGGCGACGAGCCGGACCCGGAGCTCTGGGCGTTCGTCGAGGAGCAGATCGGGCTGACGCCGCCGCACGCCGGCGTCCCGCTGCTGTGGGACCACTGCGCCCAGGACTGGCGGGACGTCCTGCCCCGCCTCGACCGCCCCACCCTCGTGATCGGCTGCGAGGGCAGCCACGTCGACCCGGCCTCCCAGCGCTACATCGCCGAGAACCTGCCCGGCGCCGAGCTGCACGTCTTCCCGCGCGAGGTCGCGAGCTCGCACTTCCCGTTCCTGCAGAACCCGGCCGCGTTCAACGAGGTGGTGGAGGCGTTCCTCGACCGGCCCTGACCTCGGGCCGGGCGTGGCGCGCCCCCTCCGCCCACGCCCGGCTCGTCCCCACCGCGGGGCCGGGAGGTGCTCGAGCGGCCGTTTTCGTCGGACCCCCGGCCTAGCCTGGCCGTCGTGGACGCCGGGCCCGTCGAGTCGTCGCGCCCGCCGCACCGGGTGGATCCCGACCGTGCGGCGCTCGTGCGCGGCTTCGCCGTGCTCCGCGGCCGGCCGGTCGACGACACCGAGGTGCGGGCGGTCGTGGAGAAGGCCGACTCGCTCACCCGCGAGGAGCTGAACACCCTGTGGCGCCGTCACGAGCGGGCGCCGCACACCGTCGACTACCGCTCGCAGCTCGCCCTGGTGCTCCGGTTCGTCGAGCTCGGCCGCCAGGGCTGAGGCCGGATCAGCCGGCGGCCGGGGTGTAGCTCAGGCGGGCGTGTAGGTCAGGTGCACCACGCCGTTGTCCAGGCCCTTGCTGCCGGCCAGGGCCAGCGCCCGCCGCGGGCCGCCCTCGGGGAACAGCCGCGGGCCCTCGCCGACGGCGACGGGATAGACGAACAGGTGCAGCTCGTCGAGCAGGCCGTCGTCGAGCAGGGCCTTCACGAGGGTGCCACTGCCGCTGACGTAGAGGTCGCCGTCGACCCGCGCCTTGAGGTCGCGGATCGTCTCCGGGTCGTACTTGCCGATGATCGTGGAGTTGTTCCAGTCCGCGGTCTGCAGCGTGCCGGACACGACGTACTTGGGGGACTCGTTGAAGAACGGGGCTCCCGGGTCGTCCTCGGCGGTGCGGCCGGACCACGCCGGGGCGAACTCCTCGAAGGTGGTGCGGCCCAGCAGGATCCCCGTGCACGAGCTCATGAAGCCGCCGATCTCCGCGCCCAGCTCGTCCGTGAACCCGTAGTCCATCGTCCACATCGGGGCGCCGATCACGCCGTCGAGGGTGGTGAACTCGTGGACCTTGATGCGCGCCATGGCGTCCTCCTGTGTCTCGGGCGGTGGCCGGGGCGCTCGCCCGGCCCGTCGCTGTCGTCGGGCGGTGGACCGCCGTCCGGTTCCGATCTCATCGGTCGTCCGCCGGAAGGATCGCGGCGGGGTGTCCGGGCGCTACCGGGGAACGACGCGTCGACCGCACGGCCGCGGCATCCCGGGGCCGGGCGGCGGGTTTGACCGGCCGCTGCGGGGGCACAGGACCCGCGGGCGCTGGACAGCCGTGGTGGGCGCCCCGCGCGGCGGGAGGTGGTGCTCCCGGCGCACGAGGAGCCCCGCGGCGCGATCCGCGCCGCGGGGCTCCTCCGTCCCGGCCCCGGATCGCGTGCGCCGCACGAGGTTCGAGCCCGTCCCCGCGGGTACGTGCCTCCGGTCCGCACGATCCGACGACCGGAGGTGACCGCCATGGCGACCGGGGAGACCGGCTTCAGCGACGTGATGTACGACCTCGTGTCCGTGCAGTACCACGCGCTCAAGGCCGGGCACGACTACGGCCAGTACGTCCGCGACGCCCGCAACGCCGGGTACGACGACGTCGCGTCCTTCTTCGAGGAGGTCATGACGGAGGACTCCCGCCGCGCCGCCCGCTGCCACGAGTTCCTGCGCGAGCTCTCGGCGAAGGAGGACACGGGAAGCACGGCCTGACGGGGTGAGCACGCTCGGGATGACCGCCGTCGAGCCGCCCGCCGCGGGCGTGCTCGACGGCCTCGCCGCACTCGGGACCCGGTTGAGCCTGGTCAGCGGCGCCCTGCTGCAGCGGGCGCAGCCCGACCCGCCGCTCCGCCGGGCCTGGCGTGGACACGGGCCGCTGGTGCTGGTGGGCGGGTTCGGCACCACCGACGCGGGGCTGGGGCCGATGCGGCGCTGGCTCGGCCGGCTCGGCTACGACGTCACTCCCCACACCGTCGGCGTGGGCATGGGCTGCGGCGGGCGCAGCGTCGAGGCGCTGCGGCGCACCCTCGAGCGCGCCGACACCGGCGACGGCGTGCACGTCGTGGCGCACAGCCGCGGCGGCCAGTTCGCCCGCGCCGCGATCGCCGCCGACGCACCGGTCCGCGGGCTCGTCACCCTCGGCTCCGGCTTCGACCTCTACCGGCTCGGGCTGCCGGTCCTGGGTCTCGCGGCCGTGCTCGGCGCGGCCGGCACGCTCGGTGTGCCCGGTGCCGCCACCCTCGGCTGCCTGCGCGGCCCGTGCTGCGCGGACTTCCGCACGGCCCTGCGCGGCGCCGTCGGCGTGCCGTTCACCTCCGTCTTCACCCGGCGCGACCGGGTCGTGCCCTGGCGTTCCTCGCGCGACCCGCACGCCACCAACGTCGAGATCGGCGGCAGCCACCTCGGCCTCCTCTCCGACACCGACGCCAAGCGCGCGGTGGCGGTTGCCCTGGCCACGCACGAGCGGGCGGGGGCCGCGCAGGCCGCGGCGGGGTAGGGGCCGGGTTCGGGGTCCGGGCGGCGGGTACTCCCGGCCGGTGAAGGTCACGAGAGGACTCCTCAACGGGGTGACGGCCGGGGCGGCGGGCACCACCGCCCTCAACGTCGTCAGCGGCACCGACGCGGTGCTGCGGGCGCGGCCGGCGAGCCGGGCGCCCGAGCGGCTGGTGGCGGCCGTCGCGGACCGGGCCGGGGTGGAGGTGCCCGGCGGGCCGTCCGAGCGGCGCAACCGGCTCGCCGCCCTGGGCCCGCTGGCCGGTTCCGCGTCCGGGCTGGTCGTCGGGGCCGTCGCCGGCGGGTTGCGGGCGGCCGGGCTGCGGCTGCCCACCGCGGTCGGCGGCCCGCTGCTCGGTGCGGCGGCGATGCTCGCCACGGACGGCCCGCTCGCGCTCACCCGGGTCTCGGACCCCCGCACCTGGTCGGCCGCCGACTGGACGGCCGACGTCCTCCCGCACCTCGCCTACGGCGTGGCCACGCACGCCGCCCTCGTCCGGCTCGAGCGCGGCTCGCCCGACCCGCCCGACGGGGCCTCCGCGGCCCCGCCCGCACGTCCGTCGACGCTGCTCCGTGCGGCCGCGCTCGGCGCGGCGACCGGTTCCCGCAGCACGGCGGGCACGGCCGCGCTGGCCTTCACCTCACGCACCGGGGACACCGGCGTCGCCGGACGTCTCGGCGGGCGCGCCGGCACGACGGTGGCCGGCCTGCTGGCCGCGGGGGAGGCCGCGGCCGACAAGCACCCCGCCGTACCCAGCCGGCTCGCGGCCCCGGGCCTGGCCCCGCGCCTCACCCTGGGCGCCACGAGCGCCGCCGCCATGGCCCGGCGCGACGGCGAGGACGCAAGTCGGATCGTAGCCATGTCGTTCTGTGAGCCAA
>NZ_BSFQ01000047.1 GCF_027922425.1 Pseudonocardia halophobica | reverse complement strand
ACCTGCAGGGCCGGCTGCCGCTGGAGAAGTTCGTCTCCGAGGAGATCGGCCTCGACGACATCGAGACCGCCTTCGAGAAGATGCACCACGGCGACGTGCTGCGGTCGGTGGTGGTCCTCTGATGGGCACCCCCGAGGGCCTCCACAAGGGGCCGATCGACCACGTCGTCACGCACGGGACGTTCTCGCTCGACGGGGGCACCTGGGAGGTCGACAACAACGTCTGGGTCGTCGGCGACGAGAACGAGGTCGTCGTGATCGACGCCGCGCACGACCCGGAGGCCATCGGCGAGATCATCGCCGGACGCCGGGTGGTCGCGGTGGTGTGCACGCACGCGCACGACGACCACGTCAACCAGGCCCCGCGGCTGGCGGACACGTTCAACGCGCCGATCCTGCTCAACCCGGCCGAGGCGCCGCTGTGGGAGATGACCCACCCCAACCGGTCCCCGGACCAGGAGATCACCGACGGGCAGATCATCACGGCGGGTGGGATCGAGCTCCGCGCGCTGGTCACCCCGGGGCACTCCCCCGGCTCGACCTGCCTCTACGCGCCGGAGCTGAAGACGGTGTTCACCGGCGACACGCTCTTCCAGGGCGGTCCCGGTGCCACCGGCCGGTCCTACTCGAGCTTCGACACCATCATCGACTCGATCCGCGGCACCCTGCTGCCGCTGCCCGGCGACACCGAGGTCCGCACCGGGCACGGCGACTCCACCAGCATCGGCTCCGAGGCGCCGCACCTCGAGGAGTGGATCGCCCGGGGCCACTGATCCGTGAGTGCCTACTGCCCCTAGAGGGTCACCTGCCGCTCACGACCCCCGACGACCTGCGGTTCCCGTCCTCCGACGGAGAAGCGCCTGGCCGGCGGAGGTCGTGAGTGCGTACTGCCCCTCTAGGGGCAGTTGCCGCTCACGGGGTGGGGCGGCGGGTCAGAGGTAGGACCGCGAGGAGCAGGAGGGCGGCGGCACCGAAGGCGGCGCGGAAGCCGAAGGGCTCGGCGATCGCTCCGAGGCCGCTCGAGCCGACGCCGGTGCCGGCGTCGAACCCGATGTTCCACGCGGCGCTGGCGGCGCCGTAGCGGGCGGGCCCGGCGACGGCGAACAGCGAGACCAGCGAGTCGCTCTGGACCAGCCCGAACCCGCCGCCGACGGCGAAGGCGCCGACGACCAGCAGCCAGCCCGAGCCGCCGACCGAGAGGACCTCCACCCCCATCCCCACCGCGGCGAGCAGCGTGCCGGGCAGCAGCAGGCGCCCCGCCCCGCGCCGGTCGACCAGCCCGCCGGCGAGCCCGCGGCCGAGGATCCCGCCGACCGCGACGGCGAACAGCGCCAGCGGTGCGGCCGCGCTCGCGGCCGGCGCGACCAGCGGCAGGAAGGTCACCAGCCCGCCCTGGGCCAGCGAGCAGGCGAGCATCGCCGCCATCGGGCCGGTGCCGGCGCGCCAGCTCCGGACCATCTCCGTGCCGAGCTCCGCGGGGTCCTGGACGCGCGGCTCGGCGCGCACCGGCCGGCCGGTCCGCAGGAACGGTACGGCCGCCGCCCCCAGCAGCGGCGCGATCCCGGCCGCCAGGAACACGCCGGCGAACCCGAGCAGGTCGACGGTCGCGACGCCGAGCGGCAGCAGGAACAGCTGCGGGATCCCGATCGCGTACCCGTACCGCGCCGTCGCCCGCCCGTGCTCGGCCGGCGGCACCAGCTCCGCCACCAGCGCGCTGCCGGCCACAGTGAGCAGCCCGAACCCGATCCCGCGCACCGCGGAGATCAGCAGTACCGGCCCGAGCTCCGCCGTGAGCAGCAGGAACGGCGCCGGCGCCCCGAGCAGCACGAGGCCCGCGCCGAGCACGACCCGGTAACCGACGCGCCGGAGCAGGGCCGGCACCGCGAGCTGCGTGGCGACGGTCGTGGCCATCAGCACCCCGGTCGTCGTCCCGGCGCCGAACTCGCCCGTGCCGGCCCGGCTGACCCACAGCGGCAGCACCGGCAGCAGCAGGGCGTGCCCGCCGAACCCGAGGACGGTCACGACGAGCATCAGCCGGAAGGCGGCAGTTCTCATCGCCGGCTCTTCAGGGCCGCCAGGTGCGGGTGTCGGTCACGATCGCGGTGACCAGGTCCGCGGGCGTGACGTCAAACGCCGGGTTCCACGCGTCCGCCCCGGCCACGACCTCGGCCGCGTCCCGCTCCTCGATCTCGATCGCGGCCCCGTCGGGCGTCGCGGCGTCGACCGTGGTCTCCGGCGCCGCGACGACGAACGGGATCCCGGCCCGCGCGGCCGCGAGGGCCAGCGGGTAGGTCCCGATCTTGTTGGCGACGTCGCCGTTGGCGGCGATCCGGTCCGCCCCGACCACCACGGCGTCGACCAGCCCCCGCGCGATCACCGAGGCCGCGGCGCCGTCGACGACCACGCGGTGCGGCACGCCGAGGGCCTGCAGCTCGACGGCGGTGATGCGGGAGCCCTGCAGCAGCGGCCGGGTCTCGTCCGCGACCACCAGCTCCACGCGCCCCGAGGCGTGCAGCGACCGCACGACCCCCAGCGCGGTCCCCCACTCCACGCAGGCCAGCGCGCCGGCGTTGCAATGGGTGTGCAGCCGCAGCGGGCGCTCCCCGCACAGCTCGCCGAGCAGGGCCGCGCCCCGTGCCCCGATCGCCCGGCAGGCGGCGACGTCCTCGTCCCGGAAGGCGTGTGCGGCCGCCAGCGGGTCCGGGGCCGCGAGGGCCCGCTCCACGCCCCGCCGCAGGTTGGCGGCGGTGGGCCGGGCGGAGGCGATCCGCTCGGCGTCCTCGCGCAGGTCGCCGCCGTCGCGTGCCGCCAGCGCCACCCCGTACGCCCCGGCGACGCCCAGCGCGGGCGCCCCGCGCACGACGAGCCGCCGGATGGCGTCGACCAGCCCGTCGACCGTCGTGACCTCCACCCGGTGCAGCTCGGGCAGCCGGGTCTGGTCGAGCAGCACGATCCGGTCGCGTTCCCAGGTGATCGTCGGCGGCAGGTCACGGGGGACGGTGGTGGAGGACACGCAGGAACCTTCTCAGAACGAGACACCACGGGCCGGGATCGCACCCTATGCTCACCTGACTTCGTAGAGGGGTCTCATCGACGAGATAGGCGGGTCTACATGGTGGGTCGGCGCAGGTGGACGGCACTGGTGCTGCTCGCCGTGGCCTGCCTGCTCGGCTCCGGCTGTGCCGCCCGGACCGTGACCGCGGACCGCGCCCCGGTCGCCGAACGTCAGGTCCGCGTGACCACGACCACCACGATGATCACCGACGCCGTGCACCGGATCGGCGGCGACCGCGTGCAGGTCACCGGCCTGATGGGGCCCGGCGTCGACCCGCACCTGTTCAAGGCCAGCGCCCGTGACGTCCGGCTGCTGCGCGACGCCGACCTGATCCTCTACGGCGGGCTCGGCCTGGAGGGGAAGATGGGCGACCTGCTCGCCGACCTCGCCGCGCGGCAGCCCACCGCCGCCGTCACGGACGGGATCCCGCGCACCGCGCTGCTCACCCACACCGGCTCCCCCGAACCGGACCCGCACGTCTGGTTCGACGTCGCGCTGTGGGAGGACCAGGCCCGCACGATCGCGGACCGGCTCGCCGCGCTCGACCCCCGGCACGCGGACGTCTACCGGGTCAACCTCGACTCCTACCTCGCCGAGCTGACCGCGCTCGACGCCGAGGTCCGCGAGCGGATCGCCGCGATCCCGCCCGCCCAGCGCCTGCTGGTGACCTCGCACGACGCGTTCGCCTACTTCGGCAGGCGGTACGGCATCGAGGTGGCCGCCATCCAGGGCATCTCCACGGCCGCCGAGGCCACCACGGCGGACGTCGAGCGGGTCGCCGAGCTGCTCGCCACCCGCCGGGTCCCCGCCGCGTTCATCGAGACCTCGGTCCCGCGGCAGACCGTCGACGCGCTGCTCGCCGCGACCGCCGAGCGGGGGTTCAGGGCGTCGATCGGCGGGGAGCTGTACACCGACTCCGCCGGCGAGCCCGGGACGCCGGAGGGCACGTACACGGGCATGGTCCGCAGGAACGCCGAGCTGATCGCGAGCGCCCTCGGGGCGCCGGGCCGGGAAGGGTGAGGATGCACGCACTGGAGATCTCCGCGCTGACCGTGTCCTACCGCGCCGCGCCCGCGCTGTGGCAGGTCGACGCGACCTTCCCGCGCGGCGCCCTGTCGGCGATCGTCGGCCCGAACGGGGCGGGCAAGTCGACCCTGCTCAAGGCGGCCCTCGGGCTGGTCCCGACGGACTCCGGCACCGTCCGGATCGCCGGCGTGCAGGGCCGGGCGGCGCTCGAGAACCTCGCGTACGTGCCCCAGGCCGAGTCCGTGGACTGGGACTTCCCGATCACGGTCGCCGAGGTGGTCGCGATGGGCCGCTACCGTGCGGTCGGCTGGTTCCGGCGGATCGGCCGCGCGGACCGGCGGATCGCCGAGGAGTGCCTGGACCGGGTGGGCATGGCCCCGCTCGCCCGGCGGCAGATCGGCCAGCTCTCCGGCGGCCAGCGGCAGCGCGTCTTCCTCGCCCGGGCCCTCGCGCAGCAGGCCGAGGTGCTGGTCATGGACGAACCGTTCGCCGGCGTCGACGCCCGCACCCAGGCCGACCTGCTCGAACTCCTCCGTACGCTGTCCGACGAGGGCGGCTCCACCGTCGTCGTGCATCACGACCTGGCGCAGGTCCGCAGCGCCTTCGACTGGGTGCTGCTGCTCAACGTCCGCGCGCTGGGCTGCGGGCCGACGGCGGAGGTGCTCACCGAGGACGCCGTCCGCCGGGCGTACGGCGCCGGCCTGCCCGAGGGGACACCGGTATGGACCGGCTGAGCCTCCTGTTCGGCCTGCCCTACACCGACACGGTCGTCGTCGCGGGGGCGCTGGTCCTCGGCGTGACGAGCGGGGTGCTGGGCTCGTTCGCGGTGCTGCGCGGGCGCTCCCTGGTGGGCGACGCCATCGCGCACTCCACGCTGCCCGGCGTCTGCGTGGCCTTCCTCGTGCTCGGCACGAAGGAGGTCGCCGGGCTGCTCGCGGGCGCCGCCGTCGCGGGGCTCGTCGCGGCCCTGCTGATGGTCGCCGTCGAGCGCTCGCGGCTGCGGCCGGACACCGCGATCGGCGTGGTGCTGTCCGGCTTCTTCTCCCTCGGCATCGTGCTGCTCACCCACATCACCGCGGGGGGCAACGCGCAGCAGGCCGGCCTGGAGAGCTTCCTGTTCGGGCAGGCCGCGGGTCTGCTGGAGCGCGACGTCGCGGTGATGGCCGCCGTCGGCGCCGTCGGCGTGGCCGCGGTGGTGGTGCTGCGCCGCGCGCTCGCCGCCACGCTGTTCGACCGGGCCTACGCCGCGGCGATCGGACTGTCGACGCGGGCGATGGAGATCGCCGTGACGGCCTTCCTCGTCGCGGCCGTGGTGATCGGGGTGCGGCTGGTCGGCGCGATCCTCATGGTCGCGATGCTGGCCGTGCCGACGGTCACGGCACGCCAGCTGGCCGACCGCTTCCCGCACGTGCTCGTGCTGGCCGGGGTGGTCGGCGCGGTCGTCGGGGTCACGGGCGCGCTGCTCGCGACCCGCGGGCAGCTGCCGACCGGGCCCGTCGTCGTGCTGGTGGGGGTGGCCGTCGCCCTGCTCGCGGTGGTCCTGGCCCCCGGCCGCGGTGTCCTGTCGCGGCGGCTCCGGCTCGCCCGGCGCCGCCGGACCGCGCGGCGCGCCACGGCCCTGCAGGACCCGGCCACCGCCGACCCGCGCACCCGCCGCCGGCTCGTGTCGGCGGGCCTGCTCACCACCGACGGCGCCCTGACGCCCGCCGGGCGGGCCGAGCGGGCCGCCGTCGCCGAGCACCTGGCGCTCTGGCGGGCCTGGCTCGACCACGGCCCGCAGATCAGGCTGCGCGACGCGCGCGAACCCGACCTGCTCAACCTGGTCGGCACCCTCGACCCGGAGGCGCTCGCCGAGCTGCGGGAGCGCGCCGGGCTGGACGGGGGCGGCCGGTGACCGCCGACGACCTCACGATCGTCCTGGTCGCGGGCCTGACCGCGACAGCGTGCGGGCTGCTCGGCCCGTTCCTCGTGCTGCGCCGGTTGGCCCTGCTCGCCGACGCCGTCAGCCACGCCGTGCTGCCGGGCATCGTGGCCGTGTGGCTGATCGCCGAGACGCGGGCGCCGGTGCCGGTGGTCGCCGGCGCCGCCGCCTTCGCCGTGCTCTGCGTGCTCGGGATCGACGCCGTCCGGGCGACCGGGCTCGTGGCCTCCGACGCGGCGATTGCGCTGGTCTTCCCCGCGTTGTTCTCGCTCGGCGTCCTCGGCATCACCCGCTACGCCTCGGACATCCACCTCGACCTCGACTCCACGATCTACGGGGAGATCGCGTTCACCCCGTTCGACGTCGTCACGATCGCGGGCGTGGACCTCGCCCGCGCCGGCGTGGTCCTCGCCGTGGTCGTGCTGCTCAACCTGGTCCTGGTCACGGCGCTGTGGAAGGAGCTGCGGGCCACGACCTTCGACCCGCACTTCGGCCGGGTCACCGGGCTGCGGCCGCGGCTGCTGTCCCGGTTGCTGCTGGTCGCGGTCGCGATCACCGCCGTGTCGGCCTTCGAGGCGGTCGGCGCGATCCTCGTCGTCACGATGCTGATCGTCCCCGCCGCGACGGCCTTCCTCGTGACCCGCAGCCTCGCCGCGATGGTGGCCGTGGCCGTCGCCGTGGGGTGGGTGGGCGCGGTCGCCGGGCACGTCCTCGCGCTCACCTTCGACAGCTCGATCGCCGGCGCGATGGGGCTGGTGTGCACGGGCTGCTTCGTCGTCGCGCTCGTCGCCTCGCCGCGCGGCCCGGTGGCCCGCCTCCTCCGCGGCCGACGACGAGTTCCGGAATTCTTCGGCGGCGATGTCGAGAACCCTGGACCGGCACCGTCCCCGCGGTGAACGTGACCACGACGGGTCACGCCGACCGAGGAGAACACGATGGCCAAGTACCTGCTTCTCAAGCACTACCGCGGCGCGCCGGCGGCGGTCAACGACGTGCCGATGGACCGGTGGACGCCGGAGGAGATCTCGGCGCACGTGCAGTACATGCAGGACTTCGCGACCCGGCTCGAGGGGACCGGCGAGTTCGTCGACGGCCAGGCGCTCGCCCCCGAGGGGACGTTCGTCCGGTACGACGGCGAGGGGCGCCCGCCGGTCACCGACGGCCCGTTCGCCGAGACCAAGGACCTCATCGCGGGCTGGATGGTGATCGACGTCGACAGCTACGAGCGCGCCCTCGAGCTGGCCGGGGAGCTCTCGGCCGCACCCGGGAAGGGGGGCGAGCCGATCCACGAGTGGCTGGAGGTGCGCCCGTTCCTGACCGCCCCGCCCACCGTCACGGAGTGACCTCGCCGGTGAACGAGGTCCTGCTCCGGAGCCTCACGCCGAGCGTGCTCGGGGTCCTCGTCCGTCGCGGAGCCGACTTCGCGGCGGCCGAGGACGCCGCGCAGGACGCGCTCGTCGAGGCGCTGCGCGTGTGGCCGGCCGACCCGCCGCGGGACCCGAAGGGCTGGCTGGTCACGGTGGCCTGGCGCAAGTTCCTCGACGCGACCCGCTCCGACGCCGCCCGCCGCAGGCGCGAGGACCTCGTCGACGTGGAGCCGGCGCCGGGGCCGGCGCCCGCGACGGACGACACGCTCCAGCTCTACTTCCTGTGCGCCCACCCGTCGCTGACGCCCTCGTCCGCGGTCGCGCTCACGCTGCGCGCCGTGGGCGGGCTGACCACCCGCCAGATCGCCCAGGCCTACCTCGTGCCCGAGGCGACCATGGCGCAGCGCATCAGCCGGGCCAAGCGCACCGTCTCCGACGTGCGGTTCGACCGGCCCGGGGACGTCGCGAACGTGCTCCGTGTCCTCTACCTGGTCTTCAACGAGGGCTACTCGGGCGACGTCGACCTCGCCGCCGAGGCCATCCGGCTCACCCGGCAGCTCGCGGCCGCGATCGACCATCCTGAGGTGGCGGGGCTGCTGGCCCTCATGCTGCTCCACCACGCCCGGCGCGCCGCCCGGACCGCGCCCGACGGCAGCCTGGTGCCGCTGGCCGAGCAGGACCGCGGCCGGTGGGACACCGGGGCGATCGCCGAGGGCGTCGCGATCCTGCAGGCGGCGCTGGCCCGCGACCGCCTCGGCGAGTTCCAGGCCCAGGCGGCCATCGCGGCCCTGCACGCCGACGCGCGCACCGCCGAGGAGACCGACTGGGTGCAGATCGTCGAGTGGTACGACGAGCTCGTGCGCCTGACCGACAGCCCCGTCGTCCGGCTCAACCGCGCGGTCGCGGTCGGCGAGGCCGACGGACCCCGCGCCGGGCTGGCGGCGCTCGCGGCGCTCGACGACACGCTCCCCCGCCACACCGCCGTGGCGGCCTACCTGCACGAACGCGACGGCGACCCGGGGACGGCGGCACGGCTGTACGCCGAGGCGGCCCGGAAGGCCCCGAACCTCGCCGAGCGCGACCACCTGACCCGCCAGGCCGCCCGGCTCAACGACCGGCACGGTCTCTGACGAGCCCGCAAGGGTGAACCCGCTCCATACTGCGGGGGATGCTCCCCGACTTCCCCGACGCCGCGTTCCCCGCCGCGCCGTACCCCGGGGTGGTGCCGGACCGCTCGTTCGTGCACGTCGACGGCGGTGGGCTCGCCCTGACGCCCGACCCGTCCGCCCGCTCCTCGTGGCGGGTCAGCGGCCCCGGTCCCGGCACCGACCTCGACACCTGGCTCGCCGGGCGCGGCGCGCCGCCGCTGGCCGCCCGCGTCCCGTTGCTGACCTACGGCTCCAACCGCAACCCGGCGAAGATCGGCTGGCTGCGCCGCGAGCTGGGGCTGGCCGGCCCCGTCGTCGTGCTCCGGGGCCGGACGACGGGGCTCGCCGCGGTGTGGGCGCACGGCCTGCGCGTGGTCGACGACCAGCGGCCGGCGGTGCTCGCTGCCGCCCCGGGCCAGGTCGAGGAGCACTCCGTGTGGTTCGCGACGCCCGAGCAGGTCGGGGTGCTCGACGTGTGCGAGGGCCGGTCCTCCGGCCGCTACCGCCTGGCCCGCGTGCACACCGGCGAGGTCCGCACCGAGGACGGCACCCTGCTCGACGACGTCCTGGCGTACGTCGGGCTGGCCGGCATCCGCCGCCCGCTGCTCGTCGACGGCGAGCCGGTCCGCTGCGCCGACCTCCCCCAGACCGCCGCCCGCGTGCTGCGGGGCGAGCGCGCCCCGTCGGACGGCCTGGACGCGACCACCGTGACGGGTGCGCCCGATCCGGACGCCTGGCCCGCCCGGCTGTTCGTCTACGGCACCCTCCAGCCCGGCGAGCGTTCCTGGCACCTGCTGGCGGAGGCCGCGGCGGGCCCCGCCGAGCCGGTCACGGTCCCGGGGACGCTGCTCGACACCGGCCTCGGCTACCCCGCGATGCTCCGCGACGCCGGGCCCGGCGTGCCCGGCCACGTCGTCCCGCTGCGGGACCCGGCCGCCCTCCTCCCCCGGCTCGACCGGTTCGAGGGCCCCGACTACGTGCGCGTCCGGATCACGACGCCCGATGGACGGCCGTGTTGGACGTACGTATGGACCGCTCCCACCTGCGGGTTCCGCTCCGTCCCACGGTGGGGGCACGCATCACCCGGCGTAGCCGGACCGCGTCCGTGACCGGCCTCTCAGGCCGGCACGAGTCCCCCGGTACCGGCCCCGGCGGTCAGGTTTAGCGGCTGGTCGTCCCTCCGCCACGCCCTGCGCGCACCGAACGGTTCACCTAGCGTGGTCCGTCAACCGACACGGGGGACGTGATGAGCGAATCCAACGCGGAAGGTCACGGGAACCGGCACCAGGTCGAGGAGGCCGACCCGGCGACCGTGAAGAAGGCGGTGGCCGGTGCGGCCATCGGGAACGGCGTCGAGTGGTTCGACTACGCCGTCTACGCCTACCTGACCACGCAGATCGGCCTGAACTTCTTCCCGGAGTTCAGTCCCACGGCACAGTCGATCTTCGTGTTCGCCGGGATCGCGATCCCCTTCGTGCTCCGGCCGCTGGGCGGGATCATCCTGGGCCCGCTGGGCGACCGGTACGGCCGGCGCCAGGTACTGGCCGTGACGATCGTGCTGATGGCGGGGGCGACCTTCCTCATCGGCCTGCTGCCGAGCTTCACCGTCATCGGGCTCGCGGCGCCGATCCTGCTGCTGACGTTCCGGCTGGTACAGGGCTTCTCCACCGGCGGCGAGTACGGCGGGGCGGCGACGTTCATCGCCGAGTACGCCCCGTACAGGCGGCGGGGCTTCTTCGGGTCGTTCCTCGAGTTCGGCACCCTCGCCGGCACCGTGCTGGGCGCCATCCTGGCCACGGCCGTCCAGCTGGGCCTGTCCGAGGAGGCGCTCAACAGCTGGGGCTGGCGCATCCCGTTCCTCGTCGCCGGGCCGCTCGGCCTCGTCGGCTTCTACCTGCGGTCCAAGCTCGAGGACACCCCGGCCTTCCGCGCCGCCGAGCAGGACCACACCACCACCTCGGCGCCCTTCCGCGAGGTCTGCCGCAACGTGTGGCCGCAGATCCTGCACCTCATCGGCTTCGTCATGCTGCTCAACGTCGCCAACTACACGTTGCTGACGTACATGCCGAGCTACCTCACGGACACGATCGACATCGACGAGACCGAGGCGCTGTTCGTGCTGATCGGCGTCATGCTGATCATGATGGTGATCATCACGCCGATCGGGCGGCTGTCCGACAGGATCGGCCGCAAGCCGCTGCTGCTCGGCTCGGCGATCAGCACCTTCGTGCTCGCGATCCCGGCCTTCTGGCTGATCAGCCTGAAGAGCTGGCTGCCCGTCACGATCGGCATCGCGATCCTTGGCCTGCAGCTGGTCATGATGCTCGGCGTGATCGGCTCGGCGCTGCCGGCCATGTTCCCCACCCGCAACCGCTACGGCGGCTTCTCGATCGGCTACGCCACCTCGACGGCCGCCTTCGGCGGTACGGCGCCGCTGATCAACGAGACCCTCATCGCCGCGACCGGGAACACCTACGTCCCGGCCTTCTACCTGATGCTCTCCGCCGCCGTGGCCATCTACCCGCTGATCCGGATGCCCGAGACGGCCGGGATCGACATCTCGCACCCGACCCGCATCCCGGGCACGGACCACTACGTGCCGGAGCGCGAGCCGGCGATGGCCGGGGCGCCCTCGTCGACGCCCGGCCCGACGCCCCCCACGACGGGCGACGGCGGCTCCTCCGCAGGCTGACCGCACACGCACCGGCGGCCCGGTCCCCTCGGGGGCCGGGCCGTCGGTGTGTCCGGGGTGCGTCGTCAGCGGGCGCGGGCGACGGAGTGCGCGACCAACGCCTCCGGCACGGGCAGCCGGTAGAGGCGGGCCGCGTTGGCCCCCAGCACGGCCTGCACCGCGGAGGGGCCGAGCCCCCGCGCGAGCAGCGCCGACGCCGTCTCCCCGACCAGCCGCTCCGGGCGCACCAGCGGGTATCCGCTGCCGAACAACAGCCGCTCCGGCCCGAACGCGGCCAGCAGCGCGTCGAGCGCCTCCCCCGCCTCCCGCGGATGGGTCCGCAGGCCGGCGAGGACCTCGGTGAGCAGCACGTGCACCCCGGGCAGCTGGGCGAGCCGGGTCAGGACCGGCGTCGGCAGCCAGCCCGCCCCCAGCACGAAGCGCACCCGCGGGAGCGCCGAGACCAGCACCCGGACCTGCCCGGGATCGATGCGGCCGGCCGGCGCCGGCCGGGCGTCGCGCTCCCGGACGGGCAGGGCCGACCCGGAACGCACCGGTTCGGCCCAGCTCGGCCAGCGCGCGCGGACCCGCCCGGAGCCCGTCGGACGTTCCGGGACGCCGCCGTGGCTCCAGGCGGGGGCCCCGGCGGCCGGATGCGCGACCGCCCCGACCCCCAGGTGCACGACGGCGGCGCCCGCCTGCTCGGCCCGACCGAGTGCCCGGCGCAGGGCCGGGTCGTCGAGCTCGAGGCGGGCCTCCGGGCGGGTCCCGGACGTCAGCGACAGGCCGCGGAGGTCCTCCCGCCGGACCCGGGCGACGATCCCGCGGCGACCGCCCTCGTCGGCCGGGTCGAGCTCGCCGGTCACGGCGAACCGGCCGGCGAGCCCCTCCGCGAGCTCCGCGGACCAGGCCGACGGCGCGAACCCGAGGACGAACAACGCTCCCAGCCCGAGCGGCTGCAGCACCGCCCGGTCGACGTGTCCCCTGCCGAGCAGGTCGGTGACCAGGGAGCGCTCACCGACTGCGGCGAACTCGTCGAACGGGATCGGCCGGGGCGACCGGTCGAGGGCGCGGTGCCGGTGGTGGAGGTCGGCGACGAACTGCTCGCCCGCCGGGCCCGCCTGGTTGTGCGGGCTGCCGTCCCACGCGTGCACATGGGCGTCGACGACGACGTAGCGCTCCCCGCCGACCTCGTACACCGCGCCTTCTCCCGTCGCGCCATGGACCCAGAATGCGAATTCAGACCAGCATTTCGCGCATTAGGGAACCATAATGCGCTCCAGCTCGTTGCTGTCGCGCATTATGGTTCCATGATGCGGTTCCCGGCTCAGCCGACCGACGGGCCCAGGCCCAGGGACTGCGGCGTCGACGAGTCCGGGCTGGGCTGCGGGATGCCCTCGTCGAGCGGCCCGAACTCCGTCATCAGCGCCTTGTTCCAGGGCGTCTGCTCCTCCGCCACCAGCGAGTTCGTGGTGAGGATCAGGCCGGCGACGGAGGCGCCGTTCTGCAGGGCGGAGCGGACGACCCGGAGCGGGTCGATGATGCCCATCTCGACCATGTCGCCGAAGCGGCCCTGCAGGGCGTCGAAGCCCTCGTCGACACCCAGGTCCGTGACCTGCTTGACGACGTCGGCGCCGTCGTAGCCGGCGTTGGACGCGATCAGGTGCACGGGCTCGGACAGTGCGGCCCGCACGATCTCGACGCCGATCCGGTAGTCGCCGTCCACGTCCAGCCCGTCGAGCGCGGACTCGGCGTGCAGCAGCGCCGACCCGCCGCCCGCGACGATGCCCTCGGCCATGGCGGCCCGGGTCGCCTGCAGCGAGTCGTCGACGCGGTGCCGGATCTCCTTGAGCTCCGCGTTCGTCGGCGCGCCCACGGAGATGATGGCGGCCTTGCCGGAGAGCCGGGCGATGCGGTCGTTGAGCCAGTCCTCGTCCGTGCCGATCGTCGCGCGCGCCATCTCGGCCCGCAGCTGCGAGAGCCGCTGCTCGACGGCCTCCTTCGAGCCGTGCCCGCCGATGAACACGCACTGCTCGTTGGTCGCCCGGACCTGCGTGGTCCGGCCGAGGTGCTCGGTCGTCATCTGCTCCAGCGCGAAGCTCGACGCCTTGGAGTGCACCTTCGCGCCGGTCAGCGCGGCCAGGTCCTCCAGCAGGTGGATGCGCTTCTCGCCGAACCCGGGCGCCTGGATCGCGGTGACCTTGAGGTGCCCGTTGACGTGGTTGTGCACCAGCATCTGCAGCGCGGTGCCCTCGACCTTCTCGGCCACGATGACCAGCGGCCGCGGGTCCCGCATGAGCTTCTCGAGCACCGGCATCAGCTGCCGGACGTCCGTGATCTTCTCGGCGGACAGCAGGATGTACGGGTCGTCCAGGACGGCCATCATCGAGCCCGGGTCGGTGACCAGGTAGGGCGAGACGTAGCCGTTGTCGAACTCGAAGTCCTCGACGAAGTTCACGGTCAGCCCGAGGACCGGGCCGTCGTCGACGGAGATCACGCCGTCGTCCCCGACGGTGTGCAGGGTCTTGGCGATGACCGAGCCGATGGTCTCGTCGTCGTTCGCCGAGATGGCGGCCACGCGGGAGAGGTGCTCGAGCGAGTCGACGGGGTGCGCCACGGCGGCGAGCCTCTCGACGATCCGGCCGACGGCGAGGTCGATGCCCCGCTTGACCAGCACCGGGTTCCCGCCGGACTGGATGGCCTTCATGCCCTCGCGGACGATGGCCTGGGCCACCACGGTCGCCGTGGTGGTGCCGTCGCCGACGGTGTCGTTGGTCTTGATCGCCGCTTCCTTGAGGATCTGCGCGCCCATGTTCTCGAAGGGGTCGCGCAGGTGGATCTCGCGGGCGATGGTCACGCCGTCGTTGGTCACCTCGGGCGTGCCGGTGATCTTCTCCAGGACGACGTTACGGCCTTTCGGGCCCAGCGTGCTCTTGACGGCCTCGGCGAGCTGGTCCACCCCGGCTTGGAGCGCCCTGCGGGCGTCCACGCCGAACTTGAGTTCCTTGGCCATGACTACGGTCCTCCCGGACTATCTCGAACTGCGTTGGTCTGCGGCGCGGGTGCGGATCAACGAACCCGCGGGTGGCGGCGGCGCTGCGGCCGCCGCCACCTGCGGGGGTGAGGAGCGGCGGTCCTACTGGATCGGCTTCAGGTCGAAGTCGAGGTACTCGGCCGCGTCCTCGGGGTTGGCGAACATGATCGTGCGGTCGTCGAGGTGGACCATGCGGCCGTAGTGGGTGGACATCGCCTCCTCGAACTCGGCGGCGTTGAACCAGTCCTCGTCCTCACCCGCCTCCTCGTCGACGTCGGCGTAGACGACCTCGAACTTGTCCTTCCCGTCGACGCGGATCATCGACGGGAGCGGAGTGACCTTCACGTTGTCCAGCCGTGCCAGGACGTTCGCGATCAGCACCCCGACCTGGCTGTTCATGAGGGTGAAGCCGCACATGTTCGAGGCGGTGTTGTCGGACTTGAACGGGCTCTCTGCCGTCTTGAACGTGGTCACTGCTTCAGCTCCTCGGGGGTGTCGAGATTGAGGTCGCGGCAGATGCCCGCGAACCGGTTCTTGGCACGGTCGAGGGCGTCCTCGAACCTCGGAGGCTTGTGGTCGGCCTGGGACCACATCGGCTGCATCGTGCGGGCCGCCTCGAGCGCCTGCGGCACCCAGTTCGACAGCCAGCCCTGCATCAGGCCCTTGTTGTGGTCGGCGAACTCCTTGTCCTGGACCAGCGGGGCGAAGCAGGCGACCGTCCAGCGCAGGTCGCGCTGGGCGAAGTCGAACTCGCCGGCGCCCATGACCGTCGGGGTCACGAAGTCGCCGTTGCCGGCCGCGGTCTGCATGACCAGGTTGGACCGGAAGAGCTCCCCGATCAGCGGCTCGAACACGATGTTGGCGGCGAAGATGGCCTCGCCCCAGTCGTCCTGCACGGCGGTGAGCGCCTCGGTGACCTTCCGGGCGCCCTGCCACTCGGCGTCGGAGTTCCAGGCCTCCAGGTGCGCGCTGCCGTCGAAGCCGTCGATCTCCTCGGTCAGGGTCAGGTTGTAGAGCGCGAGGTCCTGGGCGAAGCGGATCTTGTGCGCGCTGTTCACCGCCATCGCCGTGTTGTGCATGTTCGTCGGGCCGGAGCGCTCGTTCGCGGCGAACACGTACAGGCCGAGGATGTGCTCGATGTGCATCCACGCGCCGACGTTGCGCTCGACGAAGCGGATCCAGTTCGGCGTCCAGAGGTCGAAGGCCTTGGCGTTGCGGGCGTTCTCGACGTTCTGGGTGAGCTGGCGGACGACGTTGGCGTTGTACCGGTAGAGGGTCTGCTCCCACTCCTCGTTCGGGTCACGGAACTCGTGCCAGCCGTGCGCCGGCCAGTTCTGGACGTGCATGGAACCGGTCCCGACGCCGCGCGGCGGCTCCGGCTCGTCGACGCCCCAGGCCTTGAGCTTCGTCCAGTGCAGCGGGTAGCCCCTGCTCCCGTCCGCGAAGCCGTAGATCCACCCCTGCGACAGGTAGTGCCGCGGGTCCGGCTGGACCTCGACGGTCACGTCCTCGTAGTGGGTCTGCTTGCGCTTCGCCGGGTTGAAGTAGTTGTAGCGCCGTGCGGCGGGGCTCGAGTCGGGGAACTCCTTCGCACCCGCCTCGGCGTCCGTGAACACGGGCTTCGGCACGCTGCGTTCGGTCGGGGCGGAGGGATTGCTCTCTGTGGTGGTCACTGCCCGTCCTGGCCTTCCTGCTCACCGGTCGTGGTGAACTTGTCGTAGAAGATGTTCTGCTCGCGCACGCCCAGTGCGGTCAGCGTCGCGATCGCCGCGTCGACCATGGGCGGCGGACCGCAGACGTAGGCATCTGCTCCTTCCAGTGTCGGTTCGAGGGCCTTGACCACCTCGGTGATCAGGCCCGTGTGGCCTTCCCACGGCTCGCCCTCCGCCGGCTCGGACAGGGCGGGCACGTAGCGGAAGTCGGGGATCTTCTCGGCGAGCTCGTGGAGCTCGTCCTCGAAGCAGAGGTCGCGGGCGGTGCGGGCCCCGTAGTAGAAGGTCGCCTTGCGCTCGACCCCGCGCTCGGCCATGGACCGCAGCAGTCCGAGCACGGGGGCCATGCCGGCCCCGCCGCCCACGAAGATGAGGTTCGACGTGCGGTTCTCCCGGAGCGTGAAGGTCCCGAACGGGGCCTCCACCTCGAGCCGGTCCCCCACCTGGATCTTGTCCGCCAGGTGCTCGGAGAACAGCCCGCCCGGGTAGATCTTGATGACGAACTCGTAGATCCCCTCGCGGTTGGGGGTGTTCGCCATGGAGAAGGACCGCGTCTCCTCGGTACCGGGGACGACGAAGTCCATGTACTGGCCGGGGAAGAACTTGATCTCGCTCGGCTCGACGAGCTTCACGACCAGGTGCCGCATGTCGTGGGTAACCGCCTCGTTGGACACCACCTCGACCACGCCCCGGCGCAGCGGCAGTCCGCTCCGGATGATCTCCTCGTCGTAGTTGAGGAGCTCGATCGTCAGGTCCTCATAGGCGTGCGCCCGGCAGAGGAGGGTCTGGCCCTCCTCCTTCTCGTAGTCCGGCAGCGCGAACGTCGAGTAGCTGTCGAGCTCGATGTCCTCGCCCTCGAGGACGAAGGACTTGCAGGCCGCGCACTGCCCTTCCTTGCAGCCGTGCATGAGCTGGACGCCGTTCTCGGCGGCGGCGCGCAGGATCGTCTGACCCTCGTCGACCTCGATCTCGATGCCGACGGGCTCGAAGCGCACCACGTGTTTCTCGCCCAAGGGAGGACCACCTCTCGGTTTCGGTTGGGCAGCACCCGCGGGCCGGGCCCACCATCACGTCCACAGTGGACGATGATGGTCGCGGAGGACCCCGGGACCCGCGGGTGCGACGGACTGCGGGGCCGGCCCGGTGCGCGGGCGGGGCCGACCCGAGCGGGGGGAGGACCGGAGGACCCGGTCCTCCCCCCTCGCCTGACCCGCGCTCAGGCGTCCTTGGGAGCCGGCCGGCCGGCCGGGCCCTGGCGGTTGTAGTCCGCCTTGAACGCCTCGCGCTCGGCGTCCGACATCTCGTTCAGCAGGACGTTGGGGCTCTGCAGATGCGGCATGCGCCGCATGTGGTCGAGCGTCCACATCTTCTTCGGGTCGAGGTTCAGGTGCGGCTGCGCGGTCATGGTCTTGCCGTCGTCGCGGACGAAGCCCATGTCCTTCACCACGTCGGCCCAGTTCCAGCCGTGGTACAGCGTCTCCCACTCGCGGTGGCCGACCAGCTTGCCCATGTTCGGCGTCTCGCGGCCCTGGTACGTCGGGCGGAACGCCTCGGCGTCCGTCCAGCGGCAGACCTCGTGGCAGTACGTCCGCCACTGCCCGTCGACCTCCTGCATGACCATGTCCTCACGCACGAGGCAGGGCACCATGCAGGTCCAGCAGCGGTGCGGGTACACGTAGTCGACGTCCTCGGCCACGATCGCGTTGTGGCCGTTCGGGAGCGCCAGCCGGTTGTAGTTCTCCCACCACTTGCCGTACCGGTCGTACCAGCCCGGGTACTTGTACTCGAACCACTCGAAGTCCTCGTCGGTCATGCCGTCGATGCGCCAGTAGTTGGCGAGCCAACCCGTGGCGAAGAACTGCGCGACCTCGTGGACGTAGCCCTTCTCCCAGATCTGCTTCCAGGACTCCTCGACCAGGTCGTGCGGGATGACCAGGCCGTACTTCTCGAGCGGCAGGAGGTACGAGCGGTAGTAGTCGTCGTAGATCCAGCGGCGCCACATCTCCGCGTACGACTCGCGGTCCTTGCGGCGGTCCTTCGTGCCGTACTCGATGAAGGTGCCGATGGCGGCGTCGACGACGCGGTGGTTGTTCCACCACGCGTAGCGCAGGTCGCGCTCGAGCAGCTGGCGGTTGTCCTCGTCCGACAGCGCCATGAGCAGCGTGGCGTAGCCGTTGGAGATGTGCCGCGACTCGTCGGACTGCACCGAGTGGAAGACCGTCGGCAGCAGGTAGTCGCCGTTGGCCGCCGCCTCGGCCGGCATGGCCACGAACAGGGTGTTCGTGAAGGCCGTCTCGGCGACGATCGTCAGGTAGATGCTGGCCGCGGTGATCGCGTCACCGGTGATGAAGCCTTCCGCGAACTGGCGGCCGATGGTGCCGCAGTAGTCCGTGTGGAAGTTCCGGAGGCTGTTGTTGAAGCCCGCCGGGTCGATGTAGTTGTTCATGTACAGGCGCTTGAGGTTCTGCTGGATCGTGCTGTGCCGAACCTCGTCGATCATCTGGATCGCCTGGCCGTTGTGCAGCTCCGGGTTCGGGACCGCCTGGAACAGCATCGGCATGGAGCGCGCCGCCGAGATCTCGGGCAACGGGATGATCGACAGGAAGAGCTTCTGCCACTCCAGCCAACGCTCCTGGACCTGGCGGAACATGTTCCCGCGGATCGCGCCGTCCTGCGCCCCGTAGACGCGGTGGTCCTTCTCCTCCTCCATCGGGAAGTAGGACCGCAGGACCTGCTTGAGCGGGTCCTTCTTCGCGGCCTTCCGGAAGGTGTAGTCGGTTCCGTACTTCATGTACGGCTCGTGGTACTGCGGCTCCCAGGCGAGTTCCTGGATCTTCTGGTGAGCCTTCGCCAAACTCTGCCGACTCACGTCGTCTCCTCACGGTGGTGGGGTGAGAGCGCACAGAGCGGACGCCGTGGGATGGCGCGGGAGCCCGCGACGCTGTCGGGCTCTGTGCCCGAGGTCCGCCGTGCCGGGTCCGGGAGTGCGCCCCGTCACAGCTCGCCTCGTGCCAGGAATCACACCGCCGACCCCCCTGACCTGCGGTCTCAATATGAGACGGTGTGGAGCTGACCAGCCACTTTCGGGTGCGGCGATCCGCCTCTAGCGTGGTCGGAGTCCGGGCGGTACCGTCCGGGCCGATCCCGGCTGCGCCGCCACCGCGGACCACAGCTGCTCCGAGAAGGGCAACCGGTTGGTCGACCAGAACGAACGCGCCATCCACCACGAGGCGCCGGACGTCGAGGACGGGTCCGCGCGCCGGCCACCCGTGCCCGTCGAACCGGTGGCGGTCGGCAGGGCCGCCGAACGCGTGGCCGTGGCCCGTGAGGCGTTCCTCCACTTCGAGATGCCCGACCCGAGCCTCGTGCGGGCGCCGATCCTGGCGTCGTGGACGCGCTCCCGGCAGTTCTCCGTGCCGAGCGACCACCTCGAGCTGCCCTACGAGAGCGACGCCGAGCCGGACACCCCGCTGCTGCGCGCCGCGCGGCCCGTCATCGAGGACATCGCCGACCAGTTCGCCACCGAGCCGGTCAGCGTGATCCTCTGCGACGACGAGGGCGTGGTCATCGACCGGCGCACGGGCGACAGCGCGCTGCGCCGCCACCTCGACCGCATCTGGCTGGCCCCGGGCTTCAGCTACGCCGAGCAGTACGTGGGGACCAACGGCATCGGCACCGCCCTGGAGGGCCGCGCGCCGGCGCAGGTGTTCGGGCACGAGCACTACGTCGAGCACCTCGAGGACATGGCGTGCGCCGGCGTGCCGATCCACCATCCCGTCAACGGCAAGCTGCTCGGCGTGCTGGACCTGACCTGCTGGCGCAGCGAGGCCAGCGCGATGATGGCCGCGACCGCCGCCACGATCGCGCGGCGCATCGAGGAGACGCTGCTCGAGCAGTCCGGCCGGCGCGAGCTCACCCTGATGCACGACTACCTGTCCGCGTGCCGCCGCGGCCGCGGCGCCGTGTTCGCCGTCAGCGACGACCTGCTGATGATGAACGACCGCGCCCGCGAGCTGATCGACCCGTCCGACCAGGTCCCGCTGCTGGCCGAGGCCACGGACGCGATCCGCAGCGGGCGGCGCCGCCAGCTGCTCGTCGACCTGCCCAGCGGCGCGACGGCCCGGGTGCAGTGCCGGCCGAGCTGGGCCGAGGGCGGGCTGTCCGGCGGGATCCTGCAGGTCCAGCTCGTGTCCCGGGCGCCGCTGCACGGCCGCCCGACCACGCCGTCGATCACCACTGCCCTGCCGGCCGCCGTCGGCTCCGGGGCGCTGTGGACGAAGTGCGCCCAGGCCGTCGACCGGCACTTCCGGATGAACGAGTGGCTGGTCCTGGAGGGCGAGACCGGCACGGGCCGGACCACGCTCGCCCGCGCCACCCACCAGCTGCACTCCCCCGCCGGGCACGTGCGGGTGCTCGACGCCGCGCACTGCGGCCCCCGGTGGATCGCCGAGGTGTCCGACGAGTTGCACACCGGGGGCGGGACGCTCGTCCTGCAGCACCTCGACGCCCTGTCCCCGCAGCACGCGCTGGCCCTGGCCGACGCGCTGGAGCCGTACCGGGAGTCGACCGACCCGGAGCGGCAGTGGGTCGTCGCCACCCGGTCGCGGAGCTCCGAGCCCGACTCCCCCGAGCTCACCGAGCTGCTCGGCTGCTTCCCGCGCAGCATCGAGGTGCCGCCGCTGCGCCACCACATCGAGGACGTCGCCGAGCTGGTGCCGTACCTGCTCGCGCGGCTCACCCGGGGCGCGGACCTGCACTGCTCGCCCGAGGCGATGCGGGTGCTCATGCGCAACCGCTGGCCGGGCAACGTCGACCAGCTCTACCAGGTGCTGCGCAAGGTCGTCGCGCGCCGGCGCACCGGCACGATCCGCCCGGAGGACCTCCCGCCGGAGACGCGGGCGATCACCCGCCGGGTGCTCACGCCGCTCGAGGCGATCGAGTGCGACGCCATCGTCGACGCCCTGCTCGACACGGACGGCAACAAGGCCGAGGCCGCCCGGCGGCTGGGGATGTCGCGGGCCACGATCTACCGCAAGATCCGCGGCTACGGCATCTCCATGCCGGACGGGTCGGAGGTCTGAGGGGTCCGGGCTTCAGGAGCCGGCGAGGTCGTGCGGGCCGGAGGCGGGGTAGCCCTGCGCCTCGCGCACGGCCCGGCCCCACGGCCGCAGCAGGTCGACGAGGGTGTCGACGTCCGCGCCGAGGGCCCGGACGATCGGCTCGCACATCCGGTCCGTCGCGACCTCGACGGCCTCGCGCTCCTCGCGGCCCCGGTCGGTGAGCGCTCCGTCGGCCAGCAGCCCGCGGGCCACCAGCCGTTCCTCCGCGGCGTCGAGCTGCGCGGTGGTCCACGCCCGGGAGCGGACGTAGCTGCGCAGCGGCACGCCCCAGTACGGCTCGGTGAGCAGCCCGATCTCGGTGGCGTCGAAGCCGGCGGAGGTCCAGGCCGCGATGTGCGCGTCGCCGCGATACTCGCGCAGCAGGTCGCCGAGGCGCCAGACGTCCGCGACCGGGTCGCCGGGCAGGCCGAGCGACTGCAGCCCCGCGAACAGCGCCTTGCCCTCGGGGCGCAGCGGTGCGACGGCCCGTTCGAGCAGGTCACGGGCCCGGTCGAGACCCTCCGGCCGCTCGCCGAGGATCCGGACGAGCTGGGCGCGGGCCGCGTCGGTGCGGGCCTCGCAGATCGTGGCGGCGTCGGTGAGCGTCCAGCCGTGGGCCACCGCCGGCACCACGGCCTCCGGGTTGAACACACCGAACGCCGAGGCCACGACCTCGCCCGGCACCTGGCCGAGCACCGACCCGCGGCTGCAGAAGTACGCCGGGCCGTCGGGGGCGGCGACGCCGCGCAGCGACCGGGGGCTGCCCCCGAACCCGAGCTTCTCGTACGCCTCGTGGGCCTCGGGTGCGAAGTAGACCTGGCCGACGACGGGTTCAAGAGCGCCCGCCAGCCGCCGGGCCGGGACCGTCACGCTGCCTGCCATTGCGCCTCCACCGGATCGACCGGCCGTCAGCTTAACGGACGTTCGGCCAGTTACGGCTACTCCGAGGCCTGTCCGTCCGGTCGCAGCAGCGCGAGCAGCTCGGAGTACGGGCCGACGACGTACGCGTCGTCGCCCGCGGCGAAGCGGGTGTCCCGGCGGGGCGGGTGCTCCAGCGTGCCCGCGCCGGCACGGTGCAGCGCCACGACCCGCGTGCGGGCGGACAGCTCGCGCATCGCGACGCCGTCGAGCGCGGGGCCGACCGCCAGCCGGCCGACCATGAACGGGATGCGGTCGACGTAGAAGGTGCCGAGCACGTCGAGCCCGAGGGCGGCGCCGACGAACCACGGGGCGGCCAGCGCGGCCGTCGAGCGGACGTAGCGGAAGGCGAAGCCCTCCTCCACCGCCTCGGACAGGTCCCGGTCGAACATCCGCAGCACCACGGGGACCGCGGGCCAGCGGTCGCGGAGCTGGTCCCGGATGGCGAGGCCTGCCTCGACGTTGACGAGGTCGTCGCTGGTCAGCACGGCCACGGCGGTGGCCTCCCGCAGGTTGATCGAGCTGAGCACCGCGGTGTCGGTCGCATCGCCGGTGACCACCGGGACGCCGAGCTCGCGGGCCCGGGCGAGGTGCCGGTTGGCCGGGTCGCGCTCCAGGACGACGGGCCGGGCGCCGGCCGCGAGCAGGCCCTCCAGCACCCCGATCCCCACCGCGCCGAGGCCGACGACGATCACGTGCCCCCGCATCGCGCCGATCCGCCGGCGCCCCACCGACCGCTCGATGCTGCTGCTCACCAGCAGCTGCGTGAGCAGCGCGAACAGCACCGCGGCCAGCACCACGCCGAGGAACATCATCCCGATCGCGTAGACGCGCAGCCAGGTCGCCTGCTCGGCGAAGGAGAAGTCGCCGTAGCCGACGGTGCCGATGGTCTCGACGCTGAAGTACACGGCGTCGACCCAGGTCATGTGCGAGCCGTCCGGCTTGACGTAACCGGAGCGCAGCACGAACACCGAGGCGACGAACAGCAGGAGCAGCACGCCGGCGGTGACCTTCAGCGGGCGCTCGGCCTCGGCGAGCAGGGTGCGCAGCACGGTCAGGACCGTCGCCCGGCCGCCCTCCTCGTCGCGGCGCGCCGCCCGCTCCGCGCCCGCGGACCGCGCCCCGGCGCGGTGGGGCACGGGCCCGACCGGCTCCACGGGCCTCCCCACCGCCGCGAACTGCTCCTCCGTGCCGATCACCGTCACGCGGGCGCCGGCCGGCACCCGGTGGTCGCGGCCCGGGCAGATCACCTGCTCCGGGTCGGGCCCGGCCACGGCGAGCGGGGCGAGGTCGTCGAACAGGGCGCGCAGGGTGCCCACCCGCGGCGCCTCCAGCGTGGCGACCACGAACGTCCGCCCACCCATCTCGACCGGGTGCGGGCGCTGCCCCAGACACGCCTCGACGACCGACGGCGCGGACAGCGCCGCCACGTCGAGCACGCTGCCGCGGCCGGTCACCTCGGCCAGCGCCCGCCCGACGGCCCGGTTCGCCACCCGCACGACCAGCCGCGCCCCGGGGGCGAGCCGGCGGGCGAGCAGGGCGGTCTCGGTGGCGACCAGGTCGTCGTCGGGCACCACGACGACGGCCGCGGCCTGCTCCACCCCGGCCTCGACCAGGGCGTCGCGGGGACGCCCGGCCACCCGGGGGATCTCCCAGAGCCCGAGCAGGTGCTCGGTGACCGGCTCCGGTTCGTCGCCGCCGTCGACGACCACGACGTCGATCCCCGAGGCGTGCAGCTGCTCGACGGTCCGGAACCCGACGGCCCCGATCCCGCAGACGACGACGTGCCCCGAGCGCTCGGCCATCATCGGAGTGTCGTCGGTCCGGGTGACGGACGGGTCACGCGCGGGCGGCGTCGTACTCCGCACGGGCGGTGTGGACGTAGGCCTGGTGACGCTTGGCCCAGTCCGTGATCAGGGACAACGTCTCGGTGAGCTCGTGCGCCGCCGCGGTGAGCCGGTACTCGACCTTGGGCGGGACGGTGGGGTGGACGGTCCGGGTCAGCAGGCCGTCCCGCTCGAGGTTGCGCAGGGTCAGCGTCAGCATCCGCCGGCTGATGTCCGGGATGCCACGCTCGAACTCGGTGAACCGGACGACGCCCTCGGCCCCGCAGAGCGTGAGCACGCCGATCGCCCACTTCCCGCTGACCCGGTCGAGCACCTCGTTCAGCGGGCAGATCGCCTGCAGCGCCGCATGGGGCACATCGGTGTTCCTCTGGGACATGAAAGTGCCTTCTTCCCTGCTCGGGGCCCGTGACGAAGCATGACCTCCGTTACCGATCGTGCACCACGGGAGGCCGTCATGACAGCACCGGAGGCCCGGCGGGCGGGGACGGGCGCCCGGCTGGCACTGCTGGCCGTGACCCAGTTCCTCGTCGCCACCGACTTCGACATCGTGTTCGTCGCGCTGCCGAGCATCGGCCGCGACCTGGGCTTCGACGCCGACGGGCTGCAGTGGGTCGTCTCCGCCTACACGGTGGCGCTCGGCGGGCTGCTGCTGCTCGGAGGGCGGGCCACCGACCGGCTCGGGGCGCGGCGGGTGTTCGTCGCCGGGCTGGTGCTGTTCGGGCTGGCCTCGCTCGCGGGCGGGCTCGCGACGACGCCGGGCCGGCTGGTGACCGCACGGGCCGTCCAGGGCGTCGGGGCCGCGCTGCTCACCCCGGCCACGCTGCGCCTGCTCGCCGTCGGGTTCGCCGAGGGGCCGGACCGCAACCGGGCGTTCGCGGTGTGGGGCGTGGCCGGGAGCACCGGCGCGGCGGTCGGTGCCGCGGGCGGCGGGCTGCTGACCTCCGCATTCGGCTGGGAGGCGGTGCTGCTGGTGAACGTGCCGGTCGCGCTGGTCGCCGCGGCGCTCGCGCCCGTGCTACTGCGGGCCGACGGCCCGCGGGTGCGGGGGCCCTTCGACCTGCTCGGCGCTGCGCTGGCCACCACCGGCTCGACGCTGCTCGTGCTCGGGATCGTCGACCGGTCGCCGGTGGTGGTCCTCGGCGTCGTACTGCTGGGGGCGTTCCTGCTCGTCGAGCGCCGGGCGCCGGAGCCGCTGCTGCCGCGGGTGTCGCGCGCACTGCTCGCGCCCACCCTCGCCGTGCTGCTGTTCATGGGCGCGGTCGGCACGGCGTATTTCCTCATCACCACCCAGTTGCAGGACGTCCTGGGGTTCACGGTGCTGCAGGCCGGGGCCGCGTTCCTGCCGCTCAGTGCGCTGAGCATGGTCGGGGCGGGGTGGGCGTTCCCGCGGCTGGCGGCGCGGATCGGGGCCGGCCGCACGCTCGTCGTCGGGATGGCGGGGCTGGGCGTCTCGCTGGCGGTGCTGGCCCTCGGGTTCGGCGGCTACGCGACGATGCTGCCCGGGTTCGTCTGGGCCCTCTTCGCCGGCATCGCCTTCCCCGCGGTGTTCCGGACGGCCGCCGCCGCGGTCCCCGAGTCGCAGCAGGGCGTGGCCGGGGCGCTCGCGTCGACCGCGCAGTACGTCGGCGGGGCGGTCGGGCTGGCCGTGCTGCTGGCGTGGAGCGACACCGCGGTCGCGGCGGGGCTCGGCGCGGCCGCCCTGGCGTTGCTCGCGGCGGTGGTGGCGGCGGTACTGGGGGCCGGTCGGTCGCGGTGATCCGCGCGCGGCCAAAAAGGTCGAAGTTCGAGCGTTCTACTGCCCGGACGTGGATCCTCGAGGCTCAGCTCGCCCGGGGCTTCGGCTTCCACTCCGTGAAGCCCGCGCGCTCGGCGTCCTCGGCGGTGCGGAACCAGGCTGCGGGCTTCGTCCGGCCGAAGTAGGGGCTCGACGGCGGATGGAACAGCATCGACGTCGCGTTGCCCTTGATCGTGAACTCGGGGCCCGGGGCGGAGCCGTCGGGCAGCGGGGCCGCGGAGCCGGGGCCGTAGGGGCCGTCGGGGATCTCCTCGGAAGTCGCTGGCTGCTGAAACTCGGTCTTCTCCTCCGCCGTGCGCTTCTCGGCGGCCGGCTTCTCGGTCGCCGGCTTCTCGACGGCGGGCTTCTCGGCGGCTGGCTTCTCGACGGCGGGCTTCTCGACGGCGGGCTTCTCGACGGCGGGCTTCTCCGCCTCAGGTTCTTCGGCAGTGGGCTTCGTCGGCGGGGCGGCCCGTTTCTCGGGCGCCGGGGCCTCGGGCCGGGTCAGGAGGCCCTGCGGCGCGCGGCCGTTGTGGGCCGAGCCGTTCACGCCCGACCCGGTGGCCCCGGCCGAGCCGTTCACGCTCCCGACCGCCACCGACTCCGCAGCCCCGATCGCCGAGGCGGACGGGGTCGCGACGGCCCGGGCCCACTGGTCGCGCACCGGTCGGCCCGCGCCGGAGCGCCGCCACACCGCCCACGCGCCCGCACCGGCCGCGCCCGCCACCCCGAACAGCACGATCGCGCGTCGCCTGCGGTTCCGTCGATCGGCCATCCCGGGCTCCCCTCGTCGGTGCTGGCCACACCCTAGAGTTCACCCGTTGATCACGCGGACGGCCCCGGTCCGACGACCCGATCGTGCCCGCTCAGGGCCCTGTCGTCCGCGCGATCACCCGCGCGCCTGCTTCACCTTCTCGTAGCGGGCGAGCGCTTCCTGCCGCTCGGCCTTGTGGTCGACGATCGGCTCCGGGTAGCCCTCCGGCACGCCGTCGGGCAGCGCCCAGGGCTGGTGCACCGCCTTGCCCTCGATCCCGCGGAGCTCGGGCACGTACTTCCGCACGTAGTCGCCGTTCGGGTCGAACTTCTCCCCCTGCGTGATCGGGTTGAACACGCGGAAGTACGGCGACGCGTCCGTCCCGCTGCCCGCCGTCCACTGCCAGCCGTGCTGGTTGGAGGCCAGGTCGCCGTCGACCAGCAGCTGCATGAAGTGCCGCGCACCCCACCACCACGGCAGGTGCAGGTCCTTGACCAGGAACGACGCCACGACCATGCGCAACCGGTTGTGCATCCACGCCTCGGCGCGCAGCTGGCGCATGCCGGCGTCGACGATCGGGAAGCCGGTGCGGCCCTCCTTCCAGGCCGCGAAGTCGGCGGCGGCCTTCTTCCCCGAGGCGAGCGGGAGGGCGTCGAACGCGCCGTCGTAGTTCTTCCGCGCGGAGTCCGGCCGCTGGAACAGGATGTCGGCGTAGAACTCCCGCCAGGCGATCTCGCTGCGGTACGTGTCGGCGCTCGCGGAGCGCTTGCGGGCGAGGTCGGCGAGCACCGTGCGGGGGTGGATGCAGCCGTACTTCAGGTACACCGACATCCGCGAGGTGGCCGGCCTGTCCGGGCGGTTGCGGTCGTCGCCGTAGTGGTCCACCGCGTCGTCGAGGAAGTCCGCCCAGGTCCGCAGGGCCGCCTGCTCGCCGGGCTCGGGGAGCTCGGCCTCCACGGCGACGTCGTCGGGGATCCTCGTCGCCCGCGGTCCGCCCTTCGTGTCGGCCGGGTCCAGCCAGGACACGGTCGAGGCGGAGGTGTCGGCCGGGGCGCGCCAGCCGTGGTCGGTCCACGCCCGTCGGAACGGGGTGAACACGCGGAAGGGCTCGCCGTCGGACTTGCGGACCCGGCCGGGGGCGACGGCGTAGGGCGAGCCGGTGCGCACGAGCTCGCGTCCGGCGTCGGTCAGCGCCTTCTCGACGGCCTCGTCCCGCCGGTGCCCGTACGGGCCGAAGTCCGCCGCGACGTGCACCGACCCGGCGCCGACGGCCTCGGCGACCCGCGGCACGACGTCCGCCGGGGCGCCCTCGACCACCAGCAGCTTCCCGCCGAGGGCGGCGTCGAGCTCGCGGAGGCAGCCGTACAGGAAGTTCAGCCGCGCCCCGCCGCTCGGCCCCATGAGGGCGGGATCGAGCACGAACAGCGCGAGGGCCTCGTCCGAGGAGTCCGCCGCGGCCAGGAAGGTGGGCTGGTCGCCGACGCGCAGGTCACGCCGGAACCAGACGACGGAGCGCTCGGGCATGGGCCGACGCTAGCGGCGGTCGGGGGAACCCGCGCGCCGAGCGTCCGCGGCCGAATGCACGAACGGCACTCTCGTGCGGTAGGTCCGCACGAGAGTGCCGTTGGTGCAACCGGGCGCAGCTCAGCGGGCGGAGAGCTCCGTGTAGTCCCGCTCGGTGGCGCCGATGTAGAGCTGGCGCGGGCGGCCGATCTTGTTCTGCGGGTCGGACATCATCTCCCGCCAGTGCGCGATCCAGCCGGGGAGCCGGCCGAGCGCGAACAGGACCGTGAACATCTTGGTCGGGAAGCCCATGGCGCGGTAGATCACGCCGGTGTAGAAGTCGACGTTCGGGTACAGCTTGCGCTCGACGAAGTAGTCGTCGGCGAGGGCCTTCTCCTCGAGCTTCATCGCGATGTCGAGCAGCGGGTCGGTCACGCCGAGGGCCTTGAGCACCTCGTCGGCGTTCTGCTTGACGATCTTCGCGCGCGGGTCGTAGTTCTTGTAGACCCGGTGCCCGAAGCCCATCAGCTTCGCGCCCTTCTCCTTGTTCTTGACGCGCTCGACGAAGGCGTCGACGTTGCCGTCCTCGACCTCCTGGATGCGGGTGAGCATCTCGAGGACCGCCTGGTTGGCGCCGCCGTGCAGCGGGCCGAACAGCGCGTTCACGCCGGCGGAGATCGACGCGAACAGGTTCGCCTGCGACGAGCCGACGAGCCGGACCGTGGACGTCGAACAGTTCTGCTCGTGGTCCGCGTGCAGGATCAGCAGCGTGTCGACGGCCTTGGCCATCACCGGGTCGACCTCGTACGGCTCGGCCGGGAACCCGAACGTCATGCGCAGGAAGTTCTCCACCAGGCCCAGCGAGTTGTCCGGGTAGAGGAACGGCTGGCCGACGGACTTCTTGTAGGCGTAGGCCGCGATGGTGAAGACCTTGGCCATCAGGCGGACCGTGGACAGCTCGACGGCCTTCTCGTCGAACGGGTCCAGGCTGTCCTGGTAGAAGGTCGACAGCGCCGACACGGCCGAGGACAGCACCGGCATCGGGTGCGCGTCCCGCGGGAAGCCGTCGAAGAACCCCTTGAGGTCCTCGTGCAGCAGGGTGTGCCGGCTGATGTCGGTGGTGAACTGGTCGAGCTGGGCCTGGGTGGGCAGCTCGCCGTAGATGAGCAGGTAGCTCACCTCGAGGAAGGTCGACCGCTCCGCGAGCTGGTCGATCGGGTACCCGCGGTACCGGAGGATGCCCGCGTCCCCGTCGATGTAGGTGATCGCGGAGGCACAGGCGGCCGTGCTGGTGAAGCCGGGGTCGAAGGTCGTCATCCCCGACTTCGCGAGGAGCTTGCTGACGTCGACTGCCGAAGCACCCTCCGTCGGCGCCTTGATCGCCATCTCGTGCTCGCCGCCCGGGTACCTGAGGACAGCGGTGTCTGTTCCGGCGGACTCGTCAGCCATGTGGAGGTTCCCTCTCACACTCGATTCTTCTGCGTTGGGCGCCACGCTAGTGCGCCATCGCGCATCCGTACCGTTCGACGGATCCGCGTCACGTCCCGAGGCGGTAAGGATCACTCCGCAGGACCGTACTTACGGCGTCCGTGCCCATGGTCGTCCTCCGAGCGCAGGACGGCATCCCCTGGCGTTCACCGGCGGTCACCGGTGGGCGTCGAGGGGGACGCGATAGTCCCAGAACTCGCGGAACCGGAACACCACCGCGACGGTCACGACGACGACCGCGACCCCGCCGATCCACGCGGCCGTGCCCGGCCCGACGGCCGCGGCCGCCGGCCCGTGCCACAGGTCCGCGAGCCGGGGTCCGCCGGCGACGACCACCGCGAACACGCCCTGCATCCGGCCGCGCATCTCGTCCGTGGCCACGGACTGCAGGATCGAGTTGCGGTACACCGAGCTGACCAGGTCGCCCGCCCCGGCCACGGCCAGCGCGATCACGGCGATCCACAGCGACGACGTGAGCCCGAACGCGGCGACGCCGAGGCCCCAGATGCAGATCGCGACGGTGACCGCCACGCCCTGCCGGGACACCCGCTTCAGCCAGCCGGAGAACACGCCGCCCGCCACCATGCCGAGGGGGATGGCCGCGAACAGCAGGCCCAGCGCGAGTCCGCCGCCCGGCGGGTCGCCGAACACGGTCTGGCTGATCTCGGGGAAGACCACGCGCGGCATGCCGAAGCCCATTGCGATGATGTCGACCAGGAACGAGACCAGCAGGATCTTGTGCAGGGCGGCGTAGCGGAAGCCGTCGACGATCTGCCGCACGCCCGCCTTCGGCCGCTCCCCGGTGGCCTGCGGCGGCACCGCGGGCAGCCGGAACGTGGCCCAGATCGTGGCGAGGAGGAAGATCGCGTCGAGCAGGTAGAGCGTGCCCAGCCCGACGACCGGGATCAGCACCCCGGCCAGCAGCGGTCCGACGATCGCGCCGAGCTGCATCACGGTCATGTTCAGCGCGTTCGCCGCCGGGAGCTGGGTCGCCGGCAACAGTCGCGGGATCACGGCGGCCCGCGCCGGTTGGTTCATCGCGAGCATCGACGACTGCAGCGCGAACAGCACCAGCACGACCCAGACGTTGCCCACCCCGCTGGCCGCGACCACCCACAGCGCGAGCGAGGTGATCGCGATGCCGGTGCCGGTCAGCAGCAGCATCCGGCGTCGGTCCACGGCGTCGGCGATCGCGCCGCCCCACAGCCCGAAGACCACCAGCGGGACCAGGCCGAACGCGCCCGTCAGGCCGACGTAGGCCGACGAGTCCGTCATCGCGTAGATCTGCGTGGGCACGGCGACGACCGACATCTGCGCGCCGATCGTGGTGATGATGCCCGCCACCCACAGCCGCCGGTAGGAGGGCGTCCGCAGCGGTGTGGTGTCGGCGAAGGTGTTGCGGGCCAGCCCCGCCAGCCGCGTGCGGACGGTGCGGCCCTCGGGCAGCTGCGCCGTGGTCGCGTCGGGATCCACGGGGACGCGCCGGGTGGCGCCGTCGCTCCCACCCCGGACGTGCTGGGTCGGCGCGTCCGGGCCCGTGGTCAGGCGCTGGGTGCTCGCCTCGGCCGGGCCGGGCGCCGGGACGGTGAGCGGGTCCGCCCGCGGGTCGTGGGCGGGACGGGTGGGCGGCTCCGGCGCCGGACCCGAGGGGTCGGCGCGCAACGGATCCGTGGGCTGGTCCGGGCCCGATCCCGGACGGGGGCGACTCACGTTTCCACAGGTACCACGCCCGTCCGGCACCTCCGCCACCCCGCACGGCGACGGACCGGACATCCGTGCTCAAACCGGACGGTGAGCGGCGCGCTCGCTCAGCGGGTGTGAGCGAGGGCGCCGCTCGCCCCGTCCGCTACGGCGCCAGCCGGACGACCTTCCAGGTGCGCGAGTCGCGGTCGCCCACGAAGCGGAGCCGGTCGTGCATCCGGTTGGTGCGGCCCTGCCAGAACTCGACCTCGTCCGGCACGATCCGCCAGCCGCCCCAGTGCGGCGGGCGCGGGATCGCCTCGGTGTCGGCGAACCGGCGCTCGGCGGCGGCCAGCGCGTCGTCGAGCACGCTCCGGTCGTTCACCACGGCGGACTGGGCCGACGCCCACGCGCCGAGCTGCGAGCCCCGGGGCCGGGTGGCCCAGTAGGCGTCGGCCTCGGCGTAGCTGGCCTGCTGGACCAGGCCGCGCACGTGCACCTGGCGGTGCAGCGCGTACCAGGGGAAGGTCGCCGACGCCTCGTGCGACTGGCGCAGGTCGCGGCTCTTCGCGGAGGTGAAGTTCGTGTAGAAGACGACGCCGCGCTCGTCCAAGCCCTTGCACAGCACGGTGCGCGACGACGGGCGGCCGTCCGTGTCCGCCGTGGCCAGCACCATCGCGTTGGGCTCGGGGACGCCGGCCCCGCCGGCCTCGGCCAGCCAGCGCGCCAGCTGCTCGTGCCAGGTCGGGGCGAGCTGGTCGACGTCGAAACCTCCGGCGCCGTAGTCGACCCGCATGGCGGCGAGCGTCAGTTCGGTCAATGCGCACCTCCTCGTGGACCCCCGACGGTAGGTGGGCGCCCCGGCCGCCCGACACCCTCCGTTCGGGTCCGGTGACCGATCACACCTGGCCGGTCCGTTGTGCTCCGGCGCTGGTCGGAGGCAGGGTGACGGCGAACACGCGTGCGGACCCGCGCGCGCAGCAGGGACACCGGCCGACGGCGCCACCCGGCGACGGCCGCCGGTGCGCACCGACACGTGAGGAGACCCCGGTGTCCGAAGTTCCCCCGCCCCCGCCCGGCTTCAAGTCCGGCCTGGAGGGGCACGTCGCCTTCCGGACCGAGATCGCCGAACCCGACAAGGACGGCGGCGCGCTGCGGTACCGGGGCGTCGACATCGAGGACCTGGTCGGCCAGGTCACCTTCGGCAACGTCTGGGCGCTGCTGGTCGACGGCCGGTTCGGGCCGGGCCTGCCGCCCGCCGAGCCGTTCCCGATCCCCGTCCACACCGGCGACGTCCGCGTCGACGTGCAGGCCGCCCTGGCCATGCTCGCCCCGCACTGGGGCTACCAGCCGCTGCTCGACACCTCGGTCGAGGAGGCCCGCGAGCAGCTCGCCCGGGCGTCGGTCATGGCGCTGTCCTACGTCGCCCAGTCCGCCCGCGGCATCGGCATCCCGGCCGTGCCGCAGTCCCGCGTCGACCAGGCGAAGACGATCACCGAGCGGTTCATGGTCCGCTGGAAGGGCGACCCGGACCCCGCGCACGTCAGGGCGATCGACGCCTACTGGGTCTCCGCCGCCGAGCACGGCATGAACGCGTCCACCTTCACCGCGCGCGTCATCGCGTCCACCGGCGCGGACGTCGCGGCCTCGCTGTCCGGCGCGATCGGCGCCATGTCCGGCCCGCTCCACGGCGGCGCCCCGGCCCGCGTGCTGCCGATGATCGCCGAGGTCGAGCGGACCGGCGACCCGGAGGCGCTGGTCAAGGGCATCCTGGACCGCAAGGAGAAGCTCATGGGCTTCGGGCACCGGGTCTACCGGGCCGAGGACCCGCGGGCCCGCGTGCTGCGCCGGACCTGCCAGGAGCTGAACGCGCCGCGGTACGAGGTGGCCGCCGCGCTGGAGCAGGCCGCGCTGCGGATCCTGCGCGAGCGCCGTCCCGACCACCCGATCGAGACGAACGTCGAGTTCTGGGCCGCGGTGATCCTCGACTTCGCCCAGGTCCCGCCGCACATGATGCCGGCGATGTTCACCAGCGCCCGGACCGCGGGCTGGTCGGCGCACATCCTGGAGCAGAAGCGGGAGAACAAGCTGGTCCGCCCGTCGGCCCAGTACATCGGCCCGGGCCCGCGCAAGCCGCAGGACGTCGAGGGCTTCGACCTGCTGGTCCACTGAACCCTGTGAGTGGCGATAGTCGCTCTGGCGACTATCGCCACTCACGAGGTCAGGCGAGCTCGGGGACCGGTGCCGGGGCGCGGAGGCGGCGGATCGCCAGGGAGGCGATCGCGGCCAGCACGCACAGGATCGCGCCCCCGTACCAGGCGGCGTCGTAGCTGCCGAGGGCGTCCCGGACGAGCCCGGCGGCCAGCGCCGCGGCAGCCGCACCGAGCTGGTGGCTCGCGAAGACCCAGCCGAACACGATCGGCGCCGTCGAGCCGAACCACTCGCGGCACAGCGCCATCGTCGGCGGGACCGTCGCGACCCAGTCCAGGCCGTAGAAGATCACGAACGCGAAGATGCTGGCGTCGAGGTCGGCCCCGAACAGGGGCACGAGCAGCGCCAGCGACACCCCGCGCAGCACGTAGTAGGCGCCCAGCAGGATCCGCGGGTCGAAACGGTCCGTGAGCCAGCCGGAGAGCACGGTCCCGGCCACGTCGAAGATCCCGACCAGGGCGAGCAGGCTCGCGGCCGTCGTCGCCGGCATGCCGTGGTCGTGGGCGGCGGGCACGAAGTGCGTCTGGATCAGGCCGTTCGTGGTGGCGCCGCAGACGAAGAACCCGGCCACGAGCAGCCAGAAGGTGCGCACCCGCGCGACCCGGACCAGCGTCCCGACGGCCAGCCGGGCGGCCCCGGACCGGATCGGCTCGACGACGTCGGCCTCGGTGCCGCCGTAGGGCAGCGCGCCGACGTCCGACGGGCGGTTGCGCAGGAGCAGCAGCACGACCGGCACCACGACCAGCGCCGCGGCCGCCACCGTGAGCGACGCGGTGCGCCAGCCGGAGCTCTCCACGACGTGCGCGATCACCGGCAGGAAGATCAGCTGCCCGGTGGCGTTGGCCGCGGTGAGGATCCCCGTCACCAGGCCGCGGCGGGCCACGAACCAGCGCCCGACCACGGTCGCCACCAGGGCCATCGCCATCGAGCCGGTTCCCAACCCGACGATCACGCCCCACAGCAGCACGAGCTGCCACGAGGCCGTCATGAACACGGTGAGGCCCGCGCCCACCGCCACCATCGCCAGCGCGACCGCCACCACCTGCCGCACCCCGAAGCGCTCCATCAGCGCCGCCGCGAAGGGGGCGGTGAGGCCGAAGAGCGCGAGGTTCACCGACAGCGCCACCGAGATCTCCCCGATGGACCAGCCGAACTCGGCGTGCAGCGGCTCGACCATCACACCGGGCGTCGACCGGAAGCCGGCCGCGCCGATGATCGCCAGGAAGGTCGCCGCGGCCGCCCACCACGCGGGGTGGACGCGCCGGCGGCGCACGGGAGTGCTGAGTTCGCTCACGGAATGCAGCGTCGCCGATGCGCGACGCGGACGGAAGTGGCCGAACGGCCACTCTGTGAAAGAATCCGGCCATGCACCGCGTCGTGGTCCTGGCCATGCCGACCGTCATCGCGTTCGAGCTCGGGCTGCCGCACAAGCTCCTGGGCGGTGCGGTCGGGACGGGCGACCGGCCGCTGTACGACGTCCGGGTCACCACGCTCGACGGCGGGCCGGTCCGGACCTCGGCGGGCTACTCCGTGCTGCCCGAGCACGGGCCGGAGATCCTCGACGAGGCCGACACGCTCGTCGTCCCCGGGCACCTCGAGGGGACCTGGACGACCGACGGCACGGTCGACCCGCGGGTCGCGCGGGTGCTGCGCGGCGCGGACCGGGTGATGTCGATCTGCACCGGCACCTTCGTGCTCGCCGCCGCGGGTCTGCTCGACGGCCGCCCCGCGACCACCCACTGGCGGTGGACGAACCGATTCCGCCGGCTCTACCCGCAGGTGGCGCTGGACCCGGACGTCCTGTTCGTCGACGACGGCGACGTCCTCACCTCAGCGGGCAACGCCGCCGGGATCGACCTGTGCCTGCACGTCGTCCGGCGCGACCACGGGGCCGAGGTGGCGGCCACGGTGGCGCGCCGGGCCGTCGTCGCCCCGTGGCGGGAGGGCGGGCAGTCGCAGTTCGTCGAGGCGCCCGTGCCGGAGGTCTCGGGCGCGGGCACCGCCGCCGTGCGGGCCTGGGCGCTCGACCACCTCGACGCCCCCATCGGGCTCGACGAGCTGGCCGAGCGGGCGGCGATGAGCGTGCGGACCTTCACCCGCCGGTTCCGCGCCGAGACCGGGGAGAGCCCCGGCCGGTGGCTCACCACGCAGCGGGTGCACCGGGCGCGGCGGCTGCTGGAGACCACGGACCTGCCGGTCGAGCGGGTCGCCGAGCGCTGCGGGTTCGGCACCACGGTGTCGCTGCGCCAGCACCTGCACAGTGCGATCGGGATGTCGCCGCTGGCCTACCGGCGGATGTACCGGGCGCCGGCCGGGGCCTGAGCGGCGGTCAGGCGACCCCGGCCAGCTCGAGCGCGCGGACGGCCTCGGCGAACTCGGCGAGCTCGCGGCCGACGTCGGCACCCGTGGGGCGCAGCAGCAGGCCGGCCGGCCGCAGCCGCGCGACGACGCGGTGCAGGTCCGCACCCGGCGTCACCTCGACGACCGTGCGCAGGGCGGCCCCGCGCGGCGAGCGCACGCCGAACGCCAGCGGCAGGTACTCGGTCGCGCCCGGCCGGCCCACCCACGCCGGGACCCCGTCCACACCGTGCTCGCGGCGGAGCACCTCCCGGACCGCGCTCGCGTGCGCCTCCGGGTCGGCGGCGGTGCCTCCGGGCAGCCCGACGACGAGCTCGGCCCGGGCGCGGGCCCGCGCGGCCAGGTCGGCGAGGGCGCCGGCGTCGGCCGCCGCGCGCCGCCAGTGCCCGCCGACCGCCAGGCCGATGCGGATCCGCGAGGTCCGCTCGGCGGCGACGGCGAGGGCCATCCCCGCGTCGGGGTAGCTGCGCGGCGCCTCGTGGCACCACGCGCGGGCGTAGCCGAGCTCCTCGGCCAGCGCGACCTGCTCGGGCGTCGCCACCCCGGCGGCGAGCGCGCAGTCGATCTCCATCTCGGTCCTCCGTCCCGTGTCCAGACCGGTATCTCGATCGATCAGGAGGGAACGTTGCACTCCCGAGCGGGACACCGGGGTGATTCGCTCGGACGGCGGTGGCACTGCGCCGCCTCAGTGAAATCGGCTCACCCACGTGGCGGGAGCGGACCCGGCCACCTTCCGTACAGGGGCGGGCCCGCCACCCCCTCCCCTTCCGTGGCTTGCGACACTGGGGTACGTGACCGCGTCGACCAGCACCGACCTGCAGATCCCCGCCGACCTCCTCCCGGGCGACGGGCGGTTCGGCTGCGGACCGTCCAAGGTCCGCCCCGAGCAGCTCCGGGCGCTCGCGGACGCCGCGGACGTGATGGGCACCTCCCACCGACAGAAGCCGGTGAAGTCCCTGGTCGGGCGGGTGCGCGCCGGCCTGCGCGAGCTGTTCTCGCTGCCCGAGGGCTACGAGGTCGTGCTCGGCGACGGCGGCTCCACCGCCTTCTGGGACGCCGCCGCGTTCGGCCTGGTCCGGGAGCGGTCGCTGCACCTGACCTACGGCGAGTTCTCGTCGAAGTTCGCCGACACCACCAAGGGCGCGCCGTTCCTCGCCGACCCGGTGATCGTGTCCGCCGAGCCGGGCAGCGCGCCCGAGCCGACCGCCGACGCGTCGTGCGACGTCCTGGCCTGGGCCCACAACGAGACCTCCACCGGCGTCGCGGTGCCGGTGGTGCGGCCGGAGTCCTCGATCGACGGCCAGCTCGTGGTGATCGACGCGACCTCGGGGGCCGGCGGCCTGCCCGTGGACATCACCCAGGCGGACGCCTACTACTTCGCCCCGCAGAAGGGCTTCGCCTCGGACGGCGGGCTCTGGATCGCGCTGCTCTCGCCCGCCGCGCTCGGCCGGGTCGCCGAGCTGGCCGCCGGGGACCGCTGGATCCCGCCGTTCCTGTCGCTGGCCACCGCCGTCGACAACTCGGTCAAGGACCAGACCTACAACACCCCGGCCGTCGCGACGCTGATCATGCTCGCGGACCAGATCGACTGGATGCTCGGCCTCGGCGGGCTCGACGCCTGCGTGGCGCGCACCAAGGACTCCTCGACCCGGCTCTACTCCTGGGCCGAGAAGACGGAGTACACCACGCCGTTCGTGACCGACCCGGCGCACCGGTCCCAGGTCGTCGGCACGGTCGACTTCGCCGACTCGGTCGACGCCGCGGCCGTCGCGAAGATCCTGCGCGCCAACGGGATCGTCGACACCGAGCCGTACCGCAAGCTGGGCCGCAACCAGTTGCGGATCGGCATGTTCCCGGCCGTCGAGCCCGCCGACGTCGCCGCGCTGACCGCCTGCATCGACTGGGTCGTCGAGCGCCTGGACTGAGTGCCTCCGGTGTAGCCGGACCTTTCCCGAACGGCCGGGTCGCCTCGCGCGACCCGGCCGTTTCGCACAGGTGGGGTGACGGAACGTAGTCACACCAGTAACATGCGCCTCAGCTTTACCGATCTTGGCACGACGTGCGACCGTGCGGAGTGTTCACCGGCGGGAGCGGTCGCCGGTGCGGACCAGAAGGCCACGTCGAGGGCCGGAAGGACCCACCGGCGCGCCTCACTCGTCGGACACGATTCGGCAACTACCGTCACCCGGACGGGGTCAGAGCGAGCGAGGAGGCCGGCGGATATGCGGTCGTTGCGGGTCGTCGGGATCACCGAGGACGGTTCGGTGGTCCTCGAGGACTCGGCGCGCCGCGAACGGTTCACCGTGCCCGCCGACGAGCAGCTCAGAGCCGCCGCGAGGGGGGACCTGACCCGGCTCGGACAGATCGCGATCGAGTTGGAGAGCCAGTTGCGACCACGCGAGATCCAAGCCCGGATCCGGGCCGGGGCGTCCGTGGAACAGGTCGCCTCGGCCGCCGGGGTGCCCGTCCAGAAGATCGAGCGCTTCGCCTATCCGGTCCTCCTCGAACGCACCCGGACGGCGGAGCTCGCGCAGGCCGCGCACCCCGTCCGGGACGACGGGCCGGACGTCCGGACCCTCGCCGAGACCGTCGCGCACACCTTCGGGCTGCGCGGGCAGGACCCGGGCGCGGACTGGGACAGCTGGAAGGGCGAGGACGGCAAGTGGGTCGTCGCCCTCGGCTGGCGGTCCGGGCGCTCGGACATCCGGGCGCACTGGGTGTTCCAGCCGGGCGCCCACGGCGGCACGGTCACCGCGCTCGACGACCACGCGCGCGACCTCGTCGAGGGCCGCCCGCAGCAGCCGCTGCGCCCCGTCGGCCCGGTGATCGACATGGCGCGGCCGGACGACGCCGCCGCGGAGGTGGCGGCCGAGGAGGTCGTGCCCGCCGCGGTCAACGGGGACGCCCGCCGCATCGCGCCGGAACAGCGTCGCGGGTCCCTGCCGGGCCGGCGGGAGCCGGTGCGCGGCGCCACGCGGACCGAGGTGAGCTCGGAGCTGGCCGGTCCGCCGACGCATCCCGCCGCGCGCAGCACGGACACGCGGGCCACGGACACGCGGACGTCCGACGTCGGGCGCTCGGGGATCGACTCCTCGGCGGGTCGGGACGGTGCCGAGCGGGTGAACGGCCACGAGGTCCCGGGCCGGGAGGCTGCGGCCTCGGGTCCGGCCCCGGTTCCTGCGGCCTCGATCTCGGGCTCGGGTTCGGCTCCGGTCGGCGGTGGATCGGAGCCGGTGGAGGCCGTGCAGGACGAGGCACCCGCGGTCGCCGAGGTCGCGACGCCGGCCGCGGAGAAGACGGAGGTCGACCGGCCCGCCGCGGTGCCGGAAGGGTCGGCTCCGCGCGACATCGAGCCGAAGGACGAGGCAGCGACGAACGACGCCCCGGAGAAGATCGCCGAGCCCGAGACCGCCGACCCCAAGATCGCCGAGTCGACGGACGGCGGGTCGAAGGACGGCGGGTCGGAGGACGGCGGGTCGGAGGACGCGGTTGAGGCGGCGGGGTCGAGCGGCGGCTCGACGGACGCGGCGGAGGCAGCGGGGAGGGACACCGCGAGCAAGAACGCGCGCACGCCGGCGCGGACGGAGCGGACCCGGAGCGGGGCCGCAGCGAAGACGACGCCCGCCAAGCCCGCCGGTGCGGCCGCGGAGAAGGTCTCCGACGCGGCCCCGACCGAGGCCGAGAGCGCCGCGGCACCGACCGGCGACGCGCGACCCGCCGGTGACCAGCCCGCCCCCGCCAAGCGCACCAAGAAGGGCAAGCCGGTCATGCCGTCGTGGGACGAGGTGCTGCTGGGAGTCCGCGGCCGCTGAGTTCGCTCTGCCGGCGGCACACCCGCTGAGGCGCCCTCGCGCACCCGCGGAGGGCGCCGCACAGGTCGTCGACCGGGTGCGGGACGCCGCTTCTGGTGTGCCGGAAGATCGCCGAGGCGAACTGTCGCAGCGTCAACCTCCGAGCTGAGGTGCCCCGCCCAGCGGCGGCCGTCTTCTGCAGCATCCGCTGCCGGCCGGCACACCCGGTCATGCGCCGCACACCCGGTCGACGACCTGTACGACACCATCCGCAGGTGTGCGAGCGCCCCACAAGTGGTGTGCCACGCCGCGAGCGGATGTGCGAACCGCCCTGCCCGGCCGCGCCACCCGCGAACCGCCGCCGCGAGGCCGGCGAGCCCGCGAGCCGCACCCGGCGGGCCCCCGACGTCGATCGCTCCGACTCAGAGGAACTGGCCGAGCAGCAGCACCACCCACGCCACCCCGAGCCCCACGGCGGTGCCGAGCCCGATCCAACGCCAGAAGGGCAGCCGGCGGATCAGCCAGAGCGAGGGTGCGAGACCACCGACGACCAGCACGTTCGCCGGGATCCAGAGCAGCCCGAACGCCTCGCCGAAGGCCCGGCTGAGCGTGATGTCGCCGATCGCCGCGAGCACCGCGAAGAACGCCGCGACCACGAGCCCGGTCGCCCACGGCGTCGGTTCCTCGGGGTGCGGCGGCACCAGGGGGATCGGTTCGGTGGTGCGGCCGTGCACCAGGTCGACGCCCCCGGTCAGCGGGTCGACGTACTCGACCGGTCGACCCAGGACGTCGGACACCCGTCCGGCGAGCTGCCGCCCGCGCCGGCTGACGATGTCCTGCTGCTCGGGCCGCACCTCGATCCCGCGGATGCTCGCCGCGACCGCGCCCCACTGGCGGAGGTCGGCGGTGAGGTCCGGAGGCAGCACGGCATCGCCCGGCCGCTTCTCACCGAGCACCACCTGACCCCCCGCAGCGAGGTGCACACTTCTCAGCCTACGGACGCCCCCACCGCATGGAAGGCCACCGCGGCAGCCGTTGCGACATTGAGAGAGTCGACGCCCGTGGCCATCGGGATCCGCACCCGGACGTCGGCCGCGGCCAGGGCCTCCGGCGTCAGGCCGGGTCCCTCGGCGCCCAGCAGCAACGCCACCCGCTCCCCCGCCAGACCGGCCGCCGAGATGGGCAGGGCGTCGGGCGCCGGCGTCAGGGCTGCGACCCGCATACCGGCCTCGCGCAGCAGGTCCAGAGACTCCGGCCACGGACCGGGCAGGGGCGCGAACGGCACCCGCAGCACGTGGCCCATCGACACCCGCACCGAGCGGCGGTAGAGCGGGTCGGCGCAGCGCGGGCCGAGCAGGATTCCGTCGACGCCGAGGGCGGCGGCGTTGCGGAACAGCGAGCCGAGGTTCTCGTGGTCGTTGACGCCCTCGCACACGGCCAGGACGCGGGCCGTCCGGGCCAGCTCGTGGGCGTCGACCGGCGCGGCGCGGTCGGCGACGGCGAGCACCCCGCGGTTCAGGTGGAAGCCGACGGTGGTGGCCATGGTGTCGGCGTCCGCGGCGTAGGCGGGGACGTCGAGATGTGCGAGATCGGCGGTGAGCTCCTCGATCCGACGGGGTACCCCGAGCAGGGAGCGGACGGGATAGGGGGACTCGATCAGACGTCGGACGACGACCACGCCCTCGGCGATCACGAGCCCGCGGCCGCCGGGGCGGTCGGGGCGGCGGTCGGCGGTGGTCAGGTCGCGGTAGTCGTCGAGCCGGGGGTCGGTGGGGTCGCCGATCGCGGTGATGATGGCCACGGCGACCGATCATCCCAGGTGGCCTGCCGTTCGTCGCACGAGGTCGCCCGGTCAGCCGGTACCGCCGCTTCCGGTGATGTGACACGGTGGAGAGCCGCCGCGGGCGGACCGGCAGCTAGGAGGCATCGGGAGAGCATGGGCCAGGACGTCGACCGGACCCGGTTCAGTCGGCGGGAACGCCAGCGGTATCGAGCCAAGGTGCAGCGTTGCCTCGAGGCGTTGACGACGATGCTGCGGGAGCACCCGTTCGCCGAGGACGACCCGATGACCGGTATCGAGGTCGAGCTGAACCTGGTCGACGGCTCACTGAGCCCGTCCATGACCGGCAGGGACGTCCTCGAGGCCATCGGCGGCACCGAGTTCCAGACGGAGCTGGGCCGCTGGAACATCGAGCTGAACCTCCCGCCCCGCCCCCTTCCCGGCGACCAGTGGCGGCACCTCGAGCACGAGCTGCTCGACGAGCTCGCCGTCGCCCGGGCCAAGGCGCGGGACTGCAGGTCCCAGCTGGCGATGATCGGGATCCTGCCGACGCTGGAGCGCCGGCACCTCGTCGCCGAGTCGATCTCGGCCGACGACCGCTACGCCGTCCTCAACGACCAGATGCTGGCGGCGCGGGGCGAGCCGATCCACGTCGACATCTCGGGCGGCGACCCGGGCGGGCTGCACGCCGTCGCGCCGGAGCGGTTCACCGAGGACTTCGAGACGATCGTCCCGGAGGCGGCCTGCACGTCGATGCAGCTGCACCTGCAGGTCTCGCCGAGCTCGTTCCCGGCGTACTGGAACGCGGCGCAGTGCCTCGCGGGCGTCCAGCTCGGGCTGGGCGCGAACTCGCCGTTCCTGCTGGGCTCGCGACTGTGGGCCGAGACGCGGATCCCGCTGTTCACGCAGGCCTGCGACGTCCGGACGGTCGAGCTGCGCAACCAGGGCGTCCGGCCCCGGGTGTGGTTCGGCGAGCGCTGGATCTCGTCGGTGCTCGACCTGTTCGCGGAGAACGCGCGGTACTTCCCGGGCATCGTCCCGTTCCCGGGCGACTCCGACCCGATGACCACGCTGCGCAACGGCGGCGTGCCGGACCTCGACGAGCTCAAGCTCCACAACGGCACGGTCTGGCGGTGGAACCGGCCGGTCTACGACGTCGCCGACGGCCAGCCGCACATCCGGCTGGAGAACCGCGTGCTGCCGGCCGGGCCGACCGCCGTCGACATGGTGGCCAACGCGCTGTTCTTCTACGGGCTGCTGCGGGTGCTCGTGGAGTCCGACCAGCCGCTGTGGCAGTCGATGTCGTTCGAGGCGGCCGAGGAGAACTTCACCACGGCCGCGCGGCACGGCATGGAGGCGCCGCTCTACTGGCCGGGGACCGGGTGGATCAAGCCCGACGAGCTCGCCCTCCGCAAGCTCCTCCCCCTCGCCCACGAGGGGCTGGCCCGGTGGGGGGTCAGCGCGGCGGTGCGCGACCGGTACCTGACGGTCATCGAGCGGCGGTGCGTGACGGGCCGGACCGGCGCCACCTGGCAGCTCGACACGGTCGCCGCCCTGGAGGCCCGCGGCAGCAGCCGGCAGGGTGCGCTGACCGGGATGCTGGAGCGCTACCTCGAGGCCTCGGAGGCCAACGAGCCCGTCCACACCTGGGCCCTCCCCGCCTGACCGCGCCGACCGCGACTCGCCGGAGGCGACACCCCGACTCACGAGCCCGGATCTCGCGACTCGCGGGCCCGGATCTCCCGACTCGCGGGCCCGGATCTCCCGACTCGCGGTGCTGCACAGCCCGACTCGCGGGAGCGACACCTCGACTCGCGCACCATGCCCGCGAGTCGGGGTGTGAGCACCTGCGAGTCGCCCCTGCCCTCCCGCGAGTCGCGCTGTGAGCACCCGCGAGTCGGGAGCTCTGACACCGCGAGTCGGGAGTTCCGGCACCGCGAGTCGGGAGTTCCGGCACCGCGAGTCGGGAGTTCCGGCACCGCGAGTCGGGAGCTCCAGCCGATCCGGTCAGGGGTGGTCGTTCCCGATCGTGAACTCCTGATCCGTTCCGCCTCGCCGCGGCGCCCGCGTTCCTAGGGTTCCTCTCGTCCCACCGGCCGCCGGGATCCGGCGCCACCGGTCCTCCGCTCGCTGCACCCGCGGCCCTCCGCGGGCGGGAGCGCGTGCCCACGAGAGGGAGCGATGTCCCAGTTCCGCATGTCCGGGAGGCGGTGACGTGGCCGCCTTCCGGATGTTCGGCCGCCCGGCCGGGGTGCCGCGGGAGATCGTCCCCGGGAGCGCGACGAGCCACGCCCGGCTCTCCCGGCGCGCGGAGGACCTGCTCGGTCCGCCACGGGATCGGGAGCCCGACGATCCCCCGACCGACCCGCACGGCTTCCCGCCGATCACGGCCGCCCCCGAACCGGACGGGCACCGGGCCTGGCCCGACTCCGGCTCGGCCGCCGTCGCTGCGGCGTGGTCCGTCGCCCAGGCGGACCGGCAGCCGACGCCCGACCCGTTCCGCGACGAGCGGATCCGTCAGTGGGGCGATCCCACCGGGACCGCCTACCCGGCCGCACCACCGGACCCACTTCCCTCTCCCGTCGGGTCCGCGCCCGGATGCACTGTCAGCGCGCCCACCGATCCCGTTCCCCACCCGGCGGAGGCGGCGGCGCTCGCCGCCGCCTTCGCCGCCGACTACCTCTCCTGGGACGAGGACGACCCCGACCGCCGTGCCCGCGTGCTCGGCGACTACCTGGCCGACCGCAGACCGGTGCACCTCGGCTGGTCCGGGCACGGGCGGCAGCGCGCCGACTTCGCCCTGCCCGGGCTCGTCCGGCCCGACGGCGAGGGCCGCGTGCTCGTCGACGTCCGGGTGCGCGTCACCCCGTACCGCCGGGTGCCGGGCGGGCGGCCGGGTCCCGCGGACGACCTCGACGACGGGCCCGCCGTCCCCGCCGCCGCACCCGCTCCGGCCGCGCGCGGCTGGCGCGGCCTGCCCGGCCGGTGGGTGCGGATCGGCGTGGCCGTGCGGGTGGAGGCCGACCGGCTCGTCGTCGACGCCGAGGAGGAGCTCGACGAGCCTGCCGACCGGTCCGTGACCGTCCCCGCCGACTCCGCCGGCCTCGACACCGACCTCGACGACGACGCTCCCCTGGAGATCCGATGACCGGCTTCCGCCCACCGTCCGTCGCCGGCGTGTCCGGCGGCGTCGGCACCACCACGCTCGCCCTCGCCCTGCACGGACAGGACGGCGGAACCGGCGCGGGCATCGAGGCCGACATCGTGGTCTGCCGCAGCAGCGCCGAGTCGCTGGACCGCGCGGCACGGATCGCGGATCTCTTCGACCCGACGGCGGTGCCGCCGGTGCTCGCCGTGACCGTCGACGGCGCCGAACGGCGGCACCCCGAGCGGCTCGACGAGCTCGGCCCGGGCTGGGCAGCGGTGGTGCTGGTGCCGCACGTCGGGCGCTGGCGCGGGATCGTCGACCCGTACCGCGAGGCGGCGGGCCTGCTCGGGACGCCGCGTGACCGGCTCCCGCGGGCGCTGCGGCCCTACCTCGACGCCGTCACGCGGCTGGCGCGTGCCGTCGCGGACTCGGGCCGCCTCGGCCGCCCCGCCCCGACGCCTCGACCGCCCACCACCCCGCCCGCCGCCGCACCCCGGCGGGAGCCGACGCCTACAGCACCGCCGATCACGACACCGCCGACTGCGACCATCCTCCGGAATGAGCCGATGCCGGTCACGACCTCACCGCCGCCGGAGCCGCGGCACACTCCCGAGGCCGGCTTCACCTCGTACCGCGCCTTCGTCCCGGTCGGCGCCGACGGCCCCCTCACCTCGGTCGCCGTCCCCCGCCCTCAGCGGGAGCCGGTCGCAGCCCTGAACGCCGCCCCCACCGACGTTTCGAGCACCACCACACCCGCCCGGGCCAGCGGCTTCGATCCCACCCCGCACGTCCCCATGAGCGAGTCGTCCGCCCCGGCCAACGTGCTCGATCCCGCTCCGCACCACCCGACGACACCGTCGCCGACGACGCCCCCCGCCCCGCCGGCGCCGATCACGACCACCCACCCGACACCGGGGCCAACCCTCACCCACCCCGACCTCCGCCCCGTCCGCGGGATCCGGATCCTCGACGTCGGCGACCCGCTCGACGTCGGCGGGCGGGCGTGATCCCGTGCTCCGCCTCCTGCTCACCGCGGCGCTCGCCGCGGCCGTCGCGGCGCCGGCCGCACCGGGGGACGCCGCGGCCGAGCCCGCCGAGCCGGGTGAGGTCCGCGTGATCCCTGCCCCCACCCGCGCGCCGCTCCTCGAGCGCATGACCGCCGAGCAGTGCCCCGAGCTCGCGCCGGCCCGCGCCGGCGTCGTCCGGCGGGTGGCGGCCCGGTCCGCGGACGAGCCCGCCCCGGTCACCGAGCTGCGGCGCACCTGCTCGGCCCTGCGCACCGGCGTCGCGACGCTGCTCCGGCACCCCGCACCGGCCGGGAGCTGCGCGGCCGCCTGCCCGGACGCCCTGCGCAACGCCGTGTCCGGCGCCCGCGAGCGGGCCGTACCGACCGCACAGCCCGGCGCCTGGACCGGCGGCACGACGGCGTGCACCCCACCCGACCCGACCGGCGGCGACGGCTGCGTCACGGGCGCGACCCGCCACGGCGTCGCGGCGGTGGCCGCGGCGTTCGGGCCGCTCGGCGGCCCTGTGATCCGCTCGGCCGGCTGCTGGGACGCCCACGCCTGGAACCCGCGCAGCGACCACCCGCAGGGCCGGGCCTGCGACTTCTTCCCCGGCACCGCCGGCGCCTTCCCCGACGCCGACGCCCTCGCCGCGGGCTGGGCGCTCGCGAACTACCTGCGCGAGCACGCCGGACCGCTCGCCGTCGCCTACCTGATCTGGCAGGGCCGCTACTGGGACCCCTCGGTCTCCGACGACGGCGGCTGGGGCCGGCCGTACACCAGCAGCGTCTACGACACGAGCGACGTCACCGGCGGCCACTTCGACCACGTCCACGTCAGCTTCGCCCAGTGAGCGCCCCGTGAATCTCGAGGACGAGTGACGCCGTGCCACCCACCGACCTGACCGCACACCTCGCCCGCCTGCTCGCCACCGGTGTGGCCGCGCTGCTCGGGTTCGTCGGGCCGGGCGCGACCGCCTCGCCGGCCGACGTCCCGGTGGTCCGGACCGCCGCCGAACGCGCGGACAGCGGGGGCGAGCGGGTCCGGCGCATCCCGGCCCCGCCCCGCCGCCCGGCCACCTCCCTGCGGACCGAGCGGGAGACCCGCGACCTCACCCGCCGAGCCGGGAGCACGGGCGATCTCACCCGCCGAACCACGCGGACGGGCGGACCGACCCGCACCGCCGAAGGCCGCACCGCCGCCACGACCCTCGGCTGGGGCACCCCGAACCGCGAGGACGACTTCACCGGCGGCCTCGACGGCTGGGGCCTCTACGACGGCGAGGGCCACGGCGGCAACGGCCGCCGCTCCCCCGACGCCTTCTCGACGCAGGGCGGCGTCCTGATCGTCACCGGCTCACCGGACGGCACCACCGGCGGCATGGCCTGGAACCCCGGCCAGAAGTACGGCCGTTGGGAGGGCCGCGTCCGGGCCCCGGAGAGCGACCCCAGCTACCACGCCCTGCTCCTCCTGTGGCCCGACGCCGAGGACTGGCCGTCGGGCGGCGAGGTGGACTTCATGGAGATGTCCGATCCCGACCGGCAGAACACCGACATGTTCCTGCACTACGGCTCCGACAACTCCCAGCTGCACGGCAGCGTGGAGATCGACGCCACGCAGTGGCACAACTGGGCGGTGGAGTGGACGCCGGACCACATCGCGGCCTTCGTCGACGGCGAGGAGTGGTGGCGCACCGAGGACACCGGCACGCTGCCGCCGGGCCCGATGCACCTGACGATCCAGCTGGACTGGTTCCCGCACGGCGGCGACGTCCGCGAGTCCCGGATGGAGGTCGACTGGGTCCGCCAGTACGACCTGTGAAATCCCGGGACCCCGGACGCGAGTAGACCCCGGACGCGAGTGGGCCCCGGCCGATCCGGCCGGGGCCCGCTCGTTTCCCGAACTGACGCGCCGCTCCCACCACGAAGCGACGTGACTGAAGTTAGCCTACCCTTCACTGCCGCCGCAACCCCACGACGGAAATCCGCGCGAGATCGCCCGCAACGAGGGCATAGCGTCGAGCCGTGCACGAGCCCGCCCAGGACGTCCCGGCGACCGGATCCGACCTTCCCGCCACCGAACCGGCCGCTACCGCTGCAGCACCGGCGACCACCGCGGCGGGGCCTCGCTGGGGCGCCCTGGCCGCGGTCTGCGTGACGGTGCTGGCCTGGGCGAGCGCGTTCGTCGGGATCCGGTTCGTCGGCCGCGCCTACGACCCCGGCGCGCTCGCACTCGGCCGCCTCGCCGTCGGCACCCTCGCCCTCGGCGCCCTGCTCCTGCTCCGGGGCCGGTGGGTCCGCCCGACGGGCCGCGAGTGGGCCCTCCTGGTGCTCTGCGGCGTGGCCTGGTTCGCCGTCTACAACGTGGCCCTCAACGCCGCGGAACAGCGCGTCGACGCCGGCACCACGGCGATGCTGGTCAACATCGGCCCGATCCTCATCGCCCTGTTCGCGGGCGTACTGCTGCGCGAGGGCTTCCCGCGCTGGCTGCTGATCGGGGCCGGGGTGGCGTTCGCCGGGGCGGTGGTGATCGGCGCCTCGACTGCCGGCGGCGACGGCTCGGACCTGCTCGGCATCGTGCTGTGCGTGGTCGCCGCGGTGACCTACGCGATCGGGGTGCTGGCGCAGAAGCCCGTGCTGCGCCGGTTGCCCGCCCTGCAGGTGACGTTCGTGGCCTGCGCGATCGGGACCGCCGGCTGCCTGCCCTTCGCCGGCGCCCTCGGCCGCGACCTGACCACGGCCCCCTGGAGCTCCACCGCCGGGCTCGTGTACCTCGGGCTCGTCCCCACCGCGCTGGCCTTCAGCACCTGGGCCTACGCCCTGGCTCGGATGGACGCCGGCCGCCTCGGCGTGACCACCTACCTCGTCCCGCCGATCACGGTCGCGCTTTCGGCGCTCCTGCTCGGCGAGGCCCCGCCCGCGCTGGCCCTGCTCGGCGGCGCGCTCTGCCTCGCCGGTGTCGGGCTCACCCGGCGCCGGTAGGACGGGCCCGAGAACGAACCAGGCCCCCCGGCCGGAGCCGGAGGGCCTGGTCCTTCCCGAACTGACGCGCCGCTCCCACCACGAAGCGACGAGATGAAGGTTAGCCTTACCTTGCTTCTGCCGTCAACCCCTTGATCCGGACGAGTCCCGGGAACCCGGAGCGGCGGGCCAGGACGAGCCCGACGGCCACCACCGACAGTACGGTCACGACCCCTCCGACGACCAGCGGCGCACGGCCGCCGAAGTGCTCGGCCAGCAGGCCCAGCAGCGGACCGCCCAACGGCGTCCCGCCCAGCAGGAGCAGCATGTAGAGCCCCATCACGCGGCCGCGCATCGTGGGGTCGACCGAGAGCTGCACGGACGAGTTCGCCGCCGTCGTGAAGATCAGCGCCGCGAACCCGACGGGCACGAGCGCGAGCCCCGCCGACAGGTACGTCGGCATCAGGCCGGCGACCACGAGCAGCGCGCCGAACACCAGCCCCGCCCCTGCGACCAGCCGCAGCCGCGGCTTGCGGGTGCGCCGGGCGGCCGCGGTGGTGCCGAGCACGGACCCGACGGCCAGCAGCGTGGTGAGCAGGCCGTAGCCCTCGGCGTCGCGGCCGAAGACGTTGCGGGCCAGTAGCGCGAGGGTCATGAAGAAGTTGATGCCGAAGGTCGAGACCAGGAAGACCAGCACCATCACGGCCATGAGGTCGGCCCGCCCGCGCACGTAGGCCAGGCCGTCGCGGAGCTGGTGCGGCGCCCGTGGCACCCGCTCGGTGCGGTAGAGCTTCTCCGGCCGCATCAGCAGCAGCCCGGTGATCACCGCGACGAAGCTGACGGCGTTGATCAGGAAGACCCAGCCCGTGCCGACCGCGACGATCAGCACGCCGGCCACCGCGGGCCCGACGATCCGGGCGAGGTTGAAGCACAGCGAGTTGAGCGCGACGGCGTTGACCACCTGGCCCGGCCCGACCATCTCGGACACGAAGGACTGCCGCATCGGGGCGTCGAGCGCGGAGAAGCACCCGAGCAGCAGGCACAGCAGGTAGACCTGCCAGAGCGCGACGACGCCGGTGAGCACGACCGTGCCGAGCACCACCGCACACAGCCCCATCGCCAGCTGGATCCCGACCAGCACGAGCCGCTTGTCCACCCGGTCGGCCAGCACCCCGCCCCACAGCGAGAGCACGAGCGTGGGCGCGAACTGCAGCGCCGCGGCGATCCCGAGCGCGGTGGCGCTGCCGTGGGTGAGGTCGAGAACCAGCCAGTCCTGCGCGATCCGCTGCATCCAGGTGCCGACGTTGGACACCACCTGGCCCGAGATGAAGAGCCGGTAGTTGGGCACGCGCAGCGAGGCGAACATGCCGCCCGGCGGTGGGTGCGCCGAATCCGAACCTCTCTCGGGACCTGCGGGGACCGGGGTTTCGGCGACAGCACTCACGATGTAGTTAGTTTACTACAACTACCCGAAGAGTTCACGCAGCGGGCCGACGGCGAAGTAGCCCACGAACGCCACGGCGACGACCCACATCAGCGGGTGCACCTGGCGCGCCTTGCCCGTGGCCGCGGACAGCACGACGTAGCTGATGAAGCCGGCCCCGATGCCGTTGGCGATCGAGTACGTGAACGGCATGATCACGATCGTCAGGAACGCGGGCAGCGCGGTGCGCAGCTCGGTCAGCTCGATGCCCGCGACCTGCCGGAACATCAGCGCCCCGACGATCACGAGCGCGGGGGCCGCGGCCTCCACCGGCACGATCGCGTAGAGCGGGGTGAAGAACATCGCCGCGAGGAACAGCACGCCGGTGAGGACGTTGGCCAGTCCGGTGCGCGCGCCCTCGGCGATACCGGAGGCGGACTCCACGAACACCGTGTTCGACGACGACGAGCCGACGCCGCCGGCCACCGCGCCGGCGCCCTCGACCACCAGGGCCCGGCCGATGTTCGGCAGCTGCCCGTCCCTGTCGGCCAGCCCGGCCTGCTGGCCGAGGCCGGTCATGGTGCCCATGGCGTCGAAGAAGTTGGCCAGGACCAGCGTGAAGACCAGCAGGAGGACGGTCAGCACGTCGATCCGCCCGAAGGCGCCGAAGGAGAAGTTCCCGACCAGCGAGAGATCGGGCCAGCCGACCACGCTGTCCGGGATCGCCGGGACCGACAGGGACCAGCCCTTGGGGTTGGTGGCCGACGACCCGACGTGTGCGATCGCCTCCACGATGATCGCGATGATCGTCGTGACGACGACGCCGATCAGCAGGCCCGCCCGCACGCCGCGCACCACCAGCACGCCCGTGATCAGCAGGCCGAGCACGAACACGAAGGTCGGCCAGGAGGCGATCGAGCCGTTGATGCCCAGGCCGACCGGCACCGTCGTGTTCGCGGCGTCGGGCAGCCGGCGGACGAAGCCCGCGTCGACCAGCCCGATCAGCGCGATGAAGGCGCCGATGCCGACGGCGATGGCGGACTTGAGCGCGGCCGGCACGGCGTTGAACACGGCGGTCCGGAAGCCGGTGACGGCAAGGACCACGATGACGACACCGTCGAGCACGACGAGGCCCATCGCCTCGGGCCAGGTCATCAGCGGCGCGATCGTGACCGCGAGCAGGGTGTTGATGCCGAGCCCGGTCGCGATCGCGAACGGCAGGTTCGCGACGAGCCCGAACAGGATGGTCATGACGCCGGCGACCAGCGCCGTCACGGCCGCCACCTGCCCGATCGGCAGGATGTTCCCGAGCGCGTCGGCCTTCGCGCTCGGGTCACCGGGCGCCACGCTGCCGAGGATCAGCGGGTTCAGCACGATGATGTAGGACATCGTCACGAACGTGACGAGGCCGCCGCGCATCTCGCGGGACAACGTCGTCTTGCGTTCCGTGAGCTTGAACAGACGCTCGAGCACGGCGCACACGGTAAGCGCCCGCACCGCGGTCCGCTCAGCCTGTGGCCCTTCCGGACACCGTTCGTGGTGCGCGCCGGTGAGCAGCGGGAACGGTCGTCAGCCGAGCGGGTCCGGCACCTCCGCCGCGAGGGCCGCCGCGCGGAGGACCGACCCGGCGACCGGGCGCCCGTGCCCGAAGCAGGCCAGCTCGACGTCGACCTCGCCGAACCGGCGGAAGGACCGGCGGGCGAGCTCGCGGTCCACGTTGAAGGGCCCGAGGATCACCCCGCCCTCGTGCTCGGCGGCGAGATCCCCGGTGAGGACGACGCCGGCGTCGTCGAGCACGAGCGCGAGGCTGCCCGCGGTGTGTCCCGGCGTGGCCAGTACCCGCGCACCGGAGGCCAGCACTTCGCCGTCGGCGAGCTCGTGGTCGACCCGCGCCGGCGGTGCGTCGGGCAGGTTCCCGGCGACCTGCCGGTGCAGGACCTCCTCGGCCGGTGTGAGGACGGGCGGCGGCCCGGGCCGCTCGCCGCGGACGACCGGGGCGTCGGCGGCGTGCACGAGGATCCGGGCGTTCGGCCAGGTCGCGACCTCGGCCGCGGAGCCTGCGTGGTCGGCGTGCCAGTGGGTGAGGACGACGTCCGAGACCGCCTCCGGCCCCAGGCCCCAGTCCCGCAGCGCCGCCGCGATGACCGGACCGCTGCCGACGGGGCCGGTGTCGACGAGCAGCACCTCGTCGCCCCGGCGGTGGAGGTAGGCCTGGCCGGGCGTGCCCACGAGCATCCGCAGGTCCGGCCGCAGATCGACGACGTCCATGCCGCCGAGCCTGGCAGCGCGGACCGCCGCCCGGCGCCGTGTTCGCCAAGGGCGGTGTTCGCGCCGGGCGGACACTCTAGGCTCGGCCCGTGGTCGACCCGCCGCCGCTGCCCCGCAGCACCACCGACGTCACGCTGGTCACGGCGATCGGGACGCTGGTCTGGGTGCTCGGCGCGGTGGGCCTGTTCGTCGCCCACCTCGTGGCCGGGCGGCCGCTCGACATCTGGTTCACCACGTGCGTCACCGGCGCGGTGCTCGGCGCCCTCGGATTCGGCATCTTCCGCTGGCAGCGGGCCGCCGCGCGGCGCGGGTCCCGGCTCGCCCAGCGCGGGCTCGACGACTGACCCCGCTCGGTCACGCGGCCCCGGGGCGACGTGGCGAACTAGGCTCGCGGCATGACCGACCGTCCCATCGCCGTCGTCACCGGGGCCAGCTCCGGCATCGGTGCCGCCACCGCCCGCGCCCTCGCCGGGGCGGGCTTCCACGTCGTGCTCGGCGCCCGCCGCGTCGACCGGCTCGAGGAGATCGCGAAGGAGATCGACGGGACGGCGCTGCGGCTCGACGTCACGGACAAGGAGTCGGCCGCCGCCTTCGTCGAGGCGGTCCCGGAGTGCCGGCTGCTGGTCAACAACGCGGGCGGCGCCAAGGGGCTCGAGCCCGTCGCGGAGGCCGACGAGGACGACTGGCGCTGGATGTTCGAGGCCAACGTGATCGGCACCCTGCGGCTCACCCAGGGCCTGCTGCCGAAGCTGCGCGCCTCCGGCGACGGGCACATCATCACCGTCACCTCGATCGCGGCCCTCGCCCCGTACGACAACGGCGCCGGGTACACCGGTGCCAAGCACGCCCAGGCGATGCTGCACCGCACACTGCGCGGCGAGCTGCTCGGCCAGCCGATCCGGCTCACCGAGATCTGCCCCGGGATGGTGGAGACCGAGTTCTCCCTCGTCCGCTTCGAGGGCGACCAGGAGAAGGCGGACGACGTCTACCGCGGCCTGACCCCGCTCACGGCCGAGGACGTGGCCGACGTCATCGCCTTCGCGGCGACCCGGCCGAGCCACGTGAACCTGGACCAGATCACGCTCATGCCGCGGGCCCAGGCCAGCGCCAGCCGCGCCTACCGCGAGGGCTGAATCGCCGGGACGTTCAGACCGTGTCCTCCGACCGCCGGTTCTCGTAGGCGGCGTCGCCGGGGGCGCGCCCTGCGTCGGCCTCGGCGATGCGCTCCTCGGAGTCCTCGAGGATCCCCTCGGCCTCGGCGTACCGGTCCTCGTCCGGCTCCGTCACCCGGGCCTCCTCGGGCAGCGGCTCGGCGCGCGTCTCGGCCCGCTCCGCGGCGGTGGCGTGCCCGGTGTCGTTCACGGACGGATCGGTCATGGGCCCTGCCTACCCGAGGGGACCGCAACCCAACCGTGGACGGATAGTGGCGCGGCTGGCCTGTCCCGCTGGCGTCGCACCACGCTGCGGGCGGTGACGGCGTCGGCGATGCCCAGCGCGGCGACCTCGAATGCGGTCTCCACGTTCTCCACCTCGATCGCCGGCTGCAGGGAGCCACCCGCGGACTGCACGACGTGGCGGAGTTGACGGGCGCGTGTAGTCGTCGTCGCCCCACGTCGCCTCGGACATGATGAGCCCGCGGCTGCGGCCGCGAATCGCGCGCAGGCGGGGGTTCGTGTCGTCGACTCGCCGGTCGCCGGCGCCGTGGACGGGGCGCCCGACAGGCCCTCGACGCCCCCTCGCCGACGCCGCGCGGAATGCCTCCTCTCCACCGGCGCGCGGTCACGTCCGTCGGCGACGCCGTCGCTCACCGTCGCCAAACGCATCGAGGACGACGCCGATCTGTCCCTTCGCCTGGACGGCGAGTGGGTCGCCCCGTGGGAGGTCGACGAGTCTGTGAAGAGAATCGACCGCAGCCAAGGCTAGGCGGTCTTGTCGAGGGTGACGCGGTAGCCGAGGTTGTGGAGTTGGCCGACGAGGCGGTCGCGTTGGCGGTCGGTGTTGCGGCGGGTGAAGTAGTCGCCACCGAGGTCGGTGTAGTCGCAGTCATCGGCCAGCAGGTGCCAGGTGATGACCAGGATGGAGTGGGCGACGGCGATAGCGGCTTTCTTTTTCCCGATCCGGCGGGCCAGCCGCCAGAACTGGGCCGATAGGTAGGTGTCGCGGGTGCGCGCGGCGGCCCAGGCGCACTGGACGAGGATGTCGGTGAGCCAGACGTCGCCGTGGGTGGTTTTGCCCGAGCCGCGTTTGCCGCCGGTGATGTTGTTGCCCGGGGCCAGGCCGGCCCAGGAGGCCAGGTGCGCGGCGGTGGGGAAGCGGGTCATGTCGACGCCGATCTCGGCGATGATGGTTTCGGCGGCCCGTTTCCCGACCCCGGTGATGGTGTCGAGCCGGTCACGGGCCCGGACGAAAGGGACCCCGGGCTCGCTGTCCCGGTCGGGCCCGGTGTGGGTGGCGAACAGGGTGTCGACCCGGTCGTCGAGTTGGGCGATCGCCCGCTCCAGGTGCGCGGTGTGTGCCAGCGACAGCCCGATCAGCAGGGCGTGGTGGTCGGTGAACCGGCCGCGCAGCGCCTGGCGTAGCGCGGGGATCTTGCGGCGGAGCTTGCCCTTGGCCAGCTCGGCGAGCACGTTCGGGTCGCGTTCACCGGCGACCAGGGCGGCGAGCATGGCCCGCCCCGAGACGCCCAGGACGTCGGAGGCGACCGAGTCGAGCTTGATGCCGGCGTCTTCGAGGGTCTTCTGGATGCGCTGGCACTCGCTGGTGTGGTCCTGGATGAGTCGTTTGCGGTAGCGGGTCAGGTCCCGCAGCTGCCGGATCACCGGCGGGGGCACGAAACTGCCCCGCAGCAGCCCGTGTTCGAGCAGCTCGGCCAGCCACTCGGCGTCGAGGACATCGG
>NZ_BSFQ01000046.1 GCF_027922425.1 Pseudonocardia halophobica | reverse complement strand
TGCCCGGCCGCGGCGAGCGCCTCCGCGGCCCGGGCCGCGAGGCGGGCCCGCTCGGCCGGGAGCAGCGCGGCGAGGACCGCCTCCCTGGTCAGGGCGTGCGACCAGCCGAGCCCGCCGGCGTCGCGAACCAGCAGGCCCTCGGCGACCCCGCCGCGCAGGGCCGCGCCGATCTCGTCCTCACCGAGCCCGGCGACCGGCCCGAGGACCTGCCAGTCCGGCGCGGGACCGAGCACCGCGGCGGCCTCCACCGCTCGCCGCGCCGCCGGCGCCAGCGCCTCGAGCCGACCCTCGACCAGCGCCGCGAAGGTCGGCGGCACCGCCCGCCCGGGTGCCGCCAGCATCTCCTCGACCACGAACGGCAGCCCCTCCGAGCGGGCGTGCAGAGCGGCGACCTCGTCCTCGGCCGGGGGAGTGCCGTCCCGGCAGGCCGCGACCAGCGCCGCGACCCCGGCCGGGTCGAGCGGCCGCAGCGGCAGGACCCGCAGGCCCGGGGCCGTGGCGAGCCGTGTGGCGGCGGGACCGGGCCGGCACGACACCGCGACGAGTAGTCCGGGGCCCGCACCGGTCAGGGACGCGACCGTCGCGAGGGTGTCCCGGTCCGCCCAGTGCAGGTCCTCGAGCCGCAGGACGCAGCCGCCCGGCACGGTCGCCCGCAGCAGCCGGCGCAGCCCCTCACCGAGGACCACGGCCTGGTCGGGGGCACCGGGACCGGACTCGGGCCCGGTGCCGGAGCGCAGCCGCTCCAGCGCCGCGCGGTACGGCCGGACCACCTCGCCGTCGCCCGCCGGATCGTCGAGACGGGGGAGGACGGCCTCGGCGAGCGGCCGGAACACGCCGCCACCGGGCACCGCGCGCCCGGTGAGGACGGTGAGCCCGGCGGTCGCCGCCGCGGACGCGATCTCGTCGAGCAGGCGGGTCTTGCCGATCCCGGCCTCGCCGACGACGGCGACCGACCCGCCGCCGCCCGCCGCCGTCGCCGCGACGAGCCGGCGCACCTCGGCCAGCTCGGCCGCCCGTCCGACCAGGACGGGGCTGCGGACGACGGTCTGCACCCGGTCAGTGAAGCGCGGTCGGGCGACGCCGGGAAGCCGTTGTGCAGGGGTGCTCATCAGGGGCCCTGCTCAGGGCCTTGCTCCGCGCCCACCACGACGTGCAGCCGTATCCTCGACCGGGCCGCTTCGAGTCCGCTCAGAGCGCGCGCCCCGTCAGCAGCCAGGCCGCCGAGCCGAGCGCGACGCCGTCGGGTCCCGCCCCCTCCGCCAGGACCGCCCGCAGGGCCACGATCGCCCGTTCCCGGTCGGCCGGGCCCAGGCCGTCGAGTCCTCCCGCCAGGATCTGCCGGACCAGCCCGAACGCCTCCTCGACGTCCCGGCCCAGCACCACGGGCGCCGCGCACGGCTCCACACCGACCTCGGCGAGGCCGGCGCCCTCCAGGAGGGCCCGGGCCCGCTCCGGGTCGGCGAGGCCGAAGGCGCCCGGCCCGGGCGGCGGCTCCGGGGGCATGCGGCCCGTCAGCGCGCGCATCAGCTGGTGCATCCAGGCGTTCTCGGCGACCGAGCGCCACACGACGAACGCCACCCGGCCACCCGGCCGCAGCGCCCGCGCCAGGTTGGCGAAGGCGGCGGGCGGGTCGCCGAAGAACATCACGCCCGAGCGGCTGATCACCCGGTCGTACCGGCCGGCGAAGTCGTGCACCTGGGCGTCGGCCTCGAGGAACGTGACGCCACCCAGCCCGGCGCTGCGGTCCCACGCGACCTGCAGCATCGGGCCCGAGATGTCGACACCGGTCGCGGTGCCGTCGGGCGCCACCGCGGCGGCCGCCTTGCGGGTGACCGACCCGGTCCCGCAGCCGACGTCGAGCACCTGCAGGCCCGGCGCGAGCTCGGCGGCCTCGAGCAGCAGGGCGTCGTAGCCCGCGGCGGACGCCTCGAACTGCGCGGCGCGCGCCGCCCAGAGCAGCCCGAGGTCCCCGCCCCACTGCGCCCGCTGCTCGGCGTTCGGAGCGGCCCCCGGCGGGCCGACCGCCATCAGATGCCCTGGGCGGGCAGCAGCGGCGGGCTGGTCCAGCGGGCGGCCGGGTCGAGCAGGCCGTCCGGGTCGACCTCGGCCCGCAGCGCGTCGAGCCGGGCGACGGTCTCCGGACCGAACCCGGCCCGCAGCCGCTCGACCGCCTCCGGGTCGACGCCGCCGGCGATGTTCGTGGTCGTGCCGCCGGTCGACCAGGGCAGCAGCCGCTCGACGATCGTGGCGAGGGCGCCGGGCACGTGCTCGGCGATCGGCGGCACCAGCATCCCGACGGAGTCCAGGAAGTACGGTGCGGTCCGACCGGCCACCGCGTTGGGCACCGCCGGCGGCCGCGCGAAGGCCGCGCCCAGCAGCCGGATCTCGCTCAGCACGAACGGCAGCCCGGCGGCGGGCGAGGTGACCTCGGCGAACGCGTCGAGCGCCGCGTCGGGCAGCTCCGCGAGCATGACGCCGCGGTCGACGAACGGCATCGGGTCGACCGGGTCGGCGTGGATGGCGGCGAACGCGGGGACCGGCAGCGGGCCGACCGTGTCGAGCAGGGGCTCGGGCAGCGCGGCGCGCAGGGGCGCGATCAGCCGCTCGCCCTCGGCGGCGTCGCCGACGAACGCGAACCGGATGTGCACCACGGCCTTGCCGCGCAACGGCTCCGGCAGCATCGGCAGGTCCGGCAGGTTGAGCCGGGCGACGGAAGGACCGGCCGTCTCGGGCAGCGCCTCCGCCCAGTCCCGCCAGGTGCGCAGGAGACCGGGGACATCGGCCGTCGTGGCGTCGACGAAGATCCCGCCCGCGTAGAGCTCCGGTACCTCCACGAGGTCGATGGTCATCGCGGTGACGATGCCGAACGCCGCGCCGCCGCCGCGCAGGGCCCAGAACAGGTCGGGATCGTGGTCGGCGTCGACGGTGCGCAGCACGCCGTCGGGCGTCACGACCTCGATCGACCGCACGTTGTCCGCCGCCCAGCCGAAGGTCCGGCCGATCGGGCTGAGGCCGCCGCCGAGGGTGTAGCCGACGACACCGGCGCCCGGCGACGAGCCGCACAGCCCGCCCAGACCGTGCGGAGCCGCCGCGTCGAGGACCTGCTGCCAGCGCACCCCGGCGCCGAGCGTCGCGGTGCGGGCCGCGGGGTCGACGGTGAGGGCGTCGAGGTCCGCGGTCACCAGCAGCACCGTCCCGGGGCCCGCCGGTGCGGCGCCGTGCCCGGTCGCCTGCACGGCCACCCGCCGCCCGGTCTCCCGGGCGTACCCCACGGTCGCCACGACGTCCTGCGCGTCCGCGGCCCGGACCACGTGGTCCGGCCGATGCTCGGTCGCGAGGTTGTAGCCGGCGGCGGCATCGGCGTACCCCGGGTCGCCGGGGGCGAGGACCACGCCCGTGACCAGGGGACCGAGCTCCGGGGTGTCGGTGGTGAGGCTCATGCGCTGCTCCTGTGCGTGATCGAGAAGTACGTCTCCGAGCACGTGTGGATCAGCGGCGGCGTTAACGCCCGTCGTCAACTCTGGGGACGGCTGCCGCGCCGGGAGGCGCGGACGTACCTCCGTGCGGGCGCGCCCGAGAACGACGACGGCCCCGGGCCGGAGCCCGGGGCCGCGCGTCGGACTCGACTCAGTCCAGGTAGTCCCGCAGGACCTGCGACCGCGACGGGTGGCGCAGCTTGGACATGGTCTTCGACTCGATCTGGCGGATCCGCTCGCGGGTCACGCCGTAGACCTGGCCGATCTCGTCGAGCGTGCGGGGCTGGCCGTCCGTGAGGCCGAACCGCAGCCGGACGACGCCCGCCTCGCGCTCGGACAGCGTGGCCAGCACCGACTGCAGCTGGTCCTGCAGCAGCGTGAAGCTCACCGCGTCGACCGCGACGACCGCCTCGGAGTCCTCGATGAAGTCCCCGAGCTGCGAGTCGCCCTCGTCGCCGATCGTCTGGTCCAGCGAGATGGGCTCCCGGGCGTACTGCTGGATCTCCAGCACCTTCTCCGGGGTGATGTCCATCTCCTTGGCCAGCTCCTCCGGGGTGGGCTCGCGGCCCAGGTCCTGGAGCAGCTCGCGCTGGATGCGGCCGAGCTTGTTGATGACCTCGACCATGTGCACCGGGATGCGGATGGTGCGGGCCTGGTCGGCCATCGCGCGGGTGATGGCCTGGCGGATCCACCACGTCGCGTAGGTCGAGAACTTGTAGCCCTTGGTGTAGTCGAACTTCTCGACCGCACGGATCAGGCCCAGGTTGCCCTCCTGGATCAGGTCCAGGAACGCCATCCCGCGGCCGGTGTAGCGCTTGGCCAGCGAGACGACGAGGCGCAGGTTCGCCTCGAGCAGGTGGTTCTTGGCCCGCTCGCCGTCCCGGACGATCCAGCGCAGGTCGCGGCGCAGCTGCGGCGAGAGCTTCTCCGAGGCCTCGATCGCCCGGCGCAGCCGCTCGGCGGCGTAGAGGCCGGCCTCGATCCGCTTGGCGAGCTCGACCTCCTCCTCCGCGTTGAGCAGCGCGACCTTGCCGATCTGCTTGAGGTAGGCACGGACCGAGTCGGCCGAGGCGGTGAGCTCGGCGTCCTTGCGCGCCTGGCGCAGGGCCTCGGACTCGTCCTCGTCCCAGACGAACTCGGTCGACTTCTGCTGGGAGGAGCGGGTGGTCGGGGCGCGACGGTTGGCGCCGGTGTTGGCCGGCTCCTCCTCCTCGTCGTCCTCGTCCTCCTCGTCGGCGGAGTCCTCGGCCGCCTCGGCCGTGTCCTCCTCGACGTCCTCGATCTCGACGTCCTCGAGCTCGACGTCCTCGCCGAGCTCGGCGTCGTCGAGGTCGACGGCCTCCTCGTCGCCCTCGGCCGAGGTCGACTTCTTCTTGGCCGAGGTCTTCGGACCGGTCTTCGCGCCCCCACGTGGGCGCGCCGGCCTGGCCTTCGTCGCGGTACCCGCCCCGCGGCCACGACGGGCGGGTGCGGCCGCCGTCTCGTCCACGGTCGAGTCGGTTCGGGTTGCGGAGTCTGCGGCTGCCACCTAGGCCCTCTCGCTGCGTGCGCTTGCGGTCCGCCGGAGCTGCCGAGAACGCGGCGGGCGCTCCGGTCCGGCTGGCTTCGAGTGACTTCGCCTCGCCGGTCGCCGCCGTTTCTCGTGGGGTCGGCGCGCGTCCCGGGGGTGAAGTTCTCCGCCATTGTAACTGCGCCTGCGCCCGGTGCTCGCCGGTCGCGCCCTCCTCAGAGCACCCGCATCGGTTCAGAGAGGGCCCGGACGGGCCGGACGGACGTCCCGCTGCGCCGGGCGGCGCCCCGCGGGCCGGGCCGAACCCCTCGCCGACCTGCGGGCTGTGGTCGGATGGGTGACATGACCACGAGCAGTGCCCCGGCCGGCGCCGGAGTACCCGGCACGGACGCGACCACACTTCCGGACGCCGCGGAGCTCGCCGAGCTCCGGCGTGTCGCGGTCCGGGTGGCGGAAGAGGCGGCCGCCCACCTGCGCACCCTGCCCGCACCCCGGGAGACCGGCGCGGTCGGGACCAAGAGCACGCCCACGGACGTCGTCACGGAGTCGGACCGGGCCCTCGAACGCCTCGTCCGGGAGCGGCTCGCGGAGCTGCGGCCGGGCGAGCCGGTGTACGGCGAGGAGGCGGCGGGCGACGCGGGGGCCGCCCGCTGGGTCGTGGACCCCATCGACGGCACCGTGAACTACCTCTACGGGCTGCCCTGGTACGCGGTGTCGGTCGCGGCGGTGCGGGACGGGGTGTCGCTGGCGGGCGCGGTCGTCGAGCCGGCATCGGGCGTGGTGTGGAGCGCGGCGGCCGGGGCGGGCGCGACCCGCGACGGCGTGCCGCTGCGGGTCACCACCGAGACCGAGCTCTCCCAGTCGCTGGTCGCGTGCGGCTTCTCCTACGACGCGGGCCGCCGCGCGCGGCAGGCCGCGATGATGGCGGCGGTGCTCCCGCGGGTCCGTGACCTGCGGCGGACCGGATCGGCGGCGCTCGACCTGTGCGGCCTCGCCGCCGGCCGGATCGACGCCTACGTGGAGCACGGCATCAACTGGTGGGACTGGGCGGCCGCGGCGCTCGTCGCGCAGGAGGCCGGGGCCCTCGTGCGCGTGCGGCCCGCGCCCGGGCGCGCCCGCGGGGACGGCACCGAGCTGGGGGAGGACGTCACGCTCGCGGCCACCCCCGGCGTCGCCGAGGCGTTCGAGGAGCTCCTGCGGGAGGCGGGCGCCGCGGACGTCTGACCTCGTCCGCCGGCGTCAGCAGCGGGCGGCCTCGCGCGCCTCCGCCAGCACCTGCGGGTCGAGCTGGGGCGCGGCCACCTGCTGGCCCTCGCCGGTCTCGCCGGAACCGGGGGCGCCGAGCTGCTCCAGGGCGTCGCGGACGGCGCGGTTGGGGTTGACGTCGGTGAACCCGGTCCCGACGGCGACGTCGACCGAGTCGTCGCCCCGCTCGTCGCGGACCAGCTCGAGGCAGGGGAGAACCAGCTGCAGCGTCGCCGCCGAGCCCTCGCCGGACTGCCCGAACCGCAGCTGGCCGTGGCACTCCAGGTCGCCGCCGGGGTAGAGCGGGTCGTTGTCCGGCTGCCGGGCCTCCCCGAAGCCGAGGTCGCCGAGCTGGGCGGCCACGAGGTTGGCCTGCCCGCGCTGGCCGCCGGCGTTGAGCACGGTCGTCCGGATGTCCGCCGGTGGCGTCGGGGCGGCCGAGGCCAGCGCGTCGGAGTCGAGCACCTCGCCGGCGGCGCCCGAGGCGGAGGTGTTGCACGCGGCGAGGCCGGACTCGGCGGAGGCGTTGAAGAACACGATCGTCCAGGTCACGAGGGCGGCCACGGCGAGCGCGCCCACCGTGATCGCGACCGGCCGGGACCGGCGCCGCCGGTAGGGACGCAGCCCCGCGCTCACGCGTCCACCCCACCCGAACACACCCCGCGGATCAGCACGGCGGAACCCTAACGCCCCCACCGCTCCCCGGCGGGCGGGCGACACGGGTGGGCCCGGTGCGGGGGCTTGACCGCTCGGCTACCCTCTGCGCGCCGACGGGGGAGCACGACGTTTCGCGGGGCCCGGTCACGGGTGCCGCGGGTCCCTGCCCTGGTCCCGGCGAGGGCTGCGCCGTTCCGCAAACGGGTGAGACCGGCGTCACTCCGATGCCGGGCACAAACGCCTGCGGCCGGGACGTTGTGCAGCGGCACGACAGAAGACGAACAGTACTGAGGGTGGGAACGATGGCTACCGACTACGACGCACCGCGGCGCAACGAGGCCGACGACATGGCGGAGGACTCGCTCGACGAGCTCAAGGCCCGTCGGAACGAGGCGCAGTCGTCCGCGGTCGACGTCGACGAGTCGGACACGGCGGAGAGCTTCGAGCTCCCGGGGGCGGACCTCTCGGGCGAGGAGCTCACGGTCAAGGTCCTGCCGAAGCAGGCGGACGAGTTCACCTGTGGCAGCTGCTTCCTGGTGCACCACCGCAGCCGGCTGGCCGAGACCCGCGGCAACCTGTTCATCTGCCGCGACTGCGCGGCCTGACGGACCGCCGCCGGCCCGACCCGGCGTCGAACGACGCGGACACCGACGAGGGCGTCCCGGATCCCCGGGACGCCCCTTTCGGCGTTCTCGGGGCCGGGCGTCCTCGGGGCTAGGCGCGGGTGGCGCTCAGCGCGGCCACCAGCTCCTCCGGGCGGCGGGTGCTGACGACCCAGTACGGCACCGGGCTCGCGGGGTCGCGCGTCTCGATCCGCACGACCGGGCCGATCCAGCCGCGGTGCAGCACGTGGGCGACCGGGTCCAGCTCCGGGCCCAGCGCCTGCTGCTTGTCCTTCCTGGACACGATCTGGGTGCGGCCGACGTGCTCCAGCGCGATCCGCTCGTCGCCGGCCACCAGCTCGGTCTCGGTCACCTGGACCCGCACGCTGCCCAGGCGCCACACCACCAGCAGCGCCAGCGGGATCAGCACGGCGTAGCCGATCCACGAGCGCACGCCCGGATATCCCATGTGGATCTCGGCGCCCAGCAGCACGGCGACGCCGCCGGCGAACAGGAACCACCAGAGCGGTGTACTCAACCGCTCGTCGAACCCAGGACGGCCGGACGTCGCAGGACCGGCGCTGGACGGGTGCTCGCTCACGACGACCCACTGTAACGTCGCCCGTTGTGCCCGGCCCGATCGATGCTCCCCCGCACGAGCCGATGGTCACGCCGCTCGTCGACGTGCTGCTGACCCGCCTCGACCCCGACATGCCGCTGCCCGCGTACGCCCGACCCGGCGACGCGGGGGCGGACCTCGCGACCACGTCCGACGTCGTCCTCGCCCCCGGTGAGCGCGCCGTCGTCGGCACGGGCGTCGCGATCGCCCTGCCCATGGGCTACGCCGGCTTCGTGCACCCGCGCTCCGGGCTGGCCGCCCGCGCGGGGCTGTCGGTCGTCAACGCGCCGGGCACGATCGACGCCGGATACCGCGGCGAGATCAAGGTGTGTCTGATCAATCACGACCCCCGCGAGGAGATCGTGCTCCGCAGGGGTGACCGGATCGCCCAGTTGGTCGTTCAGAAGGTGGAGTACGCGCGCTTCGTCGAGGTGCCCGAGCTCCCGGCCTCCGACCGGGGGCCGGGCGGGTACGGCTCGACGGGTGGGCACGACCGGCTGGCGGGAGGGGACGGACCGTGAGCGTCCGCTACGGCGAGGACCTCGAGGACCTGGAGGCCGACGACTCGGTGGAGACCGGGTACGACGGCGAGTACGACGAGGAGTACGACAGCGAGTACGACGGGCCGGACTTCGGCCCGTTCGACGTCGCCAAGCTCGACCCCGAGATGACGGACGCGCTCACGCGCATGGACTTCGGCGCCGTGCAGGTGCCGATCCCCCCGCAGGGCAGCGTCGTCGAGCCGGAGGACGGCGCGCGGCTGTCCGCGGTGCACATCACGATGCCGGGCGGTGGGCGGCTCTCGCTGTCCGCGCTGGCCGCGCCGCGCTCGGGCGGGCTGTGGAAGGACCTCTGCGAGGAGATCGCGCAGTCGCTGCGCGAGGGCGGCGCCACCGTGCGCTCGTACACCGGCGAGTGGGGCCGGGAGCTGCGCGCGACCACGCAGGTCGCCTCGTCGGTGTTCGTGGGCATCGACGGCGAGCGGTGGATGGTCTACGGCGTCGCCGCGGGCCCCGAGGAGCAGGCCGAGCGCCTCGACGCCGAGATGCGGCGGATGCTGCGCGGCACGATCGTGGTGCGCGGCAAGTCGCCGTACCCGCCCCGGACCGTGCTCCCGCTGACGCTCCCCTCGGCGGTCGACGAGGCCCCCGATCCCGACGCCGAGGCCCCGCAGCCCAAGGCCACCCTCACCCTGCGCACCCGGTCGGTCACCCCGGCCGAGGAGGCGGGGGAGTCGGCGGAGGCCGCCGCCGAGGCTCCTGCGGGTCCGGCCGGCGCCGGGCAGGTCGGGGTCGGGCAGGCCGGCGCCCCGGGCGGTGGGGCGCCGGGCGGTGCCGCTCCGCTCGCGCCCGCGGCATCCGCGGGGGCGTCGGGTGGGGTGGGCGCCGGGGCTGGTGGGCCCGGTGCTGGTGGGCCCGGTGCTGGTGGGCCCGGAGCTGGTGGGCCCGGAGCTGGTGGGCCCGGTGCGCCGCAGCACGGCCCTGCCGGGCCGCGGCCTGATCAGCCCCAGTTCGGCGGTCCTCAGGTCGGTGGTCCGGAGTTCGGTGGCCCGGCCGGCGGGCGGCCGGCGGGCGGCGGGTTCGGTGGGCCCCCGGTCGGCGGTCCCGGTTTCGGCGGTCCCGGCCCCGGTGGTCCGGGGGCCGGCGGTCCCGGCTTCGGTGGACCTGGGTTCGGCGCTCCGGCGGCCGGTGCTTCGTTCGGCGGCCCGGCCACGCAGAGCGGATACACGCCTGGCCCGGGTGCAGGCGGTCCGGCAGGTCAGGCACCGTTCGGCGGCCCGACCGGTGGGTACACGCAGGGTCCGGGAGCCGGTGGCCCGGCGGGCCAGGCGTCGTTCGGCGGCCCGGCCACGCAGGGCGGGTACACGCAGGGTCCGGGCACCGGTGGCGCGGTCGGCCAGGCGCCGTTCGGCGGCCCGGCCACCCAGAGCGGCTACACGCCGGCGCCGGGCCTCGGCGGTCCGGCGGGCGCTCCGCCTGCGGGCCCGCGCTCGTTCGGTGACCCCGCCGACGCCCCGAGCGGCCCGTACACCGCGGCCGGTCCCGGTCCGTACGGCCCCGGCACGGGGAACACCCCCGCCGGGTCCCCGTCGGTCGAGGGCGCGGGGTTCGCGCCGGCCGGCCCGTCCGGGACCTACCCGGCGGCCGGTCAGGACCCGCGCTTCGGTGGTCCCGCCGCGCCCTCGACCGGCGCGCACGCCGGATCCGGCGCATTCCCGCAGGCCGGGCCCGGCGCCCAGGGTGGCGCGGCCGGCGCGGGCGAGACGCGCGCCCTGCCCGTCGTCGGGCGGGGTGCGGGTGGTCCCGGGTCCTGGGGCGACCAGCCCGTCGAGCCCGCTCCGCAAACCGCCGGCCCGCACAGCGGCGGCTGGGCGACCGCGGAGTACCGGCCCGACCGGTCCGCCGAGGACCGTGCGGACCGCGACCCGGGCTCCGGTGAGTTCGGCGGGAGCGGCGGGGGTGAGTTCGGCGGGAGCGGCGGGAGCGGCGGCCCGCGCCACTCCGGGCCGACGGCCGACCAGGCGAGCGGCGGCTGGGCGACCGGCGGTCGCCACGGCGACCCCGCGCCCTCCCGCTGGGCCGAGCGGCAGCCGTCGGAGCCCGGGCGGGACCCGCGGTTCCCGGCTCCGGGCGACGTCCAGCGCCCCGGCTGGGCCACCGAGCAGGCGGACGGCCCGCGGCACTCCGGCTGGGCGGCCGAGCAGCAGGACAACGGTCGGGCCGGCGACTCGCCGCAGTCCGGCCTCGGTGCGAACGTGAACCCGTCCGGCTGGGCTGCGGACCAGCAGGGCAGCAACTCGCTGCAGCCGAGTGCCGGTGCGGCGTCCGCCCCGGGCCGGGGCAGCGAGCAGCAGGACTCCTGGGCCGGCGGCTCCTCGCAGTCGCCGGCGGCGTCCGCGTGGGGCCCGGAGCAGGGCGGTCGCTTCGGTGGGCCGCAGCAGTCCGGCCCGGCGGCGGGCGGTCGGCGCGCCGAGGTCCCGTCGTGGCAGGACCGGCCCGCGGAGCAGCCGAGCGGTGGCTGGACCGGCGCGCCGGCGTGGGGGAGCGGGAACCCGTCCGCGGACGGCGGACGGCCCGGCGAGCAGCCGAGCGGCCGCCGCGCCGCCCCAGAGCCCACCCAGGGCGACCGAGGAACCGGCCACGGCCTCTACGACGCGCCGTCGCACGGCGGTCAGGCCGCGGAGGGCCGTCCGGACGGCTGGACGCCCACCGTGCACCAGCCGCCGGGCCCGGGTTACGAGACCGTCGACCGGGACTCGGGCCGGCTGCCGCAGTACGGCTACACCGCGTCCGGCTGGTCGTCACAGGGCGGCGGCCGCGAGGTGACCGGGTTCGCGGGCGTCCGGACGGGTCCCGGCTCGCCGGCCGACGTCCCGACCAGCCTCTTCGACGCCCTCATGGCCGAGTCCGCCGACCGCGCCGCCGACCACCGTCCCGCCGCCCGCAACGGCTACGGCCCGGTCAACGGGCACGCCGGCCCCGGTGGCACGAACGGCCACGACGCGCGCAACGGCTGGGCCGGCCCGAACGGCTACGCCGGCTCGCCCGGCCACAGCGGCCGGAACGGCGGTGGGAGCCCGGAGGGCCACGGCACTCCGAACGGATACAGGGCACCGAACGGCCACGGCCCGTCGGACGGCTACCGCGGCCAGAACGGCCACGGCCCGTCGGAAGCCTCTTGGGGCCAGAACGGCCAAAGCCCGTCGGCCGGCTTCCGGGGCCAGAACGGTCACGGCCCGTCGGACGGCTACCGCGGCCAGAGCGGCCAGGTCGGCTACGGCGGGCACGGGCACGACGCCCCGAACGGACACAGCGGCCCGGGCGGCCACGGCTCCCGGGAGCCCGGCCCCGGCGAGCCCGAGGCGGGCGGGAACCGCCGCCACGGCGAGGGCCCGGGCTCGCGACCGGCGCTGTCGTTCCTCGACGCCGACCCGCTCAACGGCGCCGACCCGGACCGCGGCCGCCACCGCCGCCCCGAGTAGGCCCGCCACACCGCGGCAGTCGACCCGGCACACCGCCGAGGAGCGCGGCACACCCCGCCAGCGGGGTGTGCCGCGCTTCTTCGGTTGTGCGGCGCTCCTCCGGTCGTGCTTCCTCCCGCACGCCGCCGTCCGAGCCGCGGTCGTCGCAGGGCGGTGAGAGCGAGATTCGGGTTCGCACACCCCTTCTGGCCGGCTGTCACACCTGGGAGGAGCGCGCGACACATGCCATCGATGGGCTGTGCCCCGCTCACTCGAGGTGTGAGAGCCGACCACGACGGGTGTGCGAGCCCCCACCCGCGTCCACCGGCACGCCGAACGGCGCGAGACCAGCGTCACACCCATCCACCGTGACGACGAGCGGGAACCGCACCCCCGTGAATCCGCCCAGAACGCCGCAATCCGGGCACGCTGAGCCGCATCACCCGTCCGGGGACCCGCGTGTCGTCGCGATGATCTGGCCGCTCACCGACGGGGGAGATCGGGATCGCGTCCGGCTGCGGGAAGCCGCCCGTTCCGGGCACACATCCCGTTTCTCCCGCGTTACCCTTGCACGGGCAGCGGCCGGATCAAGGGAGACGGCCCGCGCCCGAGCAGCCGAGGAGAGAGATGGGCAGCACGGACGGTGGGGCGTTCCGCCGCATGCTTCGCAAGCTCACCAGCGACGTCGACGTCCTGGACGCGGACGACCTGTCCGAGGATTCCGAACGTTCCGGCGCGCAGCGCGCGAGCGAGTGTGCGTGCGGACAGGAGGTGACCATGCTGGGTCGCCTCCGGAGTGTGGAGTTCTGCCCCGAGGACGACAGCAGCGCACAGCTCCAGGCGGAGCTGTACGACGGCACCGAGGGAGTGACGCTGGTCTGGATGGGTCGACGCCGGATCCCGGGCATCGAGCCGGGCCGGACGATGCGGGTGCGCGGCCGGATCTCGGTCCGGGACGGCCGGAAGGTCCTGTACAACCCGTACTACGAGATCTGCCAGGCGCAGTGACGCCGGGTCCCGAAGGGGACCAGCCGACCACCCGGATCCCGCGGGTGGCCGGCGAGCCGGCGGACCACGACTCGGCCACGGGCCCGATACCGCGCGTCCCGGCCGAGGAACCGGCCGGTGTGACGGCGGAGATCCACGAGAACGACCGGTCCGAGGACACCGACGACTCGGGGCGCCGGCCCACGCTCCTCGAACAGATGGGCGGCATCCCCGGCATCATCGCCTCGACGGTGCCGGTGGCGGTCTTCGTCGTCGCCAACGTCCTGTTCGAGCTCAAGCCCGCCCTGATCGCCGCCGTCGTGGCCGGCGTGCTGGTGGCGGTGTTCCGCATCGCGCGCAGGCAACCGCTCCAGCCGGCGATCTCCGGGCTGTTCGGTGTGGCCGTGTGCGCCTTCATCGCCTACCGCACCGGCGAGGCCCGCGGCTTCTACCTGCCGGGCCTGCTCTACAGCGCGGCGCTGGGGCTCGCCTTCCTGGTCTCGATCATCGTGCGAAGGCCGCTCGCCGGCGTGATCTGGCACGCCGTCAACGGGCACGGCCAGGGCTGGCGCCGCAACCCGCGCATGCTCCGGGCCTACAGCTGGGCCAGCGCGCTGTGGGCGCTGGTGTTCGCCGCCCGCCTCGTGGTCCAGGGCTGGCTGTACAACGCGGACGAGGAGACCTGGCTCGGCATCGCCCGGCTGGCCATGGGTTACCCGCTGCTCGGCCTCGCGATCGTCGGGACGGTCGTGGCCGTCCGCCGCGCCGAGCGCACCCCGGCCGCCGGCTGAGCGACCTCCCGGAGCACAGCCGCCGGCCCGCCGTCGACGAGTCGGTGCACGCCCTGGAGCCTCAACCCCTCGCGGCGTCGACGACCGCCGCCCGGATCTCCTCCTCGACCGCGGCGGTGGCGACGAAGAGCAGCTCGTCGCCCGGCTCCAGCGCGTCGTCCGCCTGCGGGACGATCACCCGGCCGCCCCGCAGGATCGTGACCAGCGCGGAGTCCGGGGGCAGCGCCAGGTCCCGGACGGGCCGCCCGGCCAGCGGCGTGTGCGTGGGCAGCGTGACCTCGACGAGGTTCGCCTGACCCTGCCGCAGCGTCAGCAGCCGCACCAGGTCGCCGACGGCCACGGCCTCCTCGACCAGCGCCGCGAGCAGCCGCGGGGTGGAGACCGAGACGTCGACGCCCCAGTTCTCCCCGAACAGCCACTCGTTGCGGGGGTCGTTGACCCGCGCGACCACCCGGCGCACCGCGAACTCCGTCTTGGCGAGCAGCGAGACGACCAGGTTGACCTTGTCGTCCCCGGTCGCGGCGATCACGACGTCGCAGCTCTCGATCCCGGCGTCCTCGAGCGTCGTGAGCTCGCAGGCGTCGGCGTGCACCCACTCCGCCTCCTCCACGGCGGCGGGGTCGATCTGGCCGAGGTCGCGCTCGATGAGCATGACCTGGTGCTTGTTCTCCACGAGCTCGCGCGCGATGGAGCGGCCGACGGCGCCGGCCCCCGCGATGGCGACCCTCATGACCTCACGCCCTCTCGGGTTCTCAGGAGTCGGCGGGCGGTGCGGCCGCCGCGGCCGTGACGTCGGAGACCGTGCCCGAGACCGCCGCCACGTAGACGACGTCGTCGGCCTGCACGGCCGTCTCGCGGGTGGGCAGCACGCCGCTGCCGAACCGGACGACGAACGCCACCCGGGAGTTGGTGGCCTCCTCCAGCTCGCGGATCGGGCGCCCGACCCAGTCCTCGTGCAGTGGCAGGGGCAGGATCGCGACGGTGCCGGCGGGCTCGCGCCACGCCGTCGCGACGCCGTCGGGCAGGACCATCCGCATGAACCGGTCCGTGGTCCACGGCACGGTCGCGACGGTCGGGATGCCGAGCCGCTCGTAGACGGCGGCGCGCTTGGCGTCGTAGATCCGCGCGACGACCCGCTCCACGCCGAAGGTCTCCCGGGCGACCCGGGCGGACAGGATGTTGGAGTTGTCGCCGGAGGAGACGGCGGCGAAGGCGTCCGCCTTCTCGATCCCGGCCTCGATGAGCACCTCGCGGTGGAACCCGAACCCGACGACCTGGCGGCCGCGGAAGTCCGTCCCGAGCCGGCGGAAGGCCTGCACGTCCCGGTCGATGACGGCGACCTCGTGACCGAGGCGTTCGAGCCCGGCGGCGAGGGACGCGCCGACGCGGCCGCATCCCATGATCACGACGTACATCGGATGGGCCCTCCCGGGCTCGCTCGGTCTCACGTGTCGACGGGCCGGCTCCTCCGATCGGGCCCCGGGCGCGTCGTCGACGCACGCTATCGCGTCCGTCCGCCGTCGAGAGCATAGGCTTCGGACGTGTCCAAGCTCGGCGTCGCCGTCAAGCGCATCCTGGTCGGTCGCCCGCAACGCAGCGACCGCCTGCACAGCACGCTGCTGCCGAAGCGGATCGCGCTGCCGGTGTTCGCCTCCGATGCCATGTCCTCGGTCGCCTACGCGCCCGAGGAGATCTTCCTGACCCTGTCCGTCGCCGGGGTCACCTCGTACGCGCTGTCCCCGTGGATCGGCCTCGCGGTCGTGGTCGTCCTGCTCACGGTGGTCACCAGCTACCGGCAGAACGTGCACGCCTACCCGTCCGGCGGTGGCGATTACGAGGTGGCCACGGTCAACCTCGGCCGCAAGGCCGGGCTCACCGTGGCGAGCGCCCTGCTCGTCGACTACACGCTCACCGTCGCGGTGTCGATCTCGGCGGCCGCGGCGAACATCGGCGCGCTCATCCCGTTCGTGGGGGAGCACAAGGTGCTGTTCGCGGTGCTCGCCATCGCGCTGCTCACCGCGATCAACCTGCGCGGCATCCGGGAGGCCGGGGCGGCGTTCGCCGTGCCGGTCTACCTGTTCATGCTCGGCATCGGCACGATGATCGTCTGGGGTCTGACGCGGGTGCTGCTCCTGGGCCAGGACGTCGAGACGGCCAGCACGAACCTGCACCTCGTGGCCGAGGGCGACACCTTCACCGGGCTCGCGCTCGTGCTGCTGATCCTGCGTTCGTTCACCCAGGGCGCGGCGGCGCTGACCGGCGTCGAGGCGATCTCCAACGGCGTGCCGGCCTTCCGCAAGCCGAAGTCGCGCAACGCCGCGACCACGCTGCTGATCATGGGTCTGATCTCGGTCAGCATGTTCATGGGCCTGATCGCGCTGGGCCGGCTCACCGGCGTGCAGATCGCGGAGGACCCGGCCCACCAGTTCCCCGACGCCCCACCGGGCTACCAGCAGCAGACGATGGTCGCGCAGCTGGCCGACGCCGTGTTCTCCGGCTTCCGGCCCGGGTTCTTCTTCGTGGTGATCATGACGGCGCTGATCCTGGCGCTGGCCGCGAACACCGCGTTCAACGGCTTCCCGGTGCTGGGCTCGATCCTCTCCCAGGACCGCTACCTGCCCCGGCAGCTGCACACCCGCGGCGACCGGCTGGCCTTCTCCAACGGCATCCTGATCCTCGCGGCCTTCGCGATCGTGCTGGTGGTCGGGTTCCAGGCGGAGGTCACCCGGCTGATCCCGCTGTACACGGTGGGCGTGTTCGTGTCGTTCACGCTGAGCCAGGCGGGCATGGTCCGGCACTGGAACCGCGAGCTCGCCTCGACGACGGACACGCGCGAGCGGGCCCGGATGCGCCGCTCGCAGACGATCAACGGCTTCGGCGCGATCATGACCGGCCTCGTGCTGCTCACCGTCCTGATCACCAAGTTCACGCTCGGCGCGTGGATCACCATCGTGGCGATGGCCGGCTTCTTCGTGCTGATGGTCGCGATCCAGAAGCACTACGACCGGGTCTCGGCCGAGCTCGTGGCCGGCGAGTCCGACGGGGTGCTGCCGAGCCGCAACCACGCCGTCGTCCTCGTGTCGACGCTGCACAAGCCCACGCTGCGGGCGCTCGCCTACGCCCGCGCGACGCGGCCGGACGTCCTCGAGGCGGTCACGGTCAACGTCGACGACGCCGACACCAAGCGGCTCGTCGCGGACTGGGGCAAGCGCAAGATCCCGGTCAAGCTGAAGGTCGTCGAGTCGCCGTACCGGGAGATCACCCGACCGGTCCTCGAGTACGTGAAGCGGTTGCGCACGAACAACCCGCGCGACGTCGTCACGGTCTACATCCCCGAGTACGTCGTGGGCCACTGGTGGGAACAGCTGCTGCACAACCAGTCCGCGCTGCGGCTGAAGAGCCGGCTGCTGTTCCAGCCGGGCGTGATGGTCACGAGCGTGCCCTGGCAGCTGGACTCCTCGGCCGCCGCGCAACCGCTCTCGCCGCTCTTCGCGCCGGGCGCCTCGCGCCGCGGCTACCCCTCGATGGAGCAGCTGCCCGGCGAGCAGGTCACGAGCGCCGCCGCCTCGCGCGCCACCGCGCTCCGCAAGGACGCCGCGACCGGCAAGGAGACCCCACCCCGGAAGGACACCGGTGACCCGGTCCGCTGAACGCACCCTCGACTGGACCGACCGGGTCCTCGACCTGGAGGTCGGGCCGGTCGCCCACGGCGGGCACTGCGTGGCCCGGCACGAGGGCCGCGTGCTCTTCGTGCGGCACGCGCTGCCCGGCGAGCGGGTCCGGGCGGTGGTGACCGAGGACCAGGGCGGGTCGTTCTGCCTGGCCGACACGATCTCGGTGCTCGACGCGTCGCCGGACCGGGTCCCGGCGCCGTGCCCGTGGGCGCGCGCCGGCGGGTGCGGGGGCTGCGACTTCCAGCACGTCGCCCCGCCCGCGCAGCGCGCGCTCAAGACCGCCGTGCTGCGCGAGCAGCTCACCCGGCTCGGCGGGCTGACCGGCGGGATCGCCGGGACGGTCGAGGTGGAGGAGCTCTCCGGCGGCGCGCTCGGCTGGCGGCAGCGGCTGCGCCTCGCGGTCGACGACGAGGGCCGCGCCGGCCTGCGCGCCCACCACAGCCACGAGGTCGTCCCGATCTCGGACTGCCTGCTCGCGCCCGCCGGGCTGCTCGACGACCTGCTGGAGCGGCACTGGCGGCCCGGCGACGAGATCGAGGTGGCCGTCGACGCCCTGGGCGAGCGGCACCTCGGCGCGGGCGTGCCGCCCGCGGAGCGCAGCGCCTCCGTGCAGCACGCCGCCGGCCGGGACTGGGAGCTCTCCCCGGGCGCCTTCTGGCAGGTGCACCCGGAGCTGGCGGACACGCTCGTCGAGATCGTGGGGGAGTGGGCGGCGGCGCCCGCCGGCGGCACGGCCTGGGACCTGTACGGCGGCGTCGGCCTGTTCGCCGCGGTGCTGGCCGGGCAGGTGGGGCCGGAGGGCTCGGTGACGGTCGTCGAGTCGGCGCGGCAGGCCGTGGCCGACGGCGAGCGCGCCCTGCGGGACCTGCCGCAGGTCTCCTTCCGGTCCGGCCGCGTCGAGCGGGTGATCACCGGGCTGCCCGACCCCGACGTCGTCGTCGCCGATCCGCCGCGCAAGGGGCTGGGCCGGGCGATGGTCGACGAGCTGTGCGCGCGGGCGCCGGAGCGGATCGTCTACGTGGCCTGCGACCCGGCCGCGCTCGGCCGCGACGTGAAGCTCTTCGCCGCCCAGGGCTACGCGCTCGCCGCCCTGCGCTCCTTCGACGCCTTCCCGATGACGCACCACATGGAGTCGGTCGCGCTCTTCCACCCCGTGAGTGCCGAACGCCCCTAGCGGGGCAGTCGGCACTCACGACCCCGGCTGACCAGCGCAAACGACGGCAGACAGGAGGACCATGGGCATCGCTGAGTACGTCGAGGGCTGGGAGCCCGGACCCGTCGAGGTGCGGGAGGTCCTGGATCGCGTCCCGTCGGACTCCTTCGCGGGGCTCCTGGACCAGACCTCGCCCATCGACGCCCCGGGCCAGGGCTCGACCGCGATCCCGCCGCTGTGGACCGCGTTCCACTTCCTCGAGCGGCCCGCCACCGCCGAGCTGGGCGAGGACGGGCATCCCCGCGAGGGGCACTTCCTGCCGCCGATCCCGAACCGCCGCCGGATGTTCGCCGGCGGGCGGCTCACCGTGCACTCGCCGCTGCGCGTCGGCGACGAGGTGACCCGGCGCAGCGCCCTGAGCTCGATCACCCCGAAGTCCGGGCGCTCCGGGGACATGCTGTTCGTGACCCTGACCCACGAGTACCTGCGGGCGGGCGAGGTGGCGCAGGTCGAGGAGCACGACGTCGTCTACCGGGAGCAGGAGCCCGGCGCGGCGCGCGCCGCGGCCCCGGCGGCCCCGGAGCCGCGCGAGCCCGAGCCGCCGGCGCCGGGGGAGTGGCAGGCCGTGCTGCGCCCCGACGAGGTGCTGCTGTTCCGGATGAGCGCGCTGACCTACAACGCCCACCGCATCCACCACGACCTGCCCTACACCCGGGACGTCGAGGGCTTCCCGGGGCTCGTGGTGCACGGGCCGCTGCTCGCGCTGATGCTGCTCGAGCTGCCCCGCCGGTTCGCCCCGGACCGCCAGGTCGCGGAGTTCTCCTACCGGTTGCGCCGCCCCGCCTTCGCCGGCGCGCCGGTGGTGGCGACGGGCAAGCCGGACGGCTCCGACCTGGTATGCGGGGTCCCCGGCGCCGACCCGAGCATCACCGGCCAGGTCACCTTCGCCTGAACCCGTCCGCACCGAACCCGACCCCGCCCGCACCCGTCCGGGGGCGGCCCGGGGAGGATGGGGGCGTGACAGGTTCGGTTCCCGCAGCGGCCTCCGCGGCCCCCACCGGGGCGTCGGCTCCGCAGTCCCAGACCACCGTCCAGCCGTCGATCGAGCAGCGCATCGCCGACGAGCTGGGCGTGCGCCGGCACCAGGTCGCCTCGGCCGTCGACCTCCTCGACGAGGGGTCGACGGTGCCGTTCGTGGCCCGCTACCGGAAGGAGGCGACGGGCGGGCTCGACGACGCCCAGCTCCGCACCCTCGAGGAGCGGCTGCGCTACCTGCGCGAGCTGGAGGAGCGGCGGACCGCCGTGCTCGAGGAGATCCGCAAGCAGGGCAAGCTCACCCCCGAGCTGGAGCAGCAGGTCCTCGCCGCCGAGTCGAAGGCCCGGCTCGAGGACGTCTACCTGCCGTACAAGCCCAAGCGCCGCACCAAGGCCATGATCGCCCGGGAGAACGGCCTCGAGCCGCTCGCCGACGCCCTGCTGGCCGACCCCTCGCTGACCCCCGAGGACGAGGCGGGGAAGTACCTCGGCGAGAACGTCGCCGACGCCGCCGCCGCGCTCGAGGGCGCCCGCGCGATCCTCGTCGAGCGCTTCTCCGAGGAGCCCGACCTCATCGGCGGCCTGCGCGAGCGGATGTGGAGCCGCGGCCTGCTGGTGTCGAAGGTCCGCCCGGGCAAGGAGGCCGAGGGCGCCAAGTTCTCGGACTACTTCGACTTCTCCGAGGCCTTCACCTCGCTGCCGAGCCACCGCATTCTCGCCGTGTTCCGCGGGGAGAAGGAGGAGGTGCTCGACGTCTCGCTGGAGCCCGACGCCGAGCCCGCCGAGCCGGGCGTCCGCACCGACTGGGAGACCCTGATCGCCGCGCACGTCGGGATCTCCGACCAGGGGCGGCCTGCGGACCGGTGGCTCAACGACGTCGTGCGCTGGACCTGGCGCACGCGCATCCTGCTGCACCTGGGCATCGACATCCGGGTGCGGCTGCGCACCGCCGCGGAGGAGGGCGCGATCGGCGTCTTCGCCTCCAACCTGCGCGACCTGCTGCTCGCCGCGCCCGCCGGGACCCGGGCGACGATGGGCCTCGACCCGGGCCTGCGCACCGGCGTGAAGGTCGCCGTGGTCGACGGGACGGGCAAGGTCGTCGCCACCGACACGATCTACCCGCACGAGCCGCGCAAGGACTGGAACGGCGCGCTGGTCAGGCTGACCAAGCTGGCCACCGAGCACGCCGTGGACCTGATCGCGATCGGCAACGGCACCGCCTCCCGCGAGACGGACAAGCTCGCCGGTGAGCTCGTGGCGATGAACCCCGGCCTGAAGATGACCAAGGTGATGGTCAGCGAGGCCGGCGCGTCGGTCTACTCGGCCTCGGCGTACGCGTCGGCCGAGCTGCCGGACCTCGACGTGTCGCTGCGCGGCGCGGTCTCCATCGCGCGCCGGCTGCAGGACCCGCTCGCCGAGCTCGTGAAGATCGACCCGAAGTCGATCGGCGTCGGGCAGTACCAGCACGACCTGCCCGAGGCCTCGCTGTCCCGCTCGCTCGACGCCGTCGTCGAGGACTGTGTGAACGCCGTCGGCGTCGACCTCAACAGCGCCTCCGCGCCGCTGCTGCGGCGGGTGTCGGGCATCAGCGAGTCGCTGGCCGCGGCGATCGTGTCCCACCGGGACGCCAACGGGCCCTTCCGCACCCGGACCGCGCTCGTCGACGTCCCGCGGCTGGGCCCGAAGGCCTTCGAGCAGTGCGCCGGCTTCCTCCGCATCCGCGGCGGCGACGAGCCGCTCGACGTCTCGGGCGTGCACCCCGAGGCCTACCCGGTCGTCCGGAAGATGGTCGACGCGGCCAAGGTCGGCATCGACGAGCTCATCGGCAACACCGCGAAGCTGAAGAACCTGCAGCCGCAGCGGTTCGTCGACGACCGGTTCGGGCTCCCGACCGTCTCCGACATCCTCGTCGAGCTGGAGAAGCCGGGCCGCGACCCGCGTCCCGCCTTCCGCACCGCGACCTTCGCCGAGGGCGTCCACAAGATCGCGGACCTGCGGCCGGGCATGGTGCTGGAGGGCGTGGTCACGAACGTGGCCGCGTTCGGCGCGTTCGTCGACGTCGGCGTGCACCAGGACGGCCTCGTGCACGTCTCGGCGATGTCGAGCCAGTTCGTGTCGGACCCGCGCGAGGTCGTCAAGTCCGGCGACGTCGTCAAGGTCAAGGTCCTCGACGTCGACGAGGACCGGAAGCGGATCTCGCTCACCCTGCGTCTCGACGACGAGCCGGGCAAGGGCGGCGCCGGCGGCCGGCAGCGCGGCGGCGGGGACCGCCCGCGCGGCGACCGCGACCGGCAGGGCGGCGGCAGGGGCCAGGGCGGCCAGGGTGGCCGCGGCGGTCAGGGCGGTCAGGGCGACCGCGGGGGCAAGGGCGGTCAGGGCCGGCAGGGCCAGGGCGGCGGCCGGCAGGGCCAGGGCGGCCAGCGGAACCGCCAGGAGAAGCCCGCCCCGCTGAACAACGCGATGGCCGACGCCCTCAAGCGCGCCGGCTTCAAGTGACCCGTGAGTGGCGATAGTCGCTATAGCGACTATCGCCACTCACGAGGGCCGTTCGGGCGTCGGTCAGCCGACGAGCCGGCGGGTGAGCAGGTCGAGGTCGTCCGGGTCGGTGCCGTGGGCCAGCAGGTGCCCGCGCAGGCCGGACGGGTGCGCCTCCATCTCGTCGAGCACCGCCTCCAGGGCCGCGCGGTCGACGCCGAGCAGGCCCCGGACGTCGGCCGGCAGGGGAGCGCCGGCCGCCTCCAGCCGCGCCCAGAGGCGGTCGAGGTTCTCGTTGGTCCGCAGGTAGTCCGCCACGACGTGCTCGCGCGGCACCCCGACCACGCCGAGCACCACGGCCGTGACGATCCCGGTGCGGTCCTTGCCCGCGGCGCAGTGCACCAGCACCGGGCCGCGGGAGCGCGCGACGATCCGCACGATCCGCGCCAGCTCGGCGGAGGCCTCCGTGACGAGCAGCCGGTAGGCCCAGGCGAGGTCGCGCTCGTCGGCCGGGGTGGCGGCCACGACGTCGGGCGCGAGCGCAGCCCCGAGCGGCACCGCGTGCACGTCCGCGACCCCGGTCAGTGGGTGCGCGAGGCCGCGGGTCTCGGCGGTCGAGCGCAGGTCGACGACGGTGCCGGGGACGACGGTCGTGAGGTCGCCGGGCTGCGGGGCGTCGCTGCGCAGGTACTCGCCGGCGCGGACGCGGCGCCCGTCGGCGGTCGGCAGGCCGCCGACGTCGCGGAGGTTGGCCGGGATGTGCAGGTCGGAGGTCGGGGCGGTCGGCGAGAGGCTCACCCGTCCGAGGGTCCCGGCGCCCGGTGAACGCCGGGTGGAATGGTGACCGGACCCACGGCCCGGCCCGCACGGGATCACAGTCGGGCCGCGATCACGGCGCTGAACAGGGCGGGAACGGGCGGGAACAGGCAGGCGCCGACGGGTGTTGATCCTCGTGTCGGCGGGCAGGACCCCGGCCCGCCGCGATCTCCCGCGACCCACGTGTGACAATGGGTGCCGTCGGCTGTCAGCGATGACGTCAGCCGAGAGCCCCATGGTCCTTGTCAGGCGGTACCGAGCCGCTCCGGGCCCGCGGGCTTCCCCGCGGGTGCGTCGTCCGTCCGGATGTCGGTCGGCCACCCCGCTGCGACGAGGACATGAGTGAGCACTCTGCTGGACCTGCCCGAGAACGACTTCGACGACTTCGAGAACGACCTCGCCTCCGAGCGTGAGGACGGCGAGGACACCGAGAACGACGACACCGAGGACGACGCCGCCGGCAGCGGTTTCGCCGAGCTGGGCCTCGCGCCCGGCATCCTCGGCGTGCTCGCCGAGCTCGGTTACGAGAGCCCCAGCCCCATCCAGGCCGAGGCGATCCCCTCCCTGATCGAGGGCCGCGACCTGCTGGGCCAGGCCGCCACCGGCACCGGCAAGACCGCCGCGTTCGCGCTGCCGATGCTGCAGCGCCTGAGCGGGACCGACCGCCGGGGCGAGCGCCGCCCGTTCGGCCTGGTCCTCGCCCCCACCCGCGAGCTGGCCATGCAGGTCAACGACGCGATCACCCGCTACGGCTCCGAGATCGGCGCGCGCGTGCTCGCCGTCTACGGCGGCGCCCCGATCGGCCCGCAGCTCGGCTCCCTCAAGCGGGGTGTCGACGTCGTCGTGGCCACCCCGGGCCGGGCGATCGACCTGATGAACCGCGGCGCGCTGTCGCTCGACGCGCTCGAGACCGTCGTGCTCGACGAGGCCGACGAGATGCTCGACATGGGCTTCGCCGAGGACATCGAGACGATCCTGCAGGCCACCCCGGACGAGCGGCAGGCGGTGCTGTTCTCCGCCACCATGCCGCGCCGCATCGAGTCGCTGGCCCGCGAGTACCTGCGCAACCCGGTCACCGTGCGGATCGCGCGCGAGGAGGTGCCGGCCGGCGAGGCGCCGCGTGTGCGGCAGACCGCCTACATGGTGCCGCGCACCCACACCACCACCGCGCTGGGCCGCATCCTGGAGCTCGAGCGGCCCACCGCCGCGATCGTGTTCTGCCGGACCCGGGCGGACGTCGACGCCGTCACCGAGACCCTCACCGCCCGCGGCCTGCGGGCCGAGGCGCTGCACGGCGGCATGGACCAGGAGCACCGCACCCGCGTCGTCGAGCGGCTGCGGTCCGGCCGCACCGACCTGCTGGTCGCGACGGACGTCGCCGCCCGCGGGCTGGACATCGAGCAGCTCACGCACGTGGTGAACCACGACGTGCCGAAGTCGCCCGAGGCCTACGTCCACCGCATCGGCCGGGTCGGCCGCGCGGGCCGCGAGGGCGTCGCGATCACGCTGGTGCCCTCCGGTGCGATCCGGCACCTGCGCAACATCGAGCGGCTGATCGGCAAGAGCGTGCCGGTCGCCCCGGTGCCCACCGTCGCGGACCTCAAGCAGGCCCGCCTCGAGCGCACCCGCACCCAGCTGCACGAGCAGCTCGTCGCCGACCTGCGGGCCGACGCCGACTCGGACCCGGACGGCGTCCGGGCCATGGTCGAGTCGCTGGCCGGGGAGTTCGACGCGCTCGACGTCGCGGCCGCCGCGGTGCGGATCGTCCGTGCCGGCAGCACCACCGCCGACGACGAGATCGACATCCCCACGCTCTCCGCGCCCCGCGAGGGCCGTGGTCCCCGCGACCGGGCCCCGCGCGAGGGCCGTCCCGGTGGTCGCGGCCAGGGTGCCCGTCCGCCGAAGGCCGGGGCCACGCGCCTGTTCGTCTCCGCCGGGCGTGCCGCGGGCATCCGCCCGCAGGACATCGTGGGCGCGCTGGCCAACGAGTCGCGGCTGTCCGGCCGGGACATCGGGGCCATCCAGATCCACGAGCGGCACACGCTGGTCGAGATCCCCGAGCACGCGGCGGACGACGTGCTGCGCTCCCTGCGCGGCGTCACCACCCTGAAGGGCCGGCGGGCCAACGTCCGCCGGGACCGCGCCACGAGCTGACCCGCGCACGGCCGAAGGGCCCCGCACCTCCTCCGAGGTGCGGGGCCCTTCGTCGTGGATCTAGTGGATCTCCACTTCGTCGCCGACCTCCAGGTCGTCGTACCAGGCGACGGCGTCGTCGTGGCCCAGGTGCACGCAGCCCGCGGACGGGTTCTGCGGGTTGCCCTCGTGGAAGGCGATGCCGCCGTCGGCGAAGAACACCGAGTACGGCATCGGGGCGTCGTTGAACTCCGCGGACCGGTGGTCCTTGTCCTTCCACTGGACCTCGAAGTCCCCGGTGGGGGTCTCCTTGCCCTGCCCGCCGTGCGAGATGCCGACCGGGCCGCGGGTGACCTTGCCGTCGTGGATCAGCCAGGCCTGGTTGTGGGCGAGGTCGACGCACGCCCGGGCGTGCTTCGAGCACGGCGTGCCGTCGGTCTGGTTCCAGTGCCCGTCGTCGGCGAACGCCGCGCCGGTGAGGGCCGCGCCGCCGAGCAGCGCGGTGAGTGCGCCGGTCGCGGCGAACCCGGTGATGCGTCGCCGGCGGCCCTCGGCGCGCCAGGCGTGTCGTGCCATCTTCTCGTCGTCCCTTCGCCCGTTCCCGAAGCCGCAACGACGGCGCGCGATACAGGTGACGGGCCGTGACCGCAAGTCGACCGGACGTGCCGGGAGTCCGGATCGTCCCCGTCGATCTTGTGTCTCCGAGGGGCTGCCGAGGCGGCCGTGAGGGAGCACGATGACCCTTGAGCCCACCACGGATCGCGATCGACGAGGAGCGCCTCCATGCCCGATCTCAAGCCCCGGTCCCACCAGGTCACCGACGGCATCGAGCGCACGGCCGCCCGCGGCATGCTCCGGGCCGTCGGGATGCGCGACGCGGACTTTGCCAAACCGCAGATCGGCATCGCGTCGAGCTGGAACGAGATCACCCCGTGCAACCTGTCGCTGCAGCGCCTGGCGCAGGCGGCGAAGGAGGGCGTGCACCGCGCCGGCGGCTACCCGATGGAGTTCGGCACGATCTCGGTGTCCGACGGCATCTCCATGGGCCACGTGGGCATGCACTACTCGCTGGTCAGCCGCGAGATCATCGCCGACTCGGTGGAGACGGTCGTGGAGGCCGAGCGGCTCGACGGCACCGTCCTGCTCGCCGGCTGCGACAAGTCCCTGCCCGGGATGCTGATGGCCGCCGCCCGGCTCGACCTGGCCGGGGTGTTCGTCTACGCCGGGTCGATCCTGCCCGGCCACGTCGACGGCCGCGAGGTCAACATCGCCGACGCGTTCGAGGCCGTCGGGGCGTGCGCGCGCGGGCTGATCAGCCGCGAGGAGCTGGTCGAGATCGAGCGGGCGATCTGCCCCGGCGAGGGCGCGTGCGGCGGCATGTACACGGCGAACACGATGGCCAGCGCGGCCGAGGCACTGGGCATGGCGCTGCCGGGCTCGGCCAGCCCGCCCGCGGTCGACCGGCGGCGCGACGGCATCGCCCGCGCCTCCGGCGAGGCCGTGGTCGGGCTGCTGGAGAAGGGGATCACCGCCCGGCAGATCCTGACCCGGGAGGCGTTCGAGAACGCGATCGCGGTCGTCCTGGCGTTCGGCGGGTCCACCAACGCCGTGCTGCACCTGCTCGCGATCGCCGCCGAGGCCGGGGTGCCGCTGGAGCTCGACGACTTCAACCGGATCGGCGAGCGTGTCCCGCACCTGGCCGACGTGAAGCCCTTCGGCGCGCACGTGATGAGCACGGTCGACCAGGTCGGCGGCGTGCCCGTCGTGATGAAGGCGCTGCTCGACGCCGGCCTCCTGCACGGTGACGCCCTCACCTGCACCGGGCGCACCGTCGCCGAGAACCTGGCGGAGATCGACCCGCCGGGCCTCGACGGCACGGTGATCCGCGACCTCAGCGACCCCATCCACCCGACGGGCGGCCTGACCATCCTGCGCGGCTCGCTCGCGCCCGACGGCGCCGTGGTGAAGAGCGCCGGGTTCGACGCCGCCGAGTTCCGCGGGCGCGCGCGGGTGTTCGACGGCGAGCAGGGCGCGCTCGACGCCGTCACGGACGGCACCGTCGTCCCCGGCGACGTCGTGGTGATCCGGTACGAGGGCCCGCGCGGCGGGCCGGGGATGCGGGAGATGCTCGCCGTGACCGGGATGATCAAGGGCGCCGGGCTGGGCAAGGAGGTCCTGCTGGTCACGGACGGTCGGTTCTCCGGGGCGACGACCGGCCTGTGCATCGGGCACGTCGCGCCGGAGGCGACCGACGGCGGCCCGATCGCGCTGGTGCAGGACGGCGACCCGATCGTGCTGAACATGGCCACCAAGACCCTCGACCTGGACGTCTCTGAGGAGGAGCTGGAGAAGCGGCGGACGGACTGGACGCCGCGCGACCCGGGGCGGCGTCGGGGCGTGCTCGCGAAGTACGCGAGACTCGTGGGGTCGGCGGCGCAGGGGGCGGTCTGCTCCCAGGACTAGCGCCGGAACGCGCACGAGGAGCGGTGTGGGCAAGAAGCAGCAGTCGCGGGGCCAGAAGCGGGCGGCGAAGGTCGCGGCGCGGCGGAAGAAGGCCGGGCGGCCGCACGAGCCGCTGCGTCCCGTCACCACCCTGCCCGGCCTCGACGAGTACGGGCCCGCCGACGGCCTCGGGCAGGACCTCGTCGAGGAGCTGCAGCCCGTCGACGAGATGCGCTACGCCGTCGCGGAGATCCGCACCGTGCGGGCGGTCGGCCCGTACGACGGCAACCCGGAGTGGCTGGAGGTCCTGGAGGCCAACGTCGCCGCGCTCGCCGAGGCCGGGGAGGACGACCTGGTCGTCGAGATCATCGACGACCGGGTGCGGCGGGCCGTCGCGGACACCCTCGCCTCGTCGTCGCCCGAGCCGGCCCGGGAGGAGGTCCGGTGCCTGGTGGCGTCGGACGGCGAGACCGCGCCGGCCGACCTGGCCCCGGGCGAGCCCGGCGGCGCGCCCGCGCAGGCCCTGGCCTTCGCCGTCCTGCTCGGCTGGCTCGCCAACAGCGGCCCGCGGCCGATCCCGGCGGCCGCCCGCACGCGCGTCCCGGAGTGGGTCCGCTCGACCCTGGGCGACGGGGCGGCCGCGGCCGTCGACCGGGTGATCGGGATCCTCGGCTCGGATGCCGACCGTGCGGAGGCGATCGGCCCGGTCGCCGAGGAGCTGGGCGACGACTACCTCGCCGCCCTCATGTGGATCGCCGCCGGCCTCGTCGCCCTCTACGGCGAGGGCTCGACCGACTACCTACCCGGCGTCGACGCCGAGGGCTGACCACGCAGGTCCGTGTGTGGCCCCGTGCCTCGGGCGAGTAGTCACGCGTCCTGGACCGCGAAGACGGGGTAGCGCTCGGCCAGGGGCGCGAGTTGCTCGATCGAGGGGTGGGGCGGCAGATCGAAGTAGTACCGCGCCGCCCGCGCGGGGGAGCGGGACAGCGCGCGACGCTGCAGGAACGCGTGCAGGATCGGGGCGCGGTCGGGCACTGCCACCGGGGTGAGCCGCACCCGTCGGGCGTCGCCGTGCCGGAGCACGGCCTCGCCCCCGGCCGCGCGCAGGTTGCGCACCCACTCCGACTCGCCCGCCAGGGACACCAGGTAGTCGCGGTCCGCGTGCCGTGCGACGACGACCGCGATCCGCCGCGGCAGCCCGGTACGGCGCCCCCGCACCTCCAGCGAGACCGTGTTCCCCGGGGTCAGGCCGCGCGCCGCGAGCCGTTCGACGGCGGCGTTCACCCGGTGGCCGAGCGCCGGCGGCAGGGCGTTGGTACGGCGGCGGGCCGGTGCGCCGGGAGTGCTCCCGGGCGGCACGTCGGACGTAATCCGGAAGACGGGAAAGTCCCCGGCGATCCGTTCGAACTCCGCGAGCGGGGCGTCGGAGGGCACCCGCAGGTGGGGCCGGGCGCCGGGGGCGAGCTGCAGGTAGCGCCGCAGGATCGGGGCCCGGGCGGCCGGCTCGAGCTCGTCGAGGTGCACCGCCTCGCGCCCGCGCCGACGCAGCACCGCCCGCCCACGCGCGGCGCGGACGTTGCGCACCCACTCGGCGCGCTCGCCGAGCATCGACACCAGGTACCGCCGGCCCTCCTGCTCGACGACGACGACCGGCAGCGCGATGGTCCGACCCGACCGCCGCGCGGTCACCTCCAGCGTCGCCGCCCGGCGCGGCGACAGCAGGCCTGCGGCGAACTGCGCCGCTGCCAGGTGGTTCATCGCCCGGGCGAGCCGGCCCGGTCGTCCGCCCCGATACATCCACCGCTTCAGCGCGTGCAGCCACTCGACCGACCGAGCGCGGTTGCCACCGGTCATCCGGCACCCCTCCGTCGGCCATGCTCCCGGCGGGCCGCTCCGGCCGAGAAGAGCCGTTGGGCCCGGGCCGTCCGCGTGGTCCGCAGATCCCGCAACCCGATCCACACCCACGTCGAGGGTCGACTACGCAGGTCCGCGTATGGTCCGCGCCCGGGGCGAGCGGGACCATCCCGGCATGTCGACGGAGCCGATCGGGGTCGTGGTCATCCCCGGCGCGGGCTGGCGGGCGGCCGACGTGCGGGAGGTCGCCCGGGCGGCCGAGGACGCGGGTTACGCGGCGGTGCTGAGCGCCGAGGTGAACAGCGACACGCTCACCACGGCCCAGGTCATGGGTGGCGCGACGAGCCGGATCCGGGTCGGGACCTGGGTGGCCGACATCTACCTGCGCCACTCGTACGTGCTCGCGAAGGGGGCCGGGCTGATCGCCGACGACACGGGCGGCCGGTTCGTGCTCGGCCTCGGCGTGAGCCACCAGCCGGTCAACACCGCGCTCGGCATCGCGATGGGCGAACCGGGCGCCGACCTGCTGCGCTACACCGCCGAGCTGCGCGACTGGTTCGCCGGCAAGGGCCCGGTCACGCACCTGCCGCAGCAGCCCGCGCCGGTCGCGGTGCCGATCCACCACGCGACGCTCGGGATGCGCGCCGTCGAGCGGGCCGCCGAGGTCGCCGACGGGATCATGCCGACGATGTGGTCGCCGGAGCGGACGGAACGCAGCCGCGAGGCGATCGTCCGGGGCCGGCATCGGGCCCCGCAACTCGGCCCGCTGGAGGTGACGCTCGGGATCCCGACCTTCGTCGGCGACGACCTGCCCACCCTCCGCGACCTCGCGCGGCAGAACCTCGCGCTCTACACGACCTTCCCGTTCTTCCGCCGGATGTGGCGCTCCGAGGGGTACGTCGAGGAGACCGACCGGATGGCGCGGGGCGAGGGCGGCGCCGCGCTGAGCGACCGCCTCCTCGACTCGTTCTGCCTGCTCGGTCCGGTGCCGCGGTGCCGGGAGCGGCTGGCGCGCTACCGCGAGGCCGGGGTGGAACTGCCGATCCTCGTGCCGCCCATCGGCCCCGCCGCCGCCCTCGCCGTCCTGGACGCCCTCGTCCCTGGGTGACCGCTCATGCGGAGCGGGTCCGGCCCTCCTCCCACGCCTGCTCCAGCAGCTGGAGGAGGGCGTCGGCAGGCTGGGCACCGGAGGCGCCGTAGGTCGCGTCGACCACGAAGAAGGGGACGCCGGTGATGCCGTAGCGGCGGGCCTGGTCCTCGTCGGCGCGGACGGCGTCGAGGTACTCGTCGGATCCCAGGACGCGGTCGACGGCCGCGGCCGGCAGCCCGGCGTCGAGGGCGAGGCGGCGCAGGGCCTCGGGCTCGCCGATCGGCTCGCCCTCGGCGAAGTACCCCTGCTGCAGGCGCTCCTTCAGCGTCTCCTGCAGTCTCGCGCCGCCCTCGTCCCAGGCCAGGTGGAGGAGCCGGTGGGCGTCGACCGTCGATCCGTCCTGCGCCTTCTCGAACCGGAACTCCACGCCCTCCGCGGCACCCATGTCCGTCATCCGGTCGTGCATCGCGCGGACCTGGGCGCGGTCGCTGCCGAACTTCGCCGCGAGCCGCTCCTCGCGGTCGCCCTGGTGCCGCCGCGGCGCCCCGGGGTCGAGCTCGAAGCTGCGGTAGCGCACCTCGACCTCGTCGGCGTGCGGGAAGCGGGCCAGCGCCGCGGCGAACCGGCGCCGGCCCAGCACGCACCACGGGCAGACGACGTCGGACCAGATCTCGACCTTCACCCCTCGCCCAACCGCGGAGGCGTCAACCCGATTCCGCCGTCCGGCTCACAGGCTCCTCTCAGCGCCGTCCTACCGCTCGGCGAGCGGTTCGGGCCATGGTCGTGGAGTGGTACTGAGGGGGAGACGGGAGACGGGGGAGCGCGCGAGACGGCCGGAGGGACCGGACCGGGAGATCGTGGCGCGGGCGTCGGCGGGGGATCCGGCGGCCGTCGCGGAGGTCCTGCGGATCGTGCGGCCGTTCGCGCTGCGCTACTGCCGCGCGCGGATGGGGACGGCGCTGCCGGGCCTGACGGCCGAGGACCTGGCCCAGCAGGTCTGCATCGGCGTGCTCGGGGCGCTGCCCCGCTACGAGGACCGCGGCCGGCCGTTCCTGGCGCTGGTGCACCGGATCGCCGTGCACGAGGTGGGCGACGCCTACCGCGCCGCCGCGCGCAGCCCGGAGCTGGCCGACCTGGTCCCGGACCGCCCGGACCGCTCGGCCGGGCCCGAGGAGCGGGCGCTGGCGCACGACGACGTCGCCCGGCTGCGGCCGGTCCTCGACCGGCTGAGCGCGGCCGCCCGCGAGGTCCTGGTACTACGGGTCGTCGTGGGCCTGTCGGCCGACGAGACGGCGGCGGTCGTCGGCAGCACGCCGGGCGCGGTCCGGGCGATGCAGCACCGCGCGCTCACCACCCTGCGCCGGCACGCGGAGGCCGAGGGGCTCTCGCCGCCGGCGACCGCGGAGATCACATCCCGCTGAGCTGCGGCGCGCCGGGATGTCCGGCCCCCTTACCTCCCGGCAACACGCCGGATCCGGTGCCGACACACGGGAGATCCACCGTGGCGGTATGCAGGAGAGCGTCGGAGGCCCCGTGGGTGGCCCTGTGCACGGCGTGGAGGCCCTGGCCGCGCCCGGTCCGTCGCCGACCTCCGGGGTCGGCGTGATCGTGCCGTTCGACTTCGCGCTGGACCGCGAGCTCTGGCGCTGGGTGCCCGACGACGCCGCCCTGCACGTCACGCGCACGCCGTTCGTGCCGTCGCCGGTCACCGCCGAGATGGCGCGGGCGATCTCCGACCCGGAGCCGGTGCGCCGCGCCACCCGGGACGTGCTGGTCCCCGAGCCCGGGGTCGTCGCCTACGCCTGCACGTCCGGCAGCTTCGTCGACGGCGCGGCGGGCGAGATCGCGCTGACCGGGGTGATCCGCGAGGCGGGCGCGCCGCACGCGCTCACCACGGCCGGGGCGCTCGTCGAGGGCCTGCGGTCGCTCGACGTGAACCGGGTCGCCGTCGTCACGCCGTACGTGGACGACCTGACCCGCCGGCTCGAGGAGTTCCTCGCCGCGCACGGGATCGACACGGTCGCGAGCGTCGGGCTGGGGCTGCTCGGCCAGATCTGGCGGGTGTCCTACGAGGAGGTCGTGCGCGCGGTCCGCGCCGCCGACCGGCCCGAGGCCGAGGCCGTGTTCATCAGCTGCACCAACCTGTCCACCTACGACGTGATCGCTCCGCTGGAGCGCCTGCTCGGCAAGCCGGTGATCACGGCGAACCAGGTGACGATGTGGGCCGCGCTGCGGGCGGTCGGGCACCGCGCTGTCGGACCCGGCCAGTCGCTGATCCACGGCACGGCCGGGTCGCCGCCGCCACCGCACCTGCGCGTGGTGCCGGACCAGCCGGCCCACCACGACGCGGACCCCGGCGGCCGGGGCGGGGGTCCCGGGGACCCGCAGGTGCTGCACAAGGTCCGCGTCCGGCTGCCGGACGAGTCCGGCGCGCTCGCCCGGCTCACCGAGGCGGTCGCCCGCGCCGACGGCAACATCCTCGGGCTCGCGGTGCACGGGCAGGACTCGCGCTCGGTCGTCGACGAGATGTTCGTCGGGTCCTCGCGGGGCGCCGACGAGCTGGCCCGCGCCATCCGCGAGGGCCTCGGCACCCAGGATCCCGGCGCCGTGCTCGTCACCCCGGCCGATCCGCACGACCTGGTCGACGCCCCCACCCGGGCCCTCGACCTCGCGGTGCAGGCGGTCGGCGGCGCGGCCGCGGGGGACGACTCCGCGCTGGCCCGCGGCCTGGGCGCGCTCGTCCACGCCGACGACGTCCGGCTCCGGCCGACCGAGCCCCCGCACCACCCGCACGTCCTGTCCGTGCCCGCGCCGAACGGCGGGTGGCTGGTCGCGCTGCGCGACTGGGCGCCGTTCACGGTCACCGAGCAGGCCCGCGCGGAGGCGTTCCTGCGCGCGGCGGACCTCGAGCCGGTGCGGCCGCGGTGGGACATCGTGCTGCTCTCCGGCGACGAGCTGGTCGCCGAGCCCGCCACCGGCGACGAGGTGGGCGCCGTGGAGGACCTGCTCTGCGCCTGCCTCGCCGCGCTGGGCCCGGCGGACAGCTACACCGCCAGCTGGACCGACCGCGAGCTGCGCAACCTGCTCGTCACGCCCCGGGGCCCGGCCCTCGTGGTGCGCGACGAGGCGGGCGTGCTCGTCGGGCTCGGTGCCGTGCTGGAGGGGTCGGCACCGGGCGCGGACGGCGAGCTGGTCCTGCTCGTGCACCCGGACTACCGCGGGATGCGGCTCGGGCGGTGGCTGCGCAAACGCCTCGCCGCGCGCGCCGTCGTGTGAATGCGTCCTAGGCTGGGGGTGTGCCGCTCCCCGAGAACTGGTCGCAGTGGAAGGACACGGTCGAGGTCGGCCGTTACGACGCGCGCTGGGACGCCCTCGCCGCCGCCGGGAAGAACGTCCACGGCGAGGCCGACCTCGTCGCCGCGTACTCCCCGGGCTCGGTGCTCGACGGCGGCTGCGGCACCGGGCGCGTCGGCATCGAGCTGGCCCGCCGAGGGATCGCCGTGGTCGGCGTCGACCCCGACCCGGACATGATCGCCGCGGCGACGGCCAAGGCGCCGGAGCTGCGCTGGATCCGCAGCGGCCTGGAGGACCTGGACATCACCGACAGGTTCGACGTCGTGGTCCTGGCCGGCAACGTGATCCCCTACGCCCGGGAGCGGGCCGGGGTCGTCGCCGGCAGCGCCCGGCACCTCGCGCCGGGCGGCCGGCTGATCGCCGGGTTCAGCCTGCAGGTGGGCTGGCCCGGCCTCGACGAGTACGACGCCTGGTGCACCGCCGCCGGGCTCGCGGCCGAGGACCGCTTCGCGACCTGGGACCGCGAGCCCTACACCGGCGGCGGCTACGCGGTCTCGGTCAGCCGGAAGCCCTCGTAACCCTTGGCAGCGACGTCGTCGCAGATCTGCCGGTAGGGGCCCACCCCGCCGACGTACGGCAGCAGCACCCGCGGCTTGCCCGGCACGTTCGCGCCCAGGTACCACGAGTTCGCGTGGTGCATCAGCGTCTGCGCGCCGACCTCGGCGACGTGCGCGGTCCAGCGCTCCTGCGCCTGCTCGTCCGCCTCGATCGTCCGGCCGGCCAGCGCGGCGAGGCAGTCGGTGATCCAGTCGACGTGCTGCTCGATCGACACGAGCATGTTCGACAGCACCGAGGGGCTGCCCGGCCCGGTGATGGTGAACAGGTTCGGGAAGCCGGCGATGCCCAGGCCCAGGTAGGTGCTCGGGCCCTCGGCCCACACGTCGCGCAGCCGCACGCCGTCCCGGCCCCGGACGTCGACGGCCAGCAGCGCGCCGGTCATCGCGTCGAACCCGGTGGCGAGGACCAGGTCGTCGACCTCGACGAGCTCGTCGGTGGTCCGCACGCCGGTGGGCTCGATCGCGACGATCGGCGTCTTCCGCAGGTCGACGAGCCGGACGTGCGGGAGGTTGTAGGTCTCGAAGTAGCCGGTGTCGAGGCAGGGGCGCTTGGTGCCGAAGGGGTGGTCCTTCGGGCCGAGCGCGTCGGCCGTCTCCGGGTCCGCGACGATCCCGCGGATCCGGCCGCGGATGTACTCGGCGACGGTGTCGTTGGCCTCCAGGGTGAGGCCGAGGTCGCCGAAGGACTGCCGGAACGACCCGAGCCCGCCCCGCTCCCAGGCCTGGTCGAACGCCGCGGTGCGCTCCTCGGGCGTCACGGACAGGGCCGAGACCTCGGACGGCGTGCCGAGCAGGCCGGCGAGCGACTCGCGGGCGAGCTTCCGGTAGGTGGGGTACTCCGCCTTGCGGGCGTCCTGGGTGGCGGCGTCGAGGGGGGCGTTGCGCGCGGGGACGACGTAGTTGGCGGTGCGCTGGTAGACGGTCAGGGCTGCGGCCTGCCCGGCGATCACCGGGATGGACTGCACGCCGGAGGAGCCGGTGCCGATCACCGCGACCCGCCGGCCGGTGAAGTCGACGCCCTCGTGCGGCCAGCGGGAGGTGAAGTACGTGGGGCCGGCGAAGCTCTCGACGCCGGGCAGGTCGGGCTCCTTGGGCACGGACAGGCAGCCGGTGGCGAAGATGCAGTAGGTGGCGGTCAGCTCCTCGCCGCCGCCCGTCCGGATCTCCCAGTGGTCGTCCCGCCAGGTGGCGTGCGTGACCCGGGTGTCGAAGGTGATGTCGCGGCGCAGGTCGAAGCGGTCGGCGACGTGCTCGGCGTAGCGGAGGATCTCCGGCTGGGCGGGATAGCGCTCGGTCCACTCCCACTCCTGCTCCAGCTCGGGGGAGAAGGAGAACGAGTACTCGAGGCTCTCGACGTCGCAGCGCGCGCCGGGGTACCGGTTCCAGTACCAGGTGCCGCCGACGCCGCTGCCGGCCTCGAACACCCGCGCGCGCAGACCCAGCCCGCGCACCCGGTGCAGCTGGTACAGGCCGGCGAACCCGGCCCCCACGATGACGACGTCGGTGTCGGCCATCAGCACTCCCTCGTGTCGGCGGTCACCTCAGCATGCAGGATTCCGCCGCGGAAGTCTGAGCGTTCGTTCAGGAGGAATCGCCGAACGGTCGTTCAGGCGCGCGCCAGGATCTCGCCGTGGGGGACGAGGAACCAGCCGTCTTCGTTGGCCGCCCAGGCCCGCCAGCCCGCGGACATGTCCTCCAGATCGGCGCGGGTGGCGAGGCCGCGCTCGACCGCCTGTGTGGCGATCGAGGACGACACGATCCGCTCCGCCCACAGTCCGCCCCACCAGGCACGGGTCTCCGGGGTGGCGTAGCACCACACCGAGGCGGACGGGGTGATCTCGGTGAACCCGGCGGCCCGGGCCCAGGCGAGGAGGCGGCGGCCGGCGTCGGGCTCGGCGTCGTTGCCGTGCGCCACGGCGCGGTAGAGGGCGAGCCACGCGTCGAGCCGCTCGTCGTGCGGGAACCAGGTGAAGGCCGCGTAGTCCGCGTCCCGGGCGGCGACGACCCCACCGGGCCGGGCGACCCGGCGCATCTCGCGCAGCGCGGCGACCGGGTCGGAGAGGTGCTGCAGGACCTGGTGGGCGTGGACGACGTCGTAGGAGTCGTCGGGATCGGTGAGGCCGTAGACGTCGTCGACGGCGAACTCGACGGTGTCGCCGAGCGCGCGGGCCTCGGCCAGCGGCTCCTCGACGACGTCGATCCCCCGGACCCGGCCCGGCGCGACGCGGGCCGCCAGGTCATGGGTGATGGTGCCGGGCCCGCAGCCGACGTCGAGCAGGTCCAGACCGGGGCGGAGCAGCGGCGCGAGGTAGGCGGCCGAGTTCTCGACGGTCCGGTTGCGGTGCGAGCGCAGGACCGAGTCGTGGTGGCCGTGGGTGTAGGTGTCGCTCACTCAGCGGACCCTACGGATCCGGATCGGCCCGCGGGCCGTGGCCGGGTCGACGACCTCGCCCTTCTGCGTGATCTCCACCTTCCGGGCCGCGACGAGGCGGCGGGCGGCGGCGCGGGCCGGTTCCATCAGGTCGCGCCAGTCCGTGGGGGAGACGCGGCGGGCGGCGTCGGACGGGCAGATGGTGCCGGAGCGGGCGGCGAGCAGCTCCTCGATCGCCGCCTCCAGCTCGCTGTCGACGCTCATCGACCCGCCTCCCCTGGCGCACTATGGATCCATACTGCGCTCGAATGCAGGTCCCGGGCGCACTATGGATCCATAGTGCGGGCAGAGCCGGTGCTGGAGCGCGTTATGGATCCGTAGTGCGCTCAGGATCGCGCGAGCACGGCCTCGTCGAGCGCGGTGCGCATCGCCTCGACAGGGCCCGGACGGCCCGTCATCAGCTCGACCTGCGCGACCGCCTGGTGCAGCAGCATGTCCAGCCCGCTGGCGACCCGGCAGCCCGCGGACGCCGCACCGGCGCCGAGGGCCGTGGGCCAGGGGGCGTAGATCACGTCGAGCACCACGGTGGCGGGGTTCCAGCGGAGGCCGCCGAACTCGTCGGCGGCACCGGCGGGCAGGGTCGACACGACGACGTCGGCCTCGGTCAGCAGCCCCGACGCGGCGGCGAGGTCGGCGCCGGCCCCGCCCAGCAGGGCCCGGACCTCGGGCTGGACCTCGAGGCGTTCGGCGGCGGCGGTCAGCTCACCGGCGCGGCCGGCGTCGCGGACCAGGACGACCGGGTCCTTCGTGCCCAGCTCATGCAGCGCCGCGAGCGCGGCCTGCGCCGTGCCGCCCGCGCCCAGCACGACGGCCCGCTCGACCGCCGAGACACCCGCCGCCTGCAGCGCCCGGACGATCCCGGCCACGTCCGTGTTGTCCGCCAGCCGCCCCTCGGGGCGCAGGACCAGGGTGTTCGCAGCGCCGGTGGCGGCGGCGAGCGGGCTGACCCGGTCGGCGACCTCGAGGGCGACGCGCTTGAGCGGCATCGTCAGGGAGAGCCCGGCCCAGGTGCCGTCGAGGCCGTCGACGAACGCCGGGAGCCCGGCCTCGTCGACCTCGTGCGCGGTGTAGGACCAGCCGGCGAGGCCGAGCGCCTCGTAGGCCGCGCGGTGCAGCACCGGGGACAGCGAGTGGCGGATGGGGGAGCCGAGCACCGCGGCCCGTCGTTCGCCGGTCACCGGGTCAGTATGGTCCAGCGCCCTCCTGGCGCCGGAACGCCTCCAGCGTGACGTGCTCGTCGGCGGCGAACCGGGCGGCGGCCCGCTCGATGCCCGCCATGGTCGCGACGGACTGGGCGCAGCCGAAGCCGTACTTCTGCCGGACGCGCTGGTCGGCGATCCGCATGCAGGTCCGGCTGGTGTCGACGAAGTCGCCCACCGGGTACGCGTGACCTGCGCGGAAGTACTCCTCGACGATCAGCGACGGGGAGTAGAAGGACTGCGTGGAACCGTCCGGCCAGCGGACGTCGAAGAGCACCTCGGGCACGGCTCGACGGTAGGTGGGCCGTGTTTCGCGGGTGTTGCGCCGCGCTTCTACCTCATCGTGATGAAACGTCCGCGTTGGTGCTAATGGCCCAACCGCGGTCGCGATGGGCAGGGTGTTCCGGCACTGCTCCCGAGGGGACCCCGATGACCACCACCCAGCCCGAGCGCACGGCCCCGACGGCCGGCGTCCTGCCCGACGAGGTCGTGCGGGGCGAGGTGGCCGAGGACCCGACGATCGCGATCCCCGTGGTGCCGCGGCAGTACGCGCCGGTCCCGCCGCCCCACCCGCGGCCGATCGCGGACCCGTACGGCCCGCCCGCCGGCCTCGGGCCCGTCGCGCCGCCGCCGGGCTACGGCTCCCTGCCGTACGGCGGGCCGATGTTCGGGACTACCGGCGCCCCCGCTCCCGTGCGCTCCCGCAAGGGCGTGTTCGTCGGCGGGATCGCGGCCGGGGTGGCCGCGCTCGGCCTGGTGATCGGGATCGGGGCGGTGGCGTCCGCCGCCTCGTCGATGGACGTCACCGGCACCTTCCGGCTGGTCGACGACGGCTACTACGGCTACGGCGGCTTCAGCTCCGGCTCGGTCTGCAGCGGCGGCGGGGGCTACTCCGACATCCACGCCGGCACCGGCGTGACGATCGCGAACGCCGCGGGCGCCGTGATCGCCACCGGCTCGCTGTCGCCCGGCCGCGCAAGCAGCTCGACCACCTGCGACTTCACCTTCACCGTGCCCGACGTCCCGGCCGGCGAGGACTTCTACCAGGTCGAGGTCTCGCACCGCGGCACGCTGACCTACACCGCCGACGAGCTGCGCGCGGGACTCGGCCTCTCCCTCGGCGACTGACCACCCCTGCGAGACTCCCGACCATGACCGGGACGCTGCTGGTGCTGGGTGGGCGGAGCGAGATCGGGGTCGCGGTGGCGCGGCGGCTGGCGGGGCGCGAGGCGTCGACCGTGGTCCTCGCGGCCCGTCGCAGCAGCGATCTCGACGCCGAGGAGAAGGCGGTCCGGGAGCAGGGCGCCGAGGTCGAGCGCGTCGAGTTCGACGCCGACGACCTCGCCGGCCACCGCCCCCTGCTCGACGACGTGGCGGCGCGGCACGGCTCCGTCGACACCGCCGTCGTCGCCTTCGGGCTGCTCGGCGACCAGGCCCGCGCCGAGGCCGATCCGGCGCACGCGGTGCAGATCGTGCACACCGACTACGTGGCGCACGTGCAGATCCTCACCGAGCTCGCGCAGGTCATGCGGGCGCGGGGGAGCGGCACGATCGTCGTGTTCTCGTCCGTGGCGGGGGCGCGCGTCCGCCGAGCGAACTACGTCTACGGCAGCGCCAAGGCCGGGCTCGACGGGTTCGCCTCCGGCCTCGCCGACGCGCTGCACGGGTCGGGTGTCCGCCTCGTCCTGGTGCGGCCGGGCTTCGTGATCGGGCGGATGACCGAGGGCATGCGACCGGCCCCCTTCTCCAGCACCCCGGACCAGGTCGCCGACGCGACGGTCGCCGCGCTGCGCGCCGGGCGGAACGAGGTGTGGGTGCCCCGGGTGCTGCGGCCGATCTTCGCCCTGCTCCGGCACGCGCCGCGCGCGCTCTGGCGCCGCATGCCCCGCTGAGTAGCCGGACCAGCGGAAGCCGGGGGCGCGACTCGCGAACAGTCGACAGATCGGTGACGGGAAACCACGTCCCCCTTCCCCTTCGGTGACCGCGGTCATAGGGTCGGGTGCGCATCTCCCCATGTGACGACGGTGTCCCAGGAGGAACACGAAGTGCAGACCCGCGGAGCAGTGATTCGGCAGGCGCCGGGCAAGTACGAGGTCGTGGACCTCGAGGTCGACGACCCCCAGAACGGCGAGATCCAGGTACAGATGGTCGCGTCCGGCATGTGCCACTCCGACGACCACGTGGCCACCGGCGACATCCCGGTCGGCGTGTACCCGTTCGCCGGCGGGCACGAGGGCGCCGGCATCGTGACCAAGGTCGGCCCGGGAACGCGGGGCTACAAGGAGGGCGACCACGTCGTCTTCTCGTTCCTGCCCGGCTGCGGCCGCTGCCGCTGGTGCGCCACCGGCCAGCAGAACCTGTGCGACCTCGGCTCGACCCTGCTGCAGGGGTCGCGCTGGGACGACCCGGAGAGCTTCCGGCTCCACCTCGACAACGGCCAGCCGGTCGGCCAGATGTGCGGCATCTCGACCTTCTGCGAGACCACCACGGTCGCGATCGACTCGGCCGTCGTGGTGCCGGACGACATCCCGCTCGACAAGGCCTGCCTGGTCGGCTGCGGCGTCGGCACCGGATGGGGCTCGGCGGTGAACTCCGCGGAGGTCAAGCCCGGCGACACCGTGATCGTGATGGGCATCGGCGGCATCGGCATCAACGCCGTGCAGGGCGCCCGGCACGCCGGGGCGTCGAACATCATCGCGGTGGACCCGGTGGCCTTCAAGCGCGAGAAGGCGCAGGAGCTGGGCGCCACGCACGCGGTCGACTCGATGGAGGAGGCCACCGAGCTCGCCAAGCAGTTCACCAACGGCCAGGGCGCCGACTCGGCGATCGTGACCGTGGGCGTGACCAAGCCCGAGCACGTCGGGCAGGCCTTCGCCGCGATCCGCAAGGCCGGCACGGCGGTCGTGACGGGCCTGGGCGACATCTCCGAGGTCGGCGTGCCGATCGCCATCTCCGAGCTGACCCTGTTCCAGAAGCGCCTGCAGGGCGCCCTGTTCGGTGCCTCGGCGCCGAGCTTCGGCATCCTGCGCCAGCTGGAGATGTACCAGCAGGGGCACCTCAAGCTCGACGAGCTGATCACCAAGACCTACTCGCTCGACGAGATCCAGCAGGGCTACCAGGACATGCACGACGGCAAGAACATCCGCGGCGTCATCGTCTACTAGGACGACCTAGCCGCTGCGGGCCTCCAGCCGTTCCCGCACCTCCCCGGGCAGCAGCTCGCGCAGCTGCTCGGGGAGGAGGGGGAGGTCCAGCAGGCTCAGCTTGACCCGGCTCCGCTGGGCGTGGACGTCCGGATCCAGCCGGACGACCCGCCCGGCCGCGGCCTGCACGGCGATCTCCACCCGGTCCCCGGGCCCGACCTCGCCGTGCCCGATCCCGTCGGCCTCCAGGGCGAGCGCCCCGCACCGCGGGTTGAGCTCCAGTTGCAGGGTGTCCGCCTCGGACAGCACCAGCGGCCGGGAGATCCCCGACATCGGCGCCGAGGGCGTGACCACGATCCCGCCCACCGACGGCGACACCAGCGGCCCGCCGGCCGCGTAGCTGTACGCCGAGGAGCCGGCCGCCGTGGCGACGACCAGCGCGTCGCACCGGTAGTAGCCGTACCGCAGGCCGCTCACGGCGAGCGTGGCGTCGACCGTGCCGCGCCCGGGGTGCCGGGCGAGGGCCAGGTCGTTGAACGCGACCGCCCGCCGCTCGCCCGCGGTGATCCGCAGGGCGCTGTGCGGCTCCTCCACGAAGTCCCCGTCGAGCAGCCGGGCCAGCGCGGAGTCGAGCTCCGAGGGGTGCACCTCGACGAGGAAGCCCAGGTTGCCGAGGTGCACGCCGAGCACCGGGACCGGCTTGTCGGCCACCAGGCGCAGGGCGCCGAGCATGGTGCCGTCGCCGCCGAGGCTCACCACGCCGTCGGCCTCCGCGGCCAGCTCGTCCGAGCCGACCGGGACCGCGCCGGGGACCCGGCCCGCGTCGAGGGCGCGGACCAGCACCTCGACGCCCTGGGCGTTCGCCAGCCCGACGACGCGTTCGGCGACCTCCGTGACGTCGTTGCGCGGGTGCAGGACCAGGGCCACGCGGGCCACGCGGGGGGAGCCGTCCACGCGGCCCAGTCTGCCGGTCCGCGATCACCGGTGCACACTGCTCGGCTGTGCACGCCACCGACCTGCTCTCCGGTACCCCGCTGATCGACGGCCACAACGACCTGCCCTGGGCGCTGCGCACGCTCGGCGAGCCGGAGCCCGACCTGGCCCGGGGCGAGCCGCGGCTGCACACCGACCTGCCGCGGCTGCGCGCCGGGAAGGTGGGCGGGCAGTTCTGGTCGGTCTACGTGCCCTGCTCGTACACCGGCGACGCCGCCGTCCGGGCCGTCGTCGAGCAGGTCGAGCGGGTGCACCGGCTCGCCGACACCTACCCGGCCGACCTGCGTGTGGTCACGACGGCCGACGAGGTGGAGGCGGCCTTCGCCGATGGCTGGATCGCCTCGCTGCTCGGCGCCGAGGGCGGGCACAGCATCGGCGGGTCGCTGCAGGTCCTCCGGGCGTTGCGCCGCTCGGGGGTCCGCTACCTGACCCTGACGCACAACCTGAACACCGAGTGGGCGGACTCCGCGACGGACGAGCCGGTGCACGGCGGGCTGTCGGAGTTCGGCCGCACCGTCGTCGGCGAGATGAACCGGATCGGCATGATCGTGGACCTCTCGCACGTCGCCGCCACGACCATGCGCGTGGCCCTCGCCACCACCACGGCGCCCGTGCTGTTCACGCACTCGTCGGCCCGCGCGGTCACCGACCACCCCCGCAACGTGCCCGACGGCGTCCTGGAGTCGTTGCGGGACAACGGCGGCGTCTGCATGGTGACCTTCGTCCCGCGGTTCGTCTCGCGGGCGGTCGCGGACTGGGACGCCCGGCTGGCCGATGCGATGGCCGCGGCCGGGCGGGACCACCGCGACCTGCGGGCGCGGGAGGCCTTCGCCGCGGCCTGGGACGGCCCGCCGCCGCCCGGGGCCACGCTCGACGACGTCGTGGCCCACCTCGAGCACGTGCGCGAGGTCGCCGGGATCGACCACATCGGGATCGGCGGCGACTACGACGGTGTCGCCGAGCTGCCCGCCGGGCTGGAGGACGTGAGCGCCTACCCGCGGCTGTTCGACGCCCTGCTCGCCCGCGGCTGGAGCGCCGCGGACTGCGGGAAGCTGGCCGGCCGCAACGCCCTCCGCGTCCTGCGCGCCGTCGACGAGGTCGCTGAGTGATCACCCCCGCAGCGCGGGGCGGAGGTCCTCGGGCGTGACGTCGTCCGTGCTGCCCGCCCGCTCGATCCGCGCGGCGAGGGCGAAGCCGTGGTCCTGCAGGCCGCGCAGGTCGAGGCCCGCGGGCGGGTCGCCGACCCAGCGGGCGATCCCGTCCGACGCCCGCTCGAGCAGCGAGACGGCCCCGCGCGCGTTGCCGCGCTGGGCGTGCGTGAGCCCGGCGCCGTACTGGGCGAGCGCCCGCCACAGGTCGCGGGTCTCGGGCCCGGACGACTTCCACGCCGCCTCCAGGACCTCGTGCGCCTGGAAGGGCAGCCCCTCGTCGAGCAGCCGCTGGGCCTCGGTGACGGTCTCCTCGGGGGTCAGGTCGAGATCGTCGGGAATCTGCGGGACGCCCGGGGTGCCGTAGGGGAGGGGCCGCCCGGCCGCGTCCCGGGGGCGCGCGTTGCGGGCGCGGCCCGCCTCGTCTCGATCACGGACCCGTCGGACGCTCACGTGTCGGAACCCTGCCACACCGGCCGCCCGCCCTCACGTCCCGGCGCTCAGTCTCGGTGTTCACGTCTCGAGGGGGCGCAGCTCCTGGTCGAACGCGTCGAGGAAGCCCTGCCACGAGGCGACCGGCGTGGCCGGACGCACCACGAACTTGGTCAGCCCGGCGTCGACGTACTCGCGGATCCGGTCGCGCGCCTCGGCCCAGCCGTGCGCCACGATCTTCTGCGGGTCCACGTCCGGCCGCCGGTCCAGCGACGCCGCGACGGCCGCCTCGACCTGCGCGGCGGTCGCCTCGGGCGGGACCACGGCAAGGTTGGTCCCGTAGTGGTCCTCCTCGATCTCCCGGCCCGCGGCCGCGGCGGCGCGCTCGATCGTCTCCCGGCACTCGGCGGCCTCGGCGGGGGTGACGAAGCTCCCCAACCAGCCGTCGGCGAGCCGGCCGATCCGCTCGAGGCCGACGGGGGCGCGCCCGCCGAGCCAGAGGTCGAGGCGGCCGGGCGGGCGGGGACCGATCGTCGCGTCGTCCAGGTCGAAGAACTCGCCGTGGTGCGTGACGCGCTCCTCGGCCAGCAGCCGCCGGACCACGACGAGCGCCTCCTCGAACACCGCGGCGCGCTTCCCGTCGGGCACGGGGTAGAGCTGGCGCTCCCGGGCCCGGGCGGGGCGCACGCCGAAGGCGGGCAGGATCCGCTTGGGCGCCAACGCCGCCAGGGACGCGAGCTGCGCCGCGACGAGCGCGGGGTTGCGGCCGGGCAGCACCAGCACGCCGGTGCCGACCTTGAGCGAGCGCGTGCGGCCGACCGCGAACGCCATGCCCGTCAGCGCGTCGACGGAGTCGGTGCCGACCAGGTCGGGCAGCCAGAGGGAGTCGATCCCGCGGGCCTCCATCTCGTCGACCAGCTCCGCGAAGCCGCCGTCCCCGGTCGCCGGCGTGGGCAGCGACCCGATCCCGATCCTGACCTTCACCCGGACGACGCTAGGTCGCGCCCGGAGCGGTGTCGACCGACCGTTGGGCGGGGTCTTCTCACGTCACGGTCGGGCGCGTCGCCTCCGGGGCGGGGGCGGACTCCGGTCCCGCCGCCGTCGCCGCGGGCGATGCGGGGGCCGGCGGCTCCGCAGGTGTGGTCGGTTCGGCGGGGGCGGGCGCGGTGTCCTCCGCCCGCAGCTCGGCCTTGAGGATGCGGGCGGACCGGCCGAGTCCGCGGGCCGCCTCGGGCAGCTTGCGGGCCCCGAACAGCAGCACGAACACCCCGATGACGACCAGCCAGTGCCAGACGCTCAGCTCACCCATCGTCGTCCCTCCGCCTCGCGCGACCCGCCCAGTGTGCGCCTCCGCGGAATCGCACTCCAGAGCCGGGTGCGCAATTCCTCCGGCGTCCGCGGGAATTGCGTACGAATTGCCGATGATCGTCCGGAAGGGGCGTTTCGGGATGATCGTGGGCTCACCGGCGGTTGACGGTCCCTGCTGGTAGACAGTGCACCCGTGGGTCTCGCGTGGGGTGTGCGGCGGCTGGCGGTGCTGGTCGTCGTGGCCGGTGTCCTGGTCGCCGGAATGCTGTTCCCGGTCGCCGGCGGAATCGGGCTCCTGGCGGGCGCGGTGAGCGATTCCGCGGTGGGCACGAACGCGGATCTGGAGGCGGGCGTGCTGCCCGCGGTGACCACGATCGAGGACGCCACGGGCCGGACCGTCGCCTCGCTCTACGACCAGTACCGCGTCCCGGTCGAGAGCGACCGGATCTCGCAGGCGATGAAGGCGTCGATCGTCGCGATCGAGGACCGCCGCTTCTACGAGCACGGCGGGTTCGACCCGATCGGCGCCGCCCGCGCGCTCGTCAACAACTCGAACGGCGGAGCCACGCAGGGCGCGTCGACGCTCACCGAGCAGTACGTGAAGAACTACGACCTCTACGTCGCCGCGCGGACGGACGCCGAGCGGCAGGCCGCGGTCGCGCCCAGCTACGCGCGCAAGCTCAAGGAGGCCGAGCTGGCGGTCAGCCTCGACCACGAGCTGTCGAAGGACGAGATCCTCACCCGCTACCTCAACCTCGTGTACTTCGGGCACGGCGCCTACGGGGTGCAGGCCGCGGCGCAGGCGTACTTCGGGGTCGACGCCGCCGCACTGACCGTCCCGCAGGCCGCGCTGCTGGCCGGAATGGTGCAGAGCCCGGCCGAGTACGACCCCGTCACGCACCCCGACGGCGCCACCGGCCGGCGCAACGTCGTGATCGAGGCGCTGCGCCAGCAGGGGTCGATCAGCCAGGAGCAGGCGTCGGAGGCGGCGACCGCGCCGCTCGGCGTGGTGCCGGACCCGACGATCCCGGCCGAGGGCTGCATCGGCGCGGGCGACGCCGGCTACTTCTGCGACTACGTGCTCGCCTACCTCGAGCAGTCCGGCTTCCCCACGGACGCCCTGTCGGGCGGCGGGTACACCATCCGGACCAGCCTGGATCCCGACGCGCTGGCCAAGACCAAGGCGGCGGTCGACGGGCAGGTGCCGCCGACCCAGCCGCACGTCGCCGACGTCATGGCCGTGGTCCGCCCCGGCACGGACGCGCACCAGGTCGTCGCGATGGCGGCCAACCGCACCTTCGGCAACAAGCAGGGCGAGTCGAGCTACGGCCTGCCCTACGAGCCCGAGAACATGGGCGCCGGCTCGGTCTACAAGATCTTCACGGCGGCCGCGGCGATGGAGCAGCACCTGATCGGCATCGACACCGTGATCCCGGTGCCACCCAGCGGGTACACCTCGCCGATCTACAGGAACGGGGCCGGGCGCCCGATCCCGGTGGGCAACGCCGGCAACTACCGCACGGCGCTGACCCTGCAGGACGCGCTCGCCGAGTCGCCCAACACGGCGTTCGTGAAGCTGGAGGAGAGCACCGGGGTCCCGCCGGTGGTGGACATGGCGGTCCGGTTGGGGCTCACGTCGCTGGCCGAGACGCCGTACAGCGGGAAGCCGGGGACGGCCTCGATCGCGGACGTCATGAAGCAGCAGAACCAGGCGTCGTTCACCCTGGGCGTCACGCCGACCAGCGCGCTGGAGCTGGCGAACGTGCAGGCCACGCTGGCCAGCCACGGCACCTGGTGCCCGCCCTCGCCGCTGCAGTCGATCACGGACCGCGCCGGTGCGTCGGTCTCGGTCACGCAGGCGGCCTGCCGCCAGGCGCTCGACCCGGCCATCGCCGACACCCTCATGACGGGCCTGTCGAAGGACGACGCCGCGGGCGGCACCTCCGCGGCCGCCGCCGGGCAGATGGGGTGGAACCGGCCCATCGCGGCGAAGACCGGGACCACGCAGGAGTACAAGTCGGCGGCGTTCGTGGGCGCGACGCCGCAGCTCGCCGGCGCGGCGATCGTGTTCGACGACTCCAACTCGCCCAGGCCGATCTGCGACGGCAGCCCGCCCCGCACCTGCTCGGGCGGCAACATCTACGGCGGCAAGGCCCCCGCGCGCACCTTCTACCGCGCCTTCGGCGACATCCTCGCCGGCCAGCCGGTGGCCCCGCTCCCGCCCACCGACCCCCGCTACCTCACCGGCACCATCCCGTCCGTCCAGGTCGTCGCTCCGCCCGCCCCGGAACAGGGCCAGGGCGAGACCGCCCCCACCGACCGCCCCACCGACAACGGCAGCCGCGGCGGCGACAACGGCGGGAACAGAGGAGGCGACAACGGCGACAACGGCGGCGACAACGGGGGCGGAGGGAACGGCGGCGACAACGGCGACTGACCGCGAGTCGCGCCTGCCGACTCGCGGGGTGGTCAGCGGGGGCCGAGGGTCTCGGTCAGCGCCCGGTCGAGGTCGGCCACCAGGTCCCGCGGGTCCTCGAGACCGACCGAGAAGCGCAGGTGGCCCCAGCGCCGGAACTCCTCGGGGTAGGCACCGGCGCGCTCGTCGTCGCCCGAGACGTGCACGATCAGCGACTCGTCGTGGCCGAGGGACACCGCCGACGTGATCACCCGCAGGTTCGCGACGAACCGGTTCTGCGTGTCCGCGTCGCCGCGGACCGCGAAGGCGAGCATCCCGCCGAAGCCGGTCATGGTGCGGGCGGCGAGCGCGTGCTGCGGGTGGTCGGGCAGGCCGGGATAGGCGACATAGGCCACCCGCGGGTCCGCGTGCAGGAACTCCGCGACCGCCTGCGCGCTCTCGCAGTGCTGGCGCATCCGCAACGGCAGGGTCACCGCCCCGCGCATGATCAGCCAGGCGTTGAACGGGCTGATGGCGCCGCCGACGTTGACCATCGCGTCGGCCCGGATCCGGTCGGTGAGCGCGCGGTCGCCGATGACCGCGCCGCCCATCGCGTCGCCGTGGCCGTTGAGGTACTTGGTCAGCGAGTGCACGACGAGATCGGCGCCGAGCGCCAGCGGACGCTGCAGGACCGGCGTGGCGAAGGTCGCGTCGACGCTGAGCAGGGCGCCCGCCTCGTGCGCGATCCGCGCGACGGCCTCGACGTCCGTGATCCGCGTCGTCGGATTGGCCGGGGTCTCGACGTGCACGAGCCGGGTCTCCGGGCGGATCGCGGCCTGCACGGCCTCCGGGTCCGAGGAGTCGACGAGCGTCGCGGTGATCCCGTACTTCTCCGGCAGCAGCTCGGTGAGCAGCCGGTACACGGCCACGTACGTGACGTCCGACGACACCACGTGGTCCCCGCTGCGCAGGAACGTGAAGAACACCGCGTGCAGGGCCGCGACCCCGCTGGCCAGGGCGACGGCATCGACGTTCCCGCGCTCGCCCGCGGTCTCGAGCAGGGCCAGCTTCTCCTCGGGCCAGCCCTGGTTGGCCCCGCCGTTGCGGGTGTAGAGGGGCGTGCCGAAGTCCGACCAGCTCAGCGCGGAGGGGTCGTCCGGCAGCGCGTACGAGTTGGCCATGACGACCGGGCGGCGGATGGCGCCGGTGCCGGGGTCCACGTCGTTGCCCGCGTGGACGCTGAGGGTCTGCAGATGGGGCCGTTCCACGGCGGCATTCTCGCCGCCGCGCACGCCGTTATCCGTTCGGGGACCAGCGCGGGTCGCGGCCGGCGTAGCCCAGCACCTGGTGGAAGACCGGGGCGCCCTCGCCGACGGGCACGGCCGGGCCGAACAGGCCGTCGACCGCCTCGCCCTGGGCGAACGACGAGCAGAACTCCAGGCACGCGGCCGCGCTCGCGGCATCGACCGAGAAGCGCTGGCGCGTGGCGCGGGCCAGGTCCCAGCCGTGCACCACGATCTCGTTGAGCGCCACGACGCCGTGCACCTGCGCCGGCAGCACGACGCCGCCCGCCTCGGTCTCGCCCTCCCAGGCGGCGGGCTCACGCCAGGCGGTGACCAGCGCGGCCAGCCGGTCCGGCAGCTCGGTGCGCCAGTCGGGGTCGAGGTGTGCGGCCGACGGGACGGGCGGCCCACCGCCCGCAGGGGTCTTGTGCGCGGCGTCGGTGAAGGCGGTCGTGAGCCCCATGAGGTGGTCGAGCAGGGCGGCCACGGTGAAGTCCGGGCACGGCGTCGGGTCCGCGAGCTGCTCGGCGCGGATCGCCGGGAGCAGCGCGGCGAGCCGGCGGGCGGCGGGCTCCAGGTCGAGGGTCGGGACGGTGCTGGCGGTGGCGGCGGTCACGGGTCCTCCTCGGTGGTCCGTCTGCTCGTACGACCGCGGCCGCTCCCGGAACTCATCGGCGACGTGGAGTTCGACACCCGGTAGAAGTTGTGGGCGTTCCATGGGGCACCATGGACGGTGAACCGTCGATCCGGACAAACCAGACTGGAGTGCGATGAGCACGAGCACCGACACCGCCAACACGGGCACCGCCGTCACCGGTATCGGCCGGCTCTTCCGCGCGGTCGCCATCGCCGAGGCCTGCTCCTGGGTGGGCCTGCTGATCGGCATGTTCTTCAAGTACGTGGTCGTGCAGAACGAGATCGGCGTGCAGATCTTCGGTCCGATCCACGGTGCCCTGTTCGTGCTCTACGTGGTCGTGACGCTGCTCGCCGCGCGCCGCCTCCGCTGGAGCGCCGGTACCCTGGTCCTCGCCCTCATCTCCAGCATCCCGCCGCTCATGACGGTGTGGTTCGAGCGCCGCGCCGCCCGCGAGGGCAAGCTCCAGGCCTCCTGACCGTCCGATCGTGGTGCAGGAGCCGCTCCACAGCGGCTCCTGCACCACAACTCGTTCACGCCGCTGCGGACAGGGCGGCATGGATCTCCCGCAGGACCGCGGCCGGGCGGTTGTGGAGGTCGTGCCAGGTGAAGCGGAGCGGAATCCAGCCAGCCGTGACCAGCGCGTTCTGCTTCCGGCGGTCCGCGCGGAACCGCTCGACGTCCTGGTGCCAGGCCCATCCGTCGACCTCGATGGCGATGCGGGCCCAGGGAAAGGCGACGTCCACGGTCCAGGGCCCCACCCGCAGGCCGAGCGTCCAGCCATCAACCCCGGCGCTCTCCAGCAGGCCGATCAGGAGTCGCTCGGCCGCGGACTCGGCGCCGTCGGCCGCGGCGTCGAGGAGCAGCCGCACGGCGGGCCAGCCGCGCGCACCCCGATTGCGGTCGAAGCAGTCGACCAGATCCTCGAGCCGGACGTGCTTCTGCAGTGCCCGGTCGAGGAACACCGAGCCCTCGTGGCGGGTCGCGGCCGTCTCCAAAGTGGTCAGCGCCGTGCTCGTGACGGGAAGCCCGGCGACCAGGGTGACGTCGGCTGGGTCGAGGTCGCGCCGCCGGACGCGGATGCCCGCGGGTGCCCGCGGATGGAGGGTGCGTGGCACGGTGACGCCGACGATCGCAGGGGCACGCGGCAGCATCCCGTGACACCACGCCGCTGCCTCGCCCGACACCACAGCCCGTTCACCGGCCCACAGCTGCGCAGCCCAGACCCGCGCGGCGTCGGTGAGTCGGTGCCCACCCACGAGGTAGACGGCAGGGTGCACTCGGGTCCACTCGCCGGCCACCGCACGCCGCTGCGGGACGTCCGGAGACAGTCCGCATGCCACGGCCTGGGTCAGCGAGACGACTCCGGCCTGGCGCTCGAGGACCCGGCGTAGCTGCATGTCCGCAGCATCGCCGGACCGAGGCGGTATCGTCGCGTGTGCGGCCGGACCCGGCACCGGGAACCGCGCTCGGTTCGGATCGTGGTGCAGGAACCGCTCCCACGCGGCGGATGTACCGCAACCCGCCCCGCCCCGCCCCCTCGATGACGGGGGAGAGGGGGCCGTGTACCCTGCGGAATGCGACCACCCCGTCGCGCGTTGAACCGCGCGTCAGGGCGATCAAGTGGAGCCCCGCTCCCACCCGCTCACCGCATGCAAGGTGTCCGGGTCCCGGTCGGCGGTCCGCGTTCAGCGCGGGCCGCTCTGATCGACGGGTCTTTGCTTGTCGTCGCGAGACATGACGGCACAACGAGGAGACCCCATCAGCACAGAGACACGCATCAACGACCGCATCCGCGTTCCCGAGGTCCGACTCGTCGGCCCGAACGGCGAGCAGGTCGGCATCGTGCGTATCGAGGACGCCCTGCGGCTGGCGCAGGAGGCCGAGCTCGACCTCGTCGAGGTCGCGGCCCAGGCCCGCCCGCCCGTCTGCAAGCTCATGGACTACGGCAAGTTCAAGTACGAGAGCGCGCAGAAGGCCCGGGAGTCCCGGCGGAACCAGCAGCTCACGGTGATCAAGGAGCAGAAGCTCCGGCCGAAGATCGACACCCACGACTACGAGACCAAGAAGCGCAACGTCGTGCGCTTCCTCGAGGGCGGGAACAAGGTCAAGGTCACCATCATGTTCCGCGGTCGCGAGCAGAGCCGGCCCGAGCTGGGCTACCGGCTGCTGCAGCGGCTCGCCGAGGACGTGCAGGAGCTCGGGACCGTCGAGGCCGCCCCGAAGCAGGACGGCCGCAACATGACGATGGTGCTCGCTCCGACCAAGAAGCCGGCCAAGCGCCCGGCGGCCCAGCAGGCCCCGGCCGAGGCCGAGCCCCAGGCCTGAGTCTGAAGCAAGCGGCACGAACCTCCCCGCCCCGTGCGGGAGGTCCCCCACGGTGCGCCCCGCGAGGGGCGCACCGCGACACCGAACGGATCAGTCATGCCCAAGAACAAGACGCACAAGGGAACGGCCAAGCGGGTCAAGGTGACCGGCAGCGGCAAGCTCCTGCGCCAGCAGACCGGCCTGCGCCACCGGCTCGAGGTCAAGTCGAGCAAGGAGACCCGGGACCTCTCCGGCGTCGTCCCGGTGAACAAGGCCGACGTCAAGCGCGTCAAGAAGCTGCTCGGCCGCTGAGCCTCACCGCACCCACCCGCTGAACCGGCCTGCCCAGCCCCCCGGGCCGGCCACCCGAGAGACAGGACAGACCCATGGCACGCGTGAAGCGCGCGGTGAACGCCCAGAAGAAGCGCCGGACGATCCTCGAGGCGTCCGCCGGCTACCGCGGTCAGCGGTCGCGGCTCTACCGCAAGGCCAAGGAGCAGCAGCTCCACTCGATGACCTACGCCTACCGGGACCGTCGCGCCAGGAAGGGCGACTTCCGGCAGCTGTGGATCACCCGGATCAACGCCGCGGCCCGCGCCAACGGCATGACCTACAACCGTTTCGTCCAGGGCCTCAAGGTCGCGGGCGTCGAGGTGGACCGCAAGAACCTGTCGGAGCTCGCGATCAGCGACCCGACCGCGTTCGCCGCCCTGGTCGAGGTCGCCAAGGCCAACGTCCCGGCCCAGGCGTCGCAGAACGAGAGCGCCGCCTGACCGAGCACATGCTCGGAACGGAACGCACCCCGCGCGTCGTGGCAGCCCGCAAGCTGCTGCGGCGCGCGGGTCGTGAGAAGGCCCGGCGCTTCCTCGTCGAGGGCGCCCAGGCCGTGCGCGAGGCCGTCACCGGCGAGGTCCGGGTGCACGAGCTGTTCGCGACCCCGCTCGCGGTGGAGCGCAACGCCGACATCGTCGGCATCGCCGAGGGCCAGGGCATCCCGGTGACCGTGGTGGGCGACCGGATCGCCGAGGTCCTCTCCGACACGGTCACCCCGCAGGGCCTCGTGGCCGTCTGCGACCTGATCGACGTCCCCGTCGCCGCGGCGCTCGACGGCTCCCCGCACCTCGTCGCCGTCCTCGCCGGCGTCTCCGAGCCAGGCAACGCCGGCACCGTCGTGCGCGCCGCCGACGCCGCGGGCGCCGACGCGGTGCTGCTGGCCGGGGACAGCGTCGACCCGCACAACGGCAAGGCCGTCCGGGCCTCCACCGGCAGCGTCTTCCACCTGCCCGTCGCCCGGGACCGGGACACGACCCGCGTGCTCGACGCCTGCCGCGCGGCCGGGCTGACCCTGCTCGCGGCCGACGGGCACGGCGAGCTCGACCTGCACGCCCCGGAGGCCGGGGAGGTCCTCGGCGGCCGGGTGGCATGGATATTCGGTGGCGAGGCACACGGGGTCCCGGAGACCGTGCTGGCGGCGGCCGACCACCGCGTCCGGGTCCCGCTCTACGGCCGCGCCGAGAGCCTCAACCTGGCCGCCGCCGCGGCGGTCTGCCTGTACGCGAGCGCCGCGCACCGGCGCTCTAGGATCACCGACCGTGCATGAGGGAACCCGATGACCGAGAACCTGCTCGACGCCGCGTCGCTCGACGCCGCCGTCAAGGCCGCGGTCGAGGCGTTCGACGCCGCCGGTGACCTCGACGCCCTGGCCGCGGCCAAGCCCGCGCACCTCGGCGACAAGGCGCCGGTGCTGCTGGCCCGCCGCTCCCTCGGCAGCCTGCCCGGCCCCGAGCGGGCCGACGCCGGGAAGCGCGTCAACGCGGCCCGCCAGGAGGTCCAGGCCGCGTTCGACGCCCGCCGCGAGGTGCTCCTCGCGGAGCGGGACGCCCGCGTGCTGGCCGAGGAGTCCGTCGACGTCACCCTGCCCTGGGACCGGCGGCCCCGCGGCGCCCGGCACCCGATCACGCAGATCGCCGAGCGGATCGCGGACGTGTTCGTCGCGATGGGCTACGAGGTCGCCGAGGGTCCCGAGGTGGAGTCCTCCTGGCTGAACTTCGACGCGCTGAACTTCGGCAAGGACCACCCGGCGCGCACCATGCAGGACACGTTCTACCTCGGCGAGGGGCAGGACTCGGGCACCGTGCTGCGCACGCACACGTCGCCGGTGCAGGTCCGGGCCCTGCTGGAGCGCGAGCTGCCGGTGTACGTGGTCTGCCCCGGGCGGACCTTCCGCACGGACGAGCTCGACGCCACCCACACGCCCGTCTTCCACCAGGTCGAGGGCCTGGCGGTGGACAAGGGCATCACGATGGCGCACCTCAAGGGCACGCTCGACGCGTTCGCCCGCGCCATGTTCGGGGCGGAGTCGACCACTCGCCTGCGGCCGAGCTTCTTCCCCTTCACCGAGCCGTCGGCCGAGGTCGACGTCTGGTTCCCGGAGAAGAAGGGCGGCGCCGGCTGGGTCGAGTGGGGCGGCTGCGGCATGGTCAACCCCAACGTGCTGCGCGCCTGCGGCGTCGACCCGGAGGTCTACTCCGGTTTCGCCTTCGGCATGGGCCTGGAGCGCACCCTGCAGTTCCGCAACGGCCTGCCCGACATGCGGGACATGGTCGAGGGCGACGTCCGGTTCAGCCGCGCGTTCGGTATCTGAGGAGTATTCGGTGCGAGTCCCCCTGTCCTGGCTGCGCGACCACGTCGCCGAGGTCCCCGCGGACGCGGAGGCGGTCGGCGAGGCCTTCGTGCGCGTCGGCCTGGAGCTCGAGGAGATCCACGGGACCCCGGAGCTCACCGGCCCGCTGACCGTCGGCCGGGTCGCGGAGATCGAGGAGCTCACCGAGTTCAAGAAGCCGATCCGGTTCTGCCGGGTCGACTTCGGCGACACCACGCGCGAGATCGTCTGCGGCGCGCGGAACTTCGTGGTCGGTGACCTGATCATCGCTGCGCTGCCCGGCGCGGTCCTGCCCGGCCCGTTCCCGATCTCGGCGCGGAAGACCTACGGCCGGACCTCGGACGGCATGATCTGTTCCGCCAAGGAGCTGGGCCTCGGCGCGGACCACTCGGGCATCCTGGTCCTGCCGCCGGGCACCGCGGAGCCGGGCACGGACGCGCTGCCGCTGCTCGGTGTCGACGATCCGGTCGTCGAGCTGGCCATCACCCCGGACCGGGGCTACTGCTTCGCCGTGCGCGGGATCGCGCGTGAGCTGGCCGCATCGCTCGGCGAGGACTACACCGACCCGGCGAGACGCGTGCGGGTCCCCGAGGCGGAGGGCCCGGCCTGGCCGGTCCGGATCGCCGACGAGGCCGGCTGCCCGCGGTTCGTCACCCGTCGCGTGACCGGCGTCGACGCCAGCGCGCCCACCCCGTGGTGGATGCAGCGCCGCCTGCTCGCCGCCGGCATGCGCCCGATCTCGCTGACCGTCGACGTCACCAACTTCGTGATGCTCGACCTCGGCCAGCCGATCCACGCGTACGACGCGACCCGGCTGCAGGGCGGGATCGTGGTGCGCCGGGCCGAGGCGGGGGAGAAGCTCCGCACGCTCGACGACGTCGAGCGCACCCTCGACCCGGACGACCTGGTCATCACCGACGACTCCGGCCCGATCGGCCTCGCCGGCGTGATGGGCGGCGCGTCCACCGAGATCCCGCTCGACAAGACCGGGTCGGTCGACGTCGTGATCGAGGCCGCGCACTTCGCGCCGACCGTGATCGCGCGCGCCGCCCGCCGGCACAAGCTGCCGAGCGAGGCGTCGAAGCGTTTCGAGCGGAGCGTCGACCCGCAGCTCCCGCCGATCGCGGCCGAGGCGGTCGCGAACCTGCTGGTGGAGCACGGCGGTGGCCGGATCGAGCCGGGCCGCACGGACGTCGGGGCCGCGCCGATCCTCCCGCCGGTCCGGATGCCGCTCGACCTGCCGGACCGGACCGCGGGCGTGAGCTACGAGCGCGGGGCCACGGTCGCGCGGCTCACCCAGGTCGGCTGCGCGGTGGAGCTGGAGACCAGCGGGGACGGCAAGGCCGGTTCGACCACCCTGGTCGTCGCCACGCCGCCGTCCTGGCGGCCGGATCTGGACCTGCCCGCCGCGCTGGTCGAGGAGGTCCTGCGGCTCGAGGGCTACGAGACCATCCCGTCGACCCTGCCGCCTGCGCCCGCCGGGCGCGGGCTCACCCCCGCCCAGCTGCGCAAGCGGGCCGTGTCCCGCGCGCTGGCCGAGGCCGGGCACGTCGAGGTGGAGCCGTTCCCGTTCGTCGGCGACGCGGCGTGGGACGCGCTGGGCCTGCCCGAGGACGACGTCCGGCGGCGGACCGTCACGGTGGCCAACCCGCTCGACGCCGACCGCGACCGGCTCGCGACCACCCTTCTGCCGGGTCTGCTCGAGACGCTGGTGCGCAACAAGGCCCGCGGGTTCGACGACCTCGCGCTGTACACGCTCGGCCAGGTCGTGCTGCCGCACCGCAACCCCGTGCCGATGCCGGACCCTGGCGTCGACCGGCGGCCGACCGACTCCGAGATCGCCATGATCCGGGCGGCGCTGCCCGCGCAGCCCGTGCACGTCGGCGTCGTGCTCGGCGGGGACCGCGAGCCGCGCGGCTGGTGGGGCCGCGGGCGCCCGGCCGGCTGGCAGGACGCGATCGAGGCGGGCCGGCTCGTCGGCGCCGCCGCCGGCGTCGAGCTGCGGGTGACCAAGGCCGAGCTGGCGCCCTGGCACCCGGGCCGGTGCGCCGCGCTGCGGGTGGGGGAGTGGGTCGTCGGGCACGCCGGCGAGCTGCACCCGAAGGTCGTCGAGGCGCTGGGCCTGCCGCCGCGCACCTGCGCGATGGAGCTCGACCTCGACGCGATCCCGCTGCAGGACGCGCGGCCGGCGCCGCGGATCTCGCCGTACCCGCCGGTGTCGGTCGACGTCGCGCTGGTCGCGGCCGAGACGGTCCCGGCCGCCGAGGTGGCCGCGGCCCTCACCGAGGGCGGCGGCGAGCTGCTCGAGGAGGTCCGGCTGTTCGACGTCTACACCGGTGCGCAGGTCGGCGAGGGGAACCGCTCGCTCGCCTACGCCCTCCGGTTCCGGGCGCCGGACCGCACGCTGACCAACGAGGAGGCGAACGCGGCCCGCGACGCCGCCGTCGCCCTCGCCGCCGAGCGCGTCGGGGCCGTCCTGCGGTGACGCCCCGGCGTCGGCCGGCCGGGCTGTGAAGTGAATTGACCGCAGCCTGACTACGCGGTCTTGTCGAGGGTGACGCGGTAGCCGAGGTTGTGGAGTTGGCCGACGAGGCGGTCGCGTTGGCGGTCGGTGTTTCGGCGGGTGAAGTAGTCGCCGCCGAGGTCGGTGTAGTCGCAGTCCTCGGTGAGCAGGTGCCAGCTGATGACCAGGATGGAGTGGGCGACGGCGATAG